>NZ_JBIBKX010000018.1:0-220982 GCF_042959425.1 Streptomyces sp. NPDC007896 | reverse complement strand
GCCCGGTTACATTCCGAACCCGGAAGCTAAGCCTCACAGCGCCGATGGTACTGCAGGGGGGACCCTGTGGGAGAGTAGGACGCCGCCGAACTCATATTAAAAGAGCTGGTCCCCGAACTTCGGTTCGGGGACCAGCTCTTTTTTGTTGTCCGACACTTTGCGTTCACTTTGCGCGACAAGCATCCGCGGCATGGGTACTGCTGCAATGCTCAGGGCCGCGGGCGTCAGAGTCGGCGACGAGGTCATCGTGCCGGCGTTCGGGAACGTCGAGGTCGCGGAGGCCGCGACCCAGGTCGGTGCGTCGGCCGTCTTCGCCGACATAGACCCGGTGACGTACTGCCTCGACGCTGGCGCTGTCGAGGCGGCCGTGACCCCGCGGTCGACCGCCATAGTCGTCGTACACCGCTTCGGTCGGTCGGCCGACATGATGCGGCTGCGGGACGTCGGACAGCGACATGGGCTCCTGGTGCTGGAACTGGGCGAGTCCGAGGCGCCGTACGACGAGATCGCGCAGCGCAGGGAGCGGGCCGCCTATCTCGACGGGCGGCTGAGCGGAGTGCGTACGCCGGACGGCGGCGACGGGCACACGTACCAGCAGTACGTCGTGCGCGTGCCCGGCAATGGCCGGCCGGACCGGGACGCCTTCGCGCGGGCCGTACGGGCCAAGGGAGTTGAGTGCCGGGTACCGGTGAAGACGCCTGTGCACCGGCTGCCCGGGTTCCGTCGGGACGTGCACCTTCCGGAGACGGAGCGGGCCGCCGACGAGACCCTCGCGCTGCCCGTGGACGCGTGGTTGACGAGGCGGGAGATGCAGCGGATCGTCTCCGCGTGCAATGCGCTCGGGGGATTGCTGCAGCCGGCCTTCTGATCCGGCGGGACTGGTTGGGAGCACGCTCCTGTTCGGGGTATGATCTATTTCGTTGCCGCGAGGGAAACCTCGAAAAGGTGACTGGCCCCCCTAGCTCAGTCGGCAGAGCGTCTCCATGGTAAGGAGAAGGTCAACGGTTCGATTCCGTTGGGGGGCTCCAGCAGAAAAGGCCTCCGCCCTGACGGGCGGGGGCCTTTCTCATGTCCCGGAGGCGGCTCCCCGGAGCCGGGCCCGGCCTCAGTCCCGCTGGAGGCCCGGCACCCGCATCGCCAGAATCGCCATGTCGTCGGACGGGGCGTCGGAGGCGAAGCGCTCGACTGCGCGCATGACGCGGGCGGCCACCGCTCCCGCCGTGAGGCCCGTGCACGTGGTGAGGACGTCCGTGAGGCCGTCGTCGCCCAACATGCGGGTGCCCTCGCGGCGTTCGGTGACGCCGTCCGTCACGCACAGCAGTACGTCGCCCGGGTCGAGGGTGATGGTCTGCTCGTACAGCTCCAGGTCCTCCATGACACCGAGGAGGGGCTGCGGTTCGGCGGCCGCCTCTACGGTGCCGTCCTGGCGCAGGCGGAGCGGGAGCGGGTGGCCCGCGCAGACCACCTTCAGCATGGCGCTGCCGTCCTCCTGGGGCCACAACTCGCCGTACAGCAGGGTCAGGAAGCGGCTGCGGGCGCCCTCGTCCAGGATCGCGGAGTTCAGGCGCTCCAGGACCGCAGGGCCGCCGAAGCCCTCGCGGGCCAGGAGGCGCAGGGCGTGCCGGGCGAGGCCCGTGACCGCCGCCGCCTCCGGGCCCGTGCCGCAGACGTCGCCGATGGCGAAGCCGTAGACGCCGTCACGGATCGGGAAGAGGTCGTAGAAGTCGCCGCCGACCTCGTTGCCCTCGCCGGCCGCGCGGTAGATGACCTCGACCTCGACGCCGTCGATGTGCGGGAGGTCGGGCGGCAGGAGGCTGCGCTGGAGGGACTGGCTGATGGCCGTGCGCTCCGAGTACAGGCGGGCGTTGTCGAGGGCCAGGGCGGCCCTGCGGGACAGGTCCTCCGCCAGTTCCAGGATTTCCTGGCGGAAGTGTTCGTCGGAGGGCTTGCCGAGCGTCAGCATGCCGATGACGCGGTTGCGGGCCACCAGGGGCAGGACGACGGTCTCGCCGCCCACCGCCGCGGCCGTCGCCAGGGTCGTACCGATGCCGGAGGTGACCGAGGCGGGCTCGCCGAGTCCCAGGCTGCGCATGGAGGTGCGCAGGGCCGCCTGGTGGGCCGCCTCGCCCGGGGCCGCCCAGACGCGGGCGCCGGGGGTGGGGACCGGGTCCGGTGGGGCGATCTTGGAGAGCAGGGCCTTGAGGCCGTCGATGCGTTCCTCGTCCTCGTGCAGGACGTACGAGAGGTACGGGTCCGAGGCCTGGTCGGCGATCGTGTAGACCGCGCACCAGGTGGCGAGGGTCGGGACCGTCATCTGCGCCATGAGGGCGAGGGTCTGGTCGCGGTCCAGGGTGCCGGCGAGGAGGTCTGAGGCCTCGACGAGGAAGCTGAGCGAGCCGCGGCGCAGGCGTTCCAGCTCGCCCAGGCGGGCCGATTCCACCGCGAGCGCGATGCGGTCGGCGGCGAACTGGAGGCGCAGGGCCTCCTCGTTGGAATAGCGGGAGGGTCCCTCGGCCGCGACCCCGAGGGAGCCGGTGAGGCGGCCCTCGACCTTCAGCGGGACCGTGACGACCGAGCGCATGCCGGTGCCGGCCAGCAGCGGTACGGCGCCGGGGACGACCGTCAGGTCCTCGTGGACGGCGGGCATACGGGCCGAGCCGTAGCGGCCGGGGCCCGCCTCGACGGGGACGCGGGCGAAGCGCTGGCGGGCGGAGGGCAGGCCCGTCGAGGCTCGTACCTCCAACTCCGTCTCGTCGTCGGTCGCAAGGAGCAGGAAGGCGGAGTCGCCGTCGAGCATGTCGCGGGCGCGCTCCACCGTGCGCTGGAGGAGGCCGTCCAGGTCGTCCGGGGCGGGGGAGCCGATGAAGACCTCGAAGGGGTCCGTGGCCTGGCCCTCGGAGCTGGTCGTCGTGTCGGTGGCCGACGCCCGCAACGGGGTCTGCAGGACGGCGCGTTCGTGGTCGCGTACGAGGAGGCAGACGGTGGAGGGTTCGCCGCCGGTGTCACGGACGCGGAGGTGGGAGGCGTAGACCGCGGTCACGCGGCCGCTCGCGCCCCGGAGCCCGTAACTGCCCTCCCAGCGTGAGAGTTGGAGGGCCTCGACGATGCCGGTGCTGGTGCCCGGCGTGTGGGGCCAGGCCGCGAGGTCGGTGAGGGGCTTGCCGATGACCTGTTCGGCGGAGTACCCGAAGAGGTCCTCCGCGTCCTCGTTCCAGGCCGAGATGGCGCCGACGCGGTCGATCTGGATCACCGCGACGCGGACGCGGCCGTCGGCGAGCGGAAGGAGGTCGGCGGGGAGTGCGGGGCCCGCTGTGCGGGTGCCGACCGGGCGATCGGGGAGGTCGAGGTGGAACCAGACCTGCTTGTGCGTGGGGGAGTAGTCGACGCCCCAGCGGCCGGCCAGGGCGGCGCACAACTGGAGTCCGCGCCCGCCCTCGCGGTCGGGGCTGCCCATGTTCACAGCCGTCGCCTGGAGTGGAATCTCACGTTCCGGGTAGCGGTCCGCCACCTCGATGCGTACGCCTCCGTCGCTGCGCAGACACAGGACATCCGCGGAGGTGCCCGCATGCACGACAGCGTTGGTGACGAGTTCGCTGGTCAGGACGACCGCGTCGTCGACGATGTCGGCGAAGCCCCAGCCTTGGAGGGTGTCACGGACGAAGGATCTGGCGGTCGCGACCGATCGCCCGACGGGATCGAAACTGGCGGCCGCGCGCGCGGTGATCACAGCACTCCTTGTCCGGTTGTCGGCGTGCGGGGCTCCGTGGCCGTCCCGCTCCTGCCGGGGCAGTGCCTGGTTCCCCGTCGGCCGAGGATCCTGGGGCTGTCCCCCAGGATGCAGTCCGGTGGTCATGGTGCGGTGCCCCTCCGATGCCTGCCCGCTCGTTCTTGTGCCACCGCCCAGGCCGGACAAACCGGTGTGGCTGGACAGCCGCTTGCAAGGTTACTTACCTTCGCCGTCCATGCGGATGCCGGTCACCAGTGTTTCCGTCGGGAGAGGGGCAGAGTTTCCGTTCGGACAGGTGCCTGTGTTTCCGTCCTGAGGAGACTGTGCCCGTCTCCGGGCGGTGTGCGGACGATGTGCGAAGCTGCCGAACTGTTATGGCCTGGTTCAGCCGGGGTGAAACACTGGGCAAGCTCCAGTGAGAAGGTCGGACAGGCCGAGTGCCTGCCGGTTCGCCGAGCAAGTAGTACCTGAGCACGAGCAGTAGCACCCGAGCAAGCAGTACCCGAGTACGCCGAGCAGTAATGGTCGACCCTTGCGGGAGGGACACAGTGGAGTCTGGCGCAGCGACGCGGGGCAGTAAGACGCGCGCAGAAGACGGACAGTCCCTGAACAACCGGCGCACACCACGCAATGGCACCACCGAGGTGGATACGGCTGCCCTGAACAGGCTGCTGACGGCCCTGGTGTCGATGCGGGACGGCAATTTCCGCAAGCGCCTCACGGTCTCCGGTGATGGCGTGATGTCGGAGATCGCGGCTGTCTTCAACGAGGTGGCGGACCGGAATCTGCATCTGACGGGTGAGCTGTCGCGGGTGCGGCGGGTGGTCGGGCGTGAGGGAAAGCTCACGGAACGGCTGGAGTCGGGCGCCTGTGAGGGTTCCTGGGGTGCCGCGATCGACGCGTCGAACGCGCTCGTCGACGACCTCGTGCGACCGGTCTCCGAGGTCGGCCGGGTGCTGTCCGCGGTGGCGGAGGGTGATCTGTCGCCGCGTATGGAGCTGCGGGCGCAGGCGGCGGACGGCAACGGGCATCCGCTGCGCGGGGAGTTCCTGAAGGTCGGACGGACGGTCAACAACCTGGTCGACCAGCTGTCGACGTTCACCGACGAGGTCACGCGGGTGGCCAGTGAGGTGGGCACCGAGGGCAAGCTGGGCGGGCAGGCCCGGGTGCGTGGGATGTCCGGTTCGTGGAAGGACCTCACGGATTCGGTCAACACCATGGCGTACCGGCTGACGGCTCAGGTACGTGACATCGCTCTCGTGACGACGGCGGTCGCGAAGGGCGACTTGTCCCGGAAGGTCACGGTTCATGTGGCCGGCGAGATGCTGGAGCTGAAGAACACCGTCAACACGATGGTGGACCAGCTGTCGTCGTTCTCCTCCGAGGTGACGCGTGTCGCCCGCGAGGTGGGCACCGAGGGCGAGCTCGGCGGCCAGGCGCAGGTGCCCGGTGTGGCCGGTGTGTGGAAGGACCTCACCGATTCGGTGAACCTGATGGCCGGCAACCTCACGGCGCAGGTGCGCGGGATCGCGCAGGTGACGACGGCGGTCGCGAGCGGTGACCTGTCGCAGAAGGTGACCGTCTCCGCGCGCGGCGAGGTCGCGCAGCTCGCCGAGACGATCAACCAGATGACCGAGACGCTGCGGACGTTCGCGGACGAGGTCACGCGTGTGGCCAACGAGGTCGGCGGCGAGGGGCGGCTCGGCGGTCAGGCGAACGTGCCGGGCGCGGCGGGGACGTGGAAGGACCTGACGGACTCCGTCAACACGGTGTTCCGGAATCTCACGACCCAGGTGCGGGACATCGCCGCGGTGACGACGGCGGTGGCCAACGGTGATCTGTCGCAGAAGGTCACCGTCGACGTGGCCGGCGAGATGCTGGAGCTGAAGAACACCGTCAACACGATGGTCGACCAGTTGTCGTCGTTCGGTGTCGAGGTCACGCGCGTGGCGCGCGAGGTCGGTGTCGAGGGTGAACTGGGCGGCCAGGCGCAGGTGCCGGGCGTGGCCGGTACGTGGAAGGACCTCACCGACTCCGTCAACACGGCGTTCCGGAACCTGACGGGTCAGGTCCGCAACATCGCGCAGGTGACGACGGCGGTCGCGAACGGTGACCTCTCTCAGAAGGTGACGGTCGACGTCTCCGGAGAGATGCTCCAGCTGAAGAACACCGTGAACACGATGGTGGACCAGCTGTCCTCGTTCGCCGACCAGGTGACGCGCATGGCCCGGGACGTGGGCACGGAGGGCCGCCTCGGCGGTCAGGCCCGTGTGGACGGCGTGTCCGGTACGTGGAAGGAACTCACCGACTCCGTCAACTTCATGGCGGGGAACCTGACCTCGCAGGTACGGCAGATCGCCCAGGTCACCACGGCGGTGGCGCGGGGTGACCTGTCGCAGAAGATCGACGTGGACGCGCGTGGCGAGATCCTGGAGCTGAAGAACACCATCAACACGATGGTCGACCAGCTCTCCGCCTTCGCGGACCAGGTGACGCGGGTGGCCCGTGAGGTGGGTACGGAGGGCCGTCTCGGCGGTCAGGCGCAGGTGCCCGGCGTCGCCGGTGTGTGGCGCGACCTGACGGACTCCGTGAACGGCATGGCCGGCAACCTCACCGCCCAGGTGCGCAACATCGCGCAGGTCGCGACCGCGGTGGCGCGCGGTGACCTGTCGCAGAAGATCGACGTGGACGCGCGTGGCGAGATCCTGGAGCTGAAGAACACCCTCAACACGATGGTGGATCAGCTCTCGAACTTCGCCGAGCAGGTCACGCGGGTGGCCCGCGAGGTGGGCACGGAGGGCATGCTCGGTGGTCAGGCCGAGGTGCAGGGTGTCTCCGGCACCTGGAAGGACCTCACGCAGTCCGTGAACTTCATGGCGAACAACCTGACCATCCAGGTCCGTAACATCGCCGAGGTCACGACGGCGGTCGCCATGGGCGACCTGTCGAAGAAGATCACCGTCGACGCCAAGGGCGAGATCCTCGAACTCGTCACCACCGTGAACACGATGGTGGATCAGCTGTCGTCCTTCGCCGAGCAGGTGACCCGGGTGGCCCGCGAGGTGGGTACCGAGGGCATCCTGGGCGGCCAGGCGCACGCGTCGGGCGTCACGGGCATCTGGAAGGACCTCACCGACAACGTCAACCTGATGGCCAACAACCTGACCATGCAGGTGCGCAACATCTCCCAGGTCGCCGCGGCCGTCGCCAACGGCGATCTGACCCGTACGGTGACGATCGAGGCGCGCGGCGAGGTCGCGCAGCTCGCCGACACCTTCAACACCATGGTGAAGACGCTGAGTTCGTTCGCCGACCAGGTCACCAAGGTGGCCCGCGAGGTGGGCACGGACGGCATCCTCGGCGGCCAGGCGCACGTCCCGGGTGTGGCCGGTACGTGGAAGGACCTCACCGAGTCCGTGAACGGGATGGCGTCCAACCTGACCGGTCAGGTGCGCAACATCGCGATGGTCACCACGGCCATCGCGAAGGGCGACCTCACCAAGAAGATCGACATCGACGCGCGCGGCGAGATCCTGGAGCTGAAGACCACCATCAACACGATGGTCGACCAGCTGTCGTCCTTCGCCGAGGAGGTCACCCGAGTCGCCCGCGAGGTGGGTACCGAGGGGCAACTGGGCGGCCAGGCACGCGTGCGTGACGTCGACGGCACCTGGCGCGACCTCACCGAGTCGGTGAACGAGATGGCCGGGAACCTGACCCGGCAGGTGCGTGCCATCGCGCGCGTGGCGACCGCGGTGACCCGCGGCGACCTGAACCTGAAGATCGACGTGGACGCCTCGGGCGAGATCCAGGAACTTCAGGACTACATCAACAAGATGATCGCCAACCTGCGCGACACCACCATCGCCAACAAGGAGCAGGACTGGCTCAAGGGCAACCTCGCCCGTATCTCCGCGCTGATGCAGGGGCGCCGCGACCTCGACGACGTGGCCTCGCTGATCATGAGTGAGCTGACGCCGGTGGTCTCCGCCCAGCACGGCGCGTTCTTCCTCTCCATGCCGTTGGTCGACGGCAAGGAGGCGGGCAATGACGAGGACGCGTACGAGCTGCGCATGCTCGGCTCGTACGGCTACTCGATGGGCTCCATGCCGACGTCGTTCCGGCCCGGTGAGGCGCTGATCGGGACGGCCGCGCAGGAGAAGCGCACGATCCTGGTGGAGAACGCGCCGAGCGGTTATCTCAAGATCTCGTCCGGGCTCGGCGAGGCGCCCCCGGCGCAGGTGATCGTGCTTCCGGTGCTCTTCGAGGGGACCGTGCTGGGTGTGATCGAGCTGGCGTCCTTCACGCCGTTCACGCAGATCCAGAAGGACTTCCTGAACCAGATCGCCGAGATGATCGCGACGAGCGTCAACACCATCTCCGTCAACACCAAGACGGAGGTGCTGCTCAAGCAGTCGCAGGAGCTGACCGAGCAACTCCAAGAGCGGTCGGCGGAGTTGGAGAACCGGCAGAAGGCCCTCCAGGACTCCAACGCCCAGCTGGAGGAGAAAGCCGAACAGCTCGCTCAGCAGAACCGCGACATCGAGGTCAAGAACACCGAGATCGAGGAGGCGCGACAGGTCCTGGAGGAGCGTGCCGAGCAGCTCGCGGTCTCCATGCGCTACAAGAGCGAGTTCCTGGCGAACATGTCGCACGAGCTGCGGACGCCGCTCAACTCCCTGCTGATCCTCGCGAAGTTGCTCGCCGACAACGCCGAGTCGAACCTGACTCCCAAGCAGGTCGAGTTCGCGGAAACGATCCACGGAGCGGGTTCCGACCTGCTCCAGCTGATCAACGACATCCTCGATCTGTCGAAGGTCGAGGCGGGCAAGATGGACGTGTCGCCGACCCGCATCGCGCTGGTCCAACTCGTCGACTACGTAGAGGCCACTTTCCGTCCGCTGACCGCGGAGAAGGGCCTCGACTTCTCCGTCCGGGTGTCGCCGGAACTGCCCGCTACGCTGCACACCGACGAGCAGCGCCTCCTCCAGGTGCTGCGCAACCTGCTCTCCAACGCGGTGAAGTTCACCGACTCCGGAGCGGTCGAATTGGTGATCCGGCCCGCCGGCGCGGATGTCCCGGTGGCGATCCGGGAGCAGCTTCTGGAGGCGGGTTCGCTGCGGGACGCGGACGCCGGTCTGATCGCGTTCTCGGTGACCGACACCGGCATCGGGATCGCCGCCAGCAAGATGCGGGTGATTTTCGAGGCCTTCAAGCAGGCGGACGGCACGACGAGCAGGAAGTACGGCGGTACGGGTCTGGGGCTGTCCATCTCGCGGGAGATCGCGCGTCTGCTGGGCGGTGAGATCCACGCCCAGAGTGAGCCGGGACGCGGTTCGACGTTCACGCTGTATTTGCCGCTGCACCCGAGCGAACTGCCCCCGCAGGGCTACGGGCAGCTCGTGCCCGCCCTGGAGGCCGGGGAGCTGCTCGCCTCGGAGGCGGAGCTGTCCGGGGCCGGCATCGAGACGCCGGCCGAGGTGAAGTCGTACCAGGAGACGCAGAACGGGCCCGCCGCGCTCTTCAGGCGGCGCCGCAGGGCGCTGCCCGCGACCGAGCAGCGCCCGGGGCTGCCGGGGCCGAACGGGGCCGCGGGTGCCTCTCAGGAGCAGTGGGCGGCCGGCGGCCAGCCGGAGGCGGCGGCGCAGCCGCGCCGAGGCATCCGGTTCGAGGGCGAGAAGGTGCTGATCGTCGACGACGACATCCGCAATGTGTTCGCGCTCACCAGCGTCCTGGAGCAGCACGGCCTGTCGGTGCTGTACGCCGAGAACGGCCGTGAGGGCATCGAGGTGCTGGAGCAGCACGACGACGTGACGGTCGTCCTGATGGACATCATGATGCCCGAGATGGACGGCTACGCCACGACGACGGCGATTCGCCGGATGCCGCAGTTCGCCGGGCTGCCGATCATCGCGCTCACGGCGAAGGCGATGAAGGGCGACCGGGAGAAGGCCATCGAGTCCGGCGCGTCCGACTACGTCACCAAGCCGGTCGATCCCGACCATCTGCTCTCCGTGATGGAGCAGTGGATGCGCGAGGAGTGAGCGGGATGGGTGTCGCCGGGTGGTGTCGGCGACCGGGAAGCCCGGCTGTGCGCGCCGAGTCGGCGGCGCGGGGCGCCCGACGTCGTATAACTGACGGTGGCCGAAGCCGTGTAGAAGCGCGGGATTCGGGGAACCTTCTGGTCTCCCGCTACGTTTCTGCTACGTGCACAGTGACATCGCGGTGACAGGGTGTGGCGACAGGCGGGGTGCGGCTACCATGACCGGCACAAGGACGGGCGACGCAAGGGAGTCGTCCCCTGGGGCGGCGCCCGGTGCACTGCCGGGGCGAGGAGGGCGGGCCATGGTGCAGAAGGCCAAGATCCTTCTGGTCGATGACCGGCCGGAGAATCTGCTGGCGCTGGAG
Source organism: Streptomyces sp. NPDC007896 (assembly GCF_042959425.1). NCBI lineage: Bacteria > Bacillati > Actinomycetota > Actinomycetes > Kitasatosporales > Streptomycetaceae > Streptomyces > Streptomyces sp. NPDC007896. The sequence continues at coordinate 210,847 of NZ_JBIBKX010000018.1, read as the reverse complement.
GCGATCCTCTCCGCGCTCGATCAGACACTGGTACGGGCATCGTCCGGAGAGGAAGCGCTCAAAGCGCTACTGACCGACGACTTCGCGGTCATTCTGCTGGACGTCCAGATGCCTGGAATGGACGGTTTCGAAACCGCGGCGCACATCAAGCGGCGGGAGCGGACTCGGGACATCCCGATCATCTTTCTCACGGCGATCAACCACGGCCCGCACCACACTTTCCGGGGGTACGCGGCGGGTGCGGTGGACTACATCTCCAAGCCGTTCGATCCATGGGTGCTGCGCGCGAAGGTCTCGGTCTTCGTCGAGCTCTACATGAAGAACTGCCAACTGCGCGAGCAGGCGGCGCTGCTGCGGCTCCAGCTGGAGGGTGGCGGCAAGACGGCGCTGGGCTCGGCCAAGGAGCCGGCCGGTCTCCTCGCCGAACTCTCCGCGCGGCTCGCGGCCGTTGAGGAGCAGGCCGAGGCGCTGTCCAAACAGCTCGACGACGACTCGGCGGACGCGGCGGCGGTGGCGACCGCGGCCCATCTCGAACGCAAACTCACGGGACTGCGCCGGGCGCTGGACGCGTTGGAGCCGGGCACGGGAAGCGGCGCACCGTCGGTGCCGTCGCAGAACTGATCCTCGAGGAGTCCGTCGTTCGCGGTGAGCGCGCGTCAGTTCTGGTCCCTGGTACAGGCGACACGAACGGGTGAAGCAGTAGGCACACGTGTCCGCTGTCGTCTCCACCGGTAACCTCACACTCATGGCCTCACGTCAGTCCGCAGCCAAGAAGCCGCCCGCGAAGAAGGCGGCCGCTCCGACGAAGGCTCCGGCGAAGAAGGCCCCCGCGAAAAAGGCAGCCGCCAAGAAGGCGCCCGCCAAGAAGGTCGCGGCGAAGAAGGCCCCACCCGCGCCGGCGCCCAACCCCACCGGGGGCGTGTACAAGCTCGTACGCGCCGTGTGGCTGGGTCTCGCGCACGCCGTCGGCGCGATGTTCCGCGGCATAGGACGGGGTGCGAAAGGGCTCGACCCGGCGCACCGCAAGGACGGACTCGCGCTGCTGCTGATCGCGATCGCGCTGATCGTCGCGGCGGGCACGTGGTCCAACCTGCACGGGCCGGTCGGCGACCTCGTCGAGATGCTGGTGACGGGTGCCTTCGGCCGCCTCGACCTGCTGGTGCCGATACTGCTCGCGGTCATCGCCGCCCGCTTCATCCTGCATCCCGAGAAGCCGGAGGCCAACGGGCGCATCGTGATCGGCCTGTCCGCGCTCGTCATCGGCGTGCTCGGCCAGGTCCACATCGCCTGCGGGGCGCCCGCGCGCAGCGACGGCATGCAGGCGATAAGGGACGCCGGCGGGCTCATCGGCTGGGGGGCGTCGACGCCGCTGACGTACATGATGGGCGACGTCCTCGCGGTGCCGCTGCTCGTGCTGCTCACGATCTTCGGCCTGCTGGTCGTCACGGCGACCCCCGTCAACGCGATCCCGCAGCGGCTGCGGCTGCTCGGGCAGAAGCTGGGCGTCGTCCAGGCCGACCCCGACGAGGACGCCTTCGGCGAGGACGACGAGCGCTACGACGAGCAGTGGCGTGAGGCGCTTCCCGCCCGCTCCCGGCGGCGTTCACGCGCTCCTGAGGGATACGACGCGGAGAGCGCCGAGGAGGAGGCGCTCACCAAGCGCCGCGGCCGTCCTCGGCGGCCCGGTGTGCAGCAGCCCGACCTGAACCGGCCCATGGACGCGGTGGACGTCGCCGCGGCTGCCGCGGCCGCGCTCGACGGCGCCGTGCTGCACGGGATGCCGCCCTCCCCGCTGGTCGCCGATCTGACGCAGGGCGTCACGGCGGAGCGTGACGGCTACGAGGAGACGACTCCGGTGCCGGCCGCGCGCGCCAAGGTCGTCCCGGGCGCCAAGCGGCCCAAGCAGGAGGCCCTGGCCGTCGAGTCCGTCGTGCCCGACCTCACCAAGTCCGCGCCCGACGCGCCCCGTGACCTGCCCCCGCGTGCCGAGCAGCTCCAGCTGTCCGGCGACATCACCTACTCCTTGCCGTCGCTCGACCTTCTGGAGCGCGGCGGGCCCGGCAAGACGCGCAGCGCCGCCAATGACGCCGTGGTCGCCTCGCTCCAGAACGTCTTCATGGAGTTCAAGGTCGACGCCGCAGTCACCGGCTTCACGCGTGGTCCGACGGTCACGCGCTACGAGGTCGAGCTCGGCCCCGCCGTGAAGGTCGAGCGGATCACGGCGCTCACCAAGAACATCGCGTACGCCGTGGCCAGCCCCGACGTGCGGATCATCAGTCCGATCCCCGGCAAGTCGGCGGTCGGCATCGAAATCCCCAACACCGACCGCGAGATGGTCAACCTCGGCGACGTGCTGCGCCTCGCGGACGCGGCCGAGGACGACCACCCGATGCTGGTCGCGCTCGGCAAGGACGTCGAGGGCGGCTATGTGATGGCCAACCTGGCGAAGATGCCGCACATGCTCGTCGCCGGAGCCACCGGTTCCGGTAAATCCTCGTGCATCAACTGCCTGATCACGTCCGTCATGGTCCGGGCGACCCCCGAGGACGTCCGGATGGTCCTCGTCGACCCCAAGCGGGTCGAGCTGACCGCGTACGAGGGCATCCCGCACCTGATCACGCCGATCATCACCAACCCGAAGCGGGCCGCCGAGGCGCTGCAGTGGGTCGTACGGGAGATGGATCTGCGCTACGACGACCTCGCGGCGTTCGGCTACCGGCACATCGACGACTTCAACGAGGCCATCAGGAACGGCAAGGTGAAGCTGCCCGAGGGCAGTGAGCGCGAGCTGACGCCGTACCCGTATCTGCTGGTGATCGTCGACGAGCTCGCCGACCTGATGATGGTCGCCCCGCGCGATGTCGAGGACGCGATCGTGCGCATCACGCAGCTCGCGCGTGCGGCCGGCATCCACCTGGTGCTCGCCACCCAGCGGCCGTCCGTGGACGTCGTCACCGGTCTGATCAAGGCGAACGTGCCGTCCCGGCTCGCTTTCGCCACGTCGTCGCTGGCGGACTCGCGCGTCATCCTCGACCAGCCGGGTGCCGAGAAGCTGATCGGCAAGGGCGACGGGCTCTTCCTGCCGATGGGGGCCAACAAGCCCACCCGTATGCAGGGCGCCTTCGTCACCGAGGACGAGGTCGCGGCCATCGTGCAGCACTGCAAGGACCAGATGGCGCCGGTCTTCCGGGACGACGTCACCGTGGGCACCAAGCAGAAGAAGGAGATCGACGAGGACATCGGCGACGACCTCGACCTGCTGTGCGCCGCCGCCGAACTGGTCGTCACCTCGCAGTTCGGGTCCACCTCGATGCTCCAGCGCAAGCTGCGGGTCGGCTTCGCCAAGGCCGGGCGGCTGATGGACCTCATGGAGTCCCGCGGCATCGTCGGGCCCAGCGAGGGTTCCAAGGCGCGTGACGTTCTCGTGAAGGCCGACGAGCTGGATGGAGTGCTCGCCGTGATTCGTGGGGAAGCTGAAGCGTAGAGCTTTTGGCGGAGGAAAACGGGACAGGTCGGTCACCGTACGGGTGAGATCTCGACGGCTCGGTCATGGCGCGGACGGTTCGCTCCGTGACACGGGGATATTCGAACGTGACTTACCCGTAAGGGAAAGACGGGCAACCGTTTCCCTTCGTCGTACGTCAAGTTGAGCGAGAGGACAGGTCCCTGTCCCAGCATCAGGATGACCGGCCATTCTGATGGCGTACAAAGTCCCACCGCCCGGTTGCCCCACCCTTTCGTACCCCCCCTAAACTGAACCTCCAGCACAGGTGGCTACACGCTCGAAAGGCGCCCCCGTGTCCATCGGCAACTTCCCTGACGGCAACTCCCCAGAAGACGAGCGCCCGTTCGAAGAGCACCGCGAAGAAGGCCTCTCGGTCGGTCGTGCCCTGCGGCAGGCCCGCATCGAGGCAGGACTGACCGTTGACGACGTCAGCAACGCCACCCGGGTCCGTATCGCCATCGTGCACTCGATCGAGCAGGACGACTTCGCCCCCTGCGGCGGTGACGTGTACGCGCGCGGTCACATCCGGACGCTGGCCCGGGCCGTGCGCCTCGATCCGGACCCGCTGCTCGCCCGCTACGACGCCGAACACGGCGGGCGACCCGCGCCGACCCCCGCCGCCCCGCTGTTCGAGGCGGAACGAATCCGCCCCGAGCGCCGCGGGCCGAACTGGACCGCCGCCATGGTCGCGGCGATCGTCGCCGTGATCGGCTTCGTCGGCTTCACCGTGGTCAAGGGCAGCGGTGGGAGCGACGCGAAGTCGTCGGTCGCCGAGGGCTCCACACCGACCGCCAGTGCGTCCAGCACCTCGGCCAGCCCCAAGATCAGCAAGCCCGCCGACCCGAAGCCCGAGCCCTCCGACAGCGCCATCGCGGCGGCCCCGCAGGACAAGGTGACCGTCCAGGTGAGCGCCCCGGACGGGCGCAGCTGGATCTCCGCCAAGGACCACAACGGCCGGCTCCTCTTCGACGGTCTGCTCAAGCAGGGCGAGTCCAAGACCTTCCAGGACAAGACGAAGATCGACCTGGTCCTCGGCGACGCGGGCGCCATCAAGCTGTACGTGAACGGCAAGAAGATCGACGACCAGTTCCAGCCCGGCCAGGTCGAGCGACTGACGTACACGAAGGGCGACCCCGTCGTCGGATGACTTCGGACGGCCGTGAGGGGCGCACAACGGGCTCACGAAGCGGGCGCACAAAGGGCTCACCGCTCAGGCGGGTACGGGGTTGGCCAAGATCGGCCAACCCCGTCGACGTGGGCTGTCAGTGAGACAAAGTAGTCTTGAGCCCATGCCTGAACGCCGTACCGTCGCACTCGTCACCCTTGGCTGCGCCCGTAACGAGGTGGACTCGGAGGAGCTCGCAGGCCGCTTGGAGGCGGACGGCTGGCAACTCGTGGAGGACGCCGAAGAAGCGGACGTCGCCGTCGTCAACACCTGTGGCTTCGTCGAAGCCGCCAAGAAGGACTCCGTCGACGCCCTCCTGGAAGCCAATGACCTCAAGGGGCATGGCAGAACCCAGGCCGTCGTGGCGGTGGGCTGCATGGCCGAGCGGTACGGCAAGGAGCTCGCCGAGGCCCTCCCCGAGGCCGACGGCGTACTCGGCTTCGACGACTACGCGGACATCTCCGACCGCCTCCAGACCATCCTGAACGGCGGCATCCACGCGTCCCACACCCCCCGCGACCGGCGCAAGCTGCTGCCGATCAGCCCCACCGAGCGGCAGAGCGCGGGCGAGGAGGTGGCCCTTCCCGGCCATGGCGCCCCCTCGGACCTCCCGGAGGGCGTCGCCCCGGTCTCCGGCCCGCGCGCGCCCCTGCGCCGCCGCCTGGACGGCGCTCCGGTCGCCTCGGTGAAGCTCGCCTCCGGCTGCGACCGGCGCTGCTCCTTCTGCGCCATCCCGTCCTTCCGCGGTTCCTTCATCTCGCGCCGGCCGAGCGACGTGCTGAACGAGACCCGCTGGCTGGCCGAGCAGGGCGTCAAGGAGATCATGCTGGTCTCCGAGAACAACACCTCGTACGGCAAGGACCTGGGCGACATCCGCCTCCTGGAGACGATGCTCCCCGAGCTCGCCGAGATCGACGGCATCGAGCGCGTGCGCGTGAGCTACCTCCAGCCCGCCGAGATGCGCCCCGGGCTCATCGACGTGCTGACCTCCACGCCGAACATCGCGCCCTACTTCGACCTGTCCTTCCAGCACTCCGCGCCGGACGTGCTGCGCGCGATGCGGCGCTTCGGCGACACGGACCGCTTCCTGGAGCTGCTCGACACCATCCGCTCCAAGGCCCCGCAGGCCGGTGTGCGGTCCAACTTCATCGTGGGCTTCCCCGGCGAGACCGAGGCCGACCTCGCGGAGCTGGAGCGCTTCCTCACGGGTGCGCGCCTCGACGCCATCGGCGTCTTCGGGTACTCCGACGAGGACGGCACCGAGGCGGCGACGTACGAGAACAAGCTCGACCAGGACGTGGTCGACGAGCGCCTCGCGCGCGTGTCCCGGCTCGCCGAGGAGCTGGTCGCGCAGCGCGCCGAGGAGCGCGTCGGTGAGACCGTGCACGTGCTCGTCGAGTCGGTCGGCTCCGTCGACGGGGAGGAGTGGGGCGCGTTCGGCCGTGCCGCGCACCAGGCGCCCGAGACCGACGGCCAGGTGCAGTTCACGAGCGGCGAAGGTCTGACGGTCGGCCGTATCGTCGAGGCCAAGGTGGTCGGTACGGAAGGTGTCGACCTGGTGGCCGAGCCGCTCCTGGGCTCGCTCCCGTGTACTGAGGAGGCGGCCAGATGACCGGAGCCCCGGCGTCCGCGGCGGGCGGCTCCCCCGGCGCGAATGGCGCGGCGGGCGCTCCCGGCGTTCCCGGGGGCTCCAAGCCGGCCCGGGGCGGGAAGCTGGGCGCTGTGGCCGTCAATCAGGCCAGCCTCTGGAACATCGCGAACATCCTGACCATGATCCGGCTCGTCCTGGTGCCGGGCTTCGTGGTGCTGATGCTGGCCGACGGCGGGTACGACCCGGCGTGGCGTGCCTGGGCCTGGGCGGCCTTCGCCGTCGCCATGATCACCGACGTCTTCGACGGGCACCTGGCGCGCACGTACGACCTGGTCACCGACTTCGGGAAGATCGCCGACCCGATCGCCGACAAGGCGATCATGGGCGCGGCACTGGTCTGCCTGTCCTACCTCGGTGATCTGCCGTGGTGGGTGACGGGAGTGATCCTCGGGCGTGAGCTCGGGATCACCCTGATGCGCTTCCTGGTGATCCGCTACGGAGTCATCCCGGCCAGCCGTGGCGGCAAGCTGAAGACCCTCGCGCAGGGCATCGCGGTCGGGATGTACGTCCTGGCGCTGACGGGCCCCCTGGCCACCCTGAGGTTCTGGGTGATGGCCTTGGCGGTCGTCCTGACGGTCGTCACCGGGCTCGACTACGTAAGACAGGCCGTTGTGCTGCGCAGGAGCGGAATCGCCGAGCGGCAGGCGGCGGCCGAGGAGGCGGAGCGGTGAGTTCTACGGCCGCCGAAGTGCTGCGACTACTCACGGTGAGGGGCGAGACGCTCGCCGTCGCCGAGTCGCTCACCGGTGGTCTGGTGGCGGCGGAGATCACCGCGACGCCCGGGGCCTCTCAGGCCTTCCGGGGCTCCGTGACGGCGTACGCCACCGAACTCAAGCACGAACTGCTGGGTGTCGACGCCACTCTGTTGGCCGAGCGCGGTGCGGTGGATCCGCAGGTCGCGGCCCAGATGGCGGCCGGTGTGCGCAAGGCGCTCGGCGCCGACTGGGGGATAGCGACCACCGGTGTCGCGGGACCCGAAGCCCAGGACGGGCAGCCGGTCGGGACGGTTTTCGTGGCCGTCGACGGGCCGTCCCGAGCCTCTTTTCATGCTGCCGGCGGCGGGAAAGTGCTACCGCTGTGGTTGAACGGCGACCGGGCGGAAATCCGTATGGAGAGTGTACGGAGCGTACTCGCACTGCTCCTGAAGGAGCTGGCGGGCGAACAGACCGGGAATGAGCGGGCACAGGATACGGAACAGAACGGGGGGTTTTGATGTTTGCAGCCCTGAGTGAACACGACATCGCTCCCCGCACGGCCGCGGCGCAAGGCGGTACGGTGGGGCGTGAAGGATGCGGCTACGCGGTCCGAGGAGGGAGCCACCGATGATTCTGCTCCGTCGCCTGCTTGGTGACGTGCTGCGTCGGCAGCGCCAGCGCCAGGGCCGTACTCTGCGCGAAGTCTCCTCGTCCGCCCGAGTTTCACTCGGCTATCTCTCCGAGGTGGAGCGGGGGCAGAAGGAGGCATCCTCCGAGCTGCTCTCCGCCATCTGCGACGCGCTGGACGTACGGATGTCCGAGCTCATGCGGGAAGTGAGCGACGAGCTCGCTCTCGCCGAGCTGGCCCAGTCTGCAGCGGCCACCGAGCCGGTGCCCACACCGGTGCGCCGTCCGATGCTGAATTCCGTATCGGTCACCGGCGTACCACCGGAACGGGTCACCATCAAGGCGCCAGCCGAGGCGGTCGACGTCGTCGCCGCCTGACGCTCACGAGTTCGCGCTCATGAGCTGAGCATGCTTGCGAAAGCCCCGGCCGGGGCTGCTCCAGGGGAAACCTGGAGCGGGTTCGGCCGGGGCTTTCGTTGTCTCCGGGGCCGCTTCTTCCAGATGACCTGAATTGTGCGTATATGCCATGGTTGATGAGGTCGTGATGGATGAGACCGTCGTTGATGAGGTCGAGTGGATCGGAGAATCCCGATGTACGTCGTGAAGAGCCCGTTGTCAGACGCGGATCTCAAGACCGTGTCCGGCGCCCTCCAGGGAGCGCTGGTCGACCTGGTGGATCTCTCCTTGGTGGCGAAGCAGGTCCACTGGAACGTGGTCGGACCGCGCTTCCGCTCCATCCACCTCCAGCTCGACGAGGTCGTGGACACCGCACGCCTGCACTCCGACACGGTGGCGGAGCGCGCCTCGACGATCGGAGTCCCGCCCGACGGACGGGCCGCGACCGTGGCCACCACCAGCGGTATCGGTGTCACGCCCGAGGGCTGGATCAAGGACACCGACGCAGTGGGGGAGCTCGTGGACGCGCTGAGCGCGGTGATCAGCCGGATGCGGGTGCGGGTGGACGCGACGGGTGAAGCCGATCCGGTGAGCCAGGACATCTTCATCCAGATCACCGCCGACCTCGAGAAGCATCACTGGATGTTCCAGGCGGAGAACGGGTGACGCCCGGAGGTGGGCGGCTCTCGGTGGTGACCGCCGGGCGCCCCGAGGCGGCCCCGGGGCGCCGTGGCCGGCTTCGGATGTGCCGGGGGTGCGCCTCTGTGCCGTTGGTGCGCCCTGCCGGTGGGTGAGAGCGCGGGTCTAGCTTCGGGCTGGAGGTGGACACCATGGCAGGGCGGATAGCGCGCTGGGGGGCTGCGCTGGGGCTCGGAGCGCTGTGGTGGTGGGGCGTCCTCCGGCTCGCGCTGGCGCCCGATGCCGGGGCGCTGGAGGGGGCGGTCGCGGCCGGGGGATGGGGGTTGAGCCTGCTGCCGGTGCACTGTGTGCCGAAGGCGGAGGTCGTGCGCGCCGGCGCCGGGGCGCGTCGGCGCCGGGGGGGATGGCGCCGGGAGGGATGGCTACGGCGTGGGACGCGTGGGGGGCGCGAGCCGGGGGCTTCGTAGGGGCGGGGCGCTCGGTGGAGGGGGTGGGGGACGGGTACGGCGCGCTTGGGGGCGCGTGGTGCCTGGGGCCCGGCGCGGGGAGGGAGGCTGGGCTCAGAGGGGGCGGATGCCGCGGGGTGCATGCCGGGGGCGGCGACGTGGGGGTGCTGCTGGGGGTTGCCGAGGGCTACCAAGGCATCGCTACGCCGCCGTTCGGGCGCAGGATCTGACCCGTCGTGAACGCCGAGGCGTCGGAGGCCAGATGCAGCACGGCGTGGGCGATGTCCTCGGGTTCGCCGACCCGGCCGAGCGGCGACAGCCGGGCCATGACCGCTTCGGTGCGCGCCTGGGCGTCCCCGTGACGGTCGGTCATCGGCGTACGCGTCCAGCCGGGCGCGACCGCGTTGACACGGATGCCGTGCGGGCCGACCTCGGTCGCCAGGGTCTTCGTCAACTGCACGACGGCCGCCTTCGACGCGCCGTAGCAGAACAGGCCGGGACCGCCGGTGTCGATGGCGCCCGACGCCATCGTGATGATGCTCCCCCGTACGCTCTTCGCGATCATGAGGCGGGCGGCCTCCTGGCAGGCGTACAGCACGCCCTTGAAGTTGACGCCCAGCACGCGGTCGAGGTCCTCGTCCCGGGTCTCCAGGACCGGGCTGCTGTGCATGATCCCGGCGACCGCCGCCATGACGTCGAGCCGTTCGCAGGACGCGACGGCCTGTCGGAGCTGCGCACGGTCGCTGACGTCGAGCGGATGTGTGTGGGCCGTGCCGCCCCGGGCCTTGATGAGGGTCGCCGTCTCGTGCAGGCCCTGCGGGTCCCGGTCCGCGCAGTGGACGGCGGCCCCCGCCTCCGCCAGCAGGACGGCTGACGCGCGGCCGATCCCGCTGGCGGCGCCGGTGACGAATGCGGTGCGTCCGGTGAGGTCGTACGCCTTGACGGGCATGAAGGGACGGTACGAGGGTTTCTGACGGATCGTCAATTAGTCGTACGGTGGGGAGTTGTACGGGAGGGACCGGCGCCCGGGGGACGGGATGCGGCCCGGGGTCGGAGTCGGGCCCGTCTGGCAGGCCGGGCACCAGTACGTGGGGCGCTCTCGGGAGCCGTCGCCCTGGTCGGCCCGGCGGATCGAGGTGCCACAGCGCAGGCAGGGGCGGGGTGCGCGGCCGTACACGAAGAGGTTCTGGTCGCGGCGGCCGGTGGTGATGCGGGTCGGGCGGTCGAGGTTGATCTCCAGGAGCCTCTTGGCCAGGGCCGGGAGCTGGGCGGCGCGGTCGGCGGGAAGCTCACCCATGGGCAGCCAGGGGGTGACCCGGAGGAGGAAGCACAGCTCGCTCTTGTAGATATTGCCGATCCCGGCGAGGTTGCGCTGGTCGAGGAGGGCCTCGCCGAGGGGGCGGACTGGGTCTTGGAGGAGGTTCTCCAAGGCGCTGTCGGGGTTCCAGTCCGGGCCGAGGAGGTCCGGGCCGAGGTGGCCGACGGCCCGGTCCTCGTCCGCGGTGCGGAGCAACTCCAGGACGGGGAGCCGGTAGCCGACGGCCGTGCGGTCCGCGGTGCCGAGGATCGCACGGATCTGGTGGGCGGGGCCGCCGCTCCAGCGCCGGCCGTTCGCGTACACCTTCCAGGAGCCGTCCATGCGCAGATGCGAGTGCAGGGTCAGGCCGCCCTCGATCCGGGTGAGGAGGTGCTTGCCGCGCGGGGTGACGTCCAGGACGGTGCGGCCGGTGAGGTCGGCGGTGGCGTACTTGGGCACCCGCAGGTCGGAGCGGGTCAGCACCTTGCCCGCGAGGGCGGTGTGCAGCCGCCTCGCGGCTTGCCAGACGGTGTCTCCTTCGGGCATGGGTTCCAGGGTGGCACGGGACGGGACGGGGTGCGGCGGGGTGGGGTGGGACGCGGGTACGTGGGGTGCGTGTGGGTGGGGTGCTCAGGCGCGCAGGCGCAGGCCACGGGGGGTCGCGATGAAGCCGGCGCCTTCCAGGAGGGTGCCGAACGGGGATGTCAGGGCGGAGGCGCCGTTGACGCGCTCCACCGTGACCGTGCCGAGGGAGCCCGCGCGGGCTGCCGCGGCGAGGGCTTCGGCGGCGGCACGCAGACGGGCGTCCTCCATGACCGAGCCGTTCGGGTCCGAGGGCCAGGCGAGCAGGGTCTTGCCGCCGCGCTCCATGTACAGCGTCAGCTCGCCGTCGACGAGCACCACCAGGGAGCCCGCCTTACGGCCCGGCTTGTGCCCGGCGCCGGTGGGCGGCTCGGGCCAGGAAAGGGCCGCGCCGTACGCGTTCGCGGGGTCGGCGGCGGCCAGGACCACAGCCTGGGGGGTGGCCCGGGACGAGGAACGGGCGCGGAACCGGTTGGGGGAGAGCGCGGGGTCGCTCGCGAAGCTGTGGCCGTCGGCGAAGGCGGAGTCCTCGGCCTCGGGGAAACCCAGGGGGCTCGTCGCGTCGAGGTCGTCGGGGAAGGCGTGGGTGTGCGCGGGGTCGTGGCCGTCGGGGAAGCCGTTGGTGCGGGGGCGGCCGGGGGTGTCCGGGAAACCGGGGGTGTCCGGGAAACCGGTCGGCCCCGGGAAGGTGTCCTGGGGGTCCTGGGCGATCAGGGATTCGCCCCGGTCCCGTGCGTTCGCCGCCGCGCGCAGGCGGTCCACCGCTCCGTCCATCGCGAACTGGGCGGCACCCAGTCCTTCCACCACGTAACCCCGGCGGGCCTGGCCGCTGTCCTCGAACGCGGACAGGATGCGGTACACGGCGGAGAAGCCGCCCTCGACGCCTTCCGCGGCGACGGCGCCCCGGGTCACCACGCCGTGTCGGTCGAGCAGTGTGCGGGCCAGGGCGTGGGCGCGCACGGTGGCGTCGGGCTCACGGGCGGGCAGCAGCGACCAGCGGCCGGCCACCGTCGGCGGGCCCGTACGGGACTGGGGGCGTGCGGCGCCGGTCAGGGAACCGTAGCGGCCGCGCGGGACCGTGCGCTTGGCGCGGTGCGCCGTGGACCCGGCGGTGCGACCCGAGCCCAGGAGCGCGCGCATCGGTGCGAGCGTGTCGTTCGTGAGCCGACCGGACCAGGCCAGGTCCCAGATCGTGTCGGCGAGTTGGGGATCGGTGGCGTCGGGGTGGGTGGTGGCGCGGACCTGGTCGGCGATCTGGCGGAAGAACAGGCCATAACCCCCCGAGAGGGCGTCCAGCACCGACTGGTGCAGGGCGGTCAGCTCCAGGGGATGCGGGTCCGGGAGGAGCAGCGGGGCCGCGTCCGCGAGATAGAGCGAGACCCAGCCGTCCTTGCCGGGCAGCGACCCGGCCCCGGCCCAGACCACCTCTCCGGCGGCCGTGAGTTCGTCGAGCTGCGCGGGGGCGTAACCGGAGACGCGGGAGGGCAGGACCAGCTTCTCCAGGGCGGAGGCGGGCACCGAGGCACCCTGCAACTGCTCGACGGCGCGCACCAGTCCGTCGATGCCGCGCAGCCCGTGCCCGCTGTCGACGTGCTGCCACTGCGGCAGGAACTGCGCGAGCGCGGCGGGCGGCACCGGCTCCAACTCGTGGCGCAGGGCCGCGAGCGAACGGCGCCGCAGTCTGCGCAGCACGGCCGCGTCGCACCACTCCTGGCCGATGCCCGCCGGATGGAACTCCCCCTGGACGACGCGGCCGTTCGCCGCGAGGCGTTGCAGCGCTCCGTCCGTGACGGCCGTGCCGAGACCGAAGCGGGCGGCGGCGGTGGTGGAGGTGAACGGGCCGTGGGTGCGTGCGTAGCGCGCGAGGAGGTCGCCGAGCGGGTCCTTGACCGGCTCCGTGAAGGCCTCGGGGACGCCGACGGGCAGCGCCGTGCCCAAAGCGTCTCGCAGGCGGCCGGCGTCCTCGATGGCCGCCCAGTGCTCGGCGCCGGCGATACGGACCTTGATGGCGCGGCGGGCGCCGGCCAGCTCCTTGGCCCACCGCGGTTCGGCGCCGCGCTCGGCCAGGTCGGCGTCCGTGAGCGGGCCCAGCAGGCGCAGCAGGTCGGCGACGCCTTCGGCGTCCTTGACTCGGCGGTCCTCGGTGAGCCACTGGAGCTCCCGCTCCAGCTCGGTCAGGACCTCGGCGTCGAGCAGCTCGCGCAGCTCGGCCTGGCCCAGGAGCTCGGCCAACAGGCGGGAGTCCAGCGACAGGGCGGCGGCGCGCCGCTCGGCGAGCGGGGAGTCGCCCTCGTACAGGAACTGGGCGACGTATCCGAACAGGAGGGAGCGGGCGAAGGGGGAGGGCTCGGGCGTGGTGACCTCGACGAGCCGCACCTTGCGTGACTCGATGTCGCCCATCAGCTCGGTGAGTCCGGGGACGTCGAAGACGTCCTGGAGGCATTCGCGGACCGCCTCCAGGACGATCGGGAACGATCCGAACTCGCTCGCAACCTGGAGCAGTTGGGCGGCACGCTGCCGCTGCTGCCACAGCGGGGTGCGCTTTCCCGGGCTGCGGCGCGGCAGCAGCAGCGCGCGGGCCGCGCACTCGCGGAACCGGGCCGCGAACAGTGCCGAGCCGCCCACCTGGTCGGTGACGATCTGGTCGACCTCGCCCTTGTCGAAGGCGACGTCCGCCGCGCCGACGGGCGCCTGCTCCGCGTCGTACTCCGTGCCCAGATTCATGGGCTCCTGGTCGAGCAGGTCCAGGCTCATCACGTCGGCGTCGGGCAGGCGCAGCACGATGCCGTCGTCGGCGTGCATGACCTGGGCGTCCATGCCGTAGCGCTCGGAGAGCCGGGCGCCCAGCGCGAGCGCCCAGGGGGCGTGCACCTGGGCGCCGAAGGGGGAGTGCACGACCACCCGCCAGTCGCCCAGCTCGTCACGGAACCGCTCGACGACGACCGTGCGGTCGTCCGGGACGTGCCCGCACGCCTCGCGCTGTTCGGTGAGGTACGACAGCACGTTGTCGGCGGCCCAGGCGTCCAGTCCTGCGGCCAGCAGCCGTAGGCGGGCGTCGTCCTTGGGGAGTGAGCCCACCTCGCGGAGGAACGCGCCGACCGCCCGGCCGAGCTCGAGCGGGCGGCCGAGCTGGTCGCCCTTCCAGAAGGGGAGCCGGCCCGGGACGCCGGGGGCGGGGGAGACCAGGACGCGGTCGCGGGTGATGTCCTCGATGCGCCAGGAACTCGTGCCGAGTGTGAAGACGTCCCCGACGCGGGACTCGTAGACCATCTCCTCGTCGAGCTCACCGACCCGGCCGCCGCCCTTCTTGGGGTCGGATCCCGCGAGGAAGACCCCGAACAGCCCGCGGTCGGGGATGGTCCCGCCGGAGGTGACGGCGAGGCGCTGAGCGCCGGGACGGCCCGTGATCGTACCCGCGACGCGGTCCCACACCACGCGGGGCCTGAGCTCCGCGAAGGCGTCGGACGGATAGCGGCCCGCGAGCATGTCGAGCACGGCGGTGAACGCGGACTCGGGCAGCGAGGCGAAGGGCGCCGCCCTGCGGACCGTGGCGAGCAGGTCGTCGACCTGCCAGGTGTCGAGTGCGGTCATGGCGACGAGCTGCTGCGCCAGCACGTCCAAGGGGTTGGCGGGCACCCGCAGGGACTCGATGGAGCCGGTGCGCATCCGCTCGGTGACCACCGCCGCCTGGACCAGGTCGCCGCGGTACTTGGGGAAGACGACGCCGGTGGACACCGCGCCGACCTGGTGGCCCGCGCGGCCCACGCGCTGGAGGCCGGAGGCGACGGACGGCGGGGATTCGACCTGGATGACGAGGTCGACCGCGCCCATGTCGATACCGAGCTCGAGGCTGGAGGTGGCGACCACGGCGGGCAGGCGCCCTGCCTTCAGGTCCTCCTCGACCAGGGCCCGCTGCTCCTTGGAGACGGAGCCGTGGTGGGCCCGCGCGATGACGGGCGGCGCCCCCTGGGCCGCGCCGGAGCCTCCCATCAGCTGGGCCGGGGCGTACGCCTCCGTCAGGGGCTCGCCCGTCGCCCGCTCGTACGCGATCTCGTTCAGCCGGTTGCACAGGCGCTCCGCCAGGCGGCGGGAGTTGGCGAACACGATCGTGGAGCGGTGGGACTGGACGAGGTCGGCGATCCGCTCCTCGACATGCGGCCAGATGGAGGGCTTCTCCGCGCCCTCGCTGCCGTCGGCGACCGGGGAGCCGCCGAGCTCGCCCAGGTCCTCGACCGGGACGACCACGGAGAGGTCGAATTCCTTGCCCGACGGCGGTTGGACGATCTCCACCTTGCGGCGGGGCGAGAGATAGCGGGCCACCTCGTCCACCGGACGCACCGTCGCGGAGAGGCCGATGCGGCGCGCGGGCCTGGGCAGCAGCTCGTCGAGGCGCTCCAGGGTGAGCGCGAGATGGGCGCCGCGCTTGGTGCCCGCGACCGCGTGCACCTCGTCCAGGATCACCGTCTCGATACCGGTCAGCGCGTCGCGCGTCGCCGACGTCAGCATCAGGAACAGTGACTCGGGGGTCGTGATCAGGATGTCCGGTGGGCGGGTGGCCAGCGCGCGGCGCTCTGCGGGCGGAGTGTCGCCGGAGCGGATACCGACCTTCACCTCGGGCTCGGGCAGCCCGAGGCGCACCGACTCCTGCCGGATGCCGGTCAGCGGGCTGCGCAGATTCCGCTCCACGTCCACCGCGAGGGCCTTGAGCGGTGATACGTACAGGACCCGGCAGCGCTTCCTGGGGTCGGCCGGGTGCGGGGTCGAGGCCAGCTGGTCGAGCGCGGCGAGGAACGCGGCCAGGGTCTTGCCGGAGCCGGTCGGGGCGACCACCAGCACGTCCGAGCCCTCGCCGATGGCCTTCCACGCGCCGGCCTGGGCCGCGGTGGGCGCGGAGAAGGCCCCCGTGAACCAGCCGCGGGTCGCGGGGGAGAAGCCGTCCAGGGCTCGGTGTGCGGAGCTGACCATGCGTCCATCCTGCACCCGGCCACTGACAATCGCCCTGACCTGCGGGAATGTGGTCGGTGGCGTGGTGGGGCGCCTGCGGCTCGGTGAGGGAGCGGGGCCGCGCCGGGGGGTATCCGTCCTCGGTCAGGCGCGGAATCGGTCGATTACCGACTTGGCTGTGTTGACGCGCCGGCCGCTGCGGGCGGACATTCCCCGACACGACCCCTCGCCGCCGTGGGTGGCCGACGGCGCGTGGGGGTGCGCCACCCGAGCCGGTCGTCCGAGGTGGCATGGCGGAGAATGAATGGGTGGCAGGTTCGGGGCAGGAGCGGGCGCGGCACTGGCGGTACGCGGAGCTGCCGGGTGTCGATCTGCTGCGGGCGCGGTTCGTCGAGAAGATCTTTGTGCGGCACACCCACGAGAATTTCGTGATCGCCGCCATCTCCGACGGAGTCGAGGTCTTCCACCACGGCGGCGCCGACCAGTACGCGGGTCCGGGCGCGCTCGCGCTGGTCAACCCCGACACCCCGCACACGGGCCGGGCGGGTGTTCCCGAGGGGTGGCGGTACGGGGCGGTGTACCCCTCGCCCGAGTTGGTGGCGGAGATCGCCGCGGAGACCACCACGATTCGTGGAACGCCTGGATTCGTCAGCCCGGTGCTCGACGATCCGTACGCGGCGGGTCTGGTTCACGAAGTGCTTCGGGCCGCGGAGGAGGGCAACGCGCTCGCAGCCGACACGCTGCTACGGGTCGCGGTGACCCGGCTGCTGCGCCTGAACGGCGGTCCTCTGCCGCAGCGGGGCGTGCACACCGCGGGCACCCGTGTCGCCGCTCGCGCGCGTGCCGTGCTGGAGGAGCGGATGGACGAGCCTCCGACCCTGGAACGGCTCGCCGCCGACCTCGGCACCAGCCCGTTCGCCCTGCTGCGCGCGTTCCGCGACACCTACGGCATGCCGCCCCACACCTGGCTGACCGACGCCCGGGTACGCCGGGCACGTCACCTCCTGGACGCCGGTTCCGCGCCCGCCGAGGCGGCCGTCGCCGTCGGCTTCACCGACCAGCCCCACCTCAACCGTCACTTCACCCGGATCGTGGGCGTGCCTCCGGGCGCCTACCAGCGCGAGCGCAAGAACGTACAAGACGCCGACGGGCGGCCGTACCTACAGTCCGGGGTGTGGCAGAACAGACAGCTCTCGCAGACATACGCAGTGAAGAAGGCGGCGGAAAACCTGACGCGGCCGTCGTCCGGGACGCCCTGGGAGTCGGGGTCGCCGTCGGACTGTCCGGTTTCGCCTTCGGGGTGACCTCGGCAGGCAGCGGGCTCACCGTCCTGCAGACCTGCGCGCTCAGCCTCCTGGTGTTCACCGGCGCCTCGCAGTTCGCGCTCGTGGGCGCGCTCGCAGGCGGCGGCAACCCGCTCACGGCGGCCGCGGGCGCGTTCTTCCTCGGGGTGCGCAACGCGTTCTACGGACTGCGTCTGTCACAACTGCTGGCCCTCCCGCGCGCGGTGCGCCCGTTCGCCGCGCAGTGGGTCATCGACGAGACCACGGCCGTCGCGCTCGCCCAGCCCACCCGCCGCAGTGTCCG
This sequence comes from Streptomyces sp. NPDC007896, assembly GCF_042959425.1. NCBI lineage: Bacteria > Bacillati > Actinomycetota > Actinomycetes > Kitasatosporales > Streptomycetaceae > Streptomyces > Streptomyces sp. NPDC007896. The sequence goes on along the minus strand of NZ_JBIBKX010000018.1, from coordinate 193,313 downwards.
GATCGGCTTCACCGTCACCGGGCTCACCCTGTACGTGCTGTGGAACCTCACCACGCTGCTGGGCGCCGTCGGGGCCGAGGCCATCGGGGACACCGACGCGTGGGGGCTGGACGCCGCCGGGCCCGCCGTCTTCCTCGCGCTGCTCGCGCCGATGCTGAAGACCACCACGGAGCGCGCGGTGGCCGGTGCCGCGGTCCTTCTGGGGCTCGGTCTGCTGCCCGTGCTGCCCGCCGGAGTCCCCGTCCTGGTGGCGGCGCTGGCCGCTCCCGCCGCCCTCTACGTAGAGGGGCGACGCGCTCCGAAGTCCGCCGGCCGTATGAAGGCCGACAACGACGCGCCAAGGGAAGACCGTTGAACATCTGGATCGCGATCGGCGCGACCGCCGTCGGCTGCTACGCCGTCAAGCTCATCGGCCTGCTGGTCCCCGTCGGCGTCCTGGAGCGGCCGCTCGTCAAGCGCCTCGCCGCCCTGCTGCCCGTCGCCCTCCTGGCCGCGCTCACGGCTCAGCAGACCTTCGCCGACGGGCGCGTCCTGGTCGTGGACGCGAAGGTCGCAGGACTCGCCGCGGCCGCCGTCGCCCTGCTCCTGCGCGCCCCCTTCCTGCTCGTGGTCGGCGCGGCCGTGGTCGTGACGGCGGGAGTGCGGGCGCTGACAGGCTGACGCCCGGTACGCGGGCGGCCCGCACACGTGTGTGCGGGCCGGGAACCGTCGGGATCGCTCAGCCGATGGGCCGACCGTACGCCCGTAGGGTGCGCAGGGCCTCGATCGTCACCATGGGGCGGCACTCCAGGGCGGTACCCGGTGCCCACTGGCGCCAGCGGATCGGCCAGCCGCCGTCCTCCCGCTGCTCGCCCGCCAGGAAGTCGAGCGAGCGCGCCATCTCCTCGTCGGTGAACCATGCGCGCGCGAGTGACCCCGGGGTCTTCGCGTAGTCGTGCGGGAAGTGGTGCTCGTCCGGCGCGTATCCGGGCGCCACCGGAAACGCCTCCAGGCGCGCCGGGTCCAGTGCCGCGAGCCGGTGCTCGCGCACCAGACGGCCCAGCCGGTCGGCGGCGGCCTCCGCGCGCGGGCGGTCGGGGGCGGAGTCCAGGAAGGCCACGGCCGCCTCGACCTCGTACGGGTGCGACTTGTCCAGGGACTCGACCGCCCGCCAGCAGAAGTCGGTGGCCCGGAACAGCCAGGCGTGCCACACCTCGTTGCGGTGCAGCAGGCCCACCACGGGCCCGGTGGCGAGGAGTTCACTCGGTGGGTCGTCGACGATCGGCACGAAAGGAGCGTGCGGATAGCCACGCTGACTGGGATGGACCGCCGGCAGTGCGCCGTCCGCCGTCGACACCGAGGTCAGATAGCGGCACACGCGCTCCACGCGCTGCCCGCCGCACCGCCCGATCGAGTCGAGGACGCGCAGCGCGTGCCCGGTGTGCAGCGGCTGGCTGACCGGGCCGCGCAGATCGGGTTCGAGCGCGTGACCGTATCCCTCGTCGTCGTTGCGGTAGGCGGCCAGCGCGGTCTCCACCGCATCGGCGGCGCCGACGTCGCTGTTCAGGAAGTGGTACGCGAAACGGCGCTGTTCCAGCACGCGTGCGGTGAGCCAGATGAAGTGCTCGGCGCGCGAGAGCGGGGTGTGCGCCGGGGGCGTCGGGGGGAGTGGGGATGCTCCTGATTCGGCCATGTCTCAGACCGTAGGACGGAAAGCGGTCTCGGCAAGGGGTCCCGGCCCGGGCCCACTCTCAGGGGCGGGATACTGGAGTCATGCGGTTGACGGTCTTCTGGCAGCGGATGGCGGATCACTTCGGTGAGGCGTACGCCGACACCTTCGCGCGCGATCATGTGATGACGGAGCTCGGCGGACGGACTGTGCACCAGGCGCTGAACGCCGGCTGGGAGGCCAAGGACGTGTGGCGCGTGGTGTGCGCGACCATGAACGTTCCGTACGAAAACCGCTGACGGACCCCGAAGATCCGGGGCCGGTCACCGATTGTCGGTGGAGTGGGCGAGACTTGCCCCGTGGCCCCGACAGACGAGACCGCGCAGGTCGCCCAGCAGACATCCCCCTTCGGCACGACGCCGCCCACTCCGCCCCCGGGCGGGGACGCCTCCGGGCAGGGCGTGCGCATGCCGCGCTGGCTGCCGCGCGCGATGGTGCTCGCGCTCACCCTCGTCGCCCTGTTCCAACTGGGCAGTTGGGCGTTCCACCAGCTCATCGGGCTGCTGATCAACATCCTGATCGCGTTCTTCCTGGCGCTGGCCATCGAGCCCGCGGTGAGCTGGATGGCCTCGTACGGTATGCGCCGGGGGCTGGCCGCCTTCCTCGTCTTCTTCGGTCTGCTGATCGTGACGGCCGGATTCATCACGCTGCTCGGCTCGATGCTCGCGGGTCAGATCATCAAGATGATCGAGGGCTTCCCCGAGTACCTGGACTCGGTGATCAACTGGATCAACTCGACCTTCCACACCGACGTGAGACGGGTGGACGTCCAGGACAGCCTGGTGCACTCCGACTGGCTGCGGAAGTACGTGCAGAACAGCGCGACCGGCGTCCTGGACGTGTCCGCGCAGGTGCTGGGCGGTCTCTTCAAGCTGCTGACGATCACGCTGTTCTCGTTCTACTTCGCGGCCGACGGGCCCCGGCTGCGGCGTGCGTTGTGCTCCGTGCTGCCGCCCGCGCGACAGGCAGAGGTGCTGCGCGCGTGGGAGATAGCCGTCGACAAGACAGGCGGCTATCTGTACTCGCGCGGTCTGATGGCGCTGATCTCCGGCATCGCGCACTACATCCTGCTGCAGGCCCTCGGCGTGCCCTACGCGCCCGTGCTCGCCGTCTGGGTGGGTCTGGTCTCGCAGTTCATCCCCACCATCGGTACGTATCTCGCGGGCGCCCTGCCGATGCTGATCGCCTTCACCGTCAACCCCTGGTACGCGCTGTGGGTGCTGATCTTCGTCGTGGTCTACCAGCAGTTCGAGAACTACGTACTGCAGCCGAAGCTGACCGCCAAGACCGTGGACATCCACCCCGCGGTCGCCTTCGGCTCGGTCATCGCGGGCACCGCGCTCCTCGGGGCCGTCGGCGCCCTGATCGCCATCCCCGCGGTCGCCACCCTCCAGGCCTTCCTGGGGGCCTATGTGAAGCGGTACGACGTCACGGACGATCCCCGGGTGCACGGCCACCGGACCAGGAGGTCGCCCTCCTTCCGCGCCCGTCTGCGGGGGCTGCTCGGCCGATGAGGCCGATGATTCACCAGGTGAGGGCCGCCCACGCTCCGGCGCCCAGGACCGCCGCCGCGTAGCAGCCGACCGCCGCGTGGACGACCCGCTGCCGTGTCCGGTCGCTCCATGGCGTGTGGGACAGCAGTCGGGCCAGCGCGGGCAGGACCAGCACGGCGTGCAGGCTCACCCCGTGCAGCGGCTTGAGCGGGGCCGTCGAGTGGTACGCCGCCTCCTGGTGACCGGTGCGGGTGAGGACGACCCCGCGCGCGATCATCGCGGCGCCCGACGCCAGCGCGACGAGCAGGATCGCGAACCCGGAGCGCAGCGCGAGCGGCATCCCCAGGGGGCCCGTGGGCCGGTTCCGGAAGGAGGCCACCGCGAACACGGTGAGCAGCACCACGAGGACCCCGCCGCCCACCGCGAGCGTCATCGACACCGCCGTGTCGAAGCCGGTCTCCATGTTGAGATGCGACGGCACCCGTCGCCACGCCTGAAGGGTGATCCCGCCCACCTCCACGACACAGTCGGCGGCGAACACGACGAGCAGCGCCGAGCGCAGACGCGCCCCGACCCGCAGATACGACGTGACCCACGTGATCGCGATCAGCGTCAGCCCGAAGGAGAGCCCGAACGTGACGGGCTTGCGCCAGGAGACGGGACCGTCCCAGGGGCCGCCGTCCACGGCGAAGACGACCAGATGCGCCAGCCCGCAGAGCACCAGCACGGCGCCGGTCGTGTGGCAGAGCCGCTCGGCGGGACGCACTCCGCGCCACGCCCCGCGCCACACGGGGCGCGCCGGAGACGGTCGTGCCGGAGACGGTCGTGCCGGTGGGGCGACGGCGGTGGTCACGGCGGGAGCGGGGGTTCCGCTGCGGCTCTCCATGAGGTCCAAGCTTCGGCGGCCAGGACCCTGAGGTCGTCGTACGGCCGAAGAATCCGGTCGTACGCCCCGTGGAGTAGGCGGGGACCCCGGCCGTTGTCGGTCCGCGAACGTAGGCTCGGAGGTGCCGCGTGGTGCGCTTGACACCAAAATCGAACATCCATTCTTATGGAATCTCCGGCTGGGCTCTCGGCGGGGCTTTCGGCAGGGTTTTCACAGAGATGTACCCGAGTTATCCACAGGCTGGACGGGCGTCGGGGCGCATTGTCAGTGGCAGGCGTTAGCGTCTTTGACGTGAAGCGATCGACTCAAGCAAACCGGGTGGAACCCATGGCAGGTACGGACCGCGAGAAGGCGCTCGACGCCGCGCTCGCACAGATTGAACGGCAATTCGGCAAGGGCGCGGTGATGCGCCTGGGCGAGCGGCCGAACGAGCCCATCGAGGTCATCCCCACCGGGTCGACCGCGCTCGACGTGGCCCTTGGAGTCGGCGGCCTGCCGCGCGGCCGAGTGGTGGAGGTGTACGGCCCGGAGTCCTCCGGTAAGACGACGCTGACGCTGCACGCGGTGGCGAACGCTCAGCGGGCCGGCGGACAGGTGGCCTTCATCGACGCCGAGCACGCACTCGACCCCGAGTACGCGAAGAAGCTCGGCGTCGACATCGACAACCTGATCCTGTCCCAGCCGGACAACGGCGAGCAGGCGTTGGAAATCGTGGACATGCTCGTCCGCTCCGGCGCGCTCGACCTGATCGTCATCGACTCCGTCGCCGCCCTGGTGCCGCGCGCTGAGATCGAGGGCGAGATGGGCGACTCGCACGTGGGTCTGCAGGCCCGCCTGATGAGCCAGGCCCTGCGGAAGATCACCAGCGCGCTCAACCAGTCGAAGACCACCGCGATCTTCATCAACCAGCTGCGCGAGAAGATCGGCGTGATGTTCGGCTCTCCGGAGACCACGACGGGTGGCCGGGCGCTGAAGTTCTACGCCTCGGTGCGACTCGACATCCGCCGCATCGAGACGCTGAAGGACGGCACCGACGCGGTCGGCAACCGCACCCGCGTCAAGGTCGTCAAGAACAAGGTCGCGCCGCCCTTCAAGCAGGCCGAGTTCGACATCCTCTACGGGCATGGCATCAGCCGCGAGGGCGGCCTGATCGACATGGGCGTGGAGCACGGCTTCGTCCGCAAGGCCGGCGCCTGGTACACGTACGAGGGCGACCAGCTCGGCCAGGGCAAGGAGAACGCGCGCAACTTCCTGAAGGACAACCCCGACCTCGCCAACGAGATCGAGAAGAAGATCCTGGAGAAGCTGGGCGTCGGTGTGAGGCCGGTGGAGCCCACCGCCGAGCCGGGCGCTGACGCGGCGGTCTCGACCGCCTCGGACGAGGCCGCGAAGACGGTGCCCGCTCCGGCGGCCAAGGCCACCAAGTCCAAGGCCGCGGCGGCCAAGAGCTAGTCCATGACGCGACGAACCGACTGGGCCGAGTACGCCTACCCCGTCCCCCCGCGGGGGCAGGGGCACGGGGGGAACGGCGACTCGGCCGGAGACGGTGAAAGAGCGCACGGCGGGGACGGGCCGTACGGGGACGAGACGTTCGGCGGCTCCTCCAGGTACTCCGGTGACACGTATGGCTCCGAGGGGTTCCACGGCGGGGATCCGTACGGCAGTGACGGTCCGGCGGGCTACGGCGAAGGCGACGGCCTGACGGACGGTCACGGTTCTCCGGGCGGTGCATCGCGCCGTGGCGGTGGGCGGCGCGGCGACGGGGGGCCGCGAGGTGGACGAGGGCGTCGGAGGCGTGGCGGTTTCGGTGAGCCGTCCGACGACCCACAGGACGGAGGCACTCCTTCCTCGTCGAGGGCCGAGAAGGGGGAGCCCCCAGGGGACCCGGCTGAGCGGGCGCGGGCGATCTGTCTGCGCCTGCTCACCGGGACCCCACGCACGCGAAAACAGCTCGCGGACGCGTTGCGCAAGCGTGAGATTCCCGACGATGTGGCGGACGAGGTGCTGTCACGGTTCGAGGAGGTCGGGCTGATCAACGACGGTGCCTTCGCGGACGCCTGGGTGGAGTCCCGGCACCACGGCCGGGGTCTGGCCCGGCGGGCGCTCGCGCGGGAGCTGCGGACCAAGGGCGTGGACTCGACGCTGATCGACGAGGCCGTCGGGCAGCTCGACCCCGAGCAGGAAGAGGCGACGGCGCGCGAGCTCGTCGCGCGCAAGCTTCGCTCCACGCGCGGCCTCGACCGAGACAAACGGTTGCGACGCCTCGCGGGCATGCTCGCCCGCAAGGGCTACTCCGAGGGGATGGCGCTGCGCGTGGTTCGCCAGGCGCTGGAGGAAGAGGGGGAGGACACGGAGGGCTTGGGGGACGAGGGGTTCTGAGCCTTGGGTCGGAGGTCGGGTCGGGGGCGGGCCTGGGCCTGGTAACTGGGTTCTGAACTCGCTGTACGCCTGTGGGCGGCCTGACGTTTGGGCTCAGGGGAGACACGGGGACTGAACCCGATCCCGGCTCGGATTCAGACTCCGGCCACTGTCCAACTCCCCTTCGTGAGGGTGAGGTTAACCCCCGGAGGGAGACGCCGGGTTGCCGCAATGCACAGGTGTCTGTGCACAGAGGACTGTGTACGCATGGCACAGGAACCCGGCGCGGAACCCATGGCGAGGCGGGGCGAGGAGACTTCGGGCGGCTCCACCGAGCTCTCCGACCTCGCCACGCTCAAGGCCCTCGCGCAGCCCCGTCGGCAGCGCATGCTTCAGCACCTGACCGTGCACGGCCCCGCCACCTCGGCGACGCTGGCCCGGGCGCTCGGGCTCAACACCGGAGCCACCAGCTACCACCTGCGTGAGCTCGCTCGGAACGGCTTCGTGGAAGAAGTGGACCGACCGGCGCAGGCGGGCGGCCACGGCAGGGAGCGCTGGTGGCGGGCCGTCCCCGGTGACCGCCGCTTCCCGCCGCGCAGTCGGCAGAGTCCCGAGATGCGGCTCGTCATGGACGAGCTGAACCACCACGCGTACGCCGCCGACCTCGAACTCTTCGAGCAGATGCAACTGCAGATGCAGCGGCTGCGGACGCAGGGGGTGGACGGGGAGGCGGGCGAAGCCGATCCCTGGGTCGACGCCTTCCCCTACTCGCGCGGCAGCATCCGGCTGACGCTCCCCGAACTCCGCGCGTTCTTCGAGGAGTACATCGCGCTCCTCAACCGTTACAAGCGCCCCGAGGCCGACACCCCGCCCGGCGCCCGCACCGTGCTGACCCGGTTCCTGGCCTTCCCGGCCCCCGTCACCGTGCCCGAAGCCGCACCCGATGCCGCACCTGAGAACCGCCCGGCACCCCACGACAGACCAGGGAGCGAACCCTCATGATGCTGCGTTACGCCCTGCGGACCGTCCGAGCCCGCAAAGGTGGCTTCGTCGGTGCTTTCTTCGCCTTGATGTGCGCGGCCGCTCTCATCACCGCCTGCGGCACCCTCCTGGAGACGGGCCTGCGCGGCACGATCGCCACCGAACGGTATGCCGCGACGCCCGTCGTGGTCTCCGCCGACCAGAACGTCCACCAGACCACCGTCAAACACAAGAAGGGCAAGACGAAGATCAAACACAAGGCCAAGCCGATCGCCGAGCGGGCCTGGCTCCCGGGCGACCTCGCCACCGAGCTCCAAAAGGCGCCCGGCGTACGTGAGGTCATCCCCGAACTGACCTTCCTGGCCCAGCCCTTGGCACCCGGCGGAGCCGTCGACAGGGACCGGCCCGCCTACGGGCACGCCTGGGACTCCGCCGCGCTGACCCCGTACACCCTCACCACCGGCACCGCCCCCAAGGCCGACGGCGATCTCGTCATCGACCGCCGCCTCGCCGAGCGCGCCCACCTCGAGCCCGGTGACCGGCTCACCGTTCAGTCGACGCGGAGCCCGCGGACCTACCGGGTGACCGGAATAGCCGCCCCCGCCCAGGAGGTGCGGCACCAGACCGCCCTCTTCTTCTCCACCGCCGAGGCCCGCCGCCTCGCCGCCCACCCCGGACAGGTCACCGCCTTCGGGGTGCTTCCCGCCAAGGGCACGGACGCGGCCGTGCTGAAGCGATCGGTCAGCATGGCGCTGCACGGAGCCAGGGCGCCGTACGGTACGACCGCGCAGGTCAGCGCCGGCGACGGCCGAGGGCCCGTGGAGTTCCTGGACGCGGCCGCCGCGCGTACGAAGCTGGTCAGCATGGGCGGTGCGATGGGCGGCACCTCACTGCTCGTGGCCGTCCTGGTGGTGGTCGGGACCTTCGCGCTCTCCGTGCAACAGCGCCATCGCGAACTCGCCCTGCTGCGCGCCATCGCCGCCACGCCAGGGCAGATCCGGGCGCTCCTCGGCCGTGAGGCACTGATCGTCGGGGCCGCCGCGGGTACCGTCGGCGCGCTCGCGGGGCTGCCGCTGGGCAGTTGGCTGCACGGCCGGTTCGTGGCCATGGGCGCCGTGCCGGCCACGCTTCAGCACACCGTCAGCGTCTTCCCGCCGTTCGCCGGGCTCGCCGCGACACTGCTCGGTGCCTGGGCCGCCGCCCGTATCTCCTCGCGCCGGATCGCCCGGATCCGCCCGGCCGAGGCGCTCGCCGAGGCCGGGGTCGAGCGCACCCGCCCGGCGTGGGGACGGATCCTCGCGGGTCTCGGCCTGCTCGCCGGCGGTGCCGTCCTCGTCGCGGTGCTCAGTGTTCTGCGCACGGAACCCGCCTCGACCCCCGTGACCTTCCTGGCCGTCGTGGTCCTCGCCTCCTCCGTCGCGCTGCTCGGTCCGCTGCTGGTCAGGGCGGCCGTAGCCGTGCTCGGAGGCCCGCTCGGGCTGACCGGGCCCAGCAGCCGGCTGGCGCGTGCCAACCTCCGTGGCCATGCCGCCCGGATGGCCTCCGTCGTCACCCCTTTGACCCTCCTCATCGGCATGACCTGCACCGTTCTCTTCGTCCGGCCGACCCTGGGCAACGCGGCCCGCGCCCAGGCCCGCGAGGGCATCCGCGCCGACTGGGTGGTGGCCGCCCAGGGCCCCGGCGTACCGGCCGAGGCCGCACGGCGGCTGCGTACGCAGCACGACACCGTCACCGAAGTGGTCCGTACGACCGTCCGGGTGGGACTCGACAAGTACGCGGCGCAGGGCGTCACACCCAGGGGCCTCACCCGCACCTGGGACCCGGACGTCACCGCCGGCTCCCTGAAGAAGCTCACCGAGGACACCGTCGCCGTCAGCGAACTCGCCGCCGACCAGCTCCACCTGAAGCCCGGCAGCCCCCTGAAACTCACGCTGGGCGACGGAACACCCGCCACGCCGACCGTCGTGGCCGTCTACGCCAAGGGTCTTGGTTTCGGCGACCTCACCTTCGCCCATGACCTGGTCGCCCGCCATGTGGACAACCCGCTCGCGACCTCCGTCCTCGTCAGCACCGCCCGTACACAGACACAACTCGCGACTACCCTCCGTGAGTTCCCGGGGATCCACGTCCTCGCCCCGGCCGCCGCCGACTCGATCCAGGCCGCACGGCAGCAGGCGAACGCCGAGGTCAACTACCTCGCCATGGGACTCGTCCTGGCCTTCACCGCCATCGCCGTCGTCAACACGCTGGCCATGTCGGTCTCGGAGCGTGTGCGGGAGTTCGCGCTGCTGCGCCTCGCCGGGGCGACGCGGCGCCAGGTGCTGGGGATGCTGCGCACGGAGGCGCTCTCGGTCCTGCTGCTCGCCACCGCGCTCGGCAGCGGAATCGCGCTCGCCGTCCTGACCGCGTTCAGCGTCGGCATGACGGGCCGGGCGGCTCCGGCGGTCACACCCCTGGTGTACGTCACCGTTATCGCGCTCGCCGGGCTGCTCGCGCTCGTCGCCACCGCGCTGCCGGGCCGGGTGGCGTTGCGGGTGCGCCCGGTCACGGTGGCCACGGCCAAGGAGTAAGGGGCGGTACGCAAAGGAGTAAGGGTCGGCACGCAATGGTGGGCGCCCCTTACATCAGGGGCGCCCACCACCCACGTACGCCGCAGGGCGATCGCGAGCCGGGAGCTAGGCGGTCACCGGGAAACCGGCCGCCTTCCACGCCTGGAAGCCGCCGACCAGGTCGGTCGCCCGGTGCAGTCCGAGCTGCTGGAGGGAGACGGCGGCGAGGCTGGACGCGTACCCCTCGTTGCAGACCACCACGACCCGCAGAGCGTGGCTCGTGGCCTCGGGGGCGCGGTGGCTGCCTTGGGGGTCGAGCCGCCACTCCAGTTCGTTGCGCTCGACGACGAGGGCGCCGGGGATCAGTCCGTCGCGCTCGCGCAGGGCGGCGTACCGGATGTCGACGAGGAGGGCTTCGCCGGTCTGTGCGGCGGAGTACGCCTCCTCGGCCTCCACCCGGTCGAGTCCCTCGCGGACCCGTTCCAGCAACGTGTCGATGCCCACAGGGCCTGGTGTGCTCACTGCCAGTCCTCCGGACGCTCGACGTGCTCCAGGCGCAGCACCTGCCCCGTGCGGCTGTAGCGGCGGATCCGAGGCAGGGGCGGGTAGTAGGCGTGGACGGAGATCGCGTGCTCCTCGGTGGACTCGTTGAGCACCTCGTGCACGTGGTGGCGGCCGAAGGAGCGGCCCTTGCCGGCCGGCAGCCGACGTTCGCGGTCGACGTCCTCGGAGAGTTCGAGGGTCTTCCAGCCGTCGGTGGGCAGGCGGGCGGCGAGCGAGTACTCCTTGAGCTCGCCCGCGGCGGCGACGAAGGCGCCGACCGAGTCGGCGTGGTCGTGCCAGCCGGTGCCGGTACCGGGAGGCCAGCCGATGAGCCAGGCCTCGCTGCCGCCGGGGCCTTCCAGGCGCACCCAGGTGCGGCCCTCGGGGTCGAGAGGGAGGGAGGCGATCAGTTCGGTGTCGGCGGCGGTGCGGCGCACGAAGTCGAGCAGGTCGGCCTGGGTGGGGGCCTGGACCGGTGCGGTGGGGGAAGGCGTGGTGGAGGGGGTGGACACAGACACGGGTACCGTCCTGGGCGTTCGCGTGGGTGCGCGCGGCAGCCGACAGCCAGGGGCGGCGCGCGGAGAGAGAAGAGCTGCGAATTCAGCAGGACGGGCGACACACGCAGCCCGCATAGCGGACGAGGTCCATATGGACCCTCCGCCACAGGCGCACACAGGTGTCGGTCACGATCCGGAGTACACCATGGCGCTCTGGGCCGGTCAACTCACTGTCACTATGTGGACCATCCGGTGACGGAGGGTGCCGCGATGGCCGTGGCTCCGCCCCCCCCGGACGAGTTCGGCGATCTGAACCTGGTGGTCCGGGGCCGGCCGGACCACCAGGGTCGTCAGGTCGTACTCGACGCCGTCTCCGCTTCCGCTTCCGCCGTGGCGGGGCCGCCCAGTGTCGCCTCGGCCGCCGCGTACAGGTCGGCCGGACGCACCCCGCTCAGCGCGGTGACCAGGTGGCCGTCGGGGCGTACCAGGAGCACGGTGTGTGCCGCCGCGCCGGGATAGCTCTCGGCGACGAGCAACTCGGCGCGGTGCGGCAGCGCGGTCACGGCGGCCGCGAGCCTGGGCATGATCCCGGCCGTCACCCAGTGCTTGCGCGCCCACACGCCCGTACCCGGAGCGATCAGCACGACGAGCAGCACCCCGCGACCGAGCCGCTCCCGCAGCTGTACGAACGAGCCGTCCTCCGCGGTCACGCGTACGTCGACGACCGCCGCACCGGGCGCCGTGTCCACCGGGGTCTCCGACTCGGTGTGCGCGGGCGCGAGTGGCGAGTCGGCGTACGCCCCCGGCGCGCCCAGCGGGCCGCGTCCCAGATGGCCGTCCGTGAGCAGCGCGTCGTGGCCACGGGCCGACCCGGGGACGTACGAGCGCAGGCCTCCGCCGCTGCGCAGCAGTGGCAGCGCCTGGTCGGCGGCGCGCAGCCGGGCGGCGACGACGGCCCGCCGCTCCGCCTGGTAGCTGTCGAGGAGCGCCTCGTGCGGGCCGTGGTGCCAGGCGAGCGCCAGCTTCCAGGCGAGGTTGTCGGCGTCCCGCAGGCCCTCGTCCAGGCCCTGGGTGCCGAGCGTGCCGAGCAGGTGCGCGGCGTCCCCGGCGATGAAGACCCGGCCGGCCCGCCAGCGGCGGGCGAGGCGGTGGTGGATGGTGTGGACTCCGGTGTCGAGCAGCTCGTACGGGGGTGTGGAGCCGGCGTTCCAGCCCGCGAGGGTCTCGCGGATGCGTGCCACCAGCAGGTCGGGGGTGACCAGGTCCTTGCCGGGCGGCAGCAGCCAGTCCAGCCGCCACACGTCGTCGGCGAGGGGACGCGCGGTCACCTCACCGCTCGAAGGGCCCGACGTCCGCCACGGCGGCATCCGGTGCAGCAATGCCTGGCCGGGCCAGGGAAGTTCCGTACGCAGCGCTGCCACGGCGTGTCGTTCGACGGCCGTACGTCCGGGGAAGCGGATGTCCTGGAGCTTGCGCACGGTCGAGCGCGGTCCGTCGCAGCCGACCAGGTAACTGCCGCGCCACCAGGTGCCGTTGGGGCCGCGGGTGTGCGCCGTGACGCCCGAGGACTCCTGCTCGATCGAGTCGAGGCGGCTGCCCACGGCGACCTTGATCAGCCGTTCGTGGATGATGGCCTCGCGCAGGGCGCCGGTCAGCGCGTGCTGGGCGAGGTGCAGCGGGGCGGGCGCGTCGGCACCCTCGGGGTCCTGCGCGTCCGCGGTCGGGCCGAGCCCGGCGTTTTTCGGGCTCTGCGCGCTCCCCTTCGGGTCCCGCGCGCTCCGCCCGGAGCGCTGGGCGCCACTCCCCGAGCCGTGCGCGCCGCTCCCGAAGGCCCGCGCGCCGCTCACCGCGCCGTGCGTGCCGCCTCCCGAGCCGTGCGCCCCCGAGCCGTGCGCCGCGCCCCCAAGGCCTTGCGCATCGGCTTCGAAGTCCGGCGAGTCCGTGCCGGATGCCCCGGCAGCGAAGTTGATCTCGCGCATCACCTGCTTGCGCCGCATCGACCGCCATCCGGCCCAACGGAAACCGGCGTCGGTGAGAGGCAGGCCCGTCAGACGCTCGACGAGCGCGGCGGTGTCCTCGCGCAGCACCACCGTCCGCGCGAGCCGTTGTTCGTCCTTGCCCGGCCCCTCGTCGAGGACCACGGAGGGGACCTCCTGGCGGGCCAGCGCAAGGGCCAGCGTGAGGCCCACGGGCCCCGCGCCGACGATGATCACCGGGTCCACGGCGCGCGGCCCCCTGCCCGGAGCGGCGTCCTGAGGAACGTTCGGGAACGGGCAGTTGGAACGGGGTGCACGATCACAGAACGTATGCAACCCATTGGCAGAGTTTGCGTCAAGTGACCCGAGGCAGTGCCCTCCCTGCTGGCCGTAAGACGATTACACGGTTACAGAGTCAAGGCCGAGCCCACGCACCGGACTGCACCCCGGGGTACGGCGACCTACCGTGTGGTCTGGCTGTGCGGTCACCATGACCGCACACTCTCGCCGGCCCTCGGTGAGACATCCCGCACAGGGCCCATAGGGTCCGTCAGTTTGCTGACGGACCCTTTCTACTCGTGCGGGGTGGATGACGTCGGTGACGGTCATGCCGACCGGGTACGACATGCACGGGCCATGGGCCGGACGGCAAGCGCCAAGTGGAGCGCGAGGAGCCGCGTTGCCGGGCCGCAGTAGCCCCACGACCAGCTCTCCGGAACCGCCCCGACACGCGGGTAGGACCCGAAGCGCTTCTTCACTTGGAAAGTGCCTCCGACGAGTGCGGGAACAAGGACCTCATCAATCGTTGTTCTCGCTGGCCAGAGCGAGGCACCAAGTCACCGGCAGTGGCTGGTCGGAGGCACTTTCTACTGACGTGATCATCAGCCGGACAGTCCAGCTGATGAAGGCGCGAGAGTCAGCGCACTTTCAGGTCGCCCGATGATGCGTCGGGTGAGGGCGTGCCCGTCAGATCAAGCTGCCGCGCCGGTCCCGTAGGCGCCGCCGACCTCGGCCGCGTTGAGCTTCTCGACCTCCTCGACCCCGAGGACCGCGCCTGTGCTCCGCTTGCTGCGCCGTAGCCTGCGCTCCAGCCAGGAGGCGAAGCTGGTGAGGAGGAAGTTCAGCACGATGTAGATGACCGCCACGACGACGAAGCTGGCGATGACGTTGGCGTAGTTGGCCGCGAGCGTGCCGCGCTGGTTGAGCAACTCGGTGAAACCGATCATCACGCCACCCAGCGCCGTGTCCTTCACGATGACCACGAGCTGGCTGACGATTGTCGGCAGCATGGTGGTGACCGCTTGCGGGAGCAGGATGCTGGTCATCGTCTGCCCCTTGCGTAGACCGATCGCGTACGCCGCCTCCGACTGCCCCTTGGGCAGGGCGAGAATGCCGGCCCGGACGACCTCGGCGAGGACCGAGGCGTTGTAGAGCACCAAGCCGGTGACCACCGCGTAGAGGGGCCGCTCGTCGCTGGTGACCTGCGTGTAGCGGCTGTAGAACTCGTTGGCGAACAGCATCAGCAGCAGTACCGGGATCGCCCGGAAGAACTCGACGACCACACCTGCCACGATCCGCACCCAGCGGTGGTCGGACAGGCGGGCGATGCCGAAGACGGCCCCGAGCGGAAGGGCGATGACCATGGCCAGCGCCGCCGCCTTCAGGGTGTTGGCAAGGCCCGGCAGAAGGTAGGTCGTCCAGGCCTGGGACGTGGTGAACGGCTGCCACAGGGCCCAGTGCAGCTGCTGTTTGTCGTCCAGCGTCCGCCAGATCCACCAGACCAGAGCGGCGAGCAGGACGAAGAAGACGACGGAGACGAGCACGTTGCGCCGCTTGGCGCGGGGGCCCGGAGTGTCGTAGAGGACGGAGCTCATCGCTTCACCGCCAGTCGCTTGCCGAGCCAGCCCAGGAGCAGGCCGGTGGGCAGGGTCAGGACCACGAAGCCGAGGGCGAAGACCGCGCCGATCGCCAGCGTCTGAGCCTCGTTCTCGATCATCGTCTTCATCAGGGCCGCGGCCTCGGCGACGCCGATGGCGGCCGCGACGGTGGTGTTCTTCGTCAGGGCGATCAGGACGTTGGCCAGCGGGCCGATGACCGCGCGCAACGCCTGGGGCAGCACGATCAGGCGGAGGGTCTGGCTGAAGCTCAGCCCGATCGCGCGGGCGGCCTCGGCCTGGCCGAGCGGCACGGTGTTGATGCCGGAGCGGATCGCCTCGCAGACGAAGGCGGCCGTGTAGCCGATCAGACCGAAGACCGCCAGGCGGAAGCCCTGGACCTTGAAGTCGGAGGCGCCCATCGTCACACCGAAGATGTCGGCGAGACCGAGCGAGGCGAACAGGATGATGATCGTCAGCGGAATGTTCCGGACGATGTTCACGTAGACGGTGCCGAACCCGCGCATGAGCGGGACCGGGCTGACCCGCATCGCGGCCAGCAGGGTGCCCCAGAGCAGGGAGCCGACCGCGGAGAGGACGGTGAGTTTCACCGTCATCCAGAAGGCCCCCAGGACGTCATAACCTTGAAGAAAGTCGAACACGATCTCCCGCGCTTCCGGGTGTGTGGAGTACGTGGAGGGCAGGGCGCGCCGCCGGGAAAAGCGACAGGCGGCGCGCCTCGGCGACCCTGCGTCATCCGCCGGAATGAGCGCCGGCGGTGTTCCGCGTTACTTGACGATCTGGCCGACCTTCGGGGCCTGCTCGTTGTTGTACTTGGCCGGGCCGAAGTTCTTGTCGACCGCCTTCTGCCAGGAGCCGTCGCTGACCATCTTCTCCAGCGCCTTGTTGATCTTGTCCACGGTCGCGGTGTCGCCCTTCTTGACGCCGACGCCGTAGTTCTCGTTGCTGAGCTTCAGACCGGCGAGCTTGAACTGGCCCTTGTACTTGTCCTGCGCCGCGAAGCCCGCGAGGATCGAGTCATCGGTGGTCACCGCGTCCACCGCGCCGCTCTGCAGGCTGGCGATGCACTCCGAGTAGGCGCTGTTCGACTTCAGGTTGGCCTTCGGGGCGATCGTCTTCTGGACGTTCTGTGCGGAGGTCGAACCGGTCACGGAGCACAGGCTCTTGCCGTTCAGATCCGTGCCCTTGGCGATCTTCGAGTCCTTCTTGACCAGCAGGTCCTGGTGGGCCAGCAGGTAAGGGCCGGCGAAGTCCACCTTCTGCTTGCGCTCGTCCGTGATCGAGTAGGTGGCGGCGATGAACTTCACGTCGCCGCGCTGCAGCGCGTTCTCGCGGTCGGCGCTCTTGGTCTCCACCCACTGGATCTGGTCCGGCTTGTAGCCGAGTTCCTTGGCGACGTAGGTGGCCACGTCCACGTCGAAGCCCGCGAAGGAGCCGTCGGGCTGCTTCAGGCCGAGACCCGGCTGGTCGAACTTGATACCGACCTTGATCTTCTTGCCGCCGCCCGAGCCGCTGTCCGAGTTGTCGCCGCCACACGCGGTGGCGCTCACGGAGAGGGCGAGGAGGACGGCCGAGGCGGCGGTGACCTTGCGGAGCTTCATGGTGAACATCCTTTGGGTGGGGAGGAGATGCAGGTCTTCAGGCATGGGCTTCAGTGATGAACGCAAGCGATGAACGCAAGCGATGAACGCAAGCGATGAACGCAAGCGATGAACGTCGGTTCAGGAACGAACCTCAGCGATGACGAAGCGCAGGCCGTCAGTGGTGAAGGATCTTCGACAGGAAGTCCTTGGCGCGGTCGCTGCGGGGATTGCTGAAGAACTGGTCCGGGACGGCCTCTTCGACGATGCGACCGTCGGCCATGAAGACGACCCGGTTGGCAGCCGAACGAGCGAAGCCCATCTCGTGGGTGACGACGATCATCGTCATGCCGTCGCTCGCGAGCTGCTGCATGACCTCCAGGACCTCGTTGATCATCTCGGGGTCGAGTGCCGAGGTCGGCTCGTCGAAGAGCATGACCTTGGGGTCCATCGCCAGCGCCCGCGCGATCGCGACCCGCTGCTGCTGACCGCCCGACAACTGTGCGGGGTACTTGTCCGCCTGGGTGCCCACGCCCACCCGGTCGAGCAGTGCGCGGGCCTTCTCCTCGGCCGCCTTCTTGTCGGCCTTGCGGACCTTGATCTGACCCAGCATCACGTTCTCGAGCACCGTCTTGTGCGCGAAGAGGTTGAAGGACTGGAAGACCATGCCCACGTCGGCCCGCAGCCGGGCCAGTGCCTTGCCCTCGTCGGGCAGCGGCTTGCCGTCGATCGTGATGTCGCCCGAATCGATCGTCTCCAGGCGGTTGATGGTGCGGCACAGGGTGGACTTCCCGGACCCGGAGGGTCCGATGACCACGACGACCTCGCCACGTGCGATCGTCAGGTCGATGTCCTGGAGCACGTGCAACGCGCCGAAGTGCTTGTTGACGCTCTTCAGGACGACCAGGTCCTCGGTCGCGGCCACGGCATCCTTGGCCACCGATACTTCGGTCATCGCTCTGGGGCTCCGTCCTCCTCGGTTTCGGTGGACAGTAGTGACCCCGTGCGACCAGCGTCATTACATCTGAGGGGAACTTGAGCATCACGATCCGGTAGCAATCGGACACGTGTCGTAGCAGCTGTTGCGCGACCGCGTACCGGCCGCGTACCGGCTGGGTAACGGAAGCCCTCCGCGACCCGAAGCCTCTTGACGCCGTCGTGATCCATCGGCGTGACTTCCTTGGTGCACACGCGTGTGCGCCGCGATCCAACAGGATCGGACCGTACGACCGATGAACCGGAGGGGGCCGGAGTGAGACTGCTGCTCGTCGAGGACGACAACCACGTCGCGGCTGCCCTGTCCGCGGTGCTGGCGCGACACGGCTTCGACGTGACGCACGCCCGCAGCGGTGAGGAGGCCCTGCAGGCGCTGGTTCCGGAAAGTGACGGCTTCGGCGTGGTCCTGCTCGACCTGGGCCTGCCCGACCAGGACGGCTACGAGGTCTGCGGCAAGATCCGCAAACGCACCAGCACTCCGGTGATCATGGTCACCGCCCGTTCCGACGTACGGTCCCGGATCCACGGCCTCAACCTCGGCGCCGACGACTACGTGGTGAAGCCCTACGACACCGGGGAACTGCTCGCCCGTATCCACGCCGTCAGCCGGCGCAGCGTCCCCGACGACGCCGCCGGTTCCGGCGACAGCGCACTGCGGCTCGGGCCGGTCCGCATCGAACTGCCCACCCGCCAGGTCAGCGTCGACGGTTCGGTCGTCCAACTGACCCGCAAGGAGTTCGACCTGCTCGCGCTGCTCGCCCAGCGGCCCGGGGTGGTCTTCCGCCGGGAGCAGATCATCAGCGAGGTGTGGCGCACCAGTTGGGAGGGGACCGGGCGCACCCTGGAGGTGCATGTCGCGTCCCTGCGCTCCAAGCTGCGCATGCCGGCGCTGATCGAGACCGTGCGCGGCGTGGGGTACCGGCTCGTCGCTCCCGCGGCGTAGCGTGCACCGGTGCGCACTCGCCTTCTTCCGCTGCTCATCGTCCTGATGGCAGCCGTGCTGCTCGCGCTCGGCATCCCGCTCGCCGTGAGTGTCGCGGCCGCCGAGCAACAGCGTGTGGTCGTCGACCGCATCGACGACACGGCACGCTTCGCCGCCCTCGCGCAGTTCGTCACCGACCAGCCGGCCGGCGGCTCCCGGGTGGGCACGACGGACGAGCGCGGGGAGACCCTGCGCAAGGAACTCGTCGCGTACTACGAGGTGTACGGCATCCGTGTCGGCGTCTTCTACCGCGACCTCGCCCCCATGGCCAACGCGCCCGAGAACTGGTACGTGGTCGGGAAGGGCGAGGGGCGCGACGCCTTCAACGAGGCGCTCCTGGGCCGCCGCAGCCACGACCCGGAGCAGGTCTGGCCGTGGCAGCGCGACCGGCTCGTCGTCGCGTCGCCGGTCATCCGGGACGGTGACGTCATCGCGGTCGTGGTCACCGACTCGCCCACCGGACAGATGCGTTCGAAGATCCTGCACGGCTGGGTGATCATCGGCGCGGGCGAGGTCGCCGCGATGCTCCTCGCCCTCGGCGCGGCGCTGCGGCTCACCGGCTGGGTGCTCAGGCCCGTACGCGTCCTCGACGCCACCACCCACGACATCGCGACCGGGCGGCTGAAGTCGCGGGTCGCGGTCGCGGGCGGTCCGCCGGAACTCAGGCGCCTGGCCCGGTCGTTCAACGAGATGGCGGACAACGTCGAAGACGTCCTGGAGCAGCAGCGCGCCTTCGTCGCCGACGCCTCGCACCAGTTGCGCAACCCGCTCTCGGCGCTGCTGCTGCGCATCGAACTGCTCGCGCTCGAACTGCCGGAGGACAATGAGGAGATCGCGTCGGTCCGCACCGAGGGCAAGCGCCTCGCCGAGGTCCTGGACGACCTGCTCGACCTGGCGCTCGCCGAGCACGCCGAGGCGGACCTGCGGCTGACCGACATCGGTGAGCTGGCGGCCGAGCGCGTCGCGTCCTGGTCACCACTGGCCGACAGCAAGGGCGTACGCCTGACGGGGACCTGCCCGGCCACCACCGCCTGGGCCGACCCGGTCACCCTGTCCAGCGCCCTGGACGCGGTGATCGACAACGCGCTGAAGTTCACGCCCGAGGGCGAGGACGTCGAGGTGGCGGTCGCGTCGAACGGCGAGGTCTCGACGGTGGTCGTCACCGACCGCGGTCCGGGCCTCAGCGACGAGGAACTGGCCCGCATCGGCGACCGCTTCTGGCGCAGCGCGGGGCACCAGAACATCAAGGGCTCGGGCCTGGGCCTGTCCATCTCGCGGGTGCTGCTCTCGGCGGGCGGCGGGTCCATCGCGTACGCCCGTCACGAGCCGCATGGCCTCAAGGTGACGGTGACGGTGCCGAGGTCGCGGCCCGAGTCGTGAGCGGGGCGGCCACGGCCGGGGGCTGTGGCCGGGAGGCGGCCCGCGCTACGGCTTGACCGAGCGGTAGTAGCGCCGGGCGCCCTCGTGCAGGGGCAGCGGGTCCGTGTAGATGGCCGTGCGCAGGTCCACCAGCTGGGCCGCGTGCACCTGACGGCCGATGCCGTCGCGGCTGTTGATCACCGTGCGGGTGAGCTCCTCGGTGAGCCGGGCGTCCGAGTCCTCCCGGGTGATCAGGAAGTTCGCCACCGCCAGCGTCTGTATGGACGAGCCCTGCTGGGCCTCGGGGTAGGCGTCGGCGGGCATCACCGCGGACCGGTAGTAGCGGGCTGCGCCGCCCTGCTCGTGCAGTTTCGCGACGAGGTCGCCGGTGATCGGTATCAGCCTGACGGCGAAGCTCTTCGAGAGCTGCTGCACCGCGCTCGTCGGCAGGCCGCCCGACCAGAAGAAGGCGTCGATCTTGTGCTGTTCGAGCAGGTCCGGCATGGTGCCGATGCCGTCCGGAAACGGCTTGATGTCCTTCGCGGAGTCGAGTCCGGCCGCCTGTAGAACATGCTCCGCTATCAGCCGTACCCCGGAACCGTCCGGCCCCACGGCGACCCTCTTGCCCCGCAGGTCCGCCACCGACTGCACGGACGAGGAGCGCGGGACGACCAGGTGCACATAGTCGTCGTACAGCCGGGCGCAGCCGCGCAGTTGGCCCGCGCCCGGCTTGTTCTCCAGGATGTACGTCTCCACCGCGTCGGCCGCCGCGATGGTGAAGTCGGCCTGGCCCGTGGCCACCCGGCGGACGTTCTCCTGCGAGCCGTCGCTGTTCTTCAGCCGGACGTCCAGGCGCGGCATGTCCTTGGCGAGCGCGGTCTGCAGCAGCGTGCCGTACTTCTGGTACACCCCGGTCGGGGTGCCCGTGCTGAAGGTGATCCTGCCGCCCGGCGACTCCTCGCCCAGCGGCAGCAGCCACCACAACAGCAGCCCGAACACCACGAGCGCGGCGGCCGAGCCGAACAGCGCGCGGCGCCGGTCGATATGGGGGAGTGCCAGGAACATGCGCGCGATCCTGCCAGCCGGGGTGCCGTCCTGACCAGGGCGGGGCCGAGAGGAGGCCGGGAGGGGGGCGAGAGGGGGGCGAGAGGGGGCCGGTAGGGGCCCGTAGGGGTGCGACATCGGGCCGGCGGGGGTGGGGTATCGGCTCGGTAGGGTCGGCGGATGCAGACCTCGCCCGACTCCCCGGTCACTTCTTCCCCGTCTCCCGTTCCCTCCCCGGCTTCTCCCTCCCCGGCTTCCCTGGTCCGTGAGTTCCATCTCGCCTTCGGGCTCGACGCGCGCAGCACGCCGACCGAGGTCTCCCCGGCGCTGGCCGCCCACCGCGGTGAACTGCTCGCCGAGGAGGCCGCCGAAGTCGCCGAGGTCTCGGTCGCGGGCCCGCTGGACCGGCTGGCGCACGAGTTGGCCGACGTCGTGTACGTGGCGTACGGCACCGCGCTCGTCCACGGCATCGACCTCGACGCGGTGATCGCCGAGGTCCACCGCTCCAACATGACGAAGCTGGGTCCCGACGGCCGCGTCGCCCGCCGGGCCGACGGCAAGGTGCTCAAGGGGGAGCACTACCGGGCGCCGGACGTGTCGGAGGTGCTGCGGGGGCAGGGGTGGAGGGGCGCGGACGCGTAGGCCCCTCTGCTCGATCGGCCCGGCTCAGTCCCCGACGGCGGTCTGCTGCCGGGCCTCACCCTCCGCCTCGGGCCGTTCCGGTTCCGCCCCCTCGGGCTGTGCCGCGCGGCCCCGGCGCTCAAAGAGGCCGAACCGGGCCGTGAGCCGTTCGGCCAGCGGCTGGGTGTAGCGGGCGGTGAGCGGGCCGAGTACGACCAGGATCAGCACGTACGCCGTGGCCAGCGGGCCGAGTGAGGGCTCGATGCCGGCCGTGACCGCGAGCCCGGCGATGACGATGGAAAACTCGCCGCGCGCGACCAGCGCGCCGCCCGCCCGCCACCGGCCACCCACGGAGATACCGGCCCGGCGCGCCGCCCAGTACCCGGTGGCGATCTTCGTCAGAGCCGTGACGACGGCCAGCGCGAGCGCGGGCAGCAGCACCGGCGGGATGCTCGCCGGGTCGGTGTGCAGTCCGAAGAAGACGAAGAAGATCGCCGCGAAGAGGTCCCGCAACGGGCTGAGCAGCGTGTGCGCGCCCTCCGCGACCTCCCCGGACAGGGCGATGCCGACCAGGAACGCCCCGACGGCGGCGGAGACCTGGAGCTGCTGCGCGATGCCCGCGACGAGGATCGTCAGGCCCAGCACGACGAGCAGCAGCTTCTCGGGGTCGTCGCTGGAGACGAAGCGGGAGATGACACGGCCGTAGCGGACGGCCACGAACAGGACGAGTCCGGCGGCTCCCAGGGCGATCGCGAGCGTCACACTGCCCGCGGCCAGCCCGACCCCGGCCACCAGCGCGGTGACGATGGGCAGGTAGACCGCCATCGCCAGGTCCTCCAGGACGAGGATGCTGAGGATCACCGGTGTCTCCCGGTTGCCCACCCGCCCCAGGTCGCCCAGCACCTTGGCGATGACACCGGACGAGGAGATCCAGGTGACGCCCGCCAGGACCACGGCGGCCACCGGACCCCAGCCGAGCAGCAGCGCGGCGGCCGCGCCGGGCAGAGCGTTGAGGGTGCAGTCGACCAGGCCCGAGGGGTAGTGGGCCTTGAGGTGGGAGACCAGATCGCTGGCCGTGTACTCCAGGCCGAGCATCAGCAGCAGCAGGATGACGCCGATCTCGGCGCCGGTGGCGACGAACTCCTCGCTCGCGCCGAGCGGGAGCAGCCCGCCCTCGCCGAAGGCGAGACCGGCCAGCAGATACAGCGGGATGGGGGAGAACCGCAGCCGGGCGGCGGCCCGCCCGAGCAGCCCGAGACACAGGATGATGGCGCCGAACTCGATCAGCAGAACAGCAGAGTGCACGCGCTCACTCCCGTCCGAGTATCGCCGCGGCGCCGTCGACGCCTTCGCGGGTGCCGACGACGATCAGGGTGTCCCCGCCCGCCAGCCGGAAGTCCGGGGTCGGGGAGGGGATGGCCTCGGCGCGGCGCAGCACCGCCACCACCGACGCGCCGGTCTCGGTCCGCATCCGGGTCTCGCCCAGTACCCGGCCGTTCCAGCGGGAGGTCGCGGCGATCTCGATGCGCTCGGCGATCAGTCCGAGGTCGGTGGTGTAGAGCAGGCTCGGGCTGTGGTGGGAGGGCTTCAGCGCGTCGATCAGCGAGGCCGCCTCGCCGCTCGTCAGCCGCAGCGACTGGGCGCAGGAGTCGGGGTCGTCGGCGCGGTACACGCTCACGGTACGGGCGCCGTCGCGGTGCGCCACCACCGACAGGTGGCGCTGTTCGCGCGTCATGAGGTCGTACTGGACCCCGATGCCCGGCAGTGGCGTCGCCCGAAGGCGTGGCGTGGACATGATCTCCCCTTGTTGGTCGAGTCGCGGTCCTGCGTTCCCGTGCAAAACGGTCATGCTGCCATCCCCCGTACGGTGGCGACATGGGTGCTGGCACGGATGGACACGACCGCTCGACAGGCGCGAAGCTGACCGGGACAGCGGCGTCGCCGCAGCTCGGAAGGGCCGCAGGGGCGGGAAGGGACGGACAGAAGAACGTGTCGCTGTTCCGGCGGATCTTCCTGCTCAACGCCGCGGGCCTGACCGTGGCCACCGCGCTGCTGCTGGGCCCGGTCACCGTGTCGACGCCGATACTGCCGGGCGAGGTGCTGGTCGTCGTCGCGGGGCTCGCGGTGTTGCTCGTCGTCAACGCGCTCGTGCTGCGGATAGGACTGGCCCCGCTGCAACGGCTCGGCCGGGCCATGGCCGCCGCCGACCTGCTGCATCCCGGGGCCCGGGCACCCGTGACCGGCCCCGCGGAGGTCGCCGGGCTGATCACCACGTACAACACCATGCTCGACCGGCTGGAGACCGAGCGCGCCACCAGTTCGGCCCGCGCGCTCTCCGCGCAGGAGGGCGAGCGCCGACGCATCTCCCAGGAGCTCCACGACGAGGTGGGCCAGACCCTGACCGCCGTGCTGCTGCAGCTCAAGCGGGTCGCCGACCAGGTGCCCGGGGAGCTGCGGGAGGAGGTACGGCAGGCGCAGGAGGCGACCCGCGGCAGCCTGGACGAGATCCGCCGCATCGCCCGCCGGCTGCGCCCCGGTGTCCTGGAGGAACTCGGGCTGCACAGCGCGCTGCGGTCGCTGGCGGCCGAGTTCACCACGCACGGCCTGTCCGTACGCCATCACCTCGACGGAGATCTGCCGTCGCTGACGAAGGAGACGGAACTCGTGGTCTACCGGGTGGCTCAGGAAGGGCTCACCAACACGGCCCGGCACGCTGGCGCCGATCGCGCCGAACTGCGGTTGCGGCGGGTCGTCGGCGTGGACGGCGGCGACGGCGTCGAGCTCCTCGTACGGGACAACGGCAGGGGCCCCGGCCGGCTGCGGGAAGGGGCGGGGATCAGCGGTATGCGGGAGCGGGCCCTGCTGATCGGCGCCGCGCTCTCGGTCGGGGCCGGGCCGGGGGTGGGCACCGACGTACGGCTGCGGATCTCGGCGAAGACCGGCGCGGCGAAGACCGGCGCACCGAACACTGGCGTACCGCCGCAGCTCCGTGCCGCGACCGCATGCGAGGGAGACCGATGACGTCTGTGCCGCCTGTGCCGTCTGTGCCGTCTGTGCCGTCCGTGCCCGACCGGCAGTCCGGCTGGGGTCGGCCCACTCGGGTTCTGCTCGCCGACGACCACACGCTCGTGCGCCGTGGCGTACGGCTCATCCTGGACGGCGAACCGGACCTGAGCGTCGTGGCCGAGGCCGGGGACGGGGCCGAAGCGGTCGCGCGGGCCCGCGACACGGACGTGGACCTCGCCGTCCTCGACATCGCGATGCCCCGGATGACCGGGCTCCAGGCGGCCCGCGAGCTCTCCCGCCGCCTTCCGGACCTGCGCATCCTCATCCTGACGATGTACGACAACGAGCAGTACTTCTTCGAGGCGCTCAAGGCCGGGGCCTGCGGTTACGTGCTGAAGTCGGTCGCCGACCGCGACCTGGTCGAGGCATGCCGGGCGGCGATGCGCGACGAGCCGTTCATCTATCCCGGCGCCGAGACCGCGCTCGTACGCACCTACCTGGAGCGGATGCGACGCGGCGAGGGACTGCCCGTGCGGACCGTCACCGACCGCGAGGAGGAGGTGCTCAAGCTGGTCGCCGAAGGCCATACGACGAAGGAGATCGCCGAACTGCTCTACATCAGCGCCAAGACCGTGGAGAGCCATCGGGCGAACCTGCTGCAGAAGCTCGGCCTGCGCGACCGCCTCGAACTCACCCGGTACGCGATCAGGGCCGGACTCATCGAACCGTGAAAGGGCCGACCCATGCCGGGTCGGCCCTCTCGTCGCGGTGCCGGCGGGTCACTTCACCGTCACGAGGACGGTCGGCGAGACGATCTTGCCCGCCATGACCCGGAGCTGCTCCGTGCCCTTGTTGTTGAGCTTGGTGATCAGGGAGTAGCTGCTGCCGTTCTTGAGCACGGTGCTGGACTTCAGAGCGGTCCACTTACCGTTGCGCATGTGCAGCAGTACCACCTTGGTGCCGACCTTCACTCCCTTGGCGCGTCCGGTGAGCGTCACCGACTGCCCGGGGTGCACCTGGGCCTTGCTCACCTTGGCGGTGATCGAGCCGTTGGCCATGCCCATGCCGGTCCTGGTGGGCTTGGGCATGCCGGTCTTGGTGGGCTTGGGCATGCCGGTCTTGGTGGGCTTGGCGGTGCCGGTGATGTGCGGCTTCGCGCTGCCGGTCATGGTCGGCCTCGGGCTCGGTGAGGCCGCGCTCGGGGACGCGGCGAAGGCGCCCGCCGTCCCGGCCGACAGCAGAGTGACGGAGAGCGCGCCGGCGCCGATCGCCTTGGCGCAGCGGCTGCGGAGTGTGGAATTCACGTGTGGCTCCTGACGTGACGGGTCCCCCCACAAACGGATCACGCCCATATGGGCGAAATGTTCGCTTTTGAGGTTATCCATGTCATTGCCGAGCCTGCGACCGGACGAAGGCTCCATCCTCGTGCGAAAAGCGCCGAAAACCCCCATGATTCGACAAAAACGCCTGGTCGGCGGGGTTGCGGAGGGTTATCAAGTTCTTACCCAACGTCCGCGGTGGCCGCTGGAAGGAGACGGTTGATCACGCACGCCCCGGTCGTCGGTTCGCCGCGGATGACACCCCGAGGGGCCAACCGCGGCGAACCGGCGCCGTATCAGCCGTCGATGCGGTGCTGGGTCCAGAACGAGGTCAGGTCCGTGGTCGTGGCGGCCTGGGCGGCCGCCTTGAACTCGGCCGTGGTCGAGACGCCGTACCAGTGCGACGTGGCGTAGTCCTTCAGCAGCTTGGCCATGGTGGTGTCACCGAGGACGCGCCGCAGATCGTGCAGGGCGCACTTGCCGTATCCGTAGACGACGGTGGAGTACCGGGACGAGTGGGCGTCCCAGTAGGCCATCGAGTTGGTGATCTTCTCCGCCGTCGAGGCCCAGGAGACGCTGTTCCAGCAGTTCGTGCCGGTACTGCCCAGCGCCAGGTCGGTGGCGTAGTCGGTGAACGCCTCGTCCAGCCACGGGCTGTTGTACTCGTCGTCGCCGACGATCCCGTAGAACCACTGGTGCCCGATCTCATGGGTGAGCGCCGTGGTGGAGACCAGGTCGAGGACGAACCCCGGGTACTCCATGCCGCCGAACCAGAAGTTGTTGTCGATCACGGCGTCCAACTCGCCGTACGGGTAGGCGCCGAAGCGGCCCGCATGGGCGTCCACCGCGGTCTTCGCGGTGGTGAGCATGGACTGTGCGCTGGACGAACTGATCCCCGAGACGGAGTAGATGTTGATCGGGGTGCCCGCCGTCGACGTACCCGAGATCTTGGTGAACGGGCCCGCCGCCCACGCGAAGTCACGGACCTTGGAGGCGGTGGCCGTGGTGACCGTGCGTCCGCTGGAGCCGGGGGTGTCCACCGAGGTGCCCGTGGCCGGGACCAGCAGGGTGGTCGGGTGGTCGAGGGTCACCTTGAAGTCGGCGGCCAGGGAGTAGAACGACTCGCCGTTGTTGGTGTACGGGTCCAGGTGCCAGCCCGAGCCGTCCTTGATGGCGAGGACCGGCAGCGCGTTGCCGATCATGCTGAACGCGCCGTCGTAGCCGAAGCGGTCGGCGCCGCTGGGGACGGTGATCCCCAGGTCGAAGCCGATCGTGGTCGACTGGCCCTGCGCCAGCGGGGTCGGGAGGGCGATCTGCAGGGCGGTGCAGCCGACCGACAGGGCGCCCGCGGTACCCCCGGTGACGTTGCTGACCGTGATCGGCATCGCGGAGCAGGTGCCGTGGTAGTTGTCCCACAGCCTCAGGTACACCTCGCTGAGCGCGGTGGAGGAGGCGTTGGTGAACGTCGCGCTCTCGTGGCCGGTCCAGCCCGTGCCGCTCGAGTTGCTGCTCAGGCTGACGGTGTACGAGGGGGCGGCCGGCGTGCGCGTGGAGTCCGCCGGCGGGGTCGTGCCGCCGGAGGTGTCGAGGGCGATGTCGTCGAGGACGAAGCTCGTCTGGAGGCTGGAGTCCTCGGTCCCGGTGAAGGCGAGGCTCACGGTCTGGCCCGCGAACGCCGACACGTCGAACGACTTCTGCACGTAGCCGGTGGCCTTGTTGAGGTTCGAGTACGTCGCCAGTGTCGTACTGCCGATCTTCGCCGTCAGCTTGTCGTACGCGGTCGACGAGGTCGTCTCGGCGGTGTCGATGTGCAGCCAGAAGGTGAGCGTGGCGCTGCTGCACCCGGACGGGATCGTGACGCTCTGCGAGAGGGTGTCGGTGTGCGTACTGCCGACACCGTTCAGCCAGGCGAAGCTGGTGCCGCCGTGGGCGCTCTGACCGGAACGGCTGGTGATCACGGTCGACGACGACTGGGTCCAGGGCGAAGTCCCGCTCTCGAAACCACCGTTGGTGACCACCTGGGCCGGAGTGCATGCGGCGGCCAGGGGTGCGGCGTTGGGCGGAGCGGCTGCCGCCGGGGTGACGGGGAGCAGGGCGGCGGCCAACGCGGCGATGCCCAGTGCGCTCGCGGCGAGGGCCTTGTGGGGGGTCGGTCTCACACGAAACTCCTTTGAGGCGGCCGGGATTCCGGCCTGCTCGGTGGCCGCCCTGACGGCCTGGGTGCGCCGGGGGCAGCCGGGGGCTGCGCGCATCGCTTGCGCGATCGCTGGGGTGAGATTTCCGTTGCGTCTCCCTGTGGTCAGGGCGACGGCTGCGGGAAGCCTGGCAGATTTGACCGGGTCATGCCATCAGTGGCGGGTAAAAGTGTTCGCTGACCTCAAGCGTTCGGGCTCCGGCCGCGGCCGGTACGAGTCGGTCGAACTCGGTGATCAGTGGTCCGGGAGCGCGCTGCGCGGGGCGAGCTGCCGGGCGCAGACGTCCCGGGCCGGGGCGGACAGCAGGTCGCCCGCTCCGGCCAACAGCCGGCACGGGGCTGGGCCGTACCGCTCGGCCAGTTCCTCGTTGTGGGCCAGTACGTCGAGTTCGTCGGCGGCGGTGATCTCCAAGAACGCTCGCAGGCCGTCGTCCGCGGGAATGTGCTCGCGGCCGGTGAAGCGATCACGGCAGACCACGGGCCGATCGCGTCCGATCAGGAGCCGCCGGACACGGCCGAGACGCTCCAGCAGCGTGCCGCCCGGAAGCGGCATCTCGGCGGTTCCCCGCGCACGCCCCATCCCGAGGGGGCTGAAGTGGCCTAAGCGCCGGAAGGATTCAACGTCTCGGCAGGCCACTGAGAGACTCCCACCATGGAGACGACTGCGGGGGCGGACCGGACACGGCCGGGGCGGGCGCTGCCCGGGAACGGGTCGGGCCGAGGTTCGGACCGTTCCATGGAATGGGCGCTGCGCTCCGCGGAGCAGGCGGATGTCGAGGTGATCGCCGAGCTGCGGGCGACGGTGATGCGCCCGGACCTGGAGCGGCTGGGCCGGTTCGACGAGCGCCGGGTCCGCCGGCGGCTGCGGGAATCCTTCTCCCCGGGGCACACGTCGGTCGTCATCGCCGACGGCGACTTCGCGGGCTGCGTCACGCTGAGGCCGGCCGAGGACGGGCTGTGGCTGGAGCACTTCTATCTCGTTCCGGGCCTGCAGGGCCGGGGGCTCGGTTCGGCCGTCCTGAGCACCCTGCTGGACCGCACCGACGCCGACGGCATGCCCGTCCGTCTGAATGTTCTGCAGGGCAGCGCCGCCCGGCGGCTCTACGAGCGCCACGGGTTCACCGTGGAGGTTCAGGACCCGATCGACGTCTTCATGGTGCGACGTCCGGGTGCGGGCATCCTCGGCCCGTGAGGGAAGAGGTCCGTGAGGGAAGAGGTCCGTGCGGGAAGGGGGCCATCCGGGACGAGGGCTGCTCCTAGGCCGCGTTGCGCCAGACCTTCACGTCCAAGGTGGCGTACGTCGTCCCGGACGAACCCCGATACGTCACGAGCCCCACGTGCCCCGTCCCGCTGACCACGCACATCTGCTGGCCGACGGTGAGGTCCTTGACCCAGATGTAGCTCTTGTAGCCGGTCGCCGCCTTGCACGCGTCCAGGCTCCCCAGCCGCCCCACGGGCAGCAGGGCGAGGGAGCTGCCGGAGTCGGTGCCGGGGGCGAGGACCGCCCCCGAGGAGTAGACGGCGTACGTCAGATCCTCGTCGGAGGTCCCGGTGTCCGCCTTGGACTGCACCGGAGTGTCCGCGAGATACAGGTCGTGGCTCGCGGTCATCCGGATCCCGGCGTACGTCACCGGGACGGGGGCCGTCGGGGCCGCGGGTTTGCTGGACGCGGCGGTCGGGGGAGCCGAGGCAGCGGTCCGCGTGGGCGTCGGGGGCCCCGAAGGGCCGGGCGGCAGAGCGGACTCGGCCGTCTTGGGCTTCTTCGAGGCCCGGGGGGACGGGGAGCGGGACGCCGACGGCGAAGAAGCCTCGGCGGCCGTGGCCGACTGCGACGCGGCCACGTCCTGCGCCCGGCTGTCGTTCTTGTCGCCGTTCCCCGGGACGAGCAGCAGCGCGGCGGCCGCGCCACCGGCGACGAGTACGACCGCGGCTGCCGCCCATACCCAGCCCCGGGCCTTGCGGCCCTTGGCGCCCGTGCCCACCGCGGAGGTCCGGGCGGCGTCCGGCTCCTGCGGCTGCGGCCAGGGATGCGGAGCGTACGGACCCGGCGCGGCCCCTGGCCCCATCACGAAGGGCCCGGGCAGCGCGGCGTGGGACGGCGTGGCATGGGACGGCGCGGTGGGGGAGTAGGCCATCGGAGGCCCGAAAGCGCCGGGACCGGCCGGACCGGCCGGACCGGCCGGACCGGCGGGTCCGAAGGCGCCGGATCCAGCGGGTCCGAAAGCCCCCGAGGCACCGGACGCCCCCGAAGCCCCCGAAACTCCCGAAGCCCCCGAAGCCCCCGAAGCCCCCGAAGCCCCCGAAGCCCCCGAAGCCCCCGAAGCCCCCGAAGCTCCGGAAGTGTGAGTGTCCGGAACCGCCTCCGCCCGGGCCAGATTCGCCCCTTCGGACCGAGCCGCGATACCCGCCGCCAGTTCGCCCGACAGCCACGCCCCGGACGCGGACCGCGCTTCGGCACCGAGATCCGCCTGGATCGTCTGGACGGAGCGTATGACCTCCTCGACGGAAGGCCGCTCGGCGGCGGGCTTGCGCAGACACCGTGCCACCAACTCCCGTATCTCCACCGGTACGCGGCTGAGATCGGGCTCCTCGTGCACCACCCGGTAGAGCACCGCGTGCGGATCCCCGTCCCCGAAGGCGCCGCCGCCCGTCGCCGCGAACACCGCGGTCTGACCCAGTGCGAACACGTCGGCCGACGGCATGGCATCCCCGCCGAGCACCTGCTCCGGCGCCATGTAGGCGACGGTTCCAAGAGCCGTGCCGCTCATCGTCACCGACGTGGCGTCCGCGGCCCGCGCGACACCGAAGTCGATGACCCGCGGGCCGTCCGCGGCGAGCAGCACGTTCGACGGCTTGAGGTCCCGGTGCACGATGCCCTCGCGGTGCACCGCCTGCAGGGCCTCCGCGACACCGGCGATCAGCCGCAGCACGGTGTCGACGGGCAGCGGACCGTGATCGCGTACCGCGTCGGCGAGGGAAGGCCCCGGCACATAGGCGGTCGCACACCACGGCATCGATCCCCCGGTGTCGCTGTCCACGACCGGAGCCGTGTAGAGCCCGTGCACCCGGCTCGCGGCGGCCACCTCGGCCTGGAACCGCTTGCGGAACTCGGCGTTCTCGGCCAGCTCCGGCCGGATCACCTTGACCGCGACGGCCCGCCCGCCCGGCGTGTGCGAGAGATAGACCCGTCCCATGCCCCCGGACCCGAGCCGTGCCACCAGCCGGTAGCCGCCGACGACCCGAGGATCGCCGTCCTCCAGAGGCTGGAAACTCCCCGCATCGGCCCCATCGTCGCTCAACACGCCCCACTCCACCCCGAGATCCGTTCTGTGGTGCCCCATTGCATCACGGGCCCCCTCGGCCCGGCGGGGACGGCTGCCGACCTCGTGGTCGGGCCCGGCCCGCTCCTCGAAACCCTCGGGCGGGGGCTCTCCCGGAACCGCCTACCCTTGAGCCATGACCAGCAGCAGCGACCGGAGTCAGGCAGTGGACGTTCAGGAACCCAAGACCTATGAGGTGCGCACCTACGGGTGCCAGATGAACGTCCACGACTCCGAACGGCTCTCCGGGCTCCTCGAAGGCGCCGGTTACGTGCGCGCGCCCGAGGGGTCCGACGGCGACGCGGACGTCGTCGTCTTCAACACCTGCGCCGTCCGGGAGAACGCCGACAACAGGCTGTACGGCAACCTCGGCCGCCTCGCGCCGATGAAGACGAAGCGCCCCGGGATGCAGATCGCCGTCGGCGGCTGCCTGGCCCAGAAGGACCGCGACACCATCGTGAAGAAGGCGCCCTGGGTGGACGTCGTCTTCGGTACGCACAACATCGGCAAGCTGCCGGTCCTCCTGGAGCGCGCCCGCGTACAGGAAGAGGCGCAGGTCGAGATCGCGGAGTCGCTGGAGGCGTTCCCGTCCACGCTGCCGACCCGCCGCGAGAGCGCGTACGCGGCCTGGGTCTCCATCTCTGTGGGCTGCAACAACACCTGCACCTTCTGCATCGTCCCGGCGCTGCGCGGCAAGGAGAAGGACCGCAGGACCGGCGACATCCTCGCCGAGATCGAGGCACTGGTCGGCGAGGGCGTCTCCGAGATCACGCTGCTCGGGCAGAACGTCAACGCGTACGGCAGCGACATCGGCGACCGCGAGGCGTTCAGCAAGCTGCTGAGGGCCTGCGGGCAGATCGAGGGCCTGGAGCGGGTCCGGTTCACCTCCCCGCACCCCCGTGACTTCACCGACGACGTCATCGCCGCCATGGCCGAGACGCCGAACGTGATGCCGCAGCTGCACATGCCGCTGCAGTCCGGTTCGGACCCGGTCCTGAAGGCGATGCGCCGGTCCTACCGACAGGACCGCTACCTCGGGATCATCGAGAAGGTGCGTGCCGCCATTCCGCACGCCGCCATCACCACCGACATCATCGTGGGCTTCCCCGGAGAGACCGAGGAGGACTTCGAGCAGACTATGCACGTGGCGCGGGAGGCGCGCTTCTCGGCGGCTTTCACGTTCCAGTACTCCAAGCGCCCCGGCACCCCGGCCGCCACCATGGAGAACCAGATCCCCAAGGAGGTCGTCCAGGCGCGCTACGAGCGTCTCGTCGCCCTCCAGGAGGAGATCTCCTGGGACGAGAACAAGAAGCAGGTCGGCCGCACTCTGGAGCTGATGGTCGCCGAGGGCGAGGGCCGCAAGGACGGCGCCACCCACCGCCTCTCCGGCCGTGCCCCCGACAACCGCCTGGTCCACTTCACCAAGCCCGACCAGGAAGTGCGCCCCGGTGACGTGGTCACCGTCGAGATCACCTACGCCGCCCCGCACCACCTGCTCGCCGAGGGCGCCGTCCTGGACGTGCGCCGCACGCGCGCGGGGGATGCCTGGGAGAAGCGCAACGCGGCCGAGGCGCCGAAGCCCGCCGGTGTGATGCTGGGGCTGCCGAGGATCGGTGCCCCGGAGCCGCTGCCGGTCGCCACCGGCAGCGGGTGCGGCTGCGACTGACCCCGGGCGGGGGCTCCGGGAGCGGCCGGGCGGGGCTACGCTGCCGATCATGCTTGTAGCCGCCGCAGTCTGCCCCTGTCCGCCGCTGCTCGTCCCCGAGGTCGCCGCCGGTGCGGCACCGGAACTGACCGCCGCGCGCGCGGCCTGCACGGACGCTCTGGGGGTGCTGGCCGCCTCGCGCCCCGACCTGCTGGTCGTCGTCGGGCCCGCCGAACAGAGCGGGCGCGGGCCGTTTCCGGAGGGGGCGCCGGGCTCGTTCCGCGGGTTCGGTGTGGACCTCGACGTACGCCTAGGGGGAGGGGTGTCGCTTGCCGGGGCGCCGGAGCGCCCGCTTCCGCCCTCGCTCGCCGTCGCCGCCTGGCTGCTGGAGCGCACAGGCTGGTCCGACGCCCCCGTCGAAGGCCTCGGGGTGGGCGAACCTCTCGAGGCAGGGCGCTGTGTCCGGGCCGGGGCGGAGATCGTCACGCGGGCCGACCGGGTGGCCCTGCTGGTGATGGGCGACGCCAGCGCGTGCCGGACGCTCAAGGCACCCGGCTATCTCGACGAACGCGCGGCGGGCTTCGACGCGGAGGTCGCGAGGGCGCTGGGCGCGGCGGACGTGGCGGCCCTGAAGGCGCTGGACGCCGAGCTGGCGTACGAACTGAAGGCCTCCGGGCGGGCCCCTTGGCAGGTACTCGCGGGCGCGGCCGAGGGTGCGGACCTGGGCGGCGCCCTGCTGTACGAGGACGCGCCGTACGGGGTCGGGTACATGGTGGCGGCCTGGTCCTAGGGTTCCTGGGGTTCCTAGGACTCCGCCCGGAAAGCCGCCGGCCGACAGAGTCGAGCCCCGATACGGCGGCCCGGACACGGCGGACGGCCGGGAGCCCGGTGTGCTCCGCGGCCGTCCGCCGATGTGTGACGCGTGCTGATATGTGCCGATATGTGCCCGTCAGGGCGCCGGAGGCGGTGGGGGCACGTCCGGCGGCGGCGTGGCGCCGTCGGTTTCCTTGTGCGCGAGTCGGTCCATGGCGCCCTTCGCCTTGCCCGTGCCCGTCTGGATCTTGTCGCTGTACTTGCCCTTGGTCTTTTCGTCGACCACCTTCGCGGCCTTGTCGAGACCGTGGGTGACCTTGTCCCCGTGCTGTTGCGCGAGGTCCGAGACCTTGTCCTTGGCGGGTGCCAGCTTGGCTTTCAAATTGTCCAGGAGACTCATGGTCCACCTTCCCTCGCGGGACAGTTACGTGCGGGCGCCTTCGCCGGCCTCGTTGTCCGCGGCCTTCTCTGCGGTCTGCTGCTGGGGGATCTCGACATCGTCCGACGCGGCGGACCCCGCGGGCTCCGTCGCGGCGGCCCCGTCTTCGCCCGCGGAGCCGGCCGGGCTCGCGGAGCCTTCGGACTTCTCGGGCGAACCCTTCGCCTCCTCCGTCACCTCCGCCTCGGTATCGGCCGTTTGTGTGTCGGCCTCCACCGCGGCGGTTGACGCCTCCTCCGTAGCCTTCGACCTTCCAAGAAGTCGTGCAAAAACGCCCATATCCACTCCATACGTTACTCGTGAGGGCGAAATCCCGCGTCACCCGGTGCGTCCCATTGCGTCGCACGGGTCACCGGCTCTCGAAAACCGGCGGCTGGAACCTCGCAACAGGCAACGACCCGGGGCCCGTGGCGTCACGTAGCTCGTTCGAGGAGAGGCCCCGAGGTTTGCGAGACTGTGGCGGTGAGTAGCGCACCCCCCGCCCCCCGGGTCATCGCCGTCGTAGGACCGACCGCCGCAGGAAAGTCCGATCTGGGCGTTTACCTCGCCCAACGGCTCGGCGGTGAGGTCGTCAACGCCGACTCCATGCAGTTGTACAGAGGGATGGACATCGGTACCGCCAAGCTGACGCCGCAGGAGCGCGGCGGGATCCCGCACCATCTCCTGGACATCTGGGACGTGACCGTCACGGCCAGCGTCGCCGAGTACCAGCGGCTCGCCCGCGCCCACATCGACGCACTGCTCGCCGAGGGCCGCTGGCCGATCCTGGTGGGCGGCTCCGGGCTGTACGTCCGTGGGGCCGTCGACAATCTGGAGTTCCCCGGCACCGACCCCGAGGTGCGGGCCCGGCTGGAGGAGGAGCTCACGCTGCGTGGCTCCGGAGCGCTGCACGCGCGTCTGGCCATGGCCGATCCGGAGGCCGCGCACGCGATCCTGCCCAGCAACGGCCGCCGTATCGTCCGTGCCCTCGAGGTCATCGAGATCACCGGAAAGCCCTTCACCGCCAACCTCCCCGGTCACGACTCCGTCTACGACACCCTGCAGATCGGCGTCGACGTCGCGCGCCCCGAGCTCGACGACCGCATCGCGCGCCGCGTCGACCGTATGTGGGAGGCGGGGCTCGTCGACGAGGTGCGTGCGCTGGAGGCGCACGGACTGCGTGAGGGGCGTACGGCATCGCGTGCGCTCGGGTACCAGCAGGTGCTCGCGGCGCTCGCCGGGGAGTGCACCGACGCCGAGGCGCGCGCCGAGACCGTACGCGCCACCAAACGCTTCGCGCGGCGTCAGGACTCCTGGTTCCGGCGCGATCCCCGGGTGCACTGGCTGAGCGGCGCTGCGGCGGATCTCACAGAACTCCCGCAGCTCGCGCTGGCGTTGGTCGAACGACCGGTCACAGCCTGATCACGTCATGGCATCGGGACGCTCCGGCCGCCGTCCGGGCCTTCGGCGCCGTGCCATCATCGAGCTTCGATCGACCAAGTGGAGTCCGAGTTGGGAGGGCGCGTGGCGATGGAGGCCGGCCCTCGCGACACCGCACAGGACGCGGAGCACGACACCGCGCAGGAGCAGCAGAAGCCGCTGGAACCGCTGGATCGTCAGGACTTCGTCGGAGATCGCCTGGGCCCTGACGGGGACCGGCTGGGCGGCGACGGTGAGCGGCCGAGTGCCGACGGCGCGCCGCTGAGCTCCG
Source organism: Streptomyces sp. NPDC007896 (assembly GCF_042959425.1). Classification (NCBI taxonomy): domain Bacteria; kingdom Bacillati; phylum Actinomycetota; class Actinomycetes; order Kitasatosporales; family Streptomycetaceae; genus Streptomyces; species Streptomyces sp. NPDC007896. The sequence goes on along the minus strand of NZ_JBIBKX010000018.1, from coordinate 157,419 downwards.
ACGGGCCCGATGAGTCTTCCGGCGGCGTGAGCGCCGACGGGCCGGCACCGGACGAGATGGTGCCGCCCGAGGTCGAGGTCGAGCTGCGCCCGCAGCGCCGACTGCGGATCTGGCAGCTCGCGCCGATCGTGATCCTGGCCGCGACGGGCTCCTTGATGTTCGCCTTCCCGCTGGCCTTCGAGTTCGGTGACGGCGGCGCGGTGGTCGCCATGCTCGGCCTGCTGATCTGCTCGTGCGCCGCGGGCTGGGGCATGATGGCGGCCCGCCGGGTCGGCTACGTCTGGCCGGGCCTGCCGCCGCGGGGCTCCGGCCGCCGTCTGGACTGGCGTGTCGTGCTCGTGTACGTCGTGGTGGTCGCGGCGGTGGCGGTACTGGCCGTCTGGCGCGTCGCCCGCCTCCGCTGAGGTCCGCCGTCACCTGGGTCCCCTGCCGGGACCGGGGTGTCGGACCGACCCCGTAGGATCGAGGAATGAGCACGCGGATCGCCTTCCTCAAGGGTCACGGGACCGAGAACGACTTCGTGATCCTCCCGGACCCGGAGAACGCCATCGACCTGCCCCCGACCGCCGTGGCCGCCCTGTGCGACCGCCGCGCGGGCATCGGCGGCGACGGTCTGCTGCATGTCGTCCGGTCCGCCGCGCACCCCGAGGCCAAGGAGATGGCGGCCGAAGCGGAGTGGTTCATGGACTACCGCAACGGCGACGGCTCCGTCGCGGAGATGTGCGGCAACGGAGTGCGGGTGTTCGCGCGCTACCTCCAGCGTGCCGGACATGTGGCCGAGGGAGACATCGCGGTCGCCACGCGCGGGGGCGTGAAGAGCGTGCACCTCGCCAAGGACGGCGGCATCACCGTCGGCATGGGCAAGGCGGTCCTCCCCGAAGGGGACGTCACCGTGAGCGTCGGCGAGCGCAGCTGGCCCGCGCGCAACGTCAATATGGGCAACCCGCACGCCGTCGCCTTCGTGGACGACCTCGCGCACGCCGGCAACCTGTTCACGCCGCCGCCCTTCGCTCCGGCCGCGGCCTACCCGGACGGGGTGAACGTCGAATTCGTGGTCGACCGGGGGCCGCACCACGTCGCCGTGCGCGTCCACGAGCGCGGCTCCGGAGAGACCCGCTCGTGCGGGACGGGCGCGTGCGCCGTGGCCGTCGCGGCGGCCCGCCGCGACGGAGCCGACCCGGCCGTGACGGGGACTCCGTCGACGTACACCGTCGACGTGCCCGGTGGCCGCCTGGTGATCACCGAGCGCCCGGACGGCGAGATCGAGATGACGGGCCCCGCGGTGATCGTCGCCGAGGGCGAGCTCGACGCGGAGTGGCTGGACACCGTCCGGTTCTGAACGGACGTCCCGGACGATGTCGTAACCCCCGTTCCTTCCAAATCCTCGCGTCCGTAAACCCCCTGAACCTTCGCTCGAATGGGTGATCCGTTTCACGCTCGGCGAGAGGCGGTCAGCCGGGCGTGGTGGGCTCGGTAGCATCAAGCACCGGCCCGGACGGGGGAATCGGGACCAACCCCTGAGCCGTGTACGCCATGGGGCACCCCGTCCGCCGGTCTACGCAGCCGGAGGTGCCCATGAGTGCGGAGGCGACGAACCCCGCGACGCCAGCCCCTGCAACGCCCTCCCCCGGGCTCTCGGCTTCTCCCCCACTCTCGACTTCGCTCGAGCGGGGGGACCCCCATGAGCAGGGGGTACCCCCATCGCACCGCAGGAAGAGCCGTCCTCGGATCGATCTGCGCCGCCTCGGCCGCGCCGCGCTGCTCGGCACCACATCCCGCGACCGGCTGCCCGACGCGATCGGCCACGTGGCCGAGGCACACCGCGCCCACCACCCCGACGCGAACCTGGAACCGCTGCGCCGGGCCTACGTACTGGCGGAGTCCTCGCACCGCGGCCAGATGCGCAAAAGCGGTGAGCCGTACATCACCCATCCGCTCGCCGTGACCCTGATCCTCGCCGAACTCGGCGCGGAGACCACGACGTTGACCGCCTCCCTGCTCCACGACACCGTCGAGGACACGGAAGTGACGCTCGATCAGGTACGCGATGAGTTCGGCGACGAGGTCTGCTATCTCGTCGACGGCGTCACCAAGCTGGAAAAGGTGGACTACGGGGCGGCCGCCGAGCCCGAGACCTTCCGCAAGATGCTCGTCGCCACCGGCAACGACGTCCGCGTGATGTCGATCAAGCTCGCCGACCGGCTGCACAACATGCGCACGCTCGGCGTCATGCGCCCCGAGAAACAGGCGCGCATCGCCAAGGTCACCAGGGACGTGCTGATCCCGCTCGCCGAACGGCTCGGAGTCCAGGCGCTCAAGACCGAGCTCGAGGACCTCGTCTTCGCGATCCTGCACCCCGAGGAGTACGAGCACACCAGGGAACTGATCGTCGACAACGCCTCGCGCGCGAGCGACCCGCTCGCCGAGATCGCAGAGGAGGTGCGCGCGGTCCTGCGCGAGGCCGGGATCCAGGCCGAAGTCCTCATAAGGCCACGGCACTTCGTCTCGGTGCACCGCGTGTCACGCAAACGCGGCCCCATGCGCGGCGCCGACTTCGGACGTCTCCTGGTGCTCGTGAACGAGGACGCCGACTGCTACGGCGTCCTCGGCGAACTGCACACCTGTCTCACCCCGGTCGTCTCGGAGTTCAAGGACTTCATCGCGGTCCCCAAGTTCAACCTGTACCAGTCGCTGCACACGGCCGTGGCGAGCGGTGACGGCGAGATCGCCGAAGTCCTCATCCGCACCCACCAGATGCACAAGGTCGCCGAGGCCGGGGTCATCGCACTCGGCAACCCCTACGCCCCTCCTTCGGAGGAGCAGTCGGACGAGCAGTCCGAGGGCCGGCCGGGCGGCGGACGCCCGGTGGACGGCGAGCGGGTGGACCCCACCCGCCCCGGCTGGCTCTCCCGGCTCCTCGACTGGCAGGAGGGCGCCCCGGACCCGGACACGTTCTGGTCCACGCTGCGCGAAGACCTCGCCCAGGACCGCGAGATCACCGTCTTCCGCGCAGACGGCGGCTCGTTGGGCCTTCCGGAGGGCGCCAGTTGCGTGGACGCCGCGTACGCGCAGTACGGCGAGGACGCGCACGCCTGCATCGGCGCCCGCGTCAACGGCCGCCTGGCGACGCTCAGTACGGTCCTGAAGGACGGCGACACCGTGCAGCTCCTCATGGGCCAGGACCCCGCCTCGGAGCCCTCCAGAGAGTGGCTGGAGCACGCGCACACGCCCGCCGCGCGGATCGCCATCCAACGCTGGCTGGCCGCACACCCCTCGCCCGTCGACACGGAGGACCTGGCGGCCAGGGAAGCCCCGGAGACCCACGAGACCCCGGCCGCGGCCCTCAGGCCGTCCGCCGAGGCACCCACGGCCCGCCCCACGGACGCATCCGCCCCCCGCCCCACCGACGCCCCTGCCGCCCGCCCCGCTGCCGCGAACGCCGTCGTCGACCAGCCCGGCGCCTCCGTACGCCTCGCGGGCTGTTGTACGCCCGTACCGCCCGACGAGGTGACCGGCTTCGCCGTACGCGGGGGAGTGGTGACCGTCCACCGCGTGGAGTGCGCCGGAGTGGCGCGCATGAAGAGCTCGGGGCGCGCGGAGGTGGAAGTGCGCTGGGGCGACACCACCGAGTGCCGGGTCACGCTGGTCGCCGAGTCCTTCGGACGCCCGCATCTGCTGGCCGACCTCACCGAAGCCATCGCCCTGGAGGGCGTCGCGATCGTCTCGGCGACCGTCGAACCCCCCAGCCAGCAGCGCGTACGCCACACGTACACGCTCCAACTCCCGGACGCGGCCCACCTTCCCGGGCTGATGCGCGCGATGCGGAACGTGCCGGGCGTGTACGACGTGAGCCGGGCGCAGCACGCGGCGGCTGCCACGCCGTAGCACCCGATCGGGTGGGTCCGGCGCGAGTCGTCGCCGTGGGGCGGGTGCGCGCTGGTAGCCGTGGTTCATGCTGCTCACCCCCCGCACCAGGAACCGTCGTATCCAGGGGGCGCTCCTCGCCTCAGCCGTCTCGGTCTGTCTCGTCGCCGCGAGCGCCCCGTCCCCGGCCACGCCCCTCGGCATCGGTGACCGCCTCTTCCCGTACCTGGGCAATCCCGGGTACGACGTCAAGTCGTACGACCTCTCCTTCACCTACCCCGGCGTCAACGACAGGCCGCTGGCGGCCATCACCACGATCGACGCCGTGACGTCCGAGCGGCTCGAGCGCGTCAATCTGGACTACACCCACGGCAAGGTGGAGTCGGTCGAGGTCAACGGCGCGCCGGCGACGTTCACGAACGCCGGGGAGGACCTGGTGGTGACGCCCAGGGATCCGGTGCCCGCGGGCGGCTGGATGCGGATCACCGTGCGGCACTCGAGCGACCCGGTCAACACCGGGAGCGGGGACGGCGGCTGGGTGCGGACGAAGGACGGCCTCGCCATGGCCAACCAGGCCGACGCCGGGCACATGGTCTTCCCGTGCAACGACCACCCCTCGGACAAGGCGATGTTCACCATCCACGTCACCGTGCCCGACGGGTACACGGCCGTGGCCAACGGACTGCCCAGCGGGGTCGACCGCGCCGGCAAGTCCACCACGTGGACGTACCGCACCGCGCACCCCATGGCCACCGAACTCACCCAGGTGTCCATCGGCCGCTCCAGCGTGCTGCACCGCGAGGGTCCGCACGGCCTGCCGGTCCGCGACGTCGTGCCCACCAAGGACAGCAAGCTGCTCGAACCGTGGCTCAAGAAGACGCCCGACCAGATCGCCTGGATGGAGAGCAAGGTCGGCCCGTACCCCTTCGAGACCTACGGGCTGCTGATGGCCGAGGCGCAGACCGGTTTCGAGCTGGAGACGCAGACACTCTCCCTCTTCGAGAGAGGGCTCTTCACGGAGCCCGCGCTGCCGAAGTGGTACGTCGAGTCGATCATGGTGCACGAGCTGTCGCACCAGTGGTTCGGCGACAGCGTCAGCCCCCGCGCCTGGTCCGACGTGTGGCTCAACGAGGGACACGCGACCTGGTACGAGGCCCTGTACGCGGAGGAGAAGGCGGACAAGCCCATGGAGACCCGCATGAAGGCGGCCTACCGCGCCTCCGACTCCTGGCGGGCCGCCGGAGGGCCGCCCGCGGCGCCCAAGGCGCCCTCCCCTGGGCAGAAGATCAGCATCTTCCGGCCGAGCGTCTACGACGGGGCCGCGCTCGCCCTGTACGCACTGCGCCAGGAGATCGGACACCCCGCCTTCGAGCGCCTGGAGCGCGCCTGGGTCGCCCTTCACCGGGATGGCACGGCCACGACCGCGGACTTCGAGCGGCTCGCGTCCGATCTCGCGAACCGTGACCTGAGCGGGTTCTTCCGGACCTGGCTCTACGACACGAAGACGCCGCCGATGCCCGGGCACCCGGACTGGAAGAGCGACGCCCCGAAGGCGCGCAAAGGCGCCTGAGAACTCGGGTGACGAGACGGGACGTGCCGTGCGACCATCATCAGGTCGGCGGCGTGGCCCCGCGGAGGGTTGGCCCGGCGCAATCCGGGAATCTCCCGGTGGTCCCGGACGTTCTTGCTTGTGACGGGCGGTGTCCGTCGCCGAACAGGTTTCACCAGTGACGCCATCGATACCTCCAGTGACGTATCGGTGTCCCCATCGACGTAAGGATCCAATGACCTCCTCTTCTTCCCCTTCCCAGGACGCGCAGAGCCTCGCGCAGAACTACCCCGAAGGTCTTCGGGCCGATGCCCTGATGGAAGAGGACGTCGCCTGGAGCCACGAGATCGACGGAGAGCGGGACGGCGAGCAGTTCGACCGCTCGGAGCGCGCGGCCCTGCGCCGTGTGGCGGGCCTCTCCACCGAGCTCGAGGACGTCACCGAGGTCGAGTACCGACAGCTCCGTCTGGAGCGCGTCGTCCTCGTCGGTGTGTGGACCACGGGAACCATTCAGGACGCGGACAACTCCCTCGCCGAGCTGGCAGCCCTCGCGGAGACCGCGGGCGCACTCGTGCTCGACGGCCTCGTCCAGCGCCGTGACAAGCCCGACGCGGCCACGTACATCGGATCCGGCAAGGCCAACGAGCTGCGGGACATCGTCCTGGAGTCCGGCGCCGACACCGTGATCTGCGACGGTGAGCTGAGCCCCGGCCAGCTGATCCACCTCGAGGACGTCGTCAAGGTCAAGGTCATCGATCGTACGGCCCTGATCCTGGACATCTTCGCCCAGCACGCCAAGTCCCGAGAGGGCAAGGCGCAGGTCGCGCTCGCGCAGATGCAGTACATGCTGCCGAGGCTGCGCGGCTGGGGTCAGTCGCTGTCCCGTCAGATGGGCGGCGGCAAGGGCGGCGGCCTCGCCACCCGTGGTCCCGGTGAGACCAAGATCGAGACGGACCGGCGTCGGATTCGCGAGAAGATGGCGAAGATGCGCCGGGAGATCGCGGACATGAAGACCGGTCGCGAGATCAAGCGCCAGGAGCGCCGCAGGAACAAGGTGCCCTCGGTCGCCATCGCCGGGTACACCAACGCGGGCAAGTCCTCCCTGCTCAACCGCCTCACCGGCGCGGGCGTGCTCGTCGAGAACGCGCTGTTCGCGACCCTCGACCCGACCGTGCGCCGGGCCGAGACCCCGAGCGGGCGGCTGTACACCCTGGCCGACACGGTCGGGTTCGTACGCCACCTGCCGCACCACCTCGTCGAGGCGTTCCGCTCCACGATGGAGGAGGTCGGCGACTCCGACCTGATCCTGCACGTGGTGGACGGCTCGCACCCGGCGCCGGAGGAGCAGCTGGCCGCCGTGCGCGAGGTCATCCGCGACGTCGGTGCGACCGAAGTGCCCGAGATCGTGGTGATCAACAAGGCGGACGCGGCCGACCCGCTGGTCCTCCAGCGGCTGATGCGGATCGAGAAGCGTTCCATCGCGGTCTCGGCCCGCACCGGGATGAACATCGACCAGCTGCTCGCGCTCATCGACAACGAGCTGCCCCGCCCCTCGGTCGAGATCGAGGCGCTCGTGCCGTACACGCACGGCAGGCTGGTCGCCCGCGCCCACTCCGAGGGCGAGGTGATCTCCGAGGAGCACACCCCGGAGGGCACCCTGCTCAAGGTGCGGGTGCACGAGGAACTGGCGGCTGACCTCACGCCGTACGTTCCGGCGCCGGTCGCGCTCTGACTCTCTCGTTGCCGCCCGCAGCGACGTACGAAGGCCCGCCCCCTCTCGCAGGGGGCGGGCCTTCGCCGTGGCCGGGTGAGCGCGGCCGGGCCTTCGCCGTGGCCGGGTGAGCGCGGCCGGGCCTTCGCCATGGCCGGGTGAGCGCGGCGCCTACTGTCCGTCGTACCGCTTGCTCATGTTCTCGTAGAGCGCCTGCGCGCCCTTGCCGAGCTGCGGCCCGGCGAGCCAGGTGTTGTCGGCCGGGCCGATCGAGGTGTTCGAGACCAGCTCGGCCTTGCCGTCGACGACCCGGAACCAGCCGCCGCCGGAGGAACCGCCGGTCATGGTGCAGCCGATGCGGTACATCGTCGGCAGGCCCGGGCTCAGCGACAGCCGGCCCGGCCGGTCGACGCACTTGAACATCTTCAGACCGCTGTACGGCGGCGCGGCCGGGTAGCCCCAGGCGCCCATCGTGCTGACGTCCCGGGCGGAGGGTGCCGAGAAGTCCACGTCCAGCGCGTTGCCGACCGTCTCCTCCAGGGACTTCGAGCCCTGCTCCGGCTTCACGTGCAGGAGCGCGTAGTCGTACGGGGCGCCCGCGCCGCCCGTCTCGTCGCCGCCCGCGATCCACTGGTTCGAGGTGGAGGCCCAGTCGGCCCACCACTGGCCGTACGGGGCGATCTGCGCGGCGGAGGCGCTCCTCAGCTCGGACTCGGACCTGCCCTGGTCGTTGTACGCGGGCACGAAGGCGATGTTGCGGTACCAGCCGCCCTTGCCGCCGGCGTGCACACAGTGGCCCGCCGTCCACACCAGGTTGGACTTGCCCGGGTGGTTGACGTCCTTGACGACGGTCCCGGAGCAGACCATCGAGCCCTCGGGGGAGTCGAAGAAGACCTTCCCGACCGGGGCGGCGTGGTCGTGGTACGGGGTCTTCTCCGCCGTGGCCTCGACCGGCGCCGGATCCGGGTCGCTGACGCCCTGGTCGGCCGCCGCGTCCTTCGCCGAGATCGTCTTGTCGGGGTCCTTGGCGGACTTCATGCGCGCGGGCTTCCACAGCCCCGCGATCACCGGGTTGACGAAGTCCCTGGCCTCACTGAGCCACTTGTCCTTGTCCCAGTTCTTCCAGCCGGCGTTCTTCCACTGGTGTAACCCCCGTTGAAGTGCTGACACCTCACTATGCCCGGGCAATTGAGGACGAACGCCGGTGGAGTGGTGAAGGTTCCTGTGCGCCACCCCACCGGCGCCCGTGCGGCCCGTGTGCGAGCCCTGTCAGGTCCGCCGGGTCACCGGCCCGCGCGTCGTCGTCTCACTGGCTCGCGAACTTCTTGCTCACCGAGTCGTACACACCCTTGGCGACCGCACCCAGGTGCGGACCCGCCAGCCAGCCCGCGCTGACCGGGCCGATCGAGGTGTTGGACACCAGGGCGGGCTTGCCGTCCGACCCGGTCGCCACCCAGCCGCCGCCGGACGAACCACCGGTCATGGTGCACCCGATGCGGTACATCGTCGGGTCCGCCTTGGCGATCGACAGCCGGCCGGGCCTGTCGGTGCACTGGTAGAGCTTCTGCCCGTCGAACGGCGCCGCCGCCGGGTAACCGGTCGCCGTGATGCTCGTGACCTTGGGCACGGCCGGGGCGTTGAAGTTCACCGGGAGCGCCGAACCGACCGTCTCTTCAAGGGACTTGCCGTTGCTGCCCTTCTCCGGCGTCACATGCAGGACCGCGTAGTCGTACGACGCGCCCTGGCCGCCGGTGGAGCCGCCCTGGGCGATCCACTGGTCCGAGGTCTGCGCCCAGTCGCTCCACCAGACGCCGTAAGGAGCGACCTCCGTCCTGGCGGCGTTCTGCAACTGCGCGGACGTCCTGCCGGCGTTGTTGTACGAGGGTACGAAGGCGATGTTGCGGTACCAGCCGCCCTTCTTGCCGGCGTGCACACAGTGGCCCGCGGTCCACACGAGGTTCGACTTGCCCGGGTGCGCGGGGTCCTCGACCACGGTCGCCGAGCAGACCATCGTGCCCTCGGGAGAGTCGAAGAACACCTTGCCCGCCTCAGGCACGCTGTCGTGATAGGCGGCGCTCACGGCCTTCGCCGCCACGGGCGCCGGAGTGGCGTCGGTGACGCCCTGGTCACCGGAGAGGTCGTTCTCGTCGACGCCCTTGTTCTTGTCCGGGTCGTCGGCGCCGCGCATCCGGTCCGGGTTCCACAGCCCCTTGATGATGGGGTTGACGAAGTCGTTGGCCTCGCGCAGCCAGTCGTCCTTGTTCCAGTTCTTCCAGGCGCCGTTCTTCCACTTGTCGATGTCGATGCCGTGCTCTTTGAGCTTGTTCTTGATGTCGTCCGGGATCTTGATCTTGTCGTCGCCGCTCTGGGACGCCGACGCGCCGGCCTGGCCGCTCGCGTTGCTGTCGCCCGAGTTGCAGCCGGTGGCGGTCAGCGCCAGCACCGCCGTCAGGCCGACGGCGGCCAGTACGGGGGAGGTTCTGCGGCGCGGGCTCCTCCCTCGACGAGCGGCGAAGGGCGGGCGTGTGGATCGCATGGTGTAACTCCCCCTGGACGTAAGAGAACCTGTCAGGATCCGCCGATCCGGAGTCCCTGGGTGCGGGACACAGGTGCATCGTTCGGTGTCTCTGAACGGCACCACACACTATGCGCTCGCTGTGGGGGACATCCTCCGGAACGGCAACGGTTTCGCTACGGGCTGCCTGATCCGGCCGGCATCCAGGGATGCGATCACCCATGGCCGAGATCTGCTTTCGTGCGCGGCCTGCACGGGGCCGGGCGGCGGCCGCCGTAGGAAGCCTGTAGAGCGGCTCGCCAGGATCGTCGGGTGGTCCCACACGGCCGTGGGGTCGACGCTGATCGCGAGCCGGTCCTCGACATCGGCGGCGAAGGCCACCACCACTATGGAGTCCAGACCTTAACTCGCCGAGTTCCCGGTGCGGGTCGACCGGCTCCTGCTGGTCGGGCGGGTACTGGCCGAGGCGTTCCAGGAGCCGGTTCTCCATCTCCTCGAGGTCGGCCGGGGCGAGAACGCGGATGTCCATCTGATTGCTCCTCAGGTGTCGTGGGTTCTTTGGCGGTTCGGGTGCGGTCAGCGGTACGGACGTGCGGACAGCCCGAAGCTCACCGAGCGGTCCGCGCGGTCCAGCAGCTCCTCCACGAGCGGGCCCTCCGTCTCGGCGGGCACCTCGTCGGACCGTCCGGCGCCCATGCCCCCGAGCCGGGTGAGCGCGGACACCAGCCACTCGGGCCGGGCGAGGAAGCCGCCCTCCGGGGCATGTCGGGCCACACCGACGCACGCGGCGGCGGCCAGGGCGGTGGCGTATCGGGATGCCAGGTCGCGCACCTCGACGGGGGCGGCGATCGACAGATCCTGCGGACCGAGGCGCGCGCACGCGTCGGCGACCGCCGCCAGGCCGCGTGCGTGACTCTCGACCGGCGGGCGTACCGGCTCCGGCAGGTCGTCGTCGAGAGCGGCGGCGAGCGAGGGGGCGACCGAATCCCGCCCGCCCGTCATGAGCCGCAGCCCGGCGAGGTCCAGGGACGGGAGCCCGGCGTCCGGAGTGAACAGCGCCGCCGGGTCTCCCACGGCACTCCCGTCAGACTCTCCGGCACCAAGATCCACACCGCGCTCGGCACCCTGCTCCTGGCCCGCGGCCGGTCGGTGACCTACGAGCAGCTCAGCGCACGCCTGTGGGGCTGGTCCCCGCCCTCCTCGACGCACGCACCCTCGCCGTCGCCGCCGAAACCGGCGCGCAGTGTGTCGCCCTCGGCCACGGCGAGCGTGACGGCGTGGCGCAGCACCTCGGCGTCGAACGGCCCGGAGTCGTAGTACACGGCGCACTGGTACAGCGGGCTCTCGGGCTCCATCCGCCCCGCTACCCACGCGCCGAGCTGCGCGGCGGTGACCGGCAGGCGGACGTCGCTGTGAACCTCGGAAAGTGCCAACCGACGCACGCTCCCAGAACGGTGGTGCGGCTCTCGGTCGCACGCTGACCGCACCGCTGACGTACGTGGCAGATGCGCAGCCACCCCTGCTCGTGCTCGTGGTGGTGCCGTGCGGAGACTCACCGCCAGGCCTATCGCGCTCCTGTAGCTGTCCGGGTGAGGGGAGTTATAGGTGGGACATAGTGAGGTCGCCCATGGTGGGCGCATGGACACTCCGGTCGGGCCCGTTCCGCATCGGTCTCCGCGTCGCTGGGCGACCGCGTGCCCCTCCCGCCCCTCGTGAGTGACGACAACGGGCCGGACACTCCCAAGGATCTTCGACTCACCCGCTTCCCCGAGCGAGTCGCGTCGTTGGTACGTACGGGGGACCTGCCGCCTGCGCTCAGAGTCCCCTGCCAACTCGCCTCTGGACAGCGGGAGGACCTGAAGTCGTGGCCGTGACCGAGTCTGCGGTGGTACCGGTGGGGCGCGAGCCCGAGGAGACGCGGGAGGGCGTGTCCGGGACGGGGCGAGAGGGGCCGGACGGTGTGCCCGTGGCGTCCGAGCGGGCGCGGGAGAGGGTGCCTGGGGCGGCCGGGAGGGCGCGAGAGACGGTGCCCGGAGTGTCCGAGGGGGCGCGCGCGGCGCACGAGGGGATTCTGCGGCGTCAGTCGGCGCGCGAGTCGGCGGCCCGCACCTACGCGCGCGCCCTGCCGATCGTCCCCGTGCGGGCGCGGGGGCTGACCATCGAGGGAGCGGACGGGCGCCGTTACCTCGACTGCCTCTCCGGCGCGGGCACCCTGGCCCTGGGACACAACCACCCGGTGGTCCTGGAAGCGATCAGAAAAGTCCTCGACTCCGGGGCGCCACTGCACGTCCTCGACCTGGCCACACCCGTCAAGGACGCCTTCACCACCGAGCTGTTCCGCACGCTGCCCCCGGAGTTCGCCGCCCGCGCGCGGGTGCAGTTCTGCGGACCCGCCGGGACGGACGCCGTCGAGGCCGCGTTCAAACTGGTGCGCGCAGCAACAGGACGCACCGGGATGCTCGCGTTCACCGGTGCCTATCACGGGATGACCGCGGGGGCGCTCGAAGCATCCGGGGGCGCGACCGAGGTACGGGTCGCGCGCCTGCCCTACCCCCAGGACTACCGCTGCCCGTTCGGTATCGGCGGTGAGCGCGGTGCCGAACTCGCCGCGCGCTGGACCGAGTCCCTGCTCGACGACACCAAGTCCGGCGTGCCACACCCCGCCGGGATGATCCTCGAACCCGTCCAGGGCGAGGGCGGGGTGATTCCCGCGCCCGACGACTGGATGCGCCGGATGCGCGAGATCACCGCGGCGCGCTCCATTCCCCTGATCGCGGACGAGGTCCAGACCGGCGTCGGGCGCACCGGCGCCTTCTGGGCCGTGGAACACAGCGGGATCACCCCGGACGTGATGGTCCTGTCCAAGGCCATCGGCGGCAGTTTGCCGCTGGCCGTCGTCGTCTACCGTGACGACCTCGACGTCTGGCAACCGGGCGCCCACGCCGGCACGTTCCGCGGCAACCAGCTGGCCATGGCCGCGGGCACGGCGACCCTCGCGTACGTCCGCGAGAACGGACTGGCCGAGCGCGCGGCGACCCTGGGCTCCCGCATGCTCACTCAACTCCGCCGACTCGCCGAGGAGTTCCCCTGCATCGGTGACGTACGGGGCCGCGGGCTGATGATCGGCGTCGAGCTGGTGGATCCCGAGACACCCCCGGACACCACCACCGACGGCCCCCGGCCCGCCGCCCCCGAACTCGCCGCCGCCGTGCAGCGCGAGTGCCTGCGCCGCGGTCTGATCGTGGAGCTGGGCGGCCGCCGCGCCAGCGTGGTGCGACTCCTCCCGCCCTTGACGATCAGCGACGAACAGGCGACCGCGGTGCTCGACCGACTGGCGGACGCGGTGGCGACGGTGGCGCGAGCGGGACTGGCCGGGCACGGCCGGGGTTCCGTGTCCGGTGACCACGCCGGATAGGACCTGCAACCGCCACGGGCCGCCCGCACGGCGCCCCCTCGACGGGCCCCCGCCCCCGGACGGGACGCGGACCTCACTCGGACCACCCCGCTCGAACCACCCCCTCGAACCGAACCACCGCCCGCCCGCCCGGACCGACCAGGAACCCCCCACGCCCCACGCACGCCAGTACCGCCCCGGTTCGTCGCCGCACGAGCCTGAACGACCCCGAGGAACTCTCTTGAACGCCACCCCCGCCCCCGACGGCCGTCCCGACACCCACGAGCGAGCGGCCTGTGGCACGCAGACCCCGCCGGTTTCGGGGGCCGACTCGGTCCCCCGGCAGAAGGGAGGGGCCCGGGAGACCGAGCGGCTGCGCGGCGCCACCGCCGATCTGCTGGAGCACCCCTCCGCCCACACCGCGGCCCAGGCGGCGGCGGTCGAGAACCTGTTGCGCTGCTGGGTACGGGAAAACAACCTGCCCGCCCCCACCGACGGCACCCTCCGTATCCCCCTCCCGGCCAGCGGCACGTCCCTCCTGACACCGGTCCACCACTGGTCCCCGACCGGCTGGCACCGCTTCGGCCTCCCGCATCTCACCGACGCTCCCGAGGGGGCACCTCCGGCCGACGCCGTCACCGTGGCGGCGCTGCTCGCGCGTCAGGCGGCGACGGTCGACGGGACGACGAGCACGGCCGAGGGGACGTCGACGCCCGTTTGCGAATCCGGCCCCGCCGGGGACGGCGCCGACCTGGTCGGCCGTGTCGCCGACTCGGTGCGGCGGACCGCCGTGTTCATCAACGACCGCAGGCAACGGCCCGCCGACACCCCCGACTTCTTCCTCGCCGCCGAACAAGCACTGGTGCTGGGGCACCCGTGGCACCCCACCCCGAAGAGCCGGGAAGGGCTCTCCGAGGCCGAAGCGCGGCTGTACTCACCGGAGCTGCGCGGCTCCTTCCCGCTGCACTGGATGGCGGTCGCCCCCTCGGTCCTGGCCGCCGACTCGGCATGGACGGAGCGCGGCCGGCCCGTCCCCGCGCAGCAGCTCACCGCGCGGCTGGCCGGAGCCGGACTGCCCCTGCCCGACGGGTACGCCGCCCTGCCGCTGCACCCCTGGCAGCTGGCCGACGTCCGGCACCGACCCGAGACCGCGGCCCTGCTCGACGCCGGACTGCTCCGGGACCTCGGCCCGCACGGCCCCGCCTGGCACCCGACCTCCTCCGTCCGCACCCTCTACCGCTGCGGCGCCCCCGCGATGCTCAAGCTGTCGCTGGGTCTGCGCATCACCAACTCCCGCCGTGAGAACCTCCGCAAGGAGCTCCACCGCGGCGTGGAGGTCCACCGTCTGCTGCGCAGCGGCCTGTCCAAGCAGTGGCAGTCCGCCCACCCGGGTTTCGACATCGTCCGCGACCCGGCCTGGCTCGCCGTCAACGCCCCGGACGGCACCCCCCTGACCGGGCTCGACGTGATGATCCGCCACAACCCGTTCGGGCCGACCGACGACGCCGGCTGTGTCGCGGGGCTGGTCTCTCCCCGGCCCCACGCCCGACCCGACGCACGCGGCGGATCCGAGGACCGGCCCGTGATGCGGTCCCGGCTCGCCGAGATCGTCACCCGCCTCGCCGGACGCACCAGCAGGCCCCGTGGCGCCGTCGCCGCCGAGTGGTTCCTGCGCTACCTGGAGCACGTCGTACGCCCTGTGCTCTGGCTCGACAGCGAGGCGGGGATCGCGCTGGAAGCACACCAGCAGAACACCCTGCTCCTGCTGGACCCCGAGGGCTGGCCCACGGGCGGCCGCTACCGCGACAACCAGGGCTTCTACTTCCGCGCGTCCCGGCGCGCCGAACTGGACGCCCGGCTGCCCGGCATCGGCGAACACAGCGACACCTTCGTCTGCGACGAGGTCACCGACGAACGCTTCGCCTACTACCTGGCGATCAACAACGTGCTCGGCATCATCGGCGCGTTCGGCTCCCAGCACCTCGCCGACGAACAACTGCTGCTCGCCGCCTTCCGCCGCTTCCTCACCGACGTGGCCTGCGGCCCGGCCCGACTGCGTACGCCCCTGCCCGCCCACCTCCTCGACTCGCCCGTCCTGCGCTGCAAGGCCAACCTGCTGACCCGGCTGCACGGCCTCGACGAACTCGTCGGCCCGGTCGACACCCAGTCCGTCTACGTCACCCTCGCCAACCCCCTCCATTGCTGACGAAGTCGCCCTCGCCGACCCCCTTCATTCCTGAGGAAGTCGCCCTCGCCAACCCCCTCCATTCCTGAGGAACATGCCCCACCCCGTCTCCTGAGAGGAGCGTCGCCGTGCCTCCCACCGATGCGAGCACCGACGCCGGTACCGCCCCCGTCACCGACCTCGGCGCCGACCCGGGCCCCGGGCCGGGCACGGACAACGAGGACACCCTCGACCTGCGCCTGCCCGACGAGCTCCTCGCGCTCCTCGGCTCCGAGGTCGAGTCGCACGGCGGAGACGACCTGCTCGACCGCATCGGTGGCTGGGGCCCGATCGCCACTCCCGTGGGCGCCTTCCACCTGGTCCCCGTCCGTGTGGAGCGTGATCTCCCGCTCGTCTCCCGCTGGATGAACGACCCCGCCGTCGCGGAGTTCTGGGAGCTGGCAGGACCCGAGTCGGTCGCCGAAGAACATCTGTGCCGCCAGCTCGACGGCGACGGCCGCAGTGTGCCCTGCCTCGGCGTGCTGGACGGCATTCCGATGAGCTACTGGGAGATCTACCGCGCGGACCTCGACCTCCTGGCCCGCCACTATCCCGCCCGCCCGCACGACACCGGCCTTCACCTCCTCGTCGGCGGTGTCGCCAACCGGGGACGAGGCCTCGGATCCGCCCTGCTCCGAGCCGTCGCCGACCTCGTACTGGACAAGCGCCCGGCCTGCGCCCGCGTCGTCGCGGAACCCGACCTCCGCAACACCCCCTGCGTCTCCGCCTTCCTGAGCGCGGGCTTCCGGTTCTCCGCCGAGGTCGATCTGCCCGGCAAACGGGCAGCCCTCATGGTCCGGGACCGGAGCCTGCGCGATCTGTTGTAGCGCCCTGCCCTCACCGCACCGCTCGTTCCGATCCGGTTCCCTGTCAAGGAGTCCCCGTGCCGCATCCATCCGCCATCCCGGCCTCCGGAGAGCAGCCCGCCTTGTACGACCCGCCCGAGCTGCGCAAAGACCGATGGGACCAGGTCGGCCGCCGACTGCTCGCGAAGATGATCGGCGAGTTCGCCCACGAGGAGATCGTCAGACCGGAACCGGAACCGGAGCCCGAATCGGAACCGGAGCCGGAGCCGGGTTCGGAGGCTCAGCGGGGCGCGGAGGGAAAAGTGGCCCCCCTCCGCAGTGAGCACGATCCGGTGACCGGCCCCGACTCCTCCGCCGGAGCGGCCTCCTCACGACCCTCACCACGACCCGCCTCCGCCCACCAGGACACCCCGCACCAGGACACCCCGTACCGGAACACCCCGCACGAGAACACCCCGCACGAGAACACTCCGCAAGAGAACACCGGGCACACCGGCACCCTCCGCCCCTACGCCCTCCGTCTCGACGCCGGCGGCAGCCTCTCCTTCCGCGCCCGCCGGGCCTCGTACGACAGCTGGCGCGTCGACCCCGCCTCGCTCACCCTCACCGAGGAGGGGGCGGAGCCGTGCCCCTTCACCGACCCGCTCGGCTTCCTCACCCGGGCCCGCGGCACACTGGAGATCGACGGCGCGACGCTCGGCCACGTGGTCCGTGAACTGAGCACGACGCTCGCCGCGGACGCCCGCCTCGACCGCGACGCCCATACGGCGGCCGAACTGGCCGACCTCGGCTACGCCGAACTGGAGGGCCACCAGACCGGCCACCCCTGGATCGTGCTGAACAAGGGCCGCCTCGGCTTCTCCGCGACGGACGCCGCGGACTGGGCGCCGGAGGCCCGCAGGGCGACGCCGATTCCCTGGATCGCGGTGCACACCACGCTCGCCACCTACCGAGGCGTCCCGAGCCTCCACTCCGCCGAACAGCTCTACGCGCGCGAACTCGCCCCCGCCACGAGGGAGTCCTTCGACGAGGTACTACGCGCGCGTGGGCTCACTCAGGAGTCGTACCTCTATCTGCCCGTGCACCCCTGGCAGTGGGACGACGTCGTGCTGCCGCTGTTCGCGCCCTCCGTAGCCGCGGGAGCGATCGTGCCACTGCCCTCCGACGGCGACCTGCGGCTCCCGCAGCAGTCGATCCGTACGTTCCTCAATGTCTCGCACCCGGACCGGCACACGGTGAAACTGCCGCTGTCCGTGCTCAACACCCTGGTCTGGCGCGGTCTGCCGACGGAACGCACGCTCGCGGCGCCCGCCGTCACCGCCTGGATGCACGCACTGAGAGACGCCGACCCGTTCCTGCGGGACACCTGTGGGGTGATCCTGCTCGGCGAGGTCGCCTCGGTGACGGTGAACCACCCCGTGTACGACGCCCTTCCCGAAGTGCCCTATCAGTACAAGGAGTTGCTCGGCGCGATCTGGCGCGAGCCGGTCTCCCGCCATCTGACCCACGGTGAACGCGCGCGCACCCTGGCCGCGCTCCTGCACACCGACCCGGACGGCCGCGCCTTCACGGCGGAGCTCGTCGCCCGCTCGGGCCTCGCCCCCAACGTCTGGCTGCGCCGCCTCTTCGCCGCGCTCCTGCCGCCGCTGCTGCACTTCCTCTATCGGTACGGCACCGTGTTCAGCCCCCATGGAGAGAACGCGATCGTCGTCTTCGACGACCACGACGTCCCCGTCCGACTCGCGGTGAAGGACTTCGTGGACGACGTCAACGTGAGTGCGGACCCGCTGCCCGAGCACGCGACCATGCCGGACGACGTACGGAACGTACTGCTGACCGAGCCGCCGGCGTTCCTGACCCAGTTCATCCACTCCGGGCTCTTCGTGGGGGTCTTCCGCTACCTCGCACCGCTCTGCGAGGAACAACTGGGCGTTCCTGAGGCCGAGTTCTGGTCGCTCGTCCGGGCGGAGATCGTCCGCCACCAGGCGCGCTTTCCCGAGCTCAAGGAGCGCTACGAGATGTTCGACCTGCTCACTCCGCGTATCGAGCGTCTGTGCCTCAACCGCAACCGACTGCACCTCGACGGCTACCGCGACCGCCCCGAGCGCCCGCACGCCGCGGTGCACGGCACGGTCCCGAACCCCCTCCACCGGCCTTGATCATCCGGCCCGTACTCGTTCTCGTCTTGATCGCGTCCGTCGGCCGGGCCTTGATCGCCCGATTGTCAGTGGCGCCCCGTAGGCTGGCAACGCTATGACAGAGCCCTCACTCCCCGAACTCCTGCATGCTGCCGTCACTGCCGTCGGCGGTACGGAGCGCCCTGGCCAGGTGACCATGGCCGAAGCCGTCGCGGGTGCCATCGACGACAGCTCCCACCTGCTGGTCCAGGCGGGCACCGGCACCGGAAAGTCGCTCGGCTACCTCGTGCCCGCGCTCGCCCACGGGGAGCGGGTCGTCGTGGCGACCGCCACCCTGGCGCTCCAGCGGCAGCTCGTGGAGCGCGACCTTCCGCGGACCGTCGACGCGCTGCACCCGCTGCTGCGCCGCCGCCCGGAGTTCGCGATGCTCAAGGGCCGGTCGAACTACCTGTGTCTGCACCGGTTGCACGAGGGCGTGCCGCAGGACGAGGAGGACGGCCTCTTCGACCAGTTCGAGGCGGCCGCGCCCACCAGCAAGCTGGGCCAGGACCTGCTGCGGCTGCGGGACTGGTCGGACGAGACCGAGACCGGCGACCGCGACGACCTCACGCCCGGCGTCTCGGACCGCGCCTGGGCTCAGGTGTCCGTTTCGTCCCGCGAGTGCCTGGGCGCCACCAAATGCGCCTATGGAGCGGAGTGCTTCGCCGAGATGGCCCGCGAGCGTGCCAAGCTCGCCGAGGTCGTCGTCACCAACCACGCGCTGCTCGCGATCGACGCCATCGAGGGCGCGCCGGTCCTCCCGCAGCACGAGGTGCTGATCGTCGACGAGGCCCATGAGCTGGTCTCCCGGGTCACCGGTGTCGCCACCGGCGAGCTCACACCCGGCCAGGTCAACCGCGCGGTGCGCCGCGCCGCGAAGCTCGTCAACGAGAAGGCGGCCGATCAGCTCCAGACCGCCGCCGAGGGCTTCGAGCGGCTGATGGAGCTCGCGCTCCCGGGCCGCCTGGAGGAGATCCCGGAGGATCTCGGATACGCGCTGATGGCACTGCGCGACGCCGCTCGTACGGTGATCTCGGCGATCGGCTCCACCCGCGACAAGTCCGTCCAGGACGAGGACTCCGTCCGCAAGCAGGCTCTCGCCTCGGTGGAGTCCGTGCACGACGTGGCGGAGCGGATCACCAACGGCTCCGAGTGGGACGTCGTCTGGTACGAGCGCCACGACCGCTTCGGCGCCTCGCTCCGCGTCGCCCCCATGTCCGTCTCCGGCCTCCTCAGGGAGAAGCTCTTCGCGGACCGCTCCGTCGTCCTGACGTCCGCCACCCTGAAGCTGGGCGGCGACTTCAACGGAGTGGGGGCATCGCTGGGACTCGCCCCGGAGGGCACCGAGGGCGACGACCTCCCGCAGTGGAAGGGCGTCGACGTAGGCTCGCCCTTCGACTACCCCAAGCAGGGCATTCTGTACGTGGCCAAGCACCTCTCCCGTCCCGCGCGCGACGGCGACCGTGCGGACATGCTGGACGAGCTCACCGAGCTGATCCAGGCCGCGGGCGGCCGCACGCTGGGGTTGTTCTCCTCGATGCGGGCCGCCCAGCTCGCGGCGGAGGAGTTGCGCTCGCGCATCCCCGAGTACCCCATCCTGCTGCAGGGCGAGGAGACGCTCGGCGAGCTGATCAAGAACTTCGCGGCCGACCCCAAGACCTGCCTCTTCGGCACCCTCTCGCTCTGGCAGGGCGTCGACGTCCCCGGGCCCAGCTGCCAGCTCGTCGTCATGGACAAGATCCCCTTCCCGCGCCCCGACGACCCGCTGATGAGCGCCCGCCAGAAGGCCGTCGAGGAGAACGGCGGCAATGGCTTCATGGCCGTCGCAGCGACCCACGCGGCGCTGCTGATGGCCCAGGGTGCCGGCCGCCTCGTACGGGCCACCGGTGACCGCGGTGTGGTGGCCGTACTGGACCAGCGCCTCGCGACGGCGCGCTACGGCAGTTACCTCAAGACGTCCCTCCCCGACTTCTGGTACACCACGGACCGCAACCAGGTACGCAGGTCGCTCACCGCGATCGACGCGGCGGCCCGGAAGGCCGAGGAGACGGTGGGGGCGGGGGAGACGGAGGAGGCGTAGGTCTTCCCCGCGGCAGGCTGAGGGACCCGCGCACTCGGCCGCACTCGGCCCGAGGCGGGCCTGCCCGGGTGCCCCTACGGGCGGAGTCGCTCCGCCTCGGCTGCCCCTCCGGCCAAACAACACCACCCACACGGCCACACCCGGGCCCCGCGAACCACCCGTCCTGTGGGCACCCCCAGCTGCCGTGCGGCCCTCAGGCTCGGGATCTCCGTCCCGGGCCTACCACCGGAACGCCCGACACCCGCGCATGCCGCGACCCCCGAGCATGCCGCACGGTGCCCGTACATATCGCTGGGCGCCCGAGCATGCCGCATGGCGCCCGCGCATATCGCTGGATGCCCGAGCATGCCGCACGGTGCCCGCGCATATCGCTCGGCGCCCGAGCACGTTGTCCGGCGCCGCGCATGTCGCCCGGGGCCTACGCATGTCGCAGGGCGCCCGGGCATGTCAGCCGGCGTCAGCGCATGTCGCTGGTCGCCTACGCGTATCGCTCGGCAACGCGTCCGTCGTCCGGCGTCTGCGCATGTCGTCCGGCAGCAACGCATGTTGTCCGGCACCTACGGACGCATATCGCTCGGCGTCCGCGAACATCGTCCGGCGCCCGGAATATCGCCCGACGCCCGCACGTGTCGCCCGGCGCCTACGCGTATCGCTCGGCGCCAACGCATTCCCCTCGGAGCCTGCGGACGATCCTTCTGCCCCCCGCGAGCAAACCCCCTTCGGGGGCGCGTAGTCGTCGGGGCGGACCATCTCTGGACGCCGCGCACGCTGCCCCCGCCCGACCCCCGGAGGGCAACGCACAGGGCCCCGGAACCGGCGCAGGTGGTCCCGGGGCCCGGTCAAGGGCGGGGCGGGGTTGTCCCGCCCGGCGTGTGCTGTCACACGCGCCGCAGCACCGCCACCACCTTGCCCAGGATGGTCGCCTCGTCGCCGGGAATCGGCTGGTACGCGGCGTTGTGCGGGAGGAGCCACACATGGCCGTCCTCGCGCTTGAACCGCTTCACCGTGGCCTCGCCGTCCAGCATCGCGGCCACGATGTCGCCGTTCTCCGCGACCGGCTGGCGCCGGACCGTCACCCAGTCCCCGTCGCAGATGGCGGCCTCGATCATCGAGTCACCGACGACCTTCAGGACGAACAGCTCGCCGTCACCGACCAGCTGCCGGGGGAGGGGGAAGACGTCCTCCACCGACTCCTCGGCCAGGATCGGGCCACCGGCGGCGATACGGCCGACGAGCGGGACGTACGACGCGGCCGGCTTGCCCGCCGTGTCCGTGGGCTGCGCCGAGGACTGGTCGGAGCCCCGGACCTCGTACGCCCGCGGCCGGTGCGGATCGCGGCGCAGGAAGCCCTTGCGCTCCAGTGCCATCAGCTGGTGGGCGACCGACGAGGTGCTGGAGAGGCCGACCGCCTGTCCGATCTCCCGCATCGACGGCGGGTAGCCGCGCCGCTGCACGGAGTCCCGGATGACCTCGATCACCCGGCGCTGCCTGTCGGTGAGTCCCGAGCTGTCGGCGCGGATGCCTGGAGGTCGCCCTGGCAGGGAGCGCTTGGGCCCCTCATGATTCGTGGCTTCGTTCATCGCATGCACCGGCTCGAGTCGGCCCTGGGAGCGGTCCTGGGCAGTGATGGTGGCACTGTCTGCGGTGGTGGTCACGTCGGCCCCTCTCGATGGTCTCCCTGCTGGACAACGGTAGTTGCTTTCGAAAGGTTGCGCCAAACACACGTTCGAGTGAAAAATTGCGGATTGCCTACCGTGATCACATGTCTGGGTGTATAGCCAACGCTGCATCCGGCGGACATAAGGGCTCATTGCTGTACTCTTCACCGCCGGGGCGATGGCCGTGCCGACAGATGTGGGCCGCGGTCCAGTCTGCCATCCGGCACCCCGTAAGTCGGGTACCGGCCCCCTTCCGCGCGCTGACCACGGTATCTCTGCGTGCCCGGGATCGGTATGACCGCGCGGCACATGCCATTACGTGTGCGACACGCGTGTCCTGGGTGAATTTAGGGGTCGATCCCCACATCTAGTGGTTGGATTGCTGTAGCAGCCCAGAAGTTGTGGTCCCCCGGGTCTTCGAGCCTCCGGTCATCGCCTATGCTTGGGGCTGCTTCGAGGGGCCCGAGAGGTCTCGCGAGGTCTATGAGTCGTGCCGTGAAGGAGGGTTGGAGCCATGCACTGCCCCTTCTGCAGGCACCCCGACAGCCGTGTCGTCGACAGCCGTACGACCGATGACGGCACGTCGATCCGCAGGCGCCGCCAGTGCCCCGACTGCTCCCGTCGTTTCACGACGGTGGAGACGTGCTCGCTGATGGTGATCAAGCGGTCCGGCGTCACCGAACCCTTCAGTCGTACCAAGGTCATCAACGGCGTGCGCAAGGCGTGCCAGGGGCGGCCGGTCACCGAGGACGCGCTCGCCCAGCTCGGCCAGCGGGTCGAGGAGGCGGTGCGGGCCACCGGGAGCGCCGAGCTGACCACCCATGACGTGGGTCTGGCCATACTCGGCCCGTTGCAGGAACTCGACCTCGTCGCCTATCTGCGGTTCGCGTCCGTGTACCGGGCGTTCGACTCGCTCGAGGACTTCGAGGCCGCCATCGTGGAACTCAGGGAAGAGACGAGGCAGCGCCCCGCCGCGGACGAGGAAGACGCGGGCGAGGCGGATGCGGACGTGGCAGCCGCGGACGCGGAGCGTCCGGAAAGCGACCGTGGGTCCGGAGGGACCGTCCAGGTCCCCGTGCCCGCCAACGCCGCCGACTGACGGAAGGGCCGACTCGGATCGGCCCCCATCGGTGGCGACCAAAGACCTGTTGCGGGCGGCCGCGTAGCGGCGCGCGCAGCACCAGACACACACCGTGCCATGGGAAGAACGTGGCACTTCAGGGCGTTTTAGCCCGATACAGGGAGGCGGCATGACAGAGACGGCGAGCGGTCCGGCACGAGGTTCCCGCGCCAAGGGCACCAAGGCCAGCAAGGGACTGCGCATCGAGCGCATCCACACCACCCCCGGCGTGCACCCGTACGACGAGGTGGAGTGGGAGCGCCGTGACGTCGTCATGACCAACTGGCGCGACGGCTCGATCAATTTCGAGCAGCGTGGCGTCGAGTTCCCCGGCTTCTGGTCGGTGAACGCGGTCAACATCGTCACCAGCAAGTACTTCCGTGGTGCCGTGGGCACCCCGCAGCGCGAGGTGGGCCTCAGGCAGCTCATCGACCGCATCGTGAAGACGTACCGGAAGGCCGGCGAGGACTACAAGTACTTCGCCTCGCCCGCCGACGCCGAGATCTTCGAGCACGAGCTGGCGTACGCCCTCCTGCACCAGATCTTCAGCTTCAACAGCCCGGTCTGGTTCAACGTCGGGACGCCTCAGCCCCAGCAGGTCTCGGCCTGCTTCATCCTGTCCGTCGACGACTCCATGGAGTCGATCCTCGACTGGTACAAGGAAGAGGGCATGATCTTCAAGGGCGGCTCCGGTGCCGGCCTGAACCTCTCCCGTATCCGCTCCTCCAAGGAGCTCCTCTCCTCGGGCGGCAACGCCTCGGGTCCCGTCTCCTTCATGCGCGGCGCCGACGCCTCCGCAGGAACGATCAAGTCGGGCGGCGCCACGCGCCGCGCGGCCAAGATGGTCATCCTCGACGTCGACCACCCCGACATCGAGGACTTCATCGAGACCAAGGTCAAGGAGGAGGAGAAGATCCGCGCCCTCCGTGACGCGGGCTTCGACATGGACCTGGGCGGCGACGACATCACGTCCGTCCAGTACCAGAACGCCAACAACTCGGTCCGTGTGAACGACACGTTCATGAAGGCGGTCGAGGAGGGCGGCAAGTTCGGTCTCACCTCCCGTATGACCGGCGAGGTCATCGAGGAGGTCGACGCCAAGACGCTCTTCCGCAAGATGGCCGAGGCCGCCTGGGCCTGCGCAGACCCGGGCATCCAGTACGACGACACGATCAACCACTGGCACACGTGCCCGGAGTCCGGTCGTATCAACGGGTCGAACCCGTGCAGCGAGTACATGCACCTGGACAACACGTCCTGCAACCTCGCCTCGCTGAACCTGATGAAGTTCCTCAAGGACGACGGCAAGGGCCACCAGTCCTTCGAGGTCGAGCGCTTCGCCAAGGTCGTCGAGCTGGTCATCACCGCGATGGACATCTCGATCTGCTTCGCGGACTTCCCGACCCAGAAGATCGGCGAGAACACCCGCGCCTTCCGTCAGCTGGGCATCGGCTACGCCAACCTGGGCGCCCTCCTGATGGCGACCGGCCACGCGTACGACTCCGACGGCGGTCGCGCCCTCGCCGGTGCCATCACCTCGCTGATGACCGGCACCTCGTACCGGCGTTCCGCCGAGCTCGCCGCGGTCGTCGGCCCGTACGACGGCTACGCCCGCAACGCGCAGCCGCACCAGCGCGTCATGAAGCAGCACTCCGACGCCAACGCCGTGGCCGTCCGTGTGGACGACCTCGACACGCCGATCTGGGCCGCCGCCACGGAGGCCTGGCAGGACGTGCTGCACCTGGGTGAGAAGAACGGATTCCGCAACGCGCAGGCCTCGGTCATCGCCCCGACCGGCACCATCGGTCTCGCGATGTCCTGCGACACCACCGGCCTTGAGCCCGACCTCGCGCTGGTCAAGTTCAAGAAGCTGGTCGGCGGCGGCTCGATGCAGATCGTCAACGGCACCGTTCCGCAGGCCCTGCGCCGCCTGGGTTACCAGGAGGAGCAGATCGAGGCGATCGTCGCCCACATCGCCGAGAACGGCAATGTCGTCGACGCCCCGAGCCTCAAGCACGAGCACTACGAGGTCTTCGACTGCGCCATGGGCGAGCGCTCCATCTCCGCGATGGGCCACGTCCGCATGATGGCCGCGATCCAGCCCTGGATCTCCGGCGCGCTTTCCAAGACGGTCAACCTGCCGGAGACGGCGACCGTCGAGGACGTCGAAGAGGTCTACTTCGAGGCGTGGAAGATGGGCGTCAAGGCGCTCGCGATCTACCGCGACAACTGCAAGGTCGGCCAGCCCCTCTCCGCCAAGACCAAGGAGAAGGAGAAGTCCGCGACCGATGCCGTCACCGCGAAGGCCGAGGCGACCATCCGCGAGACGGTCCAGAAGGTCGTCGAGTACCGCCCGGTCCGCAAGCGCCTCCCCAAGGGCCGTCCCGGCATCACCACCTCCTTCACGGTGGGCGGCGCCGAGGGCTACATGACCGCCAACTCCTACCCGGACGACGGTCTCGGCGAGGTCTTCCTGAAGATGTCGAAGCAGGGCTCCACCCTCGCGGGCATGATGGACGCCTTCTCGATCGCGGTCTCCGTGGGTCTGCAGTACGGCGTGCCCCTGGAGACGTACGTCTCGAAGTTCACGAACATGCGCTTCGAGCCGGCCGGCATGACGGACGACCCGGACGTGCGGATGGCGCAGTCGATCGTCGACTACATCTTCCGTCGCCTGGCGCTGGACTTCCTGCCCTTCGAGACGCGCTCCGCGCTCGGCATCCACTCCGCCGAGGAGCGTCAGCGTCACCTGGAGACCGGTTCGTACGAGCCGTCCGACGACGAGGTGGACGTCGAGGGTCTGGCCCAGTCCGCGCCCCGCGCGCAGGAGCTGAAGGCCGTCGCCACCCCGAAGGCCGAGGTCGAGGCGGCGAAGCCCGCCCCGAAGCAGGCCCACACCAGTGCCGAACTGGTGGAGATGCAGCTGGGCATCCAGGCGGACGCCCCCCTGTGCTTCTCCTGCGGTACGAAGATGCAGCGGGCCGGTTCCTGCTACATCTGCGAGGGCTGCGGCTCGACCAGCGGTTGCAGCTGACCTGAAGCCCTGAAGGGCGGCACGACCACCGGTCGTGCCGCCCTTCGGCGTTTTCTCGCTCCTAGAGAGAAGGCTGTTTCAGACGTCTCCTACGGAGAGGGCCGTTTCAGGCGTCTCCTACGGAGAGGGCTGTTTCAGGCGTCGTGGCGCGTGCCCATGACGCGCGGGAACTCCGCCGGGTCGGTGTCGTAGCCGTGGATCCCCGGATGGAAGGTCCACTCTCCGGAGGAGTCGCGTACGAACTCGCCGACGGTCGCGGCCGTCGCCCCCAGGACGCCGCCGAAGTTGTCCTCCGCCAGCACGGTGTAGCCCTCCCGCATGCGCAGGCCCGGGTTGAGGACGCCCACGAACGACTTGTGGCCGGAACGCTGCTGGATGAGTACGCCCACCACCACACGCGTGTAGCCGCTGTTGAGGCGGTCGAGTTCCAGCGTCATGACCTCGTCCCAGCCGAAGCCCTTGCCGTCCTTGCTGTCCCGGTTCAGGTAGATGGTGCCGTCCGGGGAGCGGCTGTCGAAGTGCACCACATAGGCGGGACTTCCGTACGGATCGGCGGCCACGTACGTCGCCGCGATGATGTCGAGGTCGGTCGCGGGCTCGCCGACGGGACTCGGGTCCCATTTCACCGCGAGTTCGACCTTGCGGATGCCCTTGTTGAGACCGGTCATTGGATCTCCCCCTCCCCGTCCCCATCTTCTTCAGCCTCCAACT
Organism: Streptomyces sp. NPDC007896; assembly: GCF_042959425.1. NCBI lineage: Bacteria > Bacillati > Actinomycetota > Actinomycetes > Kitasatosporales > Streptomycetaceae > Streptomyces > Streptomyces sp. NPDC007896. The sequence continues at coordinate 130,576 of NZ_JBIBKX010000018.1, read as the reverse complement.
GCTCTGTTGTCAAGGCCCGTTGTCCATCGTGCCACGCGCGCGGGGGCGCTCGCGCGGGTGCACTCTGCCGGAGCGTGACCGGCGCCACGCTCCGTGGCCTTACGATGGCGCGGTGCTGGTCAAGTGGATTCGCTGCACCGTGGTGGACCGCCGCGGTTTCGAGCGGGGGCAGCGAAAGTGGGCGGGGCTGCTGGGTGAGCCGGGATTCCGGGGGCAGGGCGGGGGCTGGAGCCGGGGGCGGCCCGGAGTGGCGCACATCTTCGCCTTCTGGGAGAGCCGTGCCTTCTACGACTCCTTCATGGCCCGTTCGCACGACCGGCTCGCGGCTGCCCAGTCGGGGACCTTCAAGGACTCGCAGGCCAAACTCTTCGATCACCGGTTCGATGTGAAGACCGGCTTCGAGCCGCGCTTCACGGACGCCGACCTGTTGCGGGTGGCCCACTGCCGCATCCACGAGGAACGGGCCGAACACTTCGCGCTGATGCAGGAGAAGGTCTGGAACCCCGCGATGGCGGGCTCGCCCGGCATGGTGCGGGGCCTGTTCGGTGAGGCTCCGGGCCATGAGTTCCTGATCCTGTCCATGTGGCAGTCGGCCGCCGAACACGGTAAATACCGGGCCGAGCGCGTGGAACGGCTCGCGCTGCGCGCCCAGACGGAGGCCGATGTCGCGGCCCTGACCGGCGACATAGTGGCTCTGGAGCCCTCGTGGACGGTCTGACCGGAGTGCCGTCCGCGAGTGTGATCTGCGTGGAGAACATGTGACCTACGCCGTATGGAGCCCGTACGAGTGCTCGATCGGCCGTCAGCCGTTTTAGGGTCTTGGCATGGTTCGACCACGGCGTATCGTCCTTGTCCGGCACGGCGAGTCAGCGGGCAACGCCGATGACACCGTTTATGAACGCGAGCCCGACCACGCTCTGGCGCTCACCGAGAAGGGGTGGCAGCAGGCGGAGGAGACGGGAAAACGGTTGCGGGAGATCTTCGGGCGAGAGCGCGTAAGCGTTTACGTGTCGCCGTACCGCCGTACGCACGAGACGCTCCGCGCCTTCCACCTGGACCCTGGGCTCATACGCGTGCGCGAGGAGCCGCGGCTGCGCGAGCAGGACTGGGGCAACTGGCAGGACCGCGACGACGTACGCCTCCAGAAGGCCTACCGGGACGCGTACGGGCACTTCTTCTACCGCTTCGCGCAGGGCGAGTCCGGCGCTGACGTCTACGACCGGGTCGGCGGCTTCCTGGAGAGCCTCTACCGGAGCTTCGAGGCCCCCGACCACCCGACGAACGTGCTCCTGGTGACCCACGGCCTTGCCATGCGCCTGTTCTGTATGCGCTGGTTCCACTGGACGGTCGCGGAGTTCGAATCGCTGTCGAATCCGGGGAACGCCGAGATGCGGATGCTCGTCCTCGGCGACGACGGGAGGTACACACTTGACCGTCCGTTCGAGCGCTGGTGTGAACCCGAGTCGTACGGGGACGCCGGGATAGAGTGGCAGGGCGATGACCTCTGATTCCTCTCCCGGCGGACGCCTCGACCGCGCCCTGGCCAGCCTGCGTGGACTCGCGGTGGGGGACGCGCTGGGCTCGCGGTTCTTCGTGCCCGTGAACTACCCGCTGCTCAAGCGACGCGAGCTGCCGTCCGGCCCCTGGCAGTGGACGGACGACACCGAAATGGCCTCCTCCGTAGTGGCCGTTCTGGCCCGGCACCGTCGCATCGACCAGGACGCGCTGGCCGGCTCCTTCGCCGAGCACCACGACGTCGACCGGGGCTATGGCCCCGCGGTCAACCGGCTGCTGCGGCAGATCCAGGAGGGGGGCGACTGGCGGGAGCTGGCGTCCGCCCTCTTCAAGGGACAGGGCTCGTGGGGCAACGGCGCCGCGATGCGGATCGCCCCCCTGGGGGCCTGGTACGCGGACGACCCGGAGCAGGCGGTCCACCAGGCGGAGATCTCGGCATACACCACCCACCAGCACCGCGAGGCCGTGGTGGGCGCCATGGCCGTCGCCGCGGCCGCCGCCCTGGCGGCCGACGCAGCGAGCCCGCCGACTGCCGAGGCGCTGCTCGACGGCGTCGTCGCGCTCGTCCCGCGCAGCGCTGTGGGAGCCGGTCTGCGGCGCGCTCGCGACATGCTCGACTACGGGGACACCGCGACGGTCGCCGCCGTACTGGGCTGTGGGCGGCGTACGACGGCGCACGACACGGTGCCGTTCGCACTCTGGTCCGCGGCCCGGGCCCTGGGCGACTACGAAGAGGGCTTCTGGTCGACCGCCCAGGTGGGCGGCGACATGGACACGACCTGCGCCATCGTCGGCGGTGTGATCGCCGCGGGCAAGGCGGGGGCGCCGCCGGGGGAGTGGGTGGAGCGGACGGAGAGCCTGCCGGCTTGGGTGCGGGCGGGGGCGTAGGCCGCGGGGGCGGTTCGGTGACGCCGGGGAGTCCCCGCGGAACGCGTTGCTCCGGCAGGGGCCGGGTGGGCCTCGCGCGGCACGGGTACGGCTCTGGGCTCCGGCGGCTCGTGGGGTGGCGCGTCGCACGGGGTCGTTCGTCGGCGCTGTACAGCAGTGGCCTGCTGGGCCGCCTGCGATGCCGTACCCCGGTCTGACGGCCCTTCCTTGCCGCCGTACAGCTGACCGCGAGGCCCGGACCCCGGTGCCGTACGTCCTCAAGGCCTGCCCCGGTGCCGTACAGCTGCCTTGCAGGGCTGGGCCCCGGGGTGTCGTCCCGCTGTGGATGACCGGACCGCGGTCCGAGCTGTCTGTTGCTCGGACCGGGGCCCGGCCCCTCCGCAGCCCCCGCCTAGCCCCCGACGGGCCCCGCCTCAGCCTCCGGCGGGCCCCGCCGTGCCCGCGAGGGCCTCCAGGTCGCTCTTGCGGACCCGGATCACGAGTGCGGCGGTGGCCAGGGCCAGTACCGCCATCGCGACGGCCGGGACGAAGGCGGTCGAGATGCCCTGGGCGAGCACGTCGTGGCCCCATGGAGCGGGCAGCTGGTGGGTCTTGGCGAACTCTGCCTTCTGTTCGGGCGAGGCGTTCGCCAGGAACTTCGGCAGCTGCTTCTCCGCCTCGTCCCGGCTGGCCGAGCCGAAGACCGTGGTCAGGATGGACAGACCGAGCGAACCGCCCACCTGCTGGGTGACGTTGAGGAGTCCGGACGCGGCGCCCGCTTCGTGCTGGGCGACGCCGGAGACCGCGGTCAGGGTCAGTGTCACGAAGTTCAGGCCCATACCGAAGGCGAAGAGCAGCATCGGGCCGAGCACCCCGCCGACGTACGTGCTGTCGGGGCTCATGAAGGTCAGCCAGCCGAGCCCGAGCGCGACGAGGGCGGAGCCGACGACCATGAACGGCTTAGGCCCGAGGACCGGCAGGAACCGCTGCGACAGCCCCGCTCCGATGCCGATCGCCGCCGTCACGGGCAGGAACGCCAGACCGGCCTGGATCGGGCTGTAACCCAGCACGTTCTGTACGAACAGGACGATGAAGAAGAACATCCCGAACATCGCCGCGGCCAGACTGAGCATGATCACGTATGTGCCGGAGCGGTTGCGGTCGCCGAACATCTTCAGCGGGGTGATCGGTTCCTTCGCCCGGGTCTCGATGAACGCGAAGCCCAGCAACAGGACCAGCGCCGTGGCGAAGGACCCGATTGTGAGGCTGTCGCGCCAGCCCTCCTCCGCGGCGCGGATGAACCCGTACACCAGGGAGGCCATACCGGCCGTCGAGGTGAGCGCGCCCGCGACGTCGAAGCGCCCCGGATGGCGCTCGGACTCGTTGATGTACATCGGGGCGAGCACGGTGATCAGCACACCGATGGGCACGTTCACGAAGAGCACCCAGCGCCAGTCGAGCCACTCGGTGAGCATGCCGCCCGCCAGGAGCCCGATGGCGCCGCCGCCCGCGGAGACCGCGGCGAAGACGGCGAAGGCCCGGTTCCGTGCCGGGCCCTCGGGGAAGGTGGTGGTGATGAGTGCCAGCGCGGTGGGCGACGCTATCGCGCCACCCACGCCCTGGAGGGCCCGCGCGGCCAGCAACTGCCAGGGTTCCTGGGCGAGTCCACCGAGCAGCGAGGCGAGCGTGAACAGCATGATGCCGGTCATGAAGACCCGGCGCCGACCGAGGATGTCACCCGCGCGGCCGCCGAGAAGGAGCAGGCCACCGAAGGTGAGGGTGTACGCGCTGATCACCCAGGTCAGGTCGGTCGTGCTGAATTTGAGCGCGTCTTGAATGTGCGGGAGGGCGATGTTCACAATCGTCGAGTCGAGTACCACCATGAGTTGGCAGGCCGCGATGACGGCGAGTGCGATACCGGGATGCCCCTCCCGGCGGGCCGCTCCTGGCTTTGATTCCCGGACCAATCGAGAGGTTTGAGAGGTTGTCACTATGGGTCCCCCACAAGTGCGTTAGTGAACGCTCGCGTTCACTGTTGCGTCAACGGTAGTGAGTCCCCGACAGTGAACGCAAGCGTTCACTGAAGTCGCCGCCGCGTGTCGCCACTTGACCGCTCGTCCTCCCCGAACTCCCCGCTCCCCCATGCACAACGGAGACACTCAGATGGTTACTTCGCGTTGGACGGCCGCTCCCGCTCAGGCGGCCTCCCTGCGCCGACGCGGTGCGGTGCTCGAACGCGCGATCCTCGACGCCGCGCTCGAGCAGCTCAGCACGGTCGGCTGGAACGGCCTCACGATGGAGGGCGTCGCCGCCCGGGCCCAGACCGGCAAGGCCGCGGTCTACCGCCGCTGGCCGTCCAAGGAGGACCTCGTCGCGGACGCGCTGAAGGCCGGACTGCCGAGCCTGACGGAGGCCCCCGACCTCGGAAGCGTCCGGGACGACCTGCTGGAACTGTGCCGACAGGTACGGGAGGCGATGTACTCGCAGCCCGGATTCGCACTGCGCTCAGTGCTTCACGAATGCGATGTGGCGCAGGCGGAACGCTTTCAGAGTCTGATCATCGGAGGGGTCGTCGAGCCGACCAAGCATCTGCTGCGAGAGATCGTTCACCGGGGAATCGAGCGGGAAGAGGTCCGGCCGGACGCCGCGAACTCCTACGTCTTCGACGTCATTCCGGCGATGATGATGTATCGCTCAAAGGTGTGCGCGAGCGAATGGAGTGAGCGGGATCTGGAAGAGATGATCGATCAGCTGATGGTCCCGCTGCTGCGACGGGCGGGGGCTGATCCGCGGGCGGGCGGGGCCTGACTCCGTGGATCGCCGGGTGACTGGTTCGTGTCGGTGCCGGGGCTGTGGTCGCTCAGGGAAACCTGGGTGTCGCGAGGGGTTCGGGGCGGCGTAGGCTGAGGGCGCCATGCCGTACGAACCACCTACTCACACCGTCGAGCGCTCCCTCCGCGCCACGACCGGAGCGAAGATCATTGCCGGTGTCGACGAGGTGGGCCGTGGTGCGTGGGCCGGCCCGGTCACCGTCTGCGCCGCCGTCACGGGACTGCGTCGTCCGCCCGAGGGCCTCACCGACTCCAAACTCCTCACCGCCAAGCGCCGTACCGTGATGGCCGCGGAGCTGGAGAAATGGGTGACGTCGTACGCCCTGGGGCATGCCTCCCCCGAGGAGATCGACGACCTGGGGATGACCGCCGCCCTGCGCCTGGCCGCGGTGCGGGCCCTGGAGGCCTTGCCCGTCCGCCCCGACGCGGTCATCCTCGATGGGAAGCACGACTACCTCGGGTCGCCGTGGCGGGTTCGTACGGTGATCAAGGGTGACCAGTCCTGCGTGGCCGTCGCGGCGGCCTCGGTGATCGCCAAGGTTCAGCGCGACAAAATGATGGCCGAACTGGGTGTCGACCATGCAGACTTCGGTTTTGCGGCCAACGCCGGGTATCCGTCTCCGGTGCACAAGGCCGCACTGGAGGAACGGGGCCCCACTCCGTACCACCGGCTGTCATGGGCGTATCTTGATGCGCTGCCCCAGTGGCGGCACCTCAAGAAGGTCCGCGGCTGGGCGGACGGAAGCGGTCCGGGGATCGAAGGTCAGCTCGGCTTCGATTTCTGACGGTTCCGCTCGCACTCATGTGCCACCCGCCGACGCGAGTCGCACCGGCGTTTGATAAATATCAGCTCATGCCTCTCATTCCCGAGGAGCCTCAGATTCACGAGAGTGCCCAGGGTCCCCGCGCGACTCCGGCCAGTGGCCGCACCGCGCCGACCCCCCGTCCCGTACCCGGTCCCCGTCCCGCGGCTCCGCCGCGTCCCGGACGTCCGGGACCTGTCCGGCCGATGCCGGCCCAACGCACCCCGCGTGAGCCGGTCGTGGCCACGCCGGGGTCATCCGCCCCGGCGGCCGCGCCCGCTGCCGCCACCCCACAGATCCAGCTGATCCCGGCCTCGGCCGAGGGTGCGCTGGACGCCGCCGAAGAAGCGGTCGACCTGCTGTTGGAGTCGGGCCGAGCCCCCGGTGAGGTGCTGGTGATCACCACCGGCGAACCGCACCCGTGGGCCGCGCACGAACTCTCCTTCGGCGAAGCCGCCTACTGGGCGCAGCACGACGCGGGCGACGACGTCTTCTACGCCGACGCCTCCGTCGCGGGCCGGGTCGCGTCCCGTCCCGTGGTCGTGGTCGCCGTCAACGGCGGTCCCGACGCTGCCGCCGCCACCGCCCTGCCCCTGGCCCTCGGCCGGGCCGGCGCCCTGCTGATCGTCTGCGGCGACCCGCAGCAGATCAACTCGGTGTTGGGCGCCGGAGTCTGAACGAATCCCGGACACCGTCCGGGATTCGCTCGGGCAACGGCAACGGTCGGGGTGATGTCTCGGGCGTGATGGTGGTGCCACTGCGGCACCACCTGTACGGCGGTCGTTTCGTCGTGCCTGGAGCTTGTGTGCCCGAGGGTCGCGCGCGCATGTAGTGCGTGTGCACGGAGTCCGTGTGTACGGAGTCCGTGTTCCTGCAGTCCTGCGGACGGCCACCAGGCCGTCCGGCGATGGCGTACACCGAAGAGACCCCCCGTCCACGGAGACGCCCACCGCCGCCCCCACGGCCTCGGCAGGCAAGCAGTCACTACGGGCGTTCCGCAAGGGCGCGGACGCCGCTGGATCGGGCGCAATTGCTACGGCACTGCCCCCGCCCGGTCCCGCCCGCCGCGGGGGCCGCCACGGCGCGGGCGGACGCGCCCGGGCCGCGGGGACGAGTGCCCCTCAGGGGCCCCCAAAGCTGGCCGGCGCCTGGGCGGGCGCCGACGCCGCACGGCCGCGGCCGACTCAGCGGGCGGCCGCCCGGCGCAGCACCTCCGACGCGGCGCCCCCGGTGCGCGGGAGCGGCGCTGGTGCCTCGGTCAGGGCGAAGGACTCAGGTGGGGAGTCCGCGCTCGGACGGCGTCCGCCACGGCCCTCGCCGAGTACCTGCCAGCCGTCGTGCGTCAGCGTGATGTACGCCCCGCAGCGCAGCCCGTGCAGGGTGCAGGCGTCCCGCAGCCCCCACATCCACGCCCCGTCCTCCTCGGTCCAACGTGCGTCGCCCTCGCGGCAGTAGAGCAGCACCGCCGTGCGTACCGGGGTGCGGCGCCGCAGGTCGTGCGGGATCACCCGGCGCAGCTGCGCCAGCAGGGAGTTGCGGAACATCCAGCCGTCGGCCGGAGCCGACCGCCGGGTGAAGGAGGCGCTCGCCCGCAGCCGCTCGTCCGCGTCGAGGACGGCCACGATGGCGGTCGTGGGTCTCGGCCGGTGCCGTGCGTGCAATCCGCTGACGACCTCCCGGGGATTGCGCAGCAGCGGAATCCCCGCAGCGGCCCATTCGGCGGGTTCGAGCATGCGGGTCAGTGGGTTGGCGGAAGCGGCGGACAGATCGGCAGACGTCGACATGGATGCCGCCGAGGACGGAGCGAATCCGAAGGTCACGGTCCTCCCTTCGGCTACGCGCCCACACAGCGGGCGGGGTCGGACTTGGGGGAGCGCACGCCGCAGCAGAGCCCTACCGGATCACGGGCGAGCCGTACGGGGAGCGGACCTCAATTCTTCCTGTCGAACTTGGTTGCGGCAACGAGCAATTGGGGCCACCGACCGTTTTCCGGCTATACGTCGTGTATATCCCTGCCCACTGTTCTTGATGGCGACACATGGGTCACGCCTGTACGGCCAGGACCAGCGGCAACACCCCCTGCGCCCCGGATCGTCGCAGCATGCGCGCGGCGACCGCGAGCGTCCAGCCCGTCTCGGTGGCGTCGTCCACGAGCAGCACGGGACCGCCTGCTTCCTTGAGGGCGGCTGCCAGCGCGGGCGGCACGGCCAGCGCCCCGTCGAGTGCCTTGAGCCGTTGCGCGCTGTTGCTCCGGTGGACCTGTGAGACGGCCTCGCCCACGTACTCCACGGACCCCAGCAGCGGCAGTCGGCCGACCTCCGCGATCCGCGCGCCCAGCGACTGGATCAACTGTGGACGCCTACGCGAGGCCATGGTGACGACGCCGACCGGGCGCGGCTGCGCGTCGGGCCGCCCGGAGGCCCAGCCGCCGGGCCCCTTCGCCCAGTCGGTCAGGACGCCGACCACGGCCTTCGCCACATCGTCCGGCACGGGTCCGTCCGGTGCCTGGGGTGTGAGCATCGGCCGCAGCCGGTTGCCCCAGCCGATGTCCGAGAGCCGCCCCAAGGCGCGCCCCGGTGCGGCCTGTTCGGCCGCCGGGATTCGCCCCTTCAGGTCGACGCCGACGGCCGGCAGGCCCGTCGGCCACATCTTGCGGGGGTCGACGTCGACACCGGCGCGGCCCAGCTCGCCGTTGGCCGCGTCGAGCGCGGTGGGGGACACGGACGCCTCGAACCGGGCTCCCGCGCAGGTGTCGCAGCGCCCGCACGGCTTCGCCAGCTCGTCGTCGAGCTGGCGCCGCAGAAACTCCATCCGGCAGCCGGTGGTCGACACATAGTCGCGCATCGCCTGCTGCTCGGTGGCCCGCTGCTTGGCGACCCAGGCGTAGCGCTCGGTGTCGTACGTCCAGGGCACGCCTGTGGAGATCCAGCCGCCCTGGACGCGCCGCACCGCGCCGTCCACGTCGAGCACCTTGAGCATCGTCTCCAGACGGGACCTGCGCAGCTCCACCAGGGGTTCGAGGGCGGGCAGCGAGAGCGGCCTCTCGGCGCGGGCCAGGACGTCCAGGGTCCGGCGCACCTGCTCCTCCGGAGGGAAGGCGATCGACGCGAAGTACTCCCAGATCGCCTGGTCCTCCTTGCCCGGCAGGAGAAGCACCTCGGCATGCTTCACCCCGCGGCCGGCTCGCCCCACCTGCTGGTAGTACGCGATGGGGGAGGAGGGGGAGCCCAGGTGCACCACGAATCCGAGGTCGGGCTTGTCGAAGCCCATGCCCAGCGCGGATGTGGCGACCAGGGCCTTGACGCGGTTGGCGAGGAGGTCCTCCTCGGCCTGCTGGCGGTCCGCGTTCTCCGTCTTTCCGGTGTACGAGGCGACGGTGTGCCCGCTCTGACGCAGGAACGCGGTGACCTCCTCGGCGGCGGCCACGGTGAGGGTGTAGATGATGCCCGAGCCCGGCAGGTCGCTCAGGTGCTCGGCGAGCCAGGCCATCCGGTGGGCGGCGTCCGGCAGCCGCAGCACGCCGAGGCTCAGGCTCTCCCGGTCCAGCGGACCGCGCAGGACGAGCGCGTCGGTGCTGGCGCCGGTGCCCAACTGCTCGGCCACATCGGCCGTCACGCGGGCGTTGGCGGTCGCGGTGGTGGCCAGGACGGGGACGCCCGGCGGGAGATCGGCGAGCATCGTGCGCAGCCTGCGGTAGTCCGGCCGGAAGTCGTGCCCCCAGTCGGAGATGCAGTGTGCCTCGTCGACCACGAGCAAGCCGGTCGCAGCGGCGAGCTTGGGCAGCACCTGATCGCGGAAGTCGGGATTGTTGAGCCGCTCAGGGCTCACCAGGAGCACGTCGACCTCGCTAGCGGCCACCTCGGCCTGGATCGACTCCCACTCCTCCGTGTTCGACGAGTTGATGCTCCGAGCGTGGATACCGGCGCGGGCGGCCGCCTCCACCTGGTTGCGCATGAGGGCGAGGAGCGGCGAGACGATGACCGTGGGCCCGGCGCCCCGCTCGCGCAGCAGCGCGGTGGCGACGAAGTACACGGCGGACTTGCCCCAGCCCGTGCGCTGCACGACGAGGGCTCTGCGCTTGTCGGCCACCAGGGCCTCGATGGCGCGCCACTGGTCCTCGCGCAGCCGGGCCTCGCCCGCCGGGGCGCCGACGAGGCGGGCGAGTACGGCATCGGCCGCGCCGCGCAGGTCGGTGTTGGGTGGGTCCGTGTTGGTCGGGGGGCGTGGGTCGTCGTTGCTCATGGCCCCATGCAACCCGATGGGTCGGACATCGCGCGAACGAGGCCGCCGGGTTGTGGACAAGTCGTGTCGTGGTCATGGCCAGGGTTATCCACAGGGCAAAGCGGAATTTCAAGATCCGCGGGATGGTCACGGCATGACGAATCACAGCGAAGCCGCCGGCACGTCCGGTGACAATGACATCAGCGGGCGCGGACGGCACGGGGGAGACAGCGCGGGCCACGCGCCGGGCGGGCGCAGCGGGCGGGGCGAGCACGATGGGCACGACCTGCCCGGGCAGCACCAGGTGACCCTGCGCACACCGGCCGAACTGGCCGATGCCCTGCCCTACCTGCTCGGATACCGGCCCGAGGACAGCATCGTGCTGGTCGCCCTGCACGACGGAGAGAGGCGCGGCCGCTTCGGCGGCCGGGCACGGCTCGGCATCCCGGCCCACGCGGACGACTGGCCGTCCGTCGCCGATCAGCTCGCACAAGGACTGGTGACGGGAAGCGAGCGCAGAGGTGCCCGGCCCGAGAGCATGGTCGCCTACCTCTGTCAGGAGCCGGGGACCGGAGAGTCGGGACGGGACGTCATGGAACGCCTGCGGCCGCTCGCGCAGTTTCTGCGCACGGCCTGCGGTCGCCTCGACGTCCCCGTCGTCGAGGCACTGTGCATCTCCGACGGCCGCTTCTGGTCGTACTGCTGCCCCGGCCAGGGGTGCTGTTCGACCGAGGGACATCCGATGGGACTGCCCGGCACCTCGGTCCTTGCCGCCGCCGCGACCTACGCCGGCCTCCAAGTGCGCGGATCGCTGAGGGATTTCATTGACCGGTTCATTCCGTGGGAAGGCGCGGCCGCACGTGAGCAGCAGGCCGCGCTCGACACGGCGAGCATGGCCCTGGTTCCCAGGATCCTCGACGGCGAGGGCCGTGCGGAGGTGGCCGAGGAGACCCTCGGACGGGCCCGGCAGATCATGAAGCGGTTCGCCGGCGCCCCACCCGTGTCCGGCACACGACCGGCGGACCTCCGCGACGACGGCCTCCTGGAGCACGACGAGGCCGCCACCCTGATCCTCGGACTTCAGGACCGCGCAACCCGCGACCGCGCCGCCGAGTGGATGGAAGGTGACGAGGCCGGCCCGGCCCTGCGCCTCTGGCGGGCGCTGGCCCGCCGCTGCGTCGGCCCCTACGGCGAGCACGCGGCGGCACCCCTCACCCTCGCCGGGTGGGTCGCCTGGTCGACCGGTGACGAACTGGAGGCTCGCGAGGCCCTGGCCATGGCACTCGGCGCCGATCCCGACTACCTCTTCGCCCGTCTCCTGCACCAGGCGTGCAACGAGGGCCTCAACCCGGAGTCGATCCGCCGCTGCCTGCGCGCGGAGCGCACCGGCCGGACAGGGGCGGAAGCGGAACAGCCGGCGGGTCCCGATCGCTCGGCACCGCGCGACGCCGCCGAGCCGCCGGGCACCCCGAACCGACGCCGGCGCAGGGCACGCACGGCGGGGACCGGGGCACCGCGTGGCAGTGGGCGTCACCCCGGGGTGGGTAGCCGGCGTCGGTCCGCTGATGAGGCCGTGCCTGGCGGAGAGGGGCCGGGGCGCGCGCCTGAGTCGACGAGCGAAAGGGCACGTGCCCGCCGCAAGGGCGGTCGGCGGGTTGTGGGGGAGGAGACGTGAGCGTGGGGAGCGGGGCGGATCGACGATTATCGGTTCGGGTGACACATGAGGTGCCCGGGCACCGGATGACACTCCACTCGACGCGGCGGCACGCCCCAGCCCGCGCGGCACGGGCGGGCGGCGCGCGCCCGCGATCTCCAAGCCCGAACCCCTGGCCCCCACCGTCCCCGTACCAGCCGTCCGCGGCATGCCCCACCGGCCATCCCACCGCCATTCGGTCGGCTTGCCCGGCCCAGGGCGTGACCCCGGACAGGGCCGTTCCGTTCACCTGCGTGGCGGTACCCGTGGCCGGGCCGCGCCGCCGAACGCCCTCGCCCCTCCGGATCCCCCCACCCGGCGCCGAGCGCGCCCCAGGCGCACTGACCGAGGAAGCCGCATGCCCATGCCCATTCCACCCTCCCATCCCGACGGCGCCCTCCCGCCGGTGCGCGGGCCCGCTCAGCCCTTCCCGCGTCGCGCCGGTTCGCAGATGCCCTTCGCGGGAGTCGAGAGCGCTTTGAGTCCCTTCGCGGGGCCGGGCGGGCCGACGGCTCGTCACACCCCGCTTCCTGGGCCGCGCCGGACCACGGACCTGCCGCCCGTGCACAACGCCCTGATCTGCGTCGCCCTGCCGGGACTGGCGATCTCCACGGACCAGGGGCAGCTGACCGGCCGCGGGCTGGAGGGGTTCTACCGCGCGGGCCGTCGGACGCTGTCCCGCTGCCAGGTTCGAGTGGCAGGGCGCGAACCACTCGCCGTACAGGCCCGGATGGTCGCCGCGGACCGAGCCCGCTTCGTCGGGACGGTGCGCGCCTCCGCCGACGGCGGCCCGGATCCCGACGTGGTCGTGGAGCGGACGCGCGACGCGGACGGCACGGAGCGGATCACCCTGCGCAGCGCCTCCCCCCGCGCCCTGCGCGTGCCCGTCGAGGTCGCCCTCGGTACGGATCTCGCGGAGCTCGGCTCCGTCGCCTCGGGCCGAGCCGGGCCCGAACTGCCCGCCAGCGTCCACGACTCGGGCTTGCGATGGTCCTGTGCCACCGGGAGCTCGATCGTCACCGCCGACCCACCGCCCGCCGACGCCCTGGCCTCCGCGGGACTGCTCCGCTGGGAGCTCGAACTGCCACCCGGTGGCACCCGGAGTGTGGAGCTGCGGGTGCGACCGGGCGGTGCGGGGCCGGCCAGAGCCGTCGGCCGCGGCGCCACGAGCCCGCTCACCGCAGCCCGGGCCGGCGGTGACGACCCCAGGGTCCAGGCGTTCATGGACACCTGCGTCGAGGACCTCCAGGCGCTAATGCTGCGCGATGCCGCCCACCCGTCGGACACGTACCTCGCGGCGGGGGCGCCGTGGCGATGCGGCCTGGCGCCGGCCGAGGCACTGGTCGCGGCCCGGATGACACTGCCACTCGGCACCCGGCTCGCCGCGGGCACGCTGCGGACCCTCGCCCGCACCCAAATCGCGGCCCCGGGAGCGCAGTGCGGCCTGATCCCCGGCCCGCGCCGGGACGCCGGCCCGCACCTGCCTCCGAGCTGCACGGCCACCGAGGCGACCCTGCTGTTCCCCGTACTGCTCGCGGAGGCCCGGCGGTGGGGACTTCCGGAACAGGAGACCGAGGAACTGCTGCCCGCGGCCGAGCGGTGCCTCGCCTGGCTGCGGACCACCGTCGGGGACGGCACCTATCTGCCCGACCCGCACCCCGGTGGGCCGTTCCGCTGCGAGACACAGGCGCATGCCCACCGCGCGGCGCTGCTGGGCGCCGATCTGCTCGACGCGTACGGACGGCCGGGTGGCGAGGGACTGGTGCAGTGGGCCCAGGAGATGCGGACCGCGTTCCGCGGGGACTTCTGGGCCGAGGACCGGGGAGGCGGCAGACCGGCGGCCGCCCGGGCCCCGGACGGGCGCCTCGTACCCCACCTAGGCGCGAGCACCGCACACCTCCTCGACACGGGACTGCTCGGCTCCGGCATGTTCGCCCCGGGCCTGCTCGACAAGGTGCAGACCGAGCAGCTCGCACGGCTGCTCGGCGGCCCGGTCATGGACTCCGGCTGGGGTCTGCGCAGCCTGGGCGCCAAGGAGGCGGCGTACAACCCCTTCGGACACCGCGGCGGCGCCGTGCGCGTCCAGGAGACCGCGACCGCCGTCACCGGTCTGCTCACCGCGGGCTACGAGAAGGAGGCGAGCGCTCTGTTCCGGGGCCTGCTGGCGGCGGCCGAGACCTTCGGACACCGGCTGCCCGAGATGTACGCGGGAGAGCAGCGCACGGAAGGCGGCGCCCCGCTCCCGCACCCCGCCGCCTGTCGGCCTGCGGCCACGGCGGCGGCCGCCGGGGTGCTGCTCCTCACCTCCCTCGCGGGCATCCGCCCCGACGCCCCGGCCGGGACGGTGACGCTGCGCCCGGTCAGTAGTGCGCCGCTGGGCGAGATCGGACTGACGGGACTGCGGATCGCGGGCGCTCCGTTCTCCGTGCGTGTCAGCAGACTCGGTCTCGCGATGGTGGAGGAGGCGGCCGGCGGACTGCAGTTGGGAGTGTGACCTTGCGCGACGCGTCCTCGAACGGCGACCGGCAGCGGCCGGTGGGACCCGTACAGGACGGAAGTGGATCATCAGTGGAAGCGACTGGCGAAGGGCGTGTTTATCGTCAGGCAGACGACTATGATCGCGGCATGCCCTACGACCCGTCGGCCTTTCCGCCCTTTGCCGTGACCGTGGACCTGGTCGTGCTGACCGTGCGTCGCCATGCCCTGTGTGCGCTGGCGGTACGGAGGGGGGAACAGCCTTTCCAGGGACGATGGGCGCTTCCGGGCGGCTTCGTACGGCCCGACGAGGACCTGGCACAGGCGGCCGCGCGCGAGCTGGTCGAGGAGACCGGGCTGCGCGCCCACGACCCGTCAGCCCCGGCACAGGACAACGGCGCGCACCTGGAACAGCTGGCGACCTACGGTGACCCCAAGCGCGACCCGCGGATGAGGGTGGTCAGCGTCGCCCATCTCGCGCTGGCCCCGGATCTGCCCGCGCCCAGGGCCGGAGGCGACGCCAACAGCGCGCGCTGGGCGCCCGTGGAGGAGTTGCTGCAGCAGGGCGGTTACGGCCGAGACGGAGAGCAGGCTGCACCCCTCGCCTTCGACCACGCCCAGATCCTCTCGGACGGGGTGGAACGCGCCCGGTCCAAGATCGAGTACTCGTCGTTGGCCACCGCCTTCTGCCCCTCCGAGTTCACCGTCGGAGAGCTGCGCCGCGTGTACGAGGCTGTGTGGGGGGTGGCGCTCGACCCGCGCAATTTCCACCGCAAGGTGACGGGCACTCCGGGGTTCCTCGTGCCCACGGGCGGTACGACCACGCGCCAGGGCGGCCGACCCGCGCAGCTGTTCCGCGCCGGCGGCGCCACGTTGCTCAATCCGCCGATGCTGCGCCCCGAGGTCTGACGAGGGCGGATCGACTCAGAGGGGCGTGTCGTCCCGAAAGAGTGGGAAGAGCTGCCCCGGATGAGCCGCAAGGTGCCCGAAAAACCGGAAATGTCACGCTATCTTGCTGTGAGTGATCCAGGCCATCGGATTGACCAGCAACCCCCGCAAGGAGCTTCCCCCCGCCGTCGACGACGTGTCCTTCGAGGCGCGCTCGGGCCGCGTCACAGCGCTCCTCGGAGCCCCGGGCGCGGGCAAGACGACGGCGCTGAGGCTCATGCTCGAACTCCAGCGGGGCCGCGGAACCACCTACTTCAGAGGCCGTCCACTGCACCGGATCGCCCATCCCTCGCGTGAGGTCGGTGTGCTCCTGGGCGAGGTGCCGGGCCATCCCGCGCGTACGGTCCGCGGACAGCTCGGCATGGTGTGCGCGGCCGTCGGTGTCCCGATTCGGCGCGTCGACGAAGTGATCGAAGTCGTCGGGCTCGTGAGCCTGCGCGACGAACGCCTGGGCACCTTGTCGCACGGCATGGACCGCCGTCTGGGCCTGGCCTGTGCGCTGCTGTCCGATCCGCACACCCTCGTCCTCGACGATCCCGCCGGCGGTCTCTCCATCACCGACAGTCGCTGGCTGCACGGGATTCTGCGGGCGCACGCGGCCCAGGGAGGCACCGTTCTGTTCAGCACGGACGACCCCAAGGAAGCCGCTCGGACGGCCGACCAGGTCATCACGCTGGAGGGAGGCCGGCTCGTCGCCGACCAGGAAGCCGCGGACTTCGCCCGCACCCGGCTCCGCCCCCGGGTCGCCGTCCGCAGTCCGCACGCCGTCCGCCTCGGCGCCCTGCTCACCAAGGAGGCCCGCGCCGCGCAGCGTTCCGTCGAGGTCGTGCGCGAGGACGGCAATCGGCTCTCGGTGTACGGCAGCACCTGCGCCGACATCGGCGAGACCGCCTTCCGGCACGGCATCCTCGTACACCAACTCGCTGACGAGACCGGCGACATGGGGCCACATGCCACGCTCCCTGCCGAGGGTCTCGCCCCCGCGACCCTCGACACCATGACCTCTGCCTGCGAGAGTTCCACCTCCACGGTCGATGCCCCCGTGACCGACGAATCCGCGACCGACGAATCCGCCACCGTTGTAGCCGTGACCGACGAATTCGCCACCGCCGTAGCCGCGGCCGGTGCGGACACGGCCGACGAACGGGGGCCGGCCGAGTCGCAGACCCGTCCGCCTGCTTCGCTGGGCGCGCGGGACCTGCCCCAGCTCCCGCCCCTCATCGCCGTACGCCAGGCCCCGAACCCATTGCGTCCGCTGCGCTACGAACTGCGGCGCGCCACCGGAGTGGGCACCGGCTACCTCACCGCGATCGCCGTGCTGGTCACCTCCGCCCTGCTGTCCGTAATCCTGGCCAGAATCGGTCACACACCCCAACCGCGGCTCCTGGCCGCCTGGCCGCGGGAATGCCCTCTGCCACCCGCGGCGCTCGGTGCGGGACTGCTCGGGGCGCTCGCCTTCGGCGAGGAGTTCCGCCACCCCGCCCTGGCCGCGGACCGCGGCACCGTCCCCCGCCGCCTGGGACTGCTCGCCGCCAAACTCCTCGTCGCCTCGGTCACCGCGCTGTCGCTGGCTGTCCTCACGGTGGGCTGCGACCTCGAAATGCTCTATCTCGTCTACGGACGAGAGCTCGTCGGAGTTCCCGCGGACTGGCTTTCGCTGAGTGCGAGTTGGATCGGCCTCACGGTGGGCTGCGCCTGGGCGGGAGTGCTGGCGGCGGGCATCTTCCGGTCCACCACCGCCGGGCTTGCGGCGGTGCTCGCCGTCCCGGTCGTGGTCGTACCACTCGTACAAAAGACCTTGGCGGGACCGTCCGTGCGGAAGGCGGCCGGGTTTTCCGAGCGACTGCGCGAGCTCGTGCTGATGCAATGGCCGTTCGGGGGAGAGCGCTATATCGCGGCCGGGGCGCGCCTTGTCGCCGAACCCGTGGGCGGTGCCCTGATGTTGTCGCTGACCGCTCTGCTCTGCGCGTATCTGCTCACGACCCTGCGAAGCAGGGTGCGATGACGACCGTCCTTACCCTTCCGTTCCCGCCGTGCGCACAACTCCCCGGAGAACGCCCATTTCTTTCCGATAAGGCGTCAATTGCGACGCGGTGAGCGATCACCCTTTCGTGTGCTTTTCACCAAAGACCTCAAGGGAGTTGGAGACAGCGCCGACAAATGATCCGTGAGTACCCTTGCGCACACCATGATGACCGCCGCCCGCTCCTCAGACTCCGGCCTGGCCGGCCCGGGCGGACTAGACCGCTACCCCTACGCCGAGGGCCCTGGTGCCGAACGCGTCGGCGCCTCCGCGTGGGAGGGCGCGGACCCGGAGCTGGGCCGCGTCGGCCGGCGCGCCGCGGGCAGCCGCGGACGCGGACTGCACGGCCAACTCGTCCAGCAGCTGGGTCAGATGATCGTCTCCGGCGACCTGGGCGCGGACCGACCGCTCGTCCCCGAGGAGATCGGACAGCGGTTCGAGGTCTCCCGTACCGTCGTCCGTGAGTCGCTCCGCGTCCTGGAGGCGAAGGGGCTGGTCAGCGCCCGCCCCAACGTCGGTACGCGCGTGCGCCCCGTCAGTGACTGGAATCTTCTCGACCCGGACATCATCGAATGGCGGGCCTTCGGGCCGCAGCGCGACGACCAGCGGCGCGAGCTGAGCGAGCTGCGCTGGACGATCGAGCCGCTCGCCGCGCGTCTGGCCGCCGGGCACGGGCGCGAGGAGGTCCAGCAGCGCCTCGGAGACATGGTCGAGATCATGGGCCATGCCATGGCGCAGGGTGACTCGCTCACCTTCTCGCGGGCCGACGCGGAGTTCCATTCGCTGCTCATCCAGGTATCGGGCAATCGCATGCTGGAGCACCTTTCCGGGATCGTCTCGGCCGCGCTCCAGGTCTCCGGCGGCCCCGTCACCGGCTGCGACCGACCGAACGAGACCTCCTTGACGCACCACGGCCGGATCGTCGACGCCCTGGCCGAGGCCGACGGCGCGGCGGCCGAGGCGGCCATGCGGCAGTTGCTCGCCGTTCACCCCGAGGTGGAGCGCGTGGTGCCCGCGCCGCGCGAGCACTGATCGCGCCCCGAGAGCGGCGCGGTCGGGGGGCGTGTGCCCTCTCGTGGCATCGCTTGGTCGGCGGAACATCCCCCGCCGGACCCCGTCGGATCCTTCCGGGATCCGGCGGGATCCGGCGATGTGATGCAGGTGATCAAGCCATCGGTTGAGGTGATGAACCCATCGGTTTGAGGTGATGAGTCCATCGGCTGACCTCCTCTGACCGTATCTGGCCGCTTTTGGGCACTTACGGGGTGTGACTCGGGCCACGCAGATTGGGCGTAACGCTCTTCGGAACTGCGCGATGACCTAAGAGGTGACAGCCGAGGAGGGAATACGGACGCCGTTTACGGCGCTGTGCATCCTCCCGGCTCCCGCCCGCGCCGTCGACCCATCCCCAAGTCGGCGGTCGTCGGCTCCTGTCCGCAGTGGACGGGGCCGGAAGCCGTTTTCCAACGTTCCGAGAGGTTGTTCGTGTCGGCCAGCACATCCCGTACGCTCCCGCCGGAGATCGCCGAGTCCGTCTCTGTCATGGCGCTCATTGAGCGGGGAAAGGCTGAGGGGCAGATCGCCGGCGATGACGTGCGTCGGGCCTTCGAAGCTGACCAGATTCCGGCCACTCAGTGGAAGAACGTACTGCGCAGCCTCAACCAGATCCTCGAGGAAGAGGGTGTGACGCTGATGGTCAGTGCCGCGGAGCCCAAGCGCACCCGAAAGAGCGTCGCAGCGAAGAGTCCGGCCAAGCGCACCGCCACCAAGACGGTCGCGGCGAAGACGGTGACCACCAAGAAGGTCGCCGCCACCGCCGCCCCGGCGGTGCCCGTGGCCGACGATCCGGCTGAGGACGCGTCCGCCAAGAAGGTCGCTGCCAAGAAGACGGTCGCCAAGAAGGCCGTCGCGAAGAAGACGGTCGCCAAGAAGGCCGTCGCGAAGAAGACCACCGCCAAGAAGGACGACGCCGAGCTCATCGACGACGAGGCGGTCGAGGAGACCCCGGGCAAGCCCGGTGCCGAGGAGCCCGCCGAGGACGGCGCCCAGGGCTTCGTTCTGTCCGACGAGGACGAGGACGACGCGCCCGCGCAGCAGGTCGCCGCGGCCGGCGCCACCGCCGACCCGGTCAAGGACTACCTCAAGCAGATCGGCAAGGTCCCCCTGCTCAACGCCGAGCAGGAGGTCGAGCTCGCCAAGCGCATTGAGGCCGGTCTGTTCGCAGAGGACAAGCTGGCCAACGCGGACAAGCTCGCCCCCAAGCTCAAGCGCGAGCTGGAGATCATCGCCGAGGACGGCCGTCGCGCCAAGAACCACCTCCTGGAGGCCAACCTCCGTCTGGTGGTCTCCCTGGCCAAGCGCTACACCGGCCGCGGCATGCTCTTCCTGGACCTCATCCAGGAGGGCAACCTCGGTCTGATCCGCGCGGTCGAGAAGTTCGACTACACCAAGGGCTACAAGTTCTCCACGTACGCCACCTGGTGGATCCGTCAGGCGATCACCCGCGCCATGGCCGACCAGGCCCGCACCATCCGTATCCCGGTGCACATGGTCGAGGTCATCAACAAGCTCGCGCGCGTGCAGCGTCAGATGCTCCAGGACCTGGGCCGCGAGCCCACCCCGGAGGAGCTGGCGAAGGAACTCGACATGACCCCTGAGAAGGTCATCGAGGTCCAGAAGTACGGCCGCGAGCCCATCTCGCTGCACACCCCGCTGGGCGAGGACGGTGACAGCGAGTTCGGTGACCTCATCGAGGACTCCGAGGCCGTCGTCCCGGCCGACGCGGTCAGCTTCACGCTCCTCCAGGAGCAACTGCACTCCGTCCTCGACACCCTGTCCGAGCGCGAGGCGGGCGTCGTCTCCATGCGTTTCGGTCTCACCGATGGTCAGCCGAAGACCCTCGACGAGATCGGCAAGGTGTACGGCGTCACGCGTGAGCGGATCCGTCAGATCGAGTCCAAGACGATGTCGAAGCTGCGTCACCCGTCGCGTTCGCAGGTGCTGCGCGACTACCTCGACTAAGTCTCGACCGTACTGTCGCCGAGGGCCCGACTCCCGATGGGGAGCCGGGCCCTCGGCGCATGCATGGAGTGCGCGCCGCCGCCCGCTGGATCACTCTGGGTGTTCCATGACCGTCCCAGAGTGAGGAACACGCATGCGCCGTCCTTTCACACCAGTACTGGCCCTTGCGGCCGCCGCGGCCCTCATACCGCTGGCATCCCCCGCCCCGGCCGCGACCGACGACGTCGTCATCGGGGGCCATCCGGTGGACATCGCCCAGAGTCCGTGGATGGTGGCACTGTCCAGCCGTGACCGGTTCGGGGGTACGCGGGCCGGGCAATTCTGCGGCGGCGTGGTGATCGGCCCGTCGCTCGTGCTGACCGCGGCCCACTGCCTGAGTCCGCTCGTGCTGGGGGCGCCACCGCAGCAGATCCACGATTTGAAGATCATCGCGGATCGTACCGACCTGCTGTCCGGCAACGGCAAGGAGATCCCGGTGCGCGACACCTGGGTCAATCCGCAGTACGACGCCGTCACGAACGCCGGGGACTTCGCCGTGATCACCCTCGCCTCCCCGCTGCCCCAGAGCTCGGTCATCCGTATGGCCTCCTCGGGGGATCCCGCGTACGCGCCCGGCACGGCCGCCGCGGTCTACGGCTGGGGCGATACGACAGGCACCGGCAATTACCCGCTCAGTCTGCGGTCCGCGAGCGTGAAAGTACTGTCCGACTCGGCCTGTGAGCGGGCGTATCCGGGGAGTGAGGAAGGGGCTTATCAAGCCGCTTCCATGGTGTGCGCCGGGGAGGCCGCGGGTGGGCGGGATGCCTGTCAGGGGGACAGCGGTGGCCCGCTCGTCGCCCAGGGGCGGCTGATCGGCCTTGTGTCCTGGGGCAGCGGCTGTGGGCAGGCGGGAAGCCCCGGGGTCTACACGCGGGTCTCAGGCGTCGTCAGGGCGCTCGACACGAGCCGCTGAGGCCGCGCAGGCGGAAGCGGTACGGAATGCAGCGGATCGCGGGGCGCCGGGGCGGGGCGAATCGGGGGCGCCTGGAGGGTGCGCGCGAGCGATTCGGGCCAGTGGCGTGTGGAGGCGCGCCGGTGCGGTACGGGCCGGTGGCGCGTAGAGCTGCCCGGCAAGGGTGCGAACCGGTGGCGCGTTGAGGCGCGTGAACGCGGTCCGCGTCGAGCCGCACGGGATCGTGCGGCCGCTCCGGGCGGTGGCGCACTGCACCGCCGGGAGGCGGTACGCATACGGGCGGTCACCCCGAGTAGCAGGGGTGACCGCCCGTACACCGGCCTATTGCCAGAGCTGGCTCGTCGTCGTTGACGCGAAGTGTCAGCGCTCTTCGTCGTTGGACGTTGCCGGGACCGACGTCAGTCGCTCCGTCTCGTCCTGTATCTCAGCGGCGATCTTCTTGAGTTCCGGCTCAAACTTGCGTCCGTGGTGGGCGCAGAAGAGCAGTTCACCGCCGCTGAGGAGGACGACGCGCAGATATGCCTGGGCGCCGCAACGGTCGCAGCGGTCAGCGGCCGTCAGCGGGCTCGCGGGGGTCAGAACAGTAGTCACGTCGCCTCTTCTCTAGCTCGACGAGCTGTCGTACCAGGGTCAACATCCAACCAGGCCGAAAACGTTCCCGCTCGTGGCTTTTCCTCGAAAAATTCTTCCGGGGCGGCTGTCTGCTGCCGGGTGGCGGCGAATGAGCCGTATTACGTGTCTTTGTGTCTTACGGGTTCGCGCTGTCTGTCAGGGTCAGTCCTCCCCGGCTGGCTTGCCGGTTGTTCATGAGGACGTGCCCGGAGCCTAAATGGTTCATGCCTGGAAGGGAACGTGATATGTACTTCACTCCATCGAGGGATCGAACACCCATGCGAGCCTGGACTAGTCTGAGTTCATGCGAGGGTGGCGTTACAACGGCTCTACCAGGCCTCGGTACCCTCTGAGCGGAGACCGAAGCCGGCCCCTTACCCAAAAGGGTCCCATCTGAAATTCAGCGAGGAGCGAACCGCGTGACCGCCGACACGTCCGTGCCGTCCACAGCGTTGCTGACCGGAGCAGACCGGGACGGTTCCAACTACACCGCGCGGCACCTGCTCGTCCTCGAGGGGCTCGAGGCCGTACGCAAGCGCCCTGGCATGTACATCGGCTCGACCGACAGCCGCGGTCTTATGCACTGCCTGTGGGAGATCATCGACAACTCCGTGGACGAGGCCCTCGGGGGCTACTGTGACCACATCGAGGTGATCCTGCACGACGACGCCTCGGTGGAGGTGCGGGACAACGGCCGTGGCATCCCGGTCGACGTGGAGCCCAAGACCGGCATGTCGGGCGTCGAGGTCGTGATGACCAAGCTGCACGCGGGCGGCAAGTTCGGAGGCGGCTCGTACGCGGCCTCCGGTGGTCTGCACGGCGTGGGCGCCTCCGTGGTGAACGCGCTCTCCGCCCGTCTGGACGTCGAGGTGGACCGCAGTGGCCACACCCATGCGGTGAGTTTCCGTCGCGGCACTCCGGGAGCGTTCAAGGCGGACGGTCCCGAGGCCGCCTTCGACGCGTCCAGCGGGCTGCGCAAGCTGAAGCGGATCCCCAAGACACGCACCGGCACGCGCGTGCGCTACTGGGCCGACCGCCAGATCTTCCTCAAGGACGCCAAGCTCTCGCTGGAGAACCTGCACCAGCGCGCCCGCCAGACCGCGTTCCTGGTGCCCGGCCTGACCATCGTCGTCCGTGACGAATACGGGCTCGGCGAGGGCGGCAGCAAGGGCGAGGAGTCCTTCCGCTTCGACGGCGGCATCAGCGAGTTCTGCGAGTACCTGGCCACCGACAAGCCCGTCTGTGACGTCCTCCGCTTCTCCGGGCAGGGCACCTTCAAGGAGACCGTCCCGGTCCTCGACGACCACGGGCAGATGACGCCCACCGAGGTCACCCGTGAGCTCGGCGTCGATGTGGCGCTGCGCTGGGGCACCGGCTACGACACGAACCTCAAGTCGTTCGTGAACATCATCGCCACGCCCAAGGGCGGCACCCACGTCGCCGGCTTCGAACAGGCCGTCGCCAAGACGATGAACGAGGTTCTGCGGGCCAAGAAGCTGCTGCGGGTCGCCGAGGACGACATCGTCAAGGACGACGCACTGGAGGGCCTGACCGCCGTCGTCACCGTGCGCCTCGCGGAGCCGCAGTTCGAGGGCCAGACCAAGGAGGTCCTCGGCACCTCGGCGGCCCGCCGGATCGTGACGAACGTGGTCTCCAACGAACTCAAGGCCTTCCTGACCACCACGAAGCGGGACGCGGCCGCGCAGGCCCGGGTCGTGATGGAGAAGGCCGTCGCCGCCGCGCGTACGCGGATCGCGGCCCGCCAGCACAAGGACGCGCAGCGTCGGAAGACCGCCCTCGAGTCCTCCTCGCTGCCCGCCAAGCTCGCGGACTGCCGTAGCGACGACGTCGAGCGCAGCGAGCTGTTCATCGTCGAGGGAGACTCCGCGCTCGGCACCGCCAAGCTGGCCAGGAACTCCGAGTTCCAGGCGCTGCTGCCGATTCGCGGCAAGATCCTCAACGTCCAGAAGGCGTCCGTCACGGACATGCTCAAGAACGCCGAGTGCGGCGCGATCATCCAGGTCATAGGGGCCGGGTCCGGGCGGACGTTCGACATCGACGCGGCGCGGTACGGGAAGATCATTCTGCTCGTCGACGCCGACGTCGACGGGGCGCACATCCGGATTTTGCTGCTGACGCTGTTCCAGCGGTACATGCGGCCGATGGTCGAGGCGGGGCGGGTGTTCGCGGCGGTGCCGCCGCTGCACCGCATCGAGCTGAGCCAGCCCAAGAAGGGCCAGGACAAGTACGTCTACACGTACTCGGACCGTGAGCTGCGCGAGACGCTGCTGGAGCTGCAGCGCAAGAACGTGCGCTACAAGGACTCGATCCAGCGTTACAAGGGTCTTGGCGAGATGGACGCCGATCAGCTGGCGGAGACGACGATGGACCCGCGCCACCGGACGCTGCGGCGGATCAACATCTCCGACCTGGAGGCGTCCGAGCAGGTGTTTGACCTGCTGATGGGGAACGATGTCGCTCCTCGTAAGGAGTTCATCTCCAGCTCTGCGGCGACGCTGGATCGGTCGCGTATCGACGCGTAGGCGCTGCACTGGCGGGGACGGGGGCGGGAGCCGGGTGCTTGTGGTGGGTCGGGGCCGTGGCGGTGCGTCGAGCCCGTCGCCGCTGGATCAGGCGTGGGCCGGGCATGGGAGCCGCTGCTCGATCCGGGCGTAAGCGACGGGCTTGCGACGCACCGCCACGGCCTCTTCCGTGGGAGGGCCGGCTGCGGGTGGGTGGGGGCTGGGCGCGCAGTTCCCCGCGTCCCTCCAGGGGCGCTGCGCGCATCTTCAGCCGTCCGGCGTTTGAGGACGAGGCCGTTCAGACCGTTCAGGCCGATCGGGGGTTTGGGGGCGGAGCCCCCGAGTGGGGATGGTGAGGGTCCCCCTGCTCGAGCGAAGCCGAGAGCTTGGGGGAGGGTAGGGGCGGGGGCGAGAAGCGCGGTTGGTGGGTGCGGGCCGTGGGGGCTCCACCCGTGGGTGGAGGGGTGAGGTGGGTGCGAATCCACCCACGATCCACCCCGGCTCCGATCTGCTGAGCTGCCGATTTCCGTAGCGTCGAAGGCGTCGACAGCGCTGGCTGTCGGCACCCGCTCTTCCTCGCCCACGGAGGTCGTGATGTCCGGGCTCGTCAATGCCTTGGTGATCCTCGCCGTTGTTGTGCTGGTCGTCGCGCGCCAGTTCCGTACGCGCAGGATCAGCACGGACAGGCGGTGGTGGATCGTGCCCGCGGTCCTGGCCGTGATCGCTCTGCGGGGGCCGGGCCTGATCGACATCCACCATCGGACCGAGGCGATTCTGCTGCTGGGGGCAGAGCTGTTCATCGGGCTGGCCACCGGAGCCGCGTGGGGGTGGACGACACGGATATGGGCGGAGCCGGACGGCTCGGTGTGGAGCAAGAGCACCAAGGCCAGCGCGGCCGTCTGGGGTGTGGGCATAGCCCTGCGGCTGGGACTGTTCGGCATCGGCTCCTTGTTGGGCGTCCATCAGGACAGCTCCGCCCTGCTGCTCGCCCTCGCGGCCACTCTGCTGGTCCGCTCCGGAATCCTGGCCTGGCGCTCTCAGTCTCTGCACCCGACCGTCGCGCAGGCGACGGCGTACGGTGACGACGTGCCCCAGGGCTCGTGGAAGGAGCGCGTGTGACGGAGAACGCTTTGAAGCGCTGGCCCTCCCGCGAGGCGCTGTCCCGAGCCGGAGTGGCCAAGCCCAGGCGCGCACTCGCCTGGGCCGCGCGCCTCTTCGCCCTCGGCCTGCTCCTGTGGACGACCTTCACGAGCGGCCATCTGGGCGCCTGGAAGATCGCGGCGGGCGTTTTGGGGGTCCTCGTCTGCGGGCTGGCGGCGTGGGCCTTCTGGCGGACCACGCTCGAACACCGTCTGCTGCCGTCTCTGGCGCTGCTCGCCCTGCTGCTCGTGATCGCGACGGTGGGAGTGAGCACGGGCTTCCGGGTGCCGGCCATCGTCCTGTGGTGCGGGTGCGCCATCAGCGCCATAGAGAGGCTGCCTCTCGCGGCGGCACTGCCTGCCACCTCCTTGGCACTGAGCGCGTTCGCGGCGGTCAACAACGACGTCTGGCTGACCACGGCGGCTACCGCCGGGGGTCTCGCCCTGGCCGGATACGTGCTGCGCCTCGACGCGGAGGCCCGCGGCAGTGCCCAGCGGTTGCTCGCTCAGGAGCGGGCGGCTCGTATGGCCGAGGCGGAGTCCGCGGCGCTCGCGGAGCGGGCCAGGATCGCGCGGGAGATCCATGACGTCCTGGCGCACAGTCTCTCGGCGCAGATGGTGCATCTGGAGGCGGCCCGGTTGCTGATCGAGCGGGGCGCCGACCGGGAGCAGATCCTCGATCGGGTGGTGGCGGCGCGTGGGATGGCCCGTGAGGGGCTTGCCGAGACCCGGCAGGCGCTCTCCGCCCTTCGGGGGGAGATGTCCCCGGTGGAGGACTTCCTGAGCGAACTGGTCGCCACGGCGGACGGCGCCGACATCACCGTCGCGGGTGAACGGCAGCCGCTGCCCGCCGAGGCCTCGCAGGCGGTGCGCAGGGTGGCGCAGGAAGCCCTGACGAACGTCCGCAAGCATGCGCCGGGCGCCAAGGTCCATATGCGGCTCGAGTACGGCGAGCACGAAGTGACCCTGGGTGTACGGGACTCGGGAGGACCGCCGGGCGAACTCAGCGGTGCTGGGGCCGGGTACGGTCTGCTGGGCATGCGGGAGCGTGCCGAGCTGCTGGGTGGCTCGTTGGAGGCCGGGCCGGACGAGGAGGGGTTCGTGGTGACGCTGAGGGTGCCTGTATGACGGAGGAGGAGACCAGGAAGCCGGCTCGGGTCGTGGTGGCGGACGACCAGACCGTGGTGCGCGAAGGCATCGTGATGCTGCTGGGGCTGCTGCCGGGGATCGAGGTCGTGGGTGCGGCCGGGGACGGCCACGAGGCCGTGGCACTTGTGGCCGAGCTCGCCCCGGACGTCGTGCTGATGGACCTGCGCATGCCGCGCTGCGACGGCGTCGAGGCGACCCGGCGCATTCGCGCCGAGCATCCGGGGACGCAGGTCGTCGTGCTTACCACGTACGCGGACGACGAGTCGCTGTTCCCCGCGCTCAGAGCGGGAGCCCGTGGCTATCTCACCAAGGACGCGGGTGGCGACGAGATCGTGCGCGCGGTGGAGAGCGTGCTGTCGGGGGACGCGGGACTCTCGCCGAGCATTCAGCGGCGATTGTTGGAGCGGCTGTCGGAACCGGCGCCCGCAGCCGATGTGCCCGTGGAGCCGCCCGATGGGCTCACCACGCGGGAGACCGAGGTGCTGCTGCTGATCGCCGACGGCCTCACCAATCAGGAGATCGCCCGCAGGCTGCACGTCTCCACGGCCACTGTGAAGACCCACATCAACAACCTCTTCGCCAAGACGGGCCTCAAGGATCGTGCTCAGGCAGTGCGTTATGCCTTTGGGAAGGGTCTCGTACGGCCACCGACGGGATGAGTCACCTGATGGGGTGAAGAGCGCGGAGAGAAGAGTCCGGGATCTTCCCGATCTGTCCATCCTTGGGCACGCGGCCGAAAAAGGGTCGCGGACAAGGAGAGTTCGGTGGAGAAGCACGACGGTCGCGATACCGGGGAGGTCCGGTTCGATGACCCCTGGTACGACGCGCTCGCCTCCGGCTGGGGTGAGTTGGACGGCACGGGCGCTCCCGCCGTGCCGTCCGCGCGCCTGGAGCAGGAAGGTCGCACGGGCGGGACGGCCGACGTCTATCTGGAGGTGCAGCGCAGTGCGGCCTTCCAGGAGGTGCGCAGCCGGTACCGGAGGTTCGTGGTGCCGGGCGTCGCCGTGTTCTTCACCTGGTACGTCAGCTATGTGGTGACGGCGACGACGGCGCCCGGGTTCATGGCCCGGCCCGTCGCCGGCGCGGTGAACGTGGCGATGGTGGCGGGGCTCGGGCAGTTCCTCAGCACGTTTCTGTTCACGTGGGCGTACGCGCGGCATGCGCGGCTGCGCAGGGACCGGGCCGCGCTCGATCTGCGCTGGGACACCCAGGAGCTGACCCGGAGCGTCAGAGGTGGTGAGCGGTGACCGGCAACCATCAGACGCTGGCGCTGCTGCTGTTCAGCGCGTTCGTGGCGGTGACGCTGGGGATCACGACGTGGGTGAGTCGCAACCGGCACGGGTCGGCCGAGGAGTTCTATGCCGGCGGCCGGTTGTTCTCGCCGATGGAAAATGGTTTTGCCATTTCGGGTGACTACATGTCGGCGGCGTCGTTCCTGGGGGTCACGGGGCTCATCTCGCTCTACGGCTACGACGGGCTGCTGTACGTCGTCGGGTTTCTTGTCGCCTGGCTGGTCGTCCTGTTCCTGGCCGCCGAACTGGTGCGCAACTGCGGGCGGTTCACTCTCGCCGACGTCGTCGCGGCCCGGATGAACGAGCGGCCGGTGCGGATCGCGGCGGGAACCTCTTCGGTGACCGTGTCCGTTCTGTATCTGGTGGCGCAGATGGTGGGGGCGGGCAGTCTGGTCGCGCTACTGCTGGGAGGCTCGAGCGAGGCGGCGCGGAACTGGACGGTGATCGGCGTCGGCGCGCTCATGGTGATCTATGTGTCGCTGGGAGGGATGCGGGCCACCACGTGGATTCAGATCGTCAAGGCGGTCCTGTTGCTGAGCGGTTCCATCGCCCTGACCGTGCTCGTCCTGGTGCGGTTCCACGGGGACGTGAATGAGTTGCTGCGTTCGGCGGCGGAGCGCAGCGGGCATGGTGACGCGTTTCTCGCACCCGGGTTGAAGTACGGCGGGGACTGGACGGCGCGCTTCGACTTCATCAGCCTGGGGCTCGCGCTCGTGCTCGGTACGGCCGGGCTGCCGCACATCCTGGCGCGTTTCTACACCGTGCCCACGGCACGGGCCGCGCGGCGCTCGGTGGTCTGGTCGATCGGGCTCATCGGGGGTTTCTACCTGATGACGATCGTGCTGGGCTTCGGCGCGGCGGCGATCGTCGGCCCGGAGGCGGTGCGGGGAGCGAACGCGGCGGGCAACACGGCGGTTCCGCTGCTCGCGCTCGATCTGGGC
Source organism: Streptomyces sp. NPDC007896 (assembly GCF_042959425.1). Taxonomy (NCBI): domain Bacteria; kingdom Bacillati; phylum Actinomycetota; class Actinomycetes; order Kitasatosporales; family Streptomycetaceae; genus Streptomyces; species Streptomyces sp. NPDC007896. The sequence continues at coordinate 101,572 of NZ_JBIBKX010000018.1, read as the reverse complement.
GGCGGTGCGAACTCCGCGGGAGGAACGGTTCTCTTTGCTGTTGTCGCGGCCATTGCCTTCGCAACGATCCTCGCGGTCGTCGCCGGGATCACCCTGGCGTCTTCGGCGTCTGTGGCCCACGACCTCTATGCCTCGGTGCGCCGTCGGCATGCGAAGCCCCGCAGCGAGGTCACCGTGGCGCGTACGGCGGCGGTGGGCATCGGGGTGGTCGCGATCGCGCTCGGGCTGCTGGCCCGCGACCTGAACGTGGCCTTCCTGGTGGGCCTTGCCTTCGCGGTCGCCGCCTCCGCGAACCTGCCGGTGCTGTTGTACTCGCTGTTCTGGCGGAGTTTCACGACCCGCGGTGCCGTGTGGGCCGTATACGGCGGATTGGTGCCCGCACTGCTGCTCGTCCTGCTGTCGCCGGTGGTGTCGGGGAGTCCCGATTCACTGTTCCCGAGCGTGGACTTCCAGTACTTCCCGTTGCAGAATCCCGGCCTGGTGTCGATTCCGCTCGGCTTCCTGGCGGGCTGGCTGGGCACGGTCACGTCCGCGGAGCCGCCGGACGAGGCCAAGTACGCGGAGACCGAGGTGCGGTCGCTGACAGGTGCTGGGGCGGTCTGAGGCGGCCTCAGGTGAGTGCCCGGGGGCGCCTCCAGCTAGCGGGGGCGCCCCCAGCGGCGTACGGCCCAGCGGCGTACGTCGTGCGCCGGGGTGATCCAAACGACAGGGCTTAGGGCGCCACCCAGGCGTACCGGTGTTCCGGGCGGCCCGTGTCGCCGTACTTGAGCGAGAGGCGCAGCCGTCCCGCCTGTTCGAGGTGGCGCAGATAGCGCTGGGCGGTGGAGCGGCTGAGCCCGGTCTCGGCCGCGACCTCGTGGGCCGACAGCGGCTGGTTCGCACGGTGGAGGACACCGCAGATCAGGTCCGTGGTGGGTTCCGAGTGGCCGCTGGGCAGCCCCGGCGAGGACGGGACGGGCGTGGTGCGCAGGGCGCTGAAGATCCGGTCGACCTGCTCCTGACCCGCCACGCCGCGCCCGCCGACCCGGTCGACGGTGCGCCGCAGGGCCGCGTACGAGTCGAGGCGGGTGCGCAGCGCGGCGAAGGTGAACGGCTTGACCAGATAGTGCAGGGCGCCCAGGCGCATCGCGGCCTGCACGGTCGTCACATCGCTGGCCGCGGTGATCATGATGACGTCGGTGCCGTGGCCGCGTTCGCGCATGCGGTGCACCAGTTCGAGGCCCGTCTGGTCGGGCAGATAGTGGTCGAGCAGTACCAGGTCGACGGGCGCGCGCTCCACGGCGGCCAGGGCCTGGGCAGCGCTGTGCGCGCGGGCGGCCACCCGGAATCCGGGAACCTTCCCCACGTACTTCGCGTTGATCTCAGCGACGCGGAAGTCGTCGTCCACGACCAGGACGTCAATCATCGGGCCTCTTTCTCTCAAGGCCTGGCGAGCGTTAAGCCCGTGTTTCGGCTCCGCTGTTGTAGCGCGAGCAAAACGAGCACAACAGACTCTTGCAAGCATAAGAAGGCCTTGCGCCCAGAAGACTGATGCTGTGGCCCGCGCCACACCTACGGTCCCGGGCCATGAGCGCAGACACCAGCCCCGCCATTGAGCTGCGGGGCGCGAGCAAGATCTTCAAGACCCCGTCAGGGGGTCTGCACACGGCGGTCAGGGAGCTCGATCTGACGATCGGCCGTGGCGAGTTCGTGGCCGTCGTCGGCCCCACCGGCTGCGGGAAGTCCACCACCCTGACCCTGGTGAGCGGTCTGGAGGAGCCCACCGAGGGCGAGGTCCTGGTGGCCGGCGAGCCGGTCGCGGGCGTCGGCGACAAGGTCGGCTTCGTCTTCCAGCAGGACGCCACCTTCCCCTGGCGCACGGTGCTGTCCAACGTCATGGCCGGCCCGCGATTTCGCGGTGTTCCCAAGACGGAGGCCAAGCAGCGGGCCCGCGAATGGCTGGCCAGGGTCGGACTGTCGGCCTTCGAGGACCGCTACCCGCACCAGCTCTCCGGCGGTCAGCGCAAGCGCGTCGCCCTCGCCGCGACCTTCGTCAACGACCCCGAGATCCTGCTGATGGACGAGCCGTTCTCGGCGCTCGACGTGCAGACCAGGGCCCTGATGTCGGACGAGCTGCTGGAGCTGTGGGAGGGCACCGGAGCCTCGGTCGTCTTCGTCACCCACGACCTGGAGGAGTCCATCGCGCTCGCCGACAAGGTCGTCGTGATGACCGCGGGCCCCGCCACCGTGAAGCAGGTCTTCGACATCGATCTGCCGAGGCCGCGCAAGGTCGAATCGGTGCGCCTGGAGCCGAGGTTCATCGAGATCTACCGCGAGATCTGGGAGTCCCTCGGTGAAGAGGTCCGCATCACCCGAGAGAGGGGCGCCGCGAATGTCGCCTGACGTCATGCCCGAGACCGTCGTCGCGACGACCGCCACCGAGCCCGCCAAGCCGGGGCGCGCCCACTCCCGTGCCCGTGCCGCCCGCAGACGCAGAATCATCGTCGCCGCCGTCCGCGCGGTGCTCCTGGTCGCCGTGCTCGGCCTGTGGGAGGTGTTCGCACGCGCCAAGATCATCGACCCGTTCAACTTCTCCATGCCGTCGAAGATCTGGGACCAGGTCTACACCTGGGTGACCCACGGGACGGCGCTCGGCTCACTCGGCGAGCAGATCTGGTACACGCTCCACGAGGCACTGCTCGGCTGGGTCATCGGAGTCGTGGCCGGCGTGGTCTTCGGTATCGCGCTGGGACGCATCGCCTTCCTCGCCGATGTCCTTGGTCCATACATCAAGGTGCTCAACTCCATACCCAGGATCGTCCTCGCGCCGATCTTCGTGATCTGGTTCGGGCTCGGACCGGCCTCCAAGGTCGCCTCGGCCGTGGTCCTGGTCTTCTTCCCGGTCTTCTTCAACGCGTTCCAGGGCGCCCGTGAGGTCGACCGCAACCTCGTCGCCAACGCCCGGATCCTGGGGGCGAGCGACCGCCGGGTGACGCTTCAGGTCGTCATCCCCTCCGCCACCTCGTGGATCTTCACCAGCCTCCATGTCAGCTTCGGCTTCGCCCTCATCGGTGCGATCGTCGGCGAGTACATCGGCGCCACCAAGGGCATCGGTCTGCTCGTCGCCCAATCCCAGGGCACCTTCAACGCGGCCGGTGTGTATGCCGCGATGGTCATCCTCGCCGTCGTCGCCCTGCTGGCCGAAGGGCTGCTCACCTTCGCCGAGCGCCGCATCTTCCGCTGGAAGCCGTCGGACTCCGAGAGCTGATCGGAGGACAACGCCCGCCCAGGGAGCCGGATTTCCTCTCAGAGCTCTCCAAGGTGCCCGATTTCCTTTCGGCGCTCTCCCGGGTGCCCCTTTTCCGCTCAACACTCCCCAAGGCACCCCTTTTCCCACATTGCTTTCTCACAAGGACGTGACCCATCATGCGCAAGACCGCCAGATACTCCGCACTGGCAGCCGCCGGTCTGCTCGCCCTCTCCTCGCTCACCGCCTGCGCCAACGACGCGGCCTCCACCACCGCCGACTCCGGCAGCAACGGGGGCGGCGGCAAGGGGGAGCACGTCAAGATCATGGTCGGTGGCCTGGACAAGGTCATCTACATGCCGGCGATGCTCACGCAGCGGCTCGGCTACTTCAACGACCAGGGTTTGGATGTCGAACTCCTGAGTGAGCCGGCCGGTGTGCAGGCGGAGACCGCACTCGTGTCCGGGCAGGTCCAGGGAGCCGTCGGCTTCTACGATCACACCCTCGACCTGCAGACCAAGGGCAAGGCCGTGGAGTCCGTCGTGCAGTTCTCGCACGCACCCGGCGAGGTGGAGATCGTCTCCAACAAGCGCGCGGACGACATCACCTCGCCCAAGGACTTCAAGGGCAAGAAGCTCGGCGTCACCGGGCTCGGTTCCTCCACCGACTTCCTCACCAAGTACCTCGCGGTCAAGAACGGTGTGAAGGTCAGCGAGTTCGCGCCGGTCGCCGTGGGTGCGGGTCCGACCTTTGTCTCGGCGCTCCAGAAGGGGGCCATCGACGGTGGCATGACGACGGACCCGACCGTCGCCACGGTCCTGCAGAAGGGCCTCGGCAAGGTGCTCATCGACATGCGCACGCCGAGCGGATCGCAGGAGGCGCTCGGCGGTCCGTATCCCTCGTCCAGCCTCTACATGCAGACGGACTGGGTGAACGGCCACAAGGAGACGGTCCAGAAGCTGGCCAACGCCTTCGTGAAGACCCTCAAGTGGATGTCCACGCACAGCGCCTCCGAGATCGCCGCCAAGATGCCCGCCGACTACTCCCAGGGCAACAAGACGCTCTACGCCACCGCCATCCAGAGCACGCTGCCGATGTTCACCAAGGACGGCGTGATGCCCGCGGACGGCCCCGAGACCGTCGAGAAGGTGCTCAAGGCGTTCAACCCCAACATCAAGAACGCCAAGGTGGACTTGAGCAAGACATACACCACGGAGTTTGTGAAGAAGGCCGTCACTGGCTGAGGAAGAAGGCCACCAAGGCCACCGCCGGCGGAGAAGCGAAGGCCGCCACTGGCCCAGAGCGGGCGCGGCCTCTTCCCCCGCCCCGTGGCCGCGTCTTCAGGATCTTCCCCTCTTCGGTCGTGCCCTCAGGCGCGGGTCGCCCAGACGTAGCGATGCTCCGGGCGGCCCGCGTCGCCGTATTTGAGGGTCAGCCTGGCCCGTCCCGTGCGCTCCAGGAGCTTCAGATAGCGCTGGGCGGTCTGCCGGCTCAGTCCGGTCTCCTCGGCGATCTCCTGGGCCGACAGCGGCCCCTCGGCGGTCACCAGGGCCTGCCGGACGAGCTCCGCGGTCGGGGGAGAGTGCCCTTTGGGCAGGTCCGGCTCCGCAGTCGCCGACAGGGCGCCGAAAATCCGGTCCACCTGGGCCTGCTCGGCCTCGCCGCCGCCGTCGAGCGTGCGGCGCAGATCCGCGTACGCCTCCAGCTTGGTGCGCAGGCCCGCGAAGGCGAACGGCTTGACCAGGTACTGGAGGGCGCCCTGCCGCATGGCCGCCTGGACGGTCGAGATGTCCCGGGCCGCGGTCACCATGATGACGTCGGTCTGGTGGCCGCGCCGCCGCATCTCCTGGACGACCGCGAGGCCCGTCTCGTCGGGCAGGTAGTGGTCCATCAGGACCAGGTCCAGGTGGGGAAGCGTCTCCATCCGGTGCAGCGCCTCGGCGGCGCTGTGCGCCTCGCCGGCGACACGGAAGCCGGGCACCTTGCCGACGTACGCGGCGTTGACCCGCGCGACCCGCGTGTCGTCGTCCACGACCAGGACCTCGATCATCGCGACTCCTCCTCGGCGGTCGTGGTGCCCATGCTGTCCTGGGAGAACGCGTCCGGCTGTCGTACGAGTTCCGGTGCGGGCCCGCGGCCGGGTTCGCCCTCCGGGCCCGACACTGGGCCTTCCGCCGGCCCGAGACCGGCCTCCGTGAGCGCTTCCGGCAGTACGACCGTGAACTCCGCGCCCCCTCCGTCGGCCTCCGCCGCCTGCGCGCTGCCTCCTTGCCGCTCGGCGAGCCGGCGCACCAGGGAGAGTCCGAGTCCGCGTTTGCCGTGCGCGGGTGGCGTCTTGGTGGACCACCCGTCCGTGAAGATCAGCTCCCGCCGCTCCGCCGGAATTCCCGGCCCGGTGTCCCGTACGCGCAGCACGGCAGTGCGTCCCTCGGCGCGCAATTCGACCTCCACACGCGCGTGCGGGGTGCCCGCGACGGCGTCGAGTGCGTTGTCGACCAGATTGCCCACGACGGTGACCAGCCCCCGCGGGTCGACCAGCCGGTCGGGCAGCCGGGTCCCGTCCGCGACCCAGAGAGCCACCCCGCGCTCGGCCGCCACCGTGGCCTTGCCGACCAGCAGGGCGGCCAGCAACGGATCGTGGATCTTCTCGGTGACCTGCTCCGCGGTGACCCTGTGGTCGCCGACCACCTCGCCGACGAACTCCACGGCGTCGTCGTACATCTCCAGTTCGAGCAGCCCCAGCACCGTGTGCATCCGGTTGGCGTGCTCGTGGTCCTGTGCGCGCAGGGCGTCGATCAGACCGCGGGTCGAGTCGAGTTCACGGCCCAACTGCTCCAGTTCCGTGCGGTCGCGCAGGGTGGCCACGGCGCCGCCGTCGTCGGTCGGCATGCGGTTGGCGACCAGGACGCGCTGACCGCGCACCGTCAGCAGATCCGTGCCGGTGACCCGTCCGGCCAGCACATCGGTCGTGCGGCCCGGCCCGAGCGCGTCGTCGAGCGGCTGCCCGATGGCCTCCGCGTCCAGCCCGAGCAGGCGCTGCGCCTCGTCGTTGAGGAGCCGTACGCGGCCGACACGGTCCAGGGCGATGACGCCCTCCCGAATGCTGTGCAGCATCGCCTCGCGCTCCGCGAGCAACGCCGAGATGTCGGAGAAGGCCAGGTCACGGGTCTGCCGCTGGACCCGTCGGGAGAGCAGGTACGCGGCGAACGCGCCGACGGCCAGAGCCCCGCCCGCGTACGCGAGGAGTCCCGGGATCGCGTGGATCAGCCGGGCGCGCACACTGTCGTACTCGATGCCCACCGAGACCGCGCCGATGATGTGCCCGTCGGCGTCGCGCAGCGGTACCTTGCCGCGGGCCGAGCGCCCCAGCGTGCCGCTGTCGATCTCCATGACGTCCTCGCCGGCCAGGGCCTTCTTGGGGGAGGTCGAGACGACCCTGCCGATCTGCGAGGTGTCCTTGTGCGACCAGCGCACCCAGTGCGTGTTCATCACCACGACGTACTCGGCCTTGCTGGCCTTGCGGATCCGTTCCGCGGCGACCTGTACGGGGCCGTTCACGGACGGCAGGGTTGTCTGCAGGTCCCTGGCGATCTGCGGCTGGGCCGCCGTGGTCTGCGCGATCGCGAGCGCCCGGTGCATGGCTTCGTCGTCGAGCTGGGCGCTGAGCGGGGCGAGGAACAGCCCCGTCGCGAGCACGGCGACCCCGGCGGCTATCGCCACCTGCATCAGCAGTACCTGCGAGAACGCCCGCCGCGGCAGACCGAGGCGCAGTCGCCGTGCGGGGGGAGTGGGGCTCATACCCATGACGGTACGGGGGAGCGCGCGCCGGGCCGAAGGGAGTGTGGCGTGGATCTCTCGAGTGGTGTGTGGGGAAGCCGTGGTTGGCGGGTACGGGCCGGCCCGCTCAGGAGTCTTGGTCAGCAGGCTACGGGGATCGCGGCCCGGGGCATCTCCCGTACGGCCACCACGTCCATCCGGGCCGGGGAGCCCAGCGCCGAGCCGCAGCTCTCCGGGCGGGGCGGCAGTGACGCGCCCTGCGCGACGATGACGCGCCACAGGCGCCCGTCGGTGTGGGCGACGGTCACCTCCCAGCGCGGCGCCGCGCCGTCCGTGCGGACGACGCCGAGGGCTTCCGCGGCGTGCTCTCCGCAGGCCCTGCGCACAGCCAGCTCCGCCGCCTGCCCGGGCCGCTCCCACGCCGAGTTGCCACGGCAGCCCTCCGTGACGACGCGGCCCTCCCGCACGCCCTGGAGGATCTCCTTGACCGCGTGGGCCTCGGCCCGCCCATAGGCGTATCCGAACGGCAGGACGAGCAGGGTGGGCGAGAAGCGGTGACCGCCGAGGTGGGTGACCTCCCATGCGCCCGCCACGCCCGAGGCGGCGAGTTCCGCAGCGAGGGGCCGGCCCAGGAGCGCGCAGCAGCGGTCGCGCTTGCCGTTGGTGCAGACGAGCGCGAGCGGATCGCCCGTGTGGCGCCGGCCCTGGAGAGCCGCGTCGAAGGTGCGGGGGTCTCCCTTGCCGAGCGCGGCGAAGTCCAGGTCGAGCAACCGCTCAGGAGCGCACGTCGTGGCGCTGTGCAGCCATACGTCGCCCGGCGTGGTGTGAGCCGCGTACACCTGGCGCTCGGCGGCCGTACCGCAGTCGGCGTGCCGCCCGGGGCGGCGGATGAGCGCGATCCGCACCCCGGTCTCCTGGGCCGCGGCTTCGAGCGCGCGGCCGAGTGCAGGGTCCAGGTGGCTCGACGTGAGCGCCTTCGTACCCCAGGGGCCCGGCTGTTCGAGGAGCAGCCATGTCCTCGCGGTCGCCGCGGTCCCCGCGAGGGGCTCGTCGAGGTCCCGGGACGCGGTCGTGCACGTACTCACAGAGGTGAGCCTAACCTGACTTCGACCAGGGCGACTTCCGACCGTGCGTATGGGGGCGCACTTTGGGCGCATTCGGAGCGCTGCGGGGCGCTCCGGGGCTCACTCGGGGAGTGGCTGCGGCGGCCGCGCTCCTACGTAGTGGCCGCTCGGGCGCATGCGCAGCGGGCGTTCCTCGTACTCCTCCAGGGTGTGGGCGATCCATCCCGCTGTTCGGGCGACGGCGAAGACAGTCTCCCCGGCGGAGGCGGACATGCCGGAGGAGACCGTGAGGACGGCCAGCGCCAGGTCGACGTTGGCGTGCAGGGGAGTGTGCCGGGCGGTGGTGGTCACGATGTCCTGGGCCGCCGCCAGGGCGGGCGCCGCGCCCGGGACCTCCTCCAGGAGGGCGAACAGGGCACGCGCGCGTGGGTCCTCGCCGGGGTAGAGCCGGTGGCCGAGCCCGGGGACGCGGCGTCCGGCGCGCAGTTCGTCGGCGACCACTGGGGCCGCGGTGCCCTGGTCGAGGACGTCGAGGAGCAGCCGGTGGGCGAGGCCGCTGGCCGCGCCGTGCAGAGGGCCTTCGAGCACGCCGAGGCCCGCTGAGACGGCGGCGTACGGGTGTGCCCGTGCCGAGGCGGCGACCCGCACCGCGAGCGTCGAGGCGGCCAGGTCGTGGTCGACGAGCAGGCCGAGTGCCGTGTCCAGCACACGAAGTGACGCCTCGTCGGGAGTCCGGCCGGTGAGGCGTCCCCACAGTCGGTGGGCCAGCGGGCCTTCGTCGCGGTGGTCGTGACGCAGGGGCGGGAGGGCGGCGACGAGGGTGGGGATGAGGGTGCGCGCGGTGCCGAGGACGGCGCTCTCCGAGAGGTCGAAGCGCAGTGGATCGGCGGCCGAGGCGGCGATCGCGGCGACCCGGAGCCGGTCCGTGGGGCCGCTGTGTTCGGGCAGCGCGTCCACGGCGCGGCGGGCGGCGGTGACGGACGTCTCCGGGGCGGTGAACGTGACGCCGGGGCGCAGCTCTCCGGTCCACAGCCATTCGGCGATCTCTTCGTAGGAGTGACGCGCGGCCAGTTCGGTCGCGTCGACGCCACGGTAGTAGTACCGGTCCTTGCCGATGAGAGTGATGCGGGTACGGACGGACAGCTCGCCGCCGGTGCTCGAACTCCCGCTGGAATCGCGCCTGCTGCGCCGAGCGAGCGCCTCCACGTCCTTGGCGTCGAAGGTGCTGCCGCGACCTCCGGGGTCGCGTCGGCTGCTGAGCTGACCGCGGCTCACATACGCGTACACGGTCTCGGGCTTCACGCCGAGCAGCTCGGCGGCCTCCCTGGTGCTGAGCCGCCGGCCTTCGTGGCCTCCGCGGCCTCCAGGTCCTTCGTGTCCTTCGTGTGTCGACCCTGCCGGTTCTTGATCCCTCATGGACGCCACCGTATCCGTGTATCGGCATATTGATTGAATCAATATTGACACGGATCTAGTCAAGCATGGACAGTCGAATCAAGTTCAGGGAGGAAAGCATGCCGATCAACCGGGCCGCTACCGCACCGTCCATCACCCCTGTCGACGTACCGAGAGGACTCTCGGGTGTCGTCGTCACCGACACCGCGCTGGGTGACGTCAGGGGGCGGGAGGGCTTCTACCACTATCGCCAGTACTCGGCCGTCGAGCTCGCGCAGACCCGCGGGTTCGAGGACGTCTGGTATCTACTGGTCCACGGTGAACTGCCGGACGCGGCGCGCGGTGCCGCCTTCGCCGCGCGGACTGCGGCACTGCGTGGGCTGCCGGACGAGGTGCGCGCGGCGCTGCCGGCGATCGCCGCGGCGACCGGACCGTCCGGACCGCTCGCGGGACTGCGGACCGCGTTGTCGCTGCTCGGCGCGTCGTTGGGGTTCCGGCCGGTGTACGACATCGACGTCGACCGGCGTCGCGCGGACACGCTCGCGGCGTGCGCGGCCGTCCCGACGCTGCTCACCGCGCTGTATCGGCTCGGGCGAGGGCTGGAGCCGGTGGAACCGCGTGAGGACCTGCCGTACGCCGCGAACTACCTCTACATGCTGACGGGCTCGGAGCCGGACCCGGCGCGGGCCCGGGCGGTCGAGCAGTACTTGATATCAACCATTGATCACGGATTCAATGCGTCAACCTTCACCGCGCGGGTGGTCGCGTCGACCGGGGCGGACGTGGCCGCGTGCCTGGTGGGTGCGGTCGGGGCGCTGTCCGGCCCGCTGCACGGCGGTGCGCCGAGCCGGGCCCTGGACACCCTCGACGCGATCGGCACTTCCGACCGCATCGACCCCTGGATCCGTGAACGAGTCCTCGCGGGCGATCGCATCATGGGCTTCGGACACGCGGTGTACCGCACCGAGGACCCCCGCTCCCGCATGCTCCGCGGCATCGCCCAGCAGTTCGGCGGTTCTCTGGTCGATTTCGCCGTCGAGGTCGAACACCGGGTGGAGGCGATCCTGGCCGAGCTGAAACCCGGCCGCGAACTCCACACCAACGTGGAGTTCTACGCGGGCGTGGTCATGGAACTGTGCGGTCTCCCGCGGGAGATGTTCACCCCCACCTTCGCCGCGGCCCGCGTCGTCGGCTGGAGCGCCAACATCCTGGAACAGGCGGAGGACCCGAAGATCATCCGTCCGGCGGCACGGTATGTGGGGCCGGTTCCGCCGGTGCCGGTGCCGGTGCCGGAACCGGCGGCCGGCTGACGCGATCCAGTGTCGTGACACGTGAAGGGCCCGGCATCACGTCGATGCCGGGCCTGGACGTCGTGGCCCAAGGGGTACCGGGTGGAACTCCGACCTTCAGATGCCCGCGATCGGTTCCTGGAGCCGTGCCTGGATCAATCCCTGGATCGATTCCTGGCGGCGGTGACGTCAAGCATCAGGGATGTCCTTCTTCGCGCGGAGCAGGGTCTCGCGCGTGATGATGACGATCCGCTCATAGTCGGCTCGTGCGGCGTCGGGCGGAAGCTCGGGGTCGAGTTCCTTGGTGGCCTCGCGCCCAATGACAGCGAAGCTGCCGTCACTGAGTTCGAAGATGTCGGGGCACGACTGACCAGTGGCGCTGCCGCGCTCGCGTGGTGTAGCCCCGACACGTCGCACGATCTTCACGGAGTGGTACCAACCTTATGGCTCGGACTGATGGGTGCCTCCGAGCTGTGGGGTCCTCGGAGCGTGCCTGTCTCCGAGCGGAGATGTTCGTCGGAGGCAGCAAGGTGTCTCCGAGCGCAGGGGTGTTCGTCGGAGTGGAGTGGCCGGAAATCTGGCCAGGCGACAACATAGCGGCTTCTGTTGCCCATGGTGCGCAAAGCAACAACAAGCAGTCGGCGATTTCTGCATCTCCCCTTGACGACACCTGGCATTGGGGTGATACATGCCCATCGGGGTCACTGGCGGCGCGCTCCCGGCGCGCTGGGAGTCGTCGGTGGGGCTCAGGCAGGCGACCGGTACGGCTCCGAGCGCAGAGATGTTCGTCGCAGTGGCCGGATGTCTGGCCAGGCGACAATATGGCGGCTTCTGTTGCCCATGGTGCGCAAAGCAACAACAAGCAGCCGAGTGTAGGTCGGCGCCTCCCTTGAAGGGGGTGCGAGGGTCGTGTGCGGGGCGCGCGAGGGTGGCGGACGGCGCCAGGGGTCACGGCGATTCTTCGTCGGGCTCTCCCACGACCCACCATTCGTCGGTGTCGGAATCAGTCTGATCCTGTATCAGGCTGTCCATCATCCGACCCAGTTCGGCCTCTTCGGAGGAGTCGGGCAGGCTCTTGCGGTGGTGCTCCGTCGCCACCCAGTACGCCCGGAAGATCTGGTTCTGGCACATGATGCGGAAGTGGCCGTGCAGCTCCGCACGCGTCAGGGCCCCGATCCGGTGGAAATACAGGGCGTTGATGTAGAGCGCGTTGGCGAAGAGGTACTGCCGCTGTTCCTCGGAGGTGATCTCCGTCTCGTACGTGTTCAGGACCGCGGCGAGGGCTGGATCGTCCATGGCCTTGCACAGCAGATCGAAATGGAGCCGGTGCTGCTCGGTGAGCACGGCGCGCCTGCGCTGCCGTGAGCTGCGTTCCGCGACGGCGTTGGCCGCGAGGGCGAGCTTGGCCCAGGCATCTGAGCCAAGCCTCCGTATCGCGGAATTCTGTGTGGCCATGTCAACCCCCGAATCAGGCGACCGTTCCGCCGGTCGTCGGTTGTGGGGCGACAGGGAGCGGACCGGCGAGCGGTGGGCGGCGCGCTTGCCGTCTCCCAGTTTTGCCGAGCGGCTCTGATCGGCGGGGAGGCGGAGAGGAGGCGCACGGAGGGAAGTGCGGGTCGCGTGTACCGGCGCCATGCCCAACGTGTGCCCCGCGAGCGCCGCTAACAATCGTTCACTTCGCGGGGATTCCTCCCACTCGTATCCTTGGTCGGCAGCCATTCCCCGTACGAGCGCCGGTCCACGAGCCGCCCTCGTCCATGAGCCGGTGCATGAGCCGGTGCACGCGTCGGTGTGAAAGAGGTCGCCCGTTGAGCCAGCCCAGCCCGCAGCAGGTCCCGATCGACCAGACCCCAGGTCAGGTCCCGATCGACCGGACCTCCGGTGACCAGGTCCCCGTCGACGGAGCTTCCGCCCGGCCGATCCCGGTCGTCGTCCTCGCCGGCTTTCTCGGCTCGGGCAAGACCACCCTGCTCAACCACCTCCTGCACCGCAGCGGAGGCAGCCGCATCGGCGCCGTCGTCAACGACTTCGGGGCGATCGAGATCGACGCGATGGCCGTGGCCGGGGCGCTGGGGGACTCCACCGTCTCCCTGGGGAACGGATGCCTGTGCTGCGCCGTCGACGCCAGTGAGCTCGACGAGTATCTCGAGCGGCTGACCCGGCCCTCGGCCCGTGTCGACGTCATCGTCATCGAGGCGAGCGGCCTCGCCGAGCCCCAGGAGCTCGTGCGGATGGTGCTGGCCAGTGAGCATCATCGGATCGTCTACGGCGGGCTCGTCGAGGTGGTCGACGCGGCCGAGTTCGACGGTACGCGTGAGAAGCATCCCGAGATCGACCGGCATCTCGCCCTCGCCGATCTCGTCGTCGTCAACAAGATCGACCGCGCCGACGACGGCGAGCGCGTGCTGCGCACCGTACGCGAGCTCGTCGACCGGGCCGCCGTCGTGCCCGCCACCTACGGCCGCGTCGACCCCGAGTTCCTGTTCGACTGCAGGCCGAGCGAGGAGCGCATCGGACAGCTGTCCTTCGACGACCTTCACCGGCACAACGAGAGCGACCCCCAGGGGCACCACGACCACCTGCACTCCGCCTATGAATCCCTCTCCTTCAGCTCCGAAGTGCCGCTCGGTCCCCGGGAGTTGATGGAATTCCTCGACAGCAGGCCCGAGGGGCTCTACCGCATCAAGGGTTATGTCGATTTCGGCGTCCAGGACCGGGACAACCGGTACGCCGTGCATGCCGTCGGGCGGTTTCTGCGCTTCTACCCGGAGCCCTGGGCCTCCGCCGAGGCGCGGCTCACCCAGCTCGTGCTGATCGGCTCCGGCATCGACACCGCGGCACTGACCAAGGAGTTGGAGGCGTGCAAAGAGGACGCCCCACACGCCGACGAACACAGCATGTGGGGCGTCCTCCGCTACGTGCAGGACAGCCACGTGCAGGACAGCTACGTACAGGACCGCTACGTACAGGACAGCCACGTACAGGACGAGGAGCCCGACGGTCTCGAAGAGACCGGTTGATCTACACCGGGCCCGCCACCACCGACACCGTCTTCGCCAGCGACACTCCCGAGCCGTCACGGCGCGGGTCGATCTCCGGCAGCTCGGCCGGTGTGCCGTTCTTCTGCGCGGCCCGCGCCGGGACCGCGCCCGCCCAGGCCAGCGAGAGGCAGTCCTCGCCCTTCAGGAACCGCTGGCAGCGCACGCCACCCGTGGCGCGGCCCTTGCGCGGGTACTGGTCGAAGGGCGTCAGCTTGGCCGTGGTCTGGACGGAGTCGTCCAGCGTGCCGCGCGAGCCCGCCACCGTGAAGACCACCGCGTCCACCGCCGGGTCGACCGCGGTGAAGGAGATCACCTTCGCGCCCTCGGTGAGCTTGATGCCCGTCATGCCGCCGGCCGCCCGGCCCTGCGGGCGGACCTGCGAGGCCTGGTAGCGCAGCAGCTGGGCGTCGTCGGTGATGAAGACCAGGTCCTCCTCGCCGGTGCGCAGCTCGACCGCGCCGACGATTTTGTCGCCGTCCTTGAGGGTGATGACCTCCAACTCCTCCTTGTTCGAGGGGTAGTCGGGGACCACACGCTTCACGACGCCCTGCTCGGTGCCGATCGCCAGGCCGGGCGAGGACTCGTCGAGCGTCGTCAGACAGACCACCGTCTCGTCCGGCTCCAGTGAGGACAGGAACTCCGGGATCGGCGCGCCTCCGGAGAGGTTGGGCGCCGACGCCGTCTCCGGCAGCTGCGGCAGGTCGATCACGTTCAGCCGGAGCAGGCGGCCCGAGGACGTGACCGCGCCGATCTCGCCGCGGGCCGTCGCCGGCACCGCGGAGACGATCAGGTCGTGCTTGGTGCGCTTGGCGTCCTCGGCCTCCCCGAAGGGGGCGCCATTGGCCGTACGTGCCAGCAGGCCCGTCGAGGACAGCAGCACCCGGCACGGGTCGTCGGCCACCTGGAGCGAGACCGTCGCGGCGGGGGCGCCCGCGGACTCCAGAAGCACCGTGCGCCGGTCGGTGCCGAACTTCTTGGCGACCGCGGCCAGTTCTCCGGAGACCAGTTTGCGCAGCTCGGCGTCCGAGTCCAGGATGCCGGTCAGCTCGTCGATCTCGCCGTTGAGCCGGTCGCGCTCCGACTCCAGCTCGATGCGGTCGAACCTGGTCAGGCGGCGCAGCGGCGTGTCCAGGATGTACTGCGTCTGGATCTCGGAGAGGGAGAAGTGCTCGATCAGGCGCTCCTTCGCCTGCGCCGAGTTGTCGCTGGAGCGGATGAGGCGGATGACCTCGTCGATGTCCAGGAGGGCGACAAGAAGACCCTCGACCAGGTGGAGACGGTCGCGCTTCTTGCTGCGGCGGAACTCACTGCGGCGGCGCACCACGTTGAAGCGGTGGTCGAGATAGACCTCGAGGAGCTCCTTGAGGCCCAGGGTGAGCGGCTGACCGTCCACCAGCGCCACGTTGTTGATGCCGAAGGACTCCTCCATCGGCGTCAGCTTGTAGAGCTGCTCCAGGACCGCTTCCGGCACGAAGCCGTTCTTGATCTCGATGACCAGACGCAGTCCGTGCGAACGGTCGGTGAGGTCCTTCACATCGGCGATGCCCTGGAGCTTCTTGGCGTTGACCAGATCCTTGATCTTGGTGATCACCTTCTCCGGGCCGACGGTGAAGGGCAGTTCGGTGACGACGAGGCCCTTACGGCGCGCCGTGACGTCCTCCACCGACACCGTGGCGCGGATCTTGAAGGTGCCGCGCCCCGACTCGTAGGCGTCCCTGATCCCGGTGAGGCCGACGATCCGGCCGCCCGTGGGCAGGTCGGGACCCGGCACGTACTTCATCAGCGTGTCCAGGTCGGCGCCCGGATAGCGGATCAGGTGACGGGCGGCCGCGATGACCTCGCCGAGGTTGTGCGGCGGCATGTTCGTCGCCATACCGACGGCGATCCCGGACGAGCCGTTGACCAGCAGGTTCGGGTACGCCGCCGGGAGGACGTCCGGCTCCTGCTCCTGGCCGTCGTAGTTCGGCGCGAAATCGACCGTGTCCTCGTCGATGGACTCGGTCATCAGTGACGTGGCGTCGGCCATCCGGCACTCGGTGTAACGCATGGCGGCCGGCGGGTCGTCGTTGCCGAGCGAGCCGAAGTTGCCGTGGCCGTCGACCAGCGGCAGGCGCATGGAGAAGGGCTGGGCCAGCCGCACCAGCGCGTCGTAGATCGACGCGTCGCCGTGCGGGTGGAGCTTACCCATGACCTCGCCGACGACGCGGGCGCACTTCACATAGCCGCGGTCGGGGCGCAGCCCCATCTCGTTCATCTGGTACACGATGCGGCGGTGCACGGGCTTGAGGCCGTCACGGGCATCCGGCAGGGCTCGCGAATAGATGACCGAGTACGCGTATTCGAGGAAGGAGCCCTGCATCTCGTCCACGACGTCGATGTCGAGGATCTTCTCCTCGTACGAGTCGTCGGGCGGCGGGGTCTTCGTGCTGCGGCGGGCCATCGCTGCTGCGGCTCCTTCACAGTCTCTGCCGGGGCATGAACGGGTTCTGACGCGCACCATTGTGGACCGCCGCACTGACAACGCGGACCGCGACCCGTCCATAGAGGCTCCAGGGCGCCCCGTTCCGATCGCTCACGGTGAACGGAAGTCCGGCCTCCCACCTCAGGAATTCTCGCTCTCGGCGTACGAGGTGCGGGAACTTCGCCACCTGTCGGCGCGCTTGCATACAGTGGCAGGACCGGCAGGAATTCTGCAGTTTCCGCGATCGAAGGGACGTACATGCCCATGGGTCACACGGCCACAGCTGAGGCAGGCTCCGGCGGCCTGACAGCGACCGAGCACCGCCTGGCCAACGGCCTGCGCGTGGTGCTCTCCAAGGACCACCTGACCCCGGTCGCGGCGGTGTGCCTCTGGTACGACGTCGGCTCACGGCACGAGGTCAAGGGCCGTACCGGCCTTGCTCACCTTTTCGAGCACCTGATGTTCCAGGGCTCCGGTCAGGTGAAGGGCAACGGCCACTTCGAACTGGTGCAGGGCGCGGGCGGCTCCCTCAACGGAACGACCAGCTTCGAGCGCACCAACTACTTCGAGACGATGCCCGCCCACCAGCTGGAGCTCGCCCTCTGGCTGGAGGCCGACCGCATGGGCTCGCTGCTGGCCGCGCTCGACGACGAGTCCATGGAGAACCAGCGGGACGTCGTCAAGAACGAACGCCGCCAGCGGTACGACAACGTGCCCTACGGCACCGCCTTCGAGAAGCTGACCGGGCTCGCCTACCCCGAGGGCCACCCGTACCACCACACCCCGATCGGGTCGATGGCGGACCTGGACGCGGCGACCCTGGAGGACGCCCGCGCGTTCTTCCGCACCTACTACGCGCCGAACAACGCGGTGCTCTCCGTGGTCGGGGACATCGACCCGGAGCAGACGCTCGCCTGGATCGAGAAGTACTTCGGCTCCATCCCCGGGCACGGCGGCAAGCCCGCCCCGCGCGACGGCTCGCTGCCCGAGGTCATCGGCGAGCAGCTGCGCGAGGTCGTCGAGGAGGAGGTCCCGGCGCGCGCCCTGATGGCCGCCTACCGGCTCCCGGAGGACGGCACGCGCGCGGCCGACGCGGCCGACGTGGCGCTCACCATCCTCGGCGGCGGCGAGTCGTCCCGGCTCTACAACCGACTCGTACGCCGCGACCGTACCGCCGTCGCGGCCGGGTTCGGCCTGCTGCGGCTCGCCGGAGCGCCCTCCCTGGGCTGGCTGGACGTGAAGACGTCCGGTGACGTCGAGGTCCCGGTGATCGAGTCCGCCGTCGACGAGGAGCTCGCCCGGTTCGCCGAGGAGGGCCCCACGGACGAGGAGATGGAGCGCGCCCAGGCCCAGTTGGAGCGCGAGTGGCTGGACCGGCTCGGTACGGTCGCGGGCCGCGCCGACGAACTGTGCCGGTACGCCGTCCTGTTCGGCGACCCGCAGCTCGCCCTGACGGCCGTACAGCGCGTCCTGGACATCACGGCCGTGGAGGTCCAGGAGGTCGCCAAGTCCCGCCTGCGCCCCGACAACCGCGCGGTGCTCGTGTACGAGCCGGTCGCTGCCGACACCACCGAAGAGGACGAGGAGGCGGCGAAGTGACCGAGCTCGCCACCATGGACTTCCACCCGCAGCCCCAGGCGGGTCAGCCCAAGCCCTGGGCCTTCCCGGCGCCCGAGCGCGGCACGCTGGACAACGGCCTGACCGTGCTGCGCTGCCACCGCCCCGGCCAGCAGGTCGTCGCCGTCGAGGTGCTGCTCGCCGCGCCGCTGGAGGCCGAGCCCGCGGGCCTCGACGGCGTCGCCACGATCATGGCGCGCGCCTTCTCCGAGGGCACCGACAAGCTCTCCGCCGAGGAGTTCGCCTCCGAGCTGGAGCGCTGCGGCGCCACCCTCGACGCGCACGCCGACCACCCCGGCGTACGGCTGTCGCTCGAAGTGCCCGTCTCGCGCCTGCCCAAGGCGCTCGGGCTGCTCGCCGACGCCCTGAGGGCACCGGCGTTCGCGGACAGCGAGGTGGAGCGGCTGGTGCGCAACCGGCTCGACGAGATCCCGCACGAGACGGCCAACCCGGCCCGGCGTGCCGCCAAGGAGCTCTCCAAGGAGCTGTTCCCGGCTACCTCGCGCATGTCGCGCCCGCGCCAGGGCACCGAGGAGACCGTCCAGAAGATCGACTCGGCGGCCGTACGCGCCTTCTTCGACAAGCACGTACGTCCCGCCACGGCCGCCGCCGTGATCGTCGGCGACCTGACGGGCGTCGACCTCGACGCGCTGCTCGCCGAGACGCTCGGCGACTGGACCGGCTCGCCCGCCGAGCCGCGCCCCGTGCCGCCGGTGACCGCCGACGACACCGGCCGTGTGATCATCGTGGACCGCCCCGGCGCGGTCCAGACGCAGCTGCTCATCGGACGCGTCGGCGCCGACCGGCACGACCGTGTGTGGCCCGCCCAGGTGCTCGGTACGTACTGCCTCGGCGGCACCCTCACCTCGCGCCTGGACCGCGTCCTGCGCGAGGAAAAGGGCTACACCTACGGTGTGCGGGCGTTCGGCCAGGTCCTGCGTGCCGCCCCGGACGGAACCGGTATCGCGATGCTCGCCATCAGCGGCTCCGTGGACACCCCGAACACCGGCCCGGCGCTCGACGACCTCTGGAAGGTGCTGCGCACCCTCGCCGCCGAGGGCCTGACGGACGCCGAGCGCGACATCGCCGTACAGAACCTGGTGGGGGTGGCGCCCCTCAAGTTCGAGACCGCGGCGGCCGTCGCGGGCACGCTCGCGGACCAGGTCGAGCAGTACCTGCCGGACGACTACCAGGCGACGCTGTACCAGCAGCTCGCCGCGACCGGCACCGTGGAAGCCACCGCGGCCGCCGTGAGCGCCTTCCCGGTGGACCGTCTGGTGACCGTCCTCGTCGGCGACGCCACGCAGATCCGGGAGCCCGTCAAGGCCCTCGGAATCGGTGAAGTGACCGTCGTTTCGGCGGAGTAGAGGTTCAGCGGAGCAGCGGCTCGGTAGAAGCCGGCTGGAAGCCGAGCCGCACGCGGAGCGGAAGAGCGTGACTCCGTAGGGCCCGGGTGACTGAAGAGTCGCCCGGGCCCCTTTTTGCTCGGATTTCCGCTCGGATTGCGCTTGGACCTCATCCCCAAGATGTCCGTATTGGTAGGGAGGTTGCCCGTCTGCCCTGTGGCATGCACTACAAAAACCGTGATCCGTTTGTTGATTGAAAGACGCCCCGTCTAGCGTCGGGGCGGCTGTTCGTCAGGCAGTGCGCCGCGCCCGCGGCACCGGACAGTCATCGCCGAGTCCCCGTACGGCGCGAGCCAGGGGAGCCGGGGACCCACACGTAGTCCCTGGGGTGAATCGGACGCCCTCCCTGGAGGGGGTCCGTAGGAGACCTTCCTGCTCCGAACCCGTCAGCTAACCCGGTAGGCGAGAGGGAAGGAAAGGAACAGCCCCTACATGGCGTTCACCTGTGGCCCCGGGAAACACCGCCGTCCGAGCCGCGTGAAGCGCTCCACCACGAACGCCGTCGGCGTCGCCGCGCTCACCACCACCGGTGTCATCGGAACCCTGGCCGCCCCGGCCCTCGCCGCGGACGCCTCCGTCGAGCAGACCGGGCTGACCCAGGCCGTCACCCTCGGCGACAGGGTCGCCGCCCAGATCGACGCGCAGGCCGCCGCCCAGCAGCGCGCCGCCGACGAGGCGGCCGCGCGCAAGAAGGCCGAAGAAGCCGCGCGCAAGAAGGCCGCCGAGGAGGCGAAGAAGGAGCGCGAGGCCAAGGAGCGTGCCGCCCGCGCCGCCGAGCGCAAGCGCCTCAACACCTTCGTCCTGCCGATCACCGGCTCGTACATCTCCACCGGCTACAAGACCGGCGGCAGCCTCTGGTCCTCCGGCAGCCACACCGGCGTCGACTTCCACGCCGCCTCCGGGACCTCGGTCCACGCGGTCGGCTCCGGCACGGTCGTCACGGCCGGCTGGGGTGGTGCCTACGGCAACCAGATCGTCCTGAAGATGCACGACGGTACCTACACGATGTACGGCCACCTGTCGTCCATCGGCGTCTCCGTGGGGCAGACGGTCACCCCGGGCCAGCAGATCGGCCTCTCCGGCTCCACCGGGAACACCACCGGGCCGCACCTCCACTTCGAGGCCCGCACGACGGCGGAGTACGGCTCCGACATGGACCCGGTCGCCTACCTCCGCTCGCACGGCGTGAACGTCTGACGCTCGCACGGCGTGAACCTCTGACACTCGCGCACCGTGAACGTCCGACGACCGGCGTCAACACTTCCGAAGCCCCGGCTCCCCTCAGCCGGGGCTTCGTCGTTTCGAACGACTGTCTGTCCAAAAAATATCCATGGATTCCGGCCCGCCATCGGAAATTCCGGCTCTCTGCAATAGAGTCGCTGAACAAGCGTCAATCGACCGCGTTTCGCGGGGATTAAGGCGGAGGTCCGGTCATGCGCATTCCCGCGCACTCGGTATGCACGGCGATCCGTGACGACATCGTCGCGGGTGTCTACGAGCGCGGCAGCCGGCTCACCGAGGAACTGCTCGCGCGCCGCTACGGCGTCTCGCGGGTCCCCGTGCGTGAGGCCCTGCGCACGCTGGAGGCCGAGGGCTTCGTCGTCACCCGTCGGCACGCGGGCGCGTGTGTCGCGGAGCCCACCGAGCAGGAGGCCGCGGACCTGCTGGAGATGCGCATGCTCCTGGAGCCGCTGGGCGCCGCGAGGGCCGCGCAGCGGCGCACCGAGGCCCACCTCAAGGTGCTTCGAGGCCTGGTCAGGCTGGGGCAGGAGCGGGCCAGGAGGGGGAACAGCGAGGATCTGCGCTCGCTCGGCGGCTGGTTCCACGAGACCCTCGCGCAAGCCTCCGGGAGCCCCGCGCTGAGCTCCACGCTGGCCCAGCTGCGGCACAAGATCGCCTGGATGTACGCGGTCGAGGCGCCGGCCAATCCGGCGGAGTCCTGGGCGGAGCACGGCGGGATCGTGGACGCGGTGGCGCGCGGCGACAGTGAGCGGGCGCGGGCCGTCACGGCGCTGCACACCGAGCGCGCGACGGTCGCGCACCGGCTGCGTTTTCCCGGCGGGGGAGATCGGCCGGAGCGCGTGAGGACTTCGCAACATCCCGTAAACATGACGGGCGTGCGTCATTAACACCGGCGCCGTATACAAAGAGGGGTAATTCGCGGGGGATTATTTCTGCTGCCCGCAATTGGGAAAAGCGAAGGGCCCGCCCGATGTTTTCGGGCGAGCCCTTCGAATGCGTGCGGGGCGGGGTCTTTTGGTGCGAAGGCCACTCCCGCCATCAATTGAGGAACCCCGCTCGGGGGGCTCCTTCTCAGACGGTCTCGGGGAGCTCCTCGAGACCCTCCGCCACCAGCTTCGCCAGCCGGTCGAGCGCGGCGTCCGCACCCTCGGCGTCCGAGGCGAGGACGATCTCCTCGCCGCCCTGGGCGCCCAGGCCGAGGACCGCCAGCATGGAGGCCGCATTGACGGGGTTGCCCTCCGCCTTGGCGATCGTCACGGGGATACCGGAGGCCGTGGCCGCCCGGACGAAGATGGAGGCGGGACGGGCGTGGAGGCCCTCGGCCCAGCCGACGTTGACGCGGCGCTCAGCCATGTGATGCTGCCCTTCAGGTGTTCAGGGTTGTCTAGACCAGTGTTCCACAACGTGAAGCGAGCCCGGGGTAGGGTGCTGTTCCTGTCCCGGACTCCGCGTCGGATCCCGGCCTGGATCCGACTTCGGTGCCCCTAGCCTGCCTCGCGCCGTTGTCGGACGCGAGCCGTACTCTGGGGCCCATGCAGACCTCGTCGGACCGGCACGAGTACCCCTCCCACTGGGAGGCCGACGTGGTGCTGCGCGACGGCGGCACCGCCCGCATCAGGCCCATCACCGTCGACGACGCCGAGCGGCTGGTGAGCTTCTACGAGCAGGTGTCGGACGAGTCGAAGTACTACCGCTTCTTCGCGCCCTACCCGCGCCTGTCCGCCAAGGATGTCCACCGCTTCACGCACCACGACTTTGTGGACAGGGTGGGGCTCGCGGCCACGGTCGGCGGCGAGTTCATCGCCACCGTACGCTATGACCGTATTAATGCCGATGGTCGGGCCGCCTCCGCGCCCGCCGACGAGGCCGAGGTCGCCTTCCTCGTGCAGGACGCCCACCAGGGCCGCGGCGTCGCCTCGGCCCTCCTGGAGCACATCGCGGCCGTCGCCAGGGAGCGGGACATCCGCCGTTTCGCCGCCGAGGTACTGCCCGCCAACACCAAGATGATCAAGGTGTTCACGGACGCCGGGTACCAGCAGAAGCGGCACTTCGAGGACGGCGTCGTACGCCTGGAGTTCGACCTCGAACCCACCGACCGCTCGCTCGCCGTGCAGCGCGCGCGGGAGCAGCGCGCCGAGGCGCGGTCCGTGCAGCGACTGCTCGCGCCCGGCTCGGTCGCTGTCATCGGAGCGGGCCGCACCCCCGGCGGGGTGGGACGCAGCGTCCTCGACAACCTGCGCGAGGCCGGGTTCACCGGGCGCCTGCACGCCGTGAACAAGGCACTCCAGGAGAAGGAGCTCGACGGCGTCCCGGCCCACCGCTCCGTCCGTGACATCGCCGAGCCCGTCGACCTCGCGGTCGTCGCCGTGCCCGCGCCGTACGTCCCCGAAGTCGTCGCGGAGTGCGGCGAGCACGGGGTGCAGGGCCTCGTGGTCGTCTCCGCCGGGTACGCCGAGAGCGGCCCCGCCGGACGCGAGCGCCAGCGTGCACTCGTCCGCCAGGCCCGTACGTACGGGATGCGCATCATCGGACCGAACGCCTTCGGGGTCATCAACACCTCCCCCGAGGTGCGCCTCAACGCCTCGCTCGCGCCCGAGATGCCGCGCCCCGGGCGGATAGGCCTGTTCGCCCAGTCCGGCGCGATCGGGATCGCCCTGCTCTCCCGGCTGCACCGGCGCGGCGGCGGCGTCACCGGCGTGACCGGAGTGTCCACCTTCGTCTCCTCCGGGAACCGGGCGGACGTGTCCGGCAACGACGTACTCCAGTACTGGTACGACGACCCGGACACCGACGTCGCCCTGATGTACCTCGAATCCATCGGCAACCCGCGCAAGTTCACCCGGCTCGCCCGGCGGACGGCGGCGGCCAAGCCGCTGGTCGTGGTCCAGGGCGCGCGGCACGCCGCCGCTCCCCAGGGGCATGCCGTACGGGCCACCCGGCTGCCGCACGCCACCGTGTCCGCGCTGCTGCGGCAGGCCGGGGTGATTCGGGTCGACACGATCACCGAGCTGGTCGACGCGGGGCTGCTACTGGCCCGCCAGCCGCTCCCCGCGGGACCCCGGGTGGCGATCCTCGGCAACTCGGAATCCCTGGGGCTGCTGACGTTCGACGCGTGCCTCGCCGAAGGACTGCGACCGCTTCCTCCGCTGGATCTGACCACGGCGGCTTCGGCGGAGGACTTCCACAGGGCGCTGACGAAAGCCCTCGCCGATGACAGGTGCGACGCCGTGGTGGTGACCGCCATACCGGCGGTGGGGGAGACGTCGGCCCAGGACGCGGCCCTGGCAAAGGCCCTGCGATCGGCCTCGGCCTCGGCCCCGGCGAAGCCGGTGCTCGTGGTGCACGTCGAGCTCGGCGGGCTCGCGGAGGCCCTGTCGGCGGCGGCCAGCACCGCACCACAGACGGCGTCCACCGCACCGGGTGCGCAGACACCCCGCCCCGCCGAACGCCCGGCCACCGTGGTGAGCGGTCCCCCGGAGGCGAGCCCCCGGCTCATCCCGGCCTACCCGGCCGCCGAGCGCGCCGTCCGCGCCCTCGGCGAGGCCGTGAAGTACGCCCAGTGGCGGCGCGAGGTGGCCGACCCCGGAAAGGTCCCCGAGTACGAGGACATCGACGAGAAGGGCGCCGCCGAGCAGATCGACGAGCTGCTCTCCCGGGGCTCGGGACTGACGCTCGGCCCCGAGGACGCCTGCGTGCTGCTCGGGCGGTACGGCATCGACGTACACCGGGCTCTGCCGGCGCCGACACCCGAGGAGGCGGCCGCGGCCGCGCGCACCCTCGGCTACCCCGTGGCCCTCAAGACCACCGCCCCGCACCTCAGACACCGCGCCGACCTGGGCGGCGTACGCCTGGATCTGACGGACGAGGCGCAACTGAGGAGGGCGTACACGGAGTTGACCGACCTCTTCGGAACGCCGGAGGTGCTGCGTCCGGTCGTGCAGAGTATGGCGCCGCGCGGGGTCGACACGGTCGTACGGGCCGTCATCGACCCGGCGGCCGGAGCGGTGCTCTCGTTCGGCCTGGCCGGAGCCGCGTCGGAGCTGCTCGGGGACACGGCCCACCGGCTGGTTCCGGTCACCGACCGGGACGCGAGCTCGCTGGTCCGGTCGATCCGGACGGCGCCGCTCCTGTTCGGCTGGCGAGGCTCGGCACCGGTCGACACCGTGGCCCTGGAAGAGCTGATGCTGCGCGTCTCGCGGCTGGTCGACGACCACCCGGAGGTCGTCGCC
Organism: Streptomyces sp. NPDC007896; assembly: GCF_042959425.1. Lineage (NCBI taxonomy): Bacteria > Bacillati > Actinomycetota > Actinomycetes > Kitasatosporales > Streptomycetaceae > Streptomyces > Streptomyces sp. NPDC007896. Next base: position 76,825 of record NZ_JBIBKX010000018.1, on the reverse strand, counting down.
GTCTCCCTGGAGCCGGTGGTCGTCGCTCCGAGGGGCCTGAGCGTGCTCGGCGCCACCGTGCGGCTGGCCCGCGCCCCCGTCCGCGACGACCTCGGTCCCCGCACGCTTCCCGTCGTCTGAGCCGTACGGGTCCCGTCGTCCGAGCCGTTCCGGCGCCCGCCGCCGTCCACGATTCGTTCTGATCCGTCCACGACAGACACCCGCGAGCGGTGCCTCGCAGTCAGTGGGCCACCGTAGGATGGACGTCATGGCCAAGACCAGTACGACGACCCAGGGGCTGCGAGCGGCGATCGAGCGCAGCGGCTACTACCCGGCCCTCGTGGCCGAGGCGGTGGAGGCCGCGATCGGCGGCGAGACCATCCGGTCGTACCTGGTCCACCAGGAGACGACGTTCGACGCCAACGAGGTGCGCCGGCACGTGACCGTGCTCGTCCTCACCGGCAACCGCTTCATCGTGAGCCACACCGACGAGCAGAACGCGGACACGACCTCGCCGACGCCGTACGCCACGACCTCGACCGAGTCCGTGAAACTCGGCCGGATCTCGTCGGTCGTCGTCAGCCGGGTCGTCGCCAACCCGGAGTCGTACACACCGGGCACGCTGCCCCGCGAGGTCGTCCTGACCATCGGCTGGGGCGCGGTCTCCCGCATCGACCTGGAGCCCGCGGCCTGCGGCGACCCCAACTGCGAGGCCGACCACGGCTACACGGGCAACTCGACGGCGGACGACCTGAGCCTGCGCGTCAGCGAGGCCGGGGACGGCCCGGAGACGGTGCGCCAGGCCCTCGCCTTCGCGCAGTCCCTCTCCGAGGCGACCGCGGACATCACCCGCTGATGGCACTGCCCACCTGGGACCACCCGGAACCGCTGGCCATCGACTCCGCGCCCGTCCCCGAGTACGGCGCGGGCTCGCTCGCCGATCTGCTGCCCACGCTCGCCACCGGCATGGGCGTCCCCGGCATGACCACCGCCATACCGGAGCTGACCGGGGCCGACCGGAACTGCGTCTTCCTGATCGACGGTCTCGGCTGGGAGCAGCTGAAGGCGCACCCGGACGAGGCCCCCTTCATGAGCTCCCTCCTCGGGAGCTCGCGCGGCGGCACCGGCCGCCCGATCACCGCCGGCTACCCGGCGACCACCGCGAGCTCCCTGGCCTCCGTCGGCACGGGCCTGCCGCCCGGCGCGCACGGCCTGCCCGGCTACACCGTGCGCAACCCGAGGACCGGCGAGCTGATGAACCAGCTGCGCTGGAGTCCCTGGACGGAACCCCGCGCCTGGCAGCCGTACCCCACCGTCTTCCAGCTCGCGGACGCGGCGGGTGTGCACACGGCCCAGGTCTCGTCCCCGACCTTCCAGAACACTCCGCTCACGAAGATCGCCCTGAGCGGCGGAACGTTCCACGGGCGGCTGTCCGGCGAGGAGCGCATGGACCTCGCGGCCGAACAACTGGCCGCCGGTGACCGCTCGTTGGTGTACACCTACTACGCCGAGGTGGACGGCAAGGGCCACCGCTTCGGCGTCGACTCCGACCCCTGGCGCGGCCAGCTGATGTACGTCGACCGCCTGGTCCAGCGCCTCGCGGAGCAACTGCCGCCGCGCGCGGCGCTGTACATCACCGCCGACCACGGCATGATCGACATCCCCTTCGACGAGCAGCACCGCATCGACTTCGACGAGGACTGGGAGCTGCGCGCGGGAGTCGCCCTGCTGGGCGGCGAGGCCCGGGCCCGGCACGTGTACGCCGTTCCGGGTGCCGAGGCGGACGTCCTGACCTGCTGGCGCGAGGTGCTCGGTGAGCAGTTCTGGGTGGCTTCGCGCGACGAGGCGATCGCGGCGGGCTGGTTCGGGCCGCAGGTCGACGAACGGGTGTACGCCCGGATCGGCGACGTCGTGGCGGCGGCCTGCGACGACGTCCTGATCGTCGCGACCGAGCGGGAGCCGAAGGAGTCGGCGATGGTCGGCAACCACGGTTCGATGGCACCGGTGGAGCAGCACGTTCCGCTCCTGGAAGTACGTACCTGATCCCTCCCCGCCCGTTCCCCTCCGCCCGTCTCCCTTCTTGTCGAAAGGTGCTCAACTCCCCATGCCCGAGCTGGTGTTCTTCTCCGGAACGATGGACTGCGGGAAGTCGACGCTGGCTCTCCAGATCGAGCACAACCGCTCGGCCCGGGGCCTGCAGGGCATGATCTTCACGCGTGACGACCGCGCGGGAGAGGGCAAGCTCTCCTCGCGCCTCGGCCTGGTCACGGACGCCGTGGAGGTCGCGGACGACCAGGACCTGTACGCGTATCTCGTCGGCCACCTCTCCCAGGGCGGCCGGGCGGACTACGTGATCGCGGACGAGGCCCAGTTCCTGGCCCCCGGACAGATCGACCAACTGGCCCGGGTGGTCGACGACCTGGGCATCGACGTCTTCGCCTTCGGCATCACCACCGACTTCCGCTCCAAGCTCTTCCCGGGCTCCCAGCGCCTCGTGGAGCTCGCCGACCGGGTCGAGGTCCTCCAGGTCGAGGCCCTGTGCTGGTGCGGCGCCCGCGCCACCCACAACGCCCGCACGATAGGCGGCGAAATGGTCGTCGAGGGCGCCCAGGTGGTCGTCGGCGACGTCAATCAGGCGGAGGACATCGGCTACGAGGTCCTGTGCCGTCGACACCACCGGCGCCGGATGACGGCGGCGACGGCCCGCGCGAGCGCCCTCTCGCCCGACGTACTGCCGATCGCCTCCGCCTGACTCTCAGCGCGCGGCGTGGATCATCGCTCGGAGCGGATCACCGAGAACACCGCGCCCTCCGGGTCCGCCACCGTGGCCACCCGTCCGTAGGGCGAGTCGTGGGCCGCCTTGAGGAGGTGTCCGCCGAGGTCGGTGGCCTGGGCGACGGCCTCGTCCACGTCCGCGACCTCGAAGTACGTCAGCCAGTGCGCGCCGCGGTCGCGGGGCAGGCCGTGGCCGACGCCGTGAATGCCTGCCACCGGGCGGCCGTCGATGTGCAGGGTCATGTAGTCGAAGTCGGCCGAGACCACCGGCTCCGGCTCGTGTCCGAAGACCCCCTGGTAGAACTTGACGACGCTCTCGGTGTCGCGGGTCACCAACTCGATCCAGGCGGGGGTGCCGTGCACCCCGTGGAGCGCTGTGCCCAGATGGGCCGCCGCCTGCCAGACCCCGAAGACGGCGCCCGTGGGGTCCGAGGCGATCAGCAGCCGCCCGGCCTCTCCGGCGTCCAGGGGACCCACGCCCACGGTGCCGCCGCAGTGCCGTACCGACTCGGCGGTGTGGTTCACGTCCTCCGAGGCGAAATACGGCGTCCAGGCGATCGGCAGATGCCGGTCGGGCGGCATCTGTCCGATTCCCGCCACCTCGTGGCCGTCGAGCAGGGCCCGCGCATACGGGCCGAGCTGCCGTGGGCCCGGCTGGAACTCCCAGCCGAACAGCTCTCCGTAGAACTCCTGGGTCGTGGCCATCCCGTGCACCATCAGGCTCACCCAGCAGGGCACACCGGGTGCGTGCCGAGCGTTCGTGGTGCCGTTCGGGTCGGCCGACTCCCGTGCCTCGGTCATCGTCACTCTCTTCTCGGCCCCTCGCGGTGGCCGTTCACCGTCCGCCTACCAACACGCGTACCGCAATCGCGCGCGTGCACGCCCCGTGCCGATGCTCGCACCACCCGTCACCCTGCGCGCCCCGGCGGCGTCATCGTGTAGCGGTCCACTGCCGGAGAATGCCCGATGTGCCGTTTCCCATCCGTTTCCGCGCGATTGCCGGGGGGTGTCCATCGGCTGTACAGCATGTGCCCGATCCCGTACGCCCGGTGATCGGACCTGTCCGGCCGAGCAGAGTAGCCGGACCTGGACGCCGGGGCCACCCCGTACGCAAGGATGGTGGCTATGAATGCCATCATCTCCGCATCCGAACTCGCGAGCGACCTGGCGGGACCGAACCCGCCGGTCCTGCTCGACATCCGCTGGCAGCTCTCCATGGCGACGGCCGCCGGAGCCGTCCCCTTCGACGGCCGGGCCGCCTACGCGGCCGGGCACATCCCCGGCGCGGTCTTCGTCGACCTGGATGCCGAACTGGCCGGGGAGCCGGGCGCGGGCGGCCGTCATCCGCTGCCCGACCTGGAGGTCTTCGGCGAGGCGATGCGAACCGCCGGGGTTTCCGCGGACCGGGATGTCGTCGTGTACGACGGTGGCGTGGGGTGGGCCGCCGCGCGGGCCTGGTGGCTGCTGGGCTGGACGGGGCATCCGTCGGTGCGCGTACTTGACGGCGGGCTGGCCGCCTGGAGCGGGCCGGTGTCCTCGGAGATCCCCGAGCCCGCCCGCGGAACCTTCGAACCGGCCGCGGGCGCCCGGCCGCTGCTGGACGCGGACGGGGCCGCCGCGCTCGCCCGCACGGGGCTGCTGCTCGACGCCCGGGCCGGTGAGCGCTATCGGGGCGAGGTCGAGCCGATCGACCCCGTGGGCGGACACATCCCGGGCGCTGTCTCGGCGCCGACCACGGAGAACGTCACGGAGACCGGCGAGTTCCGGCCATCGGGCGAGCTCGCGGAGCGCTTCAAGTCCCTCGGTGTGACCGGCACTTCGGAGGTCGGCGTCTACTGCGGTTCGGGCGTCTCCGCCGCCCACGAGGTGCTGGCGCTCGCCGTCGCGGGCATCCCGGCCGCGCTGTACGTGGGTTCCTGGTCGGAGTGGTCGCGGGACGGCAGCCGTCCGGTCGCGGTGGGCCCCGACCCCCAGTAACGGCAAAGGGGCCCGCTCCGGCGTGGCGCGGGCCCCGATGTCATACAACTGACTAGTCCTGCTTCTTCCGTCGCGTCCCGAAGACGATCTCGTCCCAGCTCGGGACCGCCGCTCTGCGGCCCGGTCGGACACCGTCGGCCTCGGCCTGGCGGTCGGTCGCGCCGACGAGACGGTCGCGGTGGCTGCCGACCGAGCGGGGCATGAGCACGTCCGCGTAGGCGGAACCGGCACCGGCCGAGGCCGCGGGGGCCGGGGGCTCCTCCGCCTCGGGCTCGGTGGGCGGCTCCTCCGTCGCCGGGAGCTCCGTGGTGGCGGCCCGCTCGGGCACCACCATGTCGCCCCGGAAGCTGGGCACCGCTTCCAGGAGGCTGGTGAGCGAGTCGCGGTCGCTCACGCTCTCCTCGACCGGCTCGGGGGAGGGCCCGGGCAGGCTCGGGCGCTCCATCTGCCGGTCCAGGGCACGGTCCAGCGGGCGGTCGCGCGGCAGCCGTGCGATACGCGGGACGAACGGGAAGCTCGGCTCGGGCGCCGCGAGGTCGTCGGACTCGCCGATCAGCGAGCGCGCCTCGTCGTCGACGGCCTGGACGAGCCGCCGGGGCGGGTCGTACGTCCAGCTCGCCGAGTGCGGCTCGCCCGCGACCCGGTAGACCAACAGCACTTCCCACGTGCCGTCGTCACGACGCCACGAGTCCCACTGGACGGTGTCCTTCTCGGCACCCCGGATCAGCAGCCGTTCCTGGACGGCCTCACCGAGCTGGGGTCCGGCGTTCTCACCGGGGCGGCGGACAGGAGTCTTCCGGGCGCGCTCGGCCATGAAGGCACGCTCGGCGAGCACGGGGCCCTCGAAGCGACGCACCCGGTCGACGGGGATTCCCGCGAGCTGGGCGACTTCCTCCGCGGAGGCGCCGGCACGTATCCGCGCCTGGATGTCTCGGGGGCGGAGATGGCTCTCCACCTCGATCTCGATCTGGCCGAGGCGGGGACGGTCGCCGCGAACAGCGGCGCGCAGACGCTCGTCAATCGGAAGCGTGTACTCCGTGCTGTCCGCAGCCTTCAGCACCAGCCGTGTGCCGTCGTTAGAGACGGCCACGACACGCAGTTCGGGCATGGGGACCTCCCGGGTGGTGCCTGCCGACGTCACGTGCGTCGCTGCTTCCGCTAGTCGAGTGTGGCCTGCCCGGGTGCAGCCTGCCACAACCTTGCCGAGTTGCCCGGCGTGTCGGGCACGGGCCCGGGATCGCCGTTATGGCACGGTTACCTATTCGCAACGCTAAGTGACGAACTCCATCACCCTGTGCAACGAGCCCCCTCCCGGCGGTCCTGTCAGGCCCCGGACACCCTGGCGGGAGTCCGGACCCAGGGCTCGCAACAGTACTCCATTCGGGCCATGTGCGTGGATCGGCACGCCGCCCAACTTCTAGTGAGGGGTGGTAGTTGGCCGTCCACTGTGCCGTATTCGTGACCTTGAAACGTGTCGTACTTCACGTAATCGCCAGAAACGGAACTAAACTTTTCGCCCGTCCGTCCCTTTCTCGTGCAAGCGGTCGAGAAGTGCGGGAAAGGCAGGCAAGGTCCGGGGATGCGTGAGAAGTCGGATACCGGCGAGGAACAGAGCGCGAAGGAGGGGGCGCCCAGGAGGCGGCGGGTGGACCTGAGCCTTCCGCAAGTGGCGGGCAGCGCCGTGGCCGCGGTGGTGGCGGCCAAACTCGCCTCCTACTTCGGGGTGTACGGGACGATCCTGGGCGCCGGAGTGGTCAGCGCGATCGCCACCTGTGGGGGCACCGTCTTCCAGCACTTCTTCAAGCGCACCGGCGAACAGCTCCGCGATGTCACGGTCCAGGCGAAGCCGAGGGCCCAGCAGGCTCCGGTACCGGGGGCGTTCACCGAGGGCACCGTCTATCGCGCCCGGGTCAAGAGCTGGAAGCGGCCGGTGGTCGCGGCGGCGCTCGTCTTCGGCATCACGATGGCGGGGATCACGACGTACGAGCTGGTGTCGGGGCAGAGCTTCAGCGGCGCCGGCACGAGCACCACCGTCGGTGACGCCCTCAAGGGCAGCGGCTCCGGCTCCCGGTCGAAGCCCGGTACGACGCCTTCGAGCCCTACGAGCGGATCCTCTTCGAGGGAGCCGTCGGCCACCGACAGCACTCCCGGAGCCGAAGGCGGGTTCGGCACCGACGCCACTCAGGGTGACGGCCGTGCCACATCCCCTACGCCGATGCCGAGTTCCGGTGCCGCTTCGCAGGCGCCGGCCGACACCCCGGCGCCCACGGACGGTTCGCCTACGAGCCCAGCACCCGACGCAAGTAGTCGTTCCCAAAGCGCCGATCCGGGTCAAGACGGTCCCTCAGTGCCGTGAACTCGCCGAAACGCGGATACACCTTCGAGAAGTACTCCGCGTCACGGGTGTGCACCTTGCCCCAGTGCGGGCGGCCCTCGTGCGCCCTGAAGATCCGCTCGGCGGCGGTGAAGTACGCCTGATAGGGCGTACCTCTGAACATGTGGACGGCGATGTAGGCGCTCTCCCGCCCGGACGCCGTGGAGAGCGCGATGTCGTCCGCGGGGGCCGTGCGCACCTCGACGGGGAAGCTGACCCGCAGGGACGAGCGGTCGACCATCGTCTTCAGCTCGCGCAGCGTCTCGACGAGCGCCTCGCGCGGAACGGCGTACTCCATCTCCACGAAGCGCACCCGGCGCGGAGAAGTGAAGACCTTGTAGGGAATGTCGGTGTAGGTCCGCGCGGACAGCGCGCGGCTGGAGATCTTCGCGATCGTCGGGATGGTGGCGGGCGCGGCGCGGCCGACCAGATTGGCCACCTGGAAGACCCCGTTGGAGAGGAACTCGTCCTCGATCCAGCCGCCGATCTGCCCGATCGGCTTCTCGGGGCCGGCGCTGCGGTTGTTGCGCTTGGTGTTGCAGTTGCCGGTGTGCGGGAACCAGTAGAACTCGAAGTGCTCGTTCTCGGTGAAGAGTTCGTCGAAGTCGGCGGTGACCTTGTCGAAGGTCATCGGCTCCTCGCGAGCCGTGAGCAGGAAAATGGGCTCTACGGAGAAGGTGATCGCGGTGACGATCCCCAGGGCGCCGATGCCCACCCGTGCCGCCGCGAAGACATCGGGGTTCTTCTCCTCGGAGCAGGTGAGGAGCGAACCGTCCGCGGTGACCAGCTCAAGTCCCTTGATCTGCACGGCGATCGAGGCCGAGTCGCGGCCCGTGCCGTGCGTTCCGGTGCTGGTCGCGCCCGAGACCGTCTGCTCCATGATGTCGCCCATGTTCGTGAGCGACAGCCCCTCGCGCGCGAGAGCCACATTGAGACGCTTGAGCGGGGTGCCCGCCTCGACGGTGACGGTCCCGGCCTCGCGGTCGATGTTGCGGATGCCGGTCAACAGTTGAGGGCGGATCAACACGCCGTCGGTCGCGGCGGCGGCCGTGAAGGAGTGCCCGGTGCCGACGGCCTTGACCCTCAGGCCGTCGTCGGCCGCCTTGCGTACGGCCGCGGAGAGCTCCTCGACCGAAGCGGGGGTGACCTCCCGTACGGGACGGGCGGTGACGTTCCCCGCCCAGTTACGCCACGTTCCGCTCTTCCCGCTCAGTGTGGTGCTCATGGGTCCCCTCCCGCTGCGGAACCGGCCTGCTGAGCCGGCGATACCCGAGGAATCCGACCGCGACCGCGACGGCTCCGGACACCGCCGGAACCCCGTACCCGGCCTTCGCGCCGGCGGCGTCGATCACCCAGCCGGCCACGGAGGAGCCGAGCGCGACCCCGACCGCGAGTCCGGTGCTCACCCAGGTCATGCCCTCGGTCAGTTTCGCGCGTGGTACGTGCTGTTCGATGAGGGACATCGTCGTGATCATCGTGGGAGCGATGGACAGGCCCGCAACGAACAGCGCCACGGCCAGAAACGGCAAGTTTCCGACCAGTAGCAGGGGGATCATACTCACGGCCATGGCGCATATGCCCAGCAGCCACCGACGTTCGGGCGCCCCCTTGAAGTGCAGCAGTCCGAACACGGCTCCCGCCGCGCAGGAACCCGCCGCATACAGGGCCAGAACCACGCTCGCGGCACCCTTGTGGCCCTGCTCCTCCGCGAAGGCCACGGTGACCACGTCCACGGCCCCGAAGATCGCTCCGGTCGCCACGAACGTGGCCACCAGGACCTGGAGTCCGGCCGCGCGCAGCGCCGAACCGCTGCTGTGGTGCTCACGCGGGTGCGGCACGGGCTCGGTCGCGCGCTGGGAGGTCAGCCAGAAGACGCCCGCCGCCAGGAAGCAGGCGGCGAGCAGCGGGCCGGCCTCCGGGAACCACACCGTGGACAGGCCGATGGAGATGATCGGCCCGAAGATGAAGCAGATCTCGTCCACCACGGACTCGAAGGAGTACGCGGTGTGCAACTGCGGGGTGCCCCCGTAGAGGGCCGCCCAGCGGGAACGGATCATCGCGCCGATGCTCGGGACGCAGCCGATCCCGGCCGCGCAGAGGAACAGCACCCAGTCCGGCCACTCGAAGCGCGCGGCCAGCAGCAGCCCGGCGGCCGCCGCGAGCGCGAACAGGGTGACGGGGCGCAGCACCCGCCGCTGGCCGTGCCGGTCCACCATCCGGGAGACCTGCGGGCCCATCACCGCGGCCGCGAGCGCCATGGTCGCCGACAGCGCGCCCGCGAGCCCGTACCGCCCGGTGAGCTGGGAGATCATCGTCACCACGCCGATGCCCATCATCGACAGCGGCATCCGGCCGAGGAAGCCCGCGGCGGAGAAGCCCTTGGAGCCGGGGGCGGCGAACAGGGCGCGGTACGGGCTGGGCACGAGGGGTCTCCGGTGGGCTCGGCCCGGCCGCACGGTCACCGCGTGCGGTCGGACTCCGGTAAGGCGCGTAGATGGTCGATACAGCTTACGGGTTAGGGGACCCTAATGCACTCCCTCGGGTACTCCCCGATTCCGCTTGTCATGTGGCTGTTGTCCGGCTGTCGGCGACGGATGGCAGGATCGGACGCATGCCAGATGTGCTCGATGCCACCCCCTACGACGCCCTGCTCCTGCTCTCGTTCGGCGGCCCCGAAGGCCCGGACGACGTGGTTCCGTTCCTGGAGAACGTGACGCGGGGGAGAGGTATCCCCAAGGAACGGCTGAAGGAAGTGGGGCAGCACTACTTCCTGTTCGGCGGGGTCAGCCCGATCAACGACCAGAACCGTGCCCTGCTCGACGCCCTCCGTAAGGACTTCGCGGACCACGGCCTGGACCTGCCCGTGTACTGGGGCAACCGCAACTGGGCGCCGTACCTGACCGACACGCTGCGCGAGATGATCGCCGACGGCCGCCGCCGTGTCCTCGTCCTCGCCACCAGCGCGTACGCCTCGTACTCGGGCTGCCGGCAGTACCGCGAGGACCTCGCCGGCGCCCTGGCGACCCTGGAGGCCGAGGGCCTGGAGCTGCCGAAGATCGACAAGCTGCGGCACTACTTCAACCACCCCGGCTTCGTGGAGCCCATGATCGAGGGCGTCCTGAAGTCCCTCGCCGAGCTCCCCGAGGACGTACGGGCGACCGCGCACCTCGCCTTCACCACGCACTCCATCCCCACCGCGGCCGCCGACACCTCCGGCCCGGCCGAGGACCACGGCGACGGCGGCGCCTACGTCAGGCAGCACCTGGACGTGGCGAAGCTGATCGCCGACGCCGTGCGCGAGGAGACAGGGATCGAGCACCCCTGGCAGCTCGTGTACCAGTCGCGCTCCGGAGCCCCGCACATCCCGTGGCTCGAGCCCGACATCTGCGACCACCTGGAGGAGCTCCACGGGGCCGGGGTCCCGGCCGTCGTGATGGCCCCCATCGGGTTCGTCTCGGACCACATGGAGGTGCTGTACGACCTCGACACGGAGGCGACGGCCAAGGCGGAGGAGCTGGGGCTGCCCGTGCGCCGCTCGGCCACCGTGGGCGCCGACCCCCGCTTCGCCGCGGCGATCCGCGACCTCGTCCTGGAGCGCGCCGCGACAGAGAACGGGTCGCAGGTGACACCCTGCGCCCTGGGCGCGCTCGGCGCGAGCCACGGCCTGTGCCCTGTGGGCTGCTGCCCGGCCCGCGCCCCCAAGCCCGCCGCCGCGGGCGCCGACAGCCCGTACGCCTGAGGAGCCCCTTGATCGAGCCCCTGCACACCGAACTGCTCCAGCTCGCCCACGACGCCGCCCGCCGCGCCGGTGAGCTGCTGCGGGACGGCCGCCCGGCGGACCTCACGGTCGCCGCCACCAAGTCCAGCCCGATCGACGTCGTCACCGAGATGGACATCGCCGCCGAGAAGCTGATCACCGACCTGATCTCCCAGCACCGCCCCCACGACGGCTTCCTCGGCGAGGAGGGCGCCTCCAGCGAGGGCACCAGCGGCATCCGCTGGGTCGTCGACCCGCTCGACGGCACGGTGAACTACCTCTACGGGCTGCCGACCTGGGCGGTGTCCATCGCGGCCGAACAGAACGGCGAGACCGTCGTCGGGGTCGTCGCGGCACCGATGCGCGGCGAGACCTACAGCGCCGTGCGCGGCCGGGGCGCCCGGGCCACCGGGGCCTGGGTCGGCGAGCGCCGGCTGGCCTGCCGCCCGTCGCCGCCCCTGGAACAGGCCCTGGTCTCGACGGGCTTCAACTACGTGACCGAGGTCAAGGTCCACCAGGCCGAGGTCGCCCACCGGCTGATCCCCCTGCTGCGCGACATCCGGCGCAGCGGTTCGGCGGCCGTCGACCTGTGCGACGTCGCCGCGGGCCGCCTCGACGGCTACTACGAGCGCGGTCTGCACCCCTGGGACCTCGCGGCGGGCGACCTGATCGCCCGTGAGGCGGGCGCCCTGACCGGTGGACGCCCCGGAGAGCGCCCCGCGGGCGATCTGGCGGTCGCGGCCTCCCCGGGCGTCTTCGAGCCCCTCCAGCGGCTTCTGGAGGAGTTCGGCGCCTGGCACGACTGAGGTCACCCGCCGTTCTCGGTACGTACAGCACCCGCTGTTCCCGGTGCGTACACCGACTACGGAGTTCGGTACGCACAACAACGGAGCGGGGCCCCGGCACTGGATCGATGCCGGGGCCCCGCTCTCGTACGAACTGCTCAGACGCGCGACGCGCCGACCTCCACACCGTGCTCGGCGGCAAGGCGGCGCAGGTCCTCGAGCTCGGCCTGCTCGACCTCCGCGAGGAAGTCGTCGCCTGTTTCGCGAGCCCGCGTCAGGTCGGACTCGGTCGCCCTTATGCGCTGCAGAAGTCCTGCGGTGAATGCGTCCATGCTGCGCCCCCTCGTCCTGGGTCGTGGGTCGGTGGCACGGGGGTGTGCCGTTGGGAAGGGGCGATCACGTCTCCAGAGGGTGCCCAGCGCTGCCCGGGCTGGGCGGCGACGGTGCCGGACACCCACGCCCGCTCTGCGGAAGCGGTTGGACGTACCACAAGGTGGCTTGCCACATGCAGAGCGTGATCGCGGGGTGTAAAGCCGTCCTCCCCCCGCTCCCTTCCGTGGAAACCTCAACCCGAAGAGAAAATCTCGCATTCCCGGGGCCCGAGACCGTCGTACCGGGCGCCTCTCACCCGTCTTACAGCCGGTTTATGGCCGAAAAGGGCAGGATGGAGGCCTTACCCGTGACAGACCCCCCTGCCCGCGTGTGCCGAAGAGGCGCTACGCGGGTGGACAGAGGAAGGACAAGCGACGTGCGCGTACTCGTCGTCGAGGACGAGCAGCTGCTCGCCGATGCGGTGGCCACCGGACTGCGCCGGGAGGCCATGGCCGTCGACGTCGTGTACGACGGTGCGGCCGCCCTGGAGCGCATCGGCGTCAACGACTACGACGTGGTCGTCCTCGACCGCGACCTCCCGCTCGTGCACGGCGACGACGTCTGCCGCAAGATCGTCGAGCTCGGCATGCCCACGCGCGTGCTGATGCTGACCGCGTCCGGCGACGTCAGCGACCGTGTCGAGGGCCTCGAGATCGGCGCCGACGACTACCTCCCCAAGCCGTTCGCGTTCAGCGAGCTGACGGCACGCGTGCGTGCTCTCGGGCGTCGTACGAGCGTGCCGCTGCCGCCCGTCCTGGAGCGCGCCGGGATCAAGCTCGACCCCAACCGGCGCGAGGTCTTCCGCGACGGCAAGGAGGTCCAGCTCGCCCCCAAGGAGTTCGCCGTCCTGGAGGTGCTGCTGCGCAGCGAGGGCGCCGTCGTCTCCGCCGAGCAGCTCCTGGAGAAGGCCTGGGACGAGAACACGGACCCCTTCACCAACGTCGTCCGCGTCACCGTCATGACCTTGCGCCGCAAGCTCGGGGAACCTCCGGTCATCGTCACCGTGCCCGGCTCCGGCTACCGGATCTGATCCGCGGTGGCCACGACTCCCGCGCCCCCCGCGGCGCCTCCGAAGCCCACGTGGGACCCCAGGAGGGCGGAGCCTCCGTTCCCCTGGCTGCGCCCGACGATCCGCATACGGCTCACGCTGCTGTACGGCGGCATGTTCCTGATCGCCGGCATCATGCTGCTGTCGATCATCTATCTGCTCGCGGCGCAGGCGCTGAACACGGGTGCCGAGCCGCTCTTCAAGATCGTCAGCGGTACGGCGATCAAGGTGAGCAGCGACAACTGCCCCGCAGTCCAGGCGGGCAACCTGTCACTCGACGAGTTCAACGTCGCGATCAGCAACTGCATCGACCAACAGCGTCAGACGGCCCTGGACGACCTGCTCAGCCGCTCCCTGCTCGCCCTGCTCGGCCTCGCGATCATCGCCTTCGCCTTCGGCTACGCGATGGCGGGCCGCGTCCTGTCGCCGCTCGGCCGGATCACCCGCACCGCGCGCGCGGTGGCGGGCTCGGACCTGTCCCGGCGGATCGAGCTGGACGGCCCTGACGACGAGCTGAAGGAGCTGGCGGACACCTTCGACGACATGCTGGAGCGGCTGCAGCGGGCCTTCACCGCCCAGCAGCGGTTCGTCGGCAACGCCTCGCACGAACTGCGCACCCCGCTCGCGATCAACCGCACGCTCCTCGAAGTGCACCTGTCCGACCCCGGAGCCCCGATGGAGCTCCAGCAGCTGGGCAAGACACTGCTCGCCACCAACGAGCGCAGCGAGCAGCTCGTCGAGGGCCTGCTGCTGCTCGCCCGCAGCGACAACCAGATCGTCGAGCGCAAGCCCGTGGACCTCGCCGAGGTCGCCACACAGGCCGTCGACCAGGTGCACGCCGAGGCCGCGGCCAAGGGGGTGGCGATCCGCGGGGAGCGCGCCGCGGCGGTCGTCCAGGGCAACGGCGTCCTGCTGGAGCGGATCGCCCTGAACCTCGTCCAGAACGCGGTGCGGTACAACGTGCCGGAGGACGGCTGGGTCGAGGTCACGACGCAGGTCCAGCACGGGCAGGCGGTACTGGTGGTCACGAACACGGGTCCGGTGGTTCCCGCGTACGAGATCGACAATCTTTTTGAGCCTTTCCGGCGGCTGCGCACGGAGCGCACGGGCAGCGACAAGGGCGTGGGCCTAGGCCTTTCCATCGCCCGGTCGGTGGCCCGCGCACACGGGGGCCATATCGCGGCAGAGCCGCGCGAGGGGGGTGGGCTCGTGATGCGCGTCACCCTGCCTATCTGAGAACATGTCCCGGACACGCGACGATGTTCGCTTTGCGCGGAATCTTCTGGTCGCCCATCTGGGAGGCTCGTGTGTGATCGATCACAAGGGCGAATATCCGGCCATCTACTCTCCGTGGTCACGCAGGCTGCCGTAAAGCCGGGAAAATCCGGGTTTTCGGGGGTCTAGATCACGGGAAGTACACGGTGGGACGCCTTTGAAGTGGGCCCTTCGGACCGTGTACGGTCCGCATCGCCATCCAAGCCGATCACTCATGAGGAGTCCGGTTGGGTGTCGATTGAGTAACAGACCTTGATGTGAGGCAAAATCTCCGCCTCAGGTCGGGCACAAGTCCGGCCTCTCACGCGTTACGTGCGCTGAGACACCGCAGACACCCAGAGGGGGAGAGCGACATGGCAACGGATTACGACACCCCACGCAAGACCGACGACGACGTCGACTCGGACAGCCTTGAAGAACTGAAGGCTCGCCGGAACGACAAGTCGACGTCGTCGGTCGACGTAGACGAGTTCGAGGCCGCAGAAGGCCTGGAGCTGCCCGGAGCCGACCTCTCGAACGAGGAGCTGGCCGTCCGGGTGCTGCCCAAGCAGCAGGACGAGTTCACTTGCATGAGCTGCTTCCTGGTGCACCACCGCAGCCAGCTGGCCCGCGAGAAGAACGGTCAGCCGATCTGCCGCGACTGCGACTGAGGCAGGGTCGGCCGTGACTGGCTCGACCCCACCTTGGAAGCGCCGTTTCCCTTCACGGGCAGCGGACGAAGGGCCCTCAGACGGCCCTGAAGGCGTGCGTGACGACGAGCGGGGCTCTTCCCGACCAGGATCAGCCTCGCTCGAGCGGGCGCCCGCCACAGCGCCTACAGGCGCCTTTGCGCGGGCCGGCGAGGTGATGCCGGCCGACGATCCGGAACCGTCCGACGATTCGGTTCCGGCGGACGTCGCCGTCCCGGCCACCGGCCGCCGTGCGGCCGGCATTCGGGACGGGGTGAGAAAGGGCGTCCAGAAGGGCGGCAGCAGGGCCAAGGCGGGCCTGTCCCACCTCGCCGACCGGATCATCGAGATCGCGCCGCGCGTCCCCGTACGGGACCTCGCGACCCTCCGCAGGCAGTTCCCGGGACTCACCCCCGAACAGCTCGCGGACAAGCTCGTCGCGGGTGCGGCCAATGCGACGTCCACGGTGGGCGCCGGTATCGGTGCTGCCGCGATGCTGCCGGTGCCGCCCGCGATGCCGACCGAGCTCGCCGCCGAGATCACCGGCGTCGCCGCGATCGAGCTGAAGCTGATCGCCGAGCTCCATGAGGTCTACGGCCTGCGGCCGCCGGGCAATCTCAAACAGCGCAGCACCGGGTATCTGAACTCCTGGTCCTCCGAGCGCGGGATCGACGTGACCAAACCGTCGACGATCAACGCCGCGTTGGGCGGCCAGATGAAGCGTGAGCTGCGCCAGCAGATCATGAAACGCATGGTCCGGGATCTGCCGAACCTGATGCCGTTCATGGTGGGCGCCGCGGTGGGGGCGGTCATGAACCGCCGGGACACCAAGCGCCTGGCGGCACGTATCCGCAAGGACCTGCGCAAGTCCCAGGTGCCGTGGGACGCGCTCGCGGAGCTGCCGCCCCTGGAGAAGCCGGCGGATCCCCTGCGGATGGGGGAGATCCCCAAGGAACTGGGGCACTGAGCCCCGCCTGACACCGGCCGCCCGCCGAGTCGGGATGAGGTCGGGCGGGGACACCGGCTCGTGGTGGGCCGGGAGCACTGGGTGCGCAGGCGCACTGTCCGTGGAGCGGTGTGCGCCGGTGGGTAACCGCTACGCGAAGGCGCACCGTCGCGCGCCGTGGTGGTTCCGGGCGCGACTTCGTCGCAGGCGGCGCTTTCGTAGCGGGACCCTTCCCCGGGCCGCGCTCCGGAGCCGCGCCCCGAGGTTGTCCCCCGAAGCCGCGCCCCTGATTCCGGAGGCCCTACGCCGCGGCCCGAGCCGCCTCGAGCGCCGCGATCAGGCGCTCCGGCTCCCTCGTCGACAGGTACAGGTACGGCGTGGGGTCGGCCGGGTCGGTGACCTGGACGCGGAGGGCCGTGGGGATGTACGCCCGCAGGAGCATGAAGGCGCGCGGGTCCGCCTTGTACGTGCGCCAGGCGCGCGCCTCCTCCTGGTCCATGATCTCCGCGTCGCCCAGGGCCGCGACCGGGATCTTCGCCTCGCCCGCGATCAGGGAGTCACCGACGACCCGGATGCGGATCGACCCGTACGCGCTCGCCACGACAGCCGAGACCGCGGTGCCGCCGACCAGCGCGCCCAGCAGCGGCAGCGTGCCGAACGGGAGGAAGACCAGGGCCATCGCTATCCCGACCAGGAAGCAGATCGCCCACCAGCTGCGGGGGGCGGTGAGGCGTTCTTCGTACGGGGAGGCGGAGAGCTGCATGAAGCCAAGCTTGGCACGGTGCGAAGACTTGGTGGACGCGCGGGTAAGGTCTGCGGCTGTGAGTCGTACTTCCGCAGCTCTGAAGCCTCCCGCCGATGCCGTCGCGCCGGTGCGGCACCCCGACGCGCCCGCCCCCGGCGAGCTCCTCGGCGCCCACTACGAACAGTGTTTCGGGTGTGGCGGGGACCAGTCGCACGGACTGCACCTGGAGGCCCGCGCGGGAGAGGGCGTCACCGTCACGGCGGAGTTCACGGTACGGCCTGCCCACCAGGGCGCCCCGGGGCTCGCCCACGGCGGAGTGCTCGCCACCGCCCTCGACGAGACGCTCGGCTCGCTGAACTGGCTGCTGCGCACCATCGCGGTCACCGGCCGCCTGGAGACCGACTTCGTGCTGCCCGTCCCCGTGGACACGGTGCTGTACCTGGAGGCCGAGGTCACGGCGGTGGCCGGCCGCAAGATCTACTCGACCGCCACCGGGCGGATCGGTGGCCCGGACGGGCCCGTCGCCGTTCGCGCGGACGCCCTCTTCGTCGAGGTCAAGGTCGACCACTTCATCGACAACGGCCGCCCGGCGGAGATCCGGGCCGCCATGAACGAACCGGACCAGATCCGCCGTGTCCGTGCCTTCGAGGTGAACCCGTGACCCGCGAGCCCCGTCAAGAACTCGCCGTGCTGATCCGCCGCGTCGACCCGGACGTACCGCTTCCCGAGTACGCGCAGCCCGGTGACGCGGGAGCCGATCTGCGCACCACCGAGAGTCGTGAACTGAAGCCGGGCGAGCGCGCCGTACTGCCCACGGGTGTGTCCATCGCGCTGCCCGAGGGGTACGCGGCCTTCGTGCACCCGCGTTCCGGGCTGGCCGCCCGCTGCGGTGTCGCCCTCGTGAATGCCCCGGGGACGGTTGATGCCGGGTACCGTGGGGAGATCAAGGTGATCGTGGTGAATCTCGACCCGCGCGAGTCGGTGCGGTTCGAGCGCTTCGACCGGATTGCTCAACTGGTCGTCCAGCAGGTCGAGAAGGTCCGCTTCCAGGAGGTCGCGGAACTTCCCGACTCGGCGCGGGCCGCAGGGGGCTTCGGGTCCACTGGCGGTCATGCCGCCGTGGGCGGCACAACGGGTGGGAATCGATACGCTTCGGTCGTATCCGACCGGGAAGGACAGTGACGTGTTCGGACGTCGCAAGAAGGGCAGTGCCGCCGAGGACGCGGCGGGCGAGGCCGAGCAGGTCGTCGACAGTGTCGACACTGAGGCGGACGAGGCGGACCGGGAGCGCGTGAGGCTCGAGCCGGAGCCGCGGCCCGACGGACCCTGGGACGACTCGGAGGTGCGGGACCCCGCCGAGGGCCGCGTGGACCTGGGTGGTCTCTTCGTGCCCGGAGTCGACGGCATGGAGCTGCGGGTCGAGGTCGCGGGCGACGCGATCGTCGCGGCCACCGTCGTCCTCAAGGACAGCGCCATCCAGCTGCAGGCCTTCGCCGCTCCCAAGCGTGAGGGCATCTGGGGCGAGGTGCGCGAGGAGATCGCCTCCGGCATCACCCAGCAGGGCGGTGTCATCGACGAGGTCGAAGGCCCCCTGGGCTGGGAGCTGCGGGCGCAGGTGCCGGTGCAGCTGCCGGACGGCACGGGTGGTTTCCAGGTCGTGCGGTTCGTCGGCGTGGACGGCCCCCGCTGGTTCCTGCGCGGAGTGATCTCCGGGCAGGGCGCCGTGCAGCCGCAGGCCGCGGGCCTGCTGGAGCAGATCTTCCGGGACACGGTCGTCGTACGCGGTGAGGGTCCGATGGCCCCGCGCGACCCGATCGTCCTGAAGCTGCCGAACGACGCGCAGATGGTGCCCGAGGGTGTCCAGCAGGAGGAGCAGAGCGGTTCCCGCTTCTCCGGAGGCATGGGACAGCTGCAGCGCGGACCGGAGATCACCGAGGTCCGCTAGGGCTTGGCCGACGGACGCTCCGCGGGCAGAACAGTCATACGGCTTCAAAGGGCCGCACCCCTGGACGGGTGCGGCCCTTTCTCGTGTGCGATCCCTTGACGGGCAGTTGGTCTGTACCTATGGTCTCGGCCCAGCGCCTATGTTCATACAGGCGTTCATCGTTCACATACGAGAACGGATGGCCCCCCACCATGCGCCGTACCGCACTCCTCGCCACCGTCACCGCCCTCGTCGCGGGCGCCCTCGCCTGGCCCGCCGCCCGACAGGCCGACGCCGCCCCCGTCACCTTCGCGCACCCCGGAGTCACGGTCTCCAGGAGCCAGCTGGACTTCGCCCGCACCAAGGTCAACGCCGGGGCGCAGCCCTGGAAGGCCGCGTACGACCAGATGATGGCGAGCAAGTACGCCGACCTGAACCGCGTCCCGAAGCCCCGCGCGACCGTGGAGTGCGGCTCCTACTCCAACCCCAACTACGGCTGCACGGACGAGCGCGAGGACGCGATAGCCGCGTACACGGACGCCCTCGCCTGGTACATCACCCGCGACGACCGGTACGCGCAGAAGTCCATCGCCCTGATGGACGCCTGGTCGGCCGTGATCAAGGAGCACACCAACAGCAACGCGCCCCTGCAGACCGGCTGGGCCGGTTCCTCCTGGCCCAAGGCCGCCGAGCTCATCAAGTACACCTACACCGGCACCTGGGCCAACTCCGGCCGCTTCGCGACCATGCTGCGCACCGTCTACCTCCCTGAGGTCATCAACGGCTCGAACTCCAACGGGAACTGGGAACTGTCGATGATGGAGGCCGCCGTCGGCATCTCCGTCTTCCTCGAGGACCGGACGTCGTACGACAAGGCCATGGCGAAGTTCCGGACCCGTACGGCCGCGTACGTCTATCTCTCCTCCGACGGCGCGCTGCCCAAGACCGTGCCGAGCCAGAACCTCGACACCACGGCGAAGATCGTCAACTACTGGCAGGGGCAGTCCACCTTCGTCACCGGGCTCACTCAGGAGACCTGCCGCGACTTCACGCACACCGGGTACGGCATCTCGGCCATCTCGCACATCGCCGAGACCAGCCGGATCCAGGGCGAGGACCTGTACGGCACCGACGTCGGCGAGCGGCTGCGGCAGGCGCTCGGATTCCAGGCGAAGTACCAGCTGGGCGAGGCGGTGCCGAGCTGGCTGTGCGGCGGTTCCCTCACCCTCGGGCTGGGTCCCGTGACCGAGACCGGCTACAACGCCCTGCACAACCGCCTGGGCATCGCCATGACCAACACCCAGAAGCTGACCGAGCAGAACCGGCCGTCCGGCAGCAACAACCTCTTCGTCGCCTGGGAGACTCTCACCGACGGGGACAACCCCAACTGACGCCCTCTCCGGCCGGGCGCCCCGGTGTCGCCACCGAGGCGCCCGAACGGCGGGGGAGTGAATCGCCCGGCTGACCGGGGAGGGACATGAGCCAGGTCGAGGTCGCCACGAAGACCATGGTGCGCGTCGAGAACGTGCATCGCTGGTACGGCGGTGGAGCCGCCGTCGTACCCGCCCTGCGCGGCGTCTCCTTCGATGTGCCACGCGGCGAACTCGTCGCCCTCACCGGCCGCCCCGGGTCCGGCAGGACCACGCTTCTCAACCTGGTCGGCGGGCTCGACGAACCGGACGCGGGGCGGATCACCGTCGACGGGCTCGCACTGGACGGGCTCGGCGAGGACGGCCTGCTGGAACTGCGCCGGGACCGGATCGGCTTCGTCTTCCAGCCCCTCGGGCTCATCCCGCTGCTCACGGTCGCCGAGAACGTCGGTGTGCCGCTGCGGCTGCGCGGGGGCGCGCAGCACGCGCGCGAGGAGCGGATCGCGCGGCTGCTCTCGCTCGTCGGGCTCACCGACCACGCGGCGCGCCGGCCCGGGGAGCTCACCGGCGGGCAGCAACAGCGCGTGGCGATCGCGCGCGCCCTCGCGGGCGAACCCGCGCTCCTTGTCGCCGACGAGTTCGCGGCCGGGCTCGACGCCGGGACCGGCCGTGCCCTGATGGAGCTGCTGCACGTGATCGTCCGCGGCGAACAGGTGACGGCCCTGGTCGCCCCCTCCGGGGCGACCCCGCTCGACCCGGCCGATCGGATCCTGGAGCTGCGCGACGGAGGAATCGTCGAGCACTGAGCCGACCGCCGGGCCCAGCAGGGCCCGGACCAGCGCATCAGGGTTGTGCCGACCGGCGCATCAGGGTTGCGTCAAAGACGGCCGTCGGCCGACTCCCCGCCCCATTTGTCGAGATTGTTGGCCGTAAGGTCGACGCTGCGTATACAGCGGTGACAGGAAGACAATGGGGCCATGGGACGCGGCAAGCTTCGGATCTACCTCGGCGCGGCACCGGGGGTCGGCAAGACGTACGCGATGCTCTCCGAGGCGCACCGCCGCGTGGAGCGGGGCACCGACTGTGTCGTCGCCTTCGTGGAGCACCACAACCGGCCGCGCACCGAGGTGATGCTGCACGGTCTGGAGCAGGTCCCGCGCAGACAGCTCGACTACCGGGGCTCCGTCTTCACCGAGATGGACGTGGACGCCGTACTGCTCCGCGCCCCGGCCGTCGCCCTGGTGGACGAACTCGCGCACACCAATGTCCCCGGCTCCCGCAACGCCAAGCGCTGGCAGGACGTCGAGGAACTCCTCGCCGCCGGGATCGACGTCGTCTCCACCGTCAACATCCAGCACCTGGAGTCGCTGGGCGATGTCGTGGAGTCCATCACGGGCGTGCGGCAGCGCGAGACCGTACCCGACGAGGTCGTACGGCGGGCGGACCAGATCGAACTGGTCGACATGTCACCGCCCGCGCTGCGCCGCCGTATGGCGCACGGCAACATCTACAAGTCCGACAAGGTCGACGCGGCCCTGTCCAACTACTTCCGCCCCGGCAACCTCACCGCGCTGCGCGAGCTCGCCCTGCTGTGGGTGGCCGACCGGGTCGACGAGTACCTGACCGAGTACCGCAGCGAGCACCGGGTCTCGAAGATCTGGGGGTCGCGCGAGCGGATCGTGGTCGGGCTGACCGGCGGTCCCGAGGGGCGCACGCTGATCCGCCGGGCCGCCCGGCTCGCGGAGAAGGGCGCGGGCGGCGAGGTCATGGCCGTCTACATAGCCCGCAGCGACGGACTGACCTCCGCCTCGCCCAAGGAACTCGCCGTCCAGCGCACCCTGGCCGAGGACCTCGGCGGCACCTTCCACCACGTCGTCGGCGACGACATACCGGTCGCGCTGCTCGACTTCGCGCGCGGGGTGAACGCCACCCAGATCGTGCTCGGCTCCTCGCGCCGCAAGACCTGGCAGTACGTCTTCGGGCCCGGCGTCGGCGCCACCGTCGCCCGCGAGTCGGGTCCCGACCTGGACGTCCACATCGTCACCCACGACGAGGTCGCCAAGGGGCGCGGACTGCCGGTCGCCCGGGGCGCACGGCTCGGCCGCTCCCGGATCATCTGGGGCTGGCTGGTAGGCGTGGGCGGCCCGGTGGTGCTGGCTCTGCTGCTGAACACCATCGACCTCGGCCTCGCCAACGACATGCTGCTGTTCCTGACGGTGACGGTCGCGGCGGCGCTGCTCGGCGGCCTCTTCCCGGCCCTCGCCTCGGCGGCCTTCGGCTCGCTGCTGCTGAACTACTTCTACACGCCGCCGCTGCACCGGCTGACGATCGCCGACCCGAAGAACATCGTCGCCATCGCGATCTTCGTCGGGGTCGCCGTCTCCGTGGCCTCCGTCGTGGACCTCGCCGCCCGGCGTACGCACCAGGCGGCCCGGCTGCGCGCCGAGTCGGAGATCCTCTCCTTCCTCGCGGGCAGTGTGCTGCGCGGCGAGACCAGTCTGGAGGCCCTGCTGGAGCGGGTCCGGGAGACCTTCGGCATGGAGTCGGTCGCCCTGCTGGAGCGGGCCGGCGACGTCGCCCCCTGGACGTGCGCGGGCAGCGTGGGCCCCCAGTCACCGAAGCGCCCCGAGGACGCGGACGTGGACATGCCGGTCGGCGACCACATGGCGCTCGCGCTCTCCGGACGCGTGCTGCCCGCCTCCGACCGCCGGGTGCTCGCCGCCTTCGCCGCCCAGGCCGCGGTGGTCCTGGACCGCCAGCGCCTCCAGCACGAGGCCGACCAGGCCAAGGAGCTGGCCGAGGGCAACCGCATCCGTACCGCGCTGCTCGCTGCCGTCAGCCACGACCTGCGGACCCCGCTGGCCGCGATCAAGGCCGCCGTGTCCTCGCTGCGGTCCGACGACGTGGCCTGGTCGCAGGAGGACCAGGCGGAGCTCCTGGAGGCGATCGAGGAGGGCGCCGACCGCCTCGACCACCTCGTGGGCAACCTGCTCGACATGTCCCGCCTGCAGACCGGCACGGTCACCCCGCTGATCCGCGAGATCGACCTCGACGAGGTGGTCCCGATGGCGCTGGGCGGCGTACCCGAGGGCAGTGCCGAGCTGGACGTCCCCGAGACGCTGCCCATGGTCGCCGTCGACCCCGGTCTGCTGGAGCGCGCGGTCGCCAACCTCGTCGAGAACGCCGTCAAGTACAGCCCCGCCGACGAACCGGTCCTGGTGTCCGCGAGCGCCATGGCGAACCGGGTGGAGGTACGGGTGGTGGATCGCGGCCCCGGGGTCCCCGACGAGGCCAAGGACCGCATTTTCGCGCCCTTCCAGCGCTACGGCGACGCTCCCCGCGGCGCGGGCGTCGGCCTCGGCCTCGCGGTCGCCCGCGGCTTCGCCGAGGCGATGGGCGGCACACTGAACGCCGAGGACACGCCTGGCGGCGGACTCACCATGGTGCTCACGGTTCGGGCGGTGGACAGTCTGCCCGACCTGGCCACGGCAACAGCAGAAAGGCAGGCTTCATGACCAGGGTGCTCGTGGTCGATGACGAGCCGCAGATCGTACGTGCCCTCGTGATCAACCTGAAGGCACGGCACTACGAGGTCGACGCGGCGGCCGACGGCGCCGGCGCGCTCCAGCTCGCCGCCGCCCGCCATCCCGACGTCGTCGTCCTCGACCTCGGGCTGCCCGACATGGACGGCGTAGAGGTGATCAAGGGGCTGCGCGGCTGGACCCGGGTGCCGATCCTGGTGCTCTCGGCCCGGCACTCCTCGGACGAGAAGGTCGAGGCGCTCGACGCGGGCGCCGACGACTACGTCACCAAGCCCTTCGGCATGGACGAACTGCTGGCCCGGCTGCGCGCCGCCGTGCGCCGCGCGGAGCCGACCGGGGGCGGCGAGGACGACGTCGTCGTCGACACCGAGGACTTCACGGTCGATCTGGTCGCCAAGAAGGTCAACCGGGAGGGACGGGACGTACGGCTCACCCCCACGGAGTGGCACCTGCTGGAGGTGCTGGTGCGCAACACCGGCCGCCTGGTCAGCCAGAAGCAGCTGCTCCAGGAGGTGTGGGGACCGTCGTACGGCACCGAGACGAACTACCTGCGGGTCTACATGGCACAGCTGCGCCGCAAGCTGGAGGTGGACCCCTCGCATCCTCGGCACTTCATCACGGAGCCGGGGATGGGATACCGGTTCGAGAAGTAGTCCCTGCGGGAAGGGGTACAGGGCAAGCAGGGACGCAGAAAGGGCACGGGTGCGCGAAAGAGCACTGGTGGGCGCACTCGTTCATGCGACGTCAGCGCTCCCCGGTACGCTTTCGGTATGAGTGCTGTTCCTCGTTCCGAAAAGCCGGCGGGCCGGTTCCGGCGCATGATCGACCGGCTCTCCTCGTCCCAGGAGGACCTGGAGTCCGAGGAGCTGCGCGAGGACTCCGAGACCGCGGGCTGTACGCGGATCGGTGACTGCCACGACCGACAGATCGTCACGGTTACTGGTACCTTGCGCACGGTCACTCTGCGCCCACGGGCCGGAGTCCCGGCCCTGGAGGCCGAGCTGTTCGACGGTTCGGCCGCCCTGGACGTGGTCTGGCTCGGCAGACGCTCCATCGTGGGCATAGAACCGGGACGCAAGTTGATCGCCTCGGGCCGGATTTCGATGAGCCGGGGCCGTAGGGTGCTGTTCAATCCGAAGTACGAACTCAGACCCCTTGGACGGGAGTAGCCGGTGACGTCGCTCGACAAGCCGACCGAAGACGCCCAGGCCGCCCAGCAGAATGCGCGGGCGGTGACCGAGGCCGCACTCTTCGAGGCGTTCGGCGGCGTGCGGGGCATGGTCGAGACGGTGGTGCCCGGCCTGCTCTTCGTCACCATCTTCACGATCAACAAGAACCTGCACTGGTCGGCGATCGCCGCCCTCGGGGTGTCCCTGCTGCTGGTCGTGGTCCGCCTCGCGATGCGCGACACCGTCAAGCACGCCTTCAGCGGCGTCTTCGGCGTCGCCTTCGGTGTGGTCTTCGCGATGATGACGGGCAACGCCAAGGACTTCTATCTGCCGGGCATGCTCTACACGCTCGGCCTGGCCATCGCGTACATCGTCACGACCCTCGCGGGCGTGCCTCTGATCGGTCTGATCCTCGGCCCGGTCTTCAAGGAGAACCTCTCCTGGCGCACCCGCAACCCCGGCCGCAAGAAGGCGTACGCGAAGGCCAGTTGGGCCTGGGGCCTGATCCTGCTCGCCAAGTGTGCGATCCTCTTCCCGCTCTACTGGTGGGCCAACACCGCGCAACTGGGCTGGATCCTGATCGCGTTGAAGATCCCGCCCTTCCTGCTTGCCGTCTGGCTCACCTGGGTGTTCCTGGCAAAGGCCCCTGCCCCCATCGACGTGTTCGCCGAGATGGAGGCGGAGGAGCAGGCCGAGAAGGAGCGCAAGGCCGCCCGCGCGAACGAGTCCGGTGACGAGGCCACGGCCGGCCGTCACCGCCGCGACGCGTAGCGGTTTCCCGTACGACGTAGTTCCCGGTACCTCGTGGTTCCCGGTAGCACGTAGTTCCCCGTACGACGTCGGGGGCGCCCGGAGATCTCCGGGCGCCCCCGACGTCGTATCGCAGCTGTCGGAGCCGACTAGCTCGTCGCGTCGTCGCGGCGGACCGAGAGCAGGTCCTCGAGCTGTTCCTCGCGGGCCTGGGCGGCGACGAAGAGGAGCTCGTCGCCCGCCTCCAGGGAGTCCTCCTGGGAGGGCGTGAGGACGCGGGTGCCGCGGATGATCGTGACCAGGGAGGTGTCCTCGGGCCACTCCACGTCACCGACCTGCGTGCCGGCCAGGGCCGACTCCGGCGGGAGGGTCAGCTCGACCAGGTTCGCGTCGCCGTGGCTGAAGCGCAGCAGCCGGACCAGGTCGCCGACGCTCACCGCCTCCTCGACCAGGGCCGACATCAGACGCGGGGTGGAGACCGCCACGTCCACGCCCCAGGCCTCGTTGAACAGCCACTCGTTCTTGGGGTTGTTCACACGGGCGACGACGCGCGGGACGCCGTACTCGGTCTTCGCGAGCAGCGAGACGACCAGGTTGACCTTGTCGTCACCGGTGGCCGCGATGACCACGTTGCAGCGCTGCAGCGCCGCCTCGTCCAGCGAGGTGATCTCGCAGGCGTCGGCGAGCAGCCACTCCGCCTGCGGGACGCGCTCGACCGAGATGGCGGTCGGCGCCTTGTCGATCAGCAGAATCTCGTGCCCGTTCTCCAGGAGCTCGCCCGCGATGGAGCGACCGACGGCACCGGCACCGGCAATGGCGACCCTCATCAGTGACCGCTCTCCTCTTCGGGGCCCTCGGCGAACGACGCCTCGACCTTCTCGACGTCGTCCGTGCGCATCATCACGTGCACGAGGTCGCCCTCCTGCAGCACCGTCTGCGAGGTGGGCAGGATCGCCTCGCCCAGTCGCGTGAGGAAGGCCACACGCACCCCGGTCTCGTCCTGGAGGCGGCTGATCTTGTGGCCGACCCAGGCGGCGGAGGCGTGCACCTCGGCGAGCTGCACCCCGCCGGTGGGGTCGCGCCACAGCGGCTCGGCACCCGAGGGGAGCAGCCGCCGCAGCATCTGGTCGGCCGTCCAGCGGACGGTGGCGACGGTCGGGATGCCCAGGCGCTGGTAGACCTCGGCGCGGCGCGGGTCGTAGATGCGTGCCGCGACGTTCTCGATGCCGAACATCTCGCGGGCCACCCGGGCGGCGATGATGTTCGAGTTGTCACCGCTGGAGACAGCGGCGAAGGCGCCGGCCTCCTCGATGCCCGCTTCGCGCAGGGTGTCCTGGTCGAAGCCGACTCCGGTGACACGACGGCCGCCGAAGCCGGAGCCCAGTCGTCGGAAGGCGGTGGGGTCCTGATCGATCACAGCGACCGTGTGCCCCTGTTGCTCCAGGGTCTGGGCCAAAGCGGAACCCACTCTTCCGCAGCCCATGATGACGATGTGCACGACCGTCCTTCCGAATGTAAATGGTTACGGCTCAGGCTAAACAGGGTCTCAGACCGCCGCCCAAGCTACACACGCGCGGTCGATCAGGGGCACCCCTGTGCACGTTCGCCCGCGCGTTCCCGGCGATCAGCGGCGGTTGAAGCTGCGCACGCTGAGAAGAGTCAGGATTCCGAGGCCGACGAGTCCTGCGGTGGCGCCGATGAGCTCAGCGGTCGCGTGCATGGAACCTCCATAGTGGGATAAACAGGGGCTTTGTCATATAGGCATGCGGAAGTGTGCGGCCGCGGAATCCGCAACGGAGCCCCTCCCCGTTTTCACTCGGAGAGCAGATGTCGAGCGGCGGGTGGGCGACCCCCCGTTCGAACGCTTACGATCCTCTGCGTGTCCAAACTGACCGACGTGCCCAAACGGATCCTGATCGGGCGCGCACTGCGCAGTGATCGGCTGGGGGAAACCCTCCTGCCGAAGCGCATCGCACTCCCCGTCTTCGCATCCGACCCGCTCTCCTCCGTGGCCTACGCACCCGGGGAAGTGCTTCTGGTCCTCTCCATCGCGGGCGTGTCGGCCTACCACTTCAGCCCCTGGATCGCGCTCGCGGTCGTCGTGCTGATGTTCACGGTGGTCGCTTCCTACCGGCAGAACGTGCACGCCTACCCCAGTGGTGGCGGCGACTACGAGGTGGCCAACACCAACCTCGGCCCCAGGGCCGGCCTCACCGTCGCCAGCGCGCTGCTCGTCGACTACGTCCTCACCGTCGCCGTGTCGATCTCGTCCGGCATCGAGAACCTCGGCTCCGCCGTCCCCTTCGTCGTCGAGCACAAGGTGCTGTGCGCCGTCGTCGTCATCGTGCTGCTCACGCTGATGAACCTGCGCGGAGTGAAGGAGTCCGGAAAGCTCTTCGCGATTCCGACGTACGTCTTCGTCGCGGGCGTCTTCATCATGATCGCGTGGGGCGCCTTCCGTGGGCTCGTCCTGAACGACACCATGCGCGCGCCGACCGCCGACTACCACATCAAGGCCGAGCACCAGGGGCTCGCGGGCTTCGCGCTCGTCTTCCTGCTGCTGCGCGCCTTCTCCTCCGGCTGCGCGGCGCTCACCGGCGTCGAGGCCATCTCCAACGGCGTCCCCGCCTTCCGCAAGCCCAAGTCGAAGAACGCCGCGACCACTCTCGCGGCGATGGGCCTGCTGGCCGTCACCATGTTCTGCGGCATCATCGCCCTGGCCATGTCGACCAAGGTCCGGATGGCCGAGAACCCGGCCACCGACCTGATCCACAACGGCGTGCCGATCGGCTCCGGCTACGTCCAGAACCCGGTGATCTCGCAGGTCGCCGAGGCGGTTTTCGGCAAGGGCAGCTTCCTGTTCATCGTGCTCGCCGCCGCCACCGCGCTGGTCCTGTTCCTCGCGGCCAACACCGCGTACAACGGCTTCCCGCTGCTCGGCTCGATCCTCGCCCAGGACCGCTATCTGCCGCGCCAGCTGCACACCCGCGGCGACCGCCTCGCCTTCTCGAACGGCATCGTCCTGCTCGCGGGCGCGGCCACGCTCCTGGTCGTCATCTACGGCGCCGACTCGACCCGGCTGATCCAGCTCTACATCGTCGGCGTCTTCGTCTCCTTCACGCTCAGCCAGACCGGCATGGTCCGGCACTGGAACCGCCACCTGCGCACCGAGAAGGACCCGGCCAAGCGCAGCCACATGATCCGCTCCCGCGCGATCAACGCCTTCGGCGCCTTCTTCACCGGCCTGGTGCTGGTCGTCGTCCTCGTCACCAAGTTCACGCACGGCGCCTGGGTCGCCCTGCTCGGCATGGTGATCTTCTACGCGACGATGAGCGCGATCCGTAAGCACTACGACCGCGTCGCCGAGGAGATCGCCGCCCCCGAGGGGCCCTCCGACGACAGCGTCCGCCCCTCCCGGGTCCACTCCGTGGTCCTGATCTCCAAGATCCACCGCCCGACCCTGCGTGCCCTCGCCTACGCCAAGCTGATGCGCTCCGACACCCTCGAGGCGCTCAGCGTCAACGTCGACCCGGCCGAGACCAAGGCACTGCGCGAGGAGTGGGAGCGGCGCGGCATCGACGTACCGCTGAAGGTCCTCGACTCGCCGTACCGCGAGATCACCCGGCCCGTCATCGAGTACGTGAAGGGCCTGCGCCGGGAGTCCCCGCGCGACGCGGTCTCGGTCATCATCCCCGAGTACGTGGTCGGCCACTGGTACGAGCACCTGCTGCACAACCAGAGCGCGCTGCGGCTCAAGGGCCGGCTGCTGTTCACGCCCGGTGTGATGGTCACCTCAGTGCCCTACCAGCTGGAGTCCTCGGAGGTCGCGAGGAACCGGGCCCGCAAGCGGCAGGAGTGGAACGCGCCGGGTGCGGTGCGCCGTGGTCCGGCGGAGGAGCGCCCGAAGGAGTCCTCGAACACCAAGGGCTGACGGCCTTGCGACCGCGAGGGCCGACGGCTTCGTGGTGAGCGGCCGGGCAACGTCCACGTAGACTGGTGGGCTGTTGTCCGGCCGTTCGCGGTTCCGCGACCCCTTCCTCATCCCCTTTCGCATCTGGAGTCACCCCGCCATGCAGGCAGAACCGAAGAAATCGCTGGTGGGGGAGGAGTACGAGGTCGAGATCGGCCCCGTGGCCCATGGCGGGCACTGCATCGCCCGTACGGCCGAGGGCCAGGTCCTCTTCGTCCGGCACGCCCTGCCCGGCGAGCGCGTCGTCGCGCGTGTCACGGAGGGCGAGGAGGGCGCGCGCTTCCTGCGCGCGGACGCGGTGACGATCCTCTCGGCGTCCAAGGACCGCGTCGAAGCCCCCTGCCCCTACGCCGGCCCCGGACGGTGCGGTGGCTGCGACTGGCAGCACGCCAAGCCGGGCGCGCAGCGCCGCCTCAAGGGCGAGGTCATCGCCGAGCAGCTGCAGCGGCTCGCGGGCCTCACGCCCGAGGAGGCGGGCTGGGACGGCACGGTGATGCCCGCCGAGGGCGACAAGCTGCCCGCCGGCGAGGTCCCGGCCTGGCGCACGCGCGTGCAGTACGCCGTGGACGCGGACGGCAACGCCGGACTGCGCCGCCACCGCTCGCACGAGGTCGAGCCGATCGAGCACTGCATGATCGCGGCGACGGGCGTGAGCGAACTCGGTATCGAGGAGCGCGACTGGTCCGGCATGGCCTCGGTCGACGCGATCGCCGCGATCGGCTCCCAGGACCGCATGGTCATCCTGGAGCCCCGCCCCGGCGCCCGACTGCCCCTCGTGGAGCTCGACAAGCCCGTCTCCGTGATGCGCGTCGAGGAGCACGACGGCGGCATCCACCGCGTCCACGGCCGCGCGTTCGTGCGCGAGCGGGCCGACGGCCGTACGTACCGCGTCGGCAGCGGCGGCTTCTGGCAGGTCCACCCGATGGCGGCAGACACCCTGGTCAAGGCCGTCATGCAGGGCCTGATGCCGCGCAAGGGCGAGATGGCGCTCGACCTGTACTGCGGCGTCGGCCTCTTCGCGGGCGCCCTCGCGGACCGCCTCGGCGACAAGGGCGCGGTCCTCGGCATCGAGTCCGGCAAGCGCGCGGTCGAGGACGCCCGGCACAACCTCGCCGCCTTCGAGCGGGTCCGCATCGAACAGGGCAAGGTCGAGTCGGTCCTCCCGCGCACCGGCATCACCGAGGTCGACCTGATCGTCCTCGACCCGCCCCGCGCCGGCGCCGGCAAGAAGACGGTCGAGCAACTCTCCTCCCTGGGCGCCCGCCGCATCGCGTACGTCGCCTGCGACCCGGCGGCGCTCGCCCGCGACCTCGGGTACTTCCGCGACGGCGGGTACAAGGTACGGACGCTGCGGGCGTTCGATCTCTTTCCGATGACGCATCACGTGGAGTGCGTCGCGATCCTTGAGCCCGCTGAAAAGGGCCTCTGACCACTCTGACGCGTAAATAGGCGCAGGTCAGGGCGGTGGTGGGCTGGTCTGGGTGCCCGGTGACCGTTGTGGTCGCCGGGCTGCTTCGCTGTGTCGGGCGGCGGAATCGCGCAAGGTGGCGAGGGCGGGCGCGAGGTGGGCGAGCGCGCTCTGGGAGAGGGGTTTGCGCAGGTGGGTGTCGAGTTCTCGGTCGAACACGGAGCTGGCGGTCTCCAGCAGCCGCTTGCCGCTGGGGGAGAGGTCGACGAGTGAGGAGCGCCGGTCCGCTGGGTTGGGACGGCGCAGACAGTGGCCCAGTTTCTCCAGTCGGTCGACGGCCTGGCTCGCTCCGCCGACCGTGATCGCCAGTGCGCCTGCGATGTCCTGCACGCGGCAGGAGGGCGTGGTCGAGACGGCCAGCAGCACGCTCAGGCTCCCCAGGGGCACCCCGCACTCCTGGCGCAGGCGCGCGTCCAGCGTGTTCCATAAGATCGCCCGTATGCAGCCCGCCAGTTCCGCGTCCCGGCGTTGGTGCTCGGTGCGGCTGTCGGCGGCGGCGTTGCGAGGCAGCCGGTATCGCTGCGGCGGGTGCCAGTGCGCTCACCTGTCCGGCGCCGAACGGGCCGCGAAGTCCGCGAACCAGGCGAGCATCTCGGAGTGGGTGACTGATCCTTCGCTGCTGACGTCGATGACAGGGGAACCCTGCAGGATGCGCTTGACGGGTACTTCGAGCTTCTTGCCGGTGAGCGTGCGCGGGACGGCGGGGATCGGCACGATCACGTCGGGCACGTGGCGCGGGGACAATCGGCGTTTGATGACTGTGGCGATGTGCTCGCGCAGCGCGTCGTCGAGGGCGATGCCGCCTGCCGTCACGACGAAGAGTGGCATGAAGTAGCCGCCGTCCGGCTGTTCTACACCGATGACGAGGCTGTCGGCGACTTCGGGGAGCTGTTCGACGACGGCGTAGATGTCGGCGGAGCCCATCCGTACGCCCATGCGGTTGAGGGTGGAGTCGGAGCGGCCGGCGACGACGACCGACAGGTCTTCGTCGACGGTGACCCAGTCGCCGTGCCGCCAGATGCCGGGGTAGGTGTCGAAGTAGCTGGCCCGGTAGCGGGCGCCGTCGGGGTCGCCGACGAAGCGGAGGGGCATGGACGGCAGCGGCGCGGTCACCACCAACTCGCCCTGTTCACCTGTCAGGGGGAGCCCGTCGGGATCCCACGAGGCCAGCGCGACGCCGAGCGAGGGGCATGGGATACGGCCCACGCGTACGGGCAGCAGGGCAGAACCGCCGGCGAGCACCGAGCAGACGTCGGTACCGCCACAGATCGATTGCAGCCAGACGTTCGGTGCGAGCCGGTCGTAGACCCAACGCCATGTGCTGGGCGGTAGGGACGATCCGGTCTGGAGTATGGAGCGCAGCCGTCCGAGACCGAACTCGGCCACGGGATGCGTATCCGATTTCTCCACGGCGGCGAGATAGGCCGCGCCCACGCCGACCATGGTGGCGCCGGTCTGTTCGGCGATCCGCCAGGCCCCGTTGACGTCCGGAAAGGTGGGGCTGCCGTCGTACAGGATGATCGTGCTGCCATGCAGCAGGCCGCCGACCAGGAAGTTCCAGACCATCCAGCTCGTGGAGGTGAGGAAGAGGTAGCGGTCGGCGGCGCGCAGATCCGAGCCCAGGCCGAGTGCCTTGAGCAGTTCGACCACGATGCCGCCGTGACCTTGAACGATCCCCTTGGGTACTCCGGTGGTCCCCGATGACCACAGGATCCACAACGGGTGGTCGAAGGGCACGTCGGCGAATTCCAGTGGCGATTCGGCGGCCGGCAGCGCGGACCAGACGTGCTGTTCGATCCCGGGCCGCGCCGACCACGGCTCGGTCGGGGGCGTGAAGAGGTTGTCGACCGCGAGGATGTGACGGAGGGTGGGAAGCCCGTCCGCGAGCTCGGCGACCTGCGGGCGTCTGTCGTACGTCTTGCCGCCGTAGCGGTATCCGTCCGCGGCCACCAGGACGGCCGGCCGCGCCTGCCGCAGGCGGGCGAGCACGCTGGGCGTGCCGAAGTCCGGTGAGCACGCTGTCCACACGGCGCCGACGGCGGCCGTGGCCAGCAGGGCGACGACGGCCTGCGGGAGGTTGGGAAGGTATCCGGCCACGCAGTCGCCGGGCCCCACGCCCATCCGGCGCAGGGCCGCCGCGACGTCCCCGACCTGGATGCGCAGTTCCTGCCACGCGGTCTCCACGGGCAGGCCACCCTCGGTCACGCCGACCAGCGCCGGGCGGGCGTCAGTGGCCTGGGCGAAGCACCGCTCGGCGAAGTTCAGCCGGGCGCCGGGAAACCACTTGGCGCCCGGCATCGACGCATCGCCCAGTACCTCGTCGTACTGGGTGACCGCGTCCAGCCCGTAGAACTCCCACACCGCCGACCAGAAGCCGGGCAGGTCGGTGGAGCTCCACCGCCACAGCTCGGCGTAGTCGGAGAAGTGCAGCCCCCGCACCTCGCTCACCCATTCCATGAAGCAGGCGACGTTGGAGTCCTCCAGCTCACGGTGAGTGGGAGACCACAGCAGGTCGGAGTCGGTGTTCATCGTTGCCTTTCGCGGGGGCTGCATGGGGGGGGCGGGGCTCAGCCGAGCCCGGTTTCGATTTCGAGTTCGCTGAGCAGTTCGTCCGCGCGCGGCCAGGGGCCGTAGCCGGAGGCGGGGTTGAGGTGGCCGACCTCGCCGAGTTCCACCAGGCGTCCGCCCCAGCTGCGGGCCAGCTCGGCTACGCTCTCGACGCTGCCCAGGGGGTCGTTCGAGCTGGCCGCGACGATGGTGGGGAAGGGCAGCGGCGAGCGGGGCACCGGTGTCCAGCCGTTCTCGTCGAGCACCTCGGGAGTGGGGTAGCCCTCTGGCAGCGGTTTCTCGAAGTCCGGCGGCGTCACCAGCAGCGCCCCCTGTACCTGGGTTTCGTGCCACTGGGCCCAGTGGACGGTGGTGATCACACCGGCGCTGTGGGCGACCAGCACGACGGGCCCCGCGATCTCCGTGATCACCTTGTCCAGTGCGGCCACACGGGCCTCGCGGCTGAGCTGGTCCTGCGTCAGCGGGGGAACTGTGCGGACGGTACGCCCGCTCTCGGCGAGCCGGTTGGCCAGCAGGGTCTGCCAGTGCTTTTCGACGTGGTCGCGCAGGCCGGGAACGATCACGAGGACCGCCTCGGTGGTACGGCTCATGAGGACGGCTCCGGTTCCTTGGGCCGCGCCACGGGGGCGAGCCCGGTCAGGCGGCGCAGATCACGGTCGTAGTAGCGGCGGCCGATCAGGAATGCCACGGTGGCCGCGAGCGCCGTCAGCGGGACGATCCGCAGCGCGCCGAGCAGGCCCATGCTGTCCGCGAGCGCGCCGGTGGCCGCGGGCCCGGGAGCCAGTCCGAGCAGGCTGTTGGCCAGAGTGAGCGTGGCGAAGGCCGTCGCGGAGATGGACGCGGGGGTCAGATTGGCCACCATGGCGGCGGCGGGACCGGCCGTCCCGGCCGACAGCAGGGCTCCGGCCGCCAGCGCCAGCAACTGCGGCGGGCCGGCCGGCAGCCGGAACGCGGCCATGAGCAGGACGAACGAGCCGATGCTGCAGGCGATGGCGACGGCCCACTTCCGGATGGGGAACGCCCGCGCGATCCGGTCCGAGGCGATCCCGCCGGCAATCATGCCTATGCCGATGATCAGGACGAAGACTCCGGCGGTCGCGCCGGCCTTCGCGGTGGGCATGTCGTAGTAGCGGTTGAAGTAGCTGGGCAGCCAGGCCATGAGCGCGGCGGCGATGAACAGCTGGAGTCCGCTGCCGACGTAGGCGCTGATCACCGAGACCGAGGAGAACAGCTGCGGCAGGAGCGTGCGCAGGCCGCCGCGTCGGCCGGCGTCGCTCTTGACGTCGGAGGAACTCGCCTGCGGCGCCAGCCTCTTCTCCGTGACCACGCAGCCGTAGACCGCGGCCAGCACGAGGCCGAAGATGCCCATGGCACCGAACGCCCAGCGCCAGCCGAACTGCTGGGCCAGGGCACCGCCGACCGACACGCCCAGCACCGAGCCGAAGGCCCCGCCTGCGATGAAGGCACCGGAGAGAGTGGCCCGCAGGGTGAGCGGGAAGACGCTCAGGACGACGGCGATGCCGACGCTGCCGTATGCCGCCTCACCGATGCCGACGAAGAGGCGGCCGGTGAACATCTGGCCGTAGCTCGCCGACACCGCGCAGCCGAGGGTGGCCACGCTCCACAGCGTCGCCGCGAGCAGCAGGCTCCGCACTCTGCCCCAGCGGTCGGCCATGAGCGACATGGGGAAGGTGAGCAGGCCGACCATGAGGGCCACGATGCCGCTGAGCGAGCCCAGCCGGGCGTCGGAGAGCAGCCATTCGGCCTTCAGCATCGGGAAGACGGCGTTGAGCACCTGCCGGGACATGTAGTCGGACAGCAGCAGGCCGAAACTCAGGGCGAAGACCACCCAGGCATAGCGTCGGGACACGGGCCATCCGGACGAGACCTTCGTCTCTGTGTCCGGGATGGGCTCAGCAGTGGTGTGCAACTCCATTGTCATCACCTCACGTGCTTCTGAAGGAATGGTCAGAACGGTCTGTCGCCGACGATCCCGGCGCGCTCCATACGGCGGACGGCGGGCCAGTAGTCCTGGACGGCGTAGTGCTGGGTGGAGCGGTTGTCCCAGATGGCGACGCTGTTCGGCGTCCAGCGCCAGCGCACCTGGTACTCGGGGATCGCGGCCTGGCTGATCAGGTAGTTCAGCAGCAGGCCCGCACCGGGGGCGAAGTCCTGCCCGAAGCGCACGTTCTCGGGCGTGTGGTAGTTGACGAAGTGCGTGGTGAAGGCGTTGACGAAGAGGATCTGCTCGCCGGTCTCGGGGTGGGTGCGCACCACCGGGTGCTCCGCGTCGGGGAACTGTGCCTTCAGCGCGTGACGCTTCTCCTGCGGCATGACGGCGCCGAAGGTGGCCTCGATGCTGTGCCGCGCCCGCAGCCCCTGGATCAGGGTCTTGGTGTGCTCCGGCAGTCGGCGGTGGGCCTCGGCCATGTTGACCCAGATCGTGTCGCCGCCCACCGGGGGCGACACGACGCAGCGCAGTACGGCGCCCATGGACGGGTTCGCACGCCAGGTGCCGTCGGTGTGCAGCGCGTTCTCGTAGTGCTCCGGCGCGCTGTCCAGGTCCTTGTAGATGCGTACCAGGCCGGGGTGGTCGGGGTCGCTGCCGGCCACCGGGTGGTCCTCCAGCGGGCCGAAGCGCTCGGCGAAGGCGACGTGTTCGGCGCGCGTGATGTCCTGGTCCCGCAGGAACAGGACCTTGTACTGCAGGAGCAGGGCCTTGATCTCGGCGAACAGGTCGTCGTCGCGCGAGGCGTCGCCGAGGTTCACGCCGGCGAGTTCGGCGCCGATGGTGCAGGTCAGTGGTTCGACCTTGATCGAGCCGCGGGAGTGGGCGCGCACCAACGCGGGCGCGCCCTGCGCAGCAGCGAGAGTCTTTTCCATGGTGCTTCCTCCTGGAGAGGGTGGTGATGCGCGTGATCCAGCGGGACTCAGAGGACGAAGACGGACGAACCCGTGGTCCGTCCCCCCTCCAGCTCGCGGTGCGCCTGTACGGCGTCCTCGAGCGCGTACCGCTGGTTGATCTCGATGGCGATGCGTCCGGAGGCGACGTGGTCGAAGAGCTCGCCCGCGAGCTCTGCCCGCTCCGCGGGGTCGGCGATGTAGTCGGCGAGCGCCGGCCGGGTGACGAACAGGGAGCCCTTGACGGCCAGTTGCATGGCGTCGATGGGAGGGACCGGTCCGGAGGCCGTACCGAAGCAGACCAGCAGACCGCGGCGCCGGAGCGAGGCCAGCGAGGCGGCGTAGGTGGTCTGGCCGACGCTGTCGAAGGCGACCGGGACCCCGGCGCCGTCGGTCAGTTCGCGCACCCGCTCGGCCACGTTCTCGCGCTGGTAGTGGATGACGTGGTCGCAGCCGTGGGCGCGGGCGAGCTCGGCCTTCTCCTCGGTGGAGACGGTGCCGATGACGGTCAGCCCGAGCAGCTTGGCCCACTGGCAGACGATGAGGCCGACACCGCCCGCCGCCGCGGTCAGCAGGATCGTGTCCCCGGCCTTCAGCGGATGGATCCTGCGCAACAAGTAGGCGGAGGTGAGACCGCGCATGGTCATCGCGGCGGCGGTCTCGAAGCCGATGCCGTCGGGCAGCCGGATCAGGGAGTCGGCGGGCATGACCCGTTCCGTGCTGTGGGCACCGAGCGGGCTTCCGGTGTACGTGACCCGGTCGCCCTCGGCGACGTGGGTGACGCCCTCGCCCACCGCCTCGACCACACCCGCGGCCTCGACGCCCAGTCCGGCGGGCAGCGGCGCGGGATACAGGCCGCTGCGGAAGTAGGTGTCGGCGAAGTTGAGTCCTACGGCTTCGTGCCGGATCCGTACCTCGCCCGGGCCGGGGTCGCCGACGACGACCTCTTCCCAGCGCAGGACGTCGGGTCCGCCGGGCTCCTTGAAGCGAATGGCGTGAGCCATGGGTGTGCTCCGTTGTTCGTGGGAGGTGAGGAGGAGAGTTCGTGGGAGGAGAGGAGGGGGCCGCCGGTGCCGGGGGGTGTGGTCCCGGCGGCCCCGTGGGTGCGCGCGGATGCGCGGCGGCGCGGTGGCCCCGTGCCGTGATCGGACGTCGCGGATCAGACGTCGCGCAGCATGAAGCCGCGCTGACCGGCACGGCGGTTCGGCACCATGCCGAGGCGGGCCAGCGTCTCGTCGGCGCCCGAGTAGTACTTGCCGAGCTTGTAGATCTTCTTGGCCTCGGCGCCGGTCGCGATGTCGCGGCCGAGCGCCTCGGAGATCCGCACCATCTGCTCGACCTGCTCGACGGTGGTCATGCGCTCGCCCTTGCGCCGCCACAGGTTGTCCTCGTTGCCCACGCGCACGTGCACGCCGAGCGCGATGCCGATCGCGTTCATCGGCGCCACGGCCCGCATGGAGCTCTCGATGGTGAGGACGGCGCCGTCCGGGGTGCGGCGGACGAACTCGATCAGGTCGGCCGGGTGACGGCCCGCGAAACCGCCGCCGATGGCCACGTAGTTGAGGATCAGCGGACCGGTGTGGACACCGGCTCGGATGAGCCGCTCCACGGTTTCGAGCTGGGCCAGCGTGGCGAGCTGGAAGTGCGGCTGGATGCCGTTCGCGTGCAGGCGCTTGAGGTGCTCCAGGTAGAAGTCCGGGCCCGCCTCGACGACCATGTCGCGGTAGGCCCTGTAGTACTCGGGCTTCGCGATCGAGGTGCCCTCCAAGTCGTCGTCGGTCATGATCTCGACGATGTTCATCTGGCTGGTGTTGATCGCGATCGTCACCTGGTCCGGCGCGGGGGTGAGGTCGGCCAGCAGGTGGCGGGTGTCGTAGCTCAGCCACTTCGCCTCGCTGCCCTCGTCCTCCGGGGCGAACGAGATCGAGCCGCCGATCTGCAGAACCATGTCCGGCACGGCCTCACGCAGCAGGCCCAACAGCTCGTTGAACTTGGACATCCGCTTGGAGCCCTTGCCGTCGAGCTCGCGCACGTGGATGTGGAGCACGGTGGCGCCGGCGTTGTAGCAGTCGACGGCCGCCTGTACGTGCTCGTCCATGGTCAGGGGAAGGTCGTCGGCGTCCCCGGGAAGCCACTCCGGCCCGTAGGGAGCGGCCTGGATCACCAGCTTCTCCTGGTTCTCCGGGAGTAGTGAGTCGTCGTGGAAGTGCACGGTCCGTCTCCTTCGTCGGATCGGTGATCACTCGCCGGGGCATCGCCAAGTGCGATGCGAGGGCCTGGGATGTGCGGCGAGGATCGATGCGGGTCACCGGGGGAACAGCGGGCGCATGGGCAACCCCGGTACGCTCGGCCGGTCCGGAGGGAGCGTGCACAGGGGGAGTACCACGGCTCTCCTCCGGCGGCCGACCGCGTCTGTCTGCGGTGCTGCCAAGGTAGGGCCGCGTATCAGGCGCTGCTTGACGCTCAGGGACGGTTGACTTGTCATTTGGGGACATCGCCCCTGGCCGTGCAGCATGAGCCGGCACAGCACGGCCCGCCGTCGGCGCCGCTCGCGGTATCAGTCCCGGTCGGTCGGCCGTCGGCTCCCGCGGCTGCGCCACGCCCTCGGGCTGCACCCGAACTGCTCACGGAACCAGCGCGAGAACGCGCTCAGCGACGAGAAGCCCAGCAGGTCGGAGATCTCCGTCAGTGAGCGCCGCGGGTTCGCCACGAACTGCTCGGCGAGATGCCTGCGGGTGGCGTTGAGGAGCGAGGAGAACGTCTCGCCCGAGGAGGCCAGGTGCCGGTGGACGGTGCGCCGGTCGACCCCGAGGCTGCGTGCGACCTGCTCGATCGAGCAGCGCCCGGTCGGCAGCAGGACCTCGATCAGCTCTCGCACCCGGTCCGCGACCGTGGTGTCCCTGGGGACTGCGATCGCCTCGAAGTAGTGGCGGGCGTACTCCCGCAGAAGTGGGTCCGCCATCGCGTTGGGCGCGTCGAGGCCGTCGGCGTAGAAGACGATGCCGTCGAACTCGCGGCCGAACTCCACGATGGGGCCGAACACGCGCCGGTGCGTTCTGGCATCCGACGGGGCAGGGCGCCTGAACCATACGGAGAGCGGCTGCCACCGGGGGGGCAGGAACTCGCACAGGACCCGGTGGTAGGCGGCGACTGCCAGCTCCGTCGCCTGCCGGGCTTCCATCACCTCGCCGAGCCGCAGGTCGACCTTCAGCGTGGCCAGCCCGTTTCCCTCGGACAGTCGGGTGTGCAGGACCTCGTTGTACATGTGCTCATGCCGCATCAAGATCCCCAAAGCGCTCCGCACGTCGGGTTCCTCGCGGACGACCAGGCTGATGGGGCCGAGATTGGAAAAACGTCGGAACCCCGCGAGGAGCACTCCGAAGTCCTCGTGACCCGAGGCGGCCGCCGACAGTTCCAGCACCTGGACCGCGGCCGCGCCGGAGATCCACCGGTCCTGGACCGAGAGGGCGGCGGTGTCCAGCCCCACGCGCTTCATCAGCGCCTGCGGATCGATGCCGAGCGAGCGGCACAGTTCGACATACCCGCTGAGGGCTGCGGTGCGGACCAGGGGCCTCATGGGCACGCTCCAAGGCTGTGTCGCCGCTGTGTCCCGAGAAGATAAGTCTCATGTCACGCCAGGACAAGCATGGGCGTGGGTGGGCAACCTAGCATGGCGCCCGTTCACCGGCCCGGTCCGTTCGTGGCGACCGCCCCGGGTCGGTGAACCCGTGACGGTTACGGAGGCGCACATGACCAGTACGACGGACGAAGGTGAGGCGCTGCACGCGCCCTGCTCGGGCCCCTGGGTGTGGCAGGGCGGCGATCTGACGAACTGCGAGGAGTGGATTCTGCGGTTCTCGTCGCACCAGCTCGCCGAGATCGACTCCGCCTTGCGCGAGGCGCGCAGGCGCGACCTCACGCTGCTGAAGCTGAGAGCTGCCGACTTCCCGCTCCCCACGCTCGCCGGCGAGTTGGAACGCATCGGCGACGTACTCGAGCACGGCCGGGGGTTCGCGCTCGTCAAGGGCATCCCGGTCGAGCAGCTGGGCGAAGTGGCCGCCGGCGCGGTGTTCTGGGGCCTCGGTCAGTACCTGGGGCGTCCCGTCCCGCAGAACGCGGACGGGCACATGCTCGGCCACGTCCGGGACACCGGCCGCAACCTGGCCGATCCGGCAACACGCGGCTACGAGACCCGGGCGGCGCTGCCGTTCCACACCGACGAGGCCGATCTGCTCGCGCTACTGCCCCTGCGGACGCCCCGCACCGGGGGGCTCACCTCCCTGGTCAGCTCGGCGGCGGTCCACAACGCGGTGCTGGACCTACGCCCCGATCTGGCCGAGCGCCTGTACCGCACGTACTTCTTCGACCATCGGCAGGAGCATCCTCCCGAGGAGCCGCCATACGTGGCCGCCCCGCTCGCCACCCGGCAGGGAGGGGCACTGAGCATGCGCTACAACCGGTGCTCCCTGGAATCCGCCCAGCGCTTCCCTCAGGTGCCCCGCCTGGAACCGGCGGACGTGGAGCTGTTCGACCTCATCGACGAAGTGGCCGGCTCCCCGGAGTTCCGACTCGACATCGACCTCCAGGCCGGCGATCTGCTGCTGCTCAACAGCCACACGGTCATGTATGCGCGATCGGAGTTCGAGGACCACGATCAGCCCGAACTCAAGCGCCATCTCCTGCGACTGTGGCTGGCCTTCCCACACCGCCCCCGTATCGACGGCGCGCGCAACGGGGTCACCCCGCGCGATGTGATCCGACCCCGCAGCGCCGCGTCGCAGGCCGAGACGACCTCAAGGAGATTGCCCTCATGACCAACCTCGCCTCGTTCCTGGTGGACTCCGCCGCGGCCCAGGGCGACCGCATTGCCGTGCGCCACGACGACAGCACGCTCACCTACGCCGAGTTGGACGACGCGAGTGCCAGAGTCGCCGCCCTCCTGCGCGACCGCGGCCTGCGGCCCGGCGACCGCGTCACGCTGACCATGCCCAACGTCCCGCTGTTCCCGGTCCTCTACTACGGCATCCTGCGGGCCGGCGGTGTGGTCGTGCCGATGAATCCGCTCCTCAAAGCCCGCGAGGTGGCCTTCACGCTGCGCGACTGCGGGGCCCAGATCGCGCTGGTGTTCCCCTTGTTCGCGGACGAGGTGGCGAAGGCCGCCGCCGAGACCGGAACCGAATGCCTGATGACCGAGCCCTTGGCCTTCGACCGTTTGCTGCGGGCCCGCGCACCGATGCCCGGCATCGTCGACCGGACCGATGACGACCCGGCCCTGATCCTCTACACCTCGGGCACGACCGGGACGCCGAAGGGGGCCGAACTGTCACACCGGAACCTGGCCACCAACACCGCCACCACGGCCGAGACACTGCTTCAGGTCGGACCTGACGACGTGCTCTTCGGCGGCCTGCCCCTCTTCCACGCCTTCGGCCAGACCTGCGCGCTCAACACGGCCGTCGCGGCCGGCGCCACACTGACCCTGCTGCCGCGGTTCGAGCCGCAGCGCGCCTTGGAGATCACGGCCCGTGACGGGGTCACCGTTCTTCTCGGCGTGCCGACGATGTACGCGGCGCTGCTCCACGCCGAGCTCCCCGAAGGCTTCGACGCCGGCCGGCTGCGCCTGGCCGTCTCGGGCGGCGCCGCGCTTCCGGTCGAGGTGCTGCACGGCTTCGAGCGGCGCTTCGGCGCCACCGTACTGGAGGGATACGGACTCTCCGAGACATCGCCGGTCGCAGCGTTCAACCACCCTGACCGCCCGCGCAAGGCGGGCTCGATCGGGCTGCCTGTCCGCGGGGTCGAGATGAGGCTTGTCGCCGAGGGCGGCGCCGCGGTGCCCCCTGGCGAGGTCGGCGAGATCGCGATCCGCGGCGAGAACGTGATGACCGGTTACTGGAACCGCCCGGAGGCCACGGCGGGAGCGATCCGCGACGGATGGTTCCACAGCGGTGATCTGGCGCGTGTCGACGAGGACGGCTTCTACTTCATCGTCGACCGCAAGAAGGATCTGATCATCCGCGGCGGCTACAACGTCTACCCGCGCGAGGTCGAGGAGGTGCTGTACGAGCACCCGGCCGTCGCCGAGGCCGCCGTCGTCGGCGTGCCGCACTCGGTCCACGGCGAGGAGATCGCAGCGGTGATCACGCTCCGGCCCGGTGCCCATGCCACGGCCGAGGAGATCCGTGACCACGTCAAGGACCGGGTGGCCGCGTACAAGTATCCCCGGATCGTCACCTTCACAGCCGACCTCCCCAAGGGACCCACCGGCAAGATCCTCAAGCGCGAGATCGTGGTCACCGGCCGGTGAACCACGCGCTGACGGACCGCCGTAGCTCTCCTGGTCTGCTCCAGCGACAGGGATTCGAAGGGGCCGACGTGCGTCGGTCGTGACGTTCATTTGACGCTCCGGGCGTCCCGCGGCCTGTCTATCGGGCCGGGAAAACCTGTCTGACCTGCGGGCTTT
Organism: Streptomyces sp. NPDC007896; assembly: GCF_042959425.1. Lineage (NCBI taxonomy): Bacteria > Bacillati > Actinomycetota > Actinomycetes > Kitasatosporales > Streptomycetaceae > Streptomyces > Streptomyces sp. NPDC007896. The sequence goes on along the minus strand of NZ_JBIBKX010000018.1, from coordinate 34,002 downwards.
CCCGGTCGCGGGGCGAGCGACGTGTTTCCGATGACGCATCATGTGGAGCGTCGCCATTCTTGAGCCGGTCCGACAGGCCGTCTGACCTGCGGCTTCTCGGGAATGGGCATAGGTTCGACCTGTTTCCGGTGGATGCGACAGGTGGATGCGGAGAACCATCCAGAAGCAAAATTCGCGCAGTGTTGACACGCGGACCTTCCGACGGCGGTTTGCCGCGACCGCGTTGTTGGTTAGGGTGCCAAGTGGACGACGGGGGCTCGTTGGTGGGGAGTTGGCACCGGGAGAAGCCGAAGGCCACGTCGACCGGCGGCAGCGGGTAGTTCTCGGGGGCGCGGCATCGCGGTAGCGGCGGGTGACATGGCGTCGGCCCCGACGGGAGGGGGAAGGTGCATCGCATCTGCCGGATGGTCTGCGACGGTGTGCGGGCTTCCACGGGAGCCGAGGTACTGACCGGACACATGGGCCGTGGCGTGCCCGGACTTACGGTCACCGGAGTCGTCCGGAAACAACGCCCCGCCGTCGTGGGGCGCGGTCGCCGGCGCGGGCATCAGCGGAGCACCGCAGGTCGACCGGACGCGGTGGGCGTGTGACCGGCCGGTCGGCGCCCGCGGTGCTTCCCCCATCGCTGCGCGTGTGGCTCGGGCCGATCGCGGCCCTCGCCGCTCTGGTGGTCGTCGTGCTCGGGGTCCTGTACGCCGGCCACAGCGAGCCCGGCATGGTGGACGCGCGGATCTGGGCGCCGACGGCGGACAGTGCGCGGCCGCCGTGGCGGTACGTCGCTCTGGCCATGGACTTCTTGGGGGAGCCCGCAGGATCGGTGATGCTGGTCGTGGCCGCCGTGACGGGCTGCCTGCTGCTTCGGCGTCCTCGCGCGGCGGTGCTCGTCGTTGCCGGCGTCGGCATGACCGTGGCGACGACGACGCTGCTCAAGTCCTTGGTGGGGCGCACCATCCACGGCGACAACCTGTCCTATCCGAGCGGGCACACCGCCTTCGCCACCGCGCTCGCCCTCATGGCGGCGCTGCTCGCGACCGGTCGGCTCGGCCTCGGCAGGACGGCCGGCACGTCACTCGTGCTCGCCACGGCGCTGGTTGCCGGCGCCGTCATGGGCTGGGCGCAGGTCGTCCTGGGCGCGCACTACCCGACCGACGTCCTCGGCGGCTGGTGCACCGCGCTGGCGGTGATACCGGCGACCGCGTGGCTGGTCGACCGGATGGCCGACCGGCTGGTCGATCGGATGGCCGACGCCGGTCGGCGGGAGCGTCGCTGACGCCACGTCACACCAAGCGGCGGAATACGGGCTTCACCGGTCGTCCGGCCAGCCAGGGGGTGGGGTCAGCGGCGTCCAGTGCCTTCCGGTACACCGCACACGCCTGGGCCACCACGTCGACGGTGTGATCGATGTCGGCGTCGCTGAGCGCGCTGCTCACCACGAACGATGGAGCCAGCACCCCGCCCGCGAGGAGTCGGCGCAGGAACAGGGTGCGGTACTGCTGTGACGGCTGCAGGTTCTCGTCGAGGGTGGCGAAGACCAGGTTGCTGGCCCGGCCCCGGACGGCGATGTGGTCGCCGACGCCCATGCCGGCCGCGGCGTCGCGGAGACCGGCGGCCAACCGCTCGCCGAGGGCGTGCAGCCGCGCGGTGACGCCCTCTTCGACGTAGATGGTCTGCACGGCCATCGCGGCTGCCAGGGAGTGCGTTTCCGCACCGTGCGTGGTGGACAGCAGGAACACCCGGTCTCCGGAGTGACGCAGCCCGCCCCGCTCCATCAGATCGCGGCGCCCGGCGAGCGCGGAGACGGCGAATCCGTTGCCCAGCGCCTTGCCGAACGTGGAGAGGTCGGGGACGACGCCGTACAGGCCCTGGGCGCCCGCCTCGGACCAGCGGAAGCCGGTGATCATCTCGTCGAAGATCAGTACGCAGCCGTGCCGGTCGGCCAGCTCGCGCAGGCCGGCGAGGTACCCGGGCGGCGGCTCGGTGTGGGTGGCGGGTTCGAGGATCAGGCAGGCGACCTCGTCCTGGTACCGGGTGAGCAGCTCCTCCGTTGCGGCCAGGTCCCCGTAAGGGAACGCCACGGTGAGCTCGTTGGTCGCCGCCGGAATGCCGGCGGACATCGGCGTGGTGCCGATGAACCAGTCGTCGACGGAGAAGAACGGATGGTCGGCGCAGAGGGCCACCCGAGGGCGCCCGGTGGCGGCGCGGGCGAGGCGCACCGCGGCGGTGGTGGCGTCGGAGCCGTTCTTCGCGAACTTCACCATCTCGGCGGTCGGCACCGTGGCCAGGAAGCGTTCCGCGGCTTCGACCTCCACGATGGACGGCCGGACGAAGTTGCTGCCGCGGTCGAGTTCCCGTCGCACCGCCTCGATCACGCGTGGGTGGGCGTGGCCGAGGCTGACCGACCGCAGGCCGGAGCCGTACTCGATGTAGCGGTTGCCGTCGATGTCCCACACGTGGGCACCGCGGCCGTGGCTGATGACCGGGGCCAGGTTCTCGGGGTACTGGTCGTCGCCCTTGGCGTAGGTGTGGGCACCCCCGGGGATCATGGCGTGCAGCCGCTCGTTCGCCATCCGCGAGCGGGGCAGGAGGAGTTCTTGGGTGTCTTCGGTGGGCACGCCGACCTCAACTTTCCTTGTGCTGCAGGACCTTGGCGAGACTCGGCGCCTCCCGGTCCCGCCTGGACATCGATGCGACCGGCAGCGGCCAGGGGATGGCGAGCTCGGGGTCGTCGAAGGCGATCGTCACGTCCTCGGCCGGATCGTGCGGGCGGTCGATCCGGTACGAGGTGTCGGCGGTCTCGGTCAGCGCCTGGAAGCCGTGCGCGCACCCCGCCGGGATGTACAAGGTCACCTGCGTCTCGCCGGAGAGCTCGAAGAAGGCCCGGTTGCGGTACGTCGGCGAGTCCGGCCGCAGGTCCACGACGACGTCGAAGATCGACCCGTACGAGCACCGCACCAGCTTGGCCTCGCCTGCGCCGGAGCGCAGGTGCAGGCCGCGCAGCACGCCCCGGACCGAGCGGGAGAGGCTGTCCTGGACGAAGGCGTCCGGGTCGAGGCCCACCGAGCGGACCACGTCGGCGTCGAAGGTGCGGCAGAAGAAGCCGCGTTCGTCGGCGTACGGTGTCGGCTCGAAGAGGTACGCGCCGGTGATCTCCGGGACTTCGATCGCCTTCATGAAGCCTTCCGCAAGGTGTGGGCGTGGTCGGTCGCAGGGAACAGGGCCGCGGTCAAGGAGTTGAACTGGTGCTCGAGTCGCCGGGCGGCGGCCAGGTTCCGCTCGGCGAGGGTCTGCCGCAGCTCGGCCGAACGCTTCTCCAGCGCACGGAACTGCTGGAGCAGCCGGTCGGCGTCGACCTCGCGCGCCGGGTGGCAGTACGCGCCGAGGCCCATCTCCGCCATGAGCGCGTCGCTCTTCGCCGCGTAGCTAAGAGCGAGCACCGGCGTACCGGTCTTCAGCGCGCAGATCAGGTTGTGGTACCGGACCGCCACCACGGTGTCGGCAGCCGCCATCTCCTTCATCAGGTCGGCCAGTGAGGACGGTTCGGCAGCGGTGACCAGCGGCGAGTCCACCGCGTCGAGGATCGCGGCGACCACCGACGCGTCGCACTCGTCACCGGTGAGCAGCCGGACAGCCCTGCCCTCCTCGACCAGCGCGCCGACGAACCGGACCGTCCCGTCGAGGTAGCGCCGGTATATCTCATCGGCGCGGGCGCGGTCGTCGTTGCCGCCGTGGAAGTCCATGACGCCGACGCAGACCGGGCCGGGCGAGCCGGACGGGGCGCTCGCCCGCGGCGTCGGCAGGGCGAACGCGAGGTCCGGGTAGACCTCGTCGCGCGCGGTGTCCACGCCCATCGCCCGCATCGCGTCGCGGGACTGCGCGTCCCGGTACGACCGGTATGCGGCCAGCCGCGCCGACCAGCGCACCAGGGCCCGGGTCGGCCGGTTGCGAATCTCGGCGGCGCCGACGCTGACGAGCGCGACCCGGGTGCCCAGCAGCCGGCCGCTCGCGCAGAGCAGGAACAACGAGTACGGGAAGCCCCACGGCCGCAGCGGCAGGGTCGCCTCCAGGACGCCCATGCCCGGCACGATCACCACGTCGTGCCGGCGCACCCAGGCGGCGGTGCGGAAGACGTCGACGAGTTTGCCGAGTCCCTTCGCGGCGATCGCGCCCGCACGTGACGCGGTCCGGTATTCCGCGCGGTTCCAGTGCAGCCGCGTGGCGGGGATCCCGAACCGGATCGTCACGGCCTCGGGCCCGCCGCACAGCGCGTCCACGACCGCCTCCGGGTGCTCGGCGCGGAGGTACCCGAGCACGGCTTCGAGCGATCCGTCGTTGCCGAGGTTGCCGGAGCCGAGCAGGCCGAACACCCCGACGCGCACCGGGGTTTTGTCCGCGGCCGTCATACCTGCCTCCCCTCACGGCCGGCGACGAGGGCGTCGACGGAGACCGTGAGCAGGGCCGGGTCGACCGGGGCACGGTCCTCGACCCGCTCGCCGGCACCCGGCCGGACCCGGCTGGTCATCCACGATGCCAGGTGGCCGTAGCACGCGCGCCGGTCGGCCGGGGACAGCGGCGCCCGCCGGATCGCCGAGGCGAAGCCCCAGACGTACTCGGCCAGCAGCCGGGGCGTCGGGTGCAGCAGGCCTGCCCGGCGCGGGTCCAGGTTGACGCACCGGGAGCGCTTGGACGGGTTCGCCCGCTCGGCGCGGGTGGGGTGGTCGCGGCGGAAGTACAGCAGCTCCGGCACCTGGTGGAAGCGCCCGTGCAGGGTGATCTCGGCGACGAAGGTGCGGTCCGCGTGGTGGTAGCTGTCCATCGGTTTCACCCGGCGCAGCATGTCGGCCCGCATCACCCCGTAGAAGTCGTCGCCGCCCGGCTCGAACAGCAGACTGCGGAAGCGCTCCGGCGCGTGCGGCGAGCCGGTGGCGAGCGTGTACTCGTAGGGGACCGTCACCTGGCCGTCGCCGTCGATGACCGCCTGGTCGGTGTGCGCGAGGATGACGTCCGGCCGCTCGTCCAGCGCTTCCACGCAGCGCCGCAGCAGGTCGCGGCCGTAGAGGTCGTCGTGCGAGGCCCACTTGAACAGCTCGCCGCGGGACTCGGCGAACACATGGTTGTGGTTCGGCGTGGCGCCGATGTTCCGGGGCAGCCGGTGGTACCGGATGCGGGAGTCCTGCGCGGCGTACTTGCGGCAGATGTCCTCGGTCCCGTCGGTCGAGGCGTTGTCGGAGACGACCAGTTCGAAGTCCTCGTAGGTCTGGCCGAGCAGGGCGTCGAACGACTCGGCCAGGTACTCCTCGCCGTTGTACACGGGCAGGCCGATGCTCAGCCTGGGTCGGTCGGTCATGCGGTCCTCACTTCGGGAAGGGGATTGCGGTGGCGCTCGCGCAGGGCGGACCGCAGTTGCAGCCACCACACGGCCGAGCCGCTGATGGTCGCGGCGGCGACTCCCCAGGCCGAGCCTGCCGTGCCGGCGGCGGCCGCCCCGCCGAGCCCGCCGCCGACGTAGCAGGCGGAGGCGAACAGCTGGCAGCGCAGGCTGCGCCGGGCCGCGCCGAGCGCGCGCAGTCCGGCCGCCGCGCCGGTGCCGAGGCCCGCTCCCGCGACGCTGAGGGTGATCTGCACGATGAGCTGCGAGGAGGAGTGCCAGACGCCGCCGAGCACCATCTCGCCGAGCGGGCCCGGCATCAGCAGCAGCGCCGAGCCCCAGAGCAGCGCTCCGGCGGCCTGCCCCCCGCCGAGGAGGAGGCAGAACCTGCCCAGTTGATGCGGGGCCTGCCGCAGCACCCGGGCCGCCTCCGGGACGGTGACCAGCGAAAGACCCATCAGCACGGAGAGGAACGGGCCCATCAGGAGCTCGGCGCCCCGCACCGCACCCACCGCGCTCACCCCGACGATCGCGCCGAGCCCGTACGCCCGCAGCTGGCTCGCGCCACTGAGGCTGACGTTCTCCACCAGGTACCGGTAGCCGAGATCACGCTGCTCGCGAAGCCACCCGCGTGCCTCGGTCATCAGGGGCCGGATGCCGGACTGGATGTAGCCGTACCCCGCCGCCACCGTGGCGGACGCGCCCCAGGCGAGCACGAAAGCGGCCACGCTGCCCACACGGGCTGCCACCACCATGGCCGGGACGAGTGCGGCACCCCACACGACGTCGTTGACGAACGCCTTCCGCCCGGTGCCGGCGGCGAAGAACGAGAACCGCCAGGCGTCCTGGAGCAGCAGCCCCGGCATCATGACACCCAGGGCGGCGAACGCGGGCCCCACGCGGCCGCCGAGGCCGAGCCCGGCCATCAGACACACCGCGCCGAGGGCGGTACCGACAACGAGTGCGGTACCCGTCGACCGGCCCACCGCCCCGCGCCAGGACGCGCCCGGCACGCCGCTGAAGCGCACCACGAGCGGATCGGTGGCCAGCCCGCGGGAGACGTTGAGCACCACGCCGTACGTCACCCAGGCGAGGCTGAACACGCCGAACGCGGTCACCCCCAGCGAGCGGGCCACGTAGATGCCCACCGCGAAGTTGCTCACGCTGGAGGCCGCCTGGTCGGCCAGTCCCCAGGACAGCCGGCCGACCATGGCCCGCTTGGCGGTTTGCCGGGCGGGTCCTGCCGGGGCCGCCGATGCCGTCGCCTTCTCCCCCTCGGTGGTCATCGGCGTCATGCCTTGATCAGTTCGGCGCCGCACAGGGCGTCGGCCGCGGCGGCGACGGTGTCGAACGGCAGCCCGGACCGCTCGGCGACGTCCAGCAGACTGTGCTCGCCGTCGGAGAGGCTGAGCACCCAGAGCATGGCCATCTGGGCCTGCTTGGTGTCGCTGCGTCCGCCGAGCGCGTCGTACAACCCGCGTCGGCCCAGCTGGGGTTCGCCGTAGGGGCTGAGGTTGAGGTACCGCCGGTTGCGGTCGAGGACGGTGAACGCCTCGCGGCAGAGGGCGAGTGTGTCCGCCATCGCCTCCGGGGAGACGAAGCCCGGGTTGTCCGCCGAGGTGTGGTACTCGGGGTAGCCGGCGTACGGGGTCCGGCTGAGCGAGCCCACGCCGAGATTGAACCCGGGTGAGCAGTACTGCCGCTCGTCGTAGCCGTACGGAGTGAACTCGGTGACGTGGTGCGGGCGTTCGGAGGCGTCCAGCACATGCCGCATCACCCGGTCGATCTCCGCGTCGCCGCGCCTGCTCTGTTTGTACGTCAGCCGGCCCGGGTCGCCGGCGCAGGCCAGCACAAGGCCGTGCTTGACCCGTTCCACCCGCTCCGCGTTGCGGGCCAGCCAGGTGATCGCCCCGATGGTGCCGGGTGCGTAGATGAACCGGTAGGTGTAATACGGCGTTTCCTGCGCCAGCGCCCGGGCCAGGAATGTGGCCACCGCGATGCCGGCCAGATTGTCGTTGGCCAGTGACGGGTGGCAGACGTGGCAGGAGACGATCACCTCGTCGGCGACCTGCCCGGGGACCACGTGCTCGGCGTAGGTGAGGTGGCCGTCGGCGAGCGTGGAGTCGATGCGCACCTCGTACTCGCCCTCGGGCAGCGCGTCCAGGGTCTCCTGCGCCAGGCAGAACCCCCATTCCGGCTTGTAGTAGCTGGTGCGGTACGGCACCCAGGACGGGTGGTCCGGCAGGGTGTGCAGATGTCCGCGCAGCTCGGCCAGCGGCATGGTCGCCGACACCGGCACGCTGTAGCCGAGCACGTGCAGGCTGGACGCGGCGAAGTCGACGACGCGGTTGCCGGCGGTGTCGGCGATGTACGCGTCCCGGATGTTCCACTCCTGCGGCACCGTCCAGTCGAGCACCTGAGTCCCGGTCGGCACCTCGTGCACCCGCAGCGGGACGTACTCGCCGACGATCTCCAGGGTGGCGCGCACACCGTCACCGGTGATGCTCCGGCAGAGCGGGTACAGCCGCTCCACCAGCGCGTGCATCTCTTCGCCCGCGTCGGTCATCGGCGCCACCGCAGGGTGTCGTCGACGGTGCCGGCGTCGGAGGCCGCGCGCAGCACGGCAAGGCGGGTGAAACGCTGCTCGAAGTCCTCTCGGGTCAGGTCGAACTTCCGGTATGCGTCGGCGAGTTCGAGTGCGCCCTGCTTCACCGTCCACTCGCAGTCGAAGCCGGGTATCGCGGCGCGGAACCGGGAGAAGTCCACCCGGTACGACCGCGGATCGGCACCGTTCTCCCCGGTGATCACCACCTTCGCGCCGGACACCGCCTCGGCGACCTGCTCGGCGATCTCGGCGACCGTGACGTTGTTGATCTCGCTGCCGATGTTGAACGCCCGGTCGTGCACCGATTCCCGCGGCGCGGTCAGCGCGGCCGCGAAGGCCCGTGCGATGTCGGCGGCGTGCACCAGCGGGCGCCAGGGGGTGCCGTCGGAGAGCACCAGCACCTCGCCGGACAGGAGCGCGTGGCCCACCAGGTTGTTCAGCACGATGTCGGCGCGCAGCCGGGGCGAGTAACCGAAGGCGGTGGCGTTGCGCATGAACACCGGGGTGAAGTCGCCGTCGGCCAGCGCGTGCAGGTCGTCCTCCACCCGCACCTTCGACTCCGCGTACGGCGTCACCGGGCGCAGCGGGGCGTCCTCCGCGACCAGGTCGTCGCCGCCGGAGGCGCCGTAGACCGAGCAGGTCGACGCGTACAGGAAGCGCCGCACTCCGGCGTCGCGGGCCAGCCGTGCGAGGCGTACGGACGCGTGGTGGTTGATGTCGTAGGTGAGCTCCGGTGCCAGCGATCCCAGCGGGTCGTTGGACAGCGCGGCCAGGTGGATCACGGCGTCCACCCCGGCCACGTGGTCGGCCGTGACGTCGCGGAGGTCCACCCGATGCCCCGGCGGGTCCGCGGGCGCGGGGCCGAGGACGCAGTCGGCGAACAGGCCGGCGTCGAGGCCGACGACCTCGTGTCCGGCGGCCGCGAGGACCGGGGCCATCACAGTGCCCAGATAGCCCTGGTGTCCGGTCAGTAGTACGCGCAAGGTTCAGTCCCCCAGATTGAGCGTGAGTTTGGTGACGGCGAACGCCTCGGCGTAGCGCGCGTGGCATTCGATGCCGCGGATCCGGGCGAGGCCGAGGAATGCCTCCCGGTCGTACCAGGGCCGGTGCCGCTGCGAGGGGTAGTGCTCCTGCAGCAGTTGCACCTTTCGTTCGGCGATCTCGGGTGACAGCGGCTGGTACGCCGCTGGTCGGCCGAGGTCGCCGTCCCACTTGACGATCTCGTAGCCGAGCACGAGGTGGTCACGGAACGCGGTGGGCAGCAGTTGTGCCAGGCCGCGGTGGTCCTGGTGCGCGTCATCGGTGCGCGGGGCGAGGAGCAGATCCGGCTCGGTTCGCTCGCGCAGTTCCTCGACCGCGGCCTTGGCCTCCTCCCAGTACGCGGGCATCCGGCCGTCCGGCAGCTTGAGCACGGTCAGCCGCAGGTCGGCGCCCGGGCAGAAGGCGGCGAGCGCGGCCCGCTCCTCCTGCTCCCGCTCGCTGCCGCCGCCGGAGAGCACCAGCGCGTCGACGCGGATGCCCGGCCGCGCCTGGCACAGCGTCAGCAGCGTGCCGCCGGCGCCGATGGCGATGTCGTCGCAGTGCGCGCCGACCGCGACGATCCGGTCCAGGGGTCCGGCCCCGAGCCGGATCACGCTCTTACTCCGGCGCTGTCCGGCTCCCACACGGCCCACGGGCGGTCGCCCCTGGCGTAGGCCTCGTCGAGCGCGGCCCGCTCCTTCACGGTGTCCGTCGGCTTCCAGAAGCCGCGGTGCTGATGCGCCACCAGCCGCCCCCGCTTGGCGAGTTGGGCGCATCCGTCGGCGACCAGGTCCCCGTTCTCCGGTAGGTGGTCGAAGACCTCCTGGCGGAGCACGAAGTAGCCGCCGTTCTCCCACAGCGGCATATCGCTCACCGCGGTGATGCCCCCCACCAGGCCGTCCTCGCCCAACTCCACACAGTGGAACGAGGACTGCGGCGGCACCACCATCATCGACGCCCCGGCGTCGCGCGCGGCGAACCGGTCGATCATCTCCGGCAGCGGGGCGTCGGTGAGCACGTCGGCGTAGTTGGCGAGGAACATCTCGTCGCCGTCCAGGTGGTGCCGCACCCGGCGCAGCCGCTCCCCGATGGGTGACTCGATGCCGGTCTGCGCCAACGTGATCGTCCAGTCCGCGATGTCGGTGGACAGCAGCTCGGTCCGCCCGCCCCGCAGCACGAAGTCGTTGGACGCGGTCTCCTCGTAGTTGAGGAAGAAGTTCTTGATGTGGTGGGCGCCGTAGCCGAGGCACAGGATGAACTCCTTGTGCCCGAAGTGCGCGTAGTAGCGCATGACGTGCCAGATCAGCGGTCTCGGCCCGACCATCGCCATCGGCTTGGGGACGTCGTCGGAGGTTCCGTTGCGCATGCGCATGCCGTAACCGCCGCAGAACAGAACGACCTTCATGACTTGACCTCGACAATGCTCAGTTCCGGGATCGGGAAGACCAGCCGGCCGCCCCAGTCGTGGACGAAGGACAGCTGCTCGACCAGTTCGGCCCGCAGGTTCCACGGGAGGACGAGGACGTAGTCGGGCTTGTCGGCGGCTATCTGTTCGGGCGGCAGGATCGGGATGCGGGTGCCGGGGGTGAACCGGCCGTGCTTGTACGGGTTGCGGTCGACCGTGTAGACGAGCAGGTCGGGGCGGATGCCGCAGTGGTTGAGCAGGGTGTTGCCCTTGCCCGGGGCGCCGTAGCCGACGACCGTCTCGCCGCGCTCGGCCGCGTCGATGAGGAACCGCAGCAGGTCCCGGCGCACCTTTGCCACCCGGGCGGAGAACTCGGCGTACCCGGACAGCTCCTGCAGCCCGGCGGCCTTCTCCCGGGCCAGCACGTCGGTCACCCGCTGCGTCGGCTCGCCGGCCGCCTCGGCAGGCCGGGCCCACAGCCGGATGGAGCCGCCGTGCGTGGGCAGCAACTCGACGTCCACGAGCGTGAGTCCGCCGCTCGCGAGGGCTCGTATCGCGGACGCGACCGTGTAGTACTGGAAGTGTTCGTGGTAGATCGTGTCGTACTGGTTCTCCTCGATCAGGGTGAGCAGGTGCTGCACCTCGATGGAGACCCAGCCGTCGTCGGCGACCAGGGCGCGCAGCCCCTGGGTGAACCCGACCACATCGGGGATGTGCGCGTAGACGTTGTTGGCCACGACCAGGTCCGCCGGGCCGTGCTCGGCGCGGACGGCCGAGCCGGTGTCGGGGCTCAGGAACTGCGTGAGCGTGGGCACACCCGCCTCTCGCGCCGTGGCACCGACGTTCACCGAGGGCTCGATGCCGAGGCAGCGGATCCCGCGGTCCACCACATGCCTCAGCAGGTACCCGTCGTTGCTCGCGACCTCGACCACGAAGGCGTCGGTGCCGAGATCCAGCCGCTGGACGGCGCTGTCGACGAACGTGCGCGCGTGCTCCACCCAGGAGGTCGAGTAGGAGGAGAAGTATGCGTACTCCTTGAACGTCTCCTCCGGCGTGATCAGCGGCGGGATCTGCGCGAGCCAGCAGTCGGTGCAGACCCGCAGATGCAGCGGGTACGCCGGCTCCGGCTGATCCAGTTGGTCCGCGGCGAGAAAGCTCTCACACGGCGGCGTCGCCCCGAGGTCGACGACGCTCGCCATCGCTTCCGAGCCGCAGAGTCGGCATCGTGTCATCTGCTGTCCCCATCCCCCCTGCTCGCGCGGGTGTCCCCAACGTGAGCCTGTGCTGACCGACCCGCGATCGCGGTGCGGTACTCCTCCACCAGGCGCTCCAGGCCGACGGCCGGGCTGAAGCCCTGCTCGTAACGGCGGCGGGCCGCCTGGCCCATCTCCCGGTTGCGGGCCGGCTCGGCCGCGATCCGGCGTATGCAGGACGCGAGCGAGGCGGAGTCGCCCGGCCGGTGCAGCAGCCCGGTGACGCCGTCCTCGACGAGTTCGACGAAGGCGCCGTGGCCGGCGGCGACGGTCGGGACCCCGGCCGCCATCGCCTCCACGACCACCAGGCCGAACGCCTCCAGCCACGTCGAGGGAGCCACCACGGCGACCGAGCGCGCGATGGCCTCTTGGCACTCCGCCGGGTCCAACAGGCCGACGTAGCGCACGTCGTCGCGGCCCGCCGCCCAGGCGGTCACCTCTTTCTCCAGTGGCCCGGTGCCGGCGATCACGAGCGGGACGCCCACGCCACCGCTCGCCGCGACCTCGTCCCACGCGGCCATGAGCAGTCGTACGCCCTTGGCCTCCGCGAGCCGGCCGAGATAGAGCACCTGCTCGCCCCCGCCGTCCCGGCGGATGTCGGGTTCCGGGACGAAGTTGTGCTTCACCGCCAGGCGTCCGGCCGGCATGCCGGAGCGCACCAGGACGTCGCGCTGCGCCGCCGAGATGCAGAGGAAGCGCTCCACGCCGGTCCACCAGCGCCGCCGGTTGACCGACAGGCTGACCGCGAGCGGCACGGTCGCGAGGCGGGAGTTGCGGTAGCAGCCGTGCCGGACGGCGGGCAGCGGCGTCGAGCCGACGCACTCGGTGCACGGTCGGCCGTCCCGCTGGAGTGTGCCGGGCGGGCAGACCTGGGTGTAGTTGTGCAGCGTGGCGACGGCGGGCACCCCGGCGTCGGCGCAGGCGGCGAGGACCGCGGGCGACAGGAGCGGGAACACGTTGTGGACGTGCACCACGTCCGGCCGCTCGGCGCGCAGTGTGGCGGCGAGCTCCGTGCGCACCCCCGGATTCCACGGCACCAGGAGCGGTACCGCGACCTTGCCGAGGAGGGAGCGGCCGCCGATGTCGTCGCTGCGCCGCTCGAACACCTCGACCCGGTGGCCGGCCGCGCGCAGCAGCTCCACCTCCTGGTCGACGACCTTGTTCTCCCCGCTCGGCTGCGCCGAGGCGTAGCGGTTGTGCACCACGAGAACGTGCATGCTCAGTTCACCTCCGATCTACGGGCCCAGCGCGGGACGTGCCGTCGAGGGGCTTCGGGCAGGGCGAGCGGAGCGGCCTGGGCGGGTGCCGCCAACAGCGAGGCGGCCAGGGCCAGATGGAGCAGATACGGCGAGGCGTCGCCGAGGCCTGCCTCGGTGTACGAGGCGATCGCGCAGTAGCTGATCAGGAAGATCGCGCAGGCCCGCTGCAGGGACGGCGGGCGCAGCAGCGCGACGCCGCCCAGCACGACGATGATCGCGGCGACGAGGGTGACGCCGATCAGACCCTGTTCGTTGTAGACGGCCAGCCAGCTGTTGTCGATCGGCAGGCCGCCGAACGACTTGTCGCCCAGGCCCACGCCGAACAGCTTCTCCGAGGTCGACCGGGGCGCGGCCAGCAGGGCGTTCCAGACCTTGGCCCGTCCGGTGAGACTGGAGAAGTTCTCCTGGTTCTGTCCGCGCAGGAACCAGGTCTGCAGCGCGGAGGCGAAGCCGACCGCGGCCACCACGGAGATCAGCACCGCCCAGGTGAAGAAGCGGCGGGCCGCGGCACTGGTCAGGATGAGCGATCCGATCGCGAGCGCCAGCCCGAGGAGCAGGCCGAGTGTGGCCGTCCGGGTGTGGGTCAGCGCGAGCAGCACCAGCGACGGCACGATGACCAGCACGGCGCTGGTCCGGTCGGTCCGCTTGCCGATGACGAGCAGCACGGTGAGCCCGATGATGACCGCCGCGTACTGCCCGATCTGCGGCGGGGTGAGCGGCCACAGCGCGCCGACGAGGCGTCCGCCGTAGAGGTCGGGCAGGGCCTTGCCCGGGGAGACGACCAGGCCGAGGGTCACCGAGCCGAGAACCGCGAAGTACGCCCGGATGTGGTACCGGACGAACGTGAGGCTGCCGTCCCACCAGCGGCTGAGCAGCCACAGGGTGCCGACGAAGAGAGTCAGCCGGAAGCAGCGGAACAGCGCGCCCATCCCGGACTCCAGGCTCGCGCTGGCGATCACGCTGGACACCAGCAGCAGGGTGAGCAGCAGCACGTAGGCGCTGGACCTGACGCGCACCCGCGGGTTGACCACGAGCGCCAGCGCGAACGCGGCGACCAGCGAGCCCATGGTGACCATCTGGATGAGGGAGCGGGGCAGCGGGACGATGGTCTTCGCCCCGGCGGAGCCGAGGGTGTTGAGGACCAGCAGCCCCCAGACGATCCCGACGATCTTCGGTGTGCCGGCCGGGCGCGGTGCGGCGCCGGGCAGCGTCCCCGCCGTGTCCGGTCCGCGCGTCAGGTTCTCTCTCATCTCAACCACCGGCCTGTAGGTCGAGGGTGCTGCCCTGGTCCTGCTGGTACGGCGTCGCCTGCCACTGGCCGAAGTCGAGCACCCGGCTCTGGTCCTCGGCGACGAACTTCCACGGCCCGACGTAGACGTTGTCGTGCCAGCGGTTGTGCTGCTTCTCGGTGATGGCGTCGGCCACCCCTTCGCCGTGGTAAGGCGACCAGTCCGGATAGGTGCCGTAGTTGGAGAGCACCGCCATGCGGTCACACATCTCCGTGCACTTGACGACGGACTCGTCCAGCACGAAGCGGTTGTCGTGGATGTCCACCCGCTGGGTCTTCCACCGGCAGTCGGAGTAGAGCGGTGCCTTGGCGATCGCCGGTCTCACACAACTGCTCGTCTTCTTCACCAGCAGCGTGCAGTCACCGGACGAGGTGTTGGCCGGGCTGTTGCAGAACCGGTCGGCGTTCTCCCACAGGGTGATCCCGGACCAGTTGTTCTCCAGTACGTTCCGGTAGATCTCGATCTTGTCGGTGCGGGCCGGGACCCGTGGTTCGCCGCCGGACTCGGACAGGTAGACGGTCGCGTACGGGAAGTTGTCGCCGCTGTCGGCCGCCTTGCGGCCCTCGACCCAGTTGTTCCGCCGGATCGTGTTGTCCCGGATGACCGCGTTGTAGCTCGTCTCGTAGATCAGTGCGGCACCGTCGTTGGCCTCGATCACGTTGTTCTCGATACGGAAGTCGTTGTTGTTGGTGTCCGCCCACAGCCCGGCGCCACGGTTGTCGTGCACCCAATTGCCGCTGATGTCGGCGCCGTTGACCTTCCAGAACTTGATGCCTCCGGTGCAGCCGCAGCCCTTCCGCTTCCGCTCCCAGTCACCGGTGTTGTTGCCCACGATCTCGTTGCCCTGGACCACCAGGCCGGTGATACGGCCGTTGCCCTTGTAGGCGTTCATGCCGTACTGGCCGTTGTCGCGCAGGCAGTCGGCGCGGACCTGCTGGCGGGCACCGGCCATCAGCCCGGCGCCGGAGTTGTCCTTGATCGTGGTGTGTTCGATGACCCACCCGTCGGCCGAGTCGTGGTTGACCACGCCCTCGTCCTGGGGCGCGACGAATCCCTGCACGGTGAGATAGCTGATGGTGACGTCGGCGGCGTTGCCGGTGAAGGCGTACTGGTTGACCTTCCGGCCGTCGAGCACCGCGCCCGGCGCGCCGAGGTAGCGGTCCCCCTTCTTGGGGATGACCTGGGCGTAGCGGTCCCGCTCAAGCCTGTGCGTGCCCGGCTTGAGCCAGAACGTGGTGTTCGGGGGGCTCTTCTTGGTCTTCGCCGCCAGATCGCCGACCACGGCGGGGTCCACGGTCACCGCGCCCGCCGGCGCCTTCGCCGGTCCGGCGGCGGGGTTGGCGCACACCCGGGCCACGGACCGGGCGGCGGACGTGGCCGTGGACGGCGCGGCGTTCGGCTTCGTCGCGGCCGGGGCGCTCGACGTGCTGTCGCAGCCGGTCGCCGTCAGCAGGGCCAGCGCCAGCGGTGCCGCCGCCAACGCCCAGTGCCGCCTCTTGATCACCACGTGCCCCCTAGCCGCCGAACCTGAGCACGGTGGTGAACCCGTCCGTGCCGTCGGCGGAGCCGGTGCCGACCAGCGTGGTGGTGGGTTCCTTGCGCCCGAATCCGGCGGAGTACCAGCCCAGCGGCGGGTCGGTCTCGCCGCGGTGCGCCCGCCAGGACAACTGCTCTGGCAGTTCGAGCACAGCGGAACGCCCCTCGCCGTCCCGGGTCCAGGTGAGCACCGCCCGGTTCCCCACCAGGTCCGCGGCGATCGCCGGGCCGAGGTGGAACGCCAGCTGTACGGCCCGGCGCGGGCCGCGCACCTCGTCGACAACGCGCAGCTCCTGGCTCGCGGCCGTCAGTTCCACCCGGCGGCGGTGCACCGATCCCTGGTAGCCGTCGTGCTCGGCGGCCCAGCGGGCCACCCCTTCACGGGAGGTGTCCACGTCCAGGACGCGGGTGCGGGCATGCCGGGTCCACAGGAACGGGCCGCCGGAGACGGACTGGTCAGCGCCGTCCACTTGCAGGGTGTTGTGACCGAGGGTCGACCGGAAGTACTGCCGCCACTCGGGCTGCCCGTGGTAGCAGTACGTCCCCGGGTCGGCGAGCACGTCGATCCCGTCGTGCCGGACCTCCACGGACAGCGCGTCCGCGTGGGCGTGCGCGGCGATGGACAGGAAGCCGTGCGGACCACCGTCGCAGCGGCACCAGATCTCTCCCGGACCGCGCAGGACGGTGAGCCCCGCGTCGGCGAAGTGGGCCGGCCGGCTCGCCGGGCGGGCGGTTCCGTCCTTCGCGTACGGCCGGATGAGCGCGGCCAGCAACGGCGTACGTACATCGGTGCCGGTCACCTCCGGCCACCAGTCGAGCCGGCCGAACACGGCGCCGCCGGTGGTCAGCAGCGAGCCCCAGCGGTCAGTGCCCTCGCCGTCCACGATCAGGCCGTAGCCGTCGTCCGCGTCACCCTGGCGAGGCGGTCGCAGCCGGTTGTCCACTACGGCGGCGAGCGCGTCGGTCATCCGCAGTAGCACCAGCCGGAGCGACTCGGGGACCGGCACGTCGGCGGCATCCGCCTCGGCCACCGCGGCCAGGCCGAGTTCCAGCACCAGTCCGTGGTACTCGGTGGCCAGCTCGCGGTTGAGGCCGGAGTCGAAGGTGTTGGCGCGCAGCTGCCGCTCCAGCGACCGCAGCGCGTCGGCCCGCCAGCGCGCCGAGGAGGGGAACCATCCGAACGCGCAGGCCGCGGCGGACTGCCCGGCGGCCTCGGCGATGACGTGGTTGTTCGCCGAGGACCCCCGGCTGGGAAAGGCGGCCAGCCAGCGCTGGTGGTGCCAGATCTGGTTCAGCGCCACCGGGTTGCCCTCGAACAGCTCGGCCGCGCCCGGCCAGCCGTCGAGCAGCCGGCGGATCCACACCCAGGACAGCAGCCGGATGCCCAGCTCGATGCCGCTGATCCAGTGCACGCCGCGCAGCGGTGGGTTGGCCGCCCACCACGACCGCAGGTGTTCGGCCACGCGCTCGGCGTACCGCTCGTTCCCGGTGATCGCGTAGGCGGCGGCGAGCACGGTGAGGTACTGATGCCGGGACAGCTCCCAGATCTGCTTGATGTCCCCGACCGCGTCCTCGTTCCGGTACGGCACGTCGAACGCGTAGCCCCACGGAGCCCGGCGCCCCGTCTTGGGGTCGCACCACCAGTCCGGGTCGGTCAGGTCGTCGCGGACCACCCCGAAATACTCGACGTGCCCGTACATCAGCCGGTCCGCCTCGGCGATGAGACGTTTCGCGGCGTCCGGAGGTATGGCGGCGATCGTCCCGGCGGGCAGCACCGCGGTGAACCGGGCGCCGGTCACGCTCGGGCAGTCCGGCCGCGCCGACCGCCACCGCCGCCTGCGCACCGCGTCGCCCGCCCGGCCACCGACCTCCCGCGGTCCCATCCGGGACAGCCGCCGCAGGTACCAGCCCGCGCTCATGGTCATCGCGTCCTCGCCAGCGTCACCGGCGCGCCGCCGACCAGGCCGGCCTGCACGGCGAGGGTGGCCGACGTGGTGGCGACCAGCGACTCCAGCGGCACCGGCATCGGCCCGCCGGTCCGCACGGCCTTGATGAACGCGGCCAGCTCGGCGTTCTGGCCCTTGTCCCGGGCCTTGGGCAGCCGTGAACTGACCCACTTCTTGCGGCCGTACACCGAGGCACGGACGAAGTCGTCGAGCCGCAGCACCTTGCCGTCCGCGACCAGGTCCAGCGTCTCCTTGGGGAAGCCGGGCGCGCCGGTGGTGACGTAGCTGATGGTGGCGGTGGACCCGTCCGCGTAGCGCAGGACGACCTGCAGGTCCTCGTTGCCGGGCGCGGCCGTCGCGTACACCGATACCGGGTCGGCCTCCAGCAGCCAGCTGGCCGTGTCGATGAAGTGTCCGCCCTCGCCGGCGAACCGCGAGCCCTCGGTGCCTTGTTGGAGGTACCAGCTGCCGTGCTGCAGCCGGCCCGCGTTGACCAGGTAGCGCAGGCTCGCCGGACCGGTCCGGGCGCCGAACCGCTTCCTGGCCTCCTGGAGCAGCGGCGCGAACCGGCGGTTGAAGCCCACCTGCAGCCGGTCGTTGCCGGACTCCTCCACCGCCGCGAGTACGCCGGCCAGGTCGTCCTCGGTGAGCGCCAGGGGCTTCTCCACGAAGACCGTCTTGCCGGCCAGCAGCGCTTTTCGGGTCAGTTCGGCGTGCGAGCTGTGCCGGGTGACCACGAACACGGCGTCGATGGACTTGTCACCGAGGACGGCGTCGAGATCGGTGGTCGCCTCGGCGAAGCCGAACTTCCGCTGCGCGTTGGCCGCGGACAGCGCCGTCGTGGTGACGACCGTGGACAGCTCGACGCCCTCGCGCTGTGCCAGGTGCGGCAGCAGCATCGACGTCGCGTAGTTTCCCGCGCCCACGAACGCGAGGCGCACCGGTGACTTGGCGGCCCGGGCCGGGGCGGACGCTCCGCCGCTGCGGCGCACCGCGGGCACGGCCATCGACGGGGCCTCCGCCTCCGCTTCCGCCGCCTGTTCGGGGTACCGGAACAGCACGGCCACGGCCTTCAGGTCGCCGTCCTTCAGGGACTGGTACGTCTCCACCGCGTCGTCGAAGTCGGCGATGTGGGAGACCAGGGGCTCCACGTCGACGCTGCCGCGGGCGAGGAGGTCGAGGAAGCACGCCAGGTTGCGGCGCTCGGTCCAGCGCACGTAGCCGATCGGGTAGTCCCGCCCGTCGAGTTCGTACTCCGGGTCGTAGCGCCCGGGGCCGTAACTGCGCGAGAACCGGACGTCGAGCTCTTTCTCGTAGTACGCGTTCCACGGCAGGTCCAGGCGGCACTTGCCGATGTCGACGACCCGGCCGCGGTCCCGGCAGAGCCGGGCGGCCAGCTCGACGGGCTGGTTGCTGCCGCCGCCGGCGGCCAGGTACACCTGGTCCACGCCGTGACCGTCGGTGAGTTCGGCGACGGCGGCCTCCACGGCCGCGGACGCGGGATCGCCGCAGGCCGCGGCGCCCAGGCGCTCGGCGAGTTCGCAACGCGTCGGGTCGGGGTCGGCTCCGACCACGCGGACCCCCGAGGCGGTGAGCAGCTGCACCACCAGCTGCCCGATCAGCCCGAGGCCGATGACCAGCGCCACCTCGCCGAGCTGCGGCTCGCCCTGGCGGACGCCCTGCATCGCGATCGACCCGACGGTACCGAAGGCCGCGTGCCGCGGCGCGAGGCCGTCGGGGACCGGGGCGTAGAGGTTCTTCGGCACCCAGTTCAGCTCGGCGTGCAGCGCGTGCTCGTTGCCGGCGCAGGCCACGAGGTCGCCGACCTTCACGTCGTCGATCCCGGCGCCGACCTGCTCGACCACGCCGCACAGCGAGTAGCCCAGCGGCGTGTAGGAGTCCAGCTTGCCCATCACCTTGCGGTAGGTGGCGGGCACCCCGTTGGTGGCCACGCTCTGCATGACCTTGGCCACCTGGTCCGGCCGGGACCGGGCCTTGCCCAGCATCGACATGCCGGCCTCGGAGACCTTCATGAGCTCGGTCCCGGTGGATATCAGCGAGAAGGCACTGCGGACCAGCGCACCACCCGGCTTGCACCCCGGAACCGGAACGTCGAGCACCGCCAGCTCGCCGCTCTTGTAGTTCTGTACGACCTGCTTCACCCGAACTCCTGATTCCTAAGCCGTCAACCGAGTGCTCTGACGGGACCCGGAGGTCGCGTCGCGATACCAGTACTCGAGGGTCAGTACGTGCCACAGATGCTTGGAGAAGTCCCGCTGCCCGGCGGCGTCCTCGGCGACCATCCGCGCCAGCGCGTCGCGGCGCAGGAGCCCGGAACGGACGAGTTCGCCGTCGTTGACCACCTCGCGCACCAGCGGTGCCAGGTCCCGGCTCATCCAGGCGCGCAGCGGGGCGCTGAACAGGCCCTTGGGCCGGTACACGATCTCCCTGGGCAGGACCGAGGTGGCCGCCTCCTTGAGGACGGCCTTGCCCTGTCGTCCGACGATCTTGCGATCACCGGGCACGGCGAACGCCGCCTTCACCACCTCGACGTCCACGTACGGCACCCGTACCTCGGTCGACGCGGCCATGCTCGACCGGTCCGTGTACGCGAGGTTCAGGCCCGGCAGGAACATCCGGGCGTCGGTCAGGCACATCCGGTTGACGAAGTCGTCGAGGTCGTTGTCCTGGTAGACGTCCGCGTGTTCGGTCAGCACGTCGTCGACCGTCCCGGCCAGGTCCGGATCGAGCAGCGCGAGCAGTTCCTCCTGGTCGTACATGGTGTAGCTGCGCCGGAACGCGGTCTCCTCCGGCAGTTCGGCGAAGGAGAGGAACCGCTTCGCGAAGCGCACCGACCGGTACCCCCGGCGGGCCGTGGCGACCGGCAGCCGGTCCACGACCCCGGACACCGCGTGCCGCAGGGGTCGCGGGACACGCTGGTAGCGCAGCGCGATCAGGTTGGCCAGGTGCTTGCGGTACCCCGCGAACAGCTCGTCGGCACCCATCCCCGAGAGCATCACCTTGACCCCGGCCTCCCGGGCGGCCTCGCAGATCAGGTACGTGTTGATCGCGGCGGGATCGCCGATCGGCTCGTCCAGGCTGTACGTCATCTGCGGCAGCAGGTCGAGCACGTTCGGGGCGATCTCGATCTCGTGCAGGTCGACGCCGTACCGCTGGGCCACCTGCCGGGCGTAGCGCAGGTCGTCCGGCATCGCCTCGAACTTGGCGTCCTCGGCCCGGAAGCCGATCGTGTAGGCGGAGATCCCGGGTTGGTGGCGGGCCGCCAGCGCGGTCAGGTAGCTGGAGTCGAGGCCGCCGGAGAGGAAGGTCGCCACGGGTACGTCGGAGAGCAGGTGGCGCCGGGTCGACTCCTCGACGACGGCGGCGAGATCCGGCTGCTCACCGGCCAGGGCCCGCTCCCGGCCCTCGGCGGCGACGTCCTTCAGCTTCCAGAACAGGCCGCGCTCCACCCGGCCGTCGGGCCGGCACCTCAGCCAGCTCCCCGGCGGCAGCTTCTCCGCCTCGCGGAACGCGCAGCGCGAGTCCGGCACCCAGTAGTACAGCAGTGAGGCCACCAGCGCCGCGTGGTCCACCTCCAGCGACCCGCCGGTCGCGGCGGCGAGCGCCTTGAGCTCGGAGGCGAACATCAGGCCCTCGCCGCGCCGGAGCAGGAAGAGCGGTTTGATGCCGAGTTGGTCGCGGGCGAGCACCAGGTCACCGGTGCGTTCGTCGAAGATGCCGAACGCGAACATGCCGCGCAGCCGGGGCAGGCAGTCCGTGCCCCAGCGCCGCCAGGCCTCGAGGAGTACCTCGGTGTCGGAGGTACCGCGGAAGCGCACCCCGGTGGCCGCCAACTCGGCACGCAGTTCGGGCGCGTTGTACAGCTCGCCGTTGTACGTCAGGGCGAGGCCGTCCGAGACCATCGGCTGGGCGCCGGTCTCGGACAGGTCGATGATGGCCAGCCGACGGTGCCCGAGCTGTACTTCGCCGTCACCCAGGGGGTGGCCGTAGCGGCCCGCGCCGTCCGGGCCGCGGTGGGCGAGGGTGTCGGTGAGCCGGTCGGTCACGACCTTTCCGTCCGGCCATCGGTAAGTGCCTGCGATGCCACACATGTCCTACCGCACCTCCTGGTCGTTGTCCGGGACGCGTGCGGCCCGTATCGGCTGCCGTTCCGTGAGTCGCCGGCCCGGCGCGTTCTGCCGGGCGGGCCGCTCGCTCCGGCCGCGCAGCGCGGTGTGCAGCCCGTCCCACAGCGTGCCGTCGGTGCGGTCGCGCGGATCGGGGTCGATCAGCACCACACCGATCACCGGGATGCGCTGGTCCGCGAGCTGCCGCGCCACCGTGTGCAGCCATGCGGCGTTGCCGTGCCCGGCACGCACGACGAGCACGGTCTGGGTGCCGAGGTACTGGAGGTCGGTCCACGCCGTGCCGGGTGCCACCGAGCCGACGCCGATCCGCTGGTCCTGGGGCGACACGGCCGCGGCATGTTCGCCGCCGACCACGGTGGGGTCTCCTGGTTTCGGGCGGCGCCTTGCGAGCTGCGGGCCGGGGAGACCGTCGACGACGACCACCGGCCCGTCCGCCGCCAGGGCCCGGGCGACGCTCAGGGCGATCACGCTCGTGCTGCGCGCACAGCCCAATTCCAGCAGCGACAGCGGTTCCGCCGAGCCGCGCACGGTGCGGGACAGCGTCGTGGTGAGCCGTTCGCGTGCCACCCGGGTCCGTCGGCGCTGCCACAGCCTGCCCGAACGGCGGGGCAGTTCGGCGATGACGGAGGCGCCGAGGTTCGCCGCGATGTCCCGGCGCAGCACGGGGCGGTCTCCCACCACCACGCCGACCGCGGCCAGCGCGAGCCCGAGGAAGAGCCCGAGGACGAGTCCGATCACGGCGTTGGTGACGAGGGCCTTGGGCAGGGAGTGCCGCACCGCGCGCGGGGCGTCCACGATCTGCGTGCCGGCGATGAGCTGGGGCGCGCCGACGCGCGCCTCCTCGGCGCGTTGGCCGAACCCGGAGATCTGTGAGGTGAGTTCGGCCCGCCGGGCGAAGAGCGACTCGATGTTCGCCGAGTCCTTCGGGTCGGTGCTGGGCGACCGGCCGCCGATCGCCTTGTTGACGTCGGCGAGCTCCGCCTGCATGCGGTCACGCTGGTCGAGCAGGCCTTTGGCGTTGGCGTTGGCGATGTCCTGTATGCGCTTGGCATGGTCCGCGACGAACGCCTCGGCCAGTGCCTTGGCCCGGGCCACCGCTTCCGCGTCGGTCTTGCCTGTCACATCGATCTGGAGGACGTTGTTGGTCAATCCGGTGCCCCGGTAGTCCGGCATGAAGTCCGCCGGTTTTTCCGGGGACTTGAGGATCCGCAGGGCCTGGTCGGCGATCCGCGAGGTGCCCAGCAGCTGGGCGTCGGTGCGGATCAGCGTTCCGGTGTCGTTCGGCTGGTCCTCCTGATGCGCGACCAGCACCTTGGTCACGGCGGCCGGTGCCGGCGGCAGCAGGACCGCCACGGCCGCGCCGATCAGCAGTCCGAGCAGCGCCATGGCGCTCCACAGGCGGCGGCGTCTGCGGACCGCGACCACCAGCCCCTGCAGGTCGAGGAGCGGAGTGGCGCCCGACGACTCCGAAGTCGTGCTCGTCGTCACGCTGAATCTCCCGTCGCGTGGCCGTGAACCGCAAGCGCCGCAGTGGCCTCGTCCGAAGGACGGTCGGCAGTCCGCGTCGGGCGGGTGCGGACCGTGCCGGCGACGACGACGCCGACGACCTCGTGCCCGCCGTCCGCACACGCCTCGGCGATGCCGGCGAGTTCCTCGGCGGTCCAGCTGCCCGCGCTGAGGACGGCCAGGGCACCGGACTCGGTGTCGCGGTCCGGCACGATCGGCCGGTCCACCGAGACCTCCACCACCCGCAGCAGCGGATCGCCGGTGGCTTCGGTGACGAGCTGCCCGGCGGCCCGGCGGGCGACCTCGTCGCCTTCCGGTACGACGACCAGCAGCCGCCGGGGGGAGGGCAGTTGGTCCCGGAGGCGAGCGCACACCCGCCGGTAGCGGATCCGCCTCTCGGCCTCGTCGCCGGATCTCTGCGGGGCAGGTATGTCCCACCGGGTGTCGATGCCGAGAAGTCGGCGGAGCCGGGCCCGTGAGCCACGGCTTTCGGGCCGGTGCCCGCGCTGTTCACCGGGCACGTCGACAGTGCCGAGGAACGGCGAGCCGAGCGCCGCGGCGATCTCCGTTTCGGTGCGCAGCCGGCGGCTCACCCGTGCGGCGGCGAGATGGCCGACGACCGCGAGCAGGACGAACAGCAGCGCCCCGGCGACGATGAGCTGCATCCTCGTCGGCGCCGCCGCGCCGGTGGGTCGGGGCGCCGGCCCCATGACGACCATGCTGGCCTTGGTGGTCGCCGGGTTGGCCTCCTCCAGCTTCTTCATGGCGTCCTGCAGCCCGGTGCGCAGACCCTCGAGCTCGGTGCGGGCCTGCACGCCCTCCACGGTCTGCCCCGGATCTGCCGAGTTGGCCAGGTCGGTGATGCGGCGGTTGGTCTCCGCCACCTGCTTGCGCAGCGCCTCTGTCGCCGTAGCCGCCTGGGGGTCGGTGCTGCCGCCCGCGATGCGGGTGGCGAAGGTGACGAACTGCTGGGCCAGCTGGTCGGAGAGCCGCTGCGCGCGCTCCGGGGTGTCGGCCGTACCCGAGATCTTGATGATGTTCCCGTCGTCCGCCTTGGCGCTCACTTGATCCCGCAGTTCGGTGCCGTTGACGCCCTGCCAGCCGAGCGTGGCGGCCGCGCGGTCGACCACCGCCGAACTGGTCGCGATGTCCGCCTGGGTCAGCAGTTCGCGCTCTTCCCACTGCCCCGGCAGCAGTACCGATGCCTCTGCCGTGTACCGCGGCGGAAGCAGCAGCACCGAGGTGCCGAAGCCGACGAGCGCACCCACTACGGCGAGGACGGCGAGAAGCCGCCACCGCCGACGGAGAATCCGTCCGATCGTGACCAGGCGGATCGTGTCGTCATTCAATGGTGCGGCCTCTTCCCCGTACGGACCGGCCCACCCGCCGACACCGGGGCATGGTCCCGGCAGGCGGCGGCGTAGGCGGCGAGCAGTGACGCTTGCGAGTTCCGCCAGGACAGCGGCCCGCTGATCCGCTCCTGGCCGATCTTGCCCATCCGGGCCCGCTTCTCGGGATCGTCGAGGAGCAGCGCGATGAGCTTGGCGAACTGGGCCTCGTCGTTGGCAGGCGCGTAGACGGCGGCGTCACCGGCGGAGACGCGCGCCTCCCGGAGGTCGAACGAGACGATCGGCCGTCCCATCGCCATGTACTCCAGGACCTTGTTCATGGTCGACACGTCGTTGAGCGGATTGTGCGGGTCGGGAGAGAGACACACGTCCGCGGTGCACAGGTAGCGCACCAGGTCGGCGTCCGGGATGCGCCCGGTGAACTGCACCTGCTCGGAGAGACCGAGCCGCCCGGACAGCTCCACCATCGCGTCGAAGGCGTCGCCGGCGCCGACGAAGACCGCGTGCCAGTCGGTCCGGCCGACCTCGTCGCGCAGCTTCGCCAGGGCCCGCAGGGCGTAGTCGACGCCGTCCTGAGGGCCCATGACGCCGAGGTAGCACAGCAGATGGGGCTTGCCGCGCTTCAACTCCGGCTCCGGCGGCACCGGTTGGAACCGGTCGGTCGCGGGCGCGCTGCGCACCACGAAGACGTCCTCCGGCCTCCGGCCGCCACGGCTCAGCGCGACATCCCGGTAGCTCTCGTTCGTGGCGAGCACGATGTCCGCGGCCCGGTAGGTCCGCCGTTCCAGCGCGCACACGGCGCGGTAGAGCAGGTCTTCGCCGCGGTCGAACCGGGAGAGGTACAGCTCGGGTACCAGGTCGTGCTGGTCGAAGACGAACCGCGCGCCGCGCCGCTTCAGCCACAGGGCCGGCAGGAACAGCAGGTCGGGCGGGTTGCAGGCGTGGACCACGTCGACCGGGCCGACCTTCCTGGCCAGCCGGACCGTGTGCCACAACGCCGATCCGTACTCCCGCAGGTAGCCGGCCGGCCCTCCGGTGGCCGCGCGCAACGGGTAGCGGTGGATCCGCACCCCGTCGATCACCGCCTCCGGCTCCGTGTCCCGCTTCTCCCCCCGGGGACAGATGACGTGCACCTCCCAGCCCGCGTCGCGCAGCGTGGTGCACTCCTGCCACACGCGCCGGTCGAACGGCACCGAGAGGTTCTCCACCAGGATCAGCGCGCGACGGTTCGTCCCGTCGCCGCTGGTCGCGTTACCAAGCAAGGCCCATGTACCCCGGTTCGGCCCGGCGCGCCTCGGCGTCGGGAAGGCGGATGAGGTCGACGATCGCCGGTCCGCCCGCATGGGGCAGCGCCGACACCACGGCCGGGTCCTTGGTCCCCACCAGGCACACCTCGGCGTGCTCCAGCACCTCTTCGACGGAGTCCGCGAGCAGCTGCGCGAGATGCGGAAGCCGGCTCTCGATGTACTCGCGGTTCGCGCCGAGCAGCCGGGAGAGGCTCACGTTGGCGTCGTAGATCTTGAGGTCGTACCCCTTGCCGAAGAGCCGCTCCGCCAGTTCGACGAGCGGGCTCTCGCGGAGGTCGTCGGTGCCGGGTTTGAAGGACAGCCCGAACAGGCCCACCCGGCGCTTGCCGGTGCGCTCGACCAGGCCCACCGCGCGCTGCAGATGGTCGGAGTTGGAGGCCAGCACGTGGGAGAGGATGGGGACGGAGACGTCTGCCCGCTGTGCCGCGTGGACCAGGCTGCGCAGGTCCTTGGGCAGGCAGGAGCCGCCGAAGGCGAAGCCGGGCCGCAGGTAGGCGGGGCTGATGTTCAGCTTGCGGTCGGCCAGGAACACGTCCATCACCTGGTGCGAGTCCACGCCGAGGGCCTGGCACACCGCGCCCAGCTCGTTCGCAAAGCCGATCTTGAGGCCGTGGAACGCGTTGTCCGCGTATTTGATCGCCTCGGCCGTCGGGACCGGCACCCGGAACACCTCGCCGGGCAAGCCGTCGTACAGCGCCGTCACCGCATCGCCGCTTACCGCATCGAGCTCGCCGATGACGGTCTTGGGCGGGTCGAAGAAGTCCCGCACGCTCGTGCCCTCGCGCAGGAACTCCGGGTTGACCGCGACCCCGAAGTCCACCCCGGCCGTGCCGCCGACGTGCTTCTCCAGGATCGGCACCAGCAGGTTCAGACAGGTGCCGGGGAGCATGGTGCTGCGGAACACGACGGTCTGCCGCCCACCCCGCTCGGCCAGCGCGGCGCCGATCTCCTCGGTGACCCGCTCCAAGTACGTGGTGCACAGGCTGCCGTTGGGCTCCGACGGCGTGCCCACGCAGACCAGCGATATCTCGCTGCCCATGATCGCCTCGTGGACGTCGCCGGTGGCGCGCAGCGCTCCGGTCCGCACGACCTCGGCGATGAGCTCGCCGATCCGCTCCTCGACCACCGGGGCTTTGCCGTCGTTGACCAGGTCGACCTTCACCTGGTTGACGTCCACCCCGATGACCTCGTGACCCATGCTGGCCAGGCACGCGGCCGACACGCAGCCCACGTAACCGAGCCCGAAAACGCTGACTCTCATGACCCGTTCCTCCCCCCGAGCAGGCCTTTTTGGCCTGCGGTCCGCGCGTCGGCCGGACGACGACACCTGCGCATCAGTAGGCCCCCTGCCCATAGAGCACCGCACGCAGCGTCTTCCACAAGATCACTGTGTCCAGGGCGAGCGACCAGTCCTCCACGTACCGCAGGTCCAGCCGGACCGCCTCCTCCCACGACAGGTCGCTGCGTCCGCTGATCTGCCACAGGCCGGTGAGTCCGGGCTTGACCAGCAGACGCCTTCGGATGTCCGGGCCGTACGCGGCGGACTCCTCCGGCAACGGCGGCCGCGGACCGACGAGCGACATCGATCCGGTGAGCACGTTGAAAAGCTGCGGGAGCTCGTCGAGCGAGTACCGGCGCAGCACCGCTCCCACTCGGGTCACCCGCGGATCCCGGCGGAGCTTGAACAGCAGGCCGGCGCCCTCGTTGCGGTCGGCCAGCTCGGCACGTGCCCTGTCAGCCCCGGCGACCATGGTGC
The DNA here is from genome assembly GCF_042959425.1 of Streptomyces sp. NPDC007896. Classification (NCBI taxonomy): domain Bacteria; kingdom Bacillati; phylum Actinomycetota; class Actinomycetes; order Kitasatosporales; family Streptomycetaceae; genus Streptomyces; species Streptomyces sp. NPDC007896. The sequence continues at coordinate 6,258 of NZ_JBIBKX010000018.1, read as the reverse complement.
GGAACTTGAGAATGGTGAACTCGCGGCCGTCCTTGCCGACCCTGCGCTGGCGGTAGAACACCCCGCCCCGGCTGTCCGCCAGCACGAGCAGCCCTACGAAGACCATCAGCGGTGCGAACAGCACCAGCAGGATCGCCGCGCCCATCCGGTCGACGACCCCCTTGATCGCCCGGCGGCCTCCGGTGAAGGTCGGCATGCTGACCCGCAGCAGCGGTATCCCGAGCACCGCGTCGACGTGCAACCGCGGGCCGGCCACCTCCATCAGCACGGGGGCCACGACCATCTCGGCGTCGCTGCCCTCGAGGTTCCAGGCCAGCCGCTGCAGCCGGTCCGGCGACCAGTGCGGGTCGGGTGTGACGGCGACGACCCGGTAGCCGTCGTGGCGGACGTGCTTGGCGACGTCCTCCAGCAGGCCTATGACCGGCACTCCGTCCAACTGGTCGCCGTCGAGCCCGCCTTGGTCTCCGTCGAGCCCGCGGCCGTCCGTCGTGCACACCGCCTCCACGCGCCAGCCGAGGTGCGGGAACTTGCGGGTCCGGTTGATCAGGTCACGGACGGTGGCCGGGCTCCCGGCGGCGAGCACCGGTCTCAGGCATCGTCCTTCCTTGCGCTGCTTGTGCAGCCACAGGCGGAGCAGATACCGCTCGGTCATGGTGACGAGCGCGATCGCGGGGACCGCGACGAAGATCCAGAGTTTGATGTTGCGCGAGGTCAGGGCGATCCCACCGAGCGCCAGGACGACGGTCGCCGTGAACAGTGAACGTCCGAGCCGGCGGAACTCCTCGGCGCCCTGGCCGAGTACGGCCGGAGCCCACGACCGGCTCACCGCGAGCGCTCCCAGCACCAGCACGTGGGTGCCGAAGGCGAGAATGCCCCACTTCTCGTGCCAGTTGGCCGCGTCCCGGGCCCCGAAGAAGTTGCCGATCGACGCCACCACGAAGGCGGTGGCCACGGTATCGCTGGTGATCACGGCACGGCGGTACCGCTGCTCCCATTCGATCGCGGGCTGTCTGACTGCGCCGTTCGCCAGACGCTCGCGCGCCGACGGAAACGGTCTGACTAGTCCCCCTTGCCGCACAGAACCCCCCAGGTCCCCAGTGGTTCGACGTGTTCGCCTAACACTGTTCCGGGAGGCCCCCGCCTCCCGCGCCGCACTGTTCCTCCCCCCAGGAGGTCCCGCCTCCCGAGCCGCGCTGCTCCTCCTCCCAGGAGGTCCCGCCTCCCGCGCATGACATCCCGGCTATTTCATTGCAATTCGAACAACCCACCCATGCGGCAGCGGACTCGAACGTCCTGCCGGACTCTCAAGGTGCGCGGGAACCGTCGAAACCTCAGGGTGTTCCCCGCACCCAAGGCCCCCTCCCGGGCTCCAAGAACTGATCACCCCCACGTCTGGCGCCGGGGACGCGAATGCCTGCTTCCCGTAGCACTGGACCTATAGATCATTAGCGGTCGCCTCGTGTCCGAACAGCTGAAGCATGGTCAATCTAGACCATCGGGGCCAGTATGAAGAGAGGGAAGTATGTAATTTGTGCTCGAGTTGTGAGGCTGGATTCACCGATTGATGACCGCCTACGGGTGCCTTGACACCACCGTGCGCACCACGGCGTGCCGTTGGGGGTGCCCGAGGTGGGCGGGGTGATCGAACCGGACAACGGGGCGCACGACTTGGTCGTGACAAGAACGGCCGGTGCTCGAAGTGCGGGGGCAAGCCTGATCAAAATCTGTGACGCTCATCGACTCGTAGGGACTCTGACCTGCGTCCTCGTCATGTGACGACCTGCTCCGGGCCCGGGCCGAAGGTGACCCGGGTGGCTGAAGGTGACCCGGGTACCGGCCGAGGCCGCGTCCGAAGTCGTCGGCTGACCGTCACCGGTTCCCGTAGTCCTCGACCAGGTTCGCGATGAGTGAGAGCAGGACATCGGCCCGGTGCCGGTCCTCGCGCTGGTCGCGCAGGGCTTCGTCGACCGCACGGAGTCGGGCGAGGGCGGTCGGCTCGCGGTCCTCCACGTCGTAGATCACCGGCAGGGTGACCAGATCCAGGCACTCGGTGAGCAGTCGTCGGGTGGCGTCGGACGGCGGGCCGGGGTCGGGGGCGGCGAACGCGGTGGTCAGGTAGCGCGCGGGATCGGTGAGGCTCCACCCGACGACCGTGCCGTGCTGGACGAGGAGCGCTACATCGGGCGCGATGCCGACGCGGGCCTCCAGGGGCCTGTCGAGGACGTCGAGATCGCGCAGGCCGGTGAGCACGGCATCCCCGGGGGTGCGGCACAGCACCGCGCACATCTCCAGCCGGAAGTCCCGGACCTCGTCGGCGCGGAGCCCACCCGGGCGTACCGGGGGTGTGTCGGGAACACGGCCGGAGTCCTCGGCGGAAGCGGATTCTTTCGGCAGCTGGAATTCGGCCCCGACCAGCTTCCGGCCGGCCGGGCCGAACCGGAGGACGTCCGGGCTGTCCCACAGCCATTCCCGGCTGCCGAAGGTGTCCGCGAGGAACCGCTCACGTTCCTTCGCGTCCGCGTAGTGCGCCACGTCCACAGAGTTGCTTGTGAAGCGGGGGGTGATGTGCAGCGGATCGTCCGTCACCGTCGCCCGGCACTCGTTGTCGAAGGTCAGTTTCATGGTCAGTGCTGCCTCATGTGATCTGTACGCGGTCCCACCCCGGCGTTGTCAGTGGTGACCACTAGTTTGGAGTCACTGGAAGACGGCCGAACCGGCCGACCGGGCCTTTGGGGAGGGGTGTGCTGTGTCCGCTGCGCAGGCACGACAGTCGGGGAACACGACGTATCTGGAGCTGTCCCAGGAAAGCGGCGGTGCCCACAAGTTCTACGAGGTGACGGTCGAGGGGACCACCGTCTCCGTGCGGTACGGACGGATCGGTGTGGACGGGCAGCGTCAGACCTCCGCGTTCCCGACCGTGGAGAAGGCGAACGCGGCGGCGGCGAAGAAGATAGCGGAGAAGGTGCGAAAGGGGTACGCGCCCGCCGTTCAAGGGCAGCGCGTGGCCCGGCCCGTGACGCGCCGTCAGGTGACGTCCGCGCCGTCGACGGCGCGGGCGACGGCCCCGGTGCTGTGGCGGTTCCGTACGGGCGCCTCGGCGTTCGGCATCCATGTCGACGAGGACCGCTGCTGGGTCGGCAACCAGCAAGGCAGCGTCTACAACCTGAGCCACGACGGTGAGGTGTTGGCTCACTACTCCCTGCCGGACGGTGTGAAGTGCCTGGTGGCGGACGACTTCTGGATCTACGCGGGCTGTGACGACGGCCGGGTGTACGACCTCTCCTCGAAGGTGCCGTTCGCGGCCTACGAGATAGCGGCCGAGGTGGACATCTTCTGGCTGGACATCCACGCGGGCGTGCTGAACGTCTCCGACCGCAACGGCGGCCTGACGGTCATCGACCACGAGGACGAGCTCCAGTGGTCGCGCAACTCGTCCGGGGACAACGCGTGGATGGTGCGGGCCGACGACCACGCCGTGTACCACGGGCACAGCCGCGGTGTGACGGCCTACGCGGCGGACGGCACCAGCCAGCTCTGGCACACCGCGACCAACGGCAATGTGCTCTTCGGATGGCAGGAGGAGAACGCGGTCTACGCCGGGACGGGACGGCGGGTCGTCCAGCGGCTCGCCAAGTCCGACGGGCGGATCGAGGCCTCCTACGCGTGCGACGCCGCAGTGTACTCGTGTGCCACGTCCCCCGGCGGGCGGTACGTCTTCGCGGGCGACTCCGCCTCCTCCGTCTACTGCTTCACCGCCGACGGCACCCGGCTGTGGAAGCTCGGCACGGGCGGCGGCTCGGCGCTGTCCATGCAGTACCACGACGAAAGGCTGTACATCGTCTCCACGGACGGCTCGCTCGCCTGCATCGACGCGAGCGAGGCCGCGATCAACGCCGCCCAGTCGGGCACCGTCCCGGTCGCCGCGGACATCAAACTGGCGGCCGCGATGCCGACGTACGCACCGCTGACCACCGCCGCCTCCGTGGCCACGGTCAGCGCCGTCCCCGCACCGGGGAGCGGGGTCGTCGTGGAGTGCACTGAGGAAGGAGGCCGAGTGCGCGTGCACGTGGTCTCCGAGGGCTACGAGCCGAGTTGGAACGTCCAGTTCCCGCGTGCGATACGCCAGCCCGGCGCCCGCTATGTGGTGGACGCGCTGCACTCCTCATCGGGTGGCTTCTACCGGGTGCGTGGAGAGATCAGGCGTCTGGTGTGAGGGGCGGGCGTCATTTCGGGAGACCGCGGCGGCGGCGGTTGTAGGTGCTCATGGCCGCCAGTACGCCGATGACCCAGGCGGCGGAGGTGCCCAGGACGAACGCCCAGAAGCCGAAGCCGCCGTCCTGCTTGTCGCTCACCGACCAGAGCAGGAGGGCTGCCGGTCCGCCCGCGACCAGTGGGCCCAGGAGCCACCAGATCAGGTAGGTGCGGGCTATCTCGCGGCCTTGGAGGGGGGTCTCCTCGTGCACGGTGTACTGGGTGACCGATCTGCTGCCGTTGCCGGTGGCCTTGAACACCGTGCTGCCGACGGTCAGGCGGTGGCGGCGCAGCGGGATGACCGGCATGTCGAACAGGACCGCCCACTGGGTGGCGTGGTGACTGCCGTCGCGGTTCCGATAGCCGTACCCGAGGTACTTGGTTCCGATTCCATTCCAGGTCGACATCTTCTACGACTGCCTCCGCCGGGCCACGGACAGCCCGATCACGCCGACAAGGACCGGCGTTCTCCAGAGGGTCAAGCTCGTGCCCGTCTCCTGTGCCCGGCCCATGCCGTCTCCGCCCTGTCCGTGGGCAGCGTGCGCCGCCCGGTGCTCAGGTCGTGATTTTTCCGGGCGCACGGTCTGAAGTCGTCCGTGGAACTACGTAGATCGCTTACTTAAACGGGGCGTCAGGGGGAGTGGGGGTGCCTGCGGTACTCGGGCCGGGTTCTCGCCGGGTTCTCAGGGGTGAAGCGGCAGTTCGGTGGCGACGGTGAAACCGCCCTCCGGTCGCCGGTACGTCTGGATTCGGCCGCCCACCGAACTGGCGCGTTCGCGCATGCCGATGACGCCGAAGCCACTGCCCGGGGCCGGCGGCACGGGAGCCTTGTCCCCGTCGTCGTCGATCGTGATCCGCACCTTGTCCTTGGAGTACGAGAGAAGGACGCGCGCCTCCCTCACAGCGGCGTGCTTGGTGACGTTGGTGAGCGCCTCCTGGACGATCCGGAAGGCGGTCAGGTCCACGCTCGGAGCCAGCGGTCGCGCCTCGCCCTCGGTGGTGACGACGACGTCGAGCCCCGTGGAGGCGAACGCGGCGGCCAGTTCGGAGAGCCGGCCGAGTCCGGGGGACGGTTCCAGGGGCGCGTCGGGATCGTTGGCCTGGCGCAACAGGCCGACGGTGGCCTTGAGTTCGCGTAGCGCCGAGGAGGTGGTGTCGGCGAGGTCGCCCAGGATCCGCCGCGTCTGGTCGGGGTGGCCCCGGGCGAGGTGCGCGGCGGTCCCGGCCAGGGCGTTGGCCAGCGCGAGGTGGTGGGCGACGACGTCGTGGAGGTCGCGCGCGATGCGCATGCGCTCCTCGGCGACCCGGTGCCGCGCCTCTTCGTCGCGGGTGCGCTCGGCGTGTTCGGCGCGCGCGTGGACGGCTTCGAGGTAGGCGCCGCGCAGCCGGGCCGTGGTGCCCCAGGCGACCGGCACCAGCAGCCAGAAGACGGGTCCGACCGTGCGGAAGAACAACGGGTGGTCGTAGTGGTCGGCGAGGACGGCCGTGGGCACCACCAGCGCCGAGACGCCGACGAGGCCGATGCGCGCGGTCGCCCGGCTGGTTCGGATGGCCAGCCAGTACAGCGCGATCATCACCGGTCCGAGCAGCAGCGGTGTGATCAGATAGCCCGCCACGGTGCCGGTGTTGACGCAGGCGGCGGTCACCGCGACGACCGTACGGGGGTGACTGCGACGCCACCACAGGGCGGCGCAGGCGACGCCCTCCAGGAGGACGGCCGGCCACCACTCGATCCGCTCGCCGGAGGGCTTCGGACTGCTCCATTCGCTGCCCACCACGCAGAGCGCGAAGACCGCCAGGATGACCATCGCGTTGACGGCGCGGGGATGGTCCTTGGCGAACCGCTGCCAGTTGGTGATCATCGGGAGGGTTTCCTGTCGGGTGTGGCGGCCCTGGTGGGTGACGTCGCCGGCGAACGGTCCGGAGGCCGCCCGTGCTTGGCGCGGGCGGCCTTGAGGTGTGTGGGGTGGTCAGATGCGGGCCGGTTCCCGTGTGGTCGGGTCGTTG
>NZ_JBIBKX010000017.1:0-235588 GCF_042959425.1 Streptomyces sp. NPDC007896 | reverse complement strand
CCGCCGCCGTTCTTCACGAACGTCATGATCGCGGTCTTCTCCGCGGTCGTGAAGAGCGTGTTGGGCTCGGGCAGCACCAGCGTGTCGAAGTTCGAGAGGTCGGTGGCCGTCGAGCCGCCGTAGGCCAGGCTGGAGCCCGAAGGCAGCGTCTTCAGGCTGTAGTCGCCGGTCTTCTGCAGGGCCACACCCCAGGAGGAGAGGGCTCCGGTCCAGTCGGTCTCCGAGGACGGCGAGGAGTTCTGGCCGAGCGGGTCGGGCTGGCTGGTGGAGATGATCCAGTCGGCGTTGCCCGCGGTCTCGGCGTGGGCGTTGTCGAACAGGACGCGGTGCGGGGTCGCGGCGGCGGCCGGAGCGGCCGCGGACGCCTGGACGGCCGCACCCGCGACGAGCAGTCCGAACACGGCCGTGGCCGTGGTGAGTCTGTGGCGGGATTTTCTGAATCCGAGCATCCGGCGAACCTCCATGAGGGGTGGGGAGAGGCGGTGCGGGCGCCAAGTCTGCGCGCGTAGAACGGTGGTTGGCCGTCTACCGTGCGACAGATACTTGAACGGTACATGGCAGGAACGCGACTGAACAGGAGCCCGTCGGACCGGACACGGGACGGCCGAAGAGCCGAACGGACTGTCTTCGCCCGCAGGGGGAACACACCTAACTGCGGGGGTCCTGACAAAAAGGGGCGGAGATGGAGATCTCAGGCATCATCAGTGCCATTCTCATCGGCATCATCATCGGCGTACTGGGCCGGCTCGTGGTCCCGGGACGCCAGCGCATCGGCATCCTGTGGACGATCCTCGTCGGCATCGTGGCCGCGTTCATCGGCTCGGGGATCGCCGCCGCGTTCGGCGTGGCGAACACGAAGGGCGTCGACTGGATCGAGTGGATCATTCAGATCGGACTCGCGGCGGTGGGTGTCGCGGCGCTCGACCGGGTGAAGGTGCGCCGCTGACGGGGCCGTCCGTCAGGCCGAGCGGCGCCGGGCGGAGGGCGGCCGCTTCCTGGACGCGGCCGTCTCGGCGGCGCGGGAGGAGGGGCGGCGCTCGCTCGCCGATGTCGATCTCGGGCGGATCGATCGGTTCGCCGAACGGCGGCATGCCGGGTACGAATTGAAGTGCCGGATGCCGGCTACGAGTTGAAGTGCCGGGCCGGCCTACAGCCGCCTCGGCCGACCGGCGGTCAGTGACGCCATCTCCGCCCGGATGGCGTCCGGTGTCACCCGTACACGTACGGCGTTGTGGTGGTCAGGGGTTCGAAGCCCAGGCGGGCGAGGACCGGGCGGCTCTGGCTCGTGGCGTCGACCTGGACGTAGCGGTAGCCGCGCTCGGCAGCGACGCGGGCACGGTGGGCGACGAGCGCGCGGTAGATGCCGCGGCGGCGCCAGGAGTCGATGGTGCCGCCGCCCCAGAGGCCGGCGAAGCGGGTGCCAGGGACCATCTCCATGCGGGCGGCGCTGACCGGGACGTCACCGGCGAGGGCCACCACCGCGACGACGTTGTCCTCGTCGCCGGTGAGCTGGGCCAGGAGTTGGTGGCGCATCCGGGTGCTGTCCGTGCCGAAGGCCCGTTCGTGGACGTCCGCGACGAGGTCGACGCCCGCGCGGTCGGTGACGGGCAGCAGCCGTACGCCCTCGGGCGGCTGGGCGTCGAGCGCGAGGTCGCCCAGCTCGGCGATCATCAGGGTCTCCTCGGGCTGGGCGACGAACCCGGCGGCGCGCAGCCGTTTCCCCAGGTCCTCGGGCTTGTCGTGCCCGTACAGCTTCCACTCGAACTCGCGGCCGAGTTCGCCGAAGTAGCGCATCTGCTCGGCGATCGCGGCGTCGGCGTTCGATTCGTCCAGGTCCGACCAGATCACCCCGTTCCAGCCCTGCTCGGTGCCGACCTGGCGCACCACCTTGTCGATGCGCTCGACCCGGGCTCCTGGGCTGTCGGGCCGCGCGTCCTCCCGCATGTCCCGGTCGAACAGAGCCAGTACCGCAACGTGATCCATGGGGTCACTCCAGCACCCCGGCGCGCATAGGGCAACGGCCTTGCACCGGGGCGGAGGCGATCAGGCCACCCCGCCCCGGTATTTCGTCCCTGGTCAGACGCGGTTCAGTTGCGGGTCCACTGCTGGTTGGATCCGCCGTTGCACGACCAGAGGTCGATCAGGGTTCCGTTGGCCGTCGCGGCACCCACCGCGTCCAGGCACAGGCCCGAGACGTTGTTGGTGACGGTTCCGTTGGAGTTGAAGGTCCACTTCTGGTTGGTGCCTGAGTTGCAGTCCCACAGGACGACCTTGGTGCCGTTGGCGGTGCCGCTGTTGTAGGCGTCGAGGCACTTGTTGCCGTAGACCACCAGTTCACTGCGCGAGGTGTAGGTGAACGTCTGGTTCTGGCCACCGCCACAGTCCCACAGTTCGGCCTGGCTGTTGTTGGTGATCGTGTTCTTGAAGAAGTCCAGGCACCGTCCGGATCCGGTACCGACGACCGCCGTCCCGTTGGTGCCCGGGACGGCGCGCACGGCAACGGCGTCGATGTCGGGCGCGGTGCCCGAGGCCCCGAAGGTCAGCGTGTTGGAGCCCTTCGCCAGGGACGCGAGGACGGAGACGGTCCGGTAGGTGGTCGCCGAGCCGGTGGGCGGGAAGGCCAGCGTCTGCGCGTACTGGCCACCCACCTGAAGCGTCGCCTTGCGGTCCGCGGTGCCGCCGTTGGCATAGGTGATGTCGATCAGCTTGGTGCCCGCGGCGGACGCCGTGACTCCGGTGAAGGCCGGGGTCGTCGCGGAGGTGGTGTCCTCGTACGTCGTCCCGGACGCCTCGGTGCCGGAGACGGTGAGCAGCACGCCCTCGCCCGCGGGGACGCTGGTGGTGTAACTCGTCGCGTACGACCCGGCGTTGGACGCCGCCCAGACGTTGCGTACGGCGGTGGAGGCGGTGGTCAGACCCATGTCCTGCCAGCGGGCGGTGATGTTCGCCGCGGCGGACGTACGGTTCAGCAGCAGGACCGCGCGCTTTCCGGTCCCGGAGAGGATCTTGCTGTAGACCTGCAGGCCGGTGCTGTCCTCGGCGACCTTGACGCCCTGGAGGCCGCGCGGGTCCTGGTCGATCGCGACGACCTCGGAGTTGGTGAGGATCGAGGCGGTCGTCGAACTCATGGTGGCCAGGTTGTTGCCCGCGAGCAGGGGGGCGCCGGAGATCGCCCACAGGCCCATGTGGGTGCGGTTCTGGGCGGCGCTCAGGCCGTTCATGCCGACCGTCATCATGTCCGGGTCGTTGTAGTAGCCGGTGTGCTGGGCGGCGGGGTGCAGCGACTTGTCGAAGTTGGCCAGGATGTTGGTCATCGTCGGGTTGTCGGGGTAGTAGACGATGTCGGTGCTGGTGCGCCACATCGCACCCGTGCCGGCGGCCCAGTTCCAGGGGTTGCCCGTGCCCCACTCGCACAGTGACAGCACGAGTGAGCGGCCGGTGACGGCGGTCGCGGCGGTGTTGGCGTCGCGGATCGCCTTGTACGTCGTCTCCTGGTCGAGCCCCTCGGCGTCACCGCCGCACCAGTCGATCTTCAGGAAGTCGAAGCCCCAGTTCTGGAAGGTCTCCAGGTCCTGCTGATTGTGCCCTTCCATGCCGGTGTTGGGGGCGGCCGGCGTGCCCGAGGGGGTCGGGTAGTAGTAGCCGCAGCCGTTCTTGCCCGCGTCGGTGTAGATACCGGCCTTGAGGCCCTTGCTGTGGATGTAGTCGACGATGGCCTTCATCCCGCCGGGCCACTTGGCGGTGTCGACGGTGATGTTGCCGCTGCTGTCGCGGGTGCCCGGCCACCAGCCCTCGTCGATGTTGACGTATGTGTAGCCCGCGGCGGCCATGCCCGAAGACACGAGGGCGTCGGCCTGGGCCTTGATGGTGTTGTAGTCGATGACGCTGGCGAAGGTGTTCCAGGACGCCCAGCCCATCGGGGCCGGGGCGACGCCGATCTGGTTGGTGCTGACGGCGGTCGGCTCGGCGGTGAGCGGAGTGGCGGAGCGTCCGACCCCGGCCAATCCGGCGATGGCCAGGCCCAGGACGGCGCCATGAACGGCTGCGCGCTTCAGGAGGCCCCTGAGGCGCGTGGTGTGCGAATGGGGGGACATACGGCTCTCCCTTGAGCGATTTGTTCGCAGACTCGAACAAAAGTCAACGAGACTCGCCATATGGGAGCCGCCATTCCGCGGACGCGTCAAGTCCCTTGCCGACAGGGCCCGTTCACGTTCGGCCACGCCGTCGGTGAACGCGTCCGTGACCCGGTGGCCGCCCGTCGCGTCGCCGCCCGCACGCGATACCTTCGGTTCGACCCGGCCCGACCCGGCCGGGAAAGATCTCAAGCATCGGGATGGTCATGCGCAAGGACGCGATCGTCGAGGTAGCGGCCGGAATCCATCTGGTTCACGGCAGCAACACCAACTGGGTGATCCTGGCCGAGGGGGACGCCGTCACCCTGATCGACACCGGATATCCGGGCGACCGCCCGGACGTCCTCGCCTCCCTCGACGCGCTCGGCCACTCCCCCGAGGCCATCACCGCCGTACTCATCACCCACGCGCACAACGACCATGTCGGGTCGGCCGAGTATCTGAGCAGCGCCTACGGCGTCCCGGTCCATCTGCACGAGGAGGAAGTGGCGCACGCGCGCCGCGACTTCCTCCAGCAGGTGAGTGTGGGCGAGGTGATGCGCCAGGCCTGGCGCCCCGGCGTGCTCCCCTGGGCGGTGCACGCGCTCCGGTCCGGCGGCACGGCGGACGTCCGGATGACCCGGCCCGAGCCGTTCCCCGGCGAGGGAACACTCGATCTTCCCGGCGGTCCGGTGCCGGTGCACACCCCCGGGCACACCGCCGGACACTGCGTCTACCACCTGCCGGACGCCGGCATCGTGATCTCCGGCGACGCCCTGGTCAGCGGTCACCCCACCTCGCGGATACGGGGACCGCAGCTGCTGCCCGACATGTTCCACGCCGAGCGCGCGAACGCCCTCGCGTCGTTGAAGCTCATCGAGACACTCTCGGCGGACGTCCTCCTGCCCGGGCACGGCCCGGTGCACCACGGATCCGTGAGCGAGGCGGCCCAGCGCGCCCGGGCGCTCGCCAACTGACGGCTGCCGTGAGCCAGCCTCACGGCCGCAGTGCTCCCGGCTGAACCGCGTCGAGATAGGCCCGCAGCGCGTCCCGGTTGCGGGCCAGGCAGTCGATGCGGCTCTGGATGCGGTCGATCTCGCCCCGCAGGAGTGCGGCGGTCTCCTGGGTCAGGCACTCGGGATGGAGATGGATCTCGCCGGGGTCGGACAGGAACGGCAGGATGACACGGATGATCTCGGTGGTGAGCCCGGAGTCGAGCAGCCCGCGGATCTGCCGTACGCACGGGACGGCCCCCTCGCCGTACGAGCGATAGCCGTTGGCGGCCCGCTCGGGGCGCAGCAGGCCCTGTTCCTCGTAGTAGCGCAGCATCCGGGTGGGGACGCCGGTGCGGATCGACAGCTCACCGATCCTCATGTCTCCGCTCTCCGGGGCAGGCGCGCTTGCCTTCACACTGATGTGAAGGTTTCAGCATGGTCGCATGTCGCTCGCACCGCCCGCCAAGGGCACCGCCCTGCCCGTCTGCGGGCTGCCGCTCTCGGGGCTGCTCGCCCTGTCCACGGCCGCCTTCACCGCCGTACTGACCGAACTGCTGCCCGCCGGTCTGCTGCCGCGGATGGCCCCGGCCCTGGGGGTGTCCGAGGGGCGGGTCGGTTTCCTGGTGACCGGTTACGCGCTCGCGTCCTTTCTCGCCGCGGTGCCCCTCACGGCAGCGCTGCGCGGACTGCCGCGCCGCCGGGTACTGACCGGCACCCTCCTGGGTTTCGCCTTCTGCAACGCCGTCACCGCGGTGTCGTCCTGGTACGCGCTCACCTTCGCGGCCCGGCTCGGGGCCGGGGTCATGGGTGGCACGCTGTGGGCGATGCTCGTCGGGTACGCGGCCCGGATGGTGCCCGCCGAGCGGCGCGGCCGTGCCATCGCCATCGTCCTCGGGGGCATCACCCTCGCCCTGTCGCTGGGCGTGCCCGCGGGCACCGCGCTGGCGGACGCCGTCGGCTGGCGCGCGGCCTTCGGCGTGCTGTCCGTACTCGCCACGCTGCTCGTGCTCTGGGTGCGGTGGCGGGTGCCGGGCCTGCCCGGCGAGCCTGCGGGCGCGCGGGTGTCTCTGCGCCGGGTCGCCGCGCTGCCCGGCATCGTGACCGTCCTGTCCGTGACCCTGCTCCTGCTGCTGGGGCACCAGGTGATGTACACATACGTCGCCCCCTTCGCCGAGCACACCGGTTTCGGCCGCACCGGTCTCGTCCTGCTGGTGTTCGGGGTGGCCACGGTCGTGGGGATCTGGATCGTCGGCGCCCTGGTGGACGCGCACCTGCGCCGTACGCTACTAACGGCCCTGGCCCTGATCGCCTGCGCGATGGCGGCGCTGGCCGTGTCCGCGGGCGACCCTCTCGTGCTCCTCGTCTCGGTCGCCCTGTGGGGCGCCGCGTTCGGCGGAGCGCCGACGCTGATCCAGACCGCGCTGGTCGACGCCTCCGGTCCCGCCCACGCCGACGTGGCCACCTCCCTGCAGACCACGGTCTACAACGCCGGCATCGCGGCCGGTTCCCTCACCGGAGGACTCGTCCTGGAGAGCGCGGGAGCCACGGCTCTTCCCTGGACGTCACTCCCGCTGATCGCCGCCGCGGTCGGTGTGGTGGCGGTGGGGCGGCGGCGGGCGTTCCCCGCGCGGCGCCCCCTCTGACACCCCGCCCGCAGGGCACCCCGACCTGTCCGCACGCCCGACCTTCAGCGGGTTTCCCTGGTGGGGGCGCCGTAGCGGAGTCCGTCGACGAGCAGGGCGATCATGCGTGGGGTGTGGCCGTTGTCGTCTTCCTGGGCGGGCAGGGTCAGATTGCGTGTGGCGACCAGGAGGTCTTCGGGGTCGACGTCGGAGCGGATCTCGCCGGCCTTCGCCGCGGTGTCGAGGAGCGCGCCGAGGACGGGCATGAAGCGCTGCTGGAAGTAGGAGGGCAGGGTGTCGTAGGCCGGGTCCCCCGAGTGCAGGGCCGCACTGAGTCCGCGTTTCGTGGCGATGAAGCCCGCGAAGCGCTGGAGCCACTTGGCGAGCGCTTCGGCCGGTTCGTACCGCGCCGCCAGGGAGGGTGCGGCGTCGGCGCAGGCGTCGACTTCATGGCGGAAGACCGCGGCGATGAGGTCCGAGCGTTGCGGGAAGTGGCGGTAGAGGGTGCCGGCTCCCACGCCCGCCCTGGCGGTGATCTCACGCACGGGTGCGTCGACTCCCGAGGTGGCGAAGACTTCCGCGGCCGCCGTGAGCAGGGCGTCGGTGCTGCGTTGCGCGTCGGCACGCAGCCGCTTACGGGGCTGCCCTTCCGTCGCGGCGGCGCCGGCTTCCCGAGCCGTTTCCTCACTCACGATGCTTCTCCTTGCTAACCGGAACACTGTTCCGTATCATCCAGGTTGAACGCTGTTCCGTTTCGCCAGCCTAACGCGCCGCGACGGACACCGGCCGACGCACAAGGAGACTCATGAAGTACCGCACACTGGGCCGAACCGGCATCAAGGTCAGTCCGTACTGTCTGGGCGCGATGATGTTCGGCGTCATCGGCAACCCCGATCACGACGACTCCGTCCGGATCATCCACAAGGCGCTGGACGCGGGCATCAACTTCGTCGACACCGCGGACGCCTACTCACGCGGCGAGTCCGAGGAAATCGTCGGCAAGGCCCTCAAGGGCCGCAGGGACGACGTCGTGCTCGCCACCAAGGCCCACCTCCCCATGGGGGACGACCCCAACCAGCAGGGCAACTCGCGGCGCTGGCTGGTCCGCGCGGTGGAGGACTCCCTGCGCCGGCTCGGAACCGACCACGTCGACCTGTTCCAGATCCACCGGCCCGCCCCGGACACCGACGTGGAAGAGACCCTCTCGGCCCTCACCGACCTGGTGCGCGCGGGCAAGGTCCGGGCCATCGGCACCTCCTCCTTCCCCGCCTCGGACATCATCGAGGCACAGTGGGTCGCCGAGCGGCGCGGCCTGATGCGGTTCCGCAGCGAGCAGCCGACGTACTCGATCCTCAACCGCGGCATCGAGCGCGAGGTGCTGCCCGTCTGCGAGCGCTACGGCATGGGCGCCCTGGTCTACAGCCCGCTCGCGGGCGGCCTGCTGACCGGCCGCTACCGCAAGGGCCGGCAGGCCGACAGCCACCGTGCCGCCTTCGGCTTCAAGCACCTCAGCGACGAGCGCCGGCTCGACGCCGTCGAAGAGCTCATCCCCCTGGCAGAGAAGGCGGGGATGCCGCTGACGCACCTGGCCATGGCGTTCGCGATCGCCCACCCCGGCGTCACCTCCGCGATCATCGGACCGCGCACGATGGCCCACTTGGACGACCTCCTCGCGGGCGCGGAGACCACTCTGAGCGACGAGATCCTCGACCAGATCGACGCGATCGTGCCGCCCGGCACCGACATCGGGACGCTCGACATGGCCTACAACCCACCCGCCATCCAGCAGACCGCCCTGCGCCGCCGCCTGCCCGACGCACGCTCCGCCGCCTGACCTGGGGGGCCTGTCCGCCGGACAGGACCCTAGGCCCTGTCGTCACATTCCCGTCTGCGGGCGGACGACGGGAATGTGACGACAGGACCTAGCCGAGCTCCAGCGTGGTGACCCCGTAGACGCGCTCGCCGCTGAACGGCCTGACCGGGCCGGTGTACATCCGGGCCGTTTCGAAGGAGGGGGTGAGACCGAAGTCCTCGGCGAGGGCGACGCCCGGCGCGTTCGACTCGGGGATGTCGATGGCGACCTCGCCGCCGGGAGCGTCGGCGGCCAGCGCCAGCAGGAGGGCGCGGGCGTCCTCGGCGGTGTCGGCGAACAGCGGGCCGACGCGCGGGCGGTCGAGGGCGGGCCGGATCACCGCGTAGCCGGTGAGGTGGCCGTCTGCGACGCGGACGAAGGTGCGGTGGCCGGGACCGGTGAGCCACCGCTCCAGGAAGCGGGGGCGGTCGGCCGGGCAGCAGGCACTGTCGTACGCCGCGATGGACCCGAAGTCGGCCGCTTCGGCGGGCCGCACCCCCGGTGGCGTCCGCCCCGCCGGCACGGTTCCGGTGAACCGGACGGTGCGGTGGGCGAGTTCGAAGCCGGACTTGCGGTAGTTGTCCTGCTGCGCCACCACACCGTCCAGACCGACGGTCCGGCCGCCGGCGTGGGCGAGGGCCGTCTTCCAGGTGGTGAGGCCGTGGCCGCGGCCGCGCAGATCCGGTCGTACGAGATAGAAGCCCAGGAAGGCGTAGTCGGCGTCGTACGTCACGACCGAGACGGCCGAGACCGGCTGCCCGTCGATCCTGCCGATGAAGAAACCCTCGGGATCCTGGGCGAAGAAGCTCGGTGCGTCGGACAGCCCCGGATTCCATCCCTCGTCCCCCGCCCACCCGCTGATCACCGACCAGTCGTCGAGCGAGGCCCGGGCGACGACGAGATCCGCGGGACCCGGAGAAGTCATGTGTGCGCTCCATTCGC
Organism: Streptomyces sp. NPDC007896; assembly: GCF_042959425.1. NCBI lineage: Bacteria > Bacillati > Actinomycetota > Actinomycetes > Kitasatosporales > Streptomycetaceae > Streptomyces > Streptomyces sp. NPDC007896. Next base: position 226,065 of record NZ_JBIBKX010000017.1, on the reverse strand, counting down.
TTGCGACGGGGGTGCGCGGCGGTCGCCCGCGCCCGCAGCATCCTTCCCGATCTCGACGGGGATTTCAGCCTGAGTCACTCATAGGCTTGCCGTCCATGAATGTCGATGACGTGACCCTGCGCCCGGTGGCCGAGGACGACCTGCCCGTCATGGAGCGGTTCCTGACGGAACCCGAGACCGCCACACCCTTCCAGTGGTTCGGCTGGCGGGACCCGGACCGCTGGCGGCGCAAGTGGGCGGAGGACCACATGCTCGGCGACGACGCGGGCCATCTGATGGTCGTGCGCGGCGAGGAGCGCCTGGGCTTCGTCGGGTGGCGGAAGATCCGGCCCACCCCGAGCACGTACTACTGGAACATGGGCATCGGCCTGCTGCCGGAGGCGCGCGGCAAGGGCTGGGGCACGGAAGCCCAGCGGCAACTGGTCCGGTACCTGTTCGCGCACACGACCGTGGTGCGGATCGAGGCGGACACCGAGGCGGAGAACATCGCCGAGCAACGCGCCCTGGAGAAGGTCGGGTTCACCCGCGAGGGCGTGCTGCGCAGTGTGGGGTTCCGGGACGGCCGGTGGCGCGACGGCGTGCGCTACAGCATCCTGCGCGACGACCTTCCCGAGATGCGCTGACCCCGCCCGGGGACCGCTGGCGAAAGCCACCCGAACGGGGCCCCACCGGTCGTGTGCCCGGTGGGGCCTTGCGCGTCAGCGGACCCCCGTGGGCCGGAACCGCCGGTACAGCACGGCCCCGCCCAGCAGCAGGGCGGCGCTCGCGGCGATCGCCGGCATCGTCTGGTCGGCGCCCGTGTGGGCGAGGGAGGCCATGGGCCGCGACGGGGCGTGGTACGGCGTCCCCTGCGGCACGTACGCCCTGGGCGGCGTGTGCGGCTTCGGAGCGGGCTTCACCGGCTGGGGGTGGTCGCCGGAGGTGTTCGTGGACGTGTTCCCCACGGACGCGTTGCCGAGGCCGACCACGTTCACGGAGTTGCCGCTGACGTTCACCGGGAGGTGTACCGGGAGCTGCAGGCCGTTGCCCGAGAGCACGCCCGGAGAATCCTTTCCGCTCCCGACCGCGACAGCACCGCCGCGCGTGGCGGCACCCCCATGGGCCACGCCACCAGCGCTTTCGCCACCCCTGCCGTGGCTCCTCCCGCCGACGCCGGGGCCCCGGCCCTCGCTCACGTTCGCGCAGCTGTTGCCCGCGGCGGGGTTCAGTAGCCCGGCCACGTTCACGGTGTTCCCGCACACGTTCACGGGGACGTGCACCGGGAGCTGGAGGGTGTTGCCGGAGATCAGCCCGGGCGAAGCCGCCGTGGCACCGTCCGCCGTGGCGTCGGCGTGGGCCGGCATCGTCATGGCCAGCGCTCCCGAAGCGGCGGCCGCGGCGATCAAACCATTTCGGGTAACCCGTTTCATAGGTTCCCTGCCTTCCAGACATGGACGCGGGCACTCGCCCGCACCGCGTAAAACGCGGGAGAACCATCCGACGTTATGGCTGATCGTGTTTTCACCCTATCGAGGGTCACGTTTATCGAACGCCCGCCCAGAGGCGCGCACCCGGACACCCGCTTATCGTGATCGAGGAGCTATCCCCTGGCGCCCGGTACGACGCCGGGCGTCCCTGGAGGCACCCATGCTGTCCGCGCACCAACGCTGGGCGTACGCCGGAGTCGGCGTCGTGACACTGGCCATGCTGGCGGCGGGTCTGCCCTCGGCGGTGGCGACGGCCGCCGAGGGCCCCGACCTGTCCCGCTTCTACCACCAGCAGATCAAGTGGGGCGCCTGCAAGGGCGACGCGATGCCCGCGGATCTGCGGTGCGGGCAGGTGACCGTCCCGCTGGACTACGCGCACCCGCAGGCCGGGACGCTCGACCTCGCGCTGGCCCGCTATCGCGCCACCGGCTCGTCGAGGGGATCCGTACTGCTGAACTTCGGCGGCCCCGGCGTCCCGGGAATCCCGCAGCTCGCCGCCGGCGGCGGCAAGGACTTCATGCCGCTCACCAACGGCTACGACGTGGTGACCTTCGACCCCCGCGGTGTCGGCCAGTCCTCTCCCGTCAGCTGCGGCGGCGGTGCCGCCCAGACTTCCGACACGGCGGGCTCCGCCACCAACGACAGCAGCCCGGAGGCACTCCTCAAAAAGGTACGGAAGGACGCCGACGAGTGCGCCAAGCACTCCACCCCCGTACTGGCTCACATCGGCACGGTCAACGCCTCCCGGGACCTGGACGTGATGCGCCAGGCCCTCGGCGACAAGAAACTCAACTACCTGGGATTCTCGTACGGAACGCGTCTGGGCGCGGTGTACGCGAGCCAGTTTCCCGACAAGACGGGCCGCATGGTGCTCGACGGCGTGGACACGCTCACCGAGCCGCTGTCCGAGTCGGGCCTGGTGAGCGCCGAGGGGCAGCAGACCGCCCTGGAGGACTTCCTCACCTGGTGCACCCAGGACACGTCGTGCCCGTTCGGACAGGATCCGCGCGATGCCCGTCAGCGGGTCGTCCGGCTCGTCGACTCGCTGGACAAGAACCCGGTGCCGACGGGCTTCGGGCAGCAGTTCTCCGGCCAGGACCTGGTGGCGACCATGGGTCTTGAACTCTTCGACCGCAAGGGGTGGCCGAAGCTCGAACGGTCCCTCGCCTCACTCGTCCAGGACGGCGACCCGAGCGGACTGTTGCAGGCGGCCGGGGGCGTCACCCTGCCCCACGCCACGTACAGCGGGCTGGTCGACCCCGCGAAGGTGCCCCCGGACAACCTGGAGACCGCGCTGCTGGCGATCAACTGCGCGGACGACCCCGATCGGCCCAGCGCCGCGCAGCTCACCAAGGAGATCGACGAACTGAGGGCCTCCTACCTGGAGGCGTCGCCGATCTTCGGCCCTCTCCGTCTCAACGAGCTGCTGATGTGCTACGGCCGCCCCAAGGGCAGCGACTACATCCGCGAGAAGGTACGTGATGTCCAGACGCCGAAGATGCTCCTCGTCGGCACCCGCGGGGACCCGGCGACCCCGTACCGCTGGACCGAGGAGACGGCCGCACGGCTCGGCCCCTCAGCCGTCGTGCTCGACAACAAGGGCGAGGGCCACACCGGGTACGCGTCTTCCAAGTGCGTGCGCCAGAAGGTCACCGATTTCCTGCTGTACGGCTCGCTGCCGGACAACGGCAGCTCCTGCGGCCCGGAGGATGCGACGGCCCCTTGAGCGGCCCTCGCGACGGCGTGTCACAGAACGGACGCGGACGGGTTGCGCCGACACGTCGGATACAACCCGAAGCGCACCTCGGCCGTCACACTGAGCAGCCGTCGCTCACCGTTCATGACACTGTTCGTGACCGAAACAGGGGGAACCCACCGATGCGCATCCGACCCGTTCTCGCCCTCTCGGCCGTCGCCGCGGCGCTGCTCCTGGCCGTGCCCCAGAGCGGCTCGGCCGCCGCGCGGCCCGCCAAGTGCACCGAGAAGGCCGTCACCGTCCACGCCCACCGCTCCGCCGACCCCACCCTGCTGCACCTCGGCGTCACCAACCGATCCACCCGGGCGTGCACCGTCGATCGCGTCCCGACCGTCGTCTTCGGTGACCTCGACGGCGCCGCCCTGCCGGTTCCCGCCGGGCAGAACGGGCCGTACCTGCTCGAGGCGGGCCGGACGGCGTACGCGGCCCTGCGGACCATCGCCGACCCGGCGGATCCGGAGGCCCGCCAGGCGGACTCGATCGGCGTCTCGCCGGACCCTTCGCGCTTCGGCCGTACGTTCACCGCGCGTGAGCTGGGCGTCGGTCGTGTCGTCCTGGTGTGGGAGCCGGTGACCTCGTGGTGGAAGTCCTCGCAGGCGGCCGCCGACCGGGCGCTCAGGTAAGGATCACGTCCGGGGCGTACAGGTCCAGCCACAGCGCCAGGTCCAGGGTGCGTTCCAGGCCTCGCCGCGACGCCTGGGTGATCTGCGGGCTGTCGCGGTGGGCGGCCCGGTGGACCCGCTCCCGGTCGACGAGGTCGAAGACCGGGTGCGCGGGCCGGGCCAGGAGGTCCTTGGCGTGTCCCTGGAGCGCGATCGCGTACTTGGGGTCCTGGGTGGACGGATAGGGGCTCTTGACCCTGTCGTACACGGACTTGGGGATCAGGTCGGCGGTCGCCTCCCGCAGCAGGCTCTTCTCCCGGCCGTCGAAGGACTTCAGGGACCAGGGGGTGTTGTAGACGTACTCGACGAGCCGGTGGTCGCAGTACGGCACCCGCACCTCCAGGCCGACGGCCATGCTCGCGCGGTCCTTGCGGTCGAGCAGGACGCGGACGAAGCGGGTCAGGTGGAGGTGGCAGATCCGCCGCATCCGGTACTCGAAGTCGCTCTCGCCGTCGAGCCGCCGGATGCCCGCGACGGCCGTACGGTAGGCGCCGGCGACGTACGACTCCAGGTCCAGCGCCTTGGTGAGGTCCGGGCGCAGTACGTCGGCGTCGTCGCCGAAGTCCCGGCTGAACCGGACGAGCCAGGGGAAGGTCTCGGCGCTGCGGGCCTCCTCGTCGAAGAACTGCAGGTAGCCGCCGAAGACCTCGTCCGCCGACTCTCCGGAGAGCGCGACCGTGGAGTGCTCCCGGATGGCCTGGAAGAGCAGGTACAGGGAGGCGTCCATGTCGCCGAAGCCCATGGGGAGGTCGCGGGCCCTGATCACCTTCGCGCGGACGTCGAGGTCGGCCAGGGCGTGCGCGTCGAGGACGATGTCCTGGTGGTCGGTGGCCGAGGCGCGGGCCACGTCGTGCACGAAGGGGGTGTCGGGTGTGCCCCGCAGTTCGTCGGCGACGAAGTGGTCGGCCTGGCCGACGAAGTCGACGGCGAAGCTGCGGACCTTCTCGCCGTGCTCGCCGAGCTGCCGGGCGGCCAGCGCGGTCATGGCGGAGGAGTCGAGGCCGCCGGAGAGCAGGGTGCAGCGCGGCACGTCGGCGACGAGCTGGCGGCGCACGATGTCCTCGAGGAGCGAGCGGACGGTGGCGATGGAGGCGTCGCGGTCGTCGGTGTGCGGCCGGGTCTCCAGTTGCCAGTAGACGCGGCGGCGCAGCCCGGCGCGCTCGACGGTGACGACGGTGCCGGGCTCCACCTCGCGCATGCCGTCCCAGATCGCGTGTCCGGGCGTCTTGACGAAGGTGAACAGCTCGCGCAGTCCGTCGAGGCGGACCCGGGCCGGGGCGAGCGGGTTGGCGAGGATCGCCTTGGGTTCGGAGCCGAAGAGGACGCCGTCGGGGGTCGGGTAGTAGTAGAAGGGCTTGATGCCCATGCGGTCGCGGATCATCACGAGCTGGTCGTGGCGGCCGTCCCAGACCGCGAAGGCGTACATCCCGTTGAGCCGCTCGGCGAGCGCCTCGCCCCATTCGAGGTAGCCGCGCAGGACCACCTCGGTGTCGGAGTCGGTCGAGAAACGGTGCCCGCGGTCGGTCAGCTCGCGGCGCAGCTCGGTGAAGTTGTAGGTCTCCCCCGAATAGACGAGCGCGACCGTGCCGTCCGGGGTCTCGGCGGTCATGGGCTGGCGTCCGCCGGGCAGGTCGATGATCGCGAGCCGACGGTGCCCGAGGGCCGCGGGCCCCTCGGTCCAGGTGCCGCGGTCGTCGGGGCCCCGGCAGGACATCGTCTCCGTCATTGCATCCAATGTCTCCGCCTCGGCGCGCAGGTCGCGGTCGAAGGAGACCCAGCCGGTGATGCCGCACATGCGTTACCTCCCGCGTCCGGTTTCACCGGGAACACCGCGCCTGCCTGCGGTTTCATGGACGGGCCGACGCTTCCGCAAAACCAGTTGTATTGAGCAGCTATATGACGAGGTTGTGCCATGTGTGCGAGTGCCGTCAACACGTACGTAACCTGACCGGCCCCGTCACCCCGACGGTTTCGGCCGCGCTTTGCACCCGGCGGACGGGCGGATCGGCCCGCTGCCGGGCGTCTGCGAACGGGAATCGGCCACGGGCAAAGTCTTCCTCAACATCCGCCGGGGCGCCCGGGGGGCGTCTTCGGGGGACCCGAGCGGCATGCCCGCTTTCGCCCCTTTCCGTCTCATGGGTTTGACTCGTGGTGTGCGCCGGATGCTCTTGCCGCTGTTCGTCGCCCTGGGTGCGGCCGGGGCACTGGTCCTGGCATGGGCCCTCTCGCCCTGGTGGTGGTGGGCGGCCGCCGTACTGCTCGCCCTGACCGCGCTCGCCGTCCGGGACCTGACCCAGCGCCGCCACGCGGTCCTGCGGAACTACCCCCTGCTCGGTCACCTCCGCCTCCTCCCGCGGCCCGACGACCGTGATGTGCGCGGCATCGTGTACGAGCGCGCCGAGGGCGTCGAGGCCGAGGACCCCTTCGGCACCGGGCTGGACCTGTACGGGGACGGGTACGAGTACCTGGAACCGTCGATACGCCCGGTCGAGGTGCCGGACGAGCCGCCCGTGGTCCGCGTCGGCGGCCCGGACTGCACCCAGCCGTACGACATGGCCCTGCTGAACGTCTCCGCGATGAGCTTCGGGGCGCTGTCCTCGCACGCGATCCTGGCACTCAGCAGGGGCGCGGCGCTCGGCGGTTTCGCGCACGACACCGGCGAGGGCGGTCTTTCGGACCATCACCTGCGGGGCGGCGGCGACCTGATCTGGGAGATCGGCAGCGGGTACTTCGGCTGCCGCACCCCGGAAGGGGGCTTCGAGGCACGGGAGTTCGCGGACAAGGCCGCGCTGCCGGAGGTCAAGTGCGTGTCGCTGAAGCTCTCCCAGGGGGCGCAGCCGGGCATCGGCGGGGTGCTGCCCGGCGCCAAGGTGAGCGCCGAGATCGCCCGGGTCCGCGGCGTCCCGGAGGGCAAGGCGGTGATCTCACCGCCGTACCACCAGGTGTTCTCGACCCCGCGCGAGCTGGTGTGCTTCCTCGCCCGGATGCGGGAGCTGGCGGGCGGCAAGCCGACCGGCTTCAAGCTCTGCGTCGGCTCGCGCCGCCAGTTCCTCGCCGTCTGCAAGGCGATGCTCGCCGAGGGGGTCTCGCCCGACTTCATCGTGGTCGACGGCGCCGAGGGCGGTACGGGGGCCGCGCCGCCGGAGTTCGCCGCCTGCCTCGGTACGCCCCTGACCGAAGGGCTGATCACGGTGCACAACGCGCTGGTCGGCACCGGGCTGCGCGACCGTGTGCGGATCGGCGCGAGCGGCAAGGTCGCCACCGGCTCGGACATCGTCAAACGGCTGGCGCAGGGCGCCGACTACACGAACGCGGCCCGCGCGATGATGCTCGCGCTCGGCTGCCTCCAGGCCCGGCGCTGTCACACCAACACCTGCCCGGTCGGGATCGCGACCCAGGACCCGCGCCGGGTACGCGCCCTGGACGTGGCCGACAAGTCGGCGCGCGTGCACCACTACCAGCGGGCCACGGTCCGCGGCGCGAGCCGGATCATGGCCGCCATGGGGGTACGCGATCCGGCCGAGCTCGGACCGCATCAGCTGCTCCGGCGTACGGACCCGGCGACCGTTCGGTCGTACGCAGAGCTCTACGAGTGGCTGGAGCCCGGGGTGCTGCTCGCGGAGCCGCCCGCGTCCTGGGAGGCTGACTGGAAGGCGGCGGATCCGGACACGTTCTGAACGGCCGGAGCTCCACCGGGCCGCTGGTTCAGAAGTCCACCGGGTCCCTGATGATGGGGCAGGTCATGCAGTGGCCGCCGCCCCGTCCACGCCCGAGCTCGGCGCCGACGATGGTGATGACCTCGATCCCGGCCTTGCGCAGCAGGGTGTTGGTCTGGGTGTTGCGGTCGTAGGTGACCACCACGCCCGGTTCCAGCGCGACCGCGTTGTTGCCGCTGTCCCACTGCTGCCGCTCGGAGGCGTACACGTCCCCGCCCGTCTCCACGATCCGCAGTTCGGACAGCCCGAGGGCCTTGGCGACGACCTCGGTGAAGGATCGTGTGCCCTCGTCGGTGAGTTCGATGCCGGGGGCCTTGTCGCGCGGGCGCAGGGAGAAGGTGCGGACGGCGTCCATGATGGTCGGGTAGAGAGTGACCAGGTCGCGGTCGGCGAAGGTGAAGACTGTGTCGAGGTGCATCGCGGAGCGCAGCTTCGGCAGTCCTGCGACGATCACGTGCTCGGCGGCGCCGTTCTCGAACAGGGCCGCCGCGACCTGGGTGATGGCCTGGCGCGAGGTGCGCTCGCTCATACCCATGAGCACGACGCCGTTGCCGACCGGCATGATGTCCCCGCCCTCGAACGTGGCCTCCCGCCAGTCCCGTTCGGGGTCGCCCCACCACACGGTCGAACCGGCGAAGTCGGGGTGGAAGGTGTAGATCGCCTTCATCAGGAGCGTCTCGTCGTGCCGGGCCGGCCAGTACAGCGGGTTGAGCGTGACGCCCTCGTACAGCCAGCAGGTCGTGTCGCGGGTGTAGAGGGTGTTGGGCAGCGGTGGCATCAGGTACTCGCGTACGCCCGTGGACTCGCGGGCCAGTGCGAGGTAGGCGGAGCGGTGGTCCTCGGGCAGGTCGGCGGTGGCGAGACCGCCGATCAGGAACGTGGCGAGCCGGGCCGGTTCCAGTGTCTCCAGGAAGGCGCGGGTGTCGTCGACGAGCCCGATACCGACCTCGTTCGGGGTGATCTTCCGTTCCAGGAGCCAGTCCCTGGCGACCGGGAGCGCCATGGTCCGGGCGAGCAGATCGTGCAGTTCGACGACGTCGACGCCCCGTTCGCGCATCTTGTTGACGAAGTCGGCGTGGTCGCGCTGGGCGTTCTCGACCCACATGACGTCGTCGAAGAGCAGGTCGTCGGCATTGGTGGGGGTGAGCCGGCGATGCGCGAGACCGGGCGCGCAGACGAGCACCTTGCGCAGTCTGCCGACCTCGGAGTGGACGCCGTACGCCGGGCGGCCGGTGGTGTCTTGACTGGTCACGGTGTGCCTTTCTCCGGGGCGGGGACGGGCGGGTCAGAGACTGATCCAGCCCAGCGCCAGGGCGACGATCCCCAGGACCGCGCCGGCGATCGAGACGAGAAGGATGACGAGTTCCCGGGGTGAGAACAGCCGTCTGCCCTGCTCGCGCCGGGCCATCACGAACAGCACCGTGGCGGGCGCGTAGACGATGAAGGAGACGAGAAGGTACTTCGGCCCGGCCGCGTAGAGCAGGAACGCGGTGTAGAGGGTGGCGAGCGCGGGGACGGCCAGGTCACCGCCGGACCTTGCCCGTGCGGTCTTCAGGGCGAAGGCCGCCGCCAGCAGGAACGGGATCAGGGTCAGCGCGCTGGTCAGGTCGAGCGCGAAGCTGAAGGCGTCGTCCGAGAACAGCGTGACGACCAGCACGACCTGGGTGAGCAGTGTCGTCATCAGCAGCGCGGGCACGGGCACGTCGGCGGCGGTGGAGCGGCCGAGGAAGCGGGGCATGTCCTCGTCCTCGGCCGCGACGAAGAGCACCTCGGCCGCCATCAACGTCCAGGCGAGATAGGCGCCGAGCACCGAGACGATCAGGCCGACGCTCACGAAGACCTTGCCCCAGGTGCCGACCGCGCTCTCCAGGACCCCGGCCATGGAGGGCTGTCGCAGCTCGGCGATCTGACTCATCGGCAGCAGTCCGTACGACACGATGGTGACGGAGGCGAAGATGGCGAAGACGCTCAGGAAGCCGAGGAGGGTCGCCCGGCCGACGTCCTCGCGGCGCCGGGCGTGCCGCGAGTACACGCTCGCGCCCTCCACGCCGAGGAACACGAAGACGGTGGCCAGCATGGTGCCCTTGACCTGGTTGAACAGCGAACCGGCATAGTCGGCGCCGGCGAAGTTCTCGGCGAAGACATGGGGCTTGAGGTAGAAGAGCGCCAGGACGACGAAGACGAGGATCGGCACGACCTTGGCGACGGTGACGATCCGGTTGATGGCCGCGGCCTCCTTCACCCCTCTGCGGATGAGGAAGAAGAAGCACCACAGGCCCACCGAGGACAGGGCGACGGCGAGCACGGTGTCACCGTCGCCGAGCGCCGGGGCGATGGCCCCGATCGTCGACATGATGAGCACCCAGTACGTCACGTTGCCGACGCAGGCGCTGGCCCAGTAGCCGAACGCCGAGAAGAAGCCCAGGTACTCGCCGAAACCGGCCTTGGCGTACGCGTACACGCCCGCGTCGAGGTCGGGCCGGCGGACCGCGAGCCGCTGGAAGACGAAGGCGAGCATCAGCATTCCGGTGCCCGCGACGGCCCAGGCGATCAGGGCGCCCGCCACGCCCGTCTCCTGGGCGAAGAGGCGGGGCAGGGAGAAGACCCCGGCGCCGACCATGGAGCCGACGACCATCGAGGTGAGAGTCGGCAGCGTCAGTTTGGCGGCCGGGGGCGCATGGGTTTCGGTGTCGGCCTGCGTCATGGGCGTCCTGCGAAGGCGAGCGTCGTCGTGCGACGACGACGCGGGGGAACGGCATCTGGCGACCCGAGCGACACTAGCAATCAATTGCCCCAAATGCCTGATAACTGAATCGGCTCTATCGTGCTGTTATGGAGCACGCACTCAGCCCAGCGACCCTCACCAAACTGCGCAGGCCGCGGCCCTATCCCGCGGTGTCGGTGCTGACGCCCACGCACCGCCGCGAACCCGACAACGCCCAGGATCCGGTCCGGCTGCGCAATGTCGTGGCCGAGGCCAAGAAACAGATCGAGTCCGATCCGGCGGTCACCCGCGAACGGCGCACCGACCTCGTCCAGCAACTCGACCAGGCCCTCGCCGAGGTCGACCTGGCGCACGCGGAGGAGGGCCTCGCGATCTTCGCGGCGCCCGGCGAGCACCAGGTGTGGTCGCTGGCCCGCACGGTGCCCGAGCGCGTGGTGCTCTCGGACACCTTCCTGACCCGCAACCTCGTCGCCGCGCAGGTCTCGGAGCGGCCGTTCTGGGTGCTCGCGGTGTCCGCCGACCGGGTGACGCTGTGGAACGGCGGCGCCGAGCGGGTCACCGAGGAGCGCATCGGCGGTTTCCCGCGGACCCGCAGCCTCGAGGACCCGAACGCCGAGCGCAAGGAGCGCATCGGAGACCTGCCCAGCACCTTCCGCGACGAGCGGACCAAGCACTTCGTGCGGGACGCCGACACCGCGATGAGCGCCGTCCTGCGCGAGGATCCGCGTCCGCTGTACGTCACCGGCGAGACCGCCGCGCTCTCCCTCCTCGACGAGGTCGGCACGGTCACCAAGGACGCCACGCACATCCCGCACGGCGGACTCGCGCACGGGACCCCCGAAGCCGTGTGGCAGGCGGTCCGTCCACTGATCAGCGCCGAGGAGCGCAGGGACACCGACGTGGTGGCCCGGGAGCTCGAGTCGGCCCGTGGCCGCAAGGAGTTCGCGGCCGGAGTCGACGAGGTGTGGCAGAACGCCTCCCAGGCCCGGATCCGGCTGCTGGCCGTCGAGGAGAACTACCGCGTGACGGTACGCGACGACGGCGGCGACCATCTGGTCCCGGCCGAGAGCGGTGATCTGGACGCCCGCGAGGACATCGTCGACGAGATCGTCGAACAGTGTCTGGATACCGGAGCAGAGGTCCGTTTCGTCCCCGACGGCAGTCTGGGTGACGCGAAAGGCATCGCCGGAGTGCTGCGCTACTGATCATTCCGGCAGACAATCGCCTCCAGAGCTGTCTGCCGGAGAGGTGAGCGCGTGAGTGAGCTGTTGGGTGTCGCGGTCCTGGGTGCGGGCCACATGGGGGCCGACCATGTACGGCGGATCGATCGGGTGGTGAACGGCGCCCGGGTCGCGGCGGTGGCCGATCCCGACACCGGGCGCGCCAAGGACGCCGTCGCCGGCATCGACGGTGTCTCGGTGCACACCGAGGTCGCCTCGGCCCTCGACGCGCCCGGTGTACAGGCGGTGTTGATCGCCTCCCCCGGGCCCGCGCACGAGGAGGCGCTGCTCGCGGCCTTCGAGCGCGGTCTGCCGGTGCTGTGCGAGAAGCCGATGGTGCCGGAGTCGGCCGGGGCGCTGCGGGTGGTGGAGGCTGAGGCGCGGCTCGGCCGGAGACTGGTGCAGGTCGGGTTCATGCGCCGGTACGACGCCGAGTACCAGCGCTTGAAGTCGCTGCTGGACAGTCGGCGGCTGGGCCGTCCGCTGATGCTGCACTGCACGCACCGCAATGTGTCCTCCCCGCCCGGCTTCACCTCGGCGATGCTGGTCAACAGCTCCGTCTCGCACGAGATCGACGCGGCGCGCTGGCTGCTCGACCAGGAGCTCACCGCCGTGACCGTGCTGCGCCCACGGCCGTCCGCGGGTGCCCCCGAGGGCCTTCTCGACCCCCAGTTCGTGGTGTTCGAGACGGCCGACGGCGCTCTCGTCGACGTCGAGGTCTTCGTCAACTCCGGCTTCGGCTACCAGGTGCGCTGCGAGGCGGTCTGCGAGTCCGGGAGCGCACGGATCGGGGACGAGCACACCATGGTGGTGACGACGGCGGGCGGTGCCCGCGAGGAGGTGGCGCAGGACTACCTCGTACGGTTCGCCGACGCCTACGACCGCGAGGTGCAGGCCTGGGTGGACGCCACCCGGGAGGGGAAGGTGACCGGGCCGGGCGCCTGGGACGGGTACGCGGCTTCGGCCGTCGCCGAGGCCGGTGTCCGGGCGCTGGAGAGCGGCGGCCGGGTGACCGTCGAACTCGCCCCGCGCCCGGACCTCTACGCGTGATCAGCCGCTGACGCTCGCCGTGCCCGTCTCGATGTGCCCGGTGAACCGGCGCGACCAGCTCGCGTCGGAGTCGACGGTGATCGTGAAGTCGTACCAGCCGTTCTGGTACGCGACGGCGTTGAAGTAGTCCTCGGCCGAACCGCCCGCGGCGACGGTGTACGTCCACGGCCCGTCGCCGCGGTACTGGTTCGCGGTGATCGTGAACTTCACCGCGGCGGCCGAGGAGTTGGTCATCTTGAAGTAGAGGGCGGTCTTTCCGGTGCCGGGTTCGGTGGCGTAACGGGTGCTCACCTCGGCCGACTTGCCCGCCTGTGTCGCGTCGCCCTTGAAGCGGCGCAGGAAGCGGTTGGGGCCGGCCATGGTGAGGTCGTACTTGCCGTTGCCGTACCCCGAGCCGATGCTGAAGGAGTCGGAGGCGGTGGCGCCGGCGTCGACGGTGTACTGCCAGGGCGTGGTGTCGCGGTAGGCGTTCGGGTGGATCGAGAAGTGCGCGGCGCGGCTCGCCGGGGTGCCCTGGTTGGCCATGGTGCACCAGGCGAGGATCTTGCCGCCCGCCCCGAACTCCAGGTGGTCCAGGTAACCGTTCGGCTGGTAGGGCAGGGCGCGGGCGGGCCGGGTGCCGGGCTCCTGGACGGGCAGGGCGTTGGTGGTGGGCACCGGGTTGGGCAGGGGGCCGCAGGTGGCGATCCCGATGACGCTCGTGGCGGGCAGCGCGACCGTCCCGTAGACCGGGTCGGTGAAGTCGAAGACTCCGGTGAGGTCACCGGTGACCTTGCGGCGCCAGGCGCTGATGTTGGGGCAGGCGGCGGGCTTGCCGAGCGCCGTCGTCCACGTCTCCAGGAAACGCAGGACCGAGGTGTGGTCGAAGACCTCCGAGGAGACCCAGCCGCCGCGTGTCCAGGGTGAGATGACGAGCATCGGGACACGGAAGCCGAGACCGTACGGGGCGCCGTTGAGGAACTCCCCCGCCGTGTTCGCGGGCGGGGCCGGGGGCGGCACGTGGTCGAAGAAGCCGTCGTTCTCGTCGTAGTTGAGGAACAGGACGGTGGAGTCGAAGACGTCCGGATCGGCGGCGAGGGCCTTGTACACCAGGTCGACGAAGTGGGCGCCGTCGCCGGGCGGGGCGTAGGGGTGCTCGGAGAAGGCCTGGTTGGCGACCACCCAGGAGACCTGGGGCAGGGTGCCCGCGAGGACGTCGGCCCTGATGGCGGCGGCGATGTCGTCGGGGGTGGAGCCGGTGGCCTTCGGCACGGAGGCCATGCCGCGGTCGTAGAGCGGGTCGCCCGCCTTGGCGGAGGCGAACTTCTTGAAGTAGGCGCAGCCGTTGTCGCCGTAGTTGTCCTGCGCGTTCTGGTAGACCTTCCAGGTCACTCCGGCCGTCTGGAGCGCCTCGGCGTAGTTCTGCCAGGTCAGTCCGGACTCGTCGCCACCGTCGTAGCTGGAACCGTCGACCTTGCCGCTCCACAGGTAGGTGCGGTTGGGGCCGGTCGCGCTGAGTGCGGAGCAGAAGTAGGCGTCGCAGATCGTGTAGTTGTCGGCGAGCGCGTACTGGAAGGGGATGTCGGAGCGGTCGAGGTAGCCGAGCGAGCGGACGTTGCCGACGCCGGAGACCCAGTTGTCGAGGCGGCCCTTGTTCCAGGCGGAGTGCTGCGAGGACCAGGAGTGCGGGAGGTCGCCGTTGCACTGAGCGAGGGTCTCACCGTCCTTGCCGCCCGCGGCGGGCGTGGAGCTGAGCTTCCACGGGTACTGCCGTCCGCCGCCGTTCGGCTGGTTGAAGACGGAGTACCCGCCGGACAGGGTGATGCCGCTGCGGTCGTCGAAGCCGCGGACACCCTTGAGGCGGCCGAAGTAGTGGTCGAAGCTGCGGTTCTCCTGCATGAGGACGACGACGTGCCGTACGTCCTGGATGGTGCCGGTCGCCGCGTCGGCGGCCGCCGCCGGACGCGAGCCGACGCCCAGCGCGGCGCCCGCCGCCACGGATGCGCCGAGTCCCACGAAGCCCCTTCGGCTGATCGGTGTCATTCGCCCGCCCCCTCGTCACCGGAGTGCCCCTGCGGCACACCCCGCGCCAGCGTGCACGCGGGGATCGCCGAGGGCCCTACCGATGCGGTGAGGGACGGGTGAACAGCGGCCGAACGCCGCCGCCGAACGCTATCGGCTCATGCGTTCGCCATAGGATCAAACGAAAGCATGCTCCTCTGTGCCGCATACGCCAGGGAGCGCCCCCCGCGGACAGACGAAGAGGGCGATGACATGGCGGAGAGCCGGACGGGACCCGGACCGCGCGATCGGTTCCGCGCGCAGGTACGGGAGGAGGTCAAGGCCGCGGCACTGCGGCAACTGGCCGACGGCGGTCCGGAGGCACTGTCCCTCAACGCCATCGCCAAGCAGTTGGGCATGACCGGGCCCGCCCTCTACCGCTACTTCGCCAACCGGGACAGCCTGCTGACCGAACTGGTCATCGACGCGTACGGCGACCTGGCGTCCGCACTCGCCCGCGCGGCCGACGCCTCCGCGAGCGACGCGGCCGCACGCCTGGCCGCGGTCGCCCGGGCCTACCGCGAGTGGGCGTGCGGCGAGCCGCACCGCTACCGACTGCTGTTCCGGGCGCCCCTGCCGGGGTACGACGCCCAGTCCACGCGGCTGGTCGAGGCCTCCCAGCCGGCCATGAACGTCGTACTGAACGTGGTGAGTGCCCTGGCGGCGCCTGACGCGACGGCTCCGGAGGGCTCGGAGGGCCAGTTCGGGAAGTGGATGAAGCTCCGCGGAGTCGAGGACGTCCCGGCGGCGGTCGCCGCGCGGACCACGATGCTCTGGGCCCATCTGCACGGTCTGGTGAGTCTGGAGATCGAGCAGAACTTCGCCTCGATGGGCGTCGATCCCACGCCCCTCTACGAGGAGGAGGTACGGGATTTCGTCCGTTCACTGTGAACAGGGGGCACTTCACTCCCGAGCATGGACACGCCGCGTACATATGACCGTCGAACAAAGAAATGAAGGAGGGGCCCGGCTACCCCTGGGACCCCTCAAGTCACGTACGCTTTCTACGACTTGGGCGCGCGACCCGCGTACCGAATCCATGCCGGTCGGACCGTCCGCCTGGACTGCGGCATATGTCAGAAGCACCACCGGATCGTGTGTTGCCAAATCCCTTACAGGGCGTCGCAGGCTGTGCAACAGTCGTAACGGTCCTTCCGCCCAGCCTTGGTCGTACCGTCCCCCATCGGAGTGCGTCATGCCGTCCCATCTCTCTGCGGACCGCCCCGCCGCCCAGCCGCCCCAGCGCGGCTCGGTCGACGCGCTCATTTCGCAGACGCGACGGCTGCGCGGCGAGGTGGACGCCGTACGGCGGGACGCGCCCTTCGACGGCACGGACCCCCAAGGACGCTGGCAGCGCGCACTGTGCGATCTGGCGATGCACCAACTCAACGACGTCGACGAGCACTTGGCACAGTTGCGGGACGGACCCCCGCCCGTGCCCACGGAGCCGGCCGACTCGCCCCCCGCACCGGCCGTGCCGACCGCGCCCCGGCGCGGCTCGCTGCTCAGCCGGGTGGGAAGTGCCGAGTGGAACCTACTCACGGACGAGGCCAGTTGGTCTGGAGAGCTCTACGACATCCTGGGCCGCGACCCCGCCGCTCCCCCGCTCACCCTCGACGAACTGCCGTCGCTGATGCTCGACGAGGACCGGCCGATGCTGACGGCGATGGTCACCGACTGCCTCATCGACGCGAAGCCCATCGATGGCGAGTTCCGCATCGTGCGCCCCGACGGCGGGGTGCGGACCGTGCACATGATGGGCGAGCCCGTGCTCGACACCGACGGCAGCACCGCCGCGATGTGGGCCGTGCTGCGCGACGTCAGCGAACTGCGCCGCAGCCAGCGGACGGTGAGCGAGACCCGTGAGTCGCTTCAGCTGCACCGGCACCACGCGCAGAGCGAGCGCCGGCTCGCGGTCCAGCTGCAGGAGGCCGTGCTGCCGCCTTGGCGCGGCTCCCTGCGGTTCCCGCAGCGGGGCCCCGAGGCCCTGGACCTCGCCGCCCGCCATCTGCCCTCCGCGAACAGCGCGCTGATCGGCGGCGACTGGTACGACGCGATGGAACTGCCCGACGGAGCGACGCTGTTGAGCGTCGGTGACCTCACCGGGCAGGGCGTCACCGTCGCTTCGGGCATGGCGATGCTGCTCGGCGCCCTGCGTGGCATGGCCGTCGCGGGCACCCAGCCCGGGCAACTCATGTCCTGGCTGAACCAGTTGCTCGACGCCTCGATGCAGCCGTCCCTCGGCAGCGCGGTCTGCTGCCGCTACCGGCCCGAGACCCGCACCCTCACCTGGGCGCAGGCAGGACACCCCGCCCCGCTGCTGTTCCGCAACGGGACGGGGCGCATGCTGGCAGCACCGGACGGCGTGCTGCTCGGCGCGACCTCGGGGGCCGTCTACGGGCAGGCCGAAGAGACCCTCGAAGACGGCGACCTGCTGCTCCTGCACACCGACGGACTGGTCCCCGGGCACTATGGAGCGCAAGCCGTCCAGAGGCTGCTCGACCTGGCCCCGCGCTTCCACGGAGCCCGCACGGCCCAGGACTGCGTACGGACGGTTGTAGAGGAATTCGGCGAGAGTGAGCGCGAGGACGACGCCTGCGTGCTCATCGCCAGGATCGGCTCATAGACCTCACCGGGATGAGACCTCGCCGGGATCGGCTCGAAGACTCCGACCTGGAATCCTTTGACCTGGAACTCTTTCAGTGCACACAGGACAGGAGTGCTCACGCCTGTGTGGTGGTGCCCCCGCGCTTCGGCCTGAGCGAGCTCTTGGGGAGGGCGAGTTGGATCTCCTCACGCAGTTCGTGGATCTTCGGGTAGCCGGAGTACTCGGCGGTGAGCCGGTACATCTCGCGCAGTCGGTCCCAGGTGCGGTGGGAGGAGTTCGCCCCCATCGACACCAGGGCCAGCCGGGCATAGCGGTCCGCCTGCTCGGGGTCGTCCGCGATGAAGCACGCCGAGGCCAGCGACAGCCAGTCGAAGATCTGTGACCGCTGCCGCCCGTTCTCCCGCAGATGCAACGCCTCCTTGGCATGGCGCTGCGCCGTGGTCGCCGCGGCCGGGTCGTGCTCCGCGAGCGTCCGGTAGGCCAGGGCCTGCATGCCGTGCATGTCCGCCTCGTCGAACATCTGCATCCAGCTCGGCGGTGGCACATCACCCTTGTCGGAGACGAAGAGGTCCTCCGCCTCCCCCAGGGTGCGCCGCATGGCCTGGCCCTTGCCCATCGACGCCTGAGCCCAGGCCTCGATCGTGTAGAGCATGGCCCGGGTGCGCGGCAACATCTCGGAACCCGAGCCCGACTTGGCGAGCTTCATCAGGTCCAGGGCGTCGTCGGGCCGGCCCAGGTGCACCATCTGACGGGCGGCGCGGGAGAGCGCCTCCCCGGCGCGCGGCCGGTCGCCGCCTTCTCTGGCCGCATGCGCGGCGATGACGAAGTACTTCTGGGCCGTGGGCTCCAGGCCGACGTCGTGCGACATCCAGCCCGCGAGGACGGCGAGATTGGCGGCGACGCCCCACAGGCGCCGCTGCAGATGGTCAGGGTGTCGGTAGGAGAGCATGCCTCCCACTTCGTTGAGCTGGCCCACCACGGCCTTGCGTTGCAACCCGCCGCCGCGGGCCGCGTCCCAGGCCCGGAACACCTCGACCGAGCGCTCCAGTTCCTCGATCTCCTGCGACCCGATGGGGGCGGCCTCGTAACGGTCGAACCCAGCGGGGTCGGCGTGCAGGGGATTGTCGACTACAGGGGCGTCGGCCGCGAGGGCCGGATCGGTGTGGAGCCAATCGTGCATGGCACTGCTGAGTGCGGATCCCGCGGCGAGCGCGGCGCCCGCGCCCACCAAGCCGCGTCGGTTGAGCATGAGGTCCATTCCCGTGAATTCGGTGAGGACCGCAGCGGTTCGCTCGGGCGCCCACGGCACACCGTCGGGATGTTCCACATTCCCGCCGCCCGGCCGTTTCCCCACACGCCCGTGCCGCACCAGACCGAGGTCCTCGATGGTCACGACACGGCCGAGACGCTCGGTGAAAAGAGCCGCCAACACGCGCGGAACCGGATCGCGCGGGATCTCTCCCACGTCGATCCAACGCCGCACCCGTGAGGTGTCGGTCGCCAGCTGGGGGTGGCCCATGGCCGCCGCCTGCTTGTTGACCAGCCTCGCGAGTTCGCCCTTGGACCAGCCGGCGAGGCCGAACAGATCCGACAGACGAGTGTTGGGTTGTCCGTTCACGTCAAGCCCCCAGGTTCTCGGCTGAGTTGACAGTAACCGTCTGTCAGTTGCTGAGCGACTATTCGCCAGGGTTCGCCAGGGTGCGCCAGATGGTCTGCCACTGGGCATCCGGTGTCAGGTAGGAAAGCGCCACCCCGACCCGGTTGCCGAGGGACATTCCCCAGGGTGCACCAGGGCGGCCGGGGCGGGTAGCGCAGCAACTTGCAGGCACACGAAGGGATCTGTTTCGCCCATGTACACAGCATCGTCCTCCGTGTCCGCTCCGCCCCGGTCGCTTCACCCCCGCCCGGCGGCGGCGGGCAGCGGCCCCTACCTCGACCCCGCTCGACCGGCGGCCCCCGTGCTCGGCGCCGGCAGGACGCGGCGCGTTCCGGGGCTCGGCACCCAACCGCTCAGCGGGAGAATCGACTTGTCCGGCCCCCAGGGCGCGCAGCTGCGCACGGCGATCGCGTCGGTGCACCGGATCTGTCCGGAGTTCGCTCCGGTCCAGGTACTGCGCCGCAGCGGACGCTCCGTGCTCCTCGTCGGCACGACGGGGCGCAGCACGGCGGTCGCCAAGTGTTTACTGGACCACTCCCCGATCTGGGCGGAGCGGATCAGGCACGAAATAGCGGCATACCGATCGTTCGTGCGGCATCGGCCGCCGGTCCGGGTGCCCCGGCTGATCGCGGCGGACCCGGACAACTGCACCCTCGTGATCGAGCGGATGCCGGGACGGGTGGCCGCGCTGCAGCGGCACCCGGCGGAGGCGCCGCCCCGCGCGGACATCCGGGCGGCACTGGGTGCGATCTGCCGGCTGAACGCGTGGCGGCCGCCGGCGGGGACGTTCGACGCCCCGCTGGACTACGCGGAGCGGATCTCCCGTTTCCATGAGCTGGGTCTGCTCACGGACCGGGACATGGGCGACCTGCAGAAGCTGGTGCACGGCATCGCGCACTCGGCGGGCCGTCAGGGCATGGGCCAGTTCTGTCACGGGGACGCGTTGCTGTCGAACATCCTGCTCTCACCGGCCGGTCCAGTACTGGTGGACTGGGAGCACGCGGGCTGGTACCTGCCGGGCTACGACCTGGCGACGCTGTGGGCGGTCCTCGGTGACGCTCCCGTGGCGCGCCGCCAGATCAGTCAGCTCGCGCAGTCCGCCGGTCCCGCCGCACGTGACGCCTTCCTGGTGAACCTGATGCTCGTACTGACCCGGGAGATCCGTACGTACGAGACGGCCGTGCAGCGTTCGATGCACGACGCGACCCCGGCGGCACCGGGACCGGCCCATCCGGGTGCTGCGCCGTCCGGCGAGGAGCAGCGGCTGCTGCTGCGGCGGCTGCACGACGACTGCCAGATGGCCCGTCGGGCCGTTCGAGCGGCGGTCGGCACTCGTTGACGGGGACGAAGGTCCGCGGCGCGCCTGAACGGCGGCGCGCCGTGGACCTTCGTCGTGCGGGGCCGGCCGTGCGGCACCGATGTACGGCGAGCGGCTCTTCCCCCCGTCGGCATCTCTCCCGCGGGCATCTTCACCCGTTCGCGCCAGGGGTCCACTCCACTGACGCCTTGCAGGCCGTCCCGCTGCCGCCACGAAAACCCGTTCGCCCCGTGTTGACAAGGGAAATCGCCTGCTCCTGGGCAAGATTGACGGATCGTCGGATAGCCGATACCACTGACCCACGATCGGCCCCGCACGCCCCACCGCGCTCGACCGTCCCAGGAGGCTGCATTGCGAGGATCCTTCACCGACCCCGAGGCCACCGCCGGGCACAGACGCGCGCGCCGTACCGCGGGCGCCGTCGCCTCGGCGGCGCTGTTGTTGCCGCTGCTCGGCGCGGCCCCGTCGAGCAGCCCCGCGCAGGCGTCCGCCGCGGAGCTCCAGCGGGCCTTCGTCGACGCTGCCGCCGAGTACCACGTGCCGCTGAGCGTCCTGCTCGGCGTCTCCTACCTCCAGTCCCGCTGGGACGCGCACGCCGGCGCGCCGAGCGTCAGCGGCGGCTATGGCCCCATGCACCTCACCGACGCGCGGACGGCGATCGCGAAGGCCCCGCACCACAGCGAGGGCACGGAGGACGCCCGTGGCGACAGCTCGCGCCCGCCCCTGCTGCCCACCACCCAGGTGCCACAGAACTCCCAACTCCCGGACCGGCTGAAGACGTTGCCGAAGGCGGCCCGGCTCACCGGCCTGCCCGAGGAGCGGCTGCGTACCGACGCCGCCGCGAACGTGGCGGGCGGGGCCGCGCTCCTCGCCGCCGCGCAGAAGGACTTCGGCGAGCCGCTGAGTGACGACGCGGCCGACTGGTACGGCGCGGTGGCACGCTTCTCCGGCGCGGACGACACCGCGACCGCGGCGACCTACGCCAATGACGTCTACGAGGTGATCCGCCAGGGCGAGGAGCGCACCACGGACGCCGGTCAGCAGGTCGCGCTCGCCGCCCGGCCCGGACTGAGCCCCGACACCGCGCAGCTGCGGCGGGCCGGGCTGCGTACCGTCTCCGCCACGAACACGGAGTGCCCCAAGTCCGTGTCCTGCGAGTGGATCCCGGCCCCGTACTCGGAGTTCGGCAACGGTGACTACGGGAACCACGACCTCGGTGAGCGGCCCACCTCGCAGAGCATCAAGTACATCGTCATCCATGACACGGAGGGCAGCTGGGACGGCGTTCTGAAGCTGGTCCAGGACCCGACCTACGTGTCGTGGAACTACACCCTGCGCTCGACCGACGGTCACATCGCCCAGCATGTGAAGGCGAAGGACGTGGCCTGGCACGCCGGCAACTGGTACATCAACGCCAAGTCGATCGGCCTGGAACACGAGGGATTCCTCGCCTCGCCGGACGCCTGGTACACGGAGGAGATGTACCGCGCCTCGGCGCGGCTGGTGAACTACCTCGCCGACAAGTACCGCGTTCCGCTGGACCGCCAGCACATCCTGGGCCACGACAACGTGCCCGGTCCGACCACGTCGACCATCCCCGGCATGCACACGGACCCGGGCCCGTACTGGGACTGGCAGCACTACTTCACCCTGCTCGGCCACCCCTTCCAGCCTGCGACGAAGAAAAGGACGAGTGGCGGTCTGGTCACCGTGCTGCCGGACTTCGCGAAGAACCAGCCCCAGTACACGGGCTGTGTCACCAGCGGTGAGGCCTGCGCGGCGCACGGCTCCAGCGAGGTGCGGCTCTACTCCCAGCCGGACGAGACCTCGCCCCTGATCAAGGACATCGGTCTGCGTCCCAAGGGCGACGACTCGACGATCGACGTGAACGACGTGGGTTCCCGGGTCTCCACCGGACAGCGGTACGCGGTCGCGGACCGTGACGGCGACTGGACGGCGATCTGGTACCTGGGCCAGAAAGCCTGGTTCAAGAACCCGCAGAGCCGGCCGACGGCGGTGAACGCCTCGGGTGAGGTCGTGACCCCCAAGGCCGGCGTCACGGAGATCCCCGTGTACGGGCGTGCCTACCCGGAGGCGGGGGCGTACCCAGCGGGCGTGCCCGTCCAGGCCGTCTCGCCGCTGCCGTACAAGATCCTGGCGGGCCAGAAGTACGCGGTCGGTGACAAGGTGCCGGGCGAGTACTTCTACGCGCCGACGTTCGACACGACCCCGCACAGGGTCGTGATCGGCAAGGACATGTACTACGAGATCCAGTTCGGCCACCGGGTGGCGTTCGTGCGGGCGGCGGACGTGAACCTGAAGCGCTCGCGCGCCTAGGTGTAGGGGGGCGGGGGCCGGGGGCCGCGGACAGCTCCCCGGCCCCCGGCCCCGACTCCCGTACCGTCGTCACTCCGACCAGTCGAGCTGGTGTTCCGGCACCCCGAAGGTCCAGCCCACCGCCCGGGCCTCGGCCCGGGCCGCGCGGTCGCCCCGCGCATACCGCAGAACGCGCCCCGGGAACACCACGAACGTCTCGTCGGCGGACCGCAGATCCGCGTACCAGCCGGGCTGGTCCAAGGCCTCCGATATCGCCTCGGCGACCTCCGCCGCGCGCGCCGCCGCCACGCTGAACTCGATGACCGTCCAGACGTCCGGCTGCCCGGGCCCGACGTTCTGCGGACGGAACCGATAGATCTCCCGGGCTTCTATCCGCAGGTCCTTCAGGTGGGTACCGACCTTCAGGCTTTCCACGATGAGTGAACCGTCGGTCATGGGGACTCCTATCGGTGGCGGGCGTACTGCCCGGAGACGGGCGCCGGGCCCATCTCCGCTACACCCAGTCCCGGCGAGCGGCCTGCCAGGCCAGTTGCATACGGGTGGCCGCCCCGGCGAACGTCATCAGTTGCTGGATATGACGTTGGACCGTACGCCTGCTCAGGCCCAGTTGCGAAGCGATCGCCTTGTCCGTGACGCCCGCGACGAGCAGGGAGAGCAGCCGTCGGTCCGTGGTGGAGAGGGAGTCGGCGCCGGATGTCCCGTCGGTGCCGCTGACCGTTCCGGTGTCGTCGACGTGCAGGGGGACGGCGTCGTCCCAGTAGCGTTCGAAGAGTGCGATGAGCGCGGCGAGGAGGCTGCTGTCGCGCACCAGGGCCGCGGTGGGTTCCTCGGGGCTGCCGAAGGGACCACCTGGTACGAGGGGGCAGATGGCGATGGCGCGGTCGGACACGGCGAGCCGCAGGGGCAGATGGGGTACCGCGCGGGCGACCTCACCCGCCCGTACGCCCTCGATAACGTTGTCCACGGCTCCCTCGTCGTCGAAGAACGCCTTCTCGTAGAGGACCCGATAACGCACCCCGCGGGCCAGCGCGTCGAACTCCGCCTCGTTGCTGCCCGAGGGCATGGCGACGTACTGGGCCTTGCAGAACCACAGCATCTCGTCGTGGGTGTCCGCCTGGATGCGGCGAAGGTGCTGGCGCAGCGCGTCCGCTCCGGTGATCACCTCGATGAGCTCACCGGCGTCGCGCCGGCGCATGGTGTCCCGGTAAGTCGCCAGCAGGGCGGTGGCCGTGGCGCGGGCCTGGTCGAGGGCGTCGGCATTGCGTTTGAGCCGGGGCATGAGGGCCACATCGGGTGGCGTGGCCCGGTAGAGCCGTGGAGATCCGTCGGTGTGACTGGCCAGTCCCCTGGCCGTGAGCGCCTCGAGGGTCCGTGCGGCGTCCGTGGTGGTGGCACCCGAGCGGATCGCGAAGTCGCCCGCCGAGGCGTTGCTCATCGTCACCAGGATCCGATAGGCGGACTCCTCGGCATCGGTGACCCCGGCGGCTTCCAGTGTCACGGCGCTCTCCTTGGTCCCACCCCGTCCAATGGTTGAACACCGTACTGCATCCGTGTGGACGGGCGGCGGGTGCGCGGCCGCTTCGCTCCGCCGTGCACCCGCCGTGCGCGCTGTGCGCAGCCGCGTCTACCCCCGTTGCAGGTAGGCGCGTTGCACCGTCTGCCGGACGCTGTTGCCGAGCCGGTCCCGCGCCGTGACCCGCAGGGTCACATACGCGTCGCCGTGGCCGGAGGGCCTGGTGACGGTGGCCCGGAACGCGTTGTGCCCGCGGTCCTGGACCGCCGCACCGCCCCAGTGCCTGCCGTCGTCGTAGGACACCTCCACGCGCAGGGACACCCCGCGCGGGGCGGGCTGCCCGTCCTGGGCGCGGACGGCCAGGCCGATGGTGTGCGTCCGCCCGGCCCCCACCGCGTTGTGCGCGTCGACCGGTACGGCGTAGTCGAGTTGCAGCAGGGACAGCGGTGTCGCCGTGGCCGTGGTCGCGGACCGGAAGGACCAGGAGGTGTCGGTACGGGTGGCGAACGACCACTCGTCGTCCACGCGCGAGGTCGTCAGGTCCAGCCGGTAGTCGGCCGCGCCCGGGGTGACCTCGAAATCGGTCCAGGCGCTGTCGGCGTCGGCGACCTTCACCCCGTCGCGGTAGAGCGCCGCGGCGGCCGTGTCACCGCCCGGCGCGTCGGTGGCCGTGGCGAGTCCGCCCACCCCGCCGCCGTCCCCGGCGAGCAGCCGTGACCAGTGACCCGCCATGGAGTCGGTGAACTCCGGGACGCGCAGGGCCAGTACGTCTCCGGTCCGTACCGAGGGCGTCGTGGTGCCCCGGGGGATCGAGGGGCGCACCACGGCCCCCTGCCAGCGCTCGTCGAGGTGCTCGCCGGGCCGGTAGGTGCGGGGCGCGTCGTTCATGCCCACGGCCAGCGGCATGTCGACGTCGAACGTGGTCGTGTGATGCACCCGGTGCAGCCAGGCCGTGCCGTTCGCGCTGACGTACTCGGTGCGTACGAAGCCTGTCGGCACATAGCGGGTGTACTGCAACCAGGCGGTGTCCTGGTAGGGGCGCCGGGCGAACCGCTGTTCACTGGCCCAGGGCGCTCCTCCGTTGTCGGCGTACGTGGTCCGCAGCACCGCGCTGTTGCGCTCGGAAACGGTGTACACGACCTGCCGGGGTATCTGTTGGGACGACGTCTGCATGACGTCGTAGAGGTACGGGCTCTTCGCCGTTCCGGTGAATCTGACGGTGGTGCTCGGGTGCTTCTTCAGCCGGTCGAGCAGGGCGGCGCCCGCCGCCTTGCCGATGCGGACGGCCGGCACGGCGTCGCGTTCGCCGTCGGGGCTCCAGCGCGTCCAGGCGATGTCGGCGAAGTGGGTCATCAGCAGTCCGCGTACGCCCGCCGCGGCCGCCTGTCGGGTCAGCTCCCGCTCGTTGGTGCCCTCTTCGTTGCGGACGATCGCGAGTTTGCCGCGGGCCCGGCTGAAGTCGGGCTTGGCGAAGGTGCCCGCGTCCACGGCGGTCAGGGTGCTACCGCCGGCGGCGAACAGCGGCGAATTCGGCATGTAGTACGGATTCAGGGCGAGGTCGCTGCCCGACACCTTCGCCTGTAGCAGCGGGGCGACCAGCTGCCAGCGCGAGGCGAACTCGAAGGTGCCGTCGGTGACGGCCGTGGTGGGGCTGACGTAGAGCCGCTTGGCCAGGTCGAAGTACATCGTGCCCTCGAGGAGGCTGTGTCCGTCGATCTGCCGGTAGGTCTGGTAGTCGAGGATGCCGCGCTGTTCGGCGGGCCGGGGCGTGCGGATGTCGACCTTGGTGGTCTTGCGCGCGTCCAGGGTGACGGCCGTGTCCTTGGTGACCTTCACCTCCGGCAGGACGACCTGGCGCAGTTCCTGTCCGTCGTCGGCCGTGTCCAGGCTGGAGTAGTCGAGTTGATAGGTGCCTTCCTCGACTTCGGCGACGGCCGGCTCGGTGCTGACGTAGGTGACGAATCCGTCCGTGCCCCAGATGGTGGGCAGTGCCTGGACGCGGTTTCCGTCGTGGTCGTAGGTGGTGACGGTGAGCTTGTGGATGGGGCCGTGCACCACGATGCTCACCGTGGTGTGGACCTTGACCGCGCCGTCGGTCGTGGTGGCGGTGACATAGCCGTAGTAGTCGCCCCGGCCGGCCCGGGAGGGGTCCACCGTCAGTGGCACGTCCACGGTGGCACCGGCGGCGATCCGCACCGCGTCGGAGCCGAGTCGCAGCGCACCGGTCGTGACTTCCCGGCCGCCGGTGGTGGCCAGGTGGGCGGCGAGCGCGAGGGTGAGGTCCTTGTCCGAGGTGTTGGTGTAGCGGACGGTGGCCGTGCGCGGGGCGCCGTTGTCGTCGCCGCCGGTTCCGTACGGTCCCAGGGCCACGCTCCCGGTGGCGGTGACCGGTCCGAGCGCCGCCGCGGCCACGTCGACGCGGCCGCCGCCCTCCTCGGTCACCTGCTGTCCCCCGACGGTGTGCGCCGTGCTGATGAGCGCGTCCTTGAGCCGCTGTCCGCTCCAGGTCGGATGCGCCTGGGCGAGCAGGGCGGCGGCGCCCGCCACGTGCGGGGTGGCCATCGACGTACCGGAAGCGGCCACGTAGTACTGGTCCACCGGTTCGCCCATGGTGGTGCCCGCCGCGCGGGCCGCGACGATGCCCACGCCCGGGGCGGTGACATCGGGCTTGACCGCGCGGTCGCCGTGGCGCGGACCGCGGCTGGAGAACGGGGCGAGTGAGTCGTCGCGGTCCACCGCGCCCACGGTCAGTGCGGCGTCCGCGGCGCCGGGTGAGCCGATGGTTTCCTGGCCCTGCTCTCCGCTGTTGCCGGCGGCCACCACGAACAGGGCGCCGCTGGTGTCGCTGAGTTCGTCGACGGCGAGGCTCATCGGGTCGGTGCCGTCGCTCACCTCGTCCGAGCCCAGGCTCATGTTGACGACCTTGGCGCCCTCGGCGGCGGCCCATTCCATGCCGTCGATGACCTGCGACTCGGTTCCGTAGCCGTCGTCTCCGAGGACCTTGCCGATCAGCAGGTCGGCGCCCGGTGCCACCCCCTTGCGGGTGCCGCCGGACGCGGCGCCGGTCCCGCCGACCGTGGAGGCGACGTGGGTGCCGTGACCGAAGACGTCACCGGTCCCGGAGCTGCCCGAGAAGTCCTTCGCCTGGCTGATGCGTCCGGCCAGGTCCGGATGGGTCTGATCGACACCGGTGTCGAGTACCGCGACCTTGACGGAGGTGCCGTCGTACCCGGCCTTCCAGACCGCCGGGGCGTTGATCTGTCCGGTGCTGCGGTCGAGGGCGGCGTCCACCCGGCCGTCCAGCCAGATCCTGGGCGTGGCGGCCACGCCCGCGGCGCTCACGCGGTTCGGGGCGGGGGCGAGTTGTTTCCAGAACCGGCCCAGGTCGTCGTCGGAGATCCGGACCGCTTGTGCGTCGATGCTGTCCAGCGTGCGGGCGGGCGCGTCGTCCTCGGTCAACGTGGTGAGCCTGCCCACCGCGGCGGCCGGGACACCGTCCGGCCGGCCGATGATCAGGGGAAGGGTGTCGGTGTGCGCCGCGTCGTACTTCTGTTTGATGAGTGCGCTGACGTTGAACAACTGCCGGTCCAGGCGCCCGGCGGAGACCAGGTCCTGGGCGTCGGAGGGCAGCACCGTCAGGTCGCCGTCCTGTTCGACGGTACGGAACAGGATGCCGCGCCTGCCGCTGCCGGGCTCGACGGCGGCGATCCGCTTGCCGTCGCCGTCCGTCGTGACGGTCACACGGTCGCCCGTGATCAGCCGCACGGTGGCGCTGCCGCCGGGCGAGCCCCCCGCCGGGGCAGCAGTAGCAGCCGTTGCCGTCGTGGCTGCCGTTGCCGTCGTGCTCGTCCCGGCCGTACTGGACACACCAGCCGCGCCGGCCGCGGATGGCATGCCGCCGGCGGTCAGCGCCAGGCCGGCCGATATCACCGCCGCAAGGCGGATGCGTCTCATCTGTTCAGCACCTTTCCGTGCATGGTTGTGCGCGCGAGGAGATCTTCATTCGGGTGCTGCACAGAATCCGCCGCCGCCGGACGCGATGTCACCGTTTCCCCGTGGCGCGGATGGGACATGTCGCAACCGCGCCATCGCGCGGACTCCGCGGACGTCGGGGCGGAAGCACGGAAGGGAGAAGCGCGGAAGGGGGAAGGGGGGAAGGGGGAAGGGGGAAGGGGGGAAGCGCGGAAACCGCCTGCCACCCTGGGCATAGCCGCCGTGGCGCTGACGTTCGACTGTTCAACAGAGATCATCTGTTCTACGGAGATCGTCGCGAACGTTGGAGGAGCCTCGTGCCACTGCCCTCACACCCCTTGCGGAAGCTGGGCTTCCTGACCATCGGACTGTTCGACGAGGCCGACCCGCGGCGGGGTCACGAGTCGACGCTGGAGATCATCGAGCTCGGTGAGCGGCTGGGATTCGACAGCGCGTGGGTGCGACACCGTCATCTCCAGTACGGGATCTCCTCCCCCGTGGCCGTGCTGTCGGCGGCCTCGCAGCGCACCAGCCGGATCGAGCTGGGCACGGCGGTCATCCCGGTCGGGTGGGAGAACCCGCTGCGGCTGGCCGAGGACCTTGCCACGGTCGACATCCTGTCCGGGGGCCGCCTCAACCCGGGCGTCAGCGTCGGCCCGCCGATGCACTACGACCAGGTCAAGCAGGCCCTCTACCCCGACACCGGTGACGCCGAGGACTTCGGTTACGCCCGCGTGGAACGGCTGCTGGATTTCGTGCGCGGCAAGCCGGCGACCGACTTCAGCGGCATCGAGGGCTTCGAGGTGTTCTCCGACCGCGTCCAGCCGCACGCCGCGGGCCTCGGCCGGCGCATGTGGTACGGCGGTGGCAGCCTGCGCTCCGCGCAGTGGGCGGGCGAGCACGGGATGAACCTGCTGACCAGCAGTGTCGTCAAGGCGGAGGAGTCCGAGGACTTCGCCGAGATCCAGCGGTCGCACATCCGGACGTTCCGCGCCCACCACCCCGACGGCGACCGTGCCCGGGTCTCCCAGGGCCTCGTCGTCATCCCCACCGACAGCGCCTCATCCGAGCAGCGCGAGAAGTACGAGGAGTACGCCCTCAAGCGCACTCCTCGTACCGCGACTCCGCAGGGCCCGGCCCGGATGATGTTCGCGCCCGATCTCGTCGGCACCTCCGAGGAGATCGCCGAACGGCTGTACGCCCACGCCGCGTTCCGGGAGGTCGACGAGGTCGCGTTCGCGCTGCCGTTCACCTTCGGGCACGAGGACTACGTGCAGATCCTCACCGACATCGCCACCCGGCTCGGTCCGGCACTCGGGTGGCAGCCGGCCGCCTGAGCGCGGCGCCGGGGCCTCAGCCCTGCTGGAACAGCTCCGGGGGCAGGGGCTTGAGCAGGGCGTACAGGTCGTCGGTGATGGGACGGTCCCAGGCGGCGATGGTCACCAGGACGTTGTCGTCACGGTCGAACTGCACGCAGGAGATGCGGGTCTCGGAGAGCTTGAGACGGCGCACGATGAGGAGACCGTCACCCTGCATCACCGGGATGTCCTCGGTCCCGGTGACGGTGACCTCCTCGTCGTTCTCCAGCGCCAGCAGCAGCTGGGCCACCTCGAAGGGGATCTCGTCCTCGGCGACCTCGCGGGCCGGGGAGCCCTCGGGCAGATTACCGATGATCATCGCGGGGCCGCGGCCGCCGAACAGGTCGTAGCGCAGGAAGACTCCCTGGCAACTGCCGTCGGGGGCGGGCAGCAGACCCGCACCGAGATTGCCCGGCCAGTCACCCGGGTCCATGGCCAGAACGTCGAAGTCGGGCCCGGCGGGCGTGGCGCTGCGGCGGCGGAGGAAGGACATGCCGCAATGGTACGTGCCCGGGCGTGAACCGGGCCTTGGGGGCGTCCCGCGTGCGTGGCTTCCGGAGCGGTTGTACGTGGCTTGCGGACCGGTGGTACGTGGTTGCCGGAGCGGTTGTACGTGGCTTGCGGACCGGTGGTACGTGGTTGCCGGACCGGGCCCGCATGGTTTGCGGACCGGTCGCGCGTGGCTACCGGACCGTTTGCCGGCCCAGCGCCGCCGCCAGTCCCGTACGGTCCGTGCCCACCTTCCGGTAGACCGCCGAGAGCAGGCGGACGACGGCCGGTTCGTCGGCCCCCAGCTCCTCGGCGACCTCGGTCGTGGTGCGGCCCCGGGCGGTGAGCGCGGCGGCCGTGCGTTCACGTGCGGTGAGGGTGTCCGTCTCGGTGCTGTGCAGGCGGCGCGGGCGCAGTCCAGCGGCGGCGAGCTCGGCGCGGGCCTCGTCGCCGAGGCCGTCGGCGCCGCACTGCATGGCCGCGTCCAGTCCTCGGTAGAGGTGTTCTGCGGCCTCCTTGGGAGAGCCCGAGCGGCGCAGTTCGGTACCCAGGGCGACCAGCGCGCAGGCCAGTTCGTAGGCGGCCGGGGAGCGCTCCAGATGGCTGACGGACTCTTCGAGGAGCTTGACGCGGGTCGAGCCGGAGGAGACGTCGGCGGCGGCCCGCAGCGCCTGTCCGACGGCCGAGGGGGCGCCGAACTGGCGGGCGCGGTGCACCGCTTCGAGTGCCGTGGCGACGGCGCGCTCCGGCGCGTCGTGGCTTTCGGCGCGGGCGAGGTGGAGCTGCCAGGGGCACCAGGAGGGGTTGCGCATGCCGCGCGGGTCCAGGCGGCGCCCGGCCGCTTCGAGCTCGGCGGCGGCGTCCTTGGTGAGGCCGCGGGCGAGCAGCAGTTCGCCGTGCACGGTCTGGACGTCGGGGAAGGTGACGGCGGCCGGGAAGGGCGCGCCGAACGCGTGGTCCTCGCCGATCTGGGCGGCCTCGGTGACGCGGCCGCGGGCGAGCAGGATCTCGATGATGACGCCGACGGCGTACCAGTGGACGGGGGTGCCGGCGCCGACGCGTTCGGCGAGCCTGAGGCCCGCGCGGGCGAAGTCCTCGGCCTCGGCGAGTCGGCCACGGCGGAAGCGGACGTATCCGAGGAGGGTGTAGCCGAAGGAGAGGTGGGCGCCGTGCCAGCCCTGGGACTCGAAGTCGGCAATCCCGGCGGCGAACAGTTCCTCGGTGCGGCCCGGGCGGTCGGCGTACATGAAGGTGAGGGCGACCAGGACGGGCACCTCGAAGCCGCGGTCGGCCTCGGCCCAGCGGATCCCTCCGGCGAGGGCGCGTTCGGCGTGGTGGAGCGCGACGTGGGCGGGCTCGCCGCGCAGGGTGGCGTCCCAGGCTCGCAGGCCGATGACATAGCGCTCGGTGAGGTCGCGGCCGGTGAGCCGGTCGGCGAGGCGGGTCAGGCGGCGGGAGCGGGCCGGGGAGTCGGGTTCGTCGGCGCGGAAGGCGTCCCACATGAACTGTTCGGACTGCATGCGCAGCCGCACCCGGGCGTCCCCCGTCACGCGGATCTCACGGGCGAGCGTCTCGGAGGCCTCGGCGAGCCGGTCGCTGTGGGCGAGAACCTGGGAGAGCCGGTAGACGATGTTGTGGCGCAGCTCCGGGTCGGTGATGGGTTCTTCCAGGGCGGCCCTCAGGTGGTTGACGGTGGTCGCCGGTTCGGTGAGCAGGGAGGCGCAGCCCAGTTCGTGGAGGACCGCGGCCCGCTCCTTGAGGGGCGGCGGTTCGCGCAGGGCCCGGGCCAGGTAGCGGCGGGCGGCGTCGGGGGCTCCGGCGCGCTGGGTCTCGCGGGCGGCGGCGCGCAGTTGCTGGACGACCCAGTTGTCACCCTCGGGGTGGGTCTCCATGAGGTGGCGGGCGGCGGCGGAGGGGCCGAGCCCTTCGTCGATGACGCACCAGGCGGCCTGGCCGTGCAGGGCCACGCGGACGCCGCTGGGGATGGCGCGGTAGACGGCGGTGGCGATGAGGGGGTGGACGAACTCCAGGGTGTCGGCGCCGGCGAGGATTCGGGCGCCGCGCAGGGCGTCCGCGGCGTCGGCGGCCTCCTCGGAGCCGAGCCCGGCGACGGCGGCGGCCAGGGTCGGTGGGATCTCGGTGCCGAGGACGGCGCAGGCCCAGGCGAAGCGGACGGTGGAGGTGCCCAGGCGTTCGAGGCGGGCGATCAGGCCGCTGCCCTTGACGGCGGCGGCGAGGTCGCGCAGCAGGTGCGCCCCTTCCTCGGTCGGGACCAGTCCGCGGTCGCGGACCTTCGCGGTCAGCTCCACCGCCTCGAAGGGGTTGCCCGCGGTGACCGCCCAGCATTCGCGGCAGAACACGTCGTCCGCCCCGGTGCCGAGGTCCTCGCGGACGAGTCCGGCGACGGCGGCGGCGCTGAGCGGTTCGAGGTCGAGGGGGCGCTGGCCCGCGCGTCCGGGCAGGCCCCTGAACGCCTCGGCGTGGTCGGGGAGTTCGTCGGGCCGGTAGGCGACGGTCAGCAGCAGCGGCAGTTCCTCCGCGCGCGGTGCGAAGGCGGCGAGCCAGCTCAGTGACTCGGGGTCGGCCCAGTGCGCGTCGTCGAGGACGAGCACCATCGGGGCGCGCTGCACCGCGAGGTGGGTGAGCACCCAGTCGAGGCCGTCGCGCAGGCCCTGCTGGTCGGGCGCGGCGCCCTCGGACGGGGCGCACAGGCCGAGCGCGGGACCGACGATCGCGTACCAACTCCCGAGCTGGGCGCGGACTTCCGCCTCCGGGGACCCGGCGAACTGCGGCTGCAGGAGCTGGCGGGCGACGTGGAAGGCGACGCCCTGTTCCTGGTCGCCGCCGCGCGCGGACAGGACGGTGCAACCCCGGGCGGCGGCGCGGCGGCGCACCTCGGCAAGGAGGGTGGTCTTGCCGATTCCGGCACGTCCGGCGAAGGCGAGGAGCGCGCCGCGGGGCCGCTCGGGTGCTTCGGTTCCGTCCTCGCGCAGACCGGTGAGTTCGTTCAACGCCTCCTCGGCGGCGGCGAGTTCACCCTCCCGTTCGAAAAGTGTCCTTCTGTTGCGTACACCGCGCTGTCCCATGATCCACCCCCTGGCCACGGCGGTGTGGTCCGCGCGGGGAGCGGATGCGTACCGTGACCTCCAGGGACCTCAGCGTACGCTCGTAGCGCCTCGTGGGGAGCCCTTCCGCCGCTACCGGCGCGGGCTTCGGCCGACCGACCGGTCTCTTCGGTCAATCCCCCACGGCCTGCGCGGATTTCCTGTGCCGTTCGTGATGGCGGGCGACGCGGGCGCGGTTCCCGCACGAGGGTTTGCACCACTCCTGTCGCGGATGTTCCTTGATGAAGTAGCGCACGCAGCGCGGCGCGTGGCAGGCGTGCAGCCGTGACCGGTCCGGGCTCGCGAGGAAGGCGAGGGCGGCGCGGGCGAGCAGTGCCGGGAGGGAAACGGCGCCGCCCAAGGGCTGCTGGAGCACGACGGGTTCGGCGCCGTCGTCCCAGGTGAGGACGGGGACGGTCGGTGCGAGGGCGGCGGCGGCGTTGAGGCGCAGTACCGCCTGCGGTACGGGCAGCAGCCGGGCGGCGTCGGCCGGGCTGGGGTCGCCGGGGCTCACGGCGCGGGCGAACAGGGCGCGGAC
Source organism: Streptomyces sp. NPDC007896 (assembly GCF_042959425.1). Classification (NCBI taxonomy): domain Bacteria; kingdom Bacillati; phylum Actinomycetota; class Actinomycetes; order Kitasatosporales; family Streptomycetaceae; genus Streptomyces; species Streptomyces sp. NPDC007896. Next base: position 192,536 of record NZ_JBIBKX010000017.1, on the reverse strand, counting down.
CGCGGCGCGCAGGTCGCGTACGGCGGCGAGCGCGGCGGCGTCGGCGATGAAGGCGTCGGCTCCGGGCAGCAGGTCGGCGTGCCCCCGCACCCAGGCGGTGAGTCCGCCGGGTTCCGTGAGGTCGTCGGCCACTCCGCCCTGTCCGTCGTGCCGGATGGTGAGGACGAGGTCCAGGGCGAGCCGGGTGTCCGCGTCGTTCGATTCCGCCATGGCGTTAATGATAGGTACACGTGCACCCATTAGCCGCACGGGGCCACCGCCCCGTTCAGCCGCACGGGTCCGCCGTGTCGTTCAGTCGCCCGGGGGCCATGGCGCCGTTCACGGATCGCCCGCCCCCAAAGAGAAGCCTCGTCCTGGGACCGGGCCCCCGATGGGGCACCGGCCCCGGGACGGGACTCACGTCGCGTATCCCCTCCTTGCACGGGGCGCCGGCTCGAAGTCTCGACGTCCGATCGGGTCGGGTCGGCTCAGGTCAGGTCGAACTCTCCCTCGCGGGCGCCCGACACGAACGCGCCCCACTCGGCCGGTGTGAAGATCAAGGAAGGGCTCGCGGGACGGCCACTGTTGCGCATCGCGATGAAGCCCTCGACAAAAGCGATCTGGACGTCTCCCCGCCCTCGGCTGCTGGACTGCCATTCGGCATTGCTGAGGTCCAGCTCAGGCTTGTCCCACCCCGCCAGCGGGTGCTGCTCGATGGTGCTCTCGGCCACGTCCGTGCTCCTCCCGGTTCGTCGTCCGCCGCCAGCCTAGCGATCGGTTCCGGCGGCGGACAGGCCACGTGAGGGGGACGCTGTCAGGAGGTGGGCGGCTCGGCCCCGACCAGCCACATCGAGAAGAACTGGGATCCTCCTCCATAGGCGTGCCCCAGCACCCTGCGAGCCCCTTCCACCTGGTGTTCTCCCGCCTGACCGCGCACCTGAAGTGCCGCTTCGGCGAAGCGGATCATGCCGGAGGCGCCGATCGGATTGGTGGAGAGGACACCGCCCGACATGTTGACGGGCAGGTCCCCGTCAAGCTCGGTCACACCGGATTCGGTGAGCTTCCAGCCCTCGCCCTCCTCGGCGAAACCGAGGTTCTCCAGCCACATGGGCTCGTACCAGGAGAAGGGCACGTACATCTCCACGGCGTCGATGTCACGGCGCGGGTCCGCGATGCCCGCCTGCCGGTACACGTCGGCCGCGCAGTCCTTGCCCGCCTGCGGCGACACACAGTCCTTGCCCGCGAACAGGGTCGGCTCACTGCGCATCGCGCCGCCGTGCAGCCACGCGGGCGGCCTCGGCGAGCGGGCCGCCCCCGCCCGGTCGGTGAGGATCATCGCGCAGGCGCCGTCGGAGGACGGGCAGGTCTCCGAGTAGCGGATCGGGTCCCACAGCATGGGCGAGGCCTGCACCTTCTCCAGCGTGATGTCGTGCTCGTGGAGATGGGCGTACGGGTTCTTCAGCGCGTTGCGCCGGTCCTTGTAGGCGACCAGCGAGCCGACGGTGTCGGGCGCGCCGGTGCGCCTCATGTACGCCCGTACGTGCGGCGCGAAGAAGCCGCCCGCGCCGGCCAGCAGCGGCTGTTGGAAGGGGATCGGCAGGGACAGGCCCCACATGGCGTTCGACTCGGACTGCTTCTCGTAGGCCAGGGTCAGGACGGTGCCGTGGACGCGGCCCGCGATCAGGTTCGTCGCGACCAGGGCCGTGGATCCGCCGACGGAACCCGCCGTGTGCACCCGCAGCATGGGCTTGCCGACCGCGCCGAGCGCGTCGGCGAGGTACAGCTCCGGCATCATGACGCCCTCGAAGAAGTCGGGCGCCTTGCCGATGACCACGGCGTCGATGTCGGCCCACGTCAACTCGGCGTCGGCGAGCGCCCGCCCGGCGGCCTCGCGGACGAGTCCCGCGATGGACACGTCCCGTCGGGCCGCCACGTGCTTGGTCTGGCCGATGCCTACGACGGCCACGGGCTCCTTGCTCATCGGGGATCCCCTTCGAGTACGGCGACCAGGTTCTGTTGGAGGCAGGGCCCGGAGGTGGCGTGGGCGAGCGCCCGGTCGGACTCGCCCCGGTGGACGCGGGCGGCGGCCTCGCCGATGCGGATGAGCCCGGCGGCCATGATCGGGTTGGCGGCGAGGGCGCCGCCGGACGGGTTGACGCGCACCTCCTCACCGAGCCGAAGCGCCTTGCGCAGGACCACCTCCTGGGAGGTGAACGGCGCGTGCAACTCGGCCGTATCGACGGGCCGTTCGAAGGCTCCGGCCCGCTCGGCGGCGAGGCGGGTCGACGGCGAGTGAGTCAGGTCGCGCACCCCGAGGCCGTGCGCCTCGATGCGGTGGTCGATGCCCCGGATCCAGGCGGGCCGCTCGCACAGCTCGCGGGCCCGCTCCCCCGCCGCGAGGATCACGGCGGCGGCACCGTCGCCGACGGGCGGACAGTCGCCGACGCGCAGGGGCCGTACGAGGTACTCACCCTGGGCCACCGAACCCCGAAGCTGCGCATGGGAGTTGGTGACGGCCGAAGCGCGGCTGCGGGACGCCACCCCCGCGAGCGCGGGCTCGTCGGTCTCACCCGCGTCGATGAGCGCCTGCGCCTGAAGGGCCGCGAGGGCTACGGAGTCGGGCCACAAGGGCGCGACGTAGTACGGGTCGAGCTGACGGGTCAGCACGTCCCGTACGGATCCGGGTGACGACTTCCCGTATCCGTACACCAGCGCGGTGTCGGCGTCCCCGGTGAGCAGTTTCGTCCACGCCTCGTACAGGGCCCAGGCCCCGTCCATCTCCACGTGCGACTCGGAGATCGGCGGCCAGGCGCCCACCCCGTCGAGGGCCATGGTGAAGGAGAAGGCGCGGCCCGCGAGGTAGTCGGTCGAACCGGAGCAGGTGAAACCGATGTCGCTGGTCTTCAGCCCGGTCTGGTCGAGGACGGCGTGCAGGACCGGGATGAGCATCTCCACCTCGGAGAGCTCGTCGGTGGTGCGCAGATGGTCGCTCTGCGCGAAGGCGACGACGGCGATGTCCCTGATGGGCGGCATCTACAACAGCTCCTTGTACGTGTCGTACTCGGCGTCCGGTTCGCCGGTGGGCCGGTAGTGGTCGGGATGCCGGCCGCCGTCCGTCCACACCGGCTCCACCCGCAGCCCCATGCGCACCTGGTCGTAGGGGATGCCGCCGATCCGGCCGTGCAGCGCGAGGTCGGCGCCGTCGAGGGCGATGTGCGCGTAGACGTACGGCACTTCGATGTCGAGGTTCCTGGCCTTGATGTTGACGATGCAGTACGTGGTCACGGTGCCGCGCGGGCCCACCTCCACCTGCTCCGACGTCACGACACCGCAGGTGGGGCAGGCGCCCCTCGGCGGGACGTACACCTTGTGGCAGGACGGGCAGCGCTCGCCCACGGTGCGCCGCGAGGAGAGGCTGGCGATATACGCGGACTGGGCGCGGCCGGGCGAGTAGACGTAGTCGAGGCGCGCGGGGGCGACGATACCGGTGACCATGTCGTCGAAACGCCCGTCGTGACCCGCGATCTCCGGGCGGTCTCCGTCGTACGGCTCGAAACAGGCGATGTCGGTGATGGCGCCGGCGCGCTGCGCCGCCCAGCGGACACGCACGCGCATACCGGTACGTACGGCGTCGGGGCCCGGTGCGTCCAGGGCGTGCAGGAGGGCGGTGTCGGCGCCGTCGAGCCGGACCAGGACCCAGGCGAAGGGGGTGTCGAGGGGCTGGCCCCGACGGGGTTCGTGGTTCCAGGCCCAGGTGGTGACGGTGCCGGTGGGGGCGACCTCGACGAGCTCGCCCAGGTCCTCCGCGGTGACGGGGTCGTACTCGACGGGCGGGACGAGCGTCCGGCCGTCGGCGGTCTTCACACCAAGGACGACACACTCACGCAGCCCGGTGAGAAACGCGCTCTGGACGGGGCCGAGCGAACGGGTGAAGGGGAACTCGACGACGAGGGGGGCTTTGAGGACTTCGGGCATCCCGGTTGTCTCCTTAGGGGAGGGGGATCGTGCGCGTCACGACTCCGTCGGGGGGAGGGGAAGGATTCAGCACGTGGTGACTCCGTCGGGGGGAAGGAGAGGATCGAGCACGCCCCCGAAGGCAGAACCCGGGCCCTCGGGTCTCCCCTCCCGGCCACAGAAGGCCGCCGTCACGCCCGTTCCGGCCCCGCGCACCGCCACGACCCCGGACGTCACGCGCGCCGATAGACGGGTGGGCGCTTCTCGGTGAAGGCTCGGGAGCCTTCCTTCGCGTCGGCGGTGTCGAAGATCGGCCAGCCGCGGGTCAGCTCGGCCGCGAGGCCCTCCGTCTCCGTCATCTCGGCGGTCTCGTACACGGACGCCTTGACCGCCTCGACGGCCAGCGGACCGCAGGCGTTGATCTGTTCGGCGATCTCGAGGGCCTTCTGCCGCGCCGTCCCGTCGGGCACGACGTGTCCGACCAGGCCGATCCCGGCGGCCTCCCGGGCCGAGTACGGACGCCCCGTGAGGAGCATCTCCAGGGCGTGCGTGCGTGGGATCTGGCGTTGCAGACGGACCGTGGAGCCGCCGATCGGGAACAGGCCGCGCTTGACCTCGAAGAGCCCGAAGGTCGCCGACTCGCCCGCGACCCGGATGTCGGTGCCCTGGAGGATCTCGGTACCGCCCGCGACACAGTGGCCTTCGACGGCGGCGATCACCGGTTTGCGGGGGCGGTGGTGGCGCAGCATCGCCTTCCAGTGCAGATCGGGGTCGGCCTTCAGCCGGTCCCGGTACTGCTGGCCCTCCATGCCCCGCCCCGCCAGCGCCTTGAGGTCCATACCGGCGCAGAACGCGTCCCCCGCACCGGTGAGCACGATCGAGCGGATCGCGTCGTCCTCGTCGGCCTCGATCCAGCCGTCGTACAGACCGACGAGCATCGGCAGCGAGAGCGCGTTCTTGGCCTCCGGCCTGTTGAGCGTGAGCACCAGTGTGGCGCCTTCGCGCTGCACGGTGAGGTGTTCCGTACCACCCATTGCCGTCCTCCCGTCAGACAGGCTCTCTGGAACGAGAACAGGTTGCAGTAGGCGCGGGACCAGTACAAGAGTTTTCTGACAGACAGTCAGATTTCTTCTGCGCGAGCCCTTCCCACTTGTGGCGGGCTTTGCTCTGATGGCCGTCGAGCCGAGGGGCGGACCCGGACGCACGACGTCAGGAGGAGCGGTGGAGTACAACCTTGCCGACCTGTTCGAGTCGGTCGTCGACGTGGTTCCGGGCCGCGAGGCGCTCGTGTACATCGACCATCCGGGCACCGGCGCCGAGCGCCGTCTGACGTACGCGCAACTCGACTCGGCGGCGAATCGCATCGCCCATCACCTGATCGACAGCGGCATCCGCCCCGGCGAGCATCTCGGACTGCACCTCTACAACGGCGTCGAGTACGTACAGACCGTGCTGGGATGCCTGAAGGCACGGATCGTGCCCGTCAACGTCAACTACCGCTACGTGGAAGAGGAGTTGGTCTACCTCTACCGGGACGCGGATCTGGTGGCGCTGGTCTTCGACACGGAGTTCACCGGCCGGGTGGCGGCGGCACTGCCGCGGGCCTCGGCGCTGCGGCACCTCCTGCGGGTGGGGGGCGCGCCGACCGGCAGTGCCTCCTTGCCCGCCGTGGACTTCGCCGAGGCCGAGGCCGCCGGATCCCCCGAACGGGGTTTCCCACCGCGCTCGGCGGACGACCAGTTCATCATCTACACCGGCGGCACCACCGGCATGCCCAAGGGTGTGATGTGGCGTCAGGAGGATCTGTTCTTCTCCGGACTGGGCGGCGGGGCCCCGACGGGCGAGCCGGTCAAGAAGCCGGAGGAGCTCGCCGCGCGGGTGGCGGCCGGCGGTGAGGGCATCACCTTCTTCCCCACTCCCCCGCTGATGCACGGCACCTCGACCCTGACGGCGTTCATCGGGTTCAACTTCGGCCAACGGGTGGTGATCCACCGCAAGTTCGTGCCCGAGGAGGTCCTGCGGACGGTGGAGAAGGAGAAGATCACCAGCATGTCGCTGGTCGGCGACGCGATGCTGCGCCCGCTGATCGACGCGCTGCGGGGGCCGATGAAGGGCACGGACTGCTCCTCGATGTTCAGCGTGTCCTCGTCCGGCGCGATCATGTCGGAGACGGTGCGTGAGCAGTTCCAGTCACTGGTCCCGAACGTGATGCTGCTCAACAACTACGGCTCCTCGGAGTCCGGCTTCAACGGCACCGCGACCGCGGACTCGGGGGCCGGCAAGGGTTTCCGGCTGCGGGTCAACTCCCGTACACAGGTCGTGGATCCGGCCACGTACGAGCCGGTCGCCGTCGGCGAGCCCGGCCGGGTCGCACAGCGCGGCCATGTGCCCCTCGGCTACTACAACGACCCGAAGAAGACCGCCGAGACCTTCTTCCAGAAGGACGGCGAGCGGTGGGTGCTGCTCGGTGACATGGCGACGGTCGACGAGGAGGGCATCGTCACCGTCCTCGGCCGCGGCTCCCAGTGCATCAACACCGGTGGCGAGAAGGTCTATCCGGAGGAGGTCGAGCAGGCCCTGAAGTCCCATCCGGACGTGTACGACGCGCTGGTCGCCGGGGTGCCGGACGAGAAGTGGGGCAACCACGTGGCGGCGGTCGTCCAGCTCCGCGAGGGCGCGGGCAGGCCCTCGCTGGAGGACATCCAGACCCACTGCCGGGGCCACCTGGCGGGCTACAAGATCCCCCGCCAGCTCGTCATCACCGACACCATCCAGCGCTCGCCCAGCGGCAAGGCGGACTACCGGTGGGCGCGCTCGGTGGCGACGGAGACAGCCCGCTGACGCCTACGGCGCAACCGCCGCCCCACGCCGGTCACCGCGTGACCGGCGCCGGTCACCGCGTGACCGGCGGACGGACGAAACCCGCGGCGGCCACCGCGACCGACGGCCGCGGCCCCGACACCAAGTGGCCCGCGATCAACGTGCGGACGCGCTCGAAGTGGCCTGCACTCCGAGCGCCACCTGGCGCCCCGACACACTCATCTAGCCCTCCTCCTCGACGTCCGCCACCCTGCCCGCGGCGACGAGCCCCTGTTTACCCGCGACCGCGTACTGGTGCAGCCCCAGTTCGGACCACACCGGCATGTCGCCGGGTCCTCCGCGAGGCTGCTCACGCGAACCCCTCGTCGGCGACCCGGCCCAGGGCCTGAACGAATAGGGGCCCAACGGTCTGCACGGCCGGGCCGACGTGCGCGTAGGACGGCTGGTCGTAGACGCGGCCCAGACTGTCCGCGCCGACGAACCCGTACTCCAGGCGGCGCGCCTGCGGCTTGTTGGTGCCGACGATCCCGGACACCACGTCACTGGCCACGTACACCTCGTGCGTCCACGAGCGGCGGTAGTCACCCGTGATCACGTTCGGGCCCGGCCGCCCGCTGGTGTTGGCCTTGATCTGGGTCTCCAACAGCGTCGCGTAATGCCGCACCACCGACACCGTCAGCGGCAGCACCAGGGCCGCGCGCCCTCCAAGGCGGCGGCGATCTCGGCTGCGTTGGTGCAAGCGCCCGCACGGGGGTGGGCGAGGCGTTGGGATGCGGGTTACTGGGGGACGGCATCGGCCACCTCCGGCTCCCACTTGCCCGACGCCCACTCCACGAGAATCCTCAGCAGGGCCCGGCCCGGACCAGCTCGTCAGGCCCGCCGTCCATCAGGTCGTGCCGGGCCGGCGCATGCCGCTCCAGTCCAGGGACAGGACCAGGCCAGGCCCGCCTTGGGAAAGGATCGCCCCGGAGCCCTGGTAGACGATCGTGTCCCGGCGGCGTTGATCAGATCGGGTGGGCCGGGAGCCCGATATGCGGCCTGTCCAGATCCGGAATCTGAGTGCGGATCCAGTCCCGGTTGCCGCCTTCCCCGACTTCGCTGTAGTTGGCACTGGAGCCGCACGTCCCCGCCTTGAGCACGCCAACCTCGAGGTACCCGCCGCCGTTAGCAGGCACAAGAAGCGGTCCTCCGCTGTCGCCCTCGCAGGGTCCGGCGCTGACCGGGATCATCGGGATGCCGAGGCCGTCAACCGTGGGCTGCTTGATGTCGACGCGCCGGTACTGCCGCTGCGTGGGTGTCGCCCCAGCGGCGTCAAGACCCCAACCCGTGGCGTAACCGATGTCGTCTACTCCGTCCCACGCATAACTGTCTGCGGGACTGGCCAACCGGACTCGCGGCACGTAGGCAGGCAGGTCCAGGTGGAGGAGCGCCACATCGTTGTGCCCACCCACCACATAGCCGGGTTGTGTGAGGACCCTGTCGACCCCTCTGTTTTGCCCACCGGCCCCTTGGAGGGTGTTGCCGATGAGGACAGTCAGGGTGTTCGGTGAGGCTCCCGGTACGCAGTGCGCCGCGGTAAGCACCCACAGTGGGTGGATGACGGCGCTTGTGCAGAGCCTCCCGGTCGGCGTGTACACGATTCTGGCGACGTAGGGGAACAGGCCGCCACTGTCGGTGTAGCCTCCGGAGATGGCTTGGCCCGCGGCCGGAGTCAGGCCCACCGCACCTGCGGCGAGCACCATGGCAAGGAGCATCCTGCAGAGATTCCGACGCAGGAAAGATTTGCATTTCTCCATGCTTGCTCCTCCTCGTCACTCGATTGAGGGGAATCAGGCATGACCATGCCCACCGCACCTGCCGCGCGTCAGGCTGATTCAATGCACAGTGGGCCCGGTTCCCCAGTCCTGCGTTCTCACGAGCTCCCATTCTTGGTTAACCACGTTCCAATCGCTGAATTTTCGGATGCAGGGCCATGTCTGCAGCGCGGCGCCTTTCGCGGGTGCAGCGGGCGCCTTCCCATTAGCCGCGTCCAGGCACTTGTACCGGTTCCACTTGTTGTCGAGGACGGTGCGGAAACCACCGAAGCACTGGTTGGGGTCGGAACACTCGTTTGATGTCTTGGACACTTGCCGCGGTCTCCACTGCTGGGTGAGTCGGCTGCTGTCGCATGTGGACTGGACTACCAATCCTGTGTTCCCGCCATTGGCCGAGCGCGACAGACACTTGCCGGAATGTTTGGCGATCAGCAAAAACCAGCCGCTGGTCGTAAATTCCTGCCTGAACTGCTCACTGTCGCCGCCGTAGTTCGGCCATAGAACCACACGAGCTTCGTCGTCAACGCTGTGGGCGAATACCTCCGCCACCATGTCGGTGCTCCGGTTGGAAATATAGAAATATTGCTCTTCGGCTGTGGCCGTGGAAGGCGCGATAACGCCCGCCGCAAGCAGCGAGACCGTGGCTACTTGCAGCGTTCGGACCTTGTCCGATCTGCGGTCCGGGGTCCGGGGTCCGAGTGAAGGCGGAGGGTGCGCGGGGTGTCGGCGGCCTTGGCCGCCTGGAGGTCGTCCACGTGCCGCGCTCGTGACCGCAGCGTCACGTGCGTTCTTGAAAGAACCATGGCGATGCATTCGAGGGCTGTCAGAATCAGGGCGTTACGAACCGTAGCTAGAAGCTCTATAGCGACGACGTCAACCCTTAGGACCCACGCTGGCGCACACCTCCGGACACTTTCAGCACAAAATAGATCCGGTGGTCTTGCCATCTTTTAGCCTCGAAGTTCTTGCGCTCAGCCGCGCAGCGCGGGCATGGCCTGGGGGCTGCTGCGGCTGCGCCGGTACGCAGGGGCCATCAACACGTTCCGGGGCCTTCGCGGCAACGCGGTCGTCCCGTGGCACGCTTCGCGGGCTGGTCGGCGCTCCGATCGCGTCGGCGGACTTCGTCGCGGAGCTCGCACCTCTTCTCGCCTGTGGGTGCTTCGGCGGTCAGGCGGACGACGACTTCCATGGTGGAATCCGGTCGCGGGCGGGCGAGCCCCTGGGCCGTTTCCTGTTGGGACCGTTTCCTGCCAGCAGTGGAGTGAACGCGTTGATGCTCTCGTAGTGCTTGCGCCGGGGACTGCAGTGACCATCGACGAGCTGCGTGGTCCGGAAAGTCGATCACGCGGGGAGACTGCCCAGGCCGGGGTTCGGCCAGTTCTCGATCCACTCGCTGGAGGGGCGGTCCGACAAGACCGCCCTGACGTACCATCAACCAACTACACTTCGGACGACGCCTCTGACCAGGCCAGACAGCGAACCGTTGCTGGAGTACCAATCAGCACGACGATCGCAGTTTGGGATCAGCCCCCGTGCCCGAGGCCCGCGTGTCGACACCCGCGACCACAGGTTAAGCTGCGTCGCTTTCCCTCCGCACCCTTGTGCTTCCGCCTACTCCCCTCGCTTCTCCCCTGCGCCGCCGCTCCACCTGCATCCCTCTCCGGCTATCCGCCCACTCTCGGAGTCATCGTGCGTCGACCTCTCATCGCACCAATCGCTCTCGTCGCCGGCCTGGCGAGCCTCGTCGCCGCGAGCCCGGCGCTGGCCGAAACATCCGGCGCCGCCGACCCCGTACGGCCCGTCATATCCGCACTCGGCGGCGACCCGGACGACGTCGGCTACCTAGAGTTCCACGCCGTCTCCGACTCCGCGATCGACCCCACCTCCATCGCCGCACAGCTCACCCTGCGCGTCTCCGGCGACCGGCCGACGACCACCGTCACCGGCTTCAGCCTCGTCTCCGGTTCGGCACAGGACGGCACCTGGCGCAGCTCCGAGCGCCTGCAGCTCGGCGCTCACGGCGTCTACGACGCGACCGTCGACCTCGCCGACACCGATGACGACCACCCGGTCTACCTCGGCCAGGGCCAGCTCCGCTATGAGGACCTGCCGGTCTTCGCCGACACCTCGCTGGACCGCACCACCGTGGACTTCGACCACCAGAAGGTCACCGCCACCGGGACGGTCTCCACGTTCGACCCGGCCACCGGCCTCACCACCCCCGGCTGGACCGAGAGCAAGGTCTACCTCGCGGGAAGGCGCGGCTCGGGCCCGTACGAGGTCGCGGCCGATGTCCAGGCCGACGGCAGCTTCACGGCCACCGGTCCCGTCTTCAGCGGGGTGTATGTGTACGCGGTGCAGCAGGATTCGCAGACCGTCAACACAGTCCCGGTGACCGTCACCAAGGCGCCCAGCCCGACCAGGATCGTCTTCGACAAGGCCAAGGCCACCGCCGTGTACGGCAGTTCTTACACGGTCGGCGGAACCGCCCAGTACCTGAGCAGCACGACGGGCGCCTGGACGCCGCTCCCCGCCGGCAACCCGGACACCGAGGTCCTCCTGGATGGCCCCAACGGCGTCCACGCCTACGAGCTCGGCGCCGGCGGCAGGTTCAGCGAGACCCTCGCCAAGGTCACCGGCGACACCAACTGGACAGCCGGCGTCGGGGGCTTCGGCTACCTCCAGCAGGGCAGCGCGCAGGCCGACCTCCACCGCCTCTACTCGTCCGCGCTCGTCTGGACTGACCACACCTTCGCCGGGAGCGGCGCCGTCAAGGTCGCCGGCCGCCTCGGCGCCGCCCCGGGACCCGTCCCCAGCGGGCGTGTCCAGCTCCAGCAGTCGACTGACGGCCGTACCGGATGGACGACCGTGGCGACGGTCGCCCCCGACGCCACCGGCGCCTTCAACACCTGGCACACCATGAGCCGCCCCAGCGGCTACCTGCGCCTGTTCTACCCGGGCAGCGCGGACGCCACCGCGGTCACCACCCCAGTGGTGCACCTGACCCGTGCGGCCACCCGCATCACCGGCTTCGACGCCTCGCCGGAGCCCGTGCGCAAGGGGCGGACCATCACCGTCACCGGAGTGCTGCAGCGCCTGAACGGCTCGACGTGGACCGGCCTGTCCGGGCAGCGCGTGAGCGTCTACTTCCGCGCCTACGGCGCAAGGACCCCCGTCTACAGGGCGACGGTGACGACCATTTCCGGCGGCAGGTTCACCGTCCATTTCACCGCCACACAGGACGGCACCTGGAGCTCCCACTACACGGCCACCAGCCCGTACCTCAACAGCGCGTCGATCGGCGACTACGTCGACGTCCGCTGACGCCCGTCCGTCGTCCTTGCACCCGGCCCCGGCCCCACCGCCGGGGCTCCCACACACTCCGGACGACGCCTCTGACCAGGCCGGATAGCGAAACGGTGCTGGAGTACTAGGGTGCGACGGATGCGGTAACTAGCGTGCGCCTGAGCACTCCTTCGCTGGTGTCAAGTGCGGCCGTCAAGTCAGCGCGCAGTTCTGTGGGAATGCCACCCCGGCCGAGCGCACAGTCTTCCACCACTTGACCAGGCTGTTGGGCTTGGCGACTTGTCAGCAGTGCGGAGCAGCCGCCGTGTGCCAGCACGTCGCGCGCCGCGTATCCGTCTCCACTCGTCGCCGTCTGGTGAGCTGGTACCGACGCTGTCGAGGGGGCCGCACCGCACTCGTGGTACGAGGTCAACTTATGGACAGGGTTTCGGGCTGCCCGGTGTCCGGGCTAGGAGCTTTCGTTTGGATCTTCAGGTGGACGCCCGGTGTCAGGTGCGGCCGGGACCCTCCGGACAAGGGGCCCGGCGGAGTCCTAAGGGGCGGTTTTAGCCCCCGGGCGAGGCCAGATCCAGGTGGGCACGTGACCCTCGGCATAACGCGCGCCGAAGCCGCCGTGGGGCAGGATCTCGTCGATCGCGGCGAGTTCGGCCTCGGTCAGGGTGACGTTGGCGGCGCCGGTGTTCTCCTCGATGCGCCTGGGGCTGCGGGTGCCGGGGATGGGCACGACGTGCTCGCCGCGGGTGAGCAGCCAGGCCAGGGCCAGTTGGGAGACGGTGATGCCCTTGGCCGTGGAGAGGTCGGCGTGCCGGTTGACGGCCTCGACGTTCTTCTCGAAGTTGCCGGGAGCCCAGCGCGGGTCGGAGTTGCGCATGTCTGTGGCGTCGTATTCTCCGGCGGGCTTGGCGGTGCCGGTGATGAAGCCGCAGCCCAGTGGGGAGTAGGCGACGAAGCCGATGCCGAGTTCGTCGAGGACCGGGAAGAGCTGCTCGACGTCCCGCTCGAACAGGGAGTACTCGGTCTGCAGGACGGAGACCGGCTGCACCGCGTGCGCGCGACGGATGGTCTCCGGTCCGGCCTCGCTCAGGCCGAAGTACTTCACCTTGCCCGCGTCGATGAGTTCCTTGACGGTGCCGGCGACGTCCTCGAGGGGCACGTCAGGGTCGACGCGGTGCTGGTAGAGGACGTCGATGTGGTCGGTGCCGAGGGAGCGCAGGCTGTTGTCGGTGACCTTGCGGATGTTGTCGGGGCGGCTGTCGAGGCCGAATCCCTCGGACAGGTTGGACAGGTCGAAGCCGAACTTGGTGGCCAGGACCACCTCGTCGCGGAAGTCCTTGACCGCCTTGCCGACCATGATCTCGTTGGAGCCGGTGCCCCAGCCGTAGAGCTCGGCGGTGTCGAAGAAGGTGACGCCCAGGTCGTGGGCGCGCTGGATGGCTGCGACGCCTTCCTGCTCGTCGCCGGGGCCGTAGGCCATCGTCAGGCCCATCGAGCCGTAGCCGATCGCCGAGACCTCCAGGCCCTGGCCGCCGAGTGTCCGGTGCTGCATGACGTACTCCTCAGGTCAAACCTTGACCGACGTCCAGTCCTTCGCGCTGGCGCCCAGCGGTCCCGGGTGGGACAACGGCGTGCGGAACACCCCTTGCCTGCTCTTCGGCAAGACCGTCAGCCTCTACGGCCCGGTGGCTGGCTACCGGAAACACGGCGACCAGATCTTCGTCGAAAACAGCTCGATCGGCGACTGCTTCAACACCAGGAAACTGGGAGAAAACAACTACGCCCGCCTCCTTGCGGACTGCAACCAACCACACGCGGAGCAGGTTCTGGGCTACGTCAAGGCGCCCCAGAGCATGAAGTTCGGCTCCTGGGATGCGATGTACGACCTGTGCGTCAAGCAGTACGGGTCCTACAAGGACCCCACCCGTGACCTGTCGGGCTGGGTCCACGAGGAGGAGACCTGGAACGACGACTTCCGGTTCGTGGCCTGCATGGTCACAGCGAGCAAAGAGGGTCAGAAGTTGCCGCCAGGCTCAGCCTTGGCCGCTGTGGAATGAGGGCGCTGGTGGCTGCGCCGCTACGGGCGCCCGTACCGCGCGGTGTAGCTCGCCCCGCAGCCGAAGGCACCCCCGCGAGGGACAGCAGTCCGTGGAAGCCCAGGTTGAGCAGAGCGCCCACGCCGGCCCGTCCCGGGGTGACCGGTGACGGTCGGCGAAGGTCGTCGGCCGTCTCCGCCAGGGCGCTCTACCCCTGGACGGTTTCGGCCCGTGCGTCCGTGAAGCGGTCCCTCAGCTCGCGTTTGAGAATCTTTCCACTGGCGTTGCGTGGCAGTTCGTCCACGAAGAGGACCTGCTTGGGCGCCTTGAAGGCGGCGAGCTTCTCGCGTGCGTGGGCGAGGAGTTCGGCCTCGGTGACCTCGGTGCGGGCGACGACGACCGCTGTGACCGCCTCGATCCACCGCTCGTCGGGGAGCCCGATCACAGCCACCTCGGCGACCGCGTCATGGGTGTAGAGCGCGTCCTCGACCTGGCGTGAGGCGACCAGTACGCCACCGGAGTTGATGACGTCCTTCACCCGGTCGACGACGGTGAAGTAGCCCTCCTCGTCGCACACGGCGAGGTCCCCGGAGTGGAACCAGCCGTCGCGGAAGGCCTCCGCGGTCTCCTCCGGCTTGTCCCAGTAGCCCTCGCACAACTGCGGTGAGCGGTAGACGATTTCGCCCCGCTCCCCGTCGGGCACGTCCTTGCCGGACCCGTCGACGACCCGCGCCTCGACGAACAGCACCGGCCGCCCGCAGGAGTCCATCCGTCCCTTGTGCTCGTGGGGTCCGAGGACCATGGCCAGCGGTCCGATCTCGCTCTGGCCGAAGCAGTTGTAGAACGCCAGCTTCGGCAGCCGCTCCCGCAGCCGTTCCAGAACCGGCACCGGCATGATCGACGCCCCGTAGTACGCCTTGCGCAGTCCGCTCAGGTCTCGGGTGGCGAAGTCGGGGCGGTTGGACAGTCCGATCCAGACGGTGGGCGGCGCGAACAGGCTGTCCGCGTGACCGGCCTCGACCAGGTCGAGGATCTGCTCGGCGTCGGGCGCGTCGAGGATGACGTTCACGGCGCCGACCGCGAGATAGGGCAGCAGGAACACATGCATCTGCGCCGAGTGGTAGAGAGGCAACGAGTGCACGGGCAGATCGCCGGCCTGCAGGTCGAGGGCGGTGATCGCACTGAGGTACTCGTGCACCAGCGCACGGTGGGTCAGCATGGCGCCCTTGGGCAGCGCGGTGGTGCCCGAGGTGTAGAGGAGCTGCGTCAGGTCCTCGCCGCGGGGCTCCGGACCGTCGTACGGCGTGGTCGTGTCGAGCCGCGCGAGCAGCGAGTCGTCGCTGTCGCGCAGGGCGAGAACGCGGGTTCCCCCGGGGAGGTTCCCGGCCAGGTCCGGGTCGGCCAGGACCAGCCCGCAGCCCGCCTGTCCGACGATGTACGCGAGGTCGTCACCGGTCAGGTTCTGGTTGACCGGCACGTGCACCAGCCCGCCGCGCGCACACGCGAGGAAGCCGATCAGGTACGCGTCCGAGTTGTGGCCGTAGGCACCGACACGGTCGCCCGGTGCCAGTCCTGAGGCGCGCAGCACCTGGGCGGCGCGGGAGACGGCCTCGTCGAGTTCGGCGTAGGTCCAGGACCGGTCGCGGTAGTGGACCGCGACGCGTTCGGGGGTCCGCCGGGCGCTGCGCCGCAGCACCCCGTCGACCGTGACGCTCCGTCCCGCCGCCACCGTGGAGTTCTGACCCGCCGTCATGACCTGCTCCTTCGTCCGGCTGCTCTGCCGCGATCCTCGTTCCGGCCCGCGAGCGCGGTCAAGCGTCCCGCGCTCTTGGCGCGAAGAGGATCAACCCCGCCGTGGAACGTACTGACACCAGGTCACACGTCTGTGGCCGTTGTTACGCTCAATCGCCCCTTCCCTCGATGATGTCGGGAGGCGCGATGCGCATCCGCCCCGGACGGTTCGCCGTCCTGGCCGTCGCACTGCTCACCGCCTCGGCCGGGCCGGTCGGCTCCGGACCACAGGGTGCGGCCCTGCCCGTCGCTGATCGAGGTGGTCTTGATGGTGTTCTGCTTCTTCTTCCCGGAGATGAAGGCCCTCCGTCCCCGACGGTGGACTTGTGGTCGCCGGACCTGGGTCTCGGTGCCGTCGATCCGTAAGGTCGCGGCCTCAGCCTCAGCCTCAGCCTCAGCCTCAGCCCCAGCCTCAGCCTCAGCCTCAGCCTCAGCCTCAGCGTAGGCGAACACGTCCGCCAGGGTGCGCAGCCGGATGCCAGGGTGGTCAGGGACAGCGGAGCCTCGCTGGGCCAGCAGGGAGCGGATCTCCCCGATCGCTCGCGTGATGGTGGAGCGCTCCATGCCGTACAGCTCGGCGAGGGCGGCGTGCGGAAGCTGAAGCCGCAGATAGACCAGGGTGACCACGACCCGGTCGGTGAAGAGATCCCGGTGAAGACAGGATGGGACAAGGCCGCACGGGCCCACTTCAAGGTCACACTCGCAAAACTCGTGCGGCCGTCCCCACGTCATGGCTTGGGTCCTGAAGTCTCGTGAATCGCAGTAGCAGGGAGAATGAGCCGAAGTCGATGAGGGGTGGGGCGTGTGTCGCTGAGGACGGAATCAGCCTTGCGGTGGGGGTACGTCGCGTGTGTGTGGGCGGTGATCTTTGCCGGATCACACTTCTACTGGGCCGTCGGCGGCGATGTGGGGTTGAGCGTGTCCGCCGGACGGCAGCTCGCCGACGCACGCCCGTTCTGGTTCGTGCTGGTGGGTTTGTGGGGCGTGGGGGCTCTCTGCCTGGTCGGCGCCTTGCTGGCATGGCTGCTCGCTCAACCACGTCCCCTTTCCAAGCCGGCGAGGCGCATCCTGAGGTATTTGGGTTGGGGGGTCAGCTGCATCCTGCTGACGAGAGGCATGGTCGTTGAGTTCTTGCTGCTGACAGACGTGACGCACCTGGATACCAGCGTGAGTGCGGGGCAACGGTTTTGGACCCTGGCGCTCTGGAACCCCTGGTTCATCGCAGGTGGGCTGGCCTTTGGAATGTCCGCACTTGAAGCCCGCAGGCGCGATCGCTCTTCGTTGCTTCGGAGCGATCCGCGCTGACGCACGGCGTGCTCGCGCTGAACCCGTGGGTCGTGCCGCAGTCGCACGTCCAGGTGTGGACGTTCAGCGGCGTTCGCCGAGCCCTTCTCCTTCTTCGCCAGACGGCGCTGTGCCTTGGCCAGAGCGGCACGGTCACGGCGCTCGTGCCGGGGGTTGGTGATCTTCTCTCCGGTCGAGAGGGTCAGCAGGTGGTCCAGGCCGACATCGACACCGACGGCCTGACCGGTGGCCGGGAGCGGCTGCACGGACGGGTCCTCGCACAGCAGGGAGACTTCCGCGACTTGAAACGGGGGTACTTCGCCCGCCTGCCGAAGAAATGGGTGAACCTGTCTGCAGGTGCCGCAGCGTCTGCTGGAGGGGGACCGAGGACACCTCGTTGAGATAGGCCAGTTCCTCGGTCTTCTTCCACGCCGTCAGCATCGCCGACGTCTGGTGGTAGTTGACCCGCTCCTGACGGGTCACCCACGCCTGGGTACGGGCGGCGAGCCCCATGTTGTAGACCTTCCGCACGCATCCGTCGGACGGAAGCGGTACTTGAGCGCCCGCTTCACGTGAGTGCTCACAACTCACGAACTATCACATCAACTAGCAGCAATCTGCGGGTAGTTGGCCGTGAACGACGATCCGCCCTGGCGGCGAATCGTCGTTCCCTGCCCTGCTCCGCAGGAGTCCGATTCCTCTCCGCCCGGAAGGACGGAGTATCCACGGAGGGATCAGATGAAGACCGGCAGCAGGGGCCCGCTGCTCTTCGACCGGATCTGGCGGCGACCGACCGCCGCGACCGCGGCCGCGCAGCTCTGGAAGGTCCCGTTCTCGGCGGCAACCCCGTCCACACGCCGAACACGCTCAACACCGCAGCGCCCGGCCTGGCCACGACGCTCGCCGACGCGGTGAGCGAGCTGCGGGCGGCTCCACCGAGGTCACCACGGGGTCCTCGTACATCCAGGCCGTCGGGTGGGACGGCGGCCGCTGCCCGGTCGCCCGTACGCTGCTGACCTACTCCCAGTCGTCGAACCCGAACTCGCCGCACTTCAGCGACCAGACACGGCTGTTCTCCGAGGGGAAGTGGGTCACCTCCCGGTTCTGCGAGAAGGACATCGCGTCCTCGCCCGGGCTGCGGGTGATCCGCGTGGGCGAGCAAGGCTGACGGCAGCGGGGGTCCCTGCCCGCGCGGGCGGGGCCCACCCCGGTCACACCCCGCTCCGATGTCACACCGCTCGCGTACGGCCCTCCCAGTAGGGATCCCGCAGCCGGCGCTTGTACAGCTTCCCGTTCGGGTCGCGCGGCATCGACTCGATGAAGTCGACGCTCTTGGGGCGCTTGTACCCGGCGAGCAGGCGCTCGCAGTGGCGGAGGATGTCGGCGGCGAGGGCCGAGCCGGGCTCGTGGCCCGGGGCGGGCTCGACGACGGCCTTGACCTCCTCGCCCCAGTCGTCGTGCGGGATACCGAAGGCGGCCGCGTCGGCGATGGCGGGGTGGGAGAGCAGCGCGGCCTCGATCTCGGCCGGGTAGATGTTGACCCCACCCGAGATGATCATGTCGATCTTGCGGTCGCGGAGGAAGAGATAGCCGTCCTCGTCGAGACAGCCCAGGTCACCGACGGTGAAGAAGTCGCCGATGCGGTTCTTCTTCGTCTTGCTCTCGTCCTTGTGGTACGAGAATCCGCCGGTGCTCATCTTCATGTAGACGGTGCCGAGTTCACCGGGCGGCAGCCGGTTGCCGTCGTCGTCGAAGACCGCGAGTTCGCTGATCGGCCAGGCCTTGCCGACCGTGCCGGGTTTCTTCAGCCAGTCCTCGGTGGTCGCGAAGGCGCCGCCGCCCTCGCTGGCCGCGTAGTACTCCTCGACGCTGTGGCCCCACCACTCGATCATGGCCCGTTTCACATGGTCCGGGCACGGGGCGGCGCCGTGGATGGCGTGCCGCATGGAGGAGACGTCGTAGCGCGCCTTCACCTCGTCGGGGAGTGCCAGCAGCCGGTGGAACTGGGTCGGGACCATGTGGGTGTGGGTGCAGGCGTGGGCGTCAATGACGCGGAGCATCTCCTCGGGCGTCCACTTGTCCATCAGCACCAGACGGTGACCGATGTGCAGGGAAGCACCCGCGAACTGGAGTACCGCGGTGTGGTACAGCGGCGAGCAGACCAGGTGCACGTTGTCGTCGTACGGCCTGATGTCGAAGATGCCGAGGAAGCCGCCGAGGTACGACTCCTCGGGGAGCTTGCCGGGCAGCGGGCGCCGGATGCCGCGGGGGCGGCCCGTGGTGCCCGAGGTGTAGTTCATGACCCAGCCGAGGGTGCGGTCGTCGGGCGCCGAGTCGGGCTGTCCGTCGAGAAGTTCGGCGTACGGCCGGAAGCCCTTCACCGTGCCCACCGCGTACCGCTGCGCCGCCGGAAGTCTCGCCTCGTCGGCGGCGTGGCGGGCGGCGTCGGCGAACCGTTCGTGGGCGATCAGCACCTTGGCGCCCGAGTCGGAGACGATCCAGGCGATCTCGGGGCCGACGAGGTGATGGTTGACCGGCACCAGGTAGAGGCCCGCCTGGGAGGCGGCGAGGTAGGCGACGAAGAACTCGACGCCGTTGGGCAGGACGACCGCGAAGGCGTCGCCGCGATCGAGTCCCGCGGCGCGCAGACCGTGGACGAGTTGGTTGGCCGCGGCGTGCAGCCGGCCGGCGGTCCACTCGTCCCCGTCCGGGGTGACGAGGACCGTCCGCCGGGGGTCGGCGGTGGCCTGGGCCCAGAAGCCGTTGGGTGAGGTGCTCATGACTGTTCGCCCCTTCCCGCGATCCGGTTGACGCGGTCGACGGCTCGCTCGAAGCCGCTCGTCAGGTCGTCGAAGACGGCCTGGACAGTGCGCTCGCTGTTCATCCGGCCGACGATCTGCCCGACCGGTGTCCCGAGCAGCGGTTCCACCTCGTACTTCTGGATCCGGGAGACCGCCTCGGCCACCAGCAGCCCCTGGAGCGGCATGGGGAGCGTGCCGGGGCCGTTCGGGTCGTCCCAGGCGTCGGTCCACTCGGTGCGCAGCTGGCGGGCGGGCTTGCCGGTCAGCGCGCGCGAGCGGACGGTGTCGCCGGACCCGGCGGCGAGCAGCTTGCGGGTCACGGCGGGCGAGTGCATGTCGGCTTCCGTGACGGTCAGCCACAGGGAGCCGAGCCACACGCCCTGGGCCCCGAGGCTGAGGGCGGCGGCCACCTGCTGTCCGCTGCCGATGCCGCCGGCCGCCAGTACGGGCAGCGGGTCGACGGCGTCGACGACTTCGGGGGTGAGCACCATCGAGGCGATCTCGCCGGTGTGGCCGCCCGCCTCGTAGCCCTGCGCGACGACGACGTCGATGCCCGCCTCGGCGTGTTTGCGCGCGTGCCGGGCGCTGCCCGCGAGGGCCGCGACGAGCACCCCGCGCTCATGGGCGCGGGCGACGACGTCGGCGGGCGGTGAGCCCAGCGCGTTGGCGAGCAGTTTGATCGGGTACGCGAAGGCGACGTCGAGCTGGGTGCGGGCGACCTGTTCCATCCAGCCGGTGATGCGCCAGCCGGACGCCTCGCCCTCGGCGAGTTCGGGCACGCCGTACTTGGCGAGGGTGTCCGTGACGTACCGTCGGTGCCCCTCGGGGATCATCGCCTCGACGTCGGCCTCCGTCACCCCCTCGACCTTCTTCGCGGGCATGACGACGTCCAGGCCGTACGGTCTGCCGTCAACGTTCGCCTCGATCCAGTCGAGGTCGCGTTTGAGGTCGTCGGGGGCGGTGTAGCGGACCGCGCCGAGCACACCGAACCCGCCCACGCGACTGATGGCCGCGGCGACGGCGGGAAACGGCGTGAAGCCGAAAATGGCGTGCTCGACTCCCAGTCTCTTGCTCAGCTCCGTCTGCATGGCCGCAGAATGCCGCAGTACTCCGGACGAGGGAAGGCCTTTTCTGATGCTCCGTCAGATTTCTGGCCAGTCCTTCGGCGGAGTTCCGGGCCAAGCCCCGCTCACCGGCGTCGATGAGGCACCGCCCGTTTCCTGCGACCTGATCCGCCGGACAGGCCCTAGTCGTCCCCGCCCTCCAGTACGGCCATGGCCGCGTTGTGCCCGGGCACTCCGCTCACGCCCCCGCCGCGCACCGCGCCCGCCCCGCACAGCAGGACGTTCGCGTGCCGGGTCTCGACGCCCCAGCGGCCCGTGCCCTCCTGGGCGTACGGGAAGGCGAGGTCGCGGTGGAAAATGTTGCCGCCGGGCAGCCGCAGGTCACGCTCCAGGTCGAGCGGGGTCTTCGCCTCGATGCAGGGGCGGCCGTCCGCGTCGGTGGCCAGGCAGTCGGCGAGCGGTTCGGCGAGGTGCGCCTCCAGCTGCGCCAGCGTCGACTTCAGCAGCTCCGCCCGTACGGCGTCGTTGTCCCGCTCGAACAGCCGGGCGGGCGTGTGGAGGCCGAAGAGGGTGAGGGTCTGATAGCCCTGCTCGACCAGGTCCTGGCCGAGGATGCTCGGGTCGGTGAGGGAGTGGCAGTAGATCTCGGAGGGCGGCGCGGTGGGCAGCTCGCCGGACGCGGCCTGCGCGTGGGCGGTCGCCAACTGCTCGTAGCCCTCGGCGATGTGGAAGGTGCCGGCGAACGCCTCGCGCGGGTCGACGGAGGTGTCGCGCAGCCTCGGCAGCCGCTTGAGCAGCATGTTGACTTTCAGCTGGGCGCC
This sequence comes from Streptomyces sp. NPDC007896, assembly GCF_042959425.1. NCBI lineage: Bacteria > Bacillati > Actinomycetota > Actinomycetes > Kitasatosporales > Streptomycetaceae > Streptomyces > Streptomyces sp. NPDC007896. The sequence continues at coordinate 170,872 of NZ_JBIBKX010000017.1, read as the reverse complement.
CTCTGCGGGGGTGGGCGGTTCGTCGCCGGTGAGGTGCGCGAGTTCCTGCGGCGAGGCGTTCACGAGGACGTGCCGGGCCGGAACGACGCCCTCGCCGTCCGCGGTGCGGTAGGTGACCTCGGCGGCCCGCCCGTCGGTCTCGATGCGCACCGCCTCGTGGCCGGTGACGATCACCGCGCCCGCGGCGCGCGCCGCCGCGGCGATCGCGTCGGTGAGGGCGCCCATGCCGCCGACCGGCACGTCCCAGGCTCCGGTGCCGCCGCCGATCACGTGGTACAGGAAGCAGCGGTTCTGGCGCAGGGACGGGTCGTGGGCGTCCGCGAAGGTCCCGATGAGCGCGTCGGTGAGGACGACACCGCGTACGAGGTCGTCGGCGAAGTTCTCCTCCACGGCGACACCGACCGGCTCCTCGAAGAGGACCCGCCAGGCCTCCTCGTCGTCGATGCGGGCGCGGAGTTCCTCGCGGGTGGGGAGCGGTTCGGTGAGCGTCGGGAAGACCTGCTGGGCGACATGGCCGGTCATGCCGTAGAAGCGCTGCCAGGCCTCGTACTCACGGTCCGAGCCGGTCAGACGCGCGAAGGCCTCGCGGGTGCGGCGCTCGCCACCGCCGACGAGCAGGCCGGTGGGCCGGCCGTCGCGTTCGACCGGCGTGTACGAGGACACGGTGCGGCCACGCACACGGAAGTCGAGGCTCAGATCCCGCACGATCTTCCGGGGCAGCAGGCTGACCAGGTAGGAGTAGCGCGACAGCCGCGCGTCGACTCCGGCGAACGGCCGGGTGGACACGGCGGCGCCGCCGGTGCTCCCCAGGCGCTCGAGCACCAGCACGGACCGGCCGGCCCGGGCCAGGTAGGCGGCGGCGACGAGACCGTTGTGGCCCCCGCCGACGATCACGACGTCGTATCCCTCGTGTGCAGGCATGGTTCTTCGTAGCACGCGATGATCTAGAACGGCCAGAGGTACGCGGCACCCGGTGGGCATCCGGCCGGGGCGCGGGCGCCCACCCCTGCGCCACGGCGCGGGCGGGGCCGCCCGGGAGCCGTCCGCCGTATGGCCGGTGCCGCCCCTCGAACAGGGCGAGCACAACCCTGCACGAGAGCCCCTCAGCCTCCCCGTGCGGCCCGCTGCTGGCGTAACGCCGCCACCCTCCGGTACAACTCCACCGCTTCTTGGCCCCGGCCCAGTTGCTCCAGGCAGTGTGCCTCGTCGTTGCGGCTGGCCAGGGCGTCGGGGTGGTCGGGGCCGAGGACGCGTTCGCGGGCGGTGGCGACGCCCCGGTACTCGGTGAGGGCGTCGGACCAGCGGCCCAGCCAGCCGAGGCCGACCGCGACCTCGCGGCGGCTGACGAGGGTGTCCGGGTGGTCGGGGCCAAGGACGCGCTCGCGGATCGCCCACACGTCGCGGGACTCGGCGAGCGCCTCCTCCCAGCGCCCCATCCGGCCCAGGTTGACGCCGAGACCGTGCCGGGCGCGCAGGGTCTCGGGGTGGGCGGGGCCGTGCACCCGGGTGCGGTCGTCGATCAGGTCCCGGTACAGCTCCAGGGCCTGCGCGCTGCGGCCGAGCCGGCCGAGGCTGATGCCGACCTCGTAGCGGGCGGAGAGGGTGTCCGGGTGGTCGGGGCCGAGGGCCTGGGCCCGCGCCTCGGCCACTTCCCGGTAGGTCCCCAACGCCTCGGGCCAGTGCCCCAACTGACCCAGCGCGTAGGCGACTTCGTACCGTGTCACGAGCGTGTCGGGGTGGTTCGCACCGAGCACCCGGGTCCGCGCGGCGGCGACCTCGCTCGCCATGCGGTACGAGTCCTCCAGGCGGCCCAGCCTGCTCAGGTTGAAGGCGAGGTTGTGGCGGCAGCGCAGGGTGTCGGGATGGTCGGGGCCCATGGCGCGCTCCCGGGCGGCGAGCACCTCGATGTACGCCTGGTGCGCCTCGAAGTGGCGGCCCAACTGGCCCAGCACGTACGCCATTTCCTGGCGTGCGGCCAGGGTGTCGGGATGGTCGGGGCCGAGCACCCGCTCCCTGCCCTGGGCGACCCGCGCGTACTCGCGCAGCGCTTCGGCGGCGCGTCCGGTGCGGCTGAGGGTGAAGCCGACCTCGTAGCGGCTGGCGAGGGTGTCGGGGTGGTCGGGGCCGAGGACGTGCTCGCGTTCGGCGGCGACCGCGCGGTGCACCTCGCCCGCCTCGGTCCACCGGCCGAGCCGCCCGAGGCTCAGTCCGGCGTTGTGCCGGCCCGTCAGGGTGATGAGCAACTCCGGCGAGGGGGTCGGGCGTTCGACGCGCTCCGGCGCCTCCGGTACGGAGGTGGCCGGGCGCGCCCTCCATTCGCCGGTCAGGCCCGCAGCCGCGTCCGGCAGGGCGCCGCCCAGTCCGGCACCGGTCGCCTTGTGGCCGGTGGTCATGCCCCGGGTCCAGGAGGGCAGCCGGGGTTCACGCGAGGAAGAGGGCGAGGGAGCCCTCCTCGACGGCTCCAGCATCCGCTGCTCATGGTCGGGACGGCCCACCGCGGGGGACACGACCGTCGGCACGTACACCGGAGTCGTACGCCCGGTGCCGATCCGCCGGCCGAGCTCGCGCGCGTCCTGCGGGCGCCGCTCCGGCTCCTTGGCCAGCAGATCCAGGATGATCCGCTCGAAGTACTCAGGGAGCTCGGCGCGGTGGTGGCGCGGCGGCTCGGGAGGCGTGTCACGGTGGCCGACGAGGATCGCCCACGCGTCGTCCAGGTCGAACGGCGGTGCCCCGGTGGCGATTTCGTAGAGCACACATCCGAAGGAGTACAGATCACTGCGCTGGTCGACCTGGGCACCGCTGATCTGCTCCGGTGACATGTAGTGCGGGGTGCCCATCGCGATGCCGGTGCCGGTCAGCCGGGCCGTGAAGCCGATGTCGTGGCCGAGGCGCGCGATGCCGAAGTCGCAGATCTTCACCGTGCCGTCGGCCAGCCGCATGATGTTGGCGGGCTTCAGGTCACGGTGCACGATGCCCTGTTGGTGGGTGTAGGCGAGGGCGCCGGACACCTGGTCGGCGATGTCGACGACATCGGCGACGGGGAGCGGATGCTGCTTGTTGTCCTCCAGGAGCTGGCTGAGGTTGCGGCCCTCCAGCAGCTCCATGACCAGGTACAGCACGCCCTCCGACTCGCCGAAGTCGTGCACCACGGTCACCCCGCGGTGTTGCAGCGCGGCGGCCACCCGGGCCTCGCGCCGGAATCTCTCCCGCAGCACACGGGTGAACGACTGATCGTGGTGCGGGCCGAGCGGTTTGAGGCACTTCACGGCCACCTGCCGCCCCAGCGACTCGTCGCGGGCGCGCCACACCTCACCCATGCCTCCCCGCCCGATCAGATCGAGCAGTCGGTACCGGCTCTGGATCAGCCTGGTCTCCGCCATCTCGTGCGATCGCCCCCGTCGCTGCTCGCCGCGCCCTCCCCTGGCTCGTCCAGTATGGCGAGTTATCTGCCGACTTTGTACGGCGCCGGTCGGGAGCCGGGGCCGAGCCGCGCCATGGCCCGCAGAATGTGTTTGGGCGGGAGTTGCCAGCGCAGACGTGCGGGAACGCAGCGCAGCACGGTGCCCGTGACACGCAGGCGCCGGGTCACCGCGGAGGGGGCTGGTGCGGGTCTGCCGTACAGCTCGTGGGCGTACGGCGGCAGAGCGGCGTACGCCAGATGCGCCACGCGCCGCCACAGCAGGGCGCGCGCCGGGACGAGCAGCGGGTGGGTCGGCGGGCGCGACAGGAAGTCGTCCACGTCCCGCGCCTCGGACCCGGCGGCGAGCTCCGGCAGCACCTTCTCGAAGTAGGCGGCCAACTCCGCCCGATTCGCCGGTACGTCGGCGGGGTCGAGGCCCACCAGGCGTGCGCTGACCCGGTGTTCGTCGATGTACCGGTCGGCGTGCGCGTCCGTCATCGGGAAGCCCGAGCGGCGCAGGACGTGCAGATAGGAGTCGATCTCGGCGCAATGCACCCACAACAGCAGTCCGGGCTCGTCGATCCGGTACCGCTCCCCCGTGTCCGGGTCGGTGGCCTTGAGCAGTGTGTGGATCTTCCGGACCCGGGCGCCGGCCTTCTCGGCGGCGTCGGTCGTGCCGTACGTCGCCGTGCCGACGAAGTTCGCGGTGCGCATCAGGCGGCCCCAGGCGTCGCGCCGGAAGTCGGAATTCTGCATGACGCCCCGCACCGCGCGGGGGTGCAGGGCCTGGAGGTAAAGCGCGCGGATCCCGGCGACCCACATCATGGGGTCACCGTGCATCTGCCAGGTCACCGAGGAGGGGCCGAACAGCCCCTGGTCACCCGTGCGAAGCGCGTCCACCCTGTCAGTGTGACTCCTGGAGCTGCGGGAAACCATGCCGCACCCCGACCGGAGTGGGCCGCCGCCCACCCACCCGGCGGCTAGGGCGTTGCTGGTTCAGGCCTCGGCGACGACGAGGAGGTCGTCGATCGTGCCGGACGGACGCTCGGATCCGGTTTTCACGACCACCCGCCATACTCCGAGGGCCAGGGACACCTGGTTGAAGTAGTTGCCCCTGTTGTCCGGCAGGAGGCGGCTCGGCAGTCATGGCCCCGATGACCTCACAGCCCGCAACTAGCCCTACATCACGCCAGGGACTTCGCGTCACTGACCAGCCTGCCGGCCCAAAGCAAGAGACGCATCACCCAGCACGCCGACGGAGGGACCATCAGCGACGCCATCCGCAAGCTCGACACCGTGCGCGCCAGTGGGACCATCGGCGACGTTCTGAACCTCATCGTCGACATCGACGACTCCGTCTGGACCATGTACGGCATCGGCAAAATGCTCGCCGGCACCGACACACCCGACCGCGCCCAACGGTCACCCGACCTCTTCCACGTCTGCTGCTCACGAGCCCGACGCGGCCTGGCCGTCGTCTTCCTCAACGACCTCCCGGACGGAGCCGAACCCACAGGTCGCGGCTGGTTCACTTCGGGCACGGCGTCCGTGAACCACCCCGGGCGCCGTCCGTCTCAACCACCTGGCTACGACGGGACCTCAGCCGCCGCATGGTCGAAGCCCCTCTCGTGCGACGGTCCCAGGGGGTCCCTCCCTGCACTCGATCGGCAGGGATTCCCACCGGCCGCGCGCAACGTCCGCATGAACGCCCCTCTCAGGCCGCGTGTTCCTGCGGCTTCCACCCCTTCTCGGTCGTGACCAGCATCCGCTGTCCGGCGAGGCCGAGGTCGCCGGCGATCTCGACGAGGGCGCGCGCGACGTTCGCGAACGGGAGGGTGGGCAGGCCGGGGACCTTGCCGACCTGGTCGAGGCGCTTGACCGTGGCGGCGGGTGCTGCGGGGGCCTCCTTGAGGTTGACCGGGTGGACGATCGTCCAGTTCAGGCCGCTCACGGGAAGACTCTTCTCCGAGAGCTCCTTGTCCCTGAAGATCGCGGCGACGACCGTCTTGTAGACCAGCCGCCCGAGGAACGACGCCTTCGCCGCCGTGTCCCCGACCCCGAACGCGGAGACGAGCACGAACCTCTCGACACCGGCGTCCTGCGCCGCGGCGGTGACGACCGGCAGGGTGCGCCGCATCAGGTCGATGGGCTTCTTCGCACGCAGGGCGACCCCGACGGCCGAGATCACGGCGTCGCTGCCGGCGCATGCCTTCGCCATCGCGGCCCGGTCGTCGAGGGAACCCCGCACGACGGTCAGCCCCGACCGCGGCTGCACGACGTCGGGGTTGCGGACGTAGGCCACGACCTCGTGCCCCCGGGACAGCCCCTCCTTCACGACGTGTGAGCCGATGTTGCCGGTGGCACCCAGTACGACGATCTTCATGATTCTTCTCCTCCTCCGGGGGACCCACTCGGTCCATTTACTTCGAATTCGGTGCATTAGCCTGCAACGGCTGACCGAACAGCGGTTGCTCAACCCTTGACAGACTTACGCCATAAGCATTCCGTTGAACCAACCTTACGGCATAAGTCATCGGCTTTGGGCCGGAGCCCCTCCTCACCGTCACGGCACCCGAAGACCGCAACTTCCACACCCGCGCCATGGCGGTCGCCGCCCGCCGGCTACAGCTCCCGGCGGCGGGATACTCCGGCGCCCCCGGACCGACCGACCCTGGCGGCCTCTTCCTACGGCGCTGCGGATTCGGTTCCGAAGGGGCCGCGGCCGTCCGGCCGGACGGATACGTCGGCCGACGGTCGGCCGGCGCGGCGACGACCGCCGGCAAGGAGTTCACGGAGGCGATCGAGCAGATCATCGGCCACGGTGAGTACCGGCAGGACATCATCTACAGTGTCCGGCCGGTTACTTGAGCGAGGAAGGCGAGGGAGAGGCATGGATACAGACGCCAAACGCCGCAAACCGGGCGTGGCAGCTGTGCTGCGAGGCCTTCGGGCACCCTGCCTCGCCCCCTGGACGGACCTGTACGAGCCACCGACGCCGCTGCGGCCGGGGACGCCACACACCGTGTTCCTCGGCGTGTCCACGATCCTGATCGGCGACGGTGACACCGCGATCCTCACCGACGGGTTCTTCAGCCGTCCCGGACTGCTGCGCGTGCGGTTCGGCCGGGTGCGACCGGACCGCGCTCGCATCACCGCGGCCCTGCGCCGGGCCGGTATCGATCGCCTCGACGCCGTGTTCGTCGTCCACTCGCACTACGACCACGCCCTGGACGCCCCCGAGGTGGCCGCGGCCACCGGCGCCCGTCTCATCGGCTCCGTCTCGACCCGCAACATCGCCGCCGGGCACGGCTTCCCCGACGATCGTTTCCAACTGGCTGTCACCGGCAAGCCGTTCACGATCGGGCGCTTCACACTCACCGCCCTGCCCGCCCGCCACAGCCCGGGCGACCTGGCCCCCGGCCGGATCGACCGTCCCCTGAGCCCTCCGGCCCGCGCCACGGACTACCGGACCGGCGACTGCTACACCCTCCATGTCCGGCACGGCGAACGCGAACTCCTCGTCCACGCCAGCGCCCACAGCCTGCCCGGCGCGCTCGACGGCCGCCGCGCCGACACCGTGTACCTGGGGATCGGCGCGCTCGGCAAGCAGGGCGAGGCATTCCGGGAGGAGTACTGGGACCGGCTGGTCACGAATACGGGCGCCCGGCGCGTCGTGCCCGTTCACTGGGACGACTTCACCCGCCCCCTCGACCGGCCACTGCGACCCTTCCCCGCCTTCTTCGACGACTTCACGGCCACCATGAACTTCCTGACCCGCAAGGCCGAACACACGGGAGTCGCTCTGGCCCTGCCCGTGGTGGGGCAACGGGCCGACCCCTGGCCGTCCTGACCCGGACGCTCCGGTGGCTCAACCCGCCGCGTCGACGCGGCGGCGCACCCCGCCGTCGAAGAGTTCCAGGCCGAACTCCATCTCGGCCTCGCGATCACAGAACGCCAGGTCGGCCGCCACGGCCGCCACGTCTGCCACGGCGGGCAACCCGCTCTTGACGAAGTCCCGCTCCCGACCGGCGACGACACCCGGGTTGGCTCCGGCACAGGTCGGCGCCGAGCCGACCTCACGGGCGAGGGTCCCGATCAGGAAGGCGATGAAGGCCCGCAGGGCGTGCACGGCGGCGGCTCCCACCAGTCCGACCCGGGCCGGCACGCGCAGCGCGGCCTCGACGACCGGCACGGCGGCGGGCGCGTTCAGACGCCGGGCCAGCACCAGAGTCGCGGAGTGCGGATATTTCAGGGCCGCGACGTGGAAGGCTCGGGCGAGCCCGCGCAGTCCGTCCTGCCAGGACATGGCGTCCACGTCGCGGATCTCGATGCCCTGCAGGATCACGTCCGCCACGGCATCGAGCACATCGGTCTTGTCGTCGACGTGGTTGTACAGCGACACGGTCCGCACTCCGACCGCCGCCGCGATCTTGCGGAGCGACAGCTTCTCGAAGCGAATGCCCGAGCGGAGAACCGTCCCATCTGCGGTTGGCGCATTGACAGAACTTATATCGTAAGTCTATCTTGAGGAAAGGTGAACATACACCGTAAGTGTCGGTCGGCGACCACGCGCGACCGCGGCCGGGCCGATCAGCAGCCACCCGCCCTCACACCTCCAAGGACGCCCGCCATGAAAGTCCGCCACCTCAACTGCGGCACCATGCAGCCGCCCGGCGCCCGTCTCGTCTGTCACGTCCTGCTGATCGAGACCGCGAACGGCCTGGTCCTCGTCGACTCCGGCTACGGCCTCGACGACATCGCCGACCCCAAGCGGCGCGTCGGACCAGCACGCCGCTTCATCCGGCCGGTGTTCGACCCGGACGAGACGGCCGTCCGGCAGGTCGAGAAGCTCGGCTTCCACCAGGACGACGTCCGCCACATCGTGCTCACCCACTTCGACGCCGACCACATCGGCGGCCTCTCCGACTTCCCCCACGCCCAGGTCCACCTCACCGCGGACGAGGCGCGCGGAGCCGTCCACTCTCCCTCCTGGCGGGAGCGGATCCGCTACAGCTCAGCCCAGTGGGCACACGGCCCAAAGCTCGTCGAGCACCGCCCCGACGGCGAGAAGTGGCGCGGGTTCGCGGCGGCCAGGGAACTCGACACGATCGCACCCGGCATCGTCCTGATCGCGCTGCCCGGCCACACGCGCGGCCACGCCGCCGTGGCGGTCGACGCCGGTACGCGCTGGGTGCTGCACGCCGGTGACGCCTTCTACCACCACGGCACCCTCGACGGTCACTCCTCCGTCCCCATCTCCCTGCGCGGCATGGAGACCGTCGTGGGCTTCGATCGGAAGAAGGTCCGGGACAACCACGCCCGCCTCGCCGAGCTGTACCGGCGCGCCGATCCCGACCTCACGATCATCAGCGCCCACGACCCGATCCTGTACGAGAAGGCGCGCACGAGCGCGTAGCGAGTCGAAGCCGGCGTGACGAGCATGCCCCCCGCTTCCAGCAGCGCCCACACTTCGTCGGCCTCGGCGGCGATCCGGTGCTGCACGAAACGCAGACCGCCCAACGGCGCCTCGCTGATGACAGACCGCATGGACACCGCTCCCGACTCGGCGAGCCCGAGGCGGTCGGCGATCGCTCCGCGGAACGGAGCGAGCCCCGTACCCGCGGCGATCGTGATCACCGGGGTGCGGCCGTCATGCGTGATGCGGAAGGCCTCGCGGCAGGGCTGGAGACCGGACACCTCGGGAGGTGTGATCCGCGTGGCGTACGCCGCACCGAAGGGCAGCACCTTGACCGAGGCGAAGACCGAGGCGGCCATCGAGACAGGACTGAGGAAGGCCGCCAGGATCTCCGGGGTCATCTACTGTGCTCCGCCTGCGGCACCCTGCAGGACACGACGCCGCTGAACGTCCGCACCTGGACGTGCGACTGCGGCACGACCCACGACCGCGACGTGAACGCGGCGCACAACCTTCTGGCCGCCGGGCTGGCGATGACAGTCTGTGGAGCTGGTGCAAGACCTCAACGGAGTACTCCGGACAGGCAGTCGGCGACGAAGCAGAAACCCTCACGGCGCGAGCCGTAAGAATCCCCCTCCTTCAGGAAGGGGAGAAGTCAGCATCTCCCGCCACCGTGAACAGCTCGCAGATCCCGACATGGACGCCGAGGAGTCGATCGCGCGGGCCGTGGCGACGGCGGGCAGCGCGGTCGTCTTCGCCGACGCGACGGTCATCGTCGCCCTCGCCGCCCTGTCCGCCACCGGCATCCCCTGCCCGGCCGTCATGGGCCTGTCCGCTGCTGCCACCGTGCTGATCGCCGTCCTCATCGCGGTCAGCCTCGTGCCCGCCGTACTCGGCCTGTTCGGCTAGCGACTGCGGCCCAAGCCCCGGCATCCGCGAGCCGGCCCCCGCGAGCGCGTCCCCGGTGCCTGGGGCCTGTCCTGGGCGCGCGCGGTCACCCGCAGGCCCCTGATCGTCCTGCTGGTGGGTGTGATCGCCCTGCTCGCACTCACCCTGCCCGCCCGCAACCTGCGCCTCGGACTGCCCAGTTACGCCTCCGAGCCCACCGCCGGCACCCAGCACAAGAGCTACGACCTGCTGACGAAGGGCTTCGGCCCGGGCTTCAACGCCACACTCGTCGCCCTCGTCGAGACCAAGGGCATACCCGCCGGAGACATCACGGCCACCGTCACGGACCTGCGCACGTCACTGGCGAAGGACTCGGACGTGGCGGCCGTCTCCCAGCCGGTTCCCAACGCCGACAAGAGCCTGCTCGTCATGGCCGTCGTACCGAAGACCGGGCCCGATGACCAGGCCACCACCGACATGGTCAGCCGCCTGCGCGACAACGCTTCGGCCATCGCCAAGGCCGGCGGCACCCTCTACATCGCCGGCCAGACCGCGGCGGCCATCGACGTCGCGCACAAGCTTTCCGGCGCCCTGCCCGGCTTCGTGGCGATCATCGTGATCCTGGCCCTGATCCTGCTCACCCTCGCGTTCCGTTCGCTGCTTGCCCCGCTGAAGGCGGCCGTCGGATTCCTGCTCTCCGTCGCCACGGCCCTGGGCACCACGGTCTGGGTGTTCCAGTACGGCCACCTCAACGGCCCGCTGGCCATCCCTTCGGCCGCTCCCGTCACCAGCTTCCTGCCCGTCCTGCTGATCGGCGTCCTGTTCGGACTCGCCATGGGCTACGAGGTCTTCCTCGTCAGCCGCATGCGCGAACACCACGAGAACAGCCTCGACGCACAGGAGGCCGTCGTGCACGGCGTTGCCCGCAGCGGACGCGTCGTCAGCGCCGCCGCGCTCATCATGGCCGCGGTCTTCGCCGGGTTCATCTTCAACGAAGACCCCGTCATCAAGTCCATCGGCTTCGCGCTCGCCATCGGCGTCTTCATCGACGCCTTCGTCGTCCGCATGACCCTCGTGCCCGTCGCCATGGCCCTTCTCGGCCGCCGCGCCTGGAGCCTGCCCCGCCGGCCCGACCGCACCCTGCCCGACGTCGACATCGAGGGCGCCAATCTCCCCGACCGCACTGCGGGGAAGGACGCCGAGCGCAGTGCGGTGCCTGTGGGGTGAGGCCCATGCAGTCGACGCGGGAAGAAGCCGCCGGCCCGTTCAACCCAGCCGCCCCCACACCGTCGAGAGCCGAAGCCGTACGGCGCGGCTCCCGGCGGGTCGGGCGATGGGCCAGGCGCGTCGGGGAAGTCCGTGCCGCGGATGAGGACGGCTCGGGCCCACCCGGGTTACGAATGTGCTGCGGCGCGGCGGCGGACCGCGTCGAGGAGAAGCTCCAGGCCGAACTCCAACTCCGCTTCGTGGTCGATCACGGCCAGTTCGGCTGCCGCGGTGGCCACGGCGGACAGCCCGCTGTCGACGAGTTCCTGCTCGCGCATGGCGATCACACCCGGGATGGCGCCTGCGTACGTCGGCGCGAACCCGACCTCTCGCGAGAGCGTCCCGATCAGGAAGGCGATGAAGGCCCGCAGGACATGCACGGCGTCGGCGCCTTCCAGGCCGGCGCGGTTCAGGAAACGCAGCGCGGCCTCCACCACCGGCATGGCTGCGGGCGCGTTCAGGCGCCGGGTCAGCACCAGGGACGCGGAACGGGGATACTCCAGGGCGGCGGCACGGAAAGAGTGAGCGAGGGCTCGCAGCCCGTCCTCCCACGACATCTCGTCGGCCTCGGGGATCCGGATCCCACTCAGGATCACGTCCGCCATGGCGTCCAGCACGTCGGCCTTGTCCTCGACATGGTTGTACAGCGACATGGTCCGCACCCCCACCGCCGCCGCGACCTTGTGGAGCGACAGCTTCTCCATGCCCTCCGTCTCGGCCACCACCAGGGCCTGACGCACAATCTCCTCCCTGGTCAGCGGCCCACGGCGGGTCATCCTCTGCGCCATCACCCATCCCTTCGATCAGCGGTGCATACCTGCGCCACGTATCAACTTATCTCATAAGTTTCAAGCGCTACGAGGAATCACGACACGGCGGGACCTGGACAGCACCCAGAACCGCCGCCCGCGTCCGCGAAAGCACGGCGATCCGGTCATCGACGGCGTCGTATCGGAGGGCGACCGGGACGGGGCCGGGCGGCTCCCCGCAAGTGCTGCCGTCTTCCACCTCCTGACGCCCGTACGTCCCCGTCGCCACCTGCGGGCGGGGTCACGGACACGTCCCTCTCGGACCCCAGTCGTACGGCACCCCCACCCGCACCGCCAGACCGGCGATGAGCAGTTCGACACCGTGCTCGAACTCGGCCTTGTGATCACTGACCGCGAGATAGGGGGCGGCGGCGGACAGGAGGGGATCACCCACGGCGGACATCTCGTCGACCCGCCGCTGGACCTGGTCCGGTTCGACCGTGCCCTCGGTGATGGCCGAGCCCAGTTCCCTCATGATCATGCCGACGATGAAACCGGCGAAACTCCGTACCACGTGAACGAGTTCCTGGGGTGAGAGACCGAGTTCGGGAAATCCGGCCAGGGCGCAACGGACGTTTTCCAGGGCCGCCGGTGACTGCGTGGGCCGGGTGAGAACCAGAGTGAACGCCTTGGGATGCCGCAGAGCCGCGGCCCGGAAGGCGGCAGCATGCGCTCGCGCACGCTCCTGCCAGGTTCCCGCGTCGGCGCCGGACAGGTCGATCCCACCCAGCAGCGCCTCCGCGACACCGTCCAGCAGGGCGTCCTTGTTCGGTACGTGGTTGTAGAGCGACATCACTTCGACGCCCAGCTCCCCCGCGAGTTTCCGCAGGGAGAAGGAGTCCGGGCCGTCCCGGTCGATCGCCGCGAGGGCGGCGTCGACGACCTTGTCCCGCGTCAGACCGAGCCGCCTGCCCCGGCTGCTGCCCCGGACCTTCATCCAGCCGCCCTTCCCGCCCTTGACACAACTTATTCCATAAGTCTAGCTTGAGGAAACGGCGTACATACACCGTAAGTATTGAGAGCTCGTTACCTGCGCATCACCAGGCGAGCGCACTCCCCTTCCCCGTCTTTTCCACGTCGTAACGGAGAACCACTGATGACCAGCACCATGCGGGCGCTCATGGGCGGCGCCGGACCCGAGTGGGACGTCCGGGACGTCGGCGTACCGACACCGGGACCGGGACAGATCCGCGTCCGCGTTCGGGCCGCCGCCGTCAACAGGGCGGACCTGTACATGCTGCAGGGCACCTACCACCCCCGGGCGAAGACGAGCGACCTGTTCACCGCCGGCCTCGAATTCGCCGGCGAGGTCGACGCGATCGGCACCGACGTGCGCCACCGGGCCGTCGGTGACCGGGTCATGGGCGTCGCCCTGGGCGCCTTCGCCCCCTACGCGCTGGTCGACCACCGACATGTGATCACGGCGCCGGAGTGCCTGTCGTGGACCGACGCCGCGGCTCTGCCGGTGGCGCTGGCGACCGAGCACGACGCCCTCACCCAGGGCGGATTCGGCCTGAAGCAGAGCGTCCTCGTCGTCGGCGCCACCTCGTCGGTCGGCCTGATCGGCGTACAGCTGGCCAAGGCGCTCGGCGCGTCCCAGGTCATCGCGGCCACCACCTCCGACAGCAAGGCCGATGCCCTGAAGTCCGTCGGCGCGAACGTCGTCGTCAACACGGCGTCCGAGAACCTCGCCGAGGCCGTCACCGGCATCACCGGCGGCGGGGCAGACCTCACCCTCGACCACGTCGGCGGACAGCTCTTCGCCGACACCTTCCTGGCCACGCGCGTCGGCGGCACCGTGGTCAATGTCGGGCGGCTGGCCGGGGCCGAGTCCACCATCGACCTCAACCAGCTGTCGTTCCGCCGCCTGCGCGTTCTCGGTACGACCTTCAGTGTGCGCACGCCCGACGAACTCGCCGACGCCTGTGCCGCCCTCGCCACCGATGTCGTACCCGCCGTCGAGGAAGGCCGGGTCCGAGCCGTCGTCGACCGCGCCTTCGCCTTCGACGACGCCAAGGCGGCGGCGGACCACATGCGTTCCAACACGGCCACGGGAAAGATCGTGCTGGAGATGCCGACGTCCTGACGCGCCCCGCCCCTACACAGCAGTGGAAAGAGAGAGCCACCTCATGAGCCGCATCTTCGGACAGATCGCCCAGATCGGGTACGTCGTCCGCGACCTGCACGCCGCGATGGAGTTCTGGGTCGCCCAGGGCGTCGGTCCCTGGTACTACCAGGACCCGGTGCAGACGGACTGGTTCACGTACCGGGGCGCCGACTCCGGCATGCGGATGGCCGCCGCGATCGCCAACTCCGGTGACATGCAGATCGAGTTGATCCAGCCACTCAACGACGAACCCTCCCTCTACAAGGACTTCCTGGACGCCGGACACGAGGGTGCGCAGCACGTCGCCTACTGGACCGACGACTACCAGGAGCTCTACGACCGCGCCCTGTCCCTCGGCTACACCGTCGCCCAGGAGGGTGCCATCCAGGGTGGCCGCTTCGCCTACCTCGACACCGAGACACTCCCCGGCACGGTCATCGAGATCTCCGACATCGGCGGCGCCAAGGGCGAACTCTTCGCGGCGCTACGGGAGATGGCGGCCCGGTGGGACGGCACCAACCCCATCAACGAGGTCGGCTGACACCGCCGTACGAAGGAGAGAACCGATGAGCATGGAATACCCCGACCTGACCGCGCTCCCCGCCGACCTGCGGAAGGTCGCCGCCGAGCGGTCCGGCGTCAACATCTACCGCATGGTGTTCCACTCCCCCGCGCTGGCTCCCGCCTTCCTGCAGATGGCCGACGCGATCTTCCAGGGAGCCCTGCCGCACCCGCTCCGTGAACTCGCCATCCTCCGGGTCGGACACACCTACCGGGCGCCGTACGAGATCCACCACCACGAGAACATCGGCCGGCTCCTCGGGCTCGACGAGGCCGGCATCGCCGCCGCCGAGACCGGTTCGGCCGAGGGGCTGTCCGCGGAGCAGGTGTCGGTCCTCGCCCTGACCGACCGGCTGCTGGAGCAGCACACCCTGACCGAGGCCGAGCGCGCCGAGGCGCTCTCCTTCCTCACCGCCGGGCAGCTCTCCGACCTGGTCCTCACGGTCGGCTTCTACCAGTTGGTCTGCAACTTCCTCAACACCTTCGGCGTGACGACCGAGGGCGAGAAGGCCCCGTACTGACCGTGAACTCCGTCAGCACTGACCCTTGTCCACACCCTCCGGGAGGATCGATGAAGCTCGCCTGGCAGGACTCCGATGTCCTCGACATGCCCACCCTGGGCACCCGCGTCTCCGCCTTCGACGGCCTGACCGAGGTGCCCGGCGGCTACGGCGCCAAACTCGCCTGGGCCCGCAACCAGGCCAAGGCCTTCCGCGCCGAGTTCGCCGCGACCGGCACCCCGGACAGCGTCGCGACCTGCGACCTGATCACGCTGCCCTACCCGACCAAGTTCGGCCTGTTCCGGGCCAGTCGGGCGATCGCACCGTTCCTGTCGATCACCAACCGCATGCTGGTGGTGCGGTGGACGGAGAGCGACGGACGCAAACGGGTACTGCTCTTCGAGCCCAGCGATCACGAACTGGGCCAGAACACGCCGTACTTCGCCGCACTGATCCGTCGCACCCCGGGGCCGTTGCAGTCGCTGCTCACCACCGAACACGGCACGGTCCTGGGCCACTTGGCCCGCCTCGGCATCAAGCCCGAGGACGTCGACTACCTGCTCTTCGACCACCTGCACACCCAGGACCTACGCCGCTGGGTGGGCACCACCAGCCCCCAGTCCGACCTCGGCGGCGTCGTACAGCCCGCCTTCCCCAACGCCAAGGTCATCGTGCAGCGCCACGAGCTGCTCGCCATGTCCCAGTTGCACCCACTGCAACAGCCCTGGTACCAGCCGCAGACCTACCGGGACGTACGGCCGGACGCGTTCCTCCCCGTCGACGGTTCCCTGATCCTCGGCCCCGGCGTCGCCGTGATCGAGACCCCGGGGCACGTGCTCGGCAACCAGACCATCGTCCTCAACACCTCCACCGGCATCTGGGCGAGCAGCGAGAACGTCATCGCAACCGAGTGCCTGACCCCCGAGCACTCCCGCATGCCGGGCATCGCCCGCTGGTCCCGCACCTGGGGCCAGGAGGTCGTCCTCAACGCCAACACCATCGAGACGACCGCCGAGCAGTACAACTCTCTGATCGTCGAGAAGACTCTGGTCGACCGCTCCCAGGCCGACCCCCGGTTCCTGCAGTTCTTCCCCTCCAGCGAACTGACCGCCTCTTGGGCCAACCCGGGAACGTCGCCCACTTTCACCCACAAGGCGATCGCACACTCGTGAGGGGGAGCCGACCGAAAGCCGGACGAGGACGGCGGCGCCCGTGAACCTGCGGACCTGATGACGGCGCGGCTCTCCGACGATGCGACGACCTGTATGTGTCGACGAAGGCATCCGACAGCGCCCTCGCCTTGGACGGGCGGTAGCCGTCACTGTGTCGCCTCTGCTGCGATGGCCTGCAGGAGTTCGCCAGCGGCTTCTGCGAGCTGAGGGTCTGTGGACCTGGCCAGTTCCCTGAATAGAGGTTGCCCGGCCCGCACCGCCTGCTGCGATGCCGCTTCCCACCCGACCTGTTCTGTGTAGTTACCGTCGTACTTTGGAGGGGCCGCCTCTGCGGCGGCACTCCACTGGCGTCCGTTGAAGACTTTGAGCAGGAGTGCGAGCACGTCAGCCTTGCACGCCACGTGAGGGGCGCCTGCCAGTTCGACCAGGAACGGAACCGTGGGCGCGGTCGCCTCTTGTACGACGAAGCCGAGTTCGCAGATGAGGTCGGCCAGTTCGTCCACCGCCATGCTCGCGGTTCCTTCGTCGGACCATGCTGCCTTGGACAGCAGGGCGGGAATGTCGCCGGCTGTTGCTCCTCGGGCGGCGCCCAAGTCGCCCCACTGGACGTGTCGCAGGCCTTTGAGAAGGGTTCCCATATCGTCTCACCCCCCTTCGTATGTATCGATGGTGTTGAGCCGGTCCATGAGTCGCGGGCAAGCGGGGCACCCGGGAAGGAGTCCTCCGATCGTGGACGAGGAGCGGTGTACCGCCTGCGAGGACGTAGTAGGTGTACAGGTCGTCAACGGTGAGGTGGTAGACCGCGAGCGACTGTGCGCGGTACTGCACTGCGGTTACCTGGACCCACGTGCCTGCGCTGGTCTGCTGCCACTGACCGGGGGTGAGATCGCCGGCGTCGTGCCACCGGTGGAGAGCCGGTATTCAGAGGAGTCCATCTCCAGCAGCGGCTCCACGTGCTTGTGTGTCCCTCCGGCATCGACGTGTCCAGCTCCACCCTCCGCTTGCTGACCGCGCGATGAACCACCGCTAGAGTCGCCCGGTGACCGCGGACGGCAGGAGCGTCGAGACGAGGAGCCCGGACGATGGACCTGGAGCTTCGGCATCTACGGACCTTGTGTGCGATCGCCGACGCCGGGAGTCTGGGGCGAGCCGCGGCACTCCTGAAGTACTCGCAGCCGGCGATGAGCACCCAACTGCGCCGGATCGAGCGGCTCTTCGGTGAGGACTTGTTCGTGCGTACCGCGTCGGGAGTCGAGCCGACCCGGTACGGCCTTGAGATCCTGACTCAGGCGCGCGAGATTCTGGCCCGTGCGGATGCCATCAGGCGTCGTCCGGCGGGGGACGGCGTCGGAGCACCCCGGGTCCTGCGCCTTGCGGCGACCAACTCGCCCGTCCTGTCCGGCATGGTCGTCCGTATACGCAGCCGGAGGCCTGATCTCACGCTGACGGTGAGCAGCGTCTACCCGTCGTCGGAGATAGTCGAGCACTTGGAGAAGGGCGAGCTGGACGCCGCGATCGCCGCGGACTACCCCGGAATGGAGCTTCGGCACTCCGCGGCCGTGGCGCATCGCGAGATCGTCAACGAACCCGCGTTCGTAGCCCTGCCCGCCGGTCACCGGCTCAAGCACCGCATGGAGGTCCCCCTCGCCGAACTCGCCGACGAGGCCTGGTTCCTGACCCCCGACGACGGTGCCGGCTGGCCGGGCGTGTTCTACGCGGCCTGCGCGGCAGCCGGGTTCACGCCCGCGGCCGTCCATGAGTACCTCGGTGACCGGCTCCAGCTCCAGGACATGATCGCCGAGGGACTCGGCGTCTCCATCGTGCAGGCTACGACCCGGCCGAACCAGGGCGTGATCGTCAAACCGCTGACCGGCACACCGCTGTGGACCCGGTATCTGCTCGCATGGCGCCGCGACCAGGTCACGGAGGACATCACGGAGACACTGTTCAGCTCCGCGCACGCGTCCTACCGCGACCTCATCACGCGGTCGGCGCACTTCCAGGCGTGGGCGGCGCAGACGTTCCATCTGCCGCGCTCCTAGAGCCAGTTACGACGGCGCCCGCGCCTTGGGACGCAGGGTCAGGCCAGGAGCTCACCCATCCACGTCTCGATCGCCGACGCGGTGCGCGGCAGCGCCGACGACATGAGGCGGGCGCCGTCCTCCGTGACGACCAGATCGTCCTCGATGCGCACGCCGACGCCGCGCAGCTCCGGCGGCAGCGTCAGGTCGTCCGGCTGGAGATACAGGCCCGGCTCGACGGTCAGGACGTGGCCCGCCTCCAGGACTCCGTCCAGGTATTGCTCGGCACGGGCCGCGGCGCAGTCGTGGACGTCCATGCCCAGCATGTGGCCGCTGCTGCACCACGTGTAGCGGCGGAACAGACCGCTGTCGGGTTCAAGGGCCTCGTCCGGCGTCACCGGGAGCAGGCCCCAGGAGTGCAGCCCCTCGGCGATGACTCGCATCGCAGCGAGGTGGAAGTCACGAAAGCGCGCGCCCGGCCGGACCGCCGCGATACCGGCGTCCTGCGCGGCGAGCACGAGGTCGTAGAGGTCGCGCTGCGCGGCGGTGAAGGTGCCGCTCACCGGAAGGGTGCGCGTGATGTCGGCGGTGTAGAGCGTGTCCGACTCGACGCCGGCGTCGAGCAGCAGCAGGTCACCGGGATGGACCGGACCGTCGTTGGCGATCCAGTGCAGTACGCACGCGTGCGCTCCGGCGGCGGCGATTGTCTCGTAGCCGAGGCCGTTGCCCTCGAGGCGGGCGCGCAGGCCGAAGACGCCCTCGACCCAGCGTTCGCCGCGCGGATGGCGGACGGCCTCGGGCAGTGCGCGCACGACGTCGGTGAATCCGGCCGTCGTGGCGTCCACCGCGATCTGCAGCTGCTCGACCTCCCACTCGTCCTTGACCAGGCGCATCTCGGACAGGAACGAGGCGAATTCGAGGTCGGCCTCTTCCCGGCCGGTGCTGTCGACGAGCGCGTCGATCTCCGGGTCGACGCCGCGCAGCAAGCGGGTCGGCCGCGCGCCGTTCAGCCGGGCGGGGACGTCGTCGAGGCCCTGGGTCGCCACGCCGAGCAGTGAGGAGGCCTCGTCGAGGGTGGCGCGGCGGCCGACCCAGATCTCACCGTGGCGGCGGTCGCGGTAGAACTCCCCGGTGTCGCGCGGGGATCGCGGGCGGAGGTGCAGCACCGCCTCGTGACCAGAGGCGGTCGGTTCGAGGATCAGGACGCTGTCCGGCTCGGTCCCACCCGTCAGGTACGAGAACGCGGTGTGCGGCCGGAACCGGTAGTCGCAGTCGTTGCTGCGCACCTTGAGGACGCCTGAGGGAACGACGAGCCGTTCGCCGGGGAAGCGCGCGGACAGCCGGTCGCGCCGTTTGGCCGCCCACGGTGCGATCGACTGCGGGGGCGGATCGGCTCGCGGCGAAGACTCCCAGTTCCCCATAAGGAACTCGGCGAGCGCTGAGGAGACCGGAAGGTCGTGCGAACCGGTGTGGAGCGGGTTCTTCGTCGTCATACCGGGATCGTAGGGAGCAGGGGGCCGCCCCGCCCCATACTGTTTTTCCGCCGCACGCATAACACGAGGCGGAGACCTGCTCGGCGTCCCGCCCTGGCTGTCAACTTCCTCGGTGGGCACGGATGTTATGGCCCGTCCCTCCATTGTCGTATCCCTCAGTCCGTTGTCATTGGCCACTGTGAGTGGGACGTTCCCCCCACGCCTCGCCGCTCGTGCTCGAAGCGACCCCCACTCACGAAGGAGCATTGATGCGTCGTCGACCTGCCCTGCCCGGATTCCATCCCGGAAGTCCGTCCAGATTCGCGTCCAGAACCCTGGCCGTCAGCCTGGCGGTCAGCGCCCTGATAGCGGGCCTGCTGGCCGCGCCGGCCCTCGCAGCGGCCGGACCGAAGACCGCCACAACGGCCGCTCCCACGACCACCGCCGTGACCAAGCCCGAGCCGCGCGCGCTGTCGCCGCTCGGCGCGTACACCGCTGCGTCCGATCAAGCAGACGCCCAGAGCGGGCGGCTGGCCGCCGCCCATGTCCGGCCGCTCAGCCCGCGGTTGCCGCAGACCTCCTCGGCCTCGAAGGCCGTACGGCCTCCCGAAGCCACGAAACACGCGGCAGCCGCGTCGTGCACCCCGGCCGACTTCGGCACCCGTACCGGATCCGAACTGGTCGCGTACATCCAGGACTCGACCACCGACTGCATCAATACGCTGTTCGGCACCACCGGCACGGACGCCCGCAACGTGTTCCGCGAGGCGCAGATGGTGACCGTCGCCGACGCCTTCCAGGACGCGTCGCAGACGTATCCCGGCGACAACTCCACCCACGTGTGGCAGCTCGTGCTGTTCCTGCGCGCCGGCTACTACGTGCAGTACAACGACTCGGCCGACGTCGGCGACTACGGCCCGACCCTGGCTGCGGCCACCGAAGGCGGACTGGACGCGTTCACCGCCAACTGCCACTTCATGGACGTCAGTTCGGAACACGGCAGCGTCCTGGGCGACGTCATCATCCTGACGGACAGCGCCAACGAGCAGGCTCGTTACCTGGACACGTACAAGCGAGTGCTGAACGCCTACGACAGCTCCTACGACGCCTACTGGAGTATGGACACGGCCGTCAACGACGTCTTCACCCCGCTCTTCCGCGGCCACTTCAACCCCGCATTCATCAGCGCTGTCACCGCCGACCCGAGCATCATCGACACGTTGAACTCGTTCGCCCTGAACCACATGTCGATGCTGAGCGGGACCTGGTACTTCATGGCCTCCAACGCCGGAACCGAGACGGCGCGCTTCCTCGACACGGCCGGGCTCCAGGACAAGGTGCGGCCGATGGTGAAGGGCCTGCTCGGCGCCTCCTCGATCACCGGCCCGACCGCTCCGCTGTGGGTCGGCGCCGCCGAGATGACTTCCGCGCACGACGCGGCCCAATGCTCGTACTACGACACCTGCGACCTGACGTCCAAGCTCACCGCGGCCGCACTCCCCATCACCTACAAGTGCGATGACGGGCACACTTTCCTGGCCCAGTCCCTGACCGACTCGGCACTCGCCGAGGCCTGCAAGAGCGTGCGGGGACAGGACGCCTACTTCCACGGCATTGTCAAGGACAGCGGCCCGGTCGCCGACGACCGCAACACCAACATCCAGATCGTCGTCTTCGCGAGCCCCAGGGACTACCAGACGTACTCAGGCTGGATCTTCGGCAACAGCACCAACAACGGCGGCGAATACCTGGAGGGCAACCCCGCCGACCCCAACAACCAGGCCCGCTTCGTCGCCTACGTGAAGAGCGTGGGCGACGGCTTCCCGGCGGACATCTGGAACCTGAACCACGAGTACACCCACTACCTCGACGGCCGCTACGACACGTACGGCGACTTCTCCGCGGGCCAGACGGTCCCGGACATCTGGTGGATCGAGGGCTTCGCCGAGTACGTCTCGTACAGCTACCGGGGCGTGCCCGACACCGAGGCGCTCTCCGATGCCGGGAAGCACACCTACGCCCTGAGCACCCTGTGGCAGAGCACGTACGCCAACTCCGACCTGACCCGCACTTACCCATGGGGCTACCTGGCCGTCCGCTACATGATTGAGAACCACCCGGACGACGTGCAGGCCATGCTCACCAAGTTCCGCACCGGCGACTACGCCGGAGCCTATGCGGTCTACAACACCGGCATCGGCACCCGTTACGACGCGGACTTCGCCGCCTGGCTCGACACTTGCGCGGCCGGCGCCTGCCGGGTGAGCAGCAGTTGACCAGGCGCTGACGGCTGAGCCGGCCGACCCCGGCCCCTGCCTCTCCCTGTCACCCCGCGGCCTGACAAGGCGGCGGGGTGACACGCGTGCCAGACGTACCACTCGCGCCGGGCATGCGTCCCATGCGTCCATGGATCGGGCTGATCCGATGGGACCGGCCCGGACGACGGGGCCGACAGACATGCGTTCGGCGGGCCGAAGGACTCGAGTGGGGGGCTGGAGCATTCGCCCAGAGGCGATCGAACGCGACGGCTGCCACCCGGGGCCGGCCGCGGAGCTCACGTGCGGTGCGGGGGGCCGCAGCGTTCGTGGGAGTACGTCGTCCGCAACGCCCTCGAGCATCACCTCACGCCCGCGGCCGCGCCGTCCCGCTCGGAAGCCGACCGGCGGGCGACGGCGCCCTCGGCGCCCTGCGCGAGCGCGGGGGCGTCCGGGGGCTTGCCGCCTCCCTCGCCCGCGAGCACGGCGGCAACCCCGATGTCTGGTCGCGCGTGGTGAACGCGGCACGCCGACGTGCCGACCCCGCCGTCACTTCGAGCCGTAGTACAGCCGGAGGAAGTCCTCCATCGCCGCGTCGACGCCGGCGCGGTCACCGGTGGCGAGCAGATCGAGCAGCAGACCGCGGACGGTGGCGAGTCCCAGCCTGGCGCGGTTCCGGGCCACGGCAGGGTCCGCCCCTGCGGCGACCTCGGCGGCCACGAGCGGCTCCAGCCAGTCGTTCACGAGCCCTTCGAGGAATGGGGCAGCCTCGGGACGGCCCCGCAGCGCGTGCCCGTAGATTTCGAAGAAGAGCCGCTCCTGACCGGCCAGCCGAGGGTCCGTCAGCTGCTGCCAGAGGAGCCGCGCAGCATCCGCGGGCGAGAGACCGGGTTCTCCGCGCAGCCGGGACAGCAGATCACGCTGGCGCTGCTCCGACGTCCGGACGATCTCGACGAGCAGGTGTTCCTTGGAGCCGAAATAGTGGATCAGCATGCGGTGACTGACGCCGATCGCAGCGCCCAGGCCACGCAGGCTCAGGTCCGCGATGCCGTGTGCCGCGGCGTAATCGACGGCCGCGTTCACCAATTCAGCGCGCCGGCCCCCGTCCGTGCCGGGCGCTGCCCCGCCCTCAGGATGCGAGCCGTCCGTATTCACCACATCAGAAGTGTACCAATTGGTACATGCCCTGTGTACCGTGTGGTACATGAAGTCTGTCACCGTGTCGATCGACGTACCGCAGACGCCCGAGCAGGTCTACGACTTCCTCGATGTCATGGCTCACCACGAGCGATTCACCAACCACTACCTGACCGACTGGCGCTACAGCGGCCCAGACCGTGGCGTCGGATCGTGCGCCACGGTCACAGTCGCGCTGGGCGGCACGAAGACCGACGTCACCATCGAGGTCGTCGAGGCCGACCCGCCGGGGCACATCGTCGAACGGAACGTCAGCGCGGCCGGCCGACGCCTGGCCCACGGCACCTACGCCATCAAGCCGCTGCGGACCGGCGGGAGTCACGTGTCGTTCACGTACGCCTGGACGCGCGCCCCGCTCGCCGACCGCCTACTGGCACTCGCCGTCCGGGCCACGATACGACGCGCCAACCGCACGGTCATGCGACGCCTGGCCACCGAGTTGGCTCACCATGTGTCCGCTGCCGGATCCTGACGTCGGCACATGTCAGCTCTTCCGCCCGACGCAGGAGCCGAGGCCCACGGCGCCCCTGCTCGCATGGTTCTTGGCGCAGCAGACCGAGTCACATACCGGCCTCCCCCACCCCCGGAGCGACACACCCACCGGCACGCCGGAAGCGTCGAAAAAGGGGCTGCCTGTCACGCGACGGGATCGGCGGAGCAACTGCCACCGGGCACGCCACCGAAGGCACCGGCACAAACCATCAAGTTGATCGAGCATAAGGACGAATTAGCTGTAGTCCCGAAGGGTGTCACGGAGCATCTCCGACCTCTGTCGCGCGTCGGCGGGGAAGGGATTCGTCGGCCCAGAAGATCGGCGGCGCCCCGCGGGGGCGCCGCACGTCAGAAGTGGAGTCGGCCTTGGCGCCTGTACCGAACGGCACCTACATGATCGTCCGTCCTGGTGAGCAGCTGCTCACGATGGAGGGTGGGTCGTCGGAGCCCAAGACACCCGTTGTGCTCCTGCCGCCCACCGGCAATCCCGGCGAGCAGGAATGGCAACTGGAGGAACTCAGCAACGGCCACTGCACGATCCGCAATCTCAGGAGCGAAACGTACCTGTCCTTCGACGGCGCCCCGGAGATGAACAAGCCGGTCGTCGGATACCCCGAGCCCCGTGAGTGGGCGCTGTACCAGAGCGCGCAGCCGCACACCCTCCACGTCGTCGTCCCTGGAGGCCCCGTCGACGGCGAGGAGCTGGCCCTAAACCTCGGCCTGCTGAAGATCTTCCCGCCCCGCATCGCCCTCAGGCCACTCGACAGCAACGACCGGCGTCAGGCATGGACCTTCCAGTTCATGGAGTAGCGGCGTGACCCGAGTGCCCGGGTCGGCCGCCGACCCGGGCACCGCCCCGAAAGGGCGACTGTCCTCACTACGGCCGCCAGTGCCGCGTGAATAAGATCCTTGAACCGTGTCTTCGTGAGCCGAAGCACGACAGCTGACAAGGCAGGTTCGTTGTCACCCGGCGAGTGGTCGCAGCCGTGTGACAAGGATCGCTAGAGGGCGTCTGAAAAGCCTGTCAGCGGGCTGGTCTTGCGAGGCGGCGCACGAGGAGCATGGCCATGGAGAGGCAGATGGCGTTCTCCGAGCAGACGCGCAGGTACTCGTAGTCCTTTGACAGGCGGCGGCACCGTCCCAACCAGGCGAATGTCCGCTCCACCACCCAACGGCGCGGGACCACCGCGAAGACGGGCACTGCCGGTGGTGGTGTCCCTGCCCGAGCCCAGGTCGAGCGGAATCCACCGTCGCGGCGCTGCACGACCTCCACGGTGATGCCGGTGGCTTCGCGGGCCCAGGCGTGGAAGTCGGCGCCGCGGTAGCCCTGGTCCGCCCACACGTGTCGTAGGCGCGGAAAAGCGTCGGCAGCCCGGGCGAACAGCACCAGAGCTCCATCACGGTCGCCGACGCTGGCCGGGCTCACGCAGGTGACCAGGACGGTGCCGCGGGTGTCGACGAGCAGGTGGCGCTTGATGCCGCTGACCTTCTTACCGCCGTCATAGCCATGCAGGCCACCACGCTCACTGGCCCGAACACTCTGGCTGTCCACGATGGCGGCACTGGGAGTGGGATCACGGCCGAGTTGCACCCGCTCGCGTTCACGCAGCGCCGTCAACATCCGCTCCCACACACCTTCTTGCTGCCACCGCCGCCAGTAGTGGTAGACCGTCTGCCACGGCGGCAGGTCATGCGGCAACAGTCTCCAAGCACAGCCGGCCCGCAACCAGTACACCAACGCGTTCAGGATCTCCCGCCGCGTGTGTATCGCCGGTCGTCCACCGGGCTTGACCGCCGGAACCAGCGGACGGAGGATTTCCCACTCCGCATCAGAAAGATCCGTCGAGTAACGGGTACGCAGCCCGCACACCCCAGCCCCCGAAAGTGCGCCACCACCCCGCTACCAGGCAACTTGCCCGCTGACAGGCTTTTCAGACGCCCTCTAGCCGCTGCACGCCAGCAAGATCGTGTTACGAGTTCTTAGAAGTGCTGATGGTCATCTGAAGGGGCCCGTTCAGGACGGCCGAAGGCGCAGCCACCGACCGTGCGGTCTGGCACCCGACGCCCAATACCGCGTCCTGGCCGGGCCGGGACTCTCCGCACTGGGAGCGGCACAGATCTGCCTGCCTGGTGCGATCGCACCCGTGGCGGTGCGCGAAGTCATGCCCGGATCGCGAACCGGCTCATCGAGAGAGGTCACGTCGTCCCAATGGCCGCGCCGGACAGCCTTCTTCGAAGGCACCGCATCAACTCATCCGGCCGACCGCTGTGAGCAGTTGGTCAGGGGCGCAGCGGGCGGAAGGTAGATCGCAGATCATTGATCCAGGCCTCGGGATTCTCCCAGGGCCCGAAGTGCCCTCCCTTTTGGTGCACGTTGATGTCTCGGACGTCTGCGTAGACGTGTCTCTTACCGAAGGCCTCACGGCGGTGCTCGGGCGTGCGGGCGCCCGGCTCGGAGATGTCACCGAGAAGGAGGGTGAAGCCGGCCGGCGCCTCAACGGGCGGGGTGCGGTCGTGGGAGGGCTGCCAAGGGTAAAGGTTGGCGTTCTTGTACGCGCGGATCGAGGAGCCGATGGCCTGGTTGGCCCAGTAGATGGTCGCGTTGGTCAGGATGTGATCGAGGGGAAAGTCATCCTCGAAGACCCCGTTGCGGTCACTCCACTTCTTCCAACGCCTCAGGAGCCACGCGAGCATGCCTACTGGCGAATCGCTGAAGGCGTGCGTGATGGTCTGCCCGTCGAGCATGTGGGCAGCGAGGTGGGAGACGTAGGTGTCCTGGAAGTGGATCAGGTCGGCGCGGAGCTCGACGGGCATGTCGACGGTGATCATCGCGCCACCGGTGAAGTCCCAATAGCGCTGGCCCTGGAACAGGTTCAGCGGTATCTCGTTGTCGAGATGGATCCCGTACAGGGAGCTGGTGTGTTTGTGGCCGAGCTGTGCCGCGATCAGAGCGCCGAGGTCGACGCCTCCGACAGCGAACCTGTCGTGGCCGAGGATCGAGGTCATGAGGGTGTGGAAGCGGTCGGCCATGCTGAGAGGATTCTCCCGGCTGTTCGTCAGCGGGGTGGAGAACCCGAAGCCCGGCAGCGACGGGACGATGACATCGAAGGCGTCGGCCGGGTCCCCGCCATGAGCGGCCGGATCAGTAAGCGGCCCGATGACCTTGCACCAGTCCCAGAACGTCCATGGCCAGCCGTGCAACAGGAGCAGGGGGATGGGAGCGGCCCCCTTGCCCGTCTCGCGGAGAAAATGGACTGGTGTCCCGTCGACGTCCAAGCGGTGGTGGGTGTGGGCGTTGAGCCGTTTCTCGACGGTGCGCCAGTCGAAACCGTCGGCCCAGTATTCGACGATGGGCTTGAGGTAGGCAGTGGACAGCCCGTATTTCTCATCGCCGTTGTCGAGGTCGGGTGCGAACCGGGTTGCCTTGAGACGGGTCTTCAGGTCGTCCAAGACGCCCTGGTCGACCTGTATGACGAAGCGTTCGAGTCGGTGGTGGGGTGAGGCCATGACGGGTTTCCTCCTTCGATCTCGTACGTGTGTCTTCGGAACTGGGGCCAGGTATGGCGGTGTTACGCGGCCTCGGGCGCGAGAACGGATACGCCCCGCGCCAGGGGGAAGTAGCTCTGTACGGCAGCGAATCCCTGCTGCGAGAGATGCGAACTGAACCGTGGCTCACCGTGAAGCGCGGGTCGTGTCGGCCCGAAGCACCTGGCCCGCAGTTCTTTTCGTACGAAGCCCTGTCAGAAGGTCGTGAGCCGCGGACTTGGCGCCGACAGCGCTACCGCAAAAGCCAGCCTCGGGAGCGGTGGGGCGGTGCCGCCCAAGTCGAAGGCCGGCGTGTATGGCATCCGCGACCGGCGCGCCCTGTCGTCCTGTCAGCGGAGCAGCGGGGCCAGCCTCCCGGAGAGCAGTTCGATATGCCGGACAACCAGGTCGTCGGGCATCCCGCCGATGCTTCCCCAAAAGATGAGGTGTTGGACGGGAACGTCTTTGACCAGTCCTCGGATCCGGTCAGCGGCAGCTTCGGGAGCGAGGATCTCCAGGGCTCCCAACTCCCCATAGGGATCCTTCGGCCGCCGCCTCATCTGCTTTTCTGCGGGGGCTCCTGACTCCTCTCCCAGGATCTTTCCTCGCCGCTTCAGCATTTCCTCCGGTGTGACCGGTGGCGGAGGAGGGTTGCCTGTGCCCACCACCGCGGCGGCCTGATAGGAGTTTCTCTGGTGCGCGAGATGAGGTGCGACGCGCGGCCAAGCGGCCTCCGGGTCGTCCGCCAGCATGATCGGTATCAGGCCGGACATCCGTGCGTTGGCCACGTCATGGCCGCCCTCGGCAAGACCGGCACGATAGGGCTCGAGGAGTTCCGCGGACGTGTGCAGCAGGCCCATGCCCAGACGGCCCGCCACTCGGGCACCGCGCGGTCCGAAGAATCCGCCCCACATGGGCAGCGGGTCTTGGAGCGGCAGAGGCGTGACCTCCTTCTGCTTCCACAGCCGCTGGACCTCCGCGATGACGCGTTCGGTCGACGTGTACCGTGTGCTGAAGTCAGCGTCGAACATGTTGTATTCGTGCACGCGATACCCGGCTCCCAGGCCCAGTTCCAGGCGTCCACCGCTGATCAGGTCGACGAGAGCGGCCTCCTCCGCCAGCTGCACGGGATGGCGGAGGGCTGCCAGGAGTACGGACGTTCCGATGCGGGCCCGGCGAGTACGTGCAGCGACCGCTGCGGCGAAGGTGAGCGGCTGCGGCAGATAACCATCGTCGAATGCGTGGTGCTCGGTGAACCACAGCCCGCCCATACCGAGCCGGTCCGCTTCCTCGCAGAGTTCCAGCGACCGAGCGTAATGGTCCTTCCAAGACCGCTCCCACTGCGCGGGATTACGCAGGTCTAAGACAATACCGATCTCCATCGAGTTCACTCCTCAGTAGCGGTAATTGTTCACGGGTATTACGCCAGAAAGAAAAGGATCGACAGCGTCGTGACGGACACGGGCGCAGCCGCACCTGAGGCGCTCGCCCCTGGTGCGGTGCATCTGAGGCCGAGCGGCTCGGGGTGGTCAGGCGCCGGTCTTCCGCGGTTTCAGCTGGCGCGGTGTCCCGCGATGCGCTGTACCTCGACCATGTCCCAGTAGTACGGGCGGATGTCGGTGATCTCTCCGTCCTCCACCTTGAAGCACTCGGCAACCGGCATGGTCCACGGCTGGCCGTCGGCGTCCTTGCCGTACAACTCGACCAGGCCGATCACGCGGTACGGACCGTCGGCGACGATCTCCTGCACAGTGAGGCCTTCAATGCCAAGGGTGGAGAAGATGAGGCCGCCGGCGGCGCTGGCGTCGTCGCCGATCCGGGTGCCCGGCACGGGGTGTCCCGGGGCCTGGGTGAGGCAGTAGTCGGCGCTGCGCAGTGATGCGATGCCGGACAGGTCTCCGGACATGACGCTGTCGTACAGGCGGCGGACGACGTCGCGGTTGCGCTCGGTGATTTCTGTCATTTCGGTGGTGGGCACGGCGGCTCTCCTCTCAGGCCGCGAGGGCGCGCGGCGCTGCGTTGCAGGTTGCTGTCCGGGTGTTGTTGGTGCCGGACGGGATGATGGGTTCGAGCGCGGGGTCGTCAAGGAAACCGGCGCCGCGGAGCGAGCAGGACAACTGGTCGGGGTGCGCGAGCCGCTGATTTCCGAGACGCGCATCGAGGGCGGCCTAGGCAGGCGAGTGCGGCTCAGCCTGCCGTGAGTGCGGCGAAGGCCGCGTCGAGCAGGTCGTCGAGACTGAGGCGGCCCTCCGCCTCCGTCCAGTGGTCCACCGCGATGTCCAAGCAGTCCAGGGCGGCGGCGGCTCGTACCAGCAGGTCCAGTTCCTCGGGCTGTCGGGAGCCACCAAGGTCGCGCTCGGCCAGGGCGCCTGCCAAGAGCGGGCGCCACCCGCACTGTTTCTCCAGGTTCCTGGCCCGCAAGGACGGGGTCTGCCGGATGAGGCGGGCCGTCGCGAGGGCACCGGCCGGGTCCTGGCGGTACTCCTGGGCGACCAGGTCCAGCCCTCGGCGCAGCGCCGTCCAGTCCCCCTCGTCCGCAGGACGGGCGCGCACAGCGTCGGCGACCTGTTCGCCCCAGGCGTCGAAAGCGGCGAGGACGGCGTCCTCCTTCGTCCCGAAGTAGCGCAAGAACGTGTTGCGCGACACTCCAGCCGCTGCGACCACGTCGTTGATGGTGACCCGATCGAAGCCGTCCCGCTGAAAGAGGTCCAAGGCCACCTGCGCCAACTCTGCCCGGACGGCGGCCCTGGCGATGTCCCTCGTCTTGATACGCACGTCTCCACTCATTCTGGAACTCTACCCACCTTCCGGCCTG
Source organism: Streptomyces sp. NPDC007896 (assembly GCF_042959425.1). Lineage (NCBI taxonomy): Bacteria > Bacillati > Actinomycetota > Actinomycetes > Kitasatosporales > Streptomycetaceae > Streptomyces > Streptomyces sp. NPDC007896. Next base: position 140,976 of record NZ_JBIBKX010000017.1, on the reverse strand, counting down.
CAGCCCCACTCGGTTCACTCGTACCCTACTATGAGACTCAGTCCCAAACAAATGCCTGAGGCCCACGATGCGAGTCGACCGGCTCAAGGGCATGCCACGTGGGACGCGACGTTGATCACCGCATGCACGAGGAGGACGCGCATGAGCGCGACAGAGAACAAGAAGCTGGCACTGGCCTTCTTCGAACACCTGATGGCCGGAGGTCTCGATGCAGCTCTGGCACTAGTGGACGAGAAGGCTGTCTGGCGGGTGTCTGGGGAGCCGGACATCATCCCGCTGGCCGGCACGTACAAGAAGTCGGAGATCGTTGACCTGGCGACTCTCGTGGGCAAGGTCATGCCCGGCGTACGGCTGACGGTCACCACAACGACCGCCGAGGATGACCGAGTCCTGCTCGAGTGCATGTCCCAAGGGGTGTCCCCCGCCGGCAAGATCTACGACAACCGAGTCTGCTTCAGCCTCGAAGCGCGCGACGGGCTCATCCAGTCCATCCGCGAGTACTACGACACCATCCACGCCAACGACGTCATGTTCCACCGGACTTACCCCACCGACCACCTCGCCGAAAAGTAGTCGGCGATTCCTACGGACCCCACCTCGCACACACCAGATCACCCGACTCAACCGCGAGTCGGGTGACCGAGTCAGGAGACACCGGCTTTCTGCAACTGAGCTTGAGGGGTCAGGCGATGACGTGACGGCCGATGATCTCCTTCATGATCTCGGTGGTGCCACCGTAGAGAGTGCTCACCCGGGCATCGACGAACGCGCGGGCGATGGGGTACTCCCGCATGTAGCCGTAACCGCCGTGCAGTTGGAGACATCGGCTGATCACCCGCTGCTGCAGTTCAGTCGCCCACCACTTCGCCTTCGCGGCGTCCGTGGCGGACAGCGTGCCGGCGGTCAGAGCGTCAACACTTTGGTCGAGGTAGGCGCGGGTGACGTCCAGTTCAGTGGCGATCTCGGCAAGGGTGAACTTGGTGTTCTGGAACTCCGCGATCGCCTGCCCGAACGCTCGGCGAGTCTTCACATGGCCAACGGTCCAGCGCAGAGCCGCTTCAGCGGTGGCGAGGGCGTAGTAGGCGATCGACATCCGTTCCCTGGGCAGCCGTTCCATCAGGTGCCCGAAGCCGCCGCCCTCCTTGCCCAGCAGGTGGGTCACCGGCACGTGGACGTCGTCGAAGAACAGTTCCGATACGTCCTCCGCGCGCTGTCCAAGCTTGTCCAGGGCCCGGCCCCGGGTGAAGCCCGGCATTCCTTCCTCGACGACCAGCAGGCTGAACCCCCTGCTGCCCGCCTCCGGGTCCGTCCGGGCGACCACGATGACCAGGCCGGCGTGGCCGCCGCCGGTGATGAACGTCTTGGCGCCGTTCAGAACCCAGTGGTCGCCGTTGCGCACGGCACTGGTACGGATCCCGCGCAGGTCGCTGCCGGCGTCGGGTTCGGTCATCGCGATGGCAGCGGTCCGCTCTCCCGCGCACAGCGCTGGGAGCCAGCGCCGCTTCTGCTCCTCGGTGCCGAGGTCGACCAGATAGGGGGCCACGAGATCGTCGAATCCGCCGAGCGCCACGTTCACCGAAGCTGCCCCCGCCTCGGCGAGTTCGTCCATCACCACACAACGGAACCGGTAGTCGCGGCACCCCTCGCCACCGTATTCCTCGGGCACCGTCAGTCCCAGCAGGCCCTGTTTCCCGGCTGCCCGCCACATCTGCGGGTCGATCCACCCCTGCTGCTCCCAGCTCGCCAGCGCGGGCGCGATCTCGCGGTTGACGAACTCCCGCACGCCGGTCCGGAAGAGCTCGTGTTCCTCGGTGAAGCGAGCACGTTCCATCGGTTGCTTCCTTTCTTGCCGAAAGGCGGCGCACCGACGCTCTTCCGGCCGGCGAGCCGCCAGGGCGAGCCGAGATTCCTACAGGTGGAACAGGTCTTCGGCGGTCGTCTGGTAGAAGACCTTGAGATCGGCCGGTGACAAGGGGAGGTTGTCCTGGGCTATGACCTCTTCGGGGGCGTACTGGTAGGGGTAGTCCATCGCGTACAGCACCCGTTCGGGACCCAGGACTTCACGGCAGAACATGATGGCCGGAGCCCAGGGCATGCCGCTGGTGGTGACCCAGACGTTCTCCCGCAGGTAGTCGCTGACCTTGCGCTTCAGCGGCTTCATGAAGGGGTAGCGGCCCGCCCGGACGGTCGCGCCGTGCATGTAGTCGAGTCGGTAGAGCCAGAACGGCAGTGCCTCGCCCAGGTGGCCGACGACCATCTTCAGGCGCGGGAAGCGGTCGAAGACGCCGGCGGTGACGATCCGCAGGAGGTGCATGCCGGTTTCGACGCCGAAGCCGTAGATCGCGCCGTCCAGGCCCGCGTCGAGCAGCGGGCCGATCATGCGCGGGGACGGGGTGTTGGGGTGGAGGTAGATCGGTGTGTCCAGGGCTTCTGCCGCCTCGAAGATCGCCCAGAACTTCGGATCGTCCAGGTATTCGCCCTGGGTGTGGGAGTTGATGATCACCCCCTTCAGGCCGAGTTCCCGGTGGCCTCGTTCGATCTCCTTGGCGGCATGTTCCGGGTCCTGCGGGGCGATGGCGGTCAGACCGCTGAAGCGGTCTGGGTGACGTCGTACGGCCTCGGCCAGCTGATCGTTGGCGAGCGTGGCGATGGCGACGGCGTCCGCGGTGCCCAGGACCTGGGTGCCCGGAGAGGTCAGGGAGATGACCTGGCGGTCGACTCCGGCCGCGTCCATATCGGCGATGCGCCCCGCGCCCAGGTTCTGAAGTCGGTCGAAGACGAACTCGGTGCGCTCGCTGCGGTGGCCGGTGTAGAAGCCCATGAGGCTCTGGAACCCGGGATCGCCGTGCGAAGCCGTACCGCGGTCGAGCATGTCCCGGTAGAGAGTGAGGAGTTCGGGTGGGGCGAAGGCTTCTTCGGTGGCGATGCGCAGATGGCCGCGAGCGTTGTCAGACATCGCGTGCCTCCAGCAGAGCGTTCCAGTGGTCGGTGCCCGGCAAGAGGGACGGGTCCTCGTACTCCACGACGGCCTGCAGTTCCATGCAGTCGAACACCGACTCCAGGCCGTGGGTACGACCGATGCCGCTGTGCTTGAAGCCGCCGAACGGCACCGATGCCGGGGAGGCGCCTACCCGGTGCACGTTGACGAAGACGCTGCCGGCCTCCAGTCGGCGGGCCAGGGCCCAGGCGCGGTCGGTGTCCGCCGACCAGACGGAGGCGGCGAGGCCGTACTCGGTGGCATTGGCCTGCCGTGCCGCCTCTTCCTCGTCGTCGAAGGGCAGGATCGGGATGATCGGCCCGAACTGTTCCTCGGCGACGACACGGGAGTCCGGGGCGGCCCCGGTCACGATGCTGGGCAGGATGAAGTAGCCGTCCTGCCAGCCCTCAGGGTCCAGTTGTTCGCCGACGGTGGTCACCTTGGCGCCCGAAGCGGCAGTCTCCTCACGCAGAGCGAGAACACGGTCGTACTGCGCGCGCGTCGTGACGGGACCGAAGGTCGAACGGAGATCCATTCCGTCGCCCACCCGGATGCGAGATGCCACCTCCGTGAAGCGGGCCGTGAATTCAGTGAAACGGCTGGAGTGAACGTAGATCCGTTTGATGTTGTAGCAGATCTGTCCACTGGCACCGAAGACGCCGGCGACCATCTCGCGCACCATGGCGTCGTCGATCTCGGCGTCGTGAAGCACGAGCGCCGCGTCGTTGCCGCCGAGCTCCATGGTGAGGCTCTTGAGGGTCGGGGCAGCGGCCTGCATCACTGCTGTGCCCCTGGCGACGGAGCCGGTGAAGATCATTCTGCGGATGGCCGGGTGGGCGGAGAGCGCGGCGCCCGCTTCGGTGCCCAGGCCCGGGACGTTGCTGACGACGCCGGGCGGCAGCGCGTCCGCGAGCAGTGCCACGGCCCAGCTCAGTGCCAGCGGGGCCTCCTCGGGCGGCTTGACGACCACGGTGTCGCCGGCGATGAGGGCCGGGGCGATGGAGTTGAAGGCGAGGTAGACCGGCGTGTTCCACGGAGCGATGACCCCGACGGGTCCCATCGGTACGTACCGTGTCACCGCTCGGCCCGGCCGCGGCAGCGCCGCGGGGCGTTCGGAGGCGGCGGCGATGTCATCGGCCAGGGCGGCGAACTGCCGTAGCAGCTTGGGTGCTCCCACCGCGTCGCCGCGCGAATCGTGCAGCGCCTTGCCGGTCTCTCGTGTGATGAGCACGGTGAGGTCGTCGAGTTCGGCTTCTATGGTGTCGGCTGCTTTGAGCAGGTAGGCAGCCCGCTCGCCGACGGCCAGCGCCGCCCAGGCGGGGAAGGCCGCCACGGCGGCGGACACTGCCAGGTCGACTTCCCGGGCACCTCCGAGAGCGTGTTCACCGACGGTTTCCGAGATACGGGCCGGGTTCAGCACGGGTGCGTATGCGGTGGGGACTTCCTCGCCACCCACCAGAACTGGGGCCCTGAGCAGTCTTTCGTCGGTCATGCTGCGCTCCTTGCGGTGTGCTGCTCGATGAACCGCAGGAGCGGTTGACCGAGCGGGCCGTCGTCGACACCGAGCGAGACGATCTCGGAGATGTGGTTGTGTCCGCCGACCCGGACGAAGACACTGGCCGCGTCCTGTACGGCCTCGGCCTGCGCCTGGAAGAGCGGGGGATCCAGTTCCGCTACGGCGGCCAGCAGCGGGATCCCGCAGGTGCGCAGGGACGGCAGTGCTTCCCGGGCGGTGTACGCCGAGGGGTCTGAGCCGAAGTACGCGCTCAGCAGCTCGTTCTTCTCGGCCTCGCGCAGGTCGTAGATCCCGGACAGGAAGGCGGCGGCGGCCACGTCGGGCTTCGCGCCCCCGTGTCCGGCCAGGTATCCGGCGATATGAGCGGCGCCGGCGGAGTGTCCGGCCAGCACGATCCGCCGGGGATCTCCTCCGTGCGCCGCGATGTTCGTGCGCACCCAGTCAACGGCCGCCGCCACATCCTCGGCGCCGGCCGGGAAGGTGTGGTCCGGAGCCAGTCGGTAGTTGACGGTGACGCCGACGATGCCCCGGTCGACCGCCCAACGGCCGATGTGGTCGTAGTACGGCATGCCGGGCGTGTGCTTGTCCCCGGCCACGAAGCCGCCGCCCTGCACGAACACCAGCACGGAGGCGGGGCCTTGGAGGGCTCGGCTGGTGTGGACGTCAAGGCGGTGCCGTGCATCCGGGCCGTACGCGAGGTCACGTTCGATGATCGGAGCCTGGTGGCCACGGGCCTGGTGCGCGAGGGCGAACAGTGCCCACATGTTCCGGATGAGTTCTGGGGTGACCTCCGCCGGGGTCTGCCGGATCACCTCGGCGTATTCATACTCGTATTCGCTCGGGGAGGTCATGCGCGGCTCTTCTCGATGTCCTCGTCCGGAACCCAGTTGCCGTGGAATCCCAGCGGCACCCGCTGCGGGATGTGGACGCGGGCGACCGGCCCGCCCGCCAGGTCCTGCGCGTGCAGGATGACGACCTCGGCAGAGTTGTTGGCCAGGTCGGAGACGTATGTCATCAGCCAGCCGTCGTCCTCGGCGGAGTCGGCGGTGCGCGGGACGAAGACGGCTTCCATGCCGAAGCGGCCGGGGCCGTACTCGTACGACTCGTGGGTGCGCTTGTCCAGGTCCTGCTTGAGCAGCATGCTGCCGGTTTCCTTGCTGCGGCTGCTGAAGTAGCCGTAGCGGTGCTCCGCGACGCCGATCAGGCGTTCGTCGAGGCGCGGCATCTCCGGTTGGGTGTCGCTGAGACGCTCCACGGTGCAGCGGCCGGTGGCCGGGTCGAGGATGTAGCGGTCGAGCCGGGAGGGCGACTCGGTGGGCCCGGTGGTGTCGGTCTGGAAGAGCTTCTCGTAGCTGATTCCGTCCACGGCGACCCGGCCGTCGGGCAGGTCGAACGCACCGAGGATGTGGAAGACACTGGTCGGCTCGGTCTCGCACCACACGACCTGGTCTGCGGTGCCTTCCCGGGGCAGGAGCCCCCAGGCCGGGCGGTGGTCGAAGTCCCACGCGTACGGGAAGTCGTAGCCGCGCTCAAGCAGGCCGGGGTGGGCCTGGACCGAACCGTTGAAGAAGAGGACGTACCGTGCGCTGAGTGCCATGTCGTGGATGATCGGCCGGCCCTCAAGGGGAATGTCCACGGACTTGCGGATCTTGCCATTGGTGTCGAGGACCAGGTACTGGGCGTAGTTCCAGTCCCAGCGGTAGGCGATGCCGTGCAGTTCGCCGGTGACGGGGTCCCGGTGCGGGTGGCCGGTCCATGCGCCGTTCAGGGTGCCCTCGAAGTTGGAACGGGCGATGGTGTCAAGCTCGTAGCTCAACTCGAAGGGCAGGGTGCCCCCTTCGGCGAAGGCGAAGGTGTGGCCGCCTTGCGCGAAGGTGTGGGTGTTGCCGTGGTTGTTGCGCGCGTAACGCGGGCCGGGGGCGGACTCCTTGGGACCGGGGGTCTCGGGCCAGCCTCGACTTACGACGACTTGGTCATCGCGCACGAAACGGTTGCGGTACCACTCGGCCCGGCCTTCGCGCAGCCGGACGCCGTGCACCATGCCATTGCCGGAGAACCAGTTGTACGTGATGGGGTCTTCGGGGTCGATCGGGTTCGGGCCGACGCGCAACAGACGGCCGCTCAGCTCCGGCGGGATCGTTCCGGTGACCTTGAGGTCGTGAACCGTGATTTCCTGGTCCACCGGGGCGAACGGACCCTCAAGGAACTGGTTGTGCGGGGCCTCGGACTCGGGCTGGGCCGACATCTTCGGCGGCGTCGTGGACGTCATGATCATTCCTTCCGCGCGGTACAGGCATTACGTGTTGATCGTCGGCGCGGGGCCCCGGAACGTCATTGGGCTGGGCAGCCAAAGGTCCGACCTCGAATGTGGATTTTGTACAATCACCACATGACTGCAGTGGCCAGAGTCCGACTCACCCCCCGGCTCGTCGCGGGGCTCACGGCTCCGACCGAGACCGCGACCGCCCCGGCGAGCGAACCGGACATGATCACATCCGTCGTCAAGGTGGTCGGCGACAACCCGGTGCGCTGGGCCGTAGCGCTGTCCGCCCAGGGTTTGGCTCAAGTGCTTGCCGAGGTCACCGAGGAGCACAAGGCCGCGCTGCTCCCCCGGCTGGCGCCCGCGATTGAGCAGACGGGGTTTGACCTGCTCCTGGCCCTGCACGGCCAGGGTCGGCCGTTCGCGCTCAGTCCGGACGAGGTCGCGATCAACACCTATCTGGCCAAAGCGGGAGTCCCTTTCCAGAGGATCGTCCAGGGACTGCGGATGATCCGGAAGCACTGGTCGGGGGCGCTCCTCGACCTGGCCGACGGGCACCAGCCCGCCGCCGAGCGCGGGCAGCTCGTGCGCGAGGTGACAGAGGTCGTGAACGAGTTCTTCGATGCCTCTGTGGACGCGGTCATTGCCGACTACTTCACCCAGCGCCAGCGCCTGATTGCCCAGCGCATCGCGGATCAGCGCATCATGATCACCTCGATCATCAACGGCGATCCGGTCGACATGGACGCGGCCCGGCGCACCCTCGGTATCGACCTCACAGGCCAACATCTCGGCCTTATTCTCTGGCTGGACAGCGCCAGCGGCTCGCCGGATCCGCATGATGACCTTGCGCATGCCCTGCGTGAGGTCGCCGCCGCCCTGGCGAATCCCGCACTGCTGACCCTTGACACCGACCGCAGCACCCTGTGGGCCTGGGCCACCTCACCGGCCTCGGGCCTGCGGCTCCCGGACCGTCTTCCGCAATCAGGGTTCGCGAAAGACGTCGGGATCGCCGTAGGCCGCCCGGCACCCGGCCGGGACGGATTCCGCCGCACCCATCTCGCCGCGCTCGACGCCTACCGGGTCGCCCGCCTCACCGGACGGCCCGAGCAGGTCACCGTGTACGACGACATCGCGCTCGCCGCGCTGCTCACTGAGGACCCCGAACGCGGCCGCTGGTTCATCGACGAGGAACTCGGCCCTCTGGCCGCCCCGGACCGCACGACCAGCGACCTTCGGCAGACCCTCCTCAGCTATCTGGACCACGGCGGCAGCATCGCCCGAGCCGCCGAGGCGCTGTACGTCCACCGCAACACCGTGGTGTACCGGCTACGGCGTGCGGAGGAACTTCTCGGCCGCTCCGTCACCGACCGCACCCTGGAAACCCACACTGCCCTGCGGCTCGCGATGCTGTTCGCCTCGGGCGCCGGCCCTGCTCTCCCCTCCGCGGGCCAGCCAGGCTGAGCGCCCGACGGCCGTGCATGGTCCGCCTGAATTTCGGCACAGCCGCTTCGGGAATGCGACTCGGGACAACCCCTGCATCCTGGCTCACCCGCGCAAACAAGCCCCCCGCTGACCGCACAGAGCCCTTCACTACGGTCTCGGCGGGGCCTGGGAGGCGAAGGTGTACGGCCTCCCCACAGGCAGGCCACGGGTCGACGCCGCCAGGGTCTGCGATACCCCGAGGGCGGCCGTCCGCACCACCGGCACCATGGCCCGGGCCCCGGAGTCATTGGGGACGATCACCGCTAGGGCGGCCACCACCAAACCCCTCTCGTCGCGTACCGGAGCCGCGATGCCGAGGGCGTCCTCGTGCACGTACCCGGGACAGAAGGCGTAGCCCTGTCGTCGGATGTCGACGAGCTCGGCACGCAGCCGCTCCGGGGTGTCAGGCGTGCGGCGCGTGGAGCCGGGGAGAGGCCCAGTCAGCACCCGTTCCCGCAGCTCACCGGCACCATGTGCGAGGAGGACGAGTCCACTGGAGGACACGTGCAGTGGCAGCCTCCCGGCGATCCGGGTGTAGTTGATCACCGCGCCCGGAGCCGACAACCGCTCCAGGAACAACACCTCGTTCCCCTCCAACACCCCCAACTGCACGTGATGGCCCGTGACATCGTGCACGCCCTCCATGAAGGGCATCGCCGCGTCCCGCAACGACAAGGTCGGCGAGGCGCGCATCGCCAGCTCCCACAACCGCATCCCGATCCGTACCCGACGATCGTCGTCGCGGCCCAGGAATCCGTGCTCGACCAGCTCCGCAACCAGCCGCGAGGCCGTCGCCAGATGCAGGCCCGTGCGCCGGGCGATGTCGGAAACCGTCAGCGGTACGTCATCCGTGGTGAACGCCTCGAAGATACGGACCGCCCGGGACAGCACCGACTCACCGGTGTGGACTTTCATACCGCCATCGTGCGATCCGAACCGGCCACGGTCCACATCCATGCACCAGACAACTCACGGCGCCAACGTCTATCCACGCGATGGGTCGCCCGCGCGATCGAGATCGCCGCGGGCACGGAGCAACCGGTCTGCGAGTCGTACAGGTACGTGGTTCCGCCACCGGCGCGGAAGTTGCAGGCCGACCATGAACATGAAGCCACCCACCGGCTTCGTGGCGCAGGAGTGCTCCGTCCACTTCGAGAAGTCCGGCGAGGCGGAGAACGCCTCGGCCGCTACGAGGCCCTGGCCTTGCATGTGCGCGCTGGCGGCAATCGCCAGCCCGCCTCAGGTGTCGGTTGTGCAAAATACACATCTGTGCGCTCAGGTTTGGCTGACCGAACCAATGACTTGCCTTGCCCCAGTGCTCACGATCATCTCCACACGGCGTCCGGTCGCGAAGGTGCGTCGTGTGGCCATTCATCGATGGAAAAGGGAGTGACCATGGCGGTTGTCTCGACCGACGGAAACCCAGTGGCTCCCACAGGTCCGAGGACCACAGCGGACGTGGTGACACCCGCTCTGGTCGCACGACTCACCCGGGACATGATCGGTACGGGCCGGACGTCGACCCGCACTCCCCTCACCGGCGAGCCGCTTGCTGAACTGCCCGAGTCCAGTCCCGCGGACGTCACCGCAGCGTTCATGCGGGCGCGAGACGCCCAGGAGGATTGGGCTGCGACTCCTGTCGCCCAGCGGACCGAGGTGTTGCTCCGGTTCCACGATCTCGTGCTGAAAGCACAGGATGAGATCCTCGATCTCATTCAGGTCGAGACGGGCAAGACCCGACTGCACGCGCACGAGGAGATCCAAGGCGCCCTGGGCACCGCGCGCCATTACGGGCGTCGGGCCGCCGCCTACTTGAAGCCTCGCCGCCATCGAGGTGTCGTGCCGATGCTGACTCGCGTGGTCGAAGCGCGCAGGCCCAAGGGGGTGATCGGGCAGATCGTGCCGTGGAACTATCCGCTCGCCCTCTCCGTCGGCGACGCGTTGCCCGCCTTCGCCGCAGGCAACGCGATCGTGACGAAGCCGGACACACAGACGGCGCTGACCGTGCTGTGGGCTCGGGAGCGCCTGGTCGAGGCAGGGCTACCCAAGGACGCGTGGCAGATAGTCCTCGGTGACGGCCCCGTCGTCGGTGCCGCCGTGATCGCTGAAGCGGACCACGTCACCTTCACTGGCTCCACCGCCACAGGCAGGCTGGTGGCGAAGCAGGCCGCCGACCGTCTCGTCGGAGTGTCCCTGGAACTCGGCGGCAAGAACGCGCTGCTCGTGCTGGACGACGCCGACCTGGAAAGGGCAGCGGAAGGGGCCGTGAGAGCCTGCTTCACATCAGCCGGCCAGCTCTGTGAGTCCGTGGAGCGGCTGTACGTCCACGAGTCGGTGGCCGATGACTTCCTCGACCGGTTCTTGGCGCGTACCAAGGCGCTTTCCCTTGGCTCAGGTCTCGGTTTTGGAGCCCATATCGGCTCTTTGGCCGGGCCCCGGCAGTTGGAAGCCGTAACACGCCACGTGGACGAGGCGGTCGCGAAGGGCGCGACCGTGCTGGCAGGTGGTCACCACCGTTCGGACGTCGGGCCGTACTTCTACGAACCGACCGTCCTGGAAGGCGTGCAGCCGTCGATGGCGGCGTACGGCGAGGAGACGTTCGGCCCCGTCGTCTCGGTCTACCGATTCGCCGACGAGGGCGAAGCCTTGACGCTCGCCAACGCCACACCGTACGGCCTCAACTCCAGTGTCTGGAGCCGGGATACCCGGCGTGCGGGCACCCTCGCCGGCCGTCTCCGTACCGGCTCCGTCAATGTCAACGAAGCCTACGCCGCCGCGTACGGAAGTGTGCAGGCGCCGCACGGCGGCATGGGCGACTCGGGGCTCGGCCGCCGGAACGGCGCCGAGGGCATCCTCCGGTACACCGAGGCCCAGACGGTCGCGACTCAGCGCCTGATTCCGCTCGGACCATCGCGCGGCATGGACGACGCGAGCTATGCGGCGCTGATGAGCAGGGTGCTGGGCGCGATGAAAACCCTTCGGCTGCGCTGAGCCGTTCATTTTCGAGGAGATCTGCACCATGCAGTATGACTACGACGTCGTTGTCATCGGATCCGGATTCGGCGGATCAGTTTCCGCACTCCGCCTGAGCGAGAAGGGCTACAAGGTCGCCGTGCTGGAGGCGGGCCGCCGCTTCACGAAGGACACCCTGCCGAAGAACTCCTGGCATGTGCGGGACTATCTGTGGGCTCCCAGATTCGGGCTCTATGGCCTTCAGCGCATTCATGTACTGGGCAAGGTCATGGTCATGGCAGGGGCCGGCGTCGGTGGAGGCTCCCTCAACTACGGCAACACTCTCTACGAACCTCCGGTGGCCTTCTTCGAGGACCGCCAGTGGGGCCACATCACTGACTGGAAAACGGAGTTGGCGCCGTACTACCAGCAGGCGCGCAGGATGCTGGGCTCCCGCCTCAACCCGTCGACCACGCCGACAGACGTGCATCTGAAGGCGGCTGCGACGCGAATGGGCATCGCCGACACTTACCACCCGACCCCGGTGGGTGTCTTCTTCGGCGACGGGCAGGATGGCGACGGAACCGTCAAGACCGACCCGGGTGCCGAGGTGGCCGATCCCTACTTCGGTGGCGTCGGGCCCGCCCGGCGGGCCTGCATCGAGTGCGGTGAGTGCATGACCGGCTGCCGCTACGGCGCCAAGAACACCTTGAACGAGAACTACCTCTACCTGGCCGAGCAGGCCGGAGCCGTCGTCCATCCCCTGACGACGGTCACCGGACTCAGCGAAGACGGCGTCGGCGGCTACCTGGTCCTGACACGTCCCACGAAAAAACGAGGCAAGTCCCGCGACCGGACACTCCGCGCCCGTCAGGTTGTGATCGCAGCCGGCACATACGGCACACAGACGCTGCTGCACACCATGCGGTCGACCGGGCAACTGCCGCGGATATCAGACCGACTGGGCGTCCTCACGCGGACGAATTCCGAAGCTCTGGTGAGTGCTCAGACCTCGCCCGGACGCTATCGCAGGCGCCATGGGCACGCCCCGGACTTCACCCGCGGCGTCGCGATCACATCCTCGGTCCACCCGAACGAAACCACGCATGTTGAAGTCGTGCGTTACGGACGCGGCTCCAATGCCCTGGCCGGGATGTCCGTCCTGCAAGTCCCGTACAACCCCCGGCTTCCGCGCACCCTGGCCTGGGTGGCCAACTGCGCCCGGCATCCCGTGGATGCTGTGCGCTCCCTGTCCATCCGCCGTTGGTCCGAACTCAGCATCCTGGGTTTGGTCATGCAGACGTTCGACAATTCACTGACCACGTTTGTGAAGTCCTCGGGCATCGGCAGAGGGACGCTGAAAGCCCGACAGGGCGAAGGGTCGCCCAATCCGACGCAGATCCCTGAGGCGTCCGAGATCGCTGCGCTGCTCGCCGAGGAGATCAACGGCTTCGCAGCGAGCAACATCGGAGAACTGACGGGAATGCCGATGACAGCACACTTCCTCGGAGGTTGCGCGATCGGTGAGGACCCCAACCACGGAGTCATCGATCCCTACCACCGCCTCCACGGGTATCCGGGCATCCACATCGTCGACGGCTCAGCCGTCTCGGCGAACCTCGGTGTGAACCCGTCCCTCACCATCACCGCCCAGGCGGAGCGTGCCATGTCCTTCTGGCCCAACGCCGGGGACACAGATCCTCGTCCTGCCCAGGAGAACGGTTACCGCCGTATCCGCCCCGTGCGGCCGAATAGTCCGGCGGTTCCCGAGGGAGCATTCGGCGCTCTGCATCTGCCGATCGTCCCGATCTCGCGGCGCTCGCGGGAGGACTGAGTACGAGAATTTCCACACCCAGAGAAAGAGAGCTGGTGCCCGGTCCACTACGCCGACAGCTTCGTCGTCCTTGGTCAGAGGCCCGGCCCAGCAGCCTCCTCGACCCCGTCTGTGCCCAGTGCACGGCGAGCTTCGCTCTATCGACATGGCGTCCCTTGGCCGCATAGCGCTGCGGCACACGGTGGACCACGAGGTACGGCGCTGCTTCCATCGAGGTCTGGGGCTGTATGAAATGCACAGATGGACGGCATACGTTGGTCTCTTTGGCCAGCGACTGGCGCTCTCAGCCGCACGAGTATCGGTGGCGTGTACCTGTGCGCAAGGAAGGGACGTTCTCGTGGCCGGCTCCGATCTTCCGCCGTCGCAGATGAGCCCGAACGGCTGGGAGTCCCTGTTCGACGGGGTCGCTACGGGCATCGCACTCGTGGGCAGCGACGGTTCGATCCGATGGGTCAACCGGAGCGGAGCCTGCGTCTTGCACCGGCCGCGACACGATCTGACCGGGATGCCCGCCCCGTTCCGGCTGCGGAGATCGGTCGACTTGGGCGCCGAACGGGGCGAGGAACCAGACGAAAACGTGTGCGTGTGGTCGGAAGGCGCTCAGGGCCCCCGCTGGCTGGCTTACACCGAGGGCGTTCGCATCGAGGTGGGCCCCGGCAGCATCGTCACGCCCGTCAGTTTCCGCGACGTCACGGAACAGCAGCACCAGCACGGCCGGATATCCGCCCTGGCGCGCACCGCCGCAACCGTGACCTCGGACAGCTCGCTGGAGAAGGTTCTCGAAGCCATGGCGGTGGAGGTCCAGCGCTCGCACGGAGTCGCGGGTACACAGATCATGACCTTCGCTCCGCGAGGAGACGGGCTACGCCTCATGGGAGCTGCCGGCTTTGCCGAGGTGGAGCGTTTCTTCGATCTGCTCATGGCATCACGCGACCGAGGCGCCGATCTGGCCACCCACCGGAGCATGAGCGCACGCAAGCAGTACGTGGTGCCGGGGCGCCGGGCCCAGATGCTTGCCGACCCCTCGTGGGAACCACTGCACGCGTACGTGTCTCAACTGGAGTGGGACGACTTCGTCAGCACACCGCTGCTGTCACGGGGAAAGGCACTCGGAGCGCTCAACGTCTACGTCGCCTCGGGCTTCCAGGCAACCCCCGCCATGCTGAATTTCCTGAGTTCCATGGCCGAACAGGCAGCGTTGGCCGTGGACTACGCCACCCTCATTCATCAGGGGCGTCTGTCCGCACGCAGTGAGGAGCGCGCACGGCTGGCCCGGGATCTCCATGACTCAGTGGTGCAGCATGTCTTCTCCATCGGGATGCAGGCCAAGGCCGTCCAGGGCATCGCACGTCGTCTCCCCGGGCCGTACGAGGAACGCCTCGCGACCGTCGCTACGGAGGTGACCGATCTCGTCGACTCCGTGCAACGCGATCTTCGCGGCGTCATTCTGGCCCTCCAGCCGCCGGTATCGGCGAAGCTCGGTCTGCTCCCCGCGCTCAACGCCCTCGCGGAAGGCATCGAACGCCGGTATGACGTGACGGTCGATCTGGACATCGAGGCCCTCGTGGACGGCGGGGCAGGAGACGCTGACCTGCGAGAAGACATGTACCGGATTGTCAGCGAGGCCCTGCACAATGCGGTCAAGCATGCGGCGCCGACGATCGTCCGGGTGATCGCAGAGGTCGACCGCGAGCGGGGCGTTGTGCGGATCGACGTGATCGACGACGGGCGAGGGATCTCGTCCGACGGCGCCGGCGGAAGCGGCGGATTCGGCCTGGTCTCCATGCGCGACCGAGCGAGCAGGTGGGGCGGCCACGTCTTCCTGACGGCGGCGCACGAAGGATTGGGGACGAGGGTACGGGCCGAGCTGCCGACGACAGCCAGCCGGACAGACCAGGAGCGAGTGGACAGCGCATGAGTGAACAGACGAAGGACATCACCGTCTTCGTCGTCGACGACCACGCGGTGGTCCGACGCGGGATCGCGAGCTTCCTGGAGTTCGTTGACGACATCATCGTGATCGGTGGGGCCGCGGACGGGCAGGAGGCGCTGGAGAAGCTCGACGCCATGCACGCCCACGGTGAACTTCCCGATGTCGTACTCCTCGACCTGAACATGCCGCGGCTGGACGGGATCCAGACGGCGGCTGCGCTCGCCGAGCGCCATCCTGTGATCAGGACGGTCATCCTGACGAGCTTCACCGAGCTGGAACGCGTCCACGCGGCGCTGGCGCACGGTGTGTCCGGGTACGTGCTCAAGGACGCTTCGTCCGACGAGGTGGAGGCGGCGATCAGGGCCTCGCAGCGCGACGAGGTCTTCCTGGACACGGCGATCGCGCGCAGGCTCACCCAGCGGCTTGTCACCCCGTCCGCCGGTCTGGGATCCCTCAGCTCCCGGGAACGCGAGGTCCTCCGCCTCGTCGCCGGAGGCTTGTCGAACCGGGCGATCGCCGACCAGTTGGCGATCAGCGAGCGGACCGCACGGACCCATGTCAGCAGACTGCTGGCCAAGCTGGGGCTCAGCTCGCGCACCCAGGCAGCACTGGTCGCTGTGAGGGAAGGGCTCGTGGCTCCCTAGAGGGTGCTGGAAGGTACGCCGGTGCACCGACCGGAGACTGGCGCACCGGGAGGTCCCGTGCTTGAGACGGCCTGTGGCGTCACCCGGACCGGTCAGTCCGAGAACACCACACTGGTCCGACCGTTGCGCAGCACCCGACCTTCGATGTGATAGCGCACCGCCCGGGCCAGTACCCGCCGTTCGATGTCACGGCCCTTGCGGACCAGCTGATCCGGAGTGTCTCGATGACTGACCTGTTCCACGTCCTGGGCGATGATCGGTCCCTCGTCGAGGTCGCCGGTCACGTAGTGAGCTGTGGCACCGATGAGTTTCACACCGCGCTGGTGGGCTTGGTGGTACGGCTTCGCCCCCTTGAACCCGGGCAGGAAGGAGTGGTGGATGTTGATGCACCTGCCCTCAAGACGGCTCGCGAGTTTGTCCGACAGGATCTGCATATACCGTGCCAGCACCACGAGTTCGACCCGGTACTCGTCCACCAGCGCCAGCAGCTTGGCTTCCTGCTCCGGCTTGCTCTCCTTCGTCACCGGCAGATGGTGGAAGGGAATGTCCCCGAAATCGATGTGCTGGTAGACGTCCTGCGGGTGGTTGGACACCACACCGGCGATGTCCATCGGCAGCTCACCGATGCGCCACCGGTACAACAGGTCGGCCAGGCAGTGATCAAGTTTCGAGGCCATGATCAAGACCCGCATCCGCTCGTCCTTGCCCCGCACCGACCACGTGGCGTCCAGCGGGGTGAGACTTGCGGAGACGTTCTCCTCGACAGAGGTCTTGGGCACTCCGGCCGGCACCTCGAACTCGATGCGGCAGAAGAAGCGGCCGGAGATTCCGTCGTTGAAGTGGTTGGCGTCCTGGATGTTGCCGCCGATGGCCAGGAGTCCCGTGGTGACGCGGCTGACGATTCCCGGGCGGTCCTTGCAGGCGAACGTCAGGGTGAACGAGTTGGGCATGGTGTCGGCTCTCGTCTTTCGGATGATCACGCCTGGTGGAGATCCGCATGGCGGTTGTCGGGCTTGTAGGGGGCGGGAGCAACAGTCGCGCGGACGGTCTTCTGCGGCCCGTCGGGTGCCCCCCAGTGCACGACGACCTCGGTACCCGGCTCACTGTGCGCGACGTCGATGGTGCACAGCGACAGCATCTGCCGGTAGTAGTAGCTGTAACCGCGAGACGTAGCGACGCCCACGAGGTCGTCGCCGCTCGTGACCTTGTCCGCCCACATGTAGCCGCGCTGATCGCGCGGCATGTCCATGAACGAGTAGTGCTCGCCCTTCCCGAAGAGCGAAGCGAAGATGTCCACGACGTCGTCGCTGTTCCACACGAGGGTCCGCATGACGCGGCGCGGATTGGCCTTCTCCGCCTCCAGCGCCTCACGGCCGAGGAAGTCGTGGTCGAACTTGATGTTGCGGCCCCATCCCAGCTCGACGGGGCTTCGGTAGTAGTCGCTGATGTCGGCTCCGTCGTAGGAGCCGGCGATGTAGGCGGGCTGAGCGAACGCCGGCATGGAGGCGGTGAAGACCTTGCGGTAGTCCGCCATGTCCTCGTCGAAGATGGCCGGGATGTAGTCCGTGGCGATCGTCGGGAAACACGCCTCCAGATGGTTGATCATGGTGGTCCGGGCCCCGAGCTTCCGGATCCCGAACTCCTGACCGGCCTCGACGATACGGTCGTAGACGTCCTGCTTGAACTCCATCGGCCCCTGAAGTTCGAAACCGATCTCTCCGGCCATGCCCTGGCGCAGGGCCCAGACCTCGTGTCCGGCGATCGTGACCGCGTTGACCCGCATGAAGCCGGCGTCCCGCAGGTTCGAGTTCCCCGCCACCTTATCCAGGACGTTGATCGACTTGGGCCCTGAGACCTGGAGGATGAACCAGTCCTCGCGCTCGATCTTGACGTCGTAGTCGGTCTGCGAGCGGTAGTGGTCGACCCAGAATCCACCGCGGCCGTGCAGCACGAACTCCTCGTCGCCGAAGCGGGTCAGGATCCCTTCGTGAATGACCTTGCCGTCCTTGTTGGTGTGGATGGCATGCTTCGACTGCCCCATCGCGAACGAGGCCAGGCTGTTCACGGTGATGTCACCGAGCAGGGCCAGGGCGTCCGGGCCCGTGATGCGGTGCTGCCACAGGAACGACCAGTCCCCGATGTAGCAGGTTTCCTTCCACGAGAGGCTCTCGTCGAGCCAGTCGGTGTATTCCGGCTGGCCGAAGCGGCTCCAGGCGTATCCCTCCGGGGGCTTGCGCATACCGCTGACGGTGTAATTCATGTCGTCCTCGTTTCACGAATCGACCAGAACGGTCGGCACTGACCGACGCTAGGCCCATGGCCCGGTACTTCGAATCGCTCCTATGACTCCACTCGGCGTCACCTTTGCCTGGCCTGCGTTGCGACGAATGACGTACGGCCGCAGCTGTACAGCACCGGGTCGGGGAATGACGTCAGTGGTGGGAGCGGAATCCAAGGTGCGTGTATTGGGGAATGGACGTGCGAGCAGCAGATCTCGAACGTCCCGCTTCCCAACTTCGCGCGGCAAACGTCAGCGCCCTGTCAACGCTCTTTCGGCAGCCTCGACCACATTGGTCATGAGCATGGCCCGAGTCATGGGTCCCACGCCGCCGGGCATTGGTGCGAGCATGTGCGCGGTGTTGCCCACGTCGGCGGAGACGTCGCCCACGATCCCGGCCTCGGTCCGGGTGATACCGACGTCGAGGACGACGGCACCGGGCTTGATGTCGTCGGCCTGAACCAGGGCCGCCGCGCCGGCGGCGGCGATGACAATGTCGGCACGCCGGGTATGGGCCGACACGTCACGTGTCTCCTCGTGGCACATCGTCACCGTCGCGCTCTCCGTATGCCGGGTCAGTAGCAGCGCCAAAGGACGACCCACAGTTACTCCGCAGCCGATGATGACGACATCGGCGCCGGTCAGCGGAACGCAGTACCGCCGCAGCAGCTCAACGATGCCGCGGGGTGTACAGGGCAGCGGCGCCGGGGTGCCGATGACGAGCCGCCCGAGATTCGTCGGATGGAGGCCGTCGACGTCCTTCTCAGGAGCCACGCTCTCCAGTACGGCCCCTCGATCAATCGCCGCCGGTAGCGGCAACTGCACAATCAGACCAGTACAGTTGGGATCCTGATTCAGTTCGGCGACCGCTGACAGGACGTCATCTTCAGTTGCCGAATCGGACAGTTCGACTCGTAGAGACCGAATGCCGATCTCCTCGCAGTCGCGGTGCTTACCGGCCACGTAGGCCGCGCTTCCGGGGTCACTGCCGACCAACACGGTTGCCAGGGCCGGCCTCACGCCGAACTCGGTCAAGTGTGAGACGCGTTCCTTGAGCTCCGCACGGATCGACCGAGCTGTACCCCTCCCATCCAGAAGGTGTGCCGTGGCCGGTCGGCCTGCTTGGATCGTCATTGCACACACGAGAACCACCTTTCGTCAGGTGCGTCCGGAGGCGCCACGCGTCATTCGACTCCGTCGCCTCGGTCGGGTCGCAGCGGCGCACCTGGAACGCCATCCGCTCTTTGACGCTAGTGGCGCCGCCATACAAGGACATCGGGCGGACGACACCTGCGGCTCGCCGACCATGGCACATGCGATGAGGACAATTGACGTATGGCCGTCCTCACATGACCTGCGAATAGCTGCACTCCGGAAAGATGGAAGGACACACTTTGGTCGTCGCCCCGCGACAGGGAGGCAGGATCTTCTAGAACGCGCACGCATCACCATTTTCGAGAATGCGGTGGTGGCGTTGCGATCCCCCGGCCCAGCCTTCTGAAACCCGTCGGCTCGACCGTCAGAGAACTCCGAAGAAAAGCGCAAGGACCGAACCTGGCATACCGGAAAACGCGCTGCCGTCGCTTTTGAAACCAATGGCGGGTCCGGGACAGTCACGCTGTTCCTGGACCCGCCGTGGTTTCTCAACTCGCCTTGATGGCGAGGGCTCCGCTGGTTGGCAGTGTGCCCGTAGCCTTGACTTCGGTCAGAAGACCGGGCTCCAACCGTCGGTGCCGGCCAGGTACTTCAGTTGCTGCTCGTCCATCGCGCCGTGCCGCAGAGCCACTGGTCGGAACGGGACCTTGGGACCCGGCAAGTTCGGTGAATGAGCTCACCCGTGTCCGCATCTGCCAGTCGGCGTTGGAGGAGATGCGGATCATCTGGTCTTGTCTTCCCTGCCTTGCCTGTTGCTGGACGTCGGGCCGTGGGGGGCCGGTGTCGCCCGGACTCTGTGGTCAAACACTGTCAAGGCAGGTGCACCACCCGGCCATCGCGGGCACTGGACCGGGCGGCGTCCAGGACGTCGGCGGTGGCCACCGCGTCCCAGGGGTCGACGGGAACAGGTCCCTTACCTCGGACTGCGGCGGCGAAGGCGGTATAGAACAGGTCCCACCTGCCGTGGGTCGAGGCTACGGGCTCGACGGTGTCTCCGCGTCGAACCTGGCCCCAGAGGTGTTCGGGCTCGCTCCCCCAGCTGTCACCCTCGGATTGCGGGGTCGCACCGCGCATCAACGCGCGGTCCTGACTGTCCCTGTGGTCGATGATGAAGGTGCCCGTGGTCCCGGTGACGCGCAGGCTGGGTCCCGGGGCGCCCTGCCGCCAGCTGCCCCACAGGTGGGACTGCACCCCGTTGCGATGAGTCAGGGCCACGAATACGTCGTCGTCGAGTCCGTCCTCGTCCTCGTGGTGGTGCATCTCGGCGTACACCCGCTCCACCGGGCCGGACAGCACCAGAGCCTGGTCGACCAAGTGGCTGCCGAAGTCGACGAGGGTGCCACCACCTGCGGCGGGAGCACCTGTTTCGGGGCTGAAGACCTCGAACCGGGATTCGTAGCGGAGCACGGTGCCGATTTCGCCGCTGTCCAGCAGCGTCCGCAGCGTGAGGAAGTCGGAGTCCCACCGGCGGTTCTGGTAGACCGTCAGCGGACGGCCGTGCTTCTCCGCGAGCTCGACGGTCGCACGGGCCGATGCCGCGTCGAGTGCGAATGGCTTGTCGCAGACGACGGCCAGGCCCAGTTCCAGCGCCTGCCGCACCAAAGGGATGTGCGTGACCGCAGGCGTGGAGACAACGACCGCCTCTGCGCCGGCGCGAGCCAGATCCTCCAGTGACTCGAAGGTCGGCCGGCGCACGTCCTGGGCGACCTGGGCCCGGCGCTCGGGCGAAGTGGTGACCACACCCAGGAACTCGTATTCCGGGGCAGCTGCGAGCAGCGGGGCGTGGAAGACACGGCCGCCGAAGCCGTAGCCGATCAGTCCGATGCGTACGGGGGTGTCCAAGGGAGCTCCTCTGTCTTTCTCTGTCTTCCTCAGATGGGGAGAACGTGGTCCGGTCGGTCGGACCGGCGGGAATCGGACCCGCTCGGACCGGTTTCCCGTTCCCATGCACAGAAGCCCCCGCCCTCAAGTTCCTGGGGACGGAGCCTCTGTTCCCACACTCATCCGTCAAGTGTGCGCGAGATCAATGTTCCCGAGACGCAACGGTCAGAGCGAGCCGAGCGCCGTCGGCGCCACCCGGCCGGATCCGCTGGGTTGTCCGCTCGCCGTGGGTCGCGAGCCATGGGTTCTCGTCGGTGCCCGGATGGAGGACGAACTCGGGGAAGTCGCTGCTGTGGAGGTGCAGACGCAGGCGGTGCCCGGTGCGCAGCCTGTATCCGGCGTGGCCGAGGCTGAGCGTCAACCGCCTCGCCGGGTTGTCCATGTGTACGCGGCCATGGGCGACGAGTTCGGCGTCACCGTCCGCGTGGACATCCAGCAGTTTCGAGAAGAGATCGGTGGAGGGCCCCGTGGTGGTGAGAGCAATGTCGAGGGAAATCGGGCCCGCCAGGTCGAGAGATGCCGGGGTCGGTTCGGCGTCGAAGACCAGGACGTCGCCGCGCTTGGACCACTCATGCAGGCGTGGGTTGGTCTGGAGGTAGGCGAAGGCGTTGGGTGCGGCCGAGGAGAACTCGCCCGGCTCGGCGTCGCGGAACTCGTCCTCATCGACAACGAAACCGTCGACGCGACCAACCTCCCGCGCCTGCCGGCAGCCGAGCGCAGCGATGTCGGCAAGCCCAAAACCGATCTTGCCGCCCGCAATGCGACCCGGGCGAATCCACAGATCCGGCTGACCACAGTCCGGCGCCGAGTCGAAGACCCCGAGGCGCTGCGTGAGCTGGTGCGATGCGACTGGATCTTCCTGGCCGCCGACAGCCATTCGGCCCGGCACTGGGTCAACGCCGTCGTCCACGAGTTCCTCATCCCCGCCACTCAGGTCGCCGTGAAGATCCCTGTCTCCCCAGACGGTGAGGTCGGGCAGATCCATACCGCCACACGCTTGATCGCCCCCGGCATCGGCTGCTTGTGGTGCAACGGCCTCATCGACTCGACCGAACTCGCCATCGAGATGCACCCCGAGGCCGAGCGCCAGCAAGCCCGATACGTCCCCGGCATACCCGCACCCAGCGTGATGCCCTTCAACACCCTCGCCGTCGGCGAAGCCGTGACCCACTTCCTTCTCGCATCCGCCAGTCTGCACGAGAACGACGACGATCTCGGATCAGTCATCCACCGCCCTCGAACCCGCGAACGACATCTCCAAGATCCCCGCCAGAACACCCACTGCCGCTGGTGTACGTCCACGGGCAACCTCGGACGCGGCGCCAACGGGGAGGTCGCGACCCTGCAGACGGTCGCCACTCCATCTTGAATCCGCGACGCGGTGGTTAGAACTGAAAGGGACCGACGGCCTGCGCCTCTTCGTCACGGAGTCGACAGCGATGCCAGTCCTCGTGACAAAGTGCCAACTGCCGTGTCATGGCTCGGCCTCGACCTCGATTCCACAGAACACTGGTGCCAACTGTCGTCGGTATGTGACAACTAGCGTCTGTGGTCACAACTAAGAAGCCTCGTCACAGCCGGACTAACGCCGGACCCGCGGCATCCCCAGTCCGATCCACGAGATGATCTCGCGCTGGATCTCGTTGTTCCCGCCGCCGAAGGTGAAGATCACAGCCGAGCGGTAGCCGCGTTCCAGCTCGCCGTGCAGGACGGCGCCCGTCGAGCCCTCCTTGAGGACGCCGGGCGCGGCGACGATCTCCATGAGCCAGGCGTAGGCGTCCCGGCGGGCCTCGGAGCCGTACACCTTGACCGCGGAGGCGTCCTGGGGGGTGAGGGTGCCCTCCTGGACGGCGTTCACCATCTGCCAGTTCAGGAGCTTCATCGCGTCGAGTCTCGTGTGGGTCTGGGCGAGGCGGCGGCGTACCCAGGGGAGGTCGGCGACACGGCGGCCGTCGGCGAGCTTGGTGTCCATGGCCCAGCGCTGGACGTCGTGCAGGGCGCGGATCGCCATGGTGCCGTGTGCGGCGAGGGTGACGCGTTCGTGGTTGAGCTGGTTGGTGATCAGCCGCCAGCCCTTGTTCTCCTCGCCGACCCGGCGCGAGACAGGGACGCGGATGTTCTCGTAGTAGCTGGCTGTCGTGTCGTGCGAGGCGAGGGTGTCGATGAGGGTGCAGGAGTAGCCGGGGTCGGAGGTCGGCACGAGGAGCATGGTGATGCCCTTGTGGGGTGGGGCGTCCGGGTCGGTGCGGACGGCGAGCCAGACCCAGTCGGCGGTGTCGCCGTTCGTCGTCCAGATCTTCTGCCCGTTGACGACGTAGGTGTCGCCGTCCCGTACGGCCTTGGTCTTGAGCGCCGCCAGGTCCGTCCCCGCGTCGGGCTCGCTGTAGCCGATCGCGAAGTCGATCTCGCCGGAGAGAATCCTGGGCAGGAAGTACTCCTTCTGCTCCTCGGTGCCGAACCGCATGATCGTCGGTCCGACCGTGTTCAGCGCCATCAGCGGCAGCGGTACGCCTGCCTGGGCGGCCTCGTCGAAGAAGATGAACTGCTCCATCGGGGTCAGCCCGCGCCCGCCGTACTCCGTGGGCCAGCCCACCCCGAGCCAGCCGTCCGTACCGAGCCGCCGGATCGTCTCGCGGTAGAACCGTTTCTGGGCGGCCGGGTCGCCGTATCGGGCGTAGGCGTGGTCGGGCACCAACTCGGCGAAGTAGCCGCGCAGTTCGGTCCGCAGCCGCTGCTGCTCTGGCGTGTATTCGAGATGCACGGCGCCTCCTGGCTCCCCAAGGCCGGACCTGACGGCGCACACCGTAGAACGTGTTTCAGAAATTGTGAATGCCGATGACACCGGCGCCCCGACCGCGACCTCCCCGGCAGCCCCTCACCCGGGGAACCCGTCCGAGGCGTCGGCCCGGCGGCCGTACTCCCAGACACGGTCGAACTCGGCCTGGAAGTGCTGGTACCAGTGCCCGTCGCGGTCGGGGCGCAGGGTGAACACGGCGTCCCCACTGGCCGAGCTGTGGGAGTAGACGTCGACATGGACGATGCCGCCCGGCCGCCGCGGGTCCAGCAGCACCAGCCCGAAGGCCGGCACGAACGGCAGGAACCTCACCTCGACCCTGTCCCTCACCCCTGGATTCTCGAGCAGCTCGCGCAGGAGGTCGATCGAGGTGCGCAGTCGGTTCTGGTACACCTCGGGCCGGTGGGGGACGGTGCTGCGGCGCGCGGCCTCGGCGGGCGCCGTACCGGCGGGGTCGATGAGCGCGATCCTGATCACGGTTCCGGCGACGGCTCGACGTTCCAGCTCGTCGATCGAGTTGCGGAGAGTGCGGGCGAGGGTCACTCCAACGATGCTGATGTCCCGTGCCCCACGTATCTGTTGGACGAGTTCCGGCTTGTCGCCGCTGAAGAAGTCCTCCGCTGAAATGTCGCCGGCGGCGCGGGCGCGTACCTCCGCCACCAGCTCGGCGACCTGCCGACGGCTGCCCAGCAGCCCTCCGGCCAGCAGGGCGAGGGTCGCGAGAGTGGCCGCGGCCAGTACCTTGCCGCCGGCCACATCGAGTGCACCGAGCACCGCCAGGGTCAGCGAGAGCAGCGCCGTGACGTAGATTTCCAGGTTCTCCCCGGAGGAGAGATCGTCCCGAACGCGCCGCAGAAATCGCATGTGGGCCATCGTCCGCACCGCGGCGCCGGTGCGTCAACGAGGCCGTGGCCGAACTCCGCGGCGGAGTTCCAGGGATTCAGGCGCGGCTCAGTGTGGCGAGGAAGTCCGTGCAGGCCTGGGCGCACTCGCGGCAGGCCTTGGCGCTGTCCTGGCCGCCCGGGTGCTCGTCGAAGACGTCCGCGCACTCGCGGCAGACGGTACGGCACCACTCGACCTGGACGCGGATGCCTGCCGTGTCCCGGCGGGCCTCCTCCGCCAGCACACGGCAGGTCGCGTCGCACACCTCCACGCACAGAAGGCCTTTGCGTCGTACGAGTTCCTGCTCCCTCGGCCCGTCAGGATCGACCACGCTCGCCCGCAGCGCACAGGCACGGGCGGCCTCGGCGCAGGCCTGCGCACACTCGAAGCGGTCCTCCAGGAATCGGATGAGTTCTTGCTGGGATGTCATTGTCGTCACCGCGAGCGGGTAGCCGCGGGAAGGCCCGCCAAACCCCGCACCTCAGGGCCCGGCGGCAGCTCTCCGGACCAGCGCCACCTGGTTCATGCGCACCACTCCGGGCACTCGGTGCGCATGAGTGCCATGGATACGGAAGGGACAGTGCTCGCCGCGGCCCAGGGCCTGCTGGTCCTCGGGCCGCTCACGGTGGGCGTCGTGCTGGTGGCGATGCTGATCGGTGTCGTGTGGTGGGGGCGCCGCAAGCGGCAACAGCAACCGCCCCCGCCTCGACCCGGGGAACAGCCCCGGCTCCCGGACAGCCGCCCGGTCCACGAGGTCAGGGAACACCGCGCACCCGACGCCTCATAAGCGCAGGTGAGCGGGGTCTGGTGCGTGCAGCCGCAAGGCGGAGGAGGGCGTCGACGCGATGGGGGTCCCCCTTCTCGAGCGAAGCCGAGAGCTCGGGGGAGTCGGCGACCGACGACAACGCCGCTGGGGGCACCCCCTAATCGAACAGCTTCGGGGAGAGCGTGCCAGACCCCGCGTCTCCGGCATGATCCGCCGGACAGGCCCTAGCCCTCCATCGCCCCCGCCGCCTCGCGTGAGATCCGCTCGAACTCGGCACCCATCGCCTCGGAGAGCGCATGGGCCGCCGAGAGCGGGCGGACCATCACCATCAGGTCGTCGATCCTGCCGTCCTCGTCGAAGTGCAGGAAGTCGCAGCCGTTGAGCTCCTTGTCACCCACCTTCGCGGTGAAGACGAGCGCGTGGTCGCGACCGTCGGCACCGGCGAACTCGCGCACGTAGCGGAAGTCGGTGAAGACACGGGAGACGCCGCGCAGGATGGCCGCGGTGATGGCCTTCCCCGGGTACGGCTTGAAGGCGACGGGGCTGGTGAACACCACGTCGTCGGCCAGCAGCTCCTCGATCGCGGTGTGGTCGCCCGCCTCTACGGCCTTCCGGAAGGGGTGCATCCGAGCCCCGCCTCTCACACTCAACTAATTGATTAGGTTACGAACAGAGTAGTTGGGGTGGCGTCCAGCGTCCAGGTATTGGCATTTCTATGGCTCTGACCGAACTCCCTATTGGTCACCTATGCCAGAGCCGCATACGGTCGAGGACATCCCCGCCCTGACGATCTGGGTCCAGAGCGTCGGGGCGCAGGACAGGAACAACCGGCAACGCCCCCGCACCCTCGGAGAAACGCACCATGTCGAAGATTCTCTTCGTGATCACCGGCGTCGACCACTGGACGCTCGCCGACGGCACCCGCCACCCGAGCGGCTTCTGGGCCGAGGAGGCCGTCGCCCCGTACGAGGCGTTCAAGGCCGCGGGCCACGAGGTCGTCGTCGCCACACCGGGCGGCGTCGTGCCGACCGTGGACAAGGGGAGCCTGGCTCCCGAGGTCAACGGCGGCCAGGAGGGCGCCGACCGCATCGCGCACGCCCTCGCGTCGATGACCGCGCTCCAGCGGCCGATCAAGCTGGCGGAGGCCGACCTCGCCGACTACGCGGCCGTCTTCTACCCCGGCGGCCACGGACCGATGGAGGACCTGGCGGTCGACGCGGACTCCGGCCGGCTGCTCGCCCTCGCGCTGGAGTCGGGCAAGCCGCTCGGTGTGGTGTGCCACGGCCCGGCCGCGCTGCTCGCCGCGACGAAGGAGGACGGCACCAACGCCTTCGCGGGCTACCGGGTCTCCGGGTTCACCAACGCCGAGGAGACGCAGGCCGGTCTCGCCGACAAGGCGAAGTGGCTGCTCCAGGACCGGCTCGTCGAGGCGGGCGTCGACTTCCAGGAGGGCGAGCCGTGGGCCCCCAAGGTGGTCGTCGACCGCAACCTGGTCACCGGCCAGAACCCGGCGTCCTCCGCCCCCCTCGCCGCCGAACTGCTGAAGCAACTGCCCTGACCCTCGTGGGGCTCGGGAGGCGGCGGCCGATGGCGGCGCCTCGCACACGGCCGAACTCTGCGCCGAGGAGGCCTCCGCGTCAGACGGACAGCAGCTCGGCGGTGGGGCCGTGGCGGGCCAGGCGACCCGACTCCAGCAGGTGCACCGTGTCCGTGTAGGCGGCCACCAGGTGCAGTTCGTGGCTGACCAGCGCGATCGCCAAATCCCTTTCGGTGCGCAGACGTCGCAGGAGTTCCATGATGGCGATGGCGGTGTCCGGGTCGAGGGCCGAGGTGATCTCGTCGCAGAGCAGGAAGTCGGGCTCGGCGGCCAGCGCGCGGGCGATGGAGACGCGTTGCCGCTGGCCTCCCGACAGCTCCGCGGGATGGCGGCGGGCGAAGTCGGCGGGCAGCTCGACCTGTTCGAGGAGTTCCGCCACCCGGTCGGACACCTGGCTCTTGGCGAGGGCCCGGTGCAGTCGCAGCGGGCGGGCCAGCGCGGCACCGACGGTGTGGGAGGGGTTGAGCGTACCCAGCGGGTTCTGCGGAACGAGTTGGATGCGCCGATGGTGCGTACGGCTGCGACGGCGTGCCGTGGCCCCGACCGGCTGCCCGTCCAGGGTGACGTTTCCCGCGTCGGGCCGGTGCAGGCCTGCCAGCACGCGCAGCAGCGTGGTCTTGCCGGAACCGGACGGCCCGACGATTCCGGTGGCGCTGCCAGGCCCGGCCGTGAAGTCCACGGCGTCCAGGGCGTGTTGTGCCTGTCCCCGGTGCCGGAAGGCGACGCTGATACCGCGCGCCGTGATGCCCTCGGCGGTGGCAGGTGCCCGTTCGATGGGGAGTGTCTCTGTCCTCGCCCGGGGCACCCGAGGCTGCGCGGGCGTCGGCAGATGGACGACCTGGTCGGCGCAGGCCGCGACGAGTTCGGGGTCGTGGCAGGCCATCACCACGGCGAGGCCGCGCCTGGTGGCGAGGTCGCGCAGCAGCTCGGCGATGTCGTCGCGCAGGGCGGAGTCCAGTCCGGCGGTCGGCTCGTCCAGGAGCAGGACGTCCGGGGTGCGGGCCAGCGCGCGGGCGAGGGCGACGCGGCGCTGCTGGCCGCCCGAGAGCGCGGTGGGGCGCCGGTCGGGCAGCCCGTCGTCGGTGGGCAGTCGGCATTCGCGCAGCAGCGCGAGCACCGCCTCGGCACCGCGGTCCGTGGCGGTCTCGGCCACCAGACGGCGTACCTTCATCCGCGGGTTGAGTGCGGAGCCGGGGTCCTGCCCGACGTAGGCGATCCGGGTGCGGCGTATTTCGCGCAGTGCCGGGGCCGGCAGCGTCGAGGGGTCGTGGCCCAGGACGTCCAGGGTTCCGGCGGACACGGTGGCGCCCGGCGGGAGGTGGCCGACGAGGGCGCGCAGCAGGGTCGTCTTGCCGGAGCCCGAGGCGCCGGTGAGGGCGGTGATCTCCTGGGGGCGTACGACCAGGCTGGTGGGGCGGAGCAGGAACGGGCCGTCGGGGAGGCGGACTTCGAGGTCGGTGACCGTCACCAGGGGAGCCGGGGGCTCGGCGGTGGGTGCCGGGGCCGGCTCGTCGTCGGGGACGTCTTGCGTGGTGGCCGGGTGGCTCACGAGGTGGTCACCGCCTTCCGTACGGGGCGTGGGGCGAGGGAGGAGGAGGCGAGGTTGACGCTGATCGCGAGCAGGGCGATGGCCAGGCCGGGGGCCACCACGGCCCAGGGGTTGAGGAGGATGCCCGGGGAGTTCTCCCGGACCATCAGCGCCCAGTCAGAGGCCGGGGGTTGGGGACCTATCTGGAGGAACCCGGCCATGGAGATGACATAGACGGCCTCCACGAAGCGCAGGCCGAACAGGGCGAGCACGGTGGCGCGCAGGTTGGGCAGCAGTTCGAGCAGGGTGAGGTACCAGAGCCTCTCGCCGCGGGCGGTGGCGGCCTCGACGTAGCCGGACTGTGCGAGGGGGGCCGCGGCGCCGGCGACGACCCGTACGGCGTAGGGGACTCCCAGGACGATGGCCGCGGTGTTGACCGCCAGGCGTCCGCCGTCCGGCCAGGCGAGCGCGATGAGCATGATGCCGAGGACCGGTGGCAGCAGGATGGCCACGTCGGCCGTCCGCTCCACCGCCCTGCCGAGCACGGGGCGCAGCACGGCGACGCAGCCGATCAGGGTGGCGAGGCCGGTCACGACCACGGCGACCAAGAGGGCGCTGCCGATGAGCGCCGTACCGCCGTGCAGGAGTCGGCTCAGGACGTCGCGTCCCAGCTGGTCGCCGCCGAGCGGTGCGCTGTCCCCGGCCGGGGCGTACGGGGCGGTCACAGGCTTGTCGATCGCGTGCGGGGCGAGGAACGGGCCGGTAAGGGCCACCAGGACGAGCAGCAGGCCCGGTGCGACGCGCCGCAGGACATGGGACGGGACGCGGCGGGGTGCCGCGGTGGCAGGCGTGCTCACGGGCGTGCTCCCAGCATCCGGGCGCGGACGAGATCGGCGGCGAGCAGGATGACACTGATGGTGGCGCCCGCGCAGATCACGACCCCGGCGATCAGCGGGGCGTCGCGACCGGCCACGGCGCCCGCCAGTACGGTGCCGATGCCCGGGTAGTTGAACAATGTCTCCACGGCCACCGCACCGCCCAGCAGCATGCCGGTGGAGGTGGCGATGCCGATGGCGATCGCGGGCAGCGCGCCGGGCAGCGCGTGCCGCAGCACGACCCGGTGGACGGGCAGTCCGTCCAGATGGGCGGCTTCGACGTGCGGCGTCGCGGCCTGGTCGGCGAGCGCGCCGCGCACGATCCGGGTGTTCCATCCGGTCTGCGGGATGGCCAGGGCCAGTACCGGCATGATCAGCATGGTCCAGGTGGTGGGGTCGCCGTCGGCGCCGGTGAGTGTGACGGCCGGCAGCCAGCCCGTCCACAGCGACAGGCCGAGCAACAGGCCGACGGAGACGACGAATTCGGGCACGGCGAACGCGGCGGTGGCCGCGTGGCCGATGATCCGGTCGACCGGCCGACCGGGGCGGCAGGCCGCCCAGCAGCCCAGCGCGAGCGCGGCGGCAACGGTGAGGACGAAGGCGACCGAGCCGAGCAGCAGTGTGTTGGGGAACGGGTCAGCGAGCAGGTCGGTAACCTTCTGGCCGCGCGCGGACGTGCCCAGGTCGCCGGTGGGCAGGGCCGTCATCCAGTCCCAGAAGCGCTCCCACAACGGCCGGTCGAGGCCTAGGAGATGGCGCCTGGCCGCCACATCGGCGGCGCTGTCCCCGCGTTCCGAGGTCGCCGTGGCGGCGTCGCCGGGCAGCGCCTCCACCGCGACGAACACCATGGCGAGGAGCACCGCGAGCATCAGGGCCCGCCGTGCCACGGCCGCCGCGATCCGCACGGCGATCCGCACGGCGATCCGCACGGCGATCCGCACGGCGAGCGGGCCCCCGCGACGCGGCGCGGTGGCCGCCCCCGAGCGGGCGGGGGCGGCCACCGTGTCGTCCTCGGCCGTGCGGCTCAACTCAGCCACACGTTCTCGAGCTGGACGCGGCCGTAGCCCGGCAGCTTGGGCAGGTTGCGCACCTTGGCGACCGCGAGGTCGATGCCGTCGGCCATGCCCCACAGCAGATAGCCGGACTTCTCGAACTCGATCTGCTGCAGCCCGTGCAGGGCCGTGGCGCGTGCCGTCTCGTCGGCGGTGCCGATGACCTTGCGGTACGAGGTGTCGAAGGCCTTGTCGTCGAAGCCTGCCTCGTTCTGTCCGGCCTCGCTGACCAGGGTCTTGGAGGCGAAGAAGACCACGGAGTCGTTGGTGCCCCAGTACGTGGTGTACAGGTCGCCCTTGAGCCAGGTCTTCTCGTAGAACGCGCCGGACTCCTGCTTGACGACCTTGAGCTTGATGCCGGCCTCGCGCGCCTGGGAGGCGAGCAGCGTGGCGGACTCGGCGAGGCCCGAGATGTCCTCGGTGGTCACCAGGTCGTAGGTCTTGGAGAGGTCGAACTTCGCGTCGGCGAGCAGCTGCCTGGCCTTGGCGAGGTCGCGCCCCCGCTGCGGGATGTCCTTGGCGTAGTGCGGGTCTCCGGTGCCCATGATGTCGTTGGCGACGGTGCCGTATCCGGACAGGACCTGCTTGACCATGGCGTCGCGGTCGACGGCCAGGCGCAGCGCCTCGCGCACGCGCACGTCGGCGAACGGGCCGCTCTTGGTGCGCATGACTAGGGGCATCGACATGTCGTTGGGGCGGCGGACGACCTGGACGTCCTTGCGGGACTCGGCGGTACGGGCGGCGACGGCGCCGACGTTCGAGGCGACGTCGATCTGGCCGGCGAGCAGCGCGCTGGACATCGCCTGCGGGGTCTCGAACATGGTCACCTCGATGGCGTCGAGGTGGACCGTGCCGCCGTACCACTTGTCGTTGCGGACCAGGCGGGCGTTGCCGCCGCGGTACCAGTCGAGCTTGAACGGGCCGGTGCCCGGCGCCTTCTCCAGCTCCTTGTCGGAGGTGTCCTTCTTCAGGACGAACGTCGTCAGGCGGGTCAGCAGGGGCAATTCGGCGTTGGCGTAGTCGGAGACGAGGACGACCGTGTCCTCACCTTCGGCCTTGATGTTCTTCGCCTCGATGCCGGGCAGCCGCGCGGCGCCGGAGGGGGTGTTGCGCAGCCGCTGGAGCGACCAGACGACATCGGCGGCGGCGACCGGGGTGCCGTCGTGGAAGGCGGCACCCTTGGCGATCTTGAAACGCCAGGTCTTCAGGTCCTCGGAGTGCTCCCACGAAGCGGCCAGGCGGGGCTTGGTGTTGGGCCCCGTACCGGGCACGGTGAGCGTGTCGTACACCAGGGCCAGGATCAGGTAGTCGCTCTCGTTGCCCTGCGTGCCGTGCGGGTCGCGGGTGAGGGCACCGGCCCGTCCCAGGGCTCCGATGCGCAGGGTGCCGCCCTTCATGGGCTTGTCGCCCGCGGCGGCCGGCTCGGCCGAGGTGTCGTCGCCCCCCGAACAAGCGGCCAGCAGTGCTGTCGCGCCTGTCGCTCCGCCGGCCCACAGCACTTGACGCCTGGTGATGTTCACGTACGTCCTCGATCCGATCTCACAGGAAACGAAAAGTTCTTAGGGTTGCCTACCCTAACGACAACCGTTTCCGCAAGGTGACCTAGCGCCGGTTCATCAGGCAAACAGCAGACCGGTCGTAGACAACTGATCCAGATCGATGGGGTGATGACGGTGTTTCAGCCACAGAAAAGTGAGTAAGGTTTGCCTTACCTAAGTTAGGTGCTAGCGTTCCGCCCGTTCACAGCGCAGGCACAGCCAACCCCCCACGCACCCCCAGAGAACGGGATCTCTTCGCCATGAGCACGGCAGCCGCACCTGTCCGCACGCTCGATGCCCACTCCGTGGGCGAACTCCGCCGGGCAGCGGAGAAAATACTGGCCGAATTCGGGACATCCGCCACGTCCGAAGCCCTGTTGAAGCGCGTCGCCCAGGCCGCCGACGCCTTCGGCGACACCCTCCGTCACCACTGCCGCCCCGTCGACACGGCCGACGGCCTGTACGTCCTCGCGGGACTCGATGTCGACGACCACGACCTCGGCCCCACGCCCACCAGTTGGGCCGGCGCGGGCGACAGCGGCGCCCTGCACGACATCACCCTGCTCCTGCTGGCCACCCTGATGGGTAACCCCATCGCCTGGGAGGGGCAGCAGGACGGCCGCTATGTCCACAACATCGTCCCCTCCCCCGGACACGAGGACGAACAGACCGGCGCCAGCAGCACGGTGCTGCTCAGCCCGCACACCGAGGACGCCTTCCACCCCGGCCGCGCGCATCTGCTGATGCTCAGCTGCATGCGCAATCACGACAACATCGCGACCACCGCCGCCAGCATCCGCCAGGTCGAGCTGGACGAGGCCGACATCGGCCTGCTGACCCGGCCGTTGCTGCCGATCCTGCCGGACGACGCCTACGCCGAGGCCCAGGGCTTCGACGGCGGCACGCCGCCCCGCGTACCCACCCTCTTCCACGCCCGGGACGGGCTGACGCTGCGTTTCGACCCGGCGTACACCCCGCTGGAGGACGCCTCCCCGGCGCACCGGGCCGCCTATGCGCGCCTGGCGGCCGAACTCTCCCGCGTCTCCCGCGCGGTGAGCCTGAACCCCGGTGAGGTCCTCGTCGTCGACAACGATCTGGTGGTGCACGGCCGGGTCCCCTTCGGGGCCCGTTACGACGGCACCGACCGCTGGCTCAAGCGTGCCTCCGTACGGGTGCCCGGGCGGAGCTCCCGCCCGCTGGCCGAGGCCCACGAACACGGCTACGGCCAGGCGGCCCTGGAAGCGCACGGCGACCGTGCTGCCCGTCGAGCGCACGCGAGCTGAGTACCCGGCCACCGCCCGGACCCCCACGCCCAGGAGGAACACGACCATGACCGACCTCACCGCCGTCCCCGGCGACGACCGGAGCCTGCTCATCCTGTCCACCGGCGACCTGGCCGGAATCGACATATCCCTGGCCGATGTCGTCGAGACCGTCGAGGGCGCCTACCGCACCCTGCACGCCGGACAGTCCGACAACCCCCGCAAACTGACGGTCAAGCCCGCGGACGGGCACTCGGTCGCCTACGCGATGCTCGGCCGGGACGGCTCCCGCGATGTCGTCGCGATCAAGACCTCGTACAAGCACGGCCTGGACAAGGGCCGCGACGAGCAGCACTACTACACCTCCCTGACCGTCTACGACGACGTCACGGGACTGCCGGTGGCGATGATGGACTGCTCCCGCATCGGCTCGCTGCGCACCCCGGCGGTCTCCGCGCTGCTCGCCCGTGAGTGCGCGGCGCCCGGCGCGCGCAGCGCCCTGGTCATCGGCACCGGGACGCAGGGGCGGCTCGCGCTGCCGTTCCTGCTCACCACGCTGCCGGACCTCGACCGGCTGATGCTGTCCGGCACCCACCCCGAGGGCATCGCCGCGGTGCGCGAGCAGTTGCGGTCGTACGTCCCCGACCGTGAGGTGGAGGTCGTCACCGATCTGCGGGCCGCCGCCGGGGACGCCGACGTCATCGTGGCGACGGCCGGCGGCCACACCCCGGCAGCCGTCGAGGCGGACTGGCTCAAGCCCGGGGCGCTGTCCGTCCTCGTCGGTCACGGTCTCGCGCCGTCCACCCTGCACCGCGCCGACCGGGTCATCGCCACCAGCGAGGCCCAGATGAACGTCACCGGCACCGACATGGCGGACGCCGACGGCAAACTCCCCGCGGTCGACGCGGAGTTCCCGCCGGTGCTGGCGGGCGTGACGGCGGGACGCGGCTCGGCGACGGAGCGGATCTTCGCGTACAACAGCGGTCTGATCGTCACCGACATCGCCCTCGGCCACCGGTTCGCGCAGCTCGCGCTGGCACAGGGGCTCGGTACGGAGGTGGCGCTGTGGCGGTGAGCGATGCCCCCTCCACCGGTTCCTCGCTGCCCTCGCTGCCCCCACTGCCCGATCCCGCGACCGACGCGGTGCTGGGCAGCGGCCTGCTCGAAGAGCTCTCGTACGCGTTCGGAGGGCCGTTCCACTTCCTGCTGCCCGACGCCTTCGACGCGAACCTGCGGGCGATGCGCGCGGCTCTCGACGAGGCGGGCGTGGACGGGTTCGTGTACTTCGCGAAGAAGGCGAACAAGGCCGCGGTGTGGGTGGAGCGCGCCGCGGCCGGGGGCGCGGGAGTCGACGTGGCCTCCCTCGGCGAGCTGAGGGCGGCACTCGGGCACGGGATGCGCGGCGAGCACCTCGTCGTCACCGGACCGGCCAAGGACGCTCTGCTGCTGCGCCTCGCGGTCCAGCAGGGCGCGTTGATCGCCGTGGACACGCTGGACGAACTCGACGCGCTCGTCACCACCGTCGTGAGCGGGCGGGTCCGGCCGGCCCGGGTGCTGCTGCGATGCCTGCCGGGCACCCAGCCGCACAGCCGGTTCGGCATGGACGACGCCGAGCTGACCACCGCCCTCAACCGGTGCGTCCAGGCGGGCGAGGCGGTACGGATGGAGGGCTTCAGCTTCCATCTGTCCGGATACGCCGTCCAGGCGCGGGCCGATCTCGCCGGGCGACTGCTCGAACTGTGCCTCAAGGCGCGCGTGCTGGGCCTGGAGGCGAGTCGGATCAGCGTCGGCGGCGGGCTGCCGATCGCCTACACCGACGCCAACAGCTGGGGCACCTTCCTCGGTGAGCAGCGCGGCGGGCACTATCACGCGGGCCGGACCTTCGACCCCGCCGACTTCTACCCGTACCACTCCCCCGTCGCCGGAGCGGACGCGCTGCGCGCCCTGCTCGCCGCCCGCCCCGAGGGATACGACCAGAGCCTCGCCGCCTTGCTGAACGACTCCGGAGTGGTCCTGCTGCTGGAACCCGGACGGGCGCTGCTCGACAAGGCGGGCGCGAGCGTCTTCCGGATCCAGGGCGTCAAGGAACGCGACGGGTACCGGCTGCTGACCGTGGACGGCACGAGCCTGAGCCTGTCCGAGCAGTGGTTCAACAGCGAGTACCTGCCCGAGCCGCACCTGCTCTCGCTCGGCGCGGTCGCCCCCGTGGGCACCTACCCGGCGGCCGTGGGCGCGGCCACCTGTCTGGAGTCGGACATGCTCACCTGGCGGAAGATCCCCTTCCCCCGGCGTCCACGCGCCGGCGACCTGCTCGTCTACCCGAACACGGCCGGCTACCAGATGGACTCCAACGAGTCGCCCTTCCACGACCTGCCCCTGCCGCCCAAGGTCGTCATCGACCAGACCGAGCGCCCACGTCCGCGCTGGCGCCTCGACCGCCACTTCGCCTGACCCTCCCCACATGCCCGACACCCCCACGTCGCCCGACTCCCCCAGGAGCCTTCGCATGCCCGGAGCACTTCAGCGCCCCGCCGTGGTCTCCCGCGTCTCCGACCTCATCGGATACACCCCTCTCCTCGAATTCGCCGCCACCGAGACCGGCAGCCGACTGCTGCTGAAGCTGGAGATGTTCAACCCGACCGGCACCGCCAAGATCCGGATGGCCCGGCAGATGATCACCGACGCCGAGGATCGCGGCGAACTGCGGCCCGGCGGCCGGATCATCGAGTCGACCTCCGGCAACACGGGCCTCGGACTCGCCGTCGTCGCCGCCGAGCGCGGCTACACCTTCACCGCCGTCGTCGACCACCACGCCAGCGCCGACAAACTGCGCGCTATGAAGGCCATGGGCACGGAACTCGTCTACGTCGACGACGACGGCGGCAGCTCCGAGGAGCTGGCCACCGCCGCGCGCGAGGAACTCGCCGAGGAGATGGCACGCGGCCAGGACAACACGATCTTCACCGAGCAGCACAACAACCCCAGCAACGGCGTGGGTTACTTCCCCGTCGCCCACGAGCTCCACGAGGCGCTAGACGGCAGGCTCGACGTGCTCGTCGGCGCGGTCGGCACCGGCGGCGGTCTCTGCGGCACGGCACGTGAACTGCGTACCCTCATATCCGACGTCACGACGATAGGCGTCGAGCCCAAGGGATCGATCGCGTTCGGCGGCCCCGCGCACGACTACTACCAGTCCGGCACCGGCACTCCCGAGGGCGCCGAGATCGGTGCGCTCGTCGACTTCGGGCTCATCGACGAGGGCGTCAAGGTCGGCGACGTCGAGGCGTTCGCGACCTGTCGTGCCGTGGCCCGGACCGGACTGCTCATCGGCGGTTCGGCGGGCGGTGTCGTGCACGAGGCGCTGACCCGGCTCGCCGCGCTGCCACCGGGCACGACTATGGTCGCCCTCGTCAACGACGGCGGGGAGAAGTACCTGGACACGGTGTTCAACGACGACTGGATGCACGCCCGCGAACTGCTCGCTCCCGCGACCGAACGGGAAATCGACGAGCTCCTCACCAAACTCCGCAGGAACCGATGACCCCCATGCCGACCACACTCCTCCGCGACAGCCGCGCACTCGCCACCCTCGCCGTGCCGCTCGTCCTCACCCAGCTCGCCCAGGTCGCGCTGACCACCACCGACACCGTGATGATGGGCCTGCTCGGCACCCGGGAACTCGCGGCCGGCGGCCTGGCCATCGTGATCTTCAACCAGGTGCGGACCATGGGCGTCGGCCTGGTCACCTCCGTGGGCAACCAGATCGCCGGCGCCGCGGCCCGCGCGGAGAACGCCGCCGAGGCCGAGCAGGGCAAGGCACGCGAGGACGTCCGCGGGATCGTCCGGGCGAGTCTGGCCGTGGCCACACTCGCCGGTGTCGCCGGGGCCGTCCTCATGATCATCGTCGGCCAGTGTCTGGGCCTGCTCGGGCAGGACGCGGCGGTCGTCGACAGCGCCCGGACGATGCTGTTCGCGCTGGCGCCCGGACTGCTGCCCTGTCTGTGGTTCCAGGCGATCCGCCAGTTCACCGTCGGGATGCGGCGCCCACAGGCGCTGCTCCGGATCACCGTGGCGTCCATCGCCGTCAACGCGGGCCTCAACTGGGGCCTGATCCACGGCACCTGGGGCCTGCCGAAGCTCGGCCTCACGGGCATCGGCGTCGCCACGTCCACCGTGTACCTGCTGTCCTTCCTCGCCCTGTACATCTCGGCGCGGCGGGACGCCGAGCTGGCACCGCTGCTCAGCCTGAACGTCGCCAAGGCCGACGCGGACACGGTCGGGCGCCTGGTCGGCCTCGGCGTCCCGATCGCGGCCACCTACGGCTCGGAGGCCGGGTTCTTCTCGCTCACCGCGCTGATGGCCGGTTCCTTCGGGCCGGCCGCGCTGGCCGCGCACACGGCCGTCAACCAACTCGTCTACATCGTCTTCCAGGTGGCGGTCGGCCTCTCCCACGCCGCGTCCATCAACGTCAGCCGCGAGCTCGCGCTCGGCCGTATCGACGACGCCCGGCGCATCAAAAACACCGCGCTCGCCTGCGCGGCGGCCGTGATGACGGTCGTCGGCGTCGTCTACGTCACGCTGCCGAGGCTGGTGCTGGCCCTGTTCCTCGACTCGGGCTCCGACCGGACGCTCGACATCGCCACGCAGCTGCTGGTCGTCACCGCGTTCCTGCAGTTCTTCGACTGCGCGCAGAACATCGGCGTCGGACTGCTGCGCGGCCTCGACGACACCAGGAGCGGCTTCCGGATCACGCTGATCGGCTACTGGGCCGTCGGGCTGCCCGCCGCCTGGCTGGGGGCCTACCCGCTCGGCCTCGACACCGTCGGCATCTGGCTCGGTCTGCTCACCGGCCTCGCCACCACCGCCGTACTCCTGCTGCGCCGCTACTCGGCGTCCCTCACCGCCCGCACCGCCGCCGCTCCGGCACCGGCTCCCGCCTGACCGAATGGGGGCGCCGTCGTACCCCGGACCTCGAGGGCCGGGGCGGTGAGGACGACCTCGCCCGGGCGGGCGGGGTCGGCGATCCGGTCGAGCAGGCACTGCGCGGCACGGCGGCCGACGTCATGGCCGGCGCTGTCCACGGTGGTGAGCCACAGGTGCCGCAGCCGTGAGAGGTAGGTGTTGTCGTAGCCGACGAGGGAGAGGTCGCGCGGCACCTGGAGGCCGAGTTCCTCCGCGGCCGAGAGGGCGCCGACGCAGGCTATGTCGTTGAACGCGAAGACGGCTGTGGGCCGTTCGCCGGTGCTGAGCAGCCGTACCGTGGCACGGTAGCCGCCCTCCTCGGTCAGGTCGCCCTGCTCCACGACCGCCTCCGCGGCCAGTCCGTGTTCGCGCATGACGGCCTCGAAGCTGCGGCGGCGCAGCTCACCGACCATCCCCTGCCCCGCGATGTGCGCGATCCGGCGGTGGCCGAGGCCGATGAGATGCTCGGTGGCAAGGCGGGCGCCGCGCTCGTCGTCGTTGGCGACCACGTCGACACCGGGCAACTCGGGCTCCCGGGCGCCCGCGACCACGGTGGGGATCTGCCCGGCCGCCGTCCGCAGCGCCTCGGCGGCCGGGAGGGTGCCGACGGCGATCAGACCGTCGACACGCAGGTCCACGAAGGTACGGGTGAGGTCCTCGCCCAGACGCCGGTTGAGATGGCCGTCGGCGAGCAGCATGTGCAGACCTGAGTCGTGCAGCCGGGAGTTCAGACCGTCCAGCAGCTCCACAAACCAGGGGTTGCGCATGTCGTTGAGAAGCACCCCGACCGTGCGGGTGCGCCGCTCACTGAGGCTGCGGGCCGCGGCGTTGGGCCGGTAGCCGAGCTCCTCGACGGCGGCCAGCACGGCCTGCCGCTTCTCGTCACGGACCTGGTCGGAGCCGCGCAGCACGAGGGAGACCAGCGACTTCGACACTCCGGCCCGCTCGGCGACGTCGCGAATCGTCGGTGCTCTCATGGTCTGCATGGCTCCATTCCTGGACCGTTCCATACGGTGGGTGAGCTTGTCAAAGGGGTTGACACGCACTGCAACGGCCTTCAGTGTGAGCCGGGAAATCGTTGGACCGGTCCAAAGAGGGGCAGTCATGGTGCGTTCGCTCGGCGTTGCCGTCGTGGGGTTCGGCTGGATGGGACGGGTGCACACCCAGGCGTACGCCCGCGTGCCCCACCACTTCCCCGGGCTGTCGCTGCGGCCCGAACTGGTCGCCGTCGCCGACGAAGTGCCGGGCCGGGCGGAGGAGGCCGCGGCCCAGTACGGCTTCGCCGCCGCCCACCGCGACTGGCGCGAGGTGGCCGCCGATCCCCGGGTCCAGGCGGTGAGCATCGCCGCGCCGAACTTCCTCCACCGCGAGATCGGCCTCGCCATGGCCGAGGCGGGCAAGCACATCTGGATCGAGAAGCCGGTGGGCCTGACCGCCGAGGACGCCCGAGCCGTGTCGGACGCGGTCGCCAAGGCCGGGGTCCAGGGCACGGTCGGCTTCAACTACCGCAATGCCCCGGCCGTCGCCGCCGCCCGCGAACTGATCGCCTCCGGCGAGATCGGCACCGTCACCCATGTCCGCATCCGGCTGTTCAGCGACTACGCGGCCCACCCCGAGGGCGCTCTGACCTGGCGCTACGAGCGGGAGCGCGGCGGCAGCGGAGTCCTCGGCGACCTGGCCTCGCACGGCGTCGACCTGGCGCGCTTCCTGCTCGGCGAGATCGAGGCGCTGACCGCCGACACCGCGATCTTCCTGCCTCGGCGGGCCCGCCCGACCGGCGCCACCGCCGGTCACACCCGCGCGACGGGCGGCGAACTCGGTCCGGTGGAGAACGAGGACTACGTCAACTGTCTGCTGCGTTTCGCCTCCGGTGCGCGGGGCGTGCTGGAGGCCTGCCGTGTCTCGGTGGGCGAGCAGAACAACTACGGCTTCGAGGTGCACGGCACCAAGGGCGCGGTCTTCTGGGACTTCCGGCGCATGGGCGAACTGGGCGTCAGCAGGGGTACGTCGTACCAGGACCAGCCCGTGAGCACGGTGTACGTCGGCCCCGGGGACGGCGCGTACGCGGCCTTCCAGCCGGGCTCCGCGAACAGCATGGGCTACGACGATCTCAAGGTCATCGAGGCCCACCACTTCCTGCGGTCGATCGCCGACAACACCCCGTACGGCGCGACGCTCGCCGACGCGGTGCACAGCGCGGCCGCGCTGGACGCGATGTCCCGCTCCGCCGAGCGGGGCGTGTGGGTACCCCTGGCATGACGGGCGTTCGCGATGGCCGGACCGGATCCGTCATCGCGTCCCTGAAGGACGGCCGGGCGACTTTCTGTTATCGGCCGCGTTCGACGGCGTCTCCTGTGCGTAGGCATCCCCGGGCACCGAGCGCTAAGGAACCACGTCAGTGACAGCACAGATCAGTCGCCGGAACATGCTGAAGATCGCCGGTGCGGCCGCGAGCGCCACCGTGGCCGGCACCGCCCTCGCGGCGGCCCCGGCAGCGGCGGCGGGCGGCGCCTTCGCGCACCCCGGGATGCTGCACACCCGGGCCGATCTGCACCGCATGGCGACCCAGGTGAGGGCCGGCGCGCAGCCCTACACGGCCGGCTTCGCCAGGC
Organism: Streptomyces sp. NPDC007896; assembly: GCF_042959425.1. Lineage (NCBI taxonomy): Bacteria > Bacillati > Actinomycetota > Actinomycetes > Kitasatosporales > Streptomycetaceae > Streptomyces > Streptomyces sp. NPDC007896. Next base: position 100,193 of record NZ_JBIBKX010000017.1, on the reverse strand, counting down.
TGACGGCCAACCGGCATGCCCAGAGCACCTGGACGGCCAACCCCCAGGCGACCGTCTACCGCGGCTCGGGCACGCCCGAGAACTACGTCACGCTCTACAACGACATCCACGCCGCCTACCAGAACGCCCTGCGCTGGCACGTCACCGGAGACACCGCGCACGCCGACACCGCCCGCGACATCCTCAACGCCTGGTCGGCCAGGCTGACGAGGCTCGACGGCAGCGCCGACCGGTTCCTCGCCTCGGGCCTCTACGGCTACCAGTTCGCCAACGCCGCAGAGCTCGTCCGCGGCCACGACGGCTTCGAACTGGCGCGGTTCCAGAAGATGATGCTCGACGTCTTCCACCCGCTGAGCGAGGACTTCCTCGCCCACCACAACGGCTCCTACATCACCAACTACTGGGCCAACTGGGACCTGACGAACATCGCCTCCGTCCTCGCGATCGGCATCCTGTGCGACGACCGGGCGAAGGTCGACCGGGCCGTCGAGTACTTCAAGCACGGCGCGGGGATGGGCTCCGTCAAGAACGCCATCCCGGTCGTGTACGCCGACGGCCTCGCCGAATGGGCCGAGGCAGGCCGCGACCAGGGACATGCCCTGCTGGGCGTCGGCCTGATGGGCACCATCTGCGAGATGGCCTGGAACCAGGGCATCGACCTGTACGGCTATGACGACAGCCGCTTCCTCAAGGGCGCCCAGTACGTCGCCAAGTGGAGCCTGGGCGGAGACGTGCCCTACACCTCGTACACCCGTAAGAAGGGCGCGCCCGGTATCTGGTCGGGCTCGGAGACCGCGTCCGCGGCGGCGGCCGTCGACCCGGCCATGGCCCGGCCGATCTGGGCCATGATCGCCAACCACTACACCGAGCGCCGGGGGCTGGCCGCGCCGCACCTCACGAAGATCGCGGCCCGGTTCGCGCCCGAGGGCGGCGGCGGGGACTACGGCCCCAACAGCGGCGGCTACGACCAACTCGGCTTCGGCACGCTGGCGTTCACCCGCCCCCGGGCCACCGCCGCCGAGGCGACGGCGTCGCCGACGCCCACGACCAGTACATCCGGTGCGTCGCCCTCCGGCAGTACGTCCGCCACGCCCTCCGCCTCGGCGAGCCCCCTCGGCGGGAAGGGCGAGGACCTGGCCGCCACCGGTTCCTCCGACCTGCCGGCCTGGACCGCCGCCACCGGCGTCGCCGCCCTCGCGGGCGGCTTCCTCCTGCTGCGCCGCCGCGACCGGGCCCGCCGCGACGCCGGGGAGTGACGGGCGGGCGAGTGAGGGGCGGGCGGGCGTCCGCTCGTCGGTCGCGGCGCGCTCACGTACGCAGCAGCAACTGGAACTCGAAGGCGTACCGCGAGGAACGGTAGATGTGCGTGCCGTACTCGACCGCGCGGCCGGTGTCGTCGTAGGCCGTGCGCTGCATGGTGAGCAGGGCGGCACCCGCCGGTTCGTCCAGCCGCTCGGCCTCCTCCGGCGAGGCGGAGCGGGCGCCCACGGACTGGCGGGCGCTGTGCAGGGTGATGCCGACGGCACGCATCATGCGGTACAGGCCGGTCGACTCCAGCCGGGCGGTGTCGACGTCCAGCAGCCCTTCCGGGATGTAGTTGCACAGGGCCGCGACGGGGCGGTCGTGAGTGAGGCGCAGCCGGTCCACGCGGTGCACCGCGCCGCCTTCGGCGATGCCCAGGGCTGCCGCGACCTCGGCGGACGCGGGCTCGACCGCGTTGTGCAGCACCTGGGTCGTGGGACGCTGTCCGGCGTTCTCCAGGTCGTCGTAGAGGCTGCTGAGCTCCAGGGGGCGTTTGACCTGGCTGTGCACCACCTGGGTGCCCACGCCCCGGCGGCGGACCAGGAACCCCTTGTCGACCAGGTTCTGGATGCCCTGACGGACGGTGGGGCGGGACAGGCCGAGGCGGCCCGCGAGCTCGACCTCGTTGCCCAGCAGGCTGCCCGGGCTCAGCACACCACGCTGGATCGCGGCCTCCAGCTGTTGGGCGAGCTGGTAGTAGAGCGGTACGGGGCTGTTGCGGTCCAGCGCGAAGTCCAGGCCCACGGGCATGGCGGCCGCTGCTCGTGGGGATCGGGCGGTCCGGCGGACGGGAACCCTTGCCATCGCATCGTCCTGACGGTCGGTCCTGAGGACGGCCGGTGCGGGAAGCGAGGAGATCTGTCCCCGCACCGGCCGCCGCTGCGAGTCAGGAGTGGCTGGGGAAGCCGAGGTTGATGCCCGCGTCGGCCGGGTCGGGCCACCGCGTGGTGATCACCTTGCCCTGGGTGTAGAAGGCGATGCCGTCGTTGCCGTAGATGTGCAGGTCGCCGAAGAGGGAGTCCTTCCAGCCGCCGAAGGAGTGGTAGCCGACGGGCACCGGGATCGGCACGTTGATGCCGACCATGCCCGCCTGGACCTCCAGCTGGAAGCGGCGGGCGGCGCCGCCGTCCCGGGTGAAGATCGCGGTGCCGTTGCCCCAGCGGGAGGCGTTGATGAGCTTGATGGCCTCGTCGTAGGTGTCGGCGCGCACCACGCACAGCACCGGGCCAAAGATCTCGTCCTTGTAGGCGTCCGCCGTCACCGGGACCTTGTCGAGCAGCGAGACGCCGAGGAAGAAGCCGTCCTCGTGGCCGTCGACGGAGTAGCCGGTGCCGTCGACGACGACCTCGGCGCCCTGGGCCGCCGCGCCGGCGACGTACGACGCCACCTTGTCGCGGTGCTCGCGCGTGATCAGCGGGCCCATCTCGGAGGCGGGGTCGTCGCCGGGGCCGATGCGCAGGTTCTTCGCCCGCTCGGCGATCTTGCCGACCAGCTCGTCGCCGGTGTCGCCGACCGCGACCACGACCGAGACCGCCATGCAGCGCTCGCCGGCCGAGCCGTAGGCGGCGTTGATCGCCTGGTCGGCGGCGAAGTCCAGGTCGGCGTCGGGCAGGACGAGCATGTGGTTCTTTGCACCGCCCAGTGCCTGTACGCGCTTGTCGTGCTCGACGCCCTTGAGCTGGATGTACTTGGCGATGGGCGTGGAGCCGACGAAGGAGACCGCGACGACGTCCGGGTGCTCCAGGAGACGGTCCACCGCGACCTTGTCGCCCTGCACGATGTTCAGCACACCGTCCGGCAGCCCGGCCTCGGAGGCCAGCTCGGCGAGCCGGAAGGAGGCGGAGGGGTCCTTCTCGCTCGGCTTGAGCACGAAGGCGTTGCCGCAGGCGATGGCGAGCGGGAACATCCACATCGGCACCATGGCCGGGAAGTTGAACGGCGTGATGCCGGCGACGACACCCAGCGGCTGGCGGATCGAGGCGACGTCGACCCGGGTCGAGACCTGCGTGGACAGCTCGCCCTTGAGCTTCTCGGCGATGCCGCAGGCCAGCTCGACGATCTCCATGCCGCGGGCGACCTCGCCGAGCGCGTCCGAGTGCACCTTGCCGTGCTCGGCGGTGATCAGCTCGGCGATCTCGTCGCGGTGCGCGTCGAGGAGTTCGCGGTACTTGAAGAGGATCGCCGTGCGCTTGGCGAGCGAGGCGTTGCCCCAGCTCTCGTACGCCGACTTGGCGTTGGCGACGGCGGCGTCCACCTCGTCGACCGAGGCGAAGCCGACCTGCTTCTCCTGGGCGCCGGTGGCCGGGTTGTAGACGGGGCCGAAGCGTCCGGAGGCGGACTCGACGGGCTTGCCGCCGATCCAGTGGGTGATGGTCTTCATGGTGCGGGGGCCTTTCGGTGGCGGGGCAGGCGAAGAGGTCGGGATCAGAGGTGGCGGCGGCGGGCGGCGACGTGGCCGTCGTACCGTTCACGGGCGGCCGACGCGGCATCGCGGGAGGCGACTTCGGCGACGGGTACGTCCCACCAGGCCGCGGCCGGCGGTGCGGTGGGCATCGGGTCGGTCTCGACGTAGACGCAGGTCGGCCGGTCCGAGGCGCGCGCGGCGGCCAGGGCGTCGCGCAGTTCCCGTACGGTCTTGGCGCGGATGACGTCCATGCCGAGGCTGGCGGCGTTGGCGGCGAGGTCCACCGGGAGCGGGGCCCCGGAGAACGTGCCGTCGGCGGCGCGGTACCGGTAGGCGGTGCCGAAGCGCTCGCCTCCGACCTCCTCGGAGAGGCCGCCGATGGAGGCGTAGCCGTGGTTCTGGATCAGGACCAGGTTGACGGGCAGGCCCTCCTGGACGGCGGTGACGATCTCGGTGGGCATCATCAGGTAGGTGCCGTCGCCGACCAGCGACCAGACGGGCGTGCCGGGGGCGGCCTGCTGGACGCCGATGCCGGCCGGGATCTCGTAGCCCATGCAGGAGTAGCCGTACTCCAGGTGGTACTGGCGCGGGCCGCGCGCCCGCCACAGCTTGTGCAGGTCACCGGGGAGCGAGCCGGCCGCGTTGATGACCACGTCGTCGTCGCCGACGACGGCGTCCAGGGCGCCGAGGACCTGCGTCTGGGTGGGTACGGCGGAGTCCTCCGCCCGGTAGGCGGCCTCGACGACCTCCTCCCAACGTGCTTTGCCCGCGCGGTACTCGGCCTCGTACGCCGCGTCGACCCGGTGGCCGGACAGCCCCTCCGCCAGCGCCTCGAGACCCGTCCGCGCGTCCGCGACCAGCGGCCGGGCGGCGAGCTTGTGGGCGTCGAAGGCGGTGATGTTGAGGTTGACGAAGCGGACGCCCGGCTGCTGGAACAGTGTGTTCGAGGCGGTGGTGAAGTCCGTGTAGCGGGTGCCGACCCCGACGATCAGGTCGGCGGTGCGGGCGATGTCGTCGCAGACCGCGGTGCCGGTGTGGCCGATGCCGCCGAGATCGGCGGGGTGGTCGTGACGCAGCGAACCCTTGCCCGCCTGGGTGGAGGCGACCGGGATGCCGGTGGCCTCGACCAGGGCCTTGAGCGCTGCCTCGGCCTCGCTGTGGTGCACTCCCCCGCCGGCGACGATCAGGGGGCGCTCGGCGGCGCGGATCGCCCGTACGGCTTCGGCGAGTTCCAACGGATCGGGGGCGGGACGGCGTACGCGCCAGACGCGCTCGGCGAAGAACTCCTCCGGCCAGTCGTACGCCTCCGCCTGCACGTCCTGCGGCAGGGCGAGGGTGACGGCACCGGTGTCGGCCGGGTCGGCCAGCACCCGCATCGCGTTCAGCGCGGCCGGGATCAGCATCTCCGGGCGGGTGATCCGGTCGAAGTAGCGGGAGACCGGGCGCAGTGTGTCGTTGACGGAGACGTCGGCCTCGACGGGGTGTTCCAACTGCTGGAGCAGGGGGTCGGCGGAGCGCGTCGCGAAGTAGTCGCCGGGCAGCAGCAGTACGGGCAGGCGGTTGATCGTCGCGAGGGCGGCGCCGGTGACGAGGTTGGTGGCACCGGGGCCGATGGACGTGGTCACGGCCTGCGCGCAGAGGCGGTTGAGCTGGCGGGCGTAGCCGACCGCCGCGTGCACCATGGACTGTTCGTTGCGGCCCTGGTGGAAGGGCATGGTGTCCTCGCCGGCCTCCAGGAGGGCCTGGCCGATGCCCGCCACATTGCCGTGGCCGAAGATGCCCCAGGTGCCGGCGATCAGCCGGTGGCGCACGCCGTCGCGCTCGCTGTACTGCGCGGACAGGAAGCGCACCAGCGCCTGGGCTGTCGTCAGGCGACGGGTGGTGGTGCTCATCAGGACCTCTCGGGGGCGGTGTAGAGGGGCAGGCGGGGGTCGACCGGCCGCTCCGGCCAGGTGTCACGGATCCAGGCGTGGTCGGGGTGGTCGCAGATCAGCCAGGCGCGGTCGGTGCCGGGGCCCGCCATGACGTTGAGGTAGTACATGTCGTGGCCGGGCACGGCCATGGACGGCCCGTGCCAGCCGTCGGGGATGAGGACGACGTCGCCGTCGCGCACCTCGGCCAGCACATCGGTGTTGGCGCCGTGACCCGAGGGCGAGACGCGCTGGTAGCCGAGGCCGGGCGTGCCCTCGTGGGGGGCGAACTCGAAGTAGTAGATCTCCTCGAGTTCGGACTCCTCGCCGGGCCGGTGCTCGTCGTGCTTGTGCGGCGGGAAGGAGGACCAGTTGCCGCCGGGGGTGATCACCTCGACGGCGATCAGCTTGTCGCACTCGAAACCCTGTCCATCACCGCCTCCGGCGGGGGCTGCCGCGCCGAAGTTGTTGACCTGACGGGAGCAGGAGCCGGTGCCGCGCAGTTCGACGGGGACGCAGGAGGCGGGCCCGTAGCGGGCGGGCAGCCGGCGGGTGCAGCGGGCGCCGGTGAGCGCGAACCGGCCGCCGTCGCGCGAGGCGATCGAGACCTGGGCGTCGCGGGGCACGTACGCGAAGTCGCTCACCCCGCTGAAAACGCTCTCGCGCCCGGCGAGCCGGAACGTGTCGCCGCCGACCGCGACGGTGCAGCCGCCCGAGAGCGGGAGCACGATCCACTCGCTGTCGCCGGTGTCGAAGGCGTGCCAGCCGCCGGCGGGCAGTTCGAGCACCCGCAGGCTGGAGTGGCCCCAGCCGGCCGACTCGGGAGTGACGTCCACGGCGTAGACGTCGGCGGCGGCCTTGCCCGCGGGCAGATGGTGCGTGGTGGTCATCGGAAGTGGCTCCTCTACGGGAATCAGAGCGGGCCTTCGGGAGGCGGCGAGTCGGCGCGGGCGGGGTGGGAGTCAGAGCAGGCCGACCGCGGTGTCCACCGCGGTCTCCACGCTGCCCTCGGCGGGGTAGAGCAGCGAGCGGCCCACGACCATGCCCTGGACGGTGGGCAGCCGCAGGGCCTTGCGCCATCTCTCGTACGCGCCCTCCTGGTCGCCGCCGACCTCGCCGCCGAGCAGTACGGCGGGCAGGGTGGAGGCCTCCAGTACTCCGGCCATGTCGTCGGGGTCGTCGGTGACCGGGAGCTTGAGCCAGGTGTAGGCCGAGGTTCCACCGAGGCCGGAGGCGATGGCGATGGACCGGGTGACGGCCTCGGCGCTCAGGTCGTTGCGGACCTTGCCGTCCACCCGGCGGGATATGAACGGCTCGACGAACAGCGGCAGTCGGCGGGCGGCCATGTCGTCGATGGCGCGCGCGGTGGTCTGCAGGGTCTCCAGGGAGCCCGGGTCGTCGTAGTCGATGCGCACCAGCAGCTTTCCGGCGTCGAAGCGCAGCCGCTCGATGTCCTGGGCGCGGTGGCCGGTGAAGCGGTCGTCCATCTCGAAGGACGCGCCGGACAGGCCGCCGCGATTCATGGAGCCCATCACGACCTTGTTCTCCAGAACGCCCAGGAGCAGCAGGTCCTCCAGGATGTCGGCGGTGGCGAGCACCCCGTCCACCCCGGGCCTGGCCAGCGCGACGCAGAGGCGTTCGAGGAGGTCGGCGCGGTTGGCCATGGCCAGGCGGTGCTCGCCGACGCCGAGGGCGCCGCGCGCGGGGTGGTCCGCGGCCACGATCATCAGGCGGCCGCTGTCGCCGATCAGCGGGCGGCGGACCCGGCGGGCGGCCGCTTCGGCGATGGCCTCCGGATGCCGGGCGCGCACCGTGGCGAGGTCGGGGATGCTGATGCTCAAGACAGGCTCCGTTCAGGGGGTGGCGTCGGTCAGCCGCGCGCGAGGAGGTCCTCGACCTCGGACTCGGTGGGCATCGCGGAGGAGCAGGCGAGACGGGAGGCGACGAGCGCGCCGGCCGCGTTGGCGTACCGGATGGTCTTCTCCAGCTCCCAGCCGGACAGCAGACCGTGGCAGAGCGAGCCGCCGAACGCGTCTCCGGCGCCGAGGCCGTTGACGACCTCCACCGGGACCGGCGGGACCTCGGCGACGGTGCCGTCGCGGTGGACGGCCAGGACTCCCTTGGGGCCCTGTTTGACGACGGCGAGTTCCACGCCGGCCGCCAGCAGGGCTTCGGCGCAGGCGCGGGGTTCGCGTACGCCGGTGGCGATCTCGCACTCGTCGAGGTTGCCGACGGCGACGGTGGCGTGGCGCAGGGCCTCGGCGTAGTACGGGCGTGCCTCGTCCGGGTCGGACCAGAACATGGGCCGCCAGTCGAGGTCGAAGACGGTGGTGCCGGACTTGGCACGCGCCTTCAGAGCGGCGAGCGTGGCGGAGCGGCTGGGCTCCTCGCTCAGGCCGGTGCCGGTGATCCAGAAGATGCGGGCCGCGCGGATCGCGAAGAAGTCCAGCTCGTCGGTCCGGATCTCCAGGTCGGGTGCCTTGGGCCGCCGGTAGAAGTAGAGCGGAAAGTCGTCCGGCGGGAAGATCTCGCAGAACGTGATCGGCGTGGGGTAGGCGTCGACGGGCGTGACCCAGCGGTCGTCGACGCCGAACTCCTTGAGTGCCTGGTGGAGATAGGTGCCGAAGGGGTCCTGTCCGGTGCGGGTGATCACCGCGGTGGACCGGCCGAGGCGGGCGGCGGCCACCGCGACGTTGGCCGCCGAGCCGCCGAGGAACTTCCCGAAGGACTCGACCTGCGCGAGCGGCACACCCGTCTGCAGGGGATACAGATCGACGCCGATGCGTCCCATGGTGATGACGTCGAGGGATTCGGCGTCGAAGGATTCAGCGGACTCAGGCATGCGTGACGCTCCTGATGCGTGGGATGCGGGCAACGGGGCGCCCGGTGCCTCTTAGGTGTAGGACCCACGGCCCTCCGCTGTCAAGACTTTGTACTGACATTCGGACCTGCTCAGGAAATGATGTCTTAACAAAGTATTGACAGGGGGGTGCGTCAGGGACTTGTATCCCGTCCCAACGAAGCAGCCGCGTCACCCGCATCGACCCGGACGCCCTGTCCGAGCCCCGCACGGGCCCAGCGCCCCGGCGCCGTCCCGTTCCCTTTCCCCTGTCGCACAGTGAGGTGCTGGAAAGATGGACCGCACGTTTCACCCCCGTACCCGCAGAATCGCCCCGCTCGTCGCGACCGCAGCGGCATCCGTGCTGCTCATAGCCGGCTGCTCCAGCAGCTCCGGCGGAAAGAAGTCCGAGGAGAGCGGGGCGGCGGTGTCGGCCGGCAAGGCCGGCACGCCCCGCATGACAGTCGCGCTGGTCACCCACCAGGCACCCGGCGACACGTTCTGGGACATCGTCCGCAAGGGCGCCGAGGCTGCGGCCGCCAAGGACAACGTCAAGCTGGTCTACTCCGCCGACCCGAACGCGGGCAACCAGGCCAACCTGGTCCAGAACGCCATCGACCAGAAGGTCGACGGCATCGCGATCACCCTCGCCAAGCCGGATGCCATGAAGGACGTCGTGAGCAAGGCGACGTCGGCCAAGATCCCCGTGGTCGGCCTCAACTCGGGCGTCAGCGACTGGCAGAAGCTGGGCCTGATGGAGTTCTTCGGCCAGGACGAGACGGTGGCGGGTGAGGCGCTGGGCAAGAGGCTGAACTCGGAGGGCGCGAAGAAGGCCGTCTGTGTGATCCAGGAGCAGGGCAACATCGGACTCACCCAGCGCTGTGACGGCGTGAAGAAGACCTTCAGCGGCAAGACGGAGACGCTGTACGTCAACGGCACCGACATGCCGTCCGTGAAGTCGACGATCACCGCCAAGCTCAAGCAGGACAGCGCGATCGACTACGTGGTCACCCTCGGCGCCCCGTACGCCCTGACCGCGGTGCAGTCGGTGGGCGACGCCGGGAGCAAGGCGAAGATCGCCACGTTCGACCTCAACAAGGACCTGACCGGGGCCATCAGCAAGGGCACGATCCAGTTCGCGGTCGACCAGCAGCCGTACCTGCAGGGCTACCTGGCCGTCGACTCGCTGTGGCTCTACAAGACGAACGGCAACTACAGCGGCGGCGGCGAGCAGCCGATCCTGACGGGCCCGGCCTTCGTCGACAAGTCCAACGTCGACGCCGTCGCCCAGTTCGCCGCGAAGGGCACCCGGTGATGAGCATGGCCCAGCAGGCTGAGCCGGCGGTGACCACACCGCCGGCCCCCGGCCCCAAGGAGACCGACGGCCGGACCGCGCAGCGCTCCCTGACGCTGCGGCTGCTCGCCCGCCCCGAGGTCGGCGTCTTCCTCGGCGCCGTGGCGGTGTTCGTCTTCTTCCTGATCGCCGCGCCGTCGGTGCGCTCCGGCAGTTCGATGGCGACCGTGCTCTACCAGTCGTCGACGATCGGGATCATGGCACTGCCCGTGGCCCTGCTGATGATCGGCGGCGAGTTCGACCTGTCGGCCGGTGTCGCCGTGATCACCTCGGCGCTCACCGCCAGCATGGTCAGCTACCAACTGACCATGAACGTCTGGGTGGGCGTGATCGTCGCGCTCATCGTCTCGCTGGCGGTCGGCGCCTTCAACGGCTGGATGATGGTCCGCACCGGGCTACCGAGCTTCCTGGTCACGCTCGGCACCTTCCTGATCCTGCAGGGCGTCAACCTCGCGGTGACCAAGCTGATCACCGGTAACGTCGCGACCGACGACATCAGCACCATGGACGGCTTCGACCAGGCCAAGAAGGTCTTCGCGTCCTCCTTCGACGTCGGCGGCGTCCAAGTGAAGATCACCATCGTGTGGTGGCTGGTCTTCGCCGCGATCGCCACCTGGGTGCTGCTGCGCACCAAGTACGGCAACTGGATCTTCGCCGTCGGCGGCAACCAGGACAGCGCCCGCGCCGTCGGCGTACCGGTCACCTTCTCCAAGATCACGCTGTTCATGCTGGTCGGCTTCGGCGCCTGGTTCATCGGCATGCACCAGCTGTTCTCCTTCAACACCGTGCAGTCCGGCGAGGGCGTCGGCCAGGAACTGATCTACATCGCCGCGGCGGTGATCGGTGGCTGTCTGCTGACCGGCGGCTACGGCTCCGCGATCGGCCCGGTCTTCGGTGCCTTCATGTTCGGCATGGTCAACCAGGGCATCGTGTACGCGGGCTGGAACCCCGACTGGTTCAAGGCCTTCCTCGGCGTGATGCTGCTCGGCGCCACGCTCATCAATCTGTGGGTCCGCCGCGCGGCGACCCGGAGGTGAACCGACCCATGACAACCAACGGATCCGGACCCGCCGGCGCCATCCTCCCGGACGCTCCGCCCGAGGACGGCACCGCCCCGATCGTCGAACTGCGCAGCGCCGGGAAGGCGTACGGCAACATCCGTGCCCTGCACGGAGTCTCCCTCGCCGTCCACCCCGGCCAGGTGACCTGCGTCCTCGGCGACAACGGCGCCGGCAAGTCCACCCTCATCAAAATCATCTCCGGCCTGCACCAGCACACCGAGGGCGAATTCCTCGTCGACGGCGCCCCGGTACGCTTCTCCACCCCGCGCGAGGCCCTCGACAAGGGCATCGCCACCGTCTACCAGGACCTGGCGACCGTGCCGCTGATGCCGGTGTGGCGCAACTTCTTCCTCGGCTCCGAGATGACCAAGGGCCCCTGGCCGATCCAGCGCCTCGACATCGACCGCATGAAGAAGACCGCGGACGAGGAACTGCGCAACATGGGCATCGTCCTCGACGATCTCGACCAGCCCATCGGCACCCTCTCCGGCGGCCAGCGCCAGTCGGTGGCCATCGCCCGCGCCGTCTACTTCGGCGCCCGAGTGCTGATCCTCGACGAGCCGACCGCCGCCCTCGGCGTCAAGCAGTCCGGCGTCGTGCTCAAGTACATCGCCGCCGCCCGCGACCGCGGCCTGGGCGTCATCTTCATCACCCACAACCCGCACCACGCGTACATGGTCGGCGACCACTTCAGCGTGCTGCGCCTGGGCACCATGGAACTCAGCGCCGCCCGCAGCGAGGTCAGCCTCGAAGAGCTGACCAACCACATGGCCGGCGGCGCCGAACTCGCCGCGCTCAAGCACGAACTGGCCCAGGTCCGCGGCGTCGACGTCGAGGAACTCCCCGAAGCCGAGGACCTCAAAGCACCCGTGGCGGCCACTCCCGAAGGGACCTCCTGACATGACCGCTCCCCTGGACCGCATCCGGGTCGGCTCCGCACCGGACTCCTGGGGCGTCTGGTTCCCCGACGATCCCCAGCAGGTGCCCTGGGAACGCTTCCTGGACGAGGTGTCCGAGGCCGGCTACTCCTGGATCGAACTCGGCCCCTACGGCTATCTGCCGAGCGACCCGGCCCGGCTCACCGCCGAGATCGACAAGCGCGACCTGAAGGTGTCGGCCGGTACGGTCTTCACCGGGCTGCACCGCGGACCGTCCGTCTGGGACTCCACCTGGGAACACGTCAGCGAGGTCGCCGCGCTCACCCAGGCCATGGGCGCGAAGCATCTGGTGGTCATCCCCTCCTTCTGGCGCGACGACAAGACCGCCGAGATCATCGAGCCGCCTGAGCTGACCGCCGAGCAGTGGGCCCACCTGACCAAGGGCATGGAACGGCTGGGCCACGAGGTCAAGGAGACCTTCGGCCTCGACATCGTCGTCCACCCGCACGCCGACACGCACATCGACACCGAGGACCACGTGGAGCGCTTCCTCGACTCCACCGACTCCGACCTGGTCAACCTGTGCCTGGACACCGGGCACTACGCCTACTGCGGCGGCGACAGCGTCAAGCTCATCGAGACGTACGGCGAGCGCATCGGCTATCTGCACCTCAAGCAGGTCGACCCGGCGATCCTCGCCGACGTCGTCAAGAACGAGGTGCCGTTCGGTCCCGCCGTGCAGCGCGGTGTGATGTGCGAACCCCCGTCCGGCGTACCGGAGTTGGAGCCGGTGCTGGTGGCCGCCCAGCGTCTGGGCGTGGAGCTGTTCGCCATCGTCGAGCAGGACATGTACCCCTGCGAGCCGGACAAGCCGCTCCCGATCGCCGTACGCACCCGCAAGTTCCTGCGCTCCTGCGGCGCCTGACCCGTCCGGCGCCCCGCCCGCATCCGCCCGCACCCGGATGTCCACTCCGTGAGGCGGCCTCGTCATCCCGATGAGGCCGCCTCAGGCGTGCAAGGGTGTCGTCCGGATCGCCCCTCAGCCGAGAATGCCCTTGGTCTCCAGGTACTCGTGGAAACCGAACTCGCCCCACTCCCGGCCGTTGCCGCTCTTCTTGTACCCGCCGAACGGACAGCCGAAGTCGAACGCGTCGTTGATCGCGACCCATCCCGCCCGGATGCGACGCGCCACGGCACGCGCCTTCTCCAGGTCCGCACCCGCCACATAGCCGGCGAGGCCGTACTCCGTGTCGTTCGCGATCTCGACGGCGTGGTCGACGCTGTCGTAGCCGAGGATCGTCACCACCGGCCCGAAGATCTCCTCGCGGGCGACGGTCATGTCGTTCGTGACCCGGGCGAAGACGGTGGGCTTCACGTAGTAACCCTTCTCCAGCCCGTCCGGGCGTCCGGTGCCGCCGGCCACCAGGGTGGCGCCCTCGTCGATGCCCTTCCGGATCAGCGACTGGATCTTCTCGAACTGGGCCCCCGAGACCACCGGCCCCATCACGAAGTCGCCATGGGGGTCGCCCACGGTGATCCCGGACGCGGTCTCCCGGGCGATGGTGATGGCTTCGTCCATACGGGCGGCGGGGACGAGCATCCGTGAGGGCGCGCTGCACGTCTGCCCGGAGTTGCCCATCATGTTGGCCACGCCCTTGCCGACGTTCTCGGCGAAGTCCTCGTCGTCGAGAACGATGTTCGGGCTCTTGCCGCCCAGTTCCTGGGTCACCCTCTTCACCGTGGGCGCGGCGTTCCTCGCGATGTCGATGCCCGCGCGCGTCGAACCGGTGAAGGAGATCATGTCGACGTCCGCGTGGCCGGCGAGCGGCACCCCCACGCCGAGGCCGTCGCCCTGGACGAGATTGAACACCCCGGCGGGAACGCCCGCGGCATCCAGGATCTCGGCGAAGATCTGCCCGGTGAAGGGCGACTTCTCCGACGGCTTGAGCACCATGGTGCAGCCGGTCGCCAGCGCCGGGAACACCTTCACGGCCATCTGGTTCAGGGGCCAGTTCCACGGGGTGATCAGCCCGCAGACGCCGATCGGCTCCTTCACGACCAGTGTCGCTCCGCGCCGCTCCTCGAACACGAAGTCCTTCAGCACCGCGATCGCCGTGGTCAGATGCCCGGCTCCGAGGCCCACTTGGAAACCGCCCGCGAGCGCGGCCGGCGCGCCCATTTCCTCGGTCAGCGCCGCGGCGAGGTCACCGGCCCGCTTCTGGTACACGTCGAGGACGTTCTGGAGTACCTCGACCCGCTCCTCGCCCGTGGTCGTCGACCAGCCGGGGAAGGCCCGCCGGGCCGCCGCGACCGCCCGGTCGACGTCGTCCGCCGAACCTTGGGCCACCTTGCCGCAGACCTCCTCGGTCGCGGGATTCACGACCTCGAAGGTCTCCGCCCCGGCCGGATCGGTCCACCGGCCGCCGATGTAGAACTTCGCATACTCCCGCATGGTCACTGCGTCCCTTCCGCGTACCAGGTCCGGAACTCGTCGTAGCTCGGCATCTCTTCCGAATTCGCCTTGGGGTCGACCGCGACGTGCACGACTCCCGGCCTGCCACTGGCGTAGGCGCGCTTGATGGCGGGGGCGATGTCCTCGTCCCGTTCGACGTACTCGCCGTGGCAGCCGAAGCCTTCGGCGACCTTGTCCAGGCGCGTGTTCTTGCTCCAGTGCACGCCCGTCTCCAGCGACCCCTGGCCGAAGGTGCGTTTGTAGACGCCCACTTCGAGGCCCCAGGCGTAGTCGACGCCGACGACGCAGACGAGCGGCAGGTTCAGACGTGCGGCCGTTTCCAGTTCGGCGATGTGGAACTGGAACGACGAGTCCCCGGTGATCAGCATCAGGGGCCGCTTGCCGCCCTCCGCCACCGAGGCGCCGATCGCGTAGGGAAGTCCCGTGCCCAGATGGCCGAAGTTCTGGTTCCACATCACGTCATGGGGCTTGGCCTGCGAATACGTCCAGCCGAAGATGGTCGTGGCGCCGCCGTCGCGGACCATGATGCCGTCCTTCGGGAAGACCTTGGTCGCCTCGACGATCAGTCGTGCGGGATGCACGGGTGACATGCCGGAGGGAGCCGTCTCCGCGAGCTCCGCGAGGTGGGCCGCGTCCTGTTTGATCCAGCCCGCGAGCTCCGGAGTCGCAGTGCGCGGTGTGTCCTCGAGCGCGTCGACGAGTTGCGGGACGACCGCGCGCAGGTCGCCCACCAGTGGGACGTCGACCGAACGGTTCACGCCGATGGCCTGGGGATCCTGCTCGACGAGGATCCACCTGCGGTTCGCCTCGTTCGCGACCCAGTGCCGCCCGCGTCCGTAGTGGACCGGCTCACCGAGTTCGGTGCCGATGGCCAGACACAGGTCGGACTTCACCACCGCGTCGATCGCCGCCGCCGAGAAACCGTAGGGGAACGTACGGTCCTCGAGTCCCGCGATGTACGAAGTGCCGCCCGACGTCTGGATGACGGGGCAGGCCATCGCCTCGGCGAGCGCCCTGACCGGTTCCCCGGCACGGGAGGTGTGAACTCCGTGCCCCACGAGGAGAATCGGCTGCTTGGCCGCGCGGATGAACGCGACGGCCTCGGCGACCTTGTCCGGGCCGGCCGTCTGGCCCACCAGGCGATAGCCCTCGGGCGGCAGCGCCGGGGGTACGTCGAGGTCTTCCTGGATCACATGGGAGGGGTATTCGATGTAGACCGGGCCCGGTGTCCCCGACAGTGCCTTGCGCAGGCCCTCACGGATCACCTCGTCGGTCTGGTCGGCGTACTCGATGCTGGCGGAGTACTTGACCGAGGGCTCGAACAGCGCGGCCTGCTTGACGAACTGGATGCGGCCGCGGCGCACCCGTTGTTCCGTGATCCGTGCGCGCTGGCCCCCCAGGAAGACGACCGGTGAGTTCTCGACCTTGGCGCACATCATGGCGCCGGCCAGGTTGGCGACCCCCGGGCCCAGCGTGCCGATGCACACCGCGGCCTTTCCGGTCATGCGCGAGACCGCCTCCGCCATGAAACCGGCGGACTCCTCGTGGTGCGGGGCGACCACGTTCCAGCCGCGCTCCTCGGCAAGGTGGAACATGTGGACGAAGTTCGGGTCGGGTATGCCGAAGATGGTGTTGATGCCCTCGGCCTCGAAGAGTTCGAGAATGCGTGCAAAGACTTTCGTCACCGTGTTACCCCTTCACTGTGCCTGGCCATCGCGAAGCTGTTGCGGATGTGGTCGACATGGGCCGAGGGGACGACCGGCAGGATCCAGGGGTCTTTCGTGTCGCGGATGGCGGCGAGTTCCTCGCCGACCTGCTCGATCGACCATGAGGGTCGGTACATGCCCGGGGTCTCGGCGACGAAGGCCCGCGCCACCCGGCCGGCGATCGACACCAGCATCTCCCCGGTGACCGAGCAGGACTCGTGGGCCAGCCAGCCCACGACCGGAGCCGTCAGCTCCGGTCCCATCGGCGGATAGGCCGAGGTGTCGATGCCCTCGGCCATCCTCGTCACGGCGCCGGGGACGATGACGTTGCACTTCACGCCCGCGGCCGCGCCCTCCAGGGCCACCACGTTGGACAGCCCGATCATCCCGGCCTTGGCCATGCCGTAGTTGGCGACGCGGTGGTTGCCGTACAGGCCGCCGATCGACGAGGTCAGCACGACGCGGCCGTAACCCGCCTCGCGCATCAGCGGGAACGCGGGCCGTACGACATGGAAGGCGCCCCGCAGATGGACGTCCAGGACGGCGTCGAAGTCCTCGTACGTCATCTCGGTCAGCGGCGCCGAACGGACGATGCCCGCGTTGTGGACGAGGACGTCGATCCGGCCGTAGTGGTCGAGCGCCGACTCGACGATCGCCTGCCCGCCCTCGGCCGTCGCCACGGACTCGGCGCACGCGACGGCCTCACCACCGGCCGCCGTGATCTCCCGGACCACCTCGTCCGCGGGACCGGTGTCGCCGCCGTCCCCGGTCAGGCTCCCGCCGGGGTCGTTGACGACGACCTTCGCTCCCTTCGAGCCGAGCAGCAGGGCGTAGGCGCGCCCCAGCCCCCGGCCGGCGCCGGTGATCACGGCTACACGGTCGTCGAATCTGAGTTCGGGCATGAGGTGTTCCTCTCGCGGGGCGCGCGGTGCGGGACAGGGCTCGTCAGTCGTTCAGGACGAGGCCGCGCATCTCGCCCGTGTCGCGCCATGCCTGGAGCAGGTCCTCCAGGGCGTAGAAGCCTGGCCAGTAGGGTTCGCCCAGGTGTGAGCGGATCTGCTGCTCGCCCTCGTTGTTGTAATAGCCGGGCGTGCACTCCCGTTGAAAGGTGGTGTTGTCGACCGCGGTCTCCCGGACGGTCGCGCACCACTGGTCCTGCGCTTCCTCGGTGGGCTCCACGGTCGAGGCGCCGCGCGCCAGGGTCTCTTTGATGATGTAGGCGATGTGCTGGGCCTGCTGTTCGAACATCGCCGTCGTGCTCGCGGTCACCCCGCCCTGGAGGAAGCCGGTGAAGAACTGGTTGGGGAAGCCGTGGCTCATGACGCCGTGCAGGGTGCGGTAGCCCTTGGCCCAGTGGTCGTAGAGCGACAGCCCGGCGCGCCCGGCGAACGGCCGGATGCCGAGGCGGCGGTCGAGGTCGGTGGTGATCTCGAAGCCGCTGGCGAAGATGATGCAGTCCACCTCGTGCTCGACGCCGTGGGCGATGATGCCCTTCTGGGTGATGCGTTCGACGCCCTTGGTGTCCGACACGTCGACGAGGGTGACGTTCGGGCGGTTGAAGGTGGGCAGGTACTCGTCGTTGAAGCAGGGCCGCTTGCACAGGAAGCGGTAGTAGGGCTTCAGCGCCTGGGCCGTCCTCTCGTCCTCGACGACGGCGTCGACGCGGTCGCGCAGGCGCTGCATCGCCCGGTAGTCCTGAATCTCCCTGAGCTCCATGAACTTCTCCGGATCCGCCAGCGCGGACCAGCCGTCGGTGGCGTCCAGATGCGCGGCCAGATTGCGGCTGACCTCGGTCCAGCCGTCGCAGACCAGGTCCGGCTGGCCCGGCGCGAAGGCCTCGAACGCCGCGGTGTGGAAGTTGCGCTGCCGCTCCTTCTGCCAGCCCGGCTCCAGCGTCTTCACCCATTCCGGGTCGGTCGGTACGTTGCCGCGCTCGTCGATGTACGAGGGCGTGCGCTGGAACACGTAGAGGTGCCGGGCGAAGCGGGCGAGGTGCGGGACCACCTGGATGCCGCTGGCTCCCGTGCCGATGACGGCGACCCGCTTGTCGGCGAGCTTGTCGAGCCCGCCGCTCATGTCGCCGCCGGTGTACGCGTAGTCCCAGCGCGCCGTGTGGAAGGTGTGCCCCCGGAAGTCCGTGATGCCGGGGATTCCGGGGAGTTTCGGCCGGTTGAACGGGCCCTGGCACATGACGACGAAACGGGCGCGGATGTCGTCGCCCCGGTTGGTGCCGATCCGCCAGCGCCCGATCGACTCGTCCCACTCCATGGAGCGGATCAGGGTGCTGAGGATCGCGTGGTCGTAGAGCCCGAAGTGCTTCCCGATGCGCTGACAGTGCTCGAAGACCTCGTCCCCGAAGGAGTACTTCTGCTTCGGGATGTAGCCGACCTCTTCGAGCATGGGCAGATAGCAGTAGCAGTCCGTGTCGCACTGGATGCCCGGGTAGCGGTTCCAGTACCAGGCACCGCCGAAGTCACCGCCGAGTTCGATGATCCGGAAGTCGGTGACGCCTGACTGTTTGATCCGCGCCGCGGCGATCAGGCCCGAGAGGCCGCCGCCGAGGACCGCCACGTCGATGTCCTGCGAGATCGGGGGCCGGGGTACGACGGGCGTGTACGGATCGGCCTCGTAGTACTCCTCGAACTCGCCCTCGGCCTCCAGGTACTGCTTCTGCCCCTCGCCGCGCAGGCGCTTGTCGCGCTCCAGCAGGTACTTCGCCCTGAGGGCCGCGTGGTCTGTCTGAGGCGTCTGTGTCGGTGCGCATTTCGGCATGCGAAGTCCTCGGCTCGGGCGGTCACTCGGGTCGTTCGTCCTCAGGGCATTTGGGGGGCGGGATTCAGACGAGGTCGCGGGGCTCGCCGGTACCCATGTAGGTGGCCAGGTTGTGGTGCAGGTTCACGATGCTGCGCTCGCGGTACGGGTTGGGCTTCGGGCCCGAGAAGCCGCGGGCCTTCATGCCCTTCTGGACGGCGGCCATGTTGGTGAAGTCCTGCGGCAGGACCGTGCGCCAGTGCGGGGCGTCCTGCGGCGTGTACACCCACTCGGTCGCCGGCTCCTCGCCGGGCGGGTACAGCTCGTACACGGCGACCTCGAAGACGCACTTGTCGGGGTCGTAGCCATGGGGCCGGGCGCTGTAGCACAGCATGTTGTTCAGCGCGTGCCCGATCTGGAAGTTCGGGAAGATCTGCCAGGCGGTGCCGCTCTTCGCGACGTGCGCGGGTTCCACGGTCGGCCAGCTCACACCGCGCTCGGCGTCGGTGCGCCGGGCCGTGTCCAGCCAGTGCCTGAGCACGTCGGCGGCCGTGGCGTCCTTGGGCACTTCCTCGACCAGCCGGTTCGCCGCGTCGACCAGGGTCTGGGTGGTGTTGGTGTTCGCGTTCGCCCAGGTGAAGTTCTGCAGCTCGGCCGTGGACTCGCGGGGGTCGGTGCCGCCGCCGATCCGCAGCTTCGCCTGGTTCTCGTCCAGGCCCTTGGGCGCGTCGTAGCCGATGTTGCTGTGCTTGCCCTGGGCCCTTGACCAGCCGAGGAAACTGCCGAACTTCATGAACTCCGGGTGGGTGTACGGCACATGGTAGGTCTCCATGAACGCCTCGAGGGCGGTCTTCCAGTTGCAGTCGAAGACGAGCCAGCGACGCCACCGGTAGCGCATGTTCTCCAGCTGGAAGGGGTCGAGCAGGGTGGCCGCGGGCTCCAGATAGTCGCGCAGCGGTTCGCACTCCGGGTCCATGTTGATCCAGATCCAGCCACCCCAGGTGTCGACCTCGACCCCGCTCAGGCCGGTGTTCCCCGCGGACAGCCCGCACGGCCAGTCCTCCCGTTCGGGCACATGGGTGCACTGACCGTCCAGGTTGTACCGCCACCCGTGGAACCCGCAGACGAACCGCCTGCCGCGGCCGCGGGCGTCCCTCTTGCCCGGCGGGGTGTCGAGGAGGCGGCGCCCCCGGTGCGAGCAGACGTTGTGGTAGGCGCGGAGCGTGTCCGGCGCCGTGCGTACGACGATGACCGAGTCGTCGAGGATCTCGTAGGTGAGGTAGTCACCGACGTCGGGGAGTTCCTCGACACGCCCGACCTGTTGCCACACCTTGGTCCACAGCTTGTCCCGCTCGGCCCGGGCGTACTCCTGCGAGATGTACGCCTCCACACCGATGGTCAGCGGCTGCGACAGGGCTTCGTTCTCGGCGGTTTCGCTCATGACATTCTCCAGCCCGCGTCAGCGCGTTATGGCGGCTCGGAACGACTCGTCCTTGAGGAAGAGAGAGGTGTTGTCGGCGGCCAGGTGGGTCCATTTGAGATTGAGGCCGCCGTCGACCAGCAGGGTCTGGCCGGTGATGTACGTCGACAGGTCGGAGAGCAGGAAGAGAATGGCCCCCGCCTGTTCCTCGGGGCGGCCGCGTCGTCCCATCGCGATGGCGCGGCGGTCCCGCTCGGCGTCCTCGTCGACGTACGTCCCCGAGGCCGGCGTCTCGGTCACGCCGGGCGCGATGGCGTTCACCCGGATGCCGTCCCCGGCCAGTTCGACGGCCATCGTGCGGGTCGCCGCCACCAGCGCCGCCTTGGCCGTGCCGTAACCGATGTGCAGGGGCGCCGAGTTCATGCCGCTGATGGAGGAGACCGAGACGATCGACCCCGGCCGGCCCCGCGACGTGAGCTCGGCGGCGACCGCCTGGCTCATGAAGAACATCGTTTCGAGATTCTGGGTGAACAGCGCGCGCCAGTCCGCCCGGGTCACCCGGGTCGAGGGCATCCAGGTCGACGGTGCGGCGCCGCCGGCGACGTTCACGAGGCCGTGCAGGTCGCCGGCGGTCCGGCCGACCTCCTTCATCACGAGCGCGATGCCGTCGTCGGTGGAGGCGTCGGCCGCGACCGGCACGACCGCGAGGCCCTCCGCCGCCAGCGGCGCGACATGCTTCTCGAGGTTCTCCGGAGAGCGGCTCACCGCGACGACGGTCGCCCCGGCACGGGCGACCATGCGCGTCACCGAGGTGCCGATGCCCCCGCCCGCCGCACCGCTGACGATGACGACACGTCCGTCGAGGCCCAGGAAGTCCTGCGTCATGGCGCGGTTCCTCCTGTCTCGCGCAGGGCCAGCACGCTGCCGTCGGCGTCGGCGGAGACGTAGAGCGTGCCGTCCGGCCCGGCGGCGATGCCGGCGAAAGGGCCCTGGGGCCCGGAGAACGGCGGCAGCCCCCGCAGCGGTTTGGGGGTCACGCCGGGCGGCGCGCCCACCGGCAGGTCACGGGCGAGGGTGTGCCGGACCTTGCTCTCGAGATCGACGCCGATCACCGCCTTGGCGCCGGTGTCGACGATGTAGAGCCGTCCGCCGCGCACCAGGATCCCCTGGGGTTTCTCCAGGCCGTCCACCACCGTGTCCACGCCGGCACCGGTGACCGCGACGATCCGTCCGGCGCCCGATTCGGAGACCAGGCAGCTGCCGTCGGGTCCGAACGCCACACCGAGCGGCTGGTTCAGGCCGGAGGCGAGTTCCTCGACCTGGCCGGACCTGATGGACAGCACACGGCCGGTGCCGAACTCGGCGGTCACCACGGCCCCGTTCGGAGCGACCACCACGCCGTAGAGCTGGTCGAGGTCCTGTGCCAGTACCTCGCTCTCCCTGTTCTCGGGCGAGTAGCGCGCGACCTGGCCGCCCGAGGTGGTGACGACGAACTCGCCCCCGCCGACGGCGGTCACCCCGCGGACGAAGCCCGGATAGCCGGGGGTGAAGAGCATCCCGAGTGTCTGCAGCTCACCGCCGGGGCGCAGGGCGTAGAAGAAGGTCCCGTCGGCGACGTAGAGGGTGCCGTCGTCGCCCACGGTCAGATCCAGCGGCCAGTTGAGGCCACCGGGCAGCGTGGTCCGGGTCTCTCCGCCGCCCAGGATCTCCGTGATCTCGCCGGTGAAGTTCGAGACGAACAGCCGGTCGCCCACGAAGGTGCAGTTGTCGAGACCGGGGTTCAGGGCGGCCAGCACCGTGCGCGCGCCGCTGCGGGGATCGATGCGCAGCACCTCGCCGGTCGCCACCTGGGTGGAGACGATGTAGCCCTCGGAGTCGAACTTCACGGAGTCGGGGACGCCCAGGTCCCCCACGACCCGTTCGGGCTCGCCGCCGTCCGGATGGATCCGCCAGATGTCGTTGGTGCCCATCACCGGGTAGTAGAGGAGGCCGTCGGGGCCGACCTCCATGGCGTTGGGCATCGCCACGTTCTCGAGCATCACGCGGGGTGCGCCGCCGTTCGGATCGAGCTCCAACAGGCGCCCGCCGATGCGGCATTCGCCGATGAACAGGCGGCCCTGGTGCACCGTGATGCCGTTCGCGCTGGGGAGGTCGTCGCACAGGACGCGCGTACGGCCGTCGGCGCCGCGCACGCTCACCCGGCCGTCCATGACCTCGGTGGCGTAGAGGTCGCCCTGCGGGCCGAAGGCCACGTCGTCCGGCGCGATGATGTCGCCGCCCTTGGCGCTGATGGTCTCCAGGCGGCCCGTCCCGACGTCGATGGCGCTGATCTGACTGCCGGTCACCTGCGCCACGTAGACGCGGCCGTCCGGACCGGTGCGCAGACCATTGGCGCCGAACAGGCGGCTGGGTGGGGTGAGTCGTTCCAGACTCCAGCCCTCGGCGAGGGTTGTCGATGTGGCGCTGGTGTAGCGCGCCCCTGGCAGCAACATGGTGGCGGACTCCCGGAGACCTCGTCGTTGAGGTGAATGAGCTTCTCCATATAGAGAATCTCACTCTCATTTCAATCTAGCGTTTGTTAGGGACGCAGGCAATGGAAAGTCATCGGTACCGCCCGGCCAGCCGTCGGCGGTGGGCGGCCGGTGAGCCGAACAGAGAACGGTTGAGCGTGGCGCGCTTGAGGTGGACGTGGATTCCGCTCTCCCACGTGTAACCCATGCCGCCGTGCAGTTGCATCGCCTTGCCGACGACATCGACCGCGGCGGCGCAGACGTACGACTTCGCCATCGAGGCCGCGGCTCCCGCCTCGACATGGTCCTCGGCGATCAGGCGCACGGCCTCGGACACCAGGTGCCGGGAGACCGAGAGCCGTACCAGCATGTCCGCGCAGGCGTGCTTCACGGCCTGGAAGGATCCGACCGGACGCCCGAACTGCTCACGGCCGCGGGTGTGCGCGACCGTCGCCTCCAGCATGGCCTCGGCGAGACCGAGGCTGTCGCAGGCCGTCGCGACGGCCGCGCGGTCGAGCAACCGGTGCACGGCGCGCCGCGGTTCGCTTGCGAAGCGCAGCACGCATCCCTCGTCCGGGGCCACCGCCTCGGCACGCACCCGAGCGAACCGGCGGGTGGCGTCCAGGACCGGCTGCCCGGTCACCGTCAGCCCCTTGGCCCCCGGGGCGAGGAGGACGACGACCGGTGTGCCGGCCGGGTCGAGCGCCAGAAGCAGCAGTCGGTCGGCCTCGGCGGCGTCGGGCACGAAGCCCGCGTGACCGCTCAGCCGTGGCCCCGCCGGGGAGTCCTCGATCCGGAAGGGCACGGCGCCATCCCCGTCGTCGAGGGTGCCGGCGACCAGGGTGTCGTCGGTGGCGTCCACCAGGGCGGCGGTCAGGGCCTCCGCCCCGTTCGCCGTCCGGCGCAGCAACGCGTCCCGCTCGGCGGTGGGTTCGAGCGCGGTCAGTGTCCCGGCGGCCAGCACGGCCGCTCCGAAGTACCCGGTGCGGGCGGCCGCCCGGCCGAGTTCCTCCAGCACCACCGCCGTCTCCGCGAAGGTCACCCCCGCGCCGTCCAGCTCCTCGGGAACCTCCAGGCCGAGCCACCCGGCCTCGGCCAGGCGCCGCCGGGGCACCCCTTCGGACGCCTGTCCCTTCGCGAGCAACTCGCGGGCGACCACGCGCAGTTCGGCGCGCACCTCGGTCTCCGGCGCGGCGGCCATCAGTTCCCCACCGGCTCTCGGGGCAGTCCGAGACCGCGCTCGCCGATGATGGTGCGCTGGATCTCGCTCGTCCCGCCCGGGATGGTCCACTCCCACGAGCCGATGAAGTCGAGCAGCCAGGCGCCGGACTCCCAGCCGCTGGAGGCCGGCTTCGCCAGCACCGTGTGCCCGGCCGGTCCCGCGATCTCGACGCCGAAGTCCATGGTGCGCTGGAGCAGTTCGCTGTAGTAGAGCTTGACGATCGAGGCGTCGGCCGGGCCCACGGCGCCGAGGGCGTGCCGCTCCACCAGGTCGCGGCACAGCGCCCGCAGGCCGGTGATCTCGGTCTCCAGGGCCGCCAGCCGGTCGGTCACACAGGGGTCGTCCAGGGGCCGCCGCCCGTGCGGACCGGTCCTTGCGCACGTCTCCACCAGCCACCGGAACCCGGCGTTGCCCAAGCGCTCGGCCAGTTCCAGCATCGTCATGCCGCGCTCGGCGCCCAGCGTCCGCTGGGCGACACGCCACCCTTCGTTCACGGGCCCGACCAGGTCGGCCGCGGGAACGACGACGTCGTCGAGGAAGATCTCGCAGAAGTGGGCGCCGCCGGTGGCCTGACGGATCGGCCGTACGTCGATGCCCGGGCTGCGCATGTCCAGCAGGAAGTACGAGATGCCGTGCCGTTTCGGCGCGTGCGGGTCGGTCCGCGCGAGCAGCAGGCACCGGTCGGCGTGCAGCGCGCCGCTCGCCCACAGCTTCTGGCCGTTGACGAGGTAGCCCTCGCTCTGCTCGCGGGCGGTCGTGCGCAGGGCGGCGAGATCGGACCCGGCCTCGGGCTCGGAGAAGCCCTGGACCCAGATCTCACCGTCCAGGATCGCCGGGAGGTGGCGTCGGCGCTGCGCGTCGGTGCCCGCGACGAGCAGCGTGGAGGCGGCGTGGTGGATCGCGACGAAGGCCAGGACCAGTCTGGGCGCGTCCCGTGCGGCCAACTCCTGGTAGAGCACGATCTGCTGGGCGACCGGCATCCCGCCGCCCCACTCCCGCGGCCAGTGCGGGACGGCCAGGCCGGCCCCCCGCAGCCGCTGGAACCACTCCTTCTGGAACTCGACGAACTCCGCCTCCGGCACGCCGGTCTGGTTCCGCCGCCACTGCGCGGGCACGTGCTCCCGACACCACTCCCGCACGGCGACACGGAACTCGCCGAGGTCGTCCGGCCAGGTCGACCGGTGTGTCATGGTCACCGCCCCTTCCGGAGTGCCGCGAGCTGCCGCTGGTCGTGTGTCACCATGTCGGCCGTCCGTATGGGTCGTCGGCGTCGTTGAACAGCCCGGTCAGGCCCCGCCGGTCCACCAGCCGTGCCAGCCGGTCGCGGGTGGCGGACAGGCCGAGCGGCAGTCGGCGTACCGGCTGGCTGTAGCGCGACAGCCAGGACAGGAACGCCTCGTCGCAGAACCCGGTGGCGCCCTGCAACTGGTGTGCGACGCGGAACACGGTCTGGGCCGCCTCCAGCGCCGCCAGTCGGAGTGCGAGCGCGTCGGCGAGCGCGTCCGCGGGGCTGTCCCGCAGGCTCCACAGCGCGTACTTGGCCAGCATCTCGACGCCGCCGCGCTCGACTTCGGCGTCGGTGAGCTGGAACTGGACCGCCTGGAAGGCCGAGAGGGGCTGGCCGAACTGGGTGCGGACGACCACGTGCGCGCGGGTGAGGTCGATCGCCCGGTCGAGCATCCCGAGCAGGGTCCAGCACGGCAGGACCAGTCCGAGCACGGCGTCCGCCGCCCCGTCGCCGTCGATCCGCGTCAGGTCGAGGTCGGCGACGAAGGCCGAGTGGCGGGGCGGTGAGCTCCGCGGCAGGGCGAGGGCGTGGCTGCGCTCGCCGTCCAGTGTCACGGCCACCCAGCGCAGGTCGAGGTCGGCCACCGCACCGGCCGGGGCGTTGTCGCCGACGACGAGCAGCGCGTCGGCGTCGAGGTCGGTGGGCCGGGAGAGGCGCTCGGCCACCGGGTAGGCCAGGGCCCAATGGCCGGCGGCCCGGCAGACCGCGGCCGCCGCCTCCAACTCGTCGGCGCTGCCCCGTACGTCCAGCTCCCAGGCGCCGAGCTCGGCCAGGACCGGCGCCACGAGTTTCTCGCGACGGTCCGGCTCCTCCTCGGCCTGCTGTACGAGCCGGTCGCCGCCGGCCGCCTCCAGGGCCCGCAGCACCTGGCGGCCGTACTCCGTCGCCTCCCTGCTCAGGTCGATGTTCACGCGGCCGCCAGCAGGGCCCGGGCCAGCAGGATGCGCTGCATCTCGATGCTTCCCGACGCGACGGTGGACGCCTGCGCGTACCGCCAGTGGTCCTGGACCGCGCGCCGGAATCGGCGACCGTCCGCATCGGTGAGCCGACCGTGCCCGGCGATCTCCATGAGCACCTCGGCGCTGTCCTGGTCGAGTTGGGTGACCGCGATCCGGTAGGCGGCGGTGTCGGCCGGGCTGACCCTTCCTTCGAGTTGGAGCGACAGCACGCGGTAGGCCAGCAGCCGGGCCCGTCGGCAGTGCACCAGCATCCCCGCCCATCGGCCCCGCAACTCCCCGGGCAGGGTGTCCCATTGCTCTCCGAGGGCGGACGGTGCGGACTGCAGGAGGCGCTCGCAACGCGCGTACCGGGCGATGCCCACCCGCTCGAACGCGAGTACCTCCCGTACGACCTTCCAGCCGTCGTCCACCGTGCCCAGGACGTCGGCCGGGCCGACCCGGACCTCGTCGAGGAAGACCTCGTTGAGGTGGTGCGGGCCGATCATGGAGCGGATGGGCCGGACCTCGATGCCCGCCCGTTCCATCGGCACGAGGAAGATGGTCAGCCCGTGCTGCTTCTTGGCCCCCCGCGAGGTGCGGGTGAGCAGGAAGCACCACTGGGCCATGGTGGCGTAGGAGGTCCAGATCTTCTGGCCGGAGACCTGCCAGCCGCCCCCGTCCGGGCGGGCCGCCGTACGCAGGGACGCCAGGTCGGATCCGGCGTCCGGCTCGCTGAAGCCCTGGCACCAGATCACCTCACCGCGGGCGATCGGGGGCAGGTGCCGGCGCTGCTGTTCTGCTGTGCCGTGCCGCATGATCGCGGGCCCCACCCAGTTGACGCCCATGTACTGCGCTCCCCGGGGTTCGTGGTGCGCCCACATCTCCTCGCGGACGACGGTCTGCTCCCACACCGAGGCGCCCCGGCCGCCGAACTCCTCGGGCCAGGCCAGGCACAGCAGTCCCCGGTCGGCCAGCAGCCGGCAGAAGCGCTGGGCGACCTCCAGATCGGCCGGGTCCTCGGTGAACGCGCCCAGGAAGTCGGCCGGGACGTGCTCGCGCACCATGCCGCGCAGCTGTGCCCGCAGCGTGGTGGCCCTCTCCCCCATCCGGAAGTCCATGGCGCCCACGGTATTTCAATCCTTGCAATGATTGCTAGCCTTGAGAACGAACAAGGCGAGAGTCTCCCAGCCGGTTGACGCCGACACGTCACCGTGGAAGCATCATCCACACATATGGAGAATGCCATTCTCGATCGCGAGATTGCGGTATGCATCAGCGTCTGAGGCGGCCGAGGTAAGGACGAGTTCTGCGATGTTTTCGGCGCTCCTGATCGAGAAGGGCGAGACGGGTCGGGCGGTCTCGCTCACGCGGCTGGACGAGGCGGATCTGCCCGACGGCGACGTCGGCATCGAGGTGGAGTATTCGACGCTGAACTACAAGGACGCTCTCGCCATCACGGGCACCTCACCCGTGGTCCGCAGCTTCCCGATGGTGCCCGGCATCGATCTCGCGGGCGTCGTCACCGACAGCGCGCACGCGGACTGGCACAAGGGCGACCGCGTCGTACTCAACGGCTGGGGCGTCGGCGAGAACCACTGGGGCGGCCTCGCGCAGCGCGCCCGCGTCAAGGGGGACTGGCTCGTGTCCCTGCCCACCGCCTTCACCGCCCGGCAGGCGATGGCCATCGGCACGGCGGGCTACACGGCGAGCCTGTGCGTGGGCGCCCTGCTGGAGCACGGGGTCCGCCCGGAGCAGGGCGAGATCCTGGTGACGGGGGCGACGGGCGGCGTCGGGGGCGTCGCGATCGCGCTCCTGACGAAGGCCGGCTTCGAGGTGGCCGCCGCGACCGGCAAGGCGTCGGAGGCCGAGTACCTCCAACAACTCGGCGCCGTGGCCGTGTTGGACCGCGCCGCATTCTCGGCGGCCGGCCGGCCGCTGCAGAAGGAGCGCTGGGCGGGTGTCATCGACTCCGTCGGCAGCCACACGCTGGCCAACGCCTGTGCCCAGACGCGCTACGGCGGCACGGTCGCCGCCTGCGGCCTGGCCCAGGGCATGGACTTCCCTGCGTCGGTCGCCCCGTTCATCCTGCGCGGGGTGTCCCTGCTCGGGATCGACAGCGTGCGGGCACCACGCACGGCACGGACGACCGCCTGGGACCGGCTCTCGCGCGACCTGGACGGGGACGCGCTGGACGCGATCGCCCAGGAGATCGGCCTGAGCGACGCGATCGCCGCGGCGGGCCGGCTCATGGAGGGCGAGGTGCGCGGCCGCGTCGTCGTCGACGTCAACCGATAGACCGTTCAGCCGTTGAGCCGTTCAACCGGGAGCATCGGGAGCAGGCGTGAGCAAGAAGTCCACCGAAGCAGAGATCACCGAACTCGACCTCTCCGACGTCGACCACCGCGTGGGCAAACCGGTCGGTGGCGGGCAGTTGTGGGACCCGTGCAGCACCTCCGACATCCGCCGCTGGGTGATGGCGATGGACTACCCCAATCCGCTCCACTGGGACGAGGAGTTCGCCCGCGACTCCAAGTTCGGCGGCCTCGTCGCACCGCAGTCCATCGCGGTCGGCCTGGACTACGGGCACGGCGCCCAGCCCGCCTGCGTGGGATACATCCCCGGCAGCCACCTGATCTTCGGCGGCGAGGAATGGTGGTTCTACGGCTGCCCCGTACGGGCCGGGGACAAGCTCTTCCAGGAGCGGCGCTTCCACGACTACAAGGTGGTGGAGACGAAGTTCGCCGGACCCACGATGTTCTCGCGCGGCGACACCACCCACACCAACCAGCACGGCACGCTCGTGGCGCGCGAGCGCTCCACCGCGATCCGCTATCTCGCCCTCGAAGCGGAGAAGCGCGGCATGTACCAGGACCAGAGTCTGGTGGTGAAGCGCTGGAGCGACACCGAGCTGAACGAGATCGAGAAGCTGCGCCACGAGTGGCTCCTGTCGAACCGGCTGGGCGTGTCACCGCACTTCGAGGAGGTGCGCGTAGGCGACAAGCTGCCCCGGCGTGTGATCGGTCCGCACAGCATCGCCAGCTTCACCACCGAGTACCGCGCCTTCCTCTTCAACATCTGGGGCACGTTCCACTGGGTGGCGCCGCCCGGCGTCAAGGACCCCTGGATCAACCAGGATCCCGGCTGGGTGGACGGCTTCGGCTTCGACGAGGAAGGCGCCAAGATCGACCCGCGCAAGCGCGACGGGCTCTATGTCGGACCCTCGCGCGGCCACATCGACAGCGACAGGGCGAGCGAGATCGGCATGGGGCGCGCCTACGGCTACGGCGCCACGCTGGGCGCCTGGTGCACCGACTACCTCTCCTACTGGGCCGGCCACGACGGCATGGTGCGCCATTCCAAGGCGAACTTCCGCGGCCCCGCCTTCGAGGGTGACGTGACCTATTTCGACGCCGAGGTCGTCGGCAAGGAGACGGAGTCGACATGGGGCGTGCCGCTCGTCCAGGTGAAGCTGCGGCTCAGCGACCAGAACGGCGGCCTGCTGGTGGACTGCACGGCCGAGGTCGAGCTGCCGTACTAGCACGGCGAGGAGCTATGGGGCGGTGGGCGATGGGCACTGAGACGAACGCCGAGTCCGTACGGACCCTTTCGATCGTGTCGGGGCCGCCGTTGAGCGCCGAACCGGGGCTCGGGCCGCTCACGTTGCCCGGCTTCCTGCGCGAGGTGACGGCGCTGTACGGCGACCGCGAGGCGCTGGTGATGCGTACGGCGGAGGGCACCACCCGCTGGACGTACGCCGAGCTCTGGGAGCGCGCCCTCGAGGTGGCGCGCTCCCTGCGGGCGTGCGGCGTGGGCAAGGACAGCCGGGTGGGCGTCCTGATGACCAACCGCCCCGAATGGATCGCGGCGGTGTTCGGCACCTCGCTGGCGGGCGGGGTGGCCGTCACGCTCAGCACGTTCTCGACACCGCCCGAGCTGGAGCATCTGCTCCAAGTGTCCTGCGTTTCCGTGTTGTTGTTCGAGCGACGGGTGCTGAAGAAGGATCTGGCCGCCGTTCTCGCCGAGTTGGAGCCCGAGATCGGCAAGGGAGTGCCCGGCACACTGCGGTCGGCGAAGTTCCCGTTCCTGCGCCGGCTCGCCATGGTCGGGGAAGCGCTGCCTGACGACGCCATCGACACCTGGGAAGCCTTCCTGGCGCGCGGGCACGAGGAGTCGCGCGAGCTGGTCGAGGCGACGGCCGCGGCGGTGCGGCCGAGCGACACGGCCGTGCTCTTCTTCTCCTCGGGCTCGACGAGCAGGCCGAAGGGGATCCTGAGCGCGCATCGCGGTGTCGCCATCCAGCTGTGGCGTTTCCGGCGCATGTACGGATTCGCCCCGGAGGACGACATCCGCTGCTGGACGGCCAACGGCTTCTTCTGGTCGGGGAACTTCGCCATGGGCCTCGGTACGACCTTCGCCAGCGGCGGGTCCCTGGTGCTGCAGTCGACCTTCGCCGCCGCCGAGGCGCTCGACCTCATGCAGGCGGAGCGGGTGAACTTCCCCCTCGCCTGGCCGCACCAGTGGGCCCAGCTCGAAAGCGCGCCCAACTGGAGCCAGGTGGATCTGAGCAGCGTACGGTTCGCGGATTTCAGGACCCCGATCGCCCAGCACCCCACGGTGTCGGGCCAGTGGCACGAACCGGGAAGCGCCTACGGCAACACGGAGACCTTCACGATCACGACGTGC
Organism: Streptomyces sp. NPDC007896; assembly: GCF_042959425.1. NCBI lineage: Bacteria > Bacillati > Actinomycetota > Actinomycetes > Kitasatosporales > Streptomycetaceae > Streptomyces > Streptomyces sp. NPDC007896. The sequence goes on along the minus strand of NZ_JBIBKX010000017.1, from coordinate 69,454 downwards.
TTCCCGGCCGACACCCCGCCGGAAGTGACCGCGGGCAGCAGTGGCGAGCCGCTGCCGGGCGTGGCGGTCAAAATCATCGATCCCCTCACGGGCGCCGTCGTCGAGCGTGGCGAACGCGGTGAGATATGCGTCAAGAGCCCCACCCTGATGCTGAGTTACCTCGGCACACCGCTCGACGAGACGCTCGACGCCGAAGGCTTCTTCCCCACCGGCGACGGCGGACACCTCGACGAGAGCGGCCGGCTCTTCTGGGAGGGCAGGCTCACCGACATCATCAAGACGGGCGGCGCGAACGTCTCACCGCTCGAGGTGGACGAGGCACTCTACGACTGTCCCGGCGTCAAGGTGGCCCGCACCGTGGGCGTCGCTCACGAGACACTCGGCGAGGTCGTCACCGCCTGCGTCGTCCCCCACGAGGGCGCGGGCCTCGAACCCGGGGAGATCCTCGCGTTCCTGCGGGAACGCCTGGCGAGCTACAAAGTGCCGCGCCATGTGCTCTTCTTCCGCGACGAGGAGATCACGCTCACGGGCAGCGCGAAGATCAAGTCGAGCGATCTTCGCGAACTGGCCGCCGATCGGCTGCGCGGACAGCCGACCACGCGGCTGCACGGGTAGCCGTACGCCACGGCCCCCTTCACGGCACGGCCCTCGTGTCAGAAGCCCCGCCGCTGGATGGTGTGGGCCGCCCGCGCCAGTTCTTCCTGGAAATCGGGGTGGGCGACGGCGATCAGACGCCGGGTGCGCTCGGCCAGGGTCTGTCCCCTGAGCTCGGCCGCGCCGAATTCGGTGACGATCACATCCACGTCGCTACGGGCGGTGGTGACCGGTCCCGACAGGTCGGCGGTGATCCTGCTGACGGTGCCGCCCTTGGCGGTGGCGGGCAGCGCGATGATGGCGTGCCCCCCGGGCGAGCGGGCGCCGGCACGGACGAAGTCCACCTGCCCGCCGGTGCCGCCGAGGTAGGAGGGACCGCTCTGTTCCGCGTTCACCTGGCCGGTCAGATCGACCTCCAAGGCCGAGTTGATGGTGACCAGTCGGTCCAGCCGGGCGAGCACCGCGGCATCGTGGGTGTACGAGGTGGCGCACATGCGGATCCGCGGATTGCGGTGGGCGAATTCGTAGAGGCGCTTCGTGCCGATCAGGGCGCCGTTGACCGAGACCCCACGGTCGATGCGTTTGCGCGCGTTGGTGACGACTCCCGCCTCCACCAACTCGACCAGGCCGTCGCCCAGCATGCCGGAGTGCACACCGAGGTCCTTGCGGTCGTGCAGCAGTCGAAGGAGGGCGTCCGGGACGGCGCCGACCCCGGTCTGGATGACCGAGCCGTCCTCGACATAGGCGGCGGCGTGTCGCGCCATGGCCGCCTCCGTCGCGCCGATCCTCCCTGGTGGCACCTCCACCGGCAGGCGGGAGACATGTACGGCGACATCGATCTCCGCCGCGGGCAGCAGTTCCCCGTGGGTGAAGGGCACCTGTTCGTTCACTTCCGCCACGACGACGCGCGCCTTGGTGACCGCGGCCCGCACATGGTCGCTGATGAGGCCGAAGCTGTGGTCTCCGTTCGCGTCGGCGGGACTGACCTGTACGAAAGCGACGTCGCAGCCGATGGTCCCGGCCTCGATCATCGGGGCGATCTGGCTGACATGGCAGGGGATCACGCCGAGCCTGTGTTCCTTGGTCAAGGAGCGCAACGCGCCGATCGCCCCCATGCTGGCCAGGGAGAACCCGCTCACCGCCGCCGGGGTGAAACGTCCGGAGAAGCTGGTCGCTATGAAGGCCGAGAGACCACCGATGCCGGGGCCCTGTTCGATCAACGCCTCGACCAACGTGGTCGGTTCACCGCAGGCCTGGCCCATGACGATGTGGTCACCGGGTCGCAGGAACGCGGTCAGGTCCAGGTCACCGACGTCGGAAACGGCCTTCACGCCCGTCCCCCTGAAGCCAGCAGCGCCTGTGCGCGGGCGAGATGGGGCCGGTCGAGCATGGCGCCCCGGTGGCCGATGGCGCCGACACCGGGACGGGCGGCGAAGAGATCGACGATCTCCTGGGCCGCGGCCAGTTCCTGTTCAGTGGGGGTGAAGGCCGCGTTGATCACATCGACCTGGGCGGGGTGAATCGCCAGCATGCCTCGGTAGCCGTCACGGCGTACCTTCTCGGCCCGCTCGCGCAGTCCCTCCCCATCACGGAAGTCGCCCTGGATGGTCTCGATGGGGGCCACACCGGCGGCGGCCGCTCCCAGGAGACACAGGCTTCTGGCCAACTCGTAGGTGAATCCGTAGCTTCCGTCGGGGTTGCGGTTCTCGCTGGCGCCCACGGAATCGGCGAGGTCCTCCGCCCCCCAGGTCATGGCGACCATCCTCGGCGCGCCCTGGTAGGTGCCGGTGGTGAACATGCCCTCGGCCGTCTCGGTCACCAGGACGATCACCTTCGTCGAGCCCTGCTCCCTGCCGGCGGAGACCTCCAACGCGGACAGATAGTGGTCCAGAACATCCACATCCGCACGGCCGCGCACCTTGGGAAGCATGATGCCGCCGGGCCCCGCGGGGATCACCGCCGCCAGGTCCGCCAACGCGTGAGGGCCGTCCAGGGGATTGATCCGCACCCACAGCCGGCCTCTCTCCTCGGGCGACCGGACCGCCAGGAAGGAGGAGATCATCGCTCGGGACTTGGGCTTTCCCTCCTCGGCCACCGCGTCCTCCAGGTCGAGGAGCACGATGTCCGCCGGACCGGCGGCCGCCTTCTCCATCTTCCGTTCGCTGTCGCCGGGGGCGAACAGCCAGGAGCGTGCGCTGAAGGGTTCTCCGGTACTGGTCACTGCTTCTGCGACTCCCTCGCTCAGGTGTCTGCCCTGCCCAGGTCGGCCATGATCTCCTCGGTGTGGGCGCCCAGCCGAGGGGCAGGACCGGCGACACGACCTGGAGTTCGTGAGAACCAGGCCGGCATGCCGGGAAAACGGACGGGGCCGTTCGGACTGTCCACCGTCTCGAAGAACCCCGCTTCGTTCAGATGCGGATTGTCGAACAGCTCGTCGAGGGTGCGGACCGGCGCGGCGGGAATGTCGAGGGATCTGAGCAGGTCGAGCCAGTCCTGCGTCGTACGCTCCAGGAAGGTCTCCCCCAACAGGGCGTACACGGTGTCGATCTGACGGGCGCGCTGTTCGAGGGTGGCGAAGTGCTCCCCCGCCCACGTCGGCTTCACGGCACTCACGAAGGCCGACCACTGCTTGTCGTTGTAGACCAGCGCGGAGATGTGGCCGTCCTTGGTCCGGTAGGGCTTCCGGTGGGGCGTCACCGCGCGGGGGTACGCCGCGGAGCCCAAGGGAGGGCTGAACATCGCGCCGTTGGCGTGCTCGACCAGCATGAACGCGGCCATGGTTTCGAACATGCTGACTTCCACCTCCTGGCCCTCACCGGTCCGCTCGCGGTGGAACAGCGCCATCATGGTGGCGTACAGGGCGGTCATTCCGGCCACCTTGTCCGCCATGATGGTGCCGACATAGCTGGCCTGCCCGGTCAACTGCTCCTGCGCGAACGGCAGACCGCACTCCGCCTGGATGGTGTCGTCATAGGCGGTGAGATCGGCGTCGGGGCCGCGGCGGCCGTATCCGTAACAGTTGGTGTAGATCACCGACGGATTGACGGCGGCCACTTCCTCGTAGCCGAATCCGAGCCCGGCGATCGCCTTCGCACGCATCGAATGGATGAACACATCGCCGCTCCTGATGAGTTCGCGCAACGCGTCCTTGCCGTCGCCGGAACGCAGATCCAACACCACGCTGCGCTTCCCGCGGTTCACATTGACGAAGACGCCCGCCATGCCCGGTTCCGGCCCGACCGATATGTAGCGGGTGTTGTCGCCGTCGGGGGGCTCGATCTTGATCACGTCCGCCCCCATGTCGGCCATGATCTGGGTGCAGTAGGGGCCCATGACCATCGCCGTCAGATCGATCACACGCACTCCCGACAGCGGGCCGGTGTGTGTCCTCGGGCCGATCCGCGGCGCGCCTGCCTTCACGTGTCGACCACTCCTCCATCAGCGGGGGCGGACCTGGCATGCGGCCCGAGCCTATAGGATGAATCTTTACAAGGATAGTGATAATAAGATGGCATGAGCCGTACCGATGCCGGTGGCACACCGCAGTACGCACATGAGGGTTCCCGGGGCCTGACGTCCGGTCGGGGAAGGGCCGTCCCGGGGAGCATCGCCGAGGTACTGGACGCCTCGCTCACCGCCCGCCCGCACGCGACGGCGATCGAGGCCGTCTCCGGCGCCTGGTCGTACGCCGAACTCGACGACCGGGCCCGACGCGCGGCCGGCGCGCTGTGGTCGCTCGGCGTACGCCCCGGCGACCGCGTCGCCGCCTGCCTCCCCAACGACCTCGACATCGTCGCCGCTTTCCACGGCGCGCAGCGGATCGGAGCCGTCTGGGCGGGCATCGGTGAGGCGCTCGCGGCAGGCGAGCAGCGGGAGTTGTACGAGCTCTGCGAGCCGACGGTCGTCCTGGCCGGACCGCGCTGCCGACTGAGCTCGCCCGACTGTGTCGACCCCGATCGATGGTCCGGGCTCGTGGCGAGCGCCGCACCGGCTCCCCGGGTCGAGCAGGCTCTCGACGCCCCGGCCGGCATCGCGTTCACCAGCGGTACGTCGGGACGCCCCAAGGCGGTCGTGCACAGCCAGCGCAACCTGCTCCTGCCCGGCGCGGCCCTGGTCGCCACCCGCGGCTGGGGCCCCGAGCTGCGCAAGGGCGACAGCTTCCCGCTGACGATCCTCAACCTCATGGTGCTGTCGACCCTGCTCACCGCACAGGCCGGGGGATGCTCCGTGGTCATGGACCGGCGTGATGTCGACGGGGTCGCCGACTGGATCTCCGCGCGGCGCGTCACGGTGTGGAACGGCGCCCCCGCCCAGCTCTACGACCTCGCCGCGCGCCCGCACCTCGACCTCGGCCCGCTTCAGGAGGTGTGGAGCGGGGGCAGTGACACACCGGACGCGCTGCGCCGGGCGTTCGCCGAGGCGCACGGGCTGGTCCCCCGGGTCACCTACGGCCTGACCGAGGCACCGACCGTCGTGTCCATCGACCCACCGGGCCACGAGTGGCACCCGGGCACGAGCGGGCTGGTGCTGCCGCACTACGACGTCGCGGCGTACGACGACGAGGGGCGACGCCTGCCGGCCGGGGAGCTGGGCGAGTTGCGGCTGGGCGGGACCACCGTCGGGCCGTGGGCCAACATGTGGCGGCCGATGCTCGGGTTCTGGGAGCGCGGCGGCGTCCGGCGACCGGAGCCCGGCCCGGTCCCCACCGGTGACATCGGCACCGTCGGCGGCGAGGGGTGGCTGACGGTGCTGGACCGCAAGAAGCTCGTCATCATCCGGGGCGGCGCGAACGTCTACCCACTGGAGGTGGAACGGGTCGTCGCGACGCACCCGGACGTCGCCGCGGTCGCCGTGTGCGCGGTACCGGACGACCGACTCGGGCAGAGGGTGGCCGCGGTGGTCCAAAGTGCCGGCCCCCCGCTCGACGTCGAGGCCCTCACCGCGCACTGCCGGCGCGCGCTCTCCCCGTACAAGGTTCCGGAGATCTGGTCCCAGGTGGACGCCCTGCCGTTGAACGCGATGGGCAAGGTGCAACGCACCCGGCTGGCCGAGCTCGTGGACCCGCGACGGCGGCCCGGAACAGCCTGAAGTCCCCCCGCGTATCACTGCTAGCCTTGCAATCATGGAACGTACGGGGTCCGAGCACACCAAGATCGGGCAGATGCGCATGGCGGAGCTGGTGGCCGCCGCGCTGCGCGACCGGATCCTCGCGGGAGGCATCGGCGACGGCTCCACGCTCCCCAAACAGGACGAGCTCGTCGCGGAGTTCGGTGTCAGCTACCCCTCGGTGCGCGAGGCGCTGCGGATCCTGGAGACCGAGGGCTTCATCACCGTGCGCCGTGGCAACCGCGGCGGCGCCACGGTGCACGCTCCCGACATCGGGACCGCCGGCTACGCCCTCGGTCTGACGCTCCAGGCGATGCAGGTCGGGGTTCCCGACCTCGGCGCCGCCCTCGCCACCCTCGAACCGCTGTGCGCGGCTCACTGTGCGCAGCGGGCGGACCGCGAGCGCGCGGTGGTGCCGCAGCTGCGGGAGTTGCTCGCCGCGAGCGAGAGCTGCATCGACGACGGTGCGGCGTTCACCCGGGCCTCGCGCGAGTTCCACGACGTCGTCGTCGGGTTCGACCCCAACGCGACCCTGCGCGTCGTCGTGAAGAGCCTCACGTCCCTCTGGTCGGTCCAGGAGGAGGCCTGGGCGGACCTCCAGGTCTCGCGGGGCGACTACCCCTCGCGCGCCGACCGCGCCCTCGCGCAGCGGGCGCACGAACGTCTCGTGACGAGCATCGAGCAGGGCGACGCCGACGAGGCCGCGCGGATCGCCGAGGAACACCTCACGGCGACCCAGCGCTGGGTGTGCCGCACGCTCAAGAACCGGGTCATCGACGCCGCGTCCGCCCGTAGCCGCATGCGGTTCCGCCGCGGCTGACGCCTGGCGACATGAAATCAGTAAGCTGTTAATCCTTGTAAGGATGGAGAGCCCGGCCTAGGATGCCTGCCGGGCCGGTCCGCGGTCAGCGCCTCAGCCGCCCCCGACACGCCCTGCCGTCGAAGGGAGACCCGCGTGGCGCCCGACCCCGATGTCGCCGCACGGATGTTCGGCCTCGACGGCCGGGTGGCGGTCGTGACCGGTGCCTCGTCGGGTCTGGGAGCGTCGGTGGCTCACGCACTCGCCTCGCTCGGCGCCCGGGTCGCCGTGGTGGCCCGCCGTCACGACCGACTGGCCGAGCTCGCCCAGGGGATCGACGGTCTCGCCGTCCCCTGCGACCTGTCCGACCTCGACCGGATCGGCTCCGTGGTGCCGACGGTCGTCGAGGGACTGGGACCGCCGGAGATCCTCGTCAACGCCGCCGGGAACATGTTCACGACCGAGCGCGCGGAGTCCGAACCGCTCGACGCCGTCCGCCGCACCATGGACCTCAACCTGTTGGCCCCGTTGCTGCTCGCGCAGGCCGTCTTCCCCCACATGCGCGCCCTCGGCCGGGGCGCGATCGTCAACATCTCGTCCATCAGCGGCCGGGTCGGCATCCCCGGCATCCCGCAGGCCTCGTACGCGGCGAGCAAGGCGGGCCTGTCCGGCCTGAGCGCCGAGCTCGCGGTGCAGTGGGCGCGGCATTCGATCCGGGTGAACACGGTCGCCCCCGGCTTCTTCCGCAGCGAGATCACCGGCCCGCTCTACGAGGGTGAGCGCGCCGCCGAGTACCTGCGCCGCAACACCCCGCTGCCCAAGGAGGGGACCGCCGACGACATCGTCGGCGCGGTCCTGTGGCTCGTCGGCGACGCCGGAAGCTATGTCACCGGACAGACGGTCGTCGTGGACGGCGGCTGGACCGCCCGCTGACAGCACCTCCTGCCGAGTAAAGGGGAACGGCTACGCTGAGGTCATGCCGTCCACACGTCGCACAGCGCGCCAGACCGACCTGCTGGAACGGCTGGTCGCCCTGCTGGCGGCGGAAGGTTTCGCCTCGTTCACGCTCGACGAGCTGACCGAGCGGCTGCGCTGCTCGAAGACGACGTTGTACCAACTGGCGGGCAGCAAGCAGGAGTTGGTCCGCGAGGCCGTGAAGCACTACTTCCGGAGTGCGGCCGAGGCCATCGAGAAGCAAGTGGCGGACACCTCCGCGCCCGCGGAGCGCGTGGTGGTCTACCTGAACGCGGTCGCCCAGCAGTTGAGGCCGCTGTCCCGGCGATTCCTCGACGACATGGCCGGATTCGAACCGGCCCGCGAGGTGTACGAGGCCAACACCCGCCTGGCCGCGGGCCGGATCAGACAGCTGATCGCGGACGGCGTCGCCGCAGGCGCGTTCCGTGACGTCCACGCGGCCTTCGTGGGCGAGGTCGTCGCCGCCACCATGCAGGAGATCCAGCGCGGCGAGGTGTCCGCGCGCACGGGACTGACCGACGCCGAGGCCTACGCCGAGTTGGCGTCGCTCATCGTGCACGCGGTCTCGCCCTGACCGCGGGGGTGGCGGCCGGGGAGCCGACACCCCAGTCCCGCAGCACCGACTCGGTGTCCGCGCCCGGCGCACCCGGAGCCGAGGGCCGCCGGTTGGGCGTGCGCGAGAAGCGCGGGGCCGGTGCGGCCTGGAGGATGCCGTCGACCTCGACGAGGGTGCTCCGGGCCACCACGTGCGGGTGCGCTCCCGCCTCCGCGAACGTCAGCACGGGGGTGACGCACGCGTCCGTACCCGCGAAGTGCGCGGTCCACTCGTCGCGTGTACGGGAGGCGAAGCGCTGCGCGAACCAGGCCCGCAGCGTGGGCCAGCCGCCACGGTCGCCCTGGGCGGGCAGCTGGGCCCCGGCGATGCCCAGTCCCTCCAGCAGCGCCGCGAAGAACTGCGGTTCGAGTGCGGCGACGGCCACGTACTTGCCGTCGCCGCACTCGTAGGTGTCGTAGAAGGGGGCGGCCCCGTCGAGGAGGTTGGCGCTCCGCTCGTCCGACCACTCGCCCATGCCGCGCAGCGCGTACGTCATCTGGCCCAGCAGGGCGGTCCCGTCGAGCATGGCGGAGTCCACGACCTGCCCGGCCCCGGAACGTGAGCGCTCCCAGAGCGCGGCCAGGACGCCGATGACCAGGAGCATGGACCCACCCCCGAAATCTCCCACCAGATTGAGCGGCGGGGGCGGCGGATCACCGGCACGGCCCATCGCGTGGAGCAGCCCGGTGAGACCGATGTAGTTCAGGTCGTGCCCGGGATCCTGGGCGAGCGGGCCGTCCTGACCCCAGCCGGTGACGCGTGCGTAGACGAGGCCCGGGTTCTCCCTACCGCAGTCCTCGGGGCCGACGCCGAGGCGCTCGGCGACGCCCGGCCGCAGGCCCTCGATCAGCACATCGGCCCGGGCGGCCAGCGCCCGTACCAACGCACGTCCCTCGGACTCCTTGAGATCGGCGAAGACCGACCTGCGGCCGCGCCGCACGATGTCGGTGGCGTCTTCCGGGCCGAGCCGCAGCGCCCGGCCGGAGGGCCGCTCGACGCGCACCACGTCGGCGCCGAGATCGGCCAGCACCATGGCCGCGTGCGGAGCCGGCCCGAGTCCCGCGAGCTCAAGGACGCGTAGACCGACGAGGGGGCCCCCGGATCCATCGCTGGACTGCATGGCATCACGGTACCAAAAACGATACTGTTGTATCGCTCGCCGTATCAATAATCTCCAGAGCGACCGAGGAAATCCCATGCCAGCTACCCGTACGCTTCCCGCGCCGGAAGCCGTCGACCTGATCGGCCTGACCCGTGAGCTCGCCGAGAAGGAGCTCGCGCCTCGCGTCGCCGAGGCGGAGGCCGAGGAGAAGTTCCCCCGTGAGGTCTTCCGCACGCTCGGCCGGGCGGGCCTGCTGAGCCTGCCCTACGCCGAGGAGTACGGCGGTGGGGACCAGCCCTACGAGGTCTACCTCCAGGTCCTCGAGGAGATCGCCGCCGTGTGGGCCAGCGTCGGGGTCGGCGTCTCGGTGCACGCGTTGTCCTGCTTCGCCCTCGCCTCCTTCGGCACCGAGGAGCAGCGGAAGGAGTGGCTGCCCGACATGCTCAGCGGCGAGCTGCTCGGCGCCTACTGCCTGTCCGAGGCCCACGCCGGTTCCGACCCCGCCGCGATGCGCACCCGGGCCGTCAGGGACGGCGACCACTACGTCCTGAACGGCGCCAAGGCGTGGACCACGCACGGTGGGCACGCGGACTTCTACACGATCATGGCGCGCACGTCCGACGCGGGCTCGGGCGCGATCTCCTGCTTCCTCGTCCCGGCCGACACCCCTGGCCTGATAGCCGATCCGCCCGAGCACAAGATGGGTCTGACCGGGTCGGCCACCGCGACCATCCGCCTGGAGGACGTGCTCGTCCCGGCCCATCGCCGCATCGGCGAGGAGGGCCAGGGACTCAAGATCGCCTTCGCCGGACTGGACTGCGGCCGACTGGGCATCGCGGCCGTCGCCACGGGCCTGGCCCAGGGAGCGCTGGACCACGCGCTGCGCTACTCGCGCGAACGGGAGACCTTCGGCCGCCCGATCATCGAACACCAGGGGCTGGCCTTCGTCCTCGCGGACATGGCCGCGGCGGTCCAGGCCTCCCGCGCCACCACGCTCGCCGCCGCCCGGCTCAAGGACCAGGGGCTCCCGTTCGCCTGCGAAGCGTCCATCGCCAAGCTGATCGCCACGGACAACGCCATGAAGGTCACCACGGACGCCGTCCAGGTCCTCGGAGGCGCCGGCTACACCCGCGACTTCCCGGTCGAGCGCTATATGCGGGAGGCCAAGGTCATGCAGATCTTCGAGGGCACCAACCAGATCCAGCGCCTGATCATCGGTCGCGCGCTGCGGGAGAGCGACCGGGGCACCCTCAGGGTTCAGAACTAGGGCGTGTCCGGCGGACCCCAGGAGTGCGGGAGCCCGTGAAGCCGGGCTCGTAGGGCGCGGGCCATACGGTCCGCGCCTTCCGTTGTCACCCGCTCCGGCTCCGGGCGGTCCAGGAGCCCGAAGATGCCCGGCCCACGGTGTGCGGCGGACAGATCCGCCATGCGCGGCACGATGTGGAAGTGCACGTGCGCGAAGCCCTGGGACTCGGCGAACTGGACGACGTAGGTCTTGAGGCAACCGGTCGCCTCGCGCAGCGCCCTGGAGAGCCTGACCTGCCACACTCCCAGGGCCCCGGCCTCGGCGTCGGTGAGGTCGTGGACGGCCGTGACATGCCGTCGCGGCAGCAGCACCAGCCAGCCGGGCACCGCGGTGTTGAAGCTGTGAGCCACCCGCCAGTACTCATCGGACACGACGCGTTCGCGGGGCGGAAGTTCGCCGAACCGTGCTTCCTGGCCGCAGGCGTAGCAGAGGGGAGTCGTCATGCCCCGGGATCGTAGAACGGACTTCAACCGCGGCACCAACGGTGACACTTCACGGTACAGATCTCGGCACGGATCACGTACGGAGAGGAAGCCGTCATGGCTGTCATGCGCGCAGTGCGTCTGCACGTCCCGACCCACGAGCTGCGGGTCGAGGAGGTGGACCGGCCCACCCCCGGTGCGGGAGAGGTCCTGGTCAAGGTGGAAGCGGCCGGAGTGTGCCTGTCCGACGTCCACCTGATCTCCGGAGAACTCGGCGGCACACCCGCGCGGTTGCGGGGCGACACGGTGACCCTGGGGCACGAGGTGGCCGGCACCGTCGCCGAGCCGGGTCCGGACGCGGGCGGCTGGGCGGTCGGCGACCGCGTCGTCCTCCAGGCCGGCGAGTACCGCGACGGGCGGGGCTGGACCCGTGGTGTCGACTACGACGGAGGCTGGGCCGAGTTCGCGCTCGCCCGGATCGACACCCTGGTCCCGCTCCCGGACTCGATCCCCTTCGAGCAGGGAGCGGTCATCCCCGACGCGGTCTCCACCCCGTGGGGCGCCATCACCGACACCGCCGGTGTCCGCCCCGGCCAGGCGGTCGGGGTCTGGGGCATCGGCGGTCTGGGCGCGCACGGGGTGCAGCTGCTGCGCATGGTGGGCGCCTGCCCCATCATCGCCGTCGACCCCTCCCCCGCCGCCCGCGACCGCGCCCTGGCCTTCGGCGCGGACCTCGCCCTCGATCCGGCCGACCCCGGTCTGGCGGACAAGGTCGCCGCCGCCACCCGCGGGGCCGGAATCGAGGCCGCCTTCGACTTCGCCGGCGTCACCCCGGTGCGCGAGCAGGCCCTGTCCGTGCTGGCCGACGGCGGCAAGCTGGTCCTCGTCGGGCTGAGCGGAAAGCCGGTCACCATCGCGGACAGCACCACCTTCAGTACCCGCGAGCTGCGGCTCCTGGGCCACTTCGGCTCCGGCGCGAACGCGGTGGCGCAACTCATCCACCTCACCGAGAACGGGCGGCTGGACTTCTCCCGCTCCATCTCGGACGTACTGCCCCTGGATCAGGCGGCCGAAGCCGTCGAACGGCTGGAGCAGAAGAAGGGCGATCCGATCCGCCTGGTGCTGCGCCCCTGAGGGCGCCGTTCGCGTCGTCAGCACCGCCACCCCCTCGAGAGCGCCAGCCGCCCGCGATGGAAATCACCGCGGGGGCTGCGCTACGGGCGTCAAGGTGTCGAGCCCGGCGCGCAGGAAGGCGACCTCCTCGCGCGGCCGGTGCTCCAGCGCGTCACACGGACTCAGAAGTTGATCATATGTCCGGCCAGGCCGTGCACGGCTTCCTTCACCGCTTCGCCCAGGGTCGGGTGGGCGTGGACATTGCGGGCGACCTCGTGCACGGTCAGGTCCCACTGCTGCGCCAGCGTCAGTTCCGGCAGCAGCTCCGTCACGTCCGGACCGATCAGATGGCCCCCGAGGAGCTCGCCGTACTTGGCGTCGCTGATCAGCTTCACGAAGCCGACCGTGTCACCCAGGCCGTGCGACTTGCCGTTGGCCGTGAAGGGGAACTTGGCGACCTTGACGTCGTAGCCCCGCTCCTTCGCCTGTGCCTCGGTGTAGCCGAAACTGGCGATCTGCGGCTGGCAGTACGTGGCACGCGGGATCATCACATAGTCCAGCTCCATGGTCTCCGCGTCCGCGATCGTCTCGGCCGCGATGATCCCCATGGACTCGGCGTTGTGCGCGAGCATCAGCTTCGCGGTCACATCCCCGATCGCGGAGATGTGCGGTACGGACGTACGGCAGCGGCCGTCGACGTCGATCGCGCCGCGCTCGGTGACCCGTACTCCCGTGGCCTCCAGGCCGTACCCGGTGACGTTCGGCGCGAAGCCGATCGCCTGGAGGACCTTGTCGGCCTCCAGCACCTTCTGCGCACCGTCCTTGCCGGTGACCGTCACCCGCACCTGCGGGCCCGACTCGTCGATCGACTCGACACGCGTCGAGGTGAGGACGTCGATGCCCAGCTTCCGGTACTGCTTGGCGAGTTCGGCGGAGACGTCCGCGTCCTCCAGCGGGGCGACCCGGTCCAGGAACTCGACGACCGTGACCTTCACGCCGTAGTTGTGCAGGACGTACGCGAACTCGATGCCGATGGCCCCGGCGCCCGCGATCACGATGGAGCGCGGCAGGTCCTCGGCGAGGATCTGCTCCTCGAAGGTGACGACACGGTCGCTGCGCCGGGTGCCGGGCAGCAACTTGGGGGTGGCACCGGTGGCGATGATGCAGTCGTCGAATCCGACCGTCTTCGTGGTGCCGTCGGCGAGGGCGACCTGGAGCGTGTGGGCGTCGAGGAAGGTGCCGCGGCCGTCGATCTCGGTGATCGCGTTCTTCTTCATCAGGAAGTGGACGCCCTTGACGCGGCCGTCCGCGACCCGGCGGCTGCGCCGGAACGCCTCGCCGTAGTCGAAGGAGACCTCGCCGTCGACCTTGATGCCGAACGTCTTCGCCTCCCGCGTGAAGATGTGCGCCAGCTCGGCATTGCGCAGCAGCGCCTTCGTGGGGATGCAGCCGACGTTCAGACACACACCACCCCAGTACCGCTCCTCGACGACCGCGACCCGCTTGCCGAGTTGCGCGGCGCGGATGGCGGCGACGTAGCCGCCCGGTCCTGCTCCGAGTACGACCACGTCGAAGCGCTCGTCCATGAGTGGATCCTTCCGGTGAAGCCCGGCTCAGAGCCGGTCCAACATCCTCTGCACCATCTGACCCTGTGACTTTATGTCTTCAGTGCCGCTACGACACTTTTCGTGTCTGTGATCACATGCGCGTAGGTCGGACCGTTCAATTCATGGGCGGCCCTCATGAGTTCGCTCGAGAACGCCGCTGTGGCGTCGGTCACCAGCGACACATGGAATCCGAGTTCCATCGCGTACTTGGCCGTGGTCTCGATGCAGGTGTTCGCGAGCAGTCCGATGACGATCACGTGGTCCACGCCGCGCTGGCGGAGGCGCATCTCCAGGTCGGTGTTGGCGAACCCGCTCTGGGCCCAGTGCTGTGCGACCACGGTGTCCGAGGGCTCGGGCCGCAGGGGCGGGTACCAGTCCCCCCCGAACGCGTCCTGGGCGAAGAGCTGGTTCTTGTCCACGGCGCGTTGTGACGGGTTCGGATGGGACCAGGACTCGTACAGCCCCGGTGTCCAGCGGTGATGTGGCACGTAGAACACCGGAACGTCGACCTCGCGAGCGGTGGACACCAGTTCGGACAGATGGGCCCGCAGGTCGACCTCCCGCGCGACCTCCGCGATGCGCGGCCAGAGCTTGCCCTCGTCGGCGAGGAAGTCGTTCAGCGGATCGACCAGCAGAACCCCCGTCCGGCGCCGGTCGTAGTCGTACACCGTCATGGCTGCCTGCCTTCCGTACGTCGCACTCCTGTGCGGGCGCGCCGGTCAGACGGGGAACAGCAGACAGCTGCTGGTCGTGTGCGCCAGCAGCCGGTCCCCGGAATCGAAGAGCTCGGCCTGCGCGAGGGCGGTACGTCGTCCGCTGTTGAGGACGGTGCCCACGGCACGGACCTTGCCGGTGTCCACGGTGACCGGGCGCAGGAACTTCACATTCAGGTCGAGTGAGGTATACCCCATCCCCTGCGGCAGGACGGACTGCACCGCGCAGCCCGCCGCCGAATCGAGCAGGGTGGCGTATACCCCGCCGTGGACGCTTCCGATGGGGTTGTAGTGCTCCTCGCCCGGGACGAGGGCGAAGACGACCCGGCCGTGCTCGACCTCTTCGAGCGTCATTCCGAGGGTCGCCGAGATCGGCGGGGCGGGGAGCCGTCCGGCCTGCATCTCGCGGAGGAAGTCGAGACCGCTGTGCTGCCCGACGGCGGCGGCGGAGACGATGGGGTCCTCCCAGTCGTATGTGCGTGACCTGCCCATGTCGCTCCCTCGATGATCTGGATGTCAAATTCGAAGCTAGCCAGGACGAGGTCTGGATGTCAACGTCGAAGCCAGCCTACGATGGGGCGCATGACGTGGCTCGACACAAGCACCGAGAACTGCACGGTCCAGCGGACTCTCGACCTGGTGGGCGAGAAGTGGTCACTGCTGGTCCTGCGGGATGCCATGAACGGCGTACGGCGCTTCGACGACTTCCGCCGGCACGTCGGGCTGTCCGAGAGCGTGCTCTCGGACCGGCTGCGGAAGCTCGTCGCGGCCGGGATCCTGGACACCGTCCCCTACAACGAGCCCGGCAGCCGCACCCGCCACGAGTACCGGCTCACCCGCAAGGGCTGGGAGCTGTGGCCGGCGATGATCGCCCTCAAGCAGTGGGGAGACCGCCATGCGGCGGATCCCGAGGGCCCGCCCCTGGAGGTCACCCACGCCGGCTGCGGCGCGCCGGTCGAGACCGTGGTCGTTTGCTCCGCGGGACACGGCCCCCTCATCCCGCCGGAGGCACGCACCCGCCCCGGTCCGTCGGCGAAGGCCTTGGACCTCACCACGCGTTAGTACTCCAGTTGTAGATCGCTCTTGTGCTGGTGGGGTCTATGTTTTCCGCGGCTTGCGCGGCCTGCCCCAGCTGCCGTGCGGCCGGTTCCGGTCCTGGGACAGCGTCGCCGCGTCGAACTGGGTCTTGCTGGTCACTGCTCGCGGTTCAGGTACGAGCGTGGTCGCCGTCGATCGCCATGGGACGGCCGAGGCCCAGCCGACCAGGGGCATGGTCTCGTCGTAGTGTGGAGCGAACTGCGCGACAGTGATGGCAGGCGTCTGGTAGCTCAGGCTGCGGACGTGTTCGATGAACGCGCCGGGGACCGAGACGTGGTGCGTTTCCACGTAGTGCGGGAAGTCCCTGCGCCACAGCCAGGTACCGTCGGTCACCAGAGAAGAGCATCCCGGAGAGTGCCGGTGGGGGCTTCCGGTGATGACGTCGCGTCCGGCTTCCATGACGTCGATGAGGACGTGTCCGGCGTCCAGGTAGGCCACCAGTTCCGCCTCATCCGGTTCGCCGACGGGCTGGACGGCATCGCGTATCGATCCGTTCGGCTGGCCGGCGCGGTTGTCCAGTTCGTCGTAGAAGCCCAGCAATCCCAGCACTGCCTCTCCTTCGGCGAGCCTTTCCATCCCGCTGGTACTCATAGATGCGGCCACCGTTGATCATCGGTGTGTGAAGACAAACGATCACGCGGTGGCCGCAGGTCACAGCGTAGATGCTGCCCACTGAACATCGGTGACTGCCATGGGACTCCGCGGCAGGGCGGCGCTCGACTCTGAGGAATCACCTGTCCGGGGATATCGGCTGATGGGCCGCCAGGCACACCCTGCCGGGCGTCACAACGGCATTGAGGGCCATCTGTCCTGACCGTGTGTGACATGCCGCGTGTGGCGTAATGGGCTCTTCGGGTTGGTCGGCCGCGTCACTCTGTGCGGGTTGATCACGGTCGTGTCAGGAGCTCGTGTGTACAGATCACGTGAGCGGGGCGAGCGCATCCGCCGTGACCGCCGGATGGACCCGAGGACGTCGGGGCGGGCGATGGATCCGTGGCACGAGATGAGCAGGGGCACGGTGGCCGAGGCTTTGAAGACGTCGGTGCGGGGGTGCGGCTGTGACGGAAGGTGAGCGGCGGCCCGCCAAGGGCATGGTGGATCGGTCGGAAGGGTTCGGTGAGCGGCTGCTGGGGGTGCTGTTGGACCGGGCACACGAGATGCCGCCGCAGCTGGTCGCCCCGCTGATCGCGGAAGAGGTGGCCAGGGTCGGTGGCCGCGACGTCTCGATCCTGTTGCAGGACTACGCCCAGCTGGTGCTGGTGCCGCTACCGGGTCGGCGGCTGATGGTCGGCGAGCCCGAGCCGATCGACGACTCTCCCGCCGGCACGGCCTTCCTGTACGCGACCACCGCCGAGGTGCCGCAGGCCGACGGCGTCCGGATGTACCTGCCGTTGTTGGACGGCAGCGACCAGGTGGGCGTAATGGCCCTCACCCTGGACACCGTCGATGACGACGACCGGCGGCTGTTGCGCAGGCTCGCCGGCCTGGTCGCCGACATGCTGGTCACCAAGCACAGCTACACCGACCAGTTCTTCCTCGCCCGGCGCCGTGAACCGATGAGCGTGGCCGCGGAGATCCAGTGGTCCCTGCTGCCGCCGATGGCGATGTCCATCCCGCAGGTCGCGGTCGCCGGAATCCTGGAGCCCGCCTACAACGTCGCGGGCGACAGCTTCGACTACGCCCTCAATGAAGACATCCTGCACGTCGCCATGGTCGACGCGATGGGCCACGGTCTGGACGCCGCCACGATGGCGACCGTCGCGGTCGGCGCCTACCGGCACGCCCGCCGTTCCGACATCGGCCTGTCCGAGATCTACGCGTTCATGGACCGGGCGATCGCCGAGCAGTTCGGGCCCGACCATTTCGTCACCGCGCAGATGATGCGTCTGAACATCGCGACGGGTCACCTGCAGTGGGTCAATGCCGGCCACCCCGCACCGCTGCTGATCCGCGACCACCGGGTCGTCCGGCAGCTGGCAGGCCCGACCACCTTGCCGGTCGGCTTCGGCGGTGAAGATCCCCAGATCAGTGAGCAGATGCTCCAGCGCGGCGACCGAGTGCTGTGCTTCACCGACGGCCTGATCGAGGAGCACGAGGCCGGCGAAGAACAGTTCGGCGAGGAACAGCTCATTCACTGGGTCAACCGCGTCGAACACGGAGAGAAGGGCGTACGAGCGGTGGTGCGCGCACTCTCCCACGCCCTGAAGCGGCAACGAGGCGGCCGCACCAGCGACGACGCGACCCTCTTCCTGATCGAGTGGCGCGGGGGCGCGGCCGGCCATCTCGCCGTCCTGGACTGAGCCGACAGCCGAACGTGGCCGGCATCGGCATCCGCCGGCCCTGAATCCAACGGGCCTTCCACACCATAAGAGTGCACCGGCCCCGGATCGCGTCAGCCGCGTTCCTCCTCCTCGGCCTCCATGAGCCGGATCCCCCGATGCGTCAGCATCACCATCGCGGGTGTGTTTCCCTGCGCCCAGTCGACGGTGATGAGCTCTTCGCCCACCAGATATGCGCACGCCGCCGCCAGATCCTGCTCAGGGACCTGGAGGTCGTCACGCAGCCTCGCCCCGGTGACGCCAAGGAGGCGATTGCCTTCCGTGGCCTCGTACAGCGTTTTCATGATCGCTTCGCGGTAGTTCTTCCGCTCTCGCAGTGTTGCCATGATTGCCGCCACTCGTGCCTGTCACCTCACTCTACTCCGGGCTTGTCAGGAGAACCTGCGTTCGCCGCGATCAGGCGGCACGGCCGGTCGGCAGCTGCCCGGTAGGAGGAGGTGTCATCCCCGTCCTCCCACTTTTCCTCGGAATCCTGGTCCAGGGCAGTCATGGAACTGCCGTGGAGGGCGTGTTCCGCTGCCATGAGCGCGCTCGCGGTCGTCGGGGGGCCGGCGCTGTCGCTCGCGGCGGCCATCAGGCGAGCGGCTGCCGGGGCGTTGGTCTCCGGTGGTATCACCAGCAGGTTCCAGCTGCCCGTGGTGTGGGACAGCAGCATGATCTTGTGGGGGTCCAGCTCCGTCGTGAACCAACCGACCCTCACCGCACGACCGTTGACGGGCACCCTGCTCGGGATGGCAGGCCAGTACGTCGCGTTGACGGCGATCCGGGTGATCCGTCCCGACAGGGGGTCCAGTACGTCGGCCAGAGCAGAGAGTTCGTGTGTCAGCTCCCGGGAGCGGGGCCACCAGGCACCGTCGAGAGGCCCTCGGAACGTGCTCACGGTCTTCAGCGCGAGGCGAGCGGTCGGAGCCCTGAAGGGCACGATCCGCAACGGGGGTCGGTCGGTGGTCGCGGACATCGCGCGCACCTGTCTCCCGGCCGCTGCTTGGGGCGGCCCGGTGTCGTCACTCGCCGAGAACGACACCGGCATGGCGGCCGATGTGCGAAATACTCTCGATGCCTCCACGCTACTCCCGCGGTACGTCGAACGGGCCTCGGCGAGGCACTGGTTCCGAACGCCGCCCATCACGCACCGCGCCATCAGGTACCGTGCACCGCGCCCTTACGCACCGCGCCGGTCCGACCGTCATGCCCGTCAATGCCTGGCGCCGGAATCGGCAGGCGGCCGGTGGCGGCGCCCACGGGACTGTGGGAGGAGGTGTGACGGGCGTCGTGTCCGCCTTCGGAGTCCCAGACCGTTTCCCGGGCCGAGTCCCATGCGGCGGCCTCGGCCTCGGCGGCGACGCGGAAGAGCTCGGCCTCCTGGATCAGGCCGCTTGCCGTGAGGCTGCGTGCGGGATCCGAGGCGGCGGTCATCAGCCGGGCGGCCGTGACGTCGTCGGTCTCGGGCGGAATCACCAGCAGGTCCCAGCGACCCGCGGTGTAGGACAGCAGCAGCAGTTTGTGCGGGTCCTGCTCGGCCTTGAACCAGCCGACCTTCACCACATGGCCCTGGACGGGAACCTTGCGGGGGATGACCGGCCAGAACGTGGGGTTCACGGTGACGTGGGTGATCCGCCCCCACAGCGGGTCCAACACGGCGGTGAGCACGGGAAGTTCGGCCGTCAGGTCACGGGAGCGTGGCCACCATGCGCCGTCGATCAAGGCCGGGGCCGTGCCGGGTAGCGCCAGCTGCAGCCGGAGAGGTGGCGGTGAAGAAGAGAAGGTCCTGTCTTCGACCGCGGGCTTGTCGAACATGGTTGCGGTCATCACGCGAACCCTGCCCCGGGCCGGCCCGGTGTCGTGAATCGCCGGGGACGGCACGGGCATCGAAGCCGGTGTACGAAGTACCCTCGGTATCTTCAGGATACTCCTGGCCGGGGTCCGATGCACGGATACCGTGACGCGAGTTCCGCGGCATGCCGCTGTGTTCGTTCTGCTTCCCGTCCTGATCGTGGTCTTGTTCGGCTTCGGCTTCCTCAACCCCATCTGGTGGGTCGCCGCGGCTGTGTTGGTCTTCGGAACCACCCGTTACGGCCGTGGTGGCGGGGGCCGCGGCGGCGGGTCCGACTTCGGTGAGTACCAGGAGTATCGGGACCGCCGGGAGCGTCAGGACCGATGGGACCGCCGCTACGGCCGTCAGCACCGAGCGCGCTGGAACCGCGAGGACCGGCGGGACCGTGAGCGCCGCGGGTGACGAACGCGTACGTCAGCCCTGTTCCGCTCGTCGTGCATGTGCTCTACGGTCAGAGCAAGGCAGGCGGGACTTCGTCCGTGTCAGGAATCGACGGAACCGGTAAGTCCCCCACCCAGGCTCCCAGCCCCCGAGTCGCAATCGAGGCCGGCCGGAGCCGCATCGCCAGAGCACGCGGCTCCAGCTTCCGTCCTCCTGGCGTTTTCCACTCGGGGTGCTCCCGCCACCCCGCCGCCGCGGAGGGCAGTGCGCGAGGACACGATGGCCGGGGGGCCTCGCGTCCTCGCGACCACGGCCGCCGCCGAACACCATCGGCGGCGGCCGTCCGGACCGGAAAGCAGAGTCTGCGAACCACAAACCGGTGAACCACAGTCTGGGAACTGCTGCCGACCGGTCGTGGCCTTGGTCAGGACCTCAGGCCGGGGAGGGCTTCGGAGTCGTCGATGAACGCGCGGGCCAGGTCGGACAGGCGCCGGTTGTGAGCACGGGCGTAACCGCGCAGTGTGGTGAAGGCCTGTTCCATGTCGATGCCCCGGCGTTCGGCGAGCTTTCCCTTGGCCTGTTCGATCAGGACGCGGCTGTTCAGCGCGCTCTGCAGTTGCTCGTTGAGGACGGTGCTGCGGTGCGCGGTGCGTTGTTGCAGCAGGCTGATGGTGGCGACGTCGGCCAGGGCCTGGGCGAGCGGCGTGGCGTCCGGCTCGAAGGGACCCGGGGTGGCGTGGAAGAGGTTCAGGGCCCCGACGACCTCGTCCCGTAGACGCATCGGCAGGGCCTGGACCGCCCCGAACCCGCTGCGGTGGGCCGCCGCGACAAAGCGTGGCCAGCGGTCGGCCTCCCCGCTCAGGTGGGCGACGAGCACCGGTGCGCCGGTGCGGAAGCAGTCCAGGCAGGGCCCCTCGTCGTTCTGCAGCTGGAAGAGTTCCAGCAGGCGCACCCGTTCGTCGGAGGCGGCCATGACGCGGAGTTCGCCGTCGCGGTCCGCGAGCAGCACGCCTGCGGCACTCGCGCCGAGCATGCCCACACAGCGGTCGGTCAGCAGGCGCAGGAAGTCGATCAGGTCGAAGTCGGCGACCAGGTTGTCCGCCAGCTCGACGAAGGTCTTGGCCAGGAGTCGCTGATTCATCGTGCACACCCTCCGTCGAGACTGATCCCGGCCCGGATGAAGGGACGGGAAGTGCAACTCATGTCCTTGTCCGGTTTCTTGGTCCGGCCTTCCTCGTTCGGTTTCTTGGTTCGCTTCTTCGCCCGGCAAAGGTGTCAGGCCTCATCGTCGGTCCGATCCGTGTCCGCGCCCGGGGGGAACGTGAGCCGGTGGGCGACCACGTCGGCGGCCACCGTGGCGAGGCGGCGTCCTCTGGCGTAGGCGTAGGCGCGCAGGCGGACGAAGGCTTCTTCGGCACCGACTCCGAGCTGGGCCGTGAGCATGCCCGTGGCCTGGTCGATCTCCGCCCGGTACGCGCCCAGGTCCTCGTATCGTCCGTCCGCCGACCATCCGCCGGCCAGGTCCTCCTCGCCGTCGATCCGGGAGTCGAGCAGGACCAGAGCGGCGGTGTCGGCGAACGCCAACGCGTCGGCCAGCGCCTCCGCATCCAACCTGCCCGGGACTTGGGAATACAGGTCCAGAACTCCCGGGCTGATCGCACCCATTTGCAGAGGGAAGGCATAGACGGCGCGTGCCCCGGTTTCCAGGGCCGCGTCGGCGAACACGGCCCAGCGGTCCTGCACTTCGGCGGCGAGCAGATCGGGCGTCAGTACGGCCGAACCCTGTGCGAAGGCATCCACGCAAGGCCCCTCGCCCAAGGTGAGCTGGAGCTCCTCCAACTGCTCGCTGACATCGTCGGTGCTGCACAGCGGATGGCTGGCCGCAGATCTGGACATCGCGGAAAGTCCGGCCCCGCCGACCGGCAGTGCGGCCACGGCCGCGGTGCACACGTCCACCACGCCGACCCGGGCACCCCGCCGGGCCGCCTGCTCGGCGACCAGTACCTGGATCCGGGCCGACCGGTTGTCGGACCTCACCCGGGCCACCGTATCCGGGCTTCGTGCGCAAGACCCTCCAGCCTTGCCGTGGTCCGTTCCCCGAGGGGGAACACCAGCGCACGGAACGTGGTGGGCCTCGTCGGCCTCCGAAGCTCTCCGATGTCCAGCCATCCCGAGGAGTGGAGCGAGTCGAGAGTCGGGCGGTCGGCCTGATCCACCAAGGTGGCGCCAAGGGTCGCCTGGTGGTCGGTCAGCAGCTTCTCCTGCAGACGGTGGGCCAGCTTCTGGTCCTGCGGGTGCGGGCGGACCAGGGTGTCACTGATCGCGAAGACACTGCCGGACTTGGTGATCCGCTCAATGGTGCGTGGCAGCACACCGTCGAAACCGAGCCACCAGCGGCCGTCGCCGAGTACGGGGAACCCGAAGGCGCACCCCGTCAGACTGTCCGTCTCCGCGATCACCATGGCGAATCCCGGGCGGCGGATGTGGCCCGTCAGATGGTTCAGGAAGTCCTGGCGGCTGGGACGGCGGTATGCCTTTCCGGATCCCGTTGCGCAGGAGTCCTCGTACAGATTCCCGAGATCCTCGCGGATGTCCTCCACGAGCCATCGGTTCACCCGGCGCAACCGCACCGCAGCCGCTCCCGGGTCCGCTCTGAGGTCCGCTCCGGAGTTCACGCCGGGCTTCTCGTTTCCACGGGGCTGCCGTGACCGTCCCTGATATGGCCGATCCATCACACCGCACCGCCGGACAGGACAGGTACAGGAGGAACAGGCGGAACAGACCGATGCGGCGGGACGGGAGCGGTCGTGACCGGGGCGCACCCAGGAGGTGGCGACAGCTGCCCGAACGGGACGCCCAGGAGCAGGAATTCGCAGCCGGCGATGTCGAGCATGAGGACCAGTGTCCGCGGCGGATGGTGCAGTCGCAGCGTCCCCCCGGCCGCGGTGATGCGCTGTGAGGCGTTGAGGAAGGCGTTGAGGCCGCTGCAGTCGCAGAAGGTGACGAGGGTGAGGTCGACGTCGATGGTGCGGATGCCGTCGCGCAGACACCGTTCCAGTGATGCGCGCGCCAGGGGCACGGTGTCCAGGTCGATCTCACCGGCCAGCGTGATCAGTGCCCGTTTTCTCCGGTCGTGACGGTAGATGGTGAGCGGCGGAAGGGGCATGACGCCTCGGTTCGGAAGACCGTCCGGCAGGGGACTCGGTGGTGCCGGGAACCCGGCACCGTCGGCCCACTTCCGGCAGCGGAGTGCATTCGGCGGAGGTCGGGCTACGGCCGACTGGTCGACTGCGCGGCAGGACAGCGGACCCACCCGGTTCCCTCCAGGGATGCGCCGGGCGACGGGCGAAGGGCCCGCTCCCCGCGGCGATCTGTGCTCGGCAACGACATGCCGCCGGGGTCTGGGACGTCTGTGGAGCAGCCTAGTCCTCGCCCGGCGCCACGGACGGCCGGAGCGGCCCAATCCCAACATGTGGACGGTATCGAGGCGTGGTGGCGTGCGCATGTCCTGTGCACCGCAAGGTATTTGGGAGTTCAACCTCTCAGAGATCCGAGCCCGGTTAGGGCAAGTGAGTGATACTGCCTCACACGGGTCATCCTGGGTCCCTGCATTCGGGTGGGGAATGCCAGATGATCGGATAAGTGAATTCACACGTCACGGTCGCCGTGGATGACCGGGTCGGTGTCGTGACATCTCGGAGTTCCGCAGTCCGGTCGCCGGACTTCCGGAAGGTGTCGGTCTGTCGCGCCGTGCCCTGCCGGGGCGATGGCCTTGTCCTTGGCACGGGCGATCATGCCGCCCACGGACATGGCGACCAGTTGCGCGCTCGCCACACCGAGGTCGTCGAGCAGGCCGGTGGTGTCCTGGGCCAGGTCGTCGCGATCCTCGTGGATCGACCGGTGTCACGGTTGTCGAAGCGGATGCCGAAGAAGCCCCGGCCGACGCAGCCGTCGATCGTCGCCGTGCGTCCGGTGGCACGGGGTGATGCCGCGTCCTACGTGAGCTGAGCGGTCGTCGCTCATGCCGACGTCTCGGCCTTCGCTGGGCGGGCGGCGGAGGCGAAGCGCAGGTTGTCGTCCTCGACGGGGCCGCCGCGCAGCAGTTTGACGTCGGAGTGGTAGTTCATCGACATGAGCCAGGGATAGGCGAGTCCTTGACGCGGCATCACGTGGAGGGACCGCTGGACGTATCCGGCGCCGAAGTCGAGCAGCGGACGGGTCGGCATGGCCGGGTCGGGGAGCTCGGGGCAGCAGATGTCCGTGCCGGTGGCGTCCATGTGTCCGAGCAGCCGGGTGAAGTGCTCGCACAGCAGGCCCACCTTGAGCGTCCACGAGGAGTTCGTGTAGCCGATCGCGAAGGCGAAGTTCGGTACGCCGCTCAGCATCATGCCCTTGAAGGCCACCTTGTCGGCGAAGTCGACGGGTTCACCGTCCACCGAGAGCGCCATGCCGCCGAACAGCTGCACGTTCAACCCGGTGGCGGTGACGATGATGTCGGCGTCGAGCTCACGACCGGACTCGAGTCGGATGCCGGTCTCGGTGAACGTCGCGATCCGGTCGGTGACGACCGAGGCCGTTCCCTTCTTGAGCGCCTTGAACAGGTCCGCGTCGGGGACCGTGCACAGCCGCTGGTCCCAGGGGTCGTAGGGCGGGTTGAAATGCTCGTCCACGGGATAACCGGCCGGCAGGTGCCTGATGTTCACGGCGCGGATGAGACGTCGCACAACCCGTGGGTGGCGTCGCGAGGTCCGCCAGATGAGGCGCTGCATGGCGATGTTCTTGCGCCGGGTGAGCCGATAGGCGAGGCCGGCCGGCAACACCTTGCGCAGCGTGTTCGCGATCGCGTCCTCCGACGCGACCGGAAGGATGTAGGTGGGCGAACGCTGGAGCATGGTGACATGGCCGGCCGTGTCCGCCAGCGCCGGGATCAGCGTGACAGCCGTCGCACCGCTGCCGATCACCACGATCTTCTTGCCCGCGCAGTCCAGGTCCTCCGGCCAGTGCTGCGGGTGCACGATCTGTCCGGCGAACCGCTCGCGGCCCTCGAACCGGGGGGTGAAGCCTTCGTCGTAGCGGTAGTAGCCACCGGCGCAGAACAGCCAGTTCGCGGTCATCGACACCGTCTCACCGGTGTCGGCGCGCTCGATCTCCACCGTCCAGCGGGCCTCGGCGGTGGACCAGGCCGCGCCGCGCACCCTGTGGTGGTAACGGATGTGCGCTTCGATGCCGCTCTCCCCCGCGGTCTCCCGCAGGTAGTCGAGGATCAGATCGGCGGTGGCGATCGACTTGTCGTTGCGCCACGGCTTGAAGGCGTAGCCGAAGGTGTGCAGGTCGGAGTCCGACCGGATGCCCGGATAGCGGAACAGCGCCCACGTGCCGCCGGAGACACCGCGGGCCTCCAGGATCGCGTAACTGCTGTCGGGCCGCTCGGTCTGCAGGTAGTGGGCAGCGCCGATGCCGGAGATGCCGGCGCCGATGATCAGCACGTCGATGTGCTCGCTCTGACGGGTCATGTGCGGGGACTCCGTTGATGAGGCGTTCGCTGGGTGGTGCCTCGATGATGACCTCACATACCAGCCAGTACGGTGTGGCAGTTCGCACCTTCATCGGAAAAGACCAGTGCATTTTGCACCACCGCTGGCTACCGTGCGGTCATGACCTGGCGGCACCCGTCCGAACGGACATGCGATCTGCTTCGGCAGGGTGCGGAGATCGCACTCAACAGTCTGCAGGAGTGGCTCGACGAGATCGACGAGGCGACCTTGGCGGCGGTGACCATGCGAGCCATCGCGCAGGACCCCGCCCTGCGCGCCGCCACACGGCGGATCAACCGTGCCCACCTGGCGTTCTGGGCGTCACAGACCGCGCGCGACCCCGGCGCGCCCGTACCCGCGTACATCGGACCGGACAGTCTCAGCCACGCCCGCGACCTAGTGCGCCGCGGACTCGACGAATCGGCCCTCGACTCCTACCGCGTCGGACAGAACGCGGCCTGGCGGCGCTGGATGCAGACCGCCTTCACCCTGACCTCCGACCCCGAGGAACTGCGCGAGCTGCTCGATGTGTCGGCACGCTCCGTATCGGGCTTCCTCGACGCCACGATCGTCGACCTCGCCGCACGCATGGCCGCCGAGCGCGAAGAGCTGACCCACGGCACCCACGCCGAACGTCGCGAGATCGTCACCCTGCTCGTCGAGGGCGCGCCCATCAGCCGGCAACGGGCGGAGGCACGTCTGGGCTACGCCCTCGACCGGACGCACACCGCCGCCGTGGTGTGGAGCGAGGAACCGGACCCCGAACCGGGCCACCTCGAACGTGCGACCGAGGCTCTGGCACAGACGACCGGAGTGCAGCAACCGCTCACCGTGATCGTCGGCGCGGCCACTTCGTGGGTGTGGCTGCCCGGACCCGCCGTACCGGACACCGGCCTACTGAGCCGACTCCTCGACCCGCTGCCGGGCGTCCGGATCGCCGTGGGTCCGCCCGCCTGGGGCAGGGAAGGCTTCCGGCGCAGCCACCTCGACGCGCTGACCACCCAGCGCATGCTCGCCAGGCTCCGTTCACCGCGTCGTGTCGCCGGTTTCGACGACGTCCAGCTCAGCAGCCTGATCAGCCAGGACGTCGAACAGGCCGACGACTTCGTCAAGACCACCCTCGGCGACCTCGCCACGGCGAGCCCGGAACTGAGGCACGCCGTCCTCACGTACATCCAGGCCCAGTGCAACACGACCCGCGCCGCCGGCCGGCTCTACACCCACCGCAACACCCTCCTGCGGCAGCTCGACCGAGCCGGCCAACTGCTTCCGAGGCCGCTGGAGGACAACACCGTCAGGGTGGCCGTAGCCCTCGATCTGCTCCAGTGGCGTGGCAGCGACTGAGGACCACGGTGGGCGCCGGCATGCGTCTGCATCGGCACTACGCGCACTCGACGGCGTACTGCGTTCTCAGTAGCCGGGATTGTCGGCAGCCGCAGGACGACGCGGCAGGGCCCGACCAGAGAGCCTGAAGACGTCCCGGCGAGCGGGACGAAGCGACCTCTCCAACGGCTGATTCCCTTTGTCCACCGGGCTGTTGGGCCTTCCGGCGTGCGCGCCCCTCATCCGTCACCGAGGCAGCAGGACATGTTGATGACGAATCACCTACGGACCGTACTGATCGGGGCCTTCCTCGCCTGCGCCACCCTGGTCGCCGCGGTCGGCATCACCCGGCACAACTCGGGCACCGACCCGGTCGGAGTCGCGACGCCACGGGGACCGTATGTGGCGCTCGGCGACTCCTACACCGCCGGGCCGCGGATCCCCGACCGGACCGGAGCCCCCGCCGGGTGCGATCGATCCGACCACGACTACCCGGCGCTGGTCGCCGAGCGGCTGGGGCTGCGGGCGGCCCACTTCCGCGACGTGAGCTGCAGCGGGGCCACCATCGCCGACCTGACGGCGCCGCAGTCCACCGACGACGGCACCAACCCGGCCCAGCTGTCGGCGCTGTCCGCCGGGACGCGGCTGGTCACCCTCGGCATCGGCGGCAACGACATCGGCTTCAGCTCGTTGATCACCACGTGCGTCAAGGCGGGCGTCATCTACGACATGACGGGCCGCGGCAAGTACACCGGGGACGACGCGCCGTGCCGGGGGAAGTACGTCTCCGGCGACACCGACGACGTACAGCGGAAGATCGACACGGCGGGTGAGCGGCTGTCCGAAGCGGTGGCCGAGGTGAAGCGCCGTGCCCCGAAGGCCCGCGTGTACGTCGTGGGATACCCGGCGATCCTGCCGGCGGGTGGCTCCGGCTGCGCCGACGACCTGACCCTCGCACCCGGTGACGCGACCTACCTGCACGACAAGGAACAGCAGCTCAACGCCGAGCTGCGCGAGCGGGCGCAGGAAGCCGGGGCCGGATACGTCGACACGTACAAGCCCTCTGTCGGCCGTGACGCCTGCTCGGGCAGGGACACCCGCTGGATCGAGCCGCTGCTGCCCAGCCTTCCCGCCGCCCCGATGCATCCCAACGAGCGCGGCGCACGCGGCATGGCCGACGCGGTGCTGCACGCGGTCGGCACTCCGCGGTGAGCGCCTCCGACGCGTCCGGCCGGTCGCGGTACGGGCCAAGGCGGCGAAGGGGAGCCGGGCCCGGTGTGGATGCGGGCGTCGGGGACCATGCCGCCGGTGGACACGTCCCTGAGGCCCTCGCCGCGCGCCTCGAGCTCACGGCCTGACCGACGGCCGGCGACCGACGCTGGTCCTGGCGCGAAGAGCGGAGGAGCACCTGCTTTCCGGGGTCGGCCGCGGGACCAACTCGCTTGAGCGGACGCGTACTTCAGCATGCCTGTCCGGAGCGGGCATCGGCAGCCCGAGGAGGAGATGTGCGCTCATGAGCGTGTGCGGGCACGGCCGTCGTACCTTGGCCGGTCGCGGCCGGGAGACCGAGGACCACGGTGAGGCCGCCGCCGGGGGTGTCCTCGGCGGCGAGGGTGCCGCCCACCGCCTCGGCGAAGCCGCGGGCGACCGCGCGGCCGAGGCCGATGCCCGCGCCGCGAGGAGCGTCGCCATAGCGCTGGAAAGGTTCGAAGATGCGGTCCTTGGCCTCGTCGGGGACCCCGGGACCACGGTCAACCACCCGTACCTCCACCCGGTCGGCCATGGCACTCGCCGCGACCAGGACCGGTGCGCCCGCCGGGCTGTACTTCACCGCGTTCTCGACGAGGTTGGCCACCGCGCGCTCCAGCAGACCGGGGTCGACGACGACCATCGGCAGCGTCTCGGGGATGTCCAGCTCCACGCTGTCCTCCGGTACGCCGCCCAGCGCCATCGGCACCACCTCGTCCAGGTCGATCTCCCGCACGATCGGGGTGACGGTCCCGGTCTGCGGGCGCGACATGTCCAGCAGGTTGCCCACGAGGTGGTCGAGGCGGTCGGCGCCCTCCTCGATCGCCTCCAGGAGCTCCGCCCTGGTCCTCCTGCGACCAGGCCACGTCGTCCGACCGCAGCGGGGAGACCGCGGCCTTGATCCCGGCCAGCGGGGTCCGCAGGTCGTGGCTGACGGCGGCGAGCAGCGCGGTGCGGATGCGGTTGCCCTCGGCCAGCGCACGGGACTGGTCGGCCTGGGACTGCAGCCGCTGCCGGTCCAGGACCACCGCGGCCTGGGCGGCGAAGGCGGCCAGCACCCGGCGGTCCTCCGCCGGCAGGACTCGTCCGGACAGCGCGAGCGCCATCCGGTCCCCCCACCGGCATGTCCACGTCCACGTCCTCCGGCCGCTCCAACGTTCTCCCCGTGCCCACCCGGCCCGCGCAGGTCCACGGCGTCACGTCGCTCGCCCGTTCCAGGAGCGCGACCGACTCCATGCCGAATGACTCCATGCCGAAGGTCTCCCGGACCCGTTCCAGCAGGGCCTCCAGGCTGGTCTCGCCGCGCAGCACACTGCCCGCGAGGAAGGAGAGGATCTCCGACTCGGCGCGCAGCCGGGCCGCCTGGTGCGTACGGCGGGCGGCGAGGTCCACGACGGAGGCCACGGAGACGGCGACCCCGACGAAGATCGCGATGGCGACGATGTTCTTCGGGTCGGCGATCGTCAGGGTGTGGACGGGCGGGGTGAAGAACCAGTTCAGCAGCAGAGAACCGGCCACGGCCGAGGCCAGGGCGGGATACAGCCCGCCCAGCAGGGCGGCGGCCACCGTCATCGCCAGGAACAGCAGCATGTCGTTGGCCAGGCCGACTTCGGGTGCGACGCCGGCCAGCAACAGGGTGAGCAGGGCCGGCCCAGCCACGCCGGCCACCCAGCCCCAGACGACCCGAAGGCGGCCGAGCCGTGCGCCCCGGGCGACCGGCAGTCCGCGCCCCTTGGCGACCTCGTCGTGGGTGACGATGTGGACGTCCAGGTCGGGACCCGACTCGCGGGCGACGGTGGCGCCGACGCCGGGCCCGAAGACGTACTGCCAGGTCTTGCGGCGCGAGGAGCCGAGCACGATCTGGGTGGCGTTCACCCCGCGCGCGAAGTCGAGCAGCGCGACCGGTATGTCGTCCCCGACGACGTGGTGGAAGGTGCCGCCGAGGTCCTCGGCCAGGGTGCGCTGGACGGCGAGTTCCTTGGGCGAGGCGGAGGTCAGTCCGTCGCTGCGGGCTATGTAGACGGCCATGACCTCGCCGCCCGCGCCCTTCTCCGCGAGCCGGGCGGCCCGGCGGATCAGCGTGCGCCCCTCGGGACCGCCGGTCAGCCCGACCACGATCCGCTCGCGCGACCCCCAGATCTTCGAGACCCGGTGCTCGCTGCGGTACTCGGTCAGGTACTCGTCGACCCGGTCCGCCACCCACAGCAGGGCGAGCTCGCGCAGCGCGGTGAGGTTGCCGGGGCGGAAGTTGGACAGGGCCGCGTCGACCTTGTCGGACTTGTAGATGTTGCCGTGCGCCATACGGCGGCGCAGCGCGGGCGGTGACATGTCGACCAGTGTTCGTGTGGGGCAGCTCGTCGACCAGGGCCACCCGGGGCCGGCGGGCCAGCACCGCGTCGATGTCCATCTCGGTGAACGTGGAGCCGCGGTACTCCGACTCCTTGAGTGGGACCTGCTCCAGACCGTGCAGCATCACCTCGGTGCTCTTCGTCGGTTTCGTACGCACGCCTCAGCTCTCGAAGCGGTATCCCATGCCCGGCTCGGTGATCAGGTAGCGGGGGTGGGCGGGGTCCGCCTCCAGCTTGCGGCGGAGCTGGGCCATGTAGACCCGCAGGTAGTTGGTCTTGTTGCCCTGGCTGACTCCCCACACCTCCGCCAGCAGGTGCTTCTGTGTGATGAGCCGGCCGGGGTTGGTGACCAGGATCTCCAGCAGATGCCACTCGGTCGGTGTGAGGCGTACGTCGTGCCCGGCGCGGGTGGCCTTCTTGGCGAGCAGGTCGATGGTGAAGCCGTCCGTCATGACGAGCGTCGTCTCGGGGGCCAGCGGAACGTCGTCCGTGCGGCGGACGGCGGCGCGCAGCCGGGCGAGGAGTTCGTCCATGCTGAACGGCTTGGTGATGTAGTCGTCGGCGCCCGCGTCCAGGGCCGCGACCTTCTCGTCGGAGGCCCGGCGGGCGGACAGCACGAGGATCGGTACGCGGGTCCAGCCGCGCAGGGCCTTGATGACGTCCGTGCCGTCCATGTCGGGCAGGCCGAGGTCGAGCAGGACCACGTCGGGCTGCCGGGCGGCGGCGATGCGCAGTGCGGTGGTGCCGTCGGGGGCGGGGTCCACGCCGTACTTGCGGGCCTGCAGGTTGATCACGAGGGCCCGGACGAGTTGAGGGTCGTCCTCCACCACCAGTACCCGGGTCATCAGTGTGCGCCCTTCCTGTTGTACGGCGGGCCGGAACCCGTGGAACCGGCCTCGTGAACGCGGGAGTTGACGAACCGGGGCCTGTTCCCCGTCCGCCAACTCCCGCGCGGTGCGCCTAAGCCCATCAGCTCTTCGCCACGAGTGCCTTGAGCGCGATGTTGAGCTCCAG
Source organism: Streptomyces sp. NPDC007896 (assembly GCF_042959425.1). Lineage (NCBI taxonomy): Bacteria > Bacillati > Actinomycetota > Actinomycetes > Kitasatosporales > Streptomycetaceae > Streptomyces > Streptomyces sp. NPDC007896. The sequence continues at coordinate 38,003 of NZ_JBIBKX010000017.1, read as the reverse complement.
GACGTTGACTCGGGGCTCGCCCATGAAGCCGAGGGTGCGGCCGTCGGTGTGCTCGTCGACCAGCTTCTGCACCTGGGCGACGGGCAGGCCGTTCTTCTCCGCGATCCGGTGCACCTGGATGTCGGCGTACTTCGGGGAGATGTCCGGGTCCAGGCCCGAGCCGGACGAGGTGACCGCGTCGGCGGGCACGTCGGAGGGCTTGACCGTGTAGCCGTTCACCGAGTTGTCCTTGATGACGGCGGCCTTGGCGGCCTTGACCCACTTGATCAGGTCGGCGTTGTCACCCGAACGGTTGGTGGCGCCCGACAGGATCAGCTTGTACTGCGTGTTGACGCTGTTGGCGCCCAGCCCGTTCGCGGGGCGGCCCTGGAACCACTTCAGGTCGGCATCCGGGGTCTCCTGGCCCTTCTTCAGCGGCAGGTTGTAGGACTGGCCGATCAGCGAGGAGCCGACGACCTTGCCGTTCGCCTTGATCTCCGAGCCGTTCGCCTGGTCGGAGAACAGGCCCTGGGCGACCCCGGTGATGGCGAGCGGGTAGAGAACGCCCGTCACCACGGTGAGCACAAGGAGCGCGCGCAGGCCCGCCCAGAGCAACCGGGCAGTGTTCGTAACCGAGTTGTTCATAGCCGATCAGCCGATTCCGGGGATGAGGGAGATGAGCAGGTCGATGATCTTGATGCCGATGAAGGGGGCGATCAGGCCGCCGATGCCGTAGATCCCGAGGTTGCGCCGCAGCATCTTGTCGGCGCTCACCGGCCGGTATTGCACACCCCGCAGGGCGAGCGGCACCAGCGCGATGATGATCAGCGCGTTGAAGATGACCGCGGACAGGATCGCCGAGTCGGGCGAGGACAGGTGCATGATGTTCAGCTTGTCCAGGCCCGGGTAGACCGCAGCGAACAGCGCCGGGATGATCGCGAAGTACTTCGCGACGTCGTTGGCGATGGAGAACGTCGTGAGCGCGCCCCGGGTGATGAGGAGCTGCTTGCCGATCTCGACGATCTCGATGAGCTTGGTCGGGTTCGAGTCGAGGTCGACCATGTTGCCGGCCTCCTTGGCGGCCGACGTACCCGTGTTCATCGCCACGCCCACGTCCGCCTGCGCGAGCGCCGGTGCGTCGTTCGTGCCGTCACCGGTCATCGCGACGAGCTTGCCGCCCGCCTGCTCCCGCTTGATGAGCGCCATCTTGTCCTCGGGAGTCGCCTCCGCGAGGAAGTCGTCGACGCCGGCCTCGTCCGCGATCGCCTTGGCCGTCAGCGGGTTGTCACCCGTGATCATGATGGTCTTGATGCCCATCCGGCGCAGTTCGTCGAACCGCTCGCGCATGCCTTCCTTGACGACGTCCTTCAGATGGATGACCCCGAGGATGCGCGCGCCTTCGGTGTCCTCGACGGCCACCAGCAGCGGCGTACCGCCCGCCTCGGAGATCCGGCCCGCGAGGGTGTCGGCGTCCGCGGACACCTCGCCGCCCCGCTCCTTGACCCAGGCGATGACCGAACCGGCCGCGCCCTTGCGGATCTTGCGTCCGTCGACGTCCACACCCGACATACGGGTCTGGGCGGTGAAGGCGATCCATTCGGCCCCGGACAGCTCGCCCTGGTGCCGCTCGCGCAGCCCGTACTTCTCCTTCGCCAGTACGACGATGGAGCGGCCCTCGGGCGTCTCGTCGGCCAGCGACGACAGCTGGGCCGCGTCGGCGACCTCGGCCTCGGTCGTCCCGGTCACCGGCACGAACTCCGAGGCCTGACGGTTGCCGAGGGTGATGGTGCCGGTCTTGTCGAGCAGCAGGGTCGAGACGTCACCGGCGGCCTCAACTGCCCTTCCGGACATGGCCAGCACATTCCTCTGCACCAGCCGGTCCATGCCCGCGATACCGATCGCGGAGAGCAGTGCGCCGATCGTCGTCGGGATCAGACAGACCAGCAGGGCCACCAGCACGACCATCGTCAGGTGCGTGCCCGCGTAGTCGGCGAACGGCGGCAGCGTGGCGCACGCGAGCAGGAAGACGATCGTGAGCGACGCGAGCAGGATGTTCAGCGCGATCTCGTTCGGCGTCTTCTGCCGGGCCGCACCCTCGACCAGAGCGATCATCCGGTCGATGAAGGTCTCACCGGGCTTCGTCGTGATCTTGATGACGATCCGGTCGGAGAGGACCTTCGTACCGCCGGTGACGGCACTGCGGTCGCCGCCCGACTCCCGGATGACCGGGGCCGACTCACCGGTGATGGCCGACTCGTCGACGGAGGCCACACCCTCGACGACGTCACCGTCGCCGGGGATGATGTCGCCCGCCTCGCAGACGACCAGGTCGCCGACGCGCAGTTCGGTGCCGGGGACCTGTTCCTCGGTCGAGCCGGTCAGGCGCCGGGCGACGGTGTCGGTCTTCGCCTTCCTGAGTGTGTCCGCCTGCGCCTTGCCGCGGCCCTCGGCCACCGCCTCCGCCAGGTTGGCGAAGATCACGGTCAGCCACAGCCAGGCGCTGATCGCCCAGCCGAACCAGTCACCCGGGTCCTTGAAGGAGAAGACCGTCGTCAGGACCGAGCCCACGAGGACCACGAACATCACGGGCGACTTGACCATCACCCGCGGGTCGAGCTTGCGGAACGCGTCCGGCAGCGACTTCAGCAGCTGCTTCGGGTCGAACAGACCCGCGCCGACACGGCTTTCGTCAGTCTTGTGGCCGGTCGGCACATCGCTGTGCGGCGCCCGGGTCGGAGTGGCTGTGGACATCGAGTCCTCTTCTGAAGGCGAATCTGTGCGAGTGGTCATGACGCCAACCCCTCGGCCAGCGGACCCAGCGCGAGCGCCGGGAAGTAGGTCAGACCGGTGATGATCAGGATGGCGCCCACCAACAGGCCGGTGAACAGCGGCTTTTCGGTGCGTAGGGTGCCCGCGGTGGCCGGGACCGGCTTCTGCTCGGCGAGCGAACCGGCCAGCGCCAGCACGAACACCATCGGCAGGAAGCGGCCGAGCAGCATCGCGATGCCGATGGTGCTGTTGAACCACTGCGTGTCGGCGTTCAGGCCCGCGAAGGCCGAGCCGTTGTTGTTGGCGCCGGAGGAGTAGGCGTACAGGATCTCGGAGAAGCCGTGTGCCCCGCTGTTGGTCATGGAGTGGCCCGGAGTCGGCAGGGCCATCGCCGCGGCGGTGAAGACGAGCACCAGCGCCGGGGTGATGAGGATGTAGCAGGCCGCGAACTTGATCTCGCGGGTGCCGATCTTCTTGCCCAGGTACTCGGGGGTGCGGCCGACCATCAGACCGGCGATGAACACCGCGATGATCGCCATGATCAGCATGCCGTAGAGACCGGAGCCGGTACCACCGGGTGCGATCTCGCCGAGCTGCATGCCCAGGATGGTGATACCGCCGCCGAGGCCGGTGAACGAGGAGTGGAAGGAGTCCACCGCACCCGTCGAGGTCAGGGTGGTCGACACCGCGAAGATCGACGAGGCGCCGACACCGAAGCGGTTCTCCTTGCCCTCCATCGCGCCGCCCGCGATCTGGAACGCCGGACCGTGGTGGGCGAACTCGGTCCACATCATCAGGGCGATGAAGCCGAGCCAGATCGTGGCCATCGTGGCGAGGATCGCGTAGCCCTGCTTCAGGCTGCCGACCATGCGGCCGAAGGTGCGGGTCAGCGCGAACGGGATGACCAGCAGCAGGAAGATCTCGAAGAGGTTCGAGAAGGGGGTGGGGTTCTCGAAGGGGTGGGCGGAGTTGGCGTTGAAGTAACCGCCACCGTTGGTGCCTACCTCCTTGATGGCCTCCTGCGAGGCGACCGCGCCGCCGTTCCACTGCTGCGAGCCGCCCATGAACTGGCCCACGGAGTGGATCCCGGAGAAGTTCTGGATCGCGCCGCAGGCGACCAGGACGATCGCGGCGACGACCGAGAGCGGCAGCAGGATACGGATCGTGCCGCGCACCAGGTCCGCCCAGAAGTTGCCGAGCTCACCAGTACGGGAGCGCGAGAAGCCGCGCACCAGCGCCACGGCGACGGCGATACCGACCGCGGCCGAAACGAAGTTCTGCACCGCCAGGCCGCCGGTCTGCACGACGTGGCCCATGGCCTGCTCGCCGTAGTACGACTGCCAGTTGGTGTTCGTGACGAACGACGCGGCGGTGTTGAACGCCTGGTCCGGATCGATGGCCGAGAAGCCGAGCGAGCCGGGCAGATGGCCCTGCAGGCGCTGCAGCAGATAGAGGAAGAGGACGCCGACGGCGGAGAAGGCGAGGACGCCGCGCAAGTACGCGGGCCAGCGCATCTCCGTGTTCGGATTGGCGCCGATGCCCTTGTAGATCCACTTCTCCACACGCCAGTGCTTGTCGGAGGAGTAGACCTTGGCCATGTAGTCGCCGAGGGGGACGTAGGCGAGGGCCAGTGCCGCTATGAGCGCGAGCAGCTGGAGCACGCCGGCAAGAACGGGACTCATGGCGCTCTCAGAACCTCTCCGGGAAGATCAGGGCGAGGACGAGATAGCCCAGCAGGGCGACGGCCACGATCAGGCCGACGATGTTTTCGGCGGTCACAGCTTCGTCACCCCCTTGGCGACGAGGGCCACCAGCGCGAACACCGCGATCGTGGTGACGACGAAGGCCAGATCGGCCATCGCGAACTCCTAGATGAGGTTCAGAAATGAAGCGGACGGTTAGAGGTAACCGCCTCGATGGCCGGATCTGGCCGCCGTTGACACCTCCCATACGGCGGCCGGTCCGCCTTTGACGGAACCCTTACGACCGACCGCTCCACGTGCGGCGACGAGTCCCACCGGCCGCCGTCCAGCCGAGTACGCCGATGGCCCGCATCGGCGAGATGCGGGCCATCAGGGCGCGGACCAGGGCAGGACGTCGGAGCGGGGCGTCAGAGCGGGGTCCGGAGCAGGACCTCGGAGCCGGGCGTCAGAAGACGCGGAACCGCAGCCGGCAGATCACCGCGTCCGTGTCACGGCGCACCGCGTGGGCGACGACCGCGCCCCGCTGGTTCTGGAGCAGCCGCTGCCACAGCCGGTCCGGCTCGACCTCGGGGATCAGCACGGTGACCCGGGTGCCGGGCTCCGCGGCGGCCGTCTCGCCCACGTACTCGGCGATCGGGCGCCCCACGGTGCGGCGCTCGGAGGTGAGCTGGACGAGCGGTACTCCGGGGTCCCACTGCGCCCAGTCGCGGGCCAGCGCATGCGTGTGGGCGCGGTCCTCGGCGTCGGGGTGGCACACCGTGACGGCGCGTACCTCGTCGCCGAGGGAGGCGGCGGCGTTCAGGGCCTCCACGGTCAGCCGGGACAGGTTCGACACCGGGACGATCACCAGCGAACGGTCGCGGTGCGGCGGCTCGGGAATCCGCCCGAGGCCCAGCCGCTCACCGATCCGCGCATACGCCCGGTGGACCGTCTCGAAGGCGGCCACCAGCAGCGGCACGGCGATCACTATCAGCCATGCGCCATCCTCGAACTTCGTCGCCGTCACCACGACCGCCGAGACGCCGGTGAGCACGGCGCCGAAACCGTTCAGCAGAGCCTTGCCCCGCCACCCCCTCCCCCGCTCACCACGCCAGTGCCGGACCATTCCGACCTGCGCGATCGTGAAGCCGATGAAGACGCCGATGGCGAAGAGCGGCACCAGGGTGTTGGTGTCTCCGCCGGAGAAGACGAGCAGGGCCGCCGAGACCAGGGCCAGCGCGAGCACACCGTGACGGTGCACCTGCCGGTCGGCCTTCAGGGCGAACACGTGCGGGAGGTAGTTGTCGCGGGCGAGCAGCTTCAGCAGCACGGGCAGGCCGCCGAAGGAGGTGTTCGCGGAGAGCGCCAGCAGGATCATCGTGGCGAACTGGATGACGTAGAAGGCCCAGTTGTGGCCGAGCGAGGCGTCCGCGAGCTGGGCGAGGACGGTGACGCCCTCCACCGGCTGGAGGTGGAAGCGCGAGATGAGGACCGACAGGCCGATCAGCATCACCCCGAGGACGGCCCCCAGGGCCACCTCCGCCCGCTGGGCCCGACGCACACGCGGGACACGGAAGGACGGCACGGCGTTGGCCAGCGCCTCCACTCCGGTGAGCGCGCTGCATCCCGAGGCAAAGGCCTTCAGCAGGAGCAGCGCGCCGACGGTGGTGGCGTTGTCGGCGAGGACGGAGGCGTGCCCGGCCGCGGCCGCGGTGCTGACGGGCGCGGACCGGAAGAGACCGACGGCGATCAGCACCAGGATCGACACGACGAAGACCGCCGTCGGCACGATGAACGCGCGCGCCGACTCCACGATGCCGCGCAGATTCACGGCCGTGATCAGCACCAGCACGGCCAGGCACAGCCACAGCCGGTCGCCGTACAGTTCAGGGAACGCCGAGGTCAGCGCCGCCACCCCGGCGGTGACGGCGACCGCCACATTGAGCACGTAGTCCAGGACCAGCGAGGCCGCCGCCACCAGGCTCGTACGGGCGCCCAGGTGGGTCCTGGCGACGGCGTACGACCCGCCGCCGTCCGGGAAGGCGGCGATCACCTGCCGGTACGAGGCGACGAGCACCGCCAGCAGCCCGGCGATGGCCAGCGTCACCGGCAGCGTGAAGCCGAGGCCGTGCGCGCCCGCCGCGGCCAGCACGAGGACGATCGCCTCGGGCCCGTACGCCACCGAGGCCATCGCGTCGAGCGACAGGGCGGCCAGCCCCGTGAGGGCGGTGAGGCGATGGCGCTCGCCGGTATCCGGCGGCTCCTCGTCGGCGGGGGTCGCCCCCGGCTCGATGATCAGGACAGACATGGAATACGGGCTCCTTACGCGGTGGCCCGCGCACGCGGGGAGGCGATGCGCGGGTGCGCCCAGGTTCTGTCCGTCCTCGACTGCCTTCGACCCTTCCTTGCGCCTTCTTCGCGGAGAAGCCCCGGACCTTGACGGGACCTTGACGCCCCAGTGCCCCGCACGGCTCCTGCTCGGCTGCGCGCGGTGCCCCCGCGGGTACCTACCGCCCGGCCGTGTCCAGGGCCGCGCCCGTCTGGTCGGCGAGGGTGACCGCCACCAGGCGGGCCTGGAGCGGCGGTACGGGGCCCGGGCCGGGGGTGAGCATGAAGCGGCCCAGGTAGTGGCCGTTGCCGTAGGTGCGCAGTTCGATCTCGCCGTCCGGCCAGCCGCAGGCGTCGACGTCCCGGCGCCGGTGGCCGACCGAGACGTTTCCGTCCTGCTCCAGCCGGGGCGGCTGCCCGAGCAGGGTGCCGTACTCGTAGCGGCAGCCGCGCAGGCCGAGCAGCTCGGTGAGCTGGCCGCGGACGTGGTCGACCACGGTGTCGGAGGACTTGGCGGACTGGGCGAGCTCGGCGGTCTCGTGGACGCGGGCGAGATAGTCCGCGTCCGTCACCGTGATGACCTCCAGGCGGCGGGCCCGGGCCGCGAGCTGGGACACGATCACGCCGACGACGAGCAGCAGCACCGCCGTCTCGATGTCGGCCGAGGTATGGATGTCGAACGTCTCGTACGGGCGGGTGAGGAAGAAGTCGAACCAGGCCGCCGCGGACAGCGCCGCGAGCGCCCCCGCCGTACGGCTGCCGAGGGCGGCGACCGCGACCACCACCACGACCAGGATCAGCGCCGCGTTCGTATGCGACAGATCCGTACGGAAGGGCACGAGGACGAGCGCCACCAGGAAGGGGCCCACCAGGCCCGCCACCAGGGCGAGCCGGTCCCGGAGCGAATAGCCGGTCATCACACCGTCACCTCCTGCGGTTGCCACGGCGACCTCGGGCCCGAGCCCTCGTACGCCGCTTCCATGAGTCGTACGCCCCCTGCTCATACGCCGCCTCCTACGCTCTGCGTATCACTGGGAAGATCCACCCGCTCGGCGAAGGGCAGCGACAGCACCATCGTCAGACCGCCGCCGGGAGTGTCCTCCGGGGTGAGGGTGCCGTCCATCGCCTCGGTCAGCCCCCGGGACAGGGCCAGGCCAAGGCCGAGGCCGGTGGTGTTGTCGGTGTCGCCGAGACGCTGGAAGGGCTCGAAGAGCCGGTCGCGGACGGGGGTGCCTCCCTGCTCGGGCGGGGCCGAGAGCTTGGAGGGCGGCGGCAGGCCGGGGCCTCGGTCGACGACACGGACTTCGACGCGGCCCGCGTGGGTGCTCGCGGTCAGCAGCACCTTGCCGTCCGCCGGGCTGTGGCGGGCCGCGTTGCCGACGAGGTTGGCGATCACGCGTTCCAGGAGCGGCGGATCGGCCAGCACGGCCGGGATCTCCTCCAGGTCCCCGACCGCCACCTCGGGGGTGTCCGCGAGCGCCGCCGGAAGGACCTCCTCCAGTGTGGTGGCCCGCAGGTTCAGCGTGAGCGCGCCCGCCTGAAGGCGGCTGAGGTCGAGGAGGTTCTCGACCAGGCGGTTGAGCTTGGCCATGGACTCGTCCGCGGTCGCGAGGAGTTCGTCCCGGTCCTCGTCGCAGAAGTCGACGTCCCGGCTGCGCAGCGAGGAGACCGCGGCCCAGCCCGCCGCGAGAGGCGTGCGCAGGTCGTGGCCGACCGCCCGCAGCAGCGCCGTACGCATCCGGTCGGCGGCCCTGACCGGTTCGACCTCGGCGGCGGCCTCGGCGAGCCTGGCCCGTTCGACGGCGGATCCCACATGGGCGGCGAAGGCGGCGAGCACGCGCCGCTCGGAGGAGGGCAGGAGGCGCCCGCGCAGGACGAGGAAGGCGCCGGGGCCCGCGGGCACGACCGTCGCGCCGTCGTCTCCGGGCGGCTCGTCGACGAGTTCCGCCGAGTCCATGCCGAAGGTCTCGCGTGTGCGTTCCACCAGCGCCGGGATCGTGGCGCCGCCCCGCACGATGCTGCCGGCGAGCGAGGACATGGTCTCGGCCTCGGCGGTGGCGCGGGCCGAGCGCCGCGACAGGCGCAGGGAGCGGTCGACGACGCCGGCGACCACGGCGGCGACCGCCGCGAAGACCGCCAGGGCCAGCAGCGCGTTGGGATCGTCGAGCGTGAACTGTCCGACGGGCGGGATGAACCAGTAGTTGAGCAGCAGGGACGCCGTCAGCGAGGCGATCACCGCCGAGACGACCCCGCCTATGCAGGCCACACCCACCACGGTGAGCAGGAACAGCAGTGCCTCGCTGGTGAGGTTGAGCCGGTCCCGGGCCCAGTCGAGATCGAGCAGGAAGGTGAGCGCCACGGGCAGCAGCAGACCGGTGACCGGGCCCGCGACCCGGCGCGCGGTCGACAGGGTGCGCCGCCGCGAGGGCAGCAGCGTGCCGCGTCCGGCGCGTTCGTGCGTGACGATGTGGACGTCGATGTCCGAGGAGAGTTCGACCACCGTCTCGCCCGTGCCGCGGCCGGTGACGAAGCGCTCGACGCGGCCCCGGCGGCTGGTGCCGAGGACGAGTTGGGTGGCGTTCTCGGCACGGGCGAAGTCGACGAGGGCGGTCGGCACGTCGTCGCCGACGACCGAGTGGTAGCTCCCGCCCAGGTCCTCGACCAGCCGCCGCTGCCGGGCGAGCGAGGCGTGCGAGGTGCCCGCGGCGAGACCGTCGCTGCGGGTCACGTGCACGGCGAGCAGGTCACCGCCCGCCGACCGGTCGGCGATCCGGGCGGCCCGCCGGATGAGGGTGTCCCCCTCGGGACCGCCGGTGAGGGCCACGATCACCCGCTCCCTCGTCTCCCACACCCCGCCGATACCGTGCTCGGAGCGGTACGACTGGAGCGCCTCGTCCACCCGGTCGGCCACCCACAGCAGGGCCAGTTGGCGCAGCGCGGTCAGATTGCCGAGCCGGAAGTAGTCGGCCAGGGCCGCGTCGATCTTCTCGGGGGCGTAGATGTTGCCGTGCGCCATCCGGCGTCGCAGTCCTTCCTGCGGGATGTCGACGAACTCGATCTGCTGGGCTCGTCGTACGACCTCGTCGGGCACCGTCTCGTGCTGCGGCATCCGCGTGATCTTCTCGACGACGTCGTTGAGGGACTCCAGGTGCTGGATGTTGAGGGCCGTGATGACGTCGATCCCGGCGGCGAGCAGTTCCTCGATGTCCTGCCGGCGTTTGGCGTTGCGGCCGGCTCGGGGGACGTTGGTGTGGGCGAACTCGTCGACGATCGCGACCTGCGGGCGGCGCTCGAGGACCGCGGCGAGGTCCATCTCCTCGAACTCCCCGCCGCGATGGACGCAGAGGGCGCGCGGTACGACCTCCAGGCCGTCGAGCATCGCCTCCGTGCCCGGGCGCCCGTGGCACTCCACGAACCCCACGACCACGTCGGCGCCGCGTGCCGCCCGGCGGCGTGCCTCGTCGAGCATGCGGTAGGTCTTGCCGACTCCCGGGGCCGCCCCCAGGTAGACCTTCAGCCGACCGGGCCGTACGTCACCCGTGGCGGTCCGTACCTCACCCCCGCCGTTCCGCGCATCACTCATCTCGGTCGGTACGTCATTCATCGCAGCCGACGCGCTCCGCTCACTGAAGATCAACTCTCCGACGGGAAGGGTTGCTTCCCCCTACCGAAGCCCTTCCGCGAGTCGTCCGGCACAAGCCTTGACGCATCCTTGGCGCCGGTCACGTGGACGTTGACACCACCTTGACGTGCCCTGCCCCGACAGGGTGAAGGCCGCTCCGCCGGAGGAGCCGTTTCGGGTCCGGCGTGCCGGTGCGGGGTTCCGGTACTGCACCGTGCGTTCAATGAGCCGCTCAGGAAGTGGGCCGGAACCCGACCCCCACGACGGCACGCTCCACTCCCCTTCGCTACTGTCGGAGAGTCAGTCCGGAGCGATCACAGACGGAGACTGCCGGCGTGCACGTGAACCGATACGTACGAACGGGAGGCGCCTACGGGCACCTGCTGCTCGTCGTCGTTCTCGCGCTGGGTGTGTTCGTCATGCACGCCATGGGACACCCCGACCAGTCGTCCGGCGACGGCATGAGCCCCACGTCCCACGTCTCGACGATGCCCACGGCGGCAGCCGCCCACGACCCCATGGGGGCTCCGGCGTCACCGGAGCGGGGCAGCGCCGCGCACTCCACGCACACGGCGTCCAAGGACATGCCGGCCATGGCGATGGACATGCTCTCGCTGTGCGTGGCGGTGATGTTCGGCGCGTGGGTGCTCACCGCGCTGCTGAGGACGGCCCTCACCCGCCGTCCGGACTGGCTGGCGAAGCTCCTCGCCGAGGCGCCCGTCATGCTGCGGCCCAATCCCCCGCCCCGCGGCCCTGATCTCACCGAGTTGTCGGTCCTGCGGCTGTAGGCCGAACCGCCCTCGCGGACGCGCACCACGCGCGCTCCCGCGACGACGCGTACGCCCACACAGCCAGAACCGACACACGAGGTGAGTTCACGATGACTGCCTTCACGCGCGCCTTCCACGGCAAGCACCTCCACCGCAAGCCCGTCCGCCGTGTCGCGGCCGTCGGCGTCGTAGCCGCCGGGGCCCTGATGCTCTCCGCCTGCGGCGGCGACAGCGACGGTGCGAGCGGCATGGACCACGGCGGCAGCAAGAGCCCGGCGACAGCGACCGCGACAGCGACCGCGACGGCGGCCGCCAGGGCCGGTGACGCCGACGAGGCGGACGTCACGTTCGCGCAGATGATGATCCCCCACCACGAGCAGGCCGTGGAGATGGCCCAGTTGGCCGACGGCCGCGCTTCCGACGCGGAGATCAAGGACCTGGCCGCGAAGATCGAGAAGGCTCAGGACCCCGAGATCAAGACCATGACGGGCTGGCTCAAGTCCTGGGGCAAGCCCACCGCCAAGGGAGACATGCCCGGGATGGGCATGGGCGGCGACGGCATGATGTCCGACAAGGACATGAAGGAACTCAAGGCCATGCAGGGCAAGGAGTTCGACAAGATGTTCGCCCAGATGATGATCGACCACCACAACGGCGCGATCGCCATGGCGAAGACCGAGCAGAAGAGCGGCCAGGACGCCGACGCCAAGAAGATGGCCGACGCCATCGTCACGGGCCAGTCCGCCGAGGTCAAGCAGCTCAAGAGCATCCTCGACCGGCTCTGATCCGCGGTACCCGTTGACCGTTCCGGGCTCCCTCGACCGTCGTGGGGAGCCCGGGCGGTCACTCGGGCGCTTCAGTGCACATGCGGACCGCCGGTCGTCTGTGGCCTGCCGCGCGGTACGAGGAACAGGGCGACGCCCGCGCTCACGGCGGCCGCGACCGCGCTGAGCGTGAACGCGTCCGTGAAACCGTCGATCGCGCCGTGCTCGATGCCCGCGGCGGCGACGGTGGACAGGACGGCCACGCCGATCGAACCCCCCACCTCGTGGAAGGTGTTGACGACGCCCGAGGCCAGCCCGGCCTCCTCCTGGGCGACCATGGCCAGCGCCGTGGTGGTGGCGGTGACGAAGACCGCCCCGAGGCCGAGCGAGGCGACGGCGAGGCCCGGCAGCAGGCCGGCGTACACGCTGCCGTCGTGCGACAACCGGGTCAGCGGCGCGGTGCCCGCCGCCGCGATCAGCAGGCCTCCCACCGCGGTCGTCCTGCTGCCGATCCTGCCGACGAGCCGGGATCCGAGGTGGGCGCCGACGGCGGTGGCGACGGCCACGGGCAGGAACACGAGGCCGGTCCGCAGCGGGCTGAAGCCGCGTACGTGCTGCAGGTAGACCGAGCCCAGGAAGAAGAACGCGATCAGCAGCGCGGTGGCGATCAGCAGCAGGAACGCGCCCGCGACCACGGGACGGCGGGTGAGCATGCGGAGGTCCATCAGCGGGGCGCCGCCGACCCGTTCGACCGCGGCGAACGCCCCGTACAGCACGACGGCAGCGAGCAGCGACAGCAGTGTGGCAGCTCCGCTCCAACCCGTGTCGCCCGCCTTGACCAGGCCGTAGATGAGCGACCCGGTGCCCGCGGTGACCAGCAGCGCGCCGGGCAGGTCGAGCCGGGCCGGCCGCGGCGGACGGGCCGGGAGCAGGCCCGGCAGCGCGACGAGGGCGAGGACGCCGACGGGAACGTTGATGTAGAAGACCCACTGCCAGCCGGGCCCGTCGGTCAACGCCCCACCCAGCAGCACACCGATGGCCGAGCCGGTGCCGCCGACGGCCGCCCAGACGCCGAGCGCCTTGTTGCGTTCCGCGCCCTGGAAGCCGGTGGTGACGATCGAGAGGGCGGCCGGGGAGAGCAGAGCGGCTCCGATGCCCTGGGATATCCGCCCGCCCAGCAGCATGGGCGCGCCCGTGGCGAGCCCCGTGACCAGGGACGCGGTGGTGAACACCGCGAGCCCGGCGAGGACGGTGCGGTGGGCGCCGTACACGTCGGCGAGGCGCCCGCCGAGCAGCATCAGTCCGCCGAAGCACAGGGTGTACGAGGTCACCACCCAGGTCAGCGCCTGCCTGCCGAGGTCGAGGTCGGCGGCCATGTCGGGCAGGGCGACGTTCACGACGGTGACGTCCAGGATGAGCATGAACTGGGCCAGGCAGAGCAGGACGAGCATCAACCAGCGGCGCGGGTCGGCCGGGGGGTGCGAAGCGGGCGCGTGGTGCGCGCCGGCGGTGCTGTGCGTCACGACGACTCCTCCAAGCGTGCGATACGGGAAGGGGAGATGCGGCCGGCCACGACGAACTCCGTACGAGCCCGGCTTATGTGAACTGTACGGCCCAGTACATATGAACTCAACCGTTCAGTTCACACGCCGGTAGACTCGTCGCATGAGCACGAAGGACGTCAAGCGGCCCCCCACCGGACCACGCGCCGAGGCAAAGCGACTGGCCATCCTCAAAGCGGCCCGCGCGCTCTTTCTTCGTGAGGGCTTCGACGTGAGTGTCGATCTCATCGCCGCCGAGGCGGGCGTGTCCAAGGTGACGGTCTACAACCACTTCGGCAGCAAGGAAGCCCTGTTCACCGGGGTCGTCAAGGACTCGCTGGACGCCCCGCTCGGCGGCACCCTCGTCAGCGCCATCGCCCGCCTCGCCGACTCGGACGACCTGCGTGCGTCACTCATCACCGCCGCCCGCGCCTGGGTGGCCGGAATCCGCACCGACCCGGAGATCCTCGCGCTGCGGAACGTCGTCGCCCGCGAACTGCACCGCTTCCCCGAACTCGGCAAGGGCTGGCACGACGCCGGTCCCGAGCGCCATCACCCCGCCGTCGCGGGAGCGCTCCGGCAACTGGTCGCACAGGGCCGGCTCGACGTCCCCGACATCGAGGTGGCCCTGCTCCAGCTCTACTCGCTGCTGGTCTTCCCGTACCTGATCTTCAGTGCCTACGGCACCGACATCGACGACAATCTCACCGACCGCCTGATCACGGGTGGGGTCGACATGTTCCTGAGCCACTACGCCCCGCGTCACACCGAGCCGTAACCGAGCCGTAAGGGGAACCGCCTTGCCCGATCCCAGCGCATACGAGGTCCGCCCCGGCGTCCCGTCGGTGGAGGACTACCGCCGGCTCCGCACACGCGCCGGCCTCAGCGACAAGTCCGACGAGGGCGCGACGGTGGGGCTGGCCCACACCTGGTACGGCGTGGTGGCCGTCCACGGCGGCGATCCGATCGGCATGGGCCGGATCATCGGCGACGGAGGATGCTTCTTCCAGATCGTCGACATCTGCGTCCTGCCCGAGCACCAGGGCCGTGGACTCGGCCGCCGCATCATGCAGGCCCTGAACGACGAGTTGGAACACCGCGCACCGGCACTCTCGTACGTCTCCCTCATCGCCGACGGCGACGCCCACCATCTCTACCGGAAGTTCGGGTTCACCGACAGGGCTCCCAAGTCCATCGGGATGGCCCGCTTCATCCGGGCCGACTGAAGGGCGGCACCGTCGTCCGGCGTCGGCCCTGAACCCTCGGCCGGCGGCCCCGCTCTTCATACGACAGGCTCATCGATCGGCAGACTCATCGATCCTGACGTGCCTCGCCCCGATTCCCTACTGCACGCCCACACTCGTTCCGTCACCGTCACCGTCACCGCCGGGTGCGGAAGCGTCCGCTGTCAGGCCGCTGCGGGCTGGGGCTCGGCCGTGCCCGGCACGCGGCTCGGGGTCTCGCGTCGGAAGACGTCCTTGAGGTAGAGCACGGCGGCGGCGCCCAGCACCCACAGCGGGAGGATCACCAGGGCGCGGGTCAGGCCGTCGTCCTGGAATCGGGAGAGCCCCTGCATGGCGCGGACACCGACCCCGACGGGCAGGATCTCGGACAGCGGGCGCAGCCAGGCGGGGAGGTAGGCGGCGGGCATGATGCCGCCGCTGCTGCTGTTGCCGAGGATCAGCAGGAGGATCGAGGCGAGACTGACGCCGGCGGAGCCGAACAGACGCAGCAGCACCATGGTCGTGGCGCCGACCGCGGCGCCCATCAGTGCGACAACGAGGGCGAGGGGCAGGAAGGGACCGGGCAGGGCGCCGAAGCCGGTACTGCCGGCGATGACGGCGACCAGGACGCCGCCGGCCACGCCGAACAGGGCCAGGCTGGCCATCCGCCAGCGGTACTGGAGGCGGGGGGCGAGCTGGTAGGTGGTCATGCCGAAGAGGTATCCGGCCAGTACCAGGCCGAAGGCCGCGTAGAAGACGGACAGCCCCCGGGTGTCCCCCGCTGACGCCGGGGCGACGTCCTCGACGGAGAGGCGGTGGTGTTCCGCGCGGGCCACGGAGCCGAACGCGGTGGTCACGGTGGCGGTGACGGCGGCTCCATTGGCACTGCCGTAGAGCAGATCCCCCTTGCCGAGGTAGGCCGCGTAGACGGACCGGTCCTGGACGGCGCGCCGGGCGGCGGATTCGTCGGGGTAGGTCTCCAGGGTGAAGCCGTCCGGGACGGCGCGTGCGAGGTCCTGGCGCAGCTGGGCCTGGTGGGTGCCGATCTCCGTGGTGCCCACCCGCAGCTCATGGGGGCGCGGTGCGTGGAAGGCGGCGAGGTAGACGCTGACGAACACGGAGCCGATCAGCAGGACGACCGCCACGGGCACCAGGACGGCGCGCGGGGTCCCGGGGCGCGGCGGAGGATGCGCCACGTCCAGGGCGTGCTTGTGGTGCTGTCGGGCGGAGGCGTGCTGGGACATCGGAGGCAGGATCCTCGAAGAATAGGAAGAATGGAAGCTAACTGATAATATTTGTACACCACAATCAGCTGCCTTACAAAAGGGGTCCGCCACGTGAAACATCCAGACCGGCGTACCGGGTACGTGGCCTGGCAGATCGGCCAGATCATGGCGACCCGGATCGAGCGCACCCTGCGCCCCTTCCACCTGACCCTCGCCCAGAACAGCGCCCTGATCCAGGCAGCCTTCGACCCGGGTGTCACCAGCGCCACCGCGGCACGCAGAGCGGCCATCACCCCCCAGTCCATGGGCACCGCAGTCAACGGACTCGTCGCACGCGGGCTTCTGGAACGCCGTACCGCCCCCGGCGACAGACGCACCCACCGCTTGCACGCCACCGAGGCCGGCCTGCGACTCGCGGCCGAGGCCGGCGCCGCCGTGGACGCCACCCACGCCGAAGCCCTGGAAGTGCTCACACCGACGGAGCAGGAACAGGCCCACTCACTGCTCCTGAAACTCCTGGAGTCACTGAATCCGGCGGCCATGGACGTCGACAGCGCACCATGAGGAGCCGCCGGGCCGAGCAAGGTCACGCTCCTCCTGTGTGCCGAGCCCGGTCGCACGCGGATGCTCGACGCCCCTCCCGTCCCGGGACATCAGCCCGCCGGGTGATCCCCCTCAGGCGAGTCGTCGCCCCATCAGTGGAAGTCGGTTGACGACAGTGACGCCTGACGTGGGATCAGAAGAGGCCGCCGTCGTCGTCATCGTGGCGTCAGGCCTGTACACGCGCGCCGGGCTGGATGCAGCATCGCCCGGTGATCGGCGTCGGCTGCGCCGGTGACGCCCAGGATGTGTGGTGACAGGCGCAGTTGGTCACAGACGTGGCGTCGGGATCCGAGGCCAGTGAGACCGCGCTTTCCGGGTTCGAGGGCGGATACGTACGTCTTGTCGTCACCGAGGAGGCGCTGAGCACGGGCCTGTCCACCGCATTCCCTGCCGCTCGGGCCGGCCTCCGGGTCGAGGGTGAAGGTGGTCGTGGTGGCGGTGTCCTGCGGCTCGCGCTTCATGCTCTTGTACTGGCCCTGATGGTTGACCGTGATAGCTGTTCGGGATCGCCCTCCCGTCGGTAGACGGTGACCAGCAGGCAGATCCGAAGCCGTCGGGCCGCGCCCTTGGCGGCCTTGCGCAGCGCCTGTGCTCCGCCGAACCGGGTGATCTGCGGCTCGATGACCGACAGGGGCCAGGGGGACGACGGAGGAAGTCCTTCGGACTGGGCGTGATCTCTGCGCAACGAGGTAAACCGATCTGCCTCGGCTGCCCTTGCGCTCCTTGATGAGCGTCTTGATGTCGTCCGTGGTGGTGTGCCGGAGGCTCGGGTGTTCAGCCGCCCTATGGAGCCCAGCCTGAAGTGTCACAGGGCTGCCGCCTGCGGGTGCGGATCCAGAAGGCGAGGAGAGCGATGAGGGTGAGGGCGCCGGTCCACGTGAGGCTTGCGGTTACGGGTCGGAGCGGGGTCGTGGGGGCAAGGCCGGCGGCGAGGCAGGTCTGCATGGAGCCGTACATCGGGAGCAAGGGGCCCAGGAACCCGTGCGGATCGGGGTTGACCAGGGGGCTTTGTGGCAGCAGGTCGAGGTTGCTGCTGACGAAGATGACGACCATGCCCTCGAGTTCACCGGGCAGGAAGAGGGCGAGGACGAGGCCGAGCGCTCCGTAGACCAGGCACGCGGTGAACAGCCCGAGCCACAGGAACCCCGGGTGGCAGGGCGACCATACGGCCAGCGTCCATGCGGTGGTGTACAGGGCGACGAGCGCGGATGCCGAGAGCAGCGAGGTCACCTTGGCCAGGAGGAGCGGGGTGCGCGGGTAGCCGGCCGCGGTGAGCCGGCGGTCGAAGGGGCCGGCCTGACGGGCGGCGCTGAAGGTGAGGAAGGCCATCAGGAGCATGACCACGCCGAGGCAACCGTGGATCATGCCCACGTGGTCCGTCGAGGCGGTGAGCGTCCGGCTGGTCGCGCGCAGCCGGAAGGTCAGCGGGGCGGGCGCGAAGATTTGTGGTGCGGCGAGGATCCACAGCGGGATGAGGACGGCCAGCAGGAGAGCGGCGAGTGTGTTCTTGGCGAGTTCGGCCAGGTGGTAGCGGGCCGCGATGCGGTAGGCCGTCACCGGCCGGCTCCCTTGGTCATGACGGCCGTTTTGTGGCGGAGTTGGATGACGGTGTCCAGACGGTCGGTGTCGTAGGCGAGGTGGGAGATGACGACGGTGGTGTGCCCCGCCGCGCGGCGGGCGGCGGCGAGGTCCCAGAAGGCCAGGTAGGTCTGCCAGTCGAAGCCTTGATAGGGCTCGTCGAGCAGCACCAGGTCGGGATCGTGCATGAGGGCGAGGACGAGGCTGAGCTTCTGCCGCGTGCCGCCGCTGAGGACTTTGACGGGAAGGTGCAGGTGGTCGGCGAAGGCGAGCCGGTCGATCAGCTCGTGGGCACGGGCCAGGTTTCGGAGGCGGAAGGCTTCCTGGAACAGGCGAAGGTGCTGGAACGGTGTAAGGGCGTTGTTGAGAACGGGGTGTTGGGGGCAGTGACTGAGCGTGCCGTCGACCGCGACGGTGCCCTTGTCCGGGCGCAGGTCACCGCAGAGGATGCGTAGGAGGGTGGTCTTGCCGGCGCCGTTCTCTCCGACGATGCCGACGATGTCCCCGGACCGGATGGTGAGGTCGACGCCGGCCAGGACGACGTGTTTACCGAATGCCTTGTGAACGTTGCGCGCGCCGAGGGCGATGCCGGTGGCCGTGGAGGGAGAGGCGGTCATGAAATCCCCTCTTCGCTGTACGTCCGTGTGCCCTCGCCGCCGGGCGAGTGGGTCTGTGCGGGCCTGTTCACCCGCTTGCCGCCGTCATGCGGGAGGTGCGCGGCCGCGGCGTCATCACCAGGGGCGGAGCCTCCAGCAGCGTGTTGACGCGGGGGACCACTGGGCACGAGGAGGCGGCTTGACCGTGCAGGGTCCAGCCCTGGAGAACCCGGGCGAGGACGACGAGGATCTCGGTGAGCGCGAAAGATTCTCCGAGGCACTTGCGGGAGCCGTTGCCGAACGGGATGTACGCCTCGCGGGGGCCGTGGGCTTCGGTTGCCCACCGGTCGGGGTCGAACCGCTCGGGGTCGGGGAAGAGGCGCGGTTGGCGGTGCAGCTGGTACGGGCTGACGAGCAGGCTGGTACCGGTCGGCAGGATCTGCCCGGCCAGTTCGACGGGTGTGGCGACGCTGCGGGGGATGAGCCAGCCGTGCGGATACAGCCGCAGTGTCTCCAGGACGACGTGCCGGGTGAGTTCCAGGCGTCGGAGCGCCGCATCGTCCGGTGGATCGCCCCCCAGGACGGAGTCGATCTCGTGCCGGACACGACGGGCGATGTCCGGGTGGCGGTCGAGCAGGTGGAGGGCCCACACCATGGCGCTGGCACGACCCGCCGCTGTCGCCGCGGTGAACATGGTGATGACGTTGTCGCGCACCTCGCGGTCGCTCATCGGCTCCCCGGCGTCGTCACGTGCCGTCATGAGCATGGAGAGGATGTCCGCGTGATCCTCGCCGGAGCGGCGGTAGGCGAGGATCACTTCGTCGATGATCTGCTCGTACCTGGTCAGCGTCCGATGGAAGCGGCGGGTGCGGTGAGGGAACAGCCACCGCACTCCGAGCGCGGAGGTGAGCACCTCGTGGTGGATCCCGCCGATGATCTCCCCGATGCAGGCCTGGGTCTCGTCGCGGTAGTGCTCCGTGATCTCCGCGGCGAACATGGTGCGCACGCCGATCACCGCGGCCACGGCCGTCATCTCGCGCATCACGTCGCACGGAACGCCGGATCGCCAGGCCCCGGTCACCGCGTCTGCCGTCTCGACCATGGCGGGGATGTAAGCGGCGACGCGGGTGCGCTGGAACGGTGGCTGGAGCAGCCGTCGTGTCCGCTTGTGCTTGGCGTTCGGGCACGTGAAGAGGCCGTCGCCGAGGAGCGTGCGTGTCTGGGCGTATCCCAGGCCCCCTTTGGGGTACGTGTGGGGGTCCCGCAGTACCTGGTCGGCCAGTTCCGGATGGCAGACCACATAGAGGGGCTGCCGTCCCAGTCGAAGGCGGACGAGATCCCCCTGGGACGGCAGGGAGCAGAGGAAGGACAGCGGCGCTCTCCAGATGCGCAGTGCGTGCCCCAGTCCCGGCAACGCGCCCGGAGCGTGCGCAAATCGGAAGTCGGATTGTGTCCTGCTCATGGGAATGGACTCCTTGCGCACAGGCTGGGGGCGGCAGCGGCGGCTGTCCGGGAACGTGTCTAACCAATGCGGTGCCGGACCGGCTCTGTTTGATGGGATGCCACACCGTTCGGGTGTGCCCTTTGAGTCGTTCGACTGAACCGCGCGCGGCACCGTTGACGTGCGAAGACCCCGACGGAGTGAACCCGGGCAGCCCCGTATTGCGGTGACCGTCGGCAGCGCACGACCATCATGACGCGGGCACCGACCGTGTCGGCCCTCGGCCCTGACCAAGGCGCTGGCCCGCGGCCTCTGCTAGGAGATCATCTTGACCGACGCCACCGTGGTGGAGGAACGCCCGCTCGCGGCCAGCGAGGCGGCCTTCGCCTCGTTCGGTACGCCGATCCACTTCAGCCAGCAACTGCACGGCCGACTCGACCTCGACGCTCTGGCATCCGCAGTCGAGGACCTGCTCGTCCTGCACCCCGTACTGTCCGCGCGGATCGTGGCCGTGGATCAGGGTCACGTCCTGCGGCTGGACCCGTCGGTGCCCGGCCCGCATCTGGGTGTGGTCGGCGGTATCGACCAGGTCGGGGCGCCCTACGCGCCGGACACGCCGCTGTTCAGGGCCGTCGTGACCGAGGAGGCGGAGGACCGCTACCGGTTGGGCCTGTCGGTTCACCACGCCATCAGCGATGGTGTCAGTGCGCTGACGCTGCTGCACACCCTGTGGCGCAGCTACAGCGCACGCGTCGCCGGCCATACGTCTGTGCTGCCGCCCCGTACCGCCGGGTTGCCCCGCCCCGTCGAGGTACACTTCCGCACCCGCTTCTCCGCCGAGGAGCTGAACGACTTCCTCAGGGACCGCTCGGCGAAGATGCGGGACATCGTCCCCGCGTGCATCCCCGCCTTCGCGGCCGGCCGCGGCACGGGAGCGCAAGCCGGCGTCCACAGGCGGCAGGTGCCGCTGTCCGCCGAGTTGGTCGATCAACTGACGTGCGCGGCCAAGACTGCACGCATGAGTCTACATGCGCTGGCCTGCGGCATCGCACTGCGCGCGGTCCACTCGCAGACGCCTTGCCCGGACGAGACCGTCCCCATGACGTGCTTGTCCACTCTGGATCTCCGGCGGCGGCTCAGGCCGCCCATGTCCCCGCACGAGATGGTGCTGGCCGCCACCGCCTCGCAGGCCGTGGTCGAGGTGGGACCCGACTGCCATCCGGCCGGCATCGGACGCCGCGTACTGGAGCAACTGCGCGAAGCAGTCGTGAACAACACGGTGCACAAGGCCATCGCCGCGACCGCCGAGCTGATGGACGAAGTGGCGCACGCTCCGATCAGTGTCCTGGTCAGCAACCTGATGACGAAGACCCCGCCGCTGCTGCTTCCCCCGGACCTGAGGTCCGGCCCCATCGACGGGTGCGCGCTTCCCCCTGGCCCCCTGCCCTCGGTCTTTCTCACCGGCAGCCAGGACGACACGGCGGGCCTCGACATCACCCTGGTCATGGCCGCGGACTGGTTCACCGCGCGGCAGGCCGACGACCTGGCCGACGCCATCGAGAGGGCTGTCCACCGCGCGCTGCGCGAGTAGGCTCGGCGGACAGCGGCGCAGTCCCCGCTAGGACACCTGGCGGCGGTGCAGGCGCAGGTCGAGGTTGCGGGGTTCGATGATGCTGCGCCCGATGAGGGTGACCGGGCGGGACGTGGCGGGGGTGAGCTTCCAGTCGGCCAGGATGGACGCCAGGGACAGCATGACGTTCATGACGGTGAAGTCGTGTCCGATGCACTTACGGATCCCGGTCCCGAAGGGCACCAACGCCATCGCCCGCTCGGCCTTGGCCCAACTGCGCCCGTCGCCGCTCCAGCGCCCCGGGTCGAACCGGTCGGGCTCGGGGAAGAGATCGGGCCGGTGGTGAATGATGTACGGGCTGATCAGGATGTCGGCACCGTCGGGCACGCGGTAGTGGCCCAAGGACGTGTCCGTGACGCTGGTCCTGCTGAACAGCCAGGCGGAGGGCCTGATCCGGAAGGCCTCGGTCACCACGGCCATCAGGGCCGGCAACTGCGGAAGGTGCTCGTGCCGGGCGGAGCCGCCGCCGCAGACCTTCCGTGCCTCGGCCGCGACGTCCGCGTCGAGGTTGTCGTCCAACGAGAGGTAGTGCAAGGTCCAGGCGAGCATGGCGGCGGTCGTACTGATCCCGGCGATGAACATGGTCATCACCTGCTCGCGTACTTCCGTGTCCGACAGCGCGTTTCCGTCGCCGTCCTCGGCCAGGAACATGGACAGCAGGTCGCCCTGGTCGCTACCGGCGCGGCGGTAGGCGGCGACGGTGGCGTCGATGTGCGTGTACAAGGAGTCCCGAGCCTGTGCGTAGCGCCGGTTGGTCGGCAGCGGGAGGCGGGCGATGCCGGGCGCGACCATACGTAGGAACGCGCCGTTGACCAGGACGTCCACGTCACCCAGCGTGCGGCGGATCGTGTCGGCGTTCGCACCGGTGTCGGCGAACCATGACGCCAGCATCGTCGAGACGGTGATCCGCATCGCGAGTTCCTGCATCAGCCGGCGCACGTCCAGCACCTGTCCCTCGCGCCACTCCCGGGTGACAGCCGTGATCTCGCGCCCGGCCAGCTCTGCGTACCCGGGCAGCTTGCTCGGGTGGAAAGCCGGCTGGGTCAGGCGGCGCAGCCGGGTGTGCTTGGCGTTGGGGCAGGTCGCCAGGCCGTCTCCGAAGAACACCGAGATGTTGTCGAAGAAGGGGCCGCCCTTGTCGAAGTCGCGGTGGCGGCTCACCAGGATCTCGGAGACCACTTCGGGACTGCAGACCACGTAGGCGGGGCGGGGACCGAGCCGGATCTCCACCAAGTCGCCGTAGGACGGCAGACTGGCCAGAAATCGGGTGGGGTCGACGAGCAACTGCCGCAGGTGGCCCACGCCGGGCAGGGCCCCGGGTGCGCGCGGGGCGGGAACGAGGGGCGCCGGGAGGCTTGTGGTCGTCATCGCTCAGCTCCCCGCGCCCACGAGCAGACCGGACGCCCAGTCGGGCATGACGCGGTGCTCGTCATGACGTGTGGTGATCCGCTCCCATTCGTAGTCACCGCAGATCCAGTCATGAATGATGTCCGCGTATCCGCGCAGCGCCGCGCGCTGACTCTGGTCGACGGCCCGTACCAGTCGTGACAAAGCCCTCTCCTCCAGCTCCACGAGTTCGTCGACCTTTTCCTGAGCGTGGCGGGACGCCTCGGCCAGCGCCTCCTGCCGCGTGCAGCCGCGGCTGCGCTGAATGAGGTGGATCGCGTTGTGCCCGCCGGTGACGTCCTCGTGCCTGAGCGACATGGAGTCGTTGCGCAACGCGACCACGTCGGCGCCCAGTTGCCGCATGCGCTGCAGCACGGGGTGGTGCCACAGCTCAGGCGGCACCTCGGTGCCGCCCCACTTCTCGCCCAGGTCGTTCTGACCGAAAGCGCACGTCGTGGCCGCCCGCAGTGAGAAGTAGTCCGCCACGTCGCGGTAGGCGAATCCCGTCGTGCGGTCGATCGCCTCCGTCACCTGGGAGGAGAAGTACGACGTCCAGTTGAACGCCACGCGTGTGCGCAGCGGCAAGGACATCCCCCGCACCATCCGGCTCCACAGATCGGCGAAGGCCCGCACCGTCGGCGTATCGTGCGCCTCCGGCCCGGACACTCCGTGCACGATGCCGATCAGGGCGCTGCAGACAGCCGCCACCCTGCTGGGATGACGGCCGATCTCACCGTCCAGCTGGTCGTCGAACGGCAGGAAGTACCAGCCCATCATCTGCGCCGCCGTACAGCACTCCTCGGCACTGGCGTTGGGGTAGAAGAAGGCGGCCACTTCGGCGAGTCGCCAGTCGACGAAGTCCTCCGCGGCCTGCTCGCCGTCCAGTAGGCCGAATCTCCGCATCCAGGCGAGCGCGCTCTCGCGTGCCTGATCCAGATGCGGGTTGATCCGTAGGGGCCACGGGGTGGTGAACACCGCTCCGGTTCGCGTCACGTTCGGCTGCTCCTTAGCTGGACTCCCCACGATGGTGCGTCAGCAAGATCGCGAACAACAATTCCACCCCGGAGGGTCCACTCCAACGGGCGAGCGCACGTGGGAGGCATCGGGCGCCCCACTGTGATCTTGCGTCCGAATATGCCGCTGCCCCTTCACGACCAGGTAGTTCGTGACCCGGCCGGACTTCCAGCGTTGTGTGGGGCGTGACCTTCCGGACAGGCCCCGCGAGCCGGGCACGCCACCACCACAGCCGTTGCGCTGCGAAGATCACGTCATTCGACGGAAGGGGAGATCACGGCATGACACAGGCAGCGGAACCGGATACGGAACGGGCACTGCCCGAGCAGCTCATCGCCCTGCTGACCGGTCACCTCGAAGTCGAGGTGACGCCGGAGCAGCTGACCGCCGCGACGACGTTCGAAAGCCTCGGGATGGACTCATTGTCGTTGATGGAACTGGTCGTGGCGGCAGATCAGGAGTTCGGCATCATCCTGGCCGAGGGCGAGTTGGACCTGTTCCCGGCTTCCACCCTCGGTGACGCGGCCCGGGCGTTCGAGCATGCGGCCTGAGATCGCGGTCACCGGGCTGGGCCTGGTGACTCCGGCGGGGCATACGGCGGAGGCGAACTGGGCGGCCCTGTGCCAGGGCCGCTCACTGGCCGCCCCCGACCCCGAACTCGCCGGGCTGCCCGTCGACTTCTCCTGCCAGGTGACCGGATTCGACGCCGCGGCCGAACTCGGCCGGTCGCTCGCCCGGCGCGTGGACCGGTTCATCCAGTTCGCCCTGGCCGCCGCACGACGGGCCGTCGACGACGCCGCACTGGACACCGGCACGTGGCCGGCGGAGCGGGTCGGAGTCGTGCTGGGCGTCGGGGCCAACAGCCTCAGTACGTACGTCACCGAGTTCTGCCATCTCGGCGCGGACCGGCCCGAGCGGGTCTCGCCACTCGCGCTGCCGCGCAGTGTGCCGAGCATGGCCGCGGGCGAGGTCGCGATCGACCTGGGCGCCCAAGGGCCGAACTTGACCACGTCCAGCGCCTGTGCCTCGGGCGCGACCGCGATCGGGGTCGCGCGGGACCTGCTGCGGTCCGGGACATGTGACATCGTGCTGGCCGGCGGCAGCGAGTCCGCGTGCTCCCGTATGACGGCCACCTGCTTCACCCGGATGCGGGCGCTGTCACGGCGACGCGAACACCCGCAGCTGGCCAGCCGGCCGTTCGACGCGTCACGGGACGGTTTCGTCCTCGGGGAGGGCGCCGCTGTCCTCGTCCTGGAACGCCTCTCCCACGCCCGCGCCCGCGGGGCACCGGTCCAGGCCGTGCTGCGCGGCTATGGCGCCGGAGCGGACGCACACCATCCGGTGGCCCCGCACCCGCACGGGCACGGAGCGGTCCGGGCCATCCGCGCCGCACTGGAGGACGCGGCATGCGATCCGGGAGACGTGGGCCTCGTCAACGCGCACGGCACCTCCACACCGCTGAACGACACGGCCGAGGCCGCGGCTCTCACCCGGGTCTTCGGAAAGGACATGCCCCCCGTGACGGCCGCCAAGGGCGTGATCGGCCACGCCCTCGGGGCGGCAGGTGCGATCCAGGCGGCGTACACGGTCCTCGCCCTGCAGCGTCGGACGGTGCCGCCGGTGGCGAACTTTGAGGGCCAGGACGGCGACCACAAGCTGGACGTCGTCGCCCGCCAACCGCGCCCAGTGGTCGGGAACACGGGCCTCAGCTGCTCGTTCGGCTTCGGCGGCCAGAACGCCGTCCTGTTGTTCACGACCGATTGACGAGAACTGGGTGCGGGTGAGACCACATGGGAGCCCGGCAGTCCGGACCGTCACCCTTGCCCGCTAGGCCCTCATGTCACGCTGCGCAGCCCTTCCGGGCACCGTCGTCATGGCGGCGTCCGGCGCCGGCGCGTCCCGCTCAGCTGGAGAAGGGCTGTGCACGATGCCGTACTCGCGGGCGAAGCGGTTGGCCTCCGCGGCGGAGCCCGTCATCCGGTGCAGCCACAACCCGTTCGCCACGCAGTTCATCTGCTTCTGCGTCAGATGCAGTCGCCACCGCTTGATCCCGTGATCGCACGAGGCCGCCCTGACCTGCTCCGCCAGCACATCAGCGGGCGGCGCCCGGAGCTGGTTGGTGAGACCGACGAACACACGCAGCGCCGCCATCTGAGACGGGATCAGCTCCACCAGCTGCCGGTTCGGGGCTGCCTCGCCTGGCGGGGGCTCGGCCCGGGGACGGGAGCAGCCGTAGGTGAGGGTGTCGTGACCGTACAGTGTCAGGCGGGCCGCCCACCGCACGGGCCGACCTTCCAGAGCCGACAGCTCGGCGCGGTCCTCCCGGCCGGCAAGTTCCACCAGGCCCTGGCTCTCCAGGGCGTTCACCTGCTGCTGGTGAGGCGGGAGGAGCCCTTGTCCAGCGTCCAGCCGTGCCCGGCCGCCTGCCCACGCTCGCGCAGCGCCTCAGCACCGACAGCGCCCTCTCCCAACTTCTCATTCCACTCCCCCGCGTTGTGTGCCGTGCCCGTACGCGTCCGCCGACCGTAGACGTCGATGCCGCTCCAGGCAGTGCCAAGGCGGGGAAGGCCAGACCAGCCCATCGGGGAAACCCGTCCGGCGCTCAGCGCTCTCGGTGAGCCGGCGGATTCACGGCCTGGCGGCCAACGAGGGGTCGGAGGGAGCGGCAGCCGCCACCGCCGACACCCCTCGCGGCCTGTGTGAAGCAGTCCGGGTTGTCGAGGCCCTTGATCCAGTGCCTGTGCGACAGCCGGCCATGAGGCAACATCCGGGCAGTAGCCGGTCGACTGGTTGCTGACCTCGTTCACCGTCCAGCGTCCGGCCTCGGTGTAGAAGCTGATTTCGCCAGCGCGTAGCACCCGATCGCCGCTCGCGCAGGCGATGTGTTCGCTGCGGCGTGGGGCTGGACGAGCGGCCGATCACCGACCTCGACGGGCCGGGGGCCGAGTTGCGGGCCGCGGTATTCGCCG
Organism: Streptomyces sp. NPDC007896; assembly: GCF_042959425.1. NCBI lineage: Bacteria > Bacillati > Actinomycetota > Actinomycetes > Kitasatosporales > Streptomycetaceae > Streptomyces > Streptomyces sp. NPDC007896. Next base: position 10,882 of record NZ_JBIBKX010000017.1, on the reverse strand, counting down.
ACGGCGGGGAACTTCCCATCGGTGCCCTGCTGGTCAAGACGACTCTCTACCAGCGCTCCTCGCCGGCCCGCGACCTCGGAGCATCCCTGACCGAACCGGACGAGATACTCAGCGTCGAGGCGATCAAGGTAGACGCAATGTCCCGGACTGGTGTCTCCGGGCTGTACGCGGCCGGGGATGCGGCCACCTCGGTCCCGCCGTCCATGGCGGCCGCCATGGCGTCGGGCTACCTGGCCGGCGCCGCCGCTGCTGTTCAACTTGCCGCAGGGTACTGAAGCCCACTTCCGACTCGCAGGTCCAGCGGGACCAGACGCCCCGGACCTCCACCCGGGCTTGACCGCCCCAAGGGTCATTCATCTGCTCCTTCTGCGACGCAGTCCTGCCAGCGGAGTGGGACGTAGCCGAACCGGACGCCAGGTGATCGGTGGACACTGCCCCGTGGTCGGAGTACGACCGCCGCCCCGACCACGGGCCGCGCCAGGATGAACCGCTGCGCCGCGGGCGAAGAGCCGCCGACGGCCAAAGGGCCAACGAAGAAGTAGCGCTCCACAACAGCTGAGTAGGGCTTCCTCCGGCTACGGCCAGAGGCGTCAGCGCTCCAGGGCGGGAAGGCCGGCCAAGCCGGTGTCGAGCATGATGTGGTCGACCGTCTCAGTCAGAGTGCTGTCGGCGCCAATGACGGTCTCGATGCCGCCAGGCAGGAGATCGAGGGGCCGGTACCAGTCACGCAGCTGCGGCTCGCCGACCTCGTTCGCGATCGGTTTGGTGGCGTGCGGGCGAGGGTCTGCTCGAACGGCACATGCAGGTAGTAGGCGTGGGTCGGGCCGCGGTGGTCGGCCCGCAACTGGGTGAGCATGTCGCCGTAGCCGTCGGCGTACAGGATCCCTTCGACGACGACGTGGTACCCGGCGTCCAGGGCGTTGCGGGCCGTCAGGTCGATCAGCCCGATGTTCGCCGCGCCGGGCCGGTCACGCTCGCGGAGCACGATACGGCGCAGGTTGTCCTGGCCGACCAGGGCCAAGCCGCGACCGAACCTGTCGCTGAGGCCGCCCGCGACGGACGACTTCCCCGACGCGCTGTTGCCGCGCAGCACGACAAGCCGGGTTTCTTCGGTGCCCACCATCACGGCGATCACACTATCGACGGCCATGGGCCGCTGAGCGGCGTCAGGCCGGCCACCCGCCCACCACGCCCCAGCCGCCCAGGAGGCCGGACAAAGCGCGGCGTTGCTCTTCCTCGCATTCCATCTGTTCGGCGAGGACGTCCCGGTCGACGTACGGGGTGACGGCGGCGAGGACCCAGGCGCCGGGGTTCGAACGGCGGTCCGACGCGCAAAAGACGAGCCGGACCCGGCCAATTCTCTGAGGAGCCGAGCCCGCGCCGCACGCCTGTCCTGCACGGTGTTCACCACTTCGGGAGACACCGCTGTCCGGCACTGTTCGATCGCGGCAGCTCGGTCACCGGAGAGGTCGGAGATTGAGTGTCGGCGCCTTCTGCCAGCTGGCTGGAAGAGGCCGGCGCGCATGTGCTGCGTGAGGTTCTCGAGGATCTCGCGCAGCCACGGGCTGCGGACGGCCGGCAGCCGGCCAGGGTGTCTTGAAACGCTCCCGGGTCGGCCCGGAACAGGTGAGGGGGGTGCGGCGCGGGCGGGTCGTCGCGGAGGACGCCGTCGGGCATGCCGCCCGACGCGGGGACGGGCAGGTACGGCTCGGGGAGGGCCAACCACAGCCACACCCCGAACGGCAGCGGCACCGAGTTTGCCGAGGCGGCCTGGTCGTCCGGGGTCCAGATCTCCCCCGTCTGCGGATGGGCCGGCACGACGAGGATGCCGGCGTCCGCGTCGGGGGCGGCCCGTCCAGGTCCGGCCAGGACAACACGCCGCGTCGGCGGTCCCGCGGGCAGCAGGGCGTCGAGGGCGCGTTGGAACACTTCCGCGATCAGGCCGTCCGGAACGGTCACCGGACGGCCTTCCGAGGCCGCCAGCAGTTGGGCGAGCGCCCGGCCGGCCGCAGCAGGCCGCTCGCGGCGGCGGTGTCCGGTATGCCTTCGCGCTGCATATCTCCACCGTTCCCGGATGCCTGGGCTTACGGATCGGGGCCACGGACCGTTCGCTGCGCCGTTCAGGCCCGGGCGTGGCGGGGTTCGCCGCCGTCGGAGAGCAGCTCGTCGAACAGGGCCCGGTAGTGCACCATGGCACCCCGCAGTTGTTCGGTGGTCGCCTCGTGCCGGGTGCTGAGCGCCTCGACATCGTGGGCGGCCCGGTAGTGCTCGAGTGTGCGGCCGTTGCTCGACCGAGAGGTCCTTGAGCTGTTGCTCGAAGTCCCGGGTCGGGTAGCCGCGTTCGTGCATCAAGGAGGTCACCAGGCGGTCCGCGTCGTGCACGGCGTCCTCTTGACGGTCCACGAACTCTTCCTGCGTGCTGCTCCAGTCCCGGGTGTACCGATCCCTGACACTGCTGTCCAGCGGCTTGATGTCCAGCGCGTCACGCCGCTTCTCGCGGGCCCTGAGCTTGCGCTCGCCGGCCATGCGGCTGCCGGCATCCCCCATCGTTCGTTCATACTCCGGGCCGAAACGCTCCCGCAGCTTCCGGCGGCGCATGACCATCGACGCCGCCACAGCCACGGCGATCACCACCACGACGACAATGATGATCGCCAGAAGTGTCCCTGTCGACATAGGACAGAATCCCCTGACATGAACACTACATGTTCCTCTTTATTATGAATTACCGCTTCTTTGCCATTGAAACGCGATACAGGGGCGAATCGCCGGCAGGCGTACCGGCCGTGCACGGGTCTGCAACGTTGGTTGCAGTAGTGCGGGTGCGTGGTCGTGCAGCAGGCGACTGCGAGTCTCGCCCAGATCGATCAGTGGATCGCGGTCGAGGAGCGGCGCCGGGGCGAGGCTCGGCGATCTCCGCCGCCCGAGTGGCTGCTGGAACACGGCATCGGCAACGGGCAACCCGGCAACCCTCGAGGAGGCTGCCACTGAACGTCTGGAAGCGAGCCGCTGACCTGCCGGAAGAGACTCGCTGCTCATAGGGCCGCTCCGGGGGGCCTGGTCAGCGGCTGTATGCCGGGGGACCCGACGTCGGGGCAGAATGGGCGCATGGGTGTCCGGCGTGGGCGTTTGTCGCGTGATCGCCTCCTGGAGGAGCCATCGAGCCGCGGGCTGGTGGCGATCCCGCTCGTACTGATCGTGGCGATCACCGTGCTGGATCTCTACACGCCAGCCGATGTCCACCTTGGGCCTCTGCTGGTCATCGCTCCCGCGCTCACCGCCTCTCTCTCCGGGACGCGGCTGACCGCTCTCGTCGGGGCCCTCGCGGTGGCGGCCCTGGTGCTCGTAGCTGTGCTCGAAGGCGGACTGACCACGGCCAACCGCTTGGCGCAGATCCTCGCGCTGCTCGTCCTCTCCGCCCTGACAGTTTTCCTGCGCCACGTCGCGGAGCGGCGTGACCGTGCGCTGAGCCGGGCACGCTCGGTGGCGGCGACCACGCAACGGGTTCTGCTGCGGCCTCCGCCGCGCCGGATCGGGCCGTTGCGGGTGGCGTGGCTGTATCTGTCCGCGGAGGACGAGACGGAGATCGGGGGTGATCTCTTTGCGGTCGGCCGGGCCGGGCATGCCGCGACCCGAGTGGTGATCGGCGATGTGCGGGGCAACGGCCTGGCCGCGATCGGTGAGGCTTCGCTGGTGCTGAGTGCTTTCCGTGAGGGCACTCACCGCTGTGCCTCTCTGCTCGAGCTGGTGGCTGTCCTTGAGGACAGCGTCTGCCGGAACGTGGAGGACGTGGCAGACACCAAGCGTGATCCCGGCGAGCACTTCATCACCTGCCTCGTCCTGGAGATCCCCGACGAGGGCCCGGGGGCCGAGATGGTCAACTGCGGGCATCCGCCGCCGCTGCTGGTGACCGATCAGCAGGTGACGGTTCTGCACGCCCGCCGCCCCCTGCCGCCGCTGGGCATGTGCGAACTGCCCGTCGAGGCGCGCCGCACCGACCCGTTCACCTTCCAGGCCGGCGACATGCTCGTGCTCTACACCGACGGTGTCATCGAGGCCCGCTCACCGGCCAGAGCGTTCTATCCGCTCGCCGAGCGGGTCGCATCCTTCCCCGCCGCAGGCCCCGACGATCTGCTGGACCGGATCCACCGCGACCTGCTCGCCCACATCGGCGGCCCTCCCGTTGACGACGCCGCCATCCTTGTCATCGAACACACCCCCTCGCACCACCTCCTTCGGCCCCGCACCCACTAGCTGGAAAAGCCTCACCGGAACGGGCCGATCTCCGACAACTCCCCGAGCTGTTGCCGGCTGGCATCCGAATCGGTGCGGTCGATCCAAGCAACTACCGCGCGCTCTGGAAGACGGTCGTCGATTCGTATGCAGATGCCGCCTTCACCCAGAGGTGGACGTTCGAGAGCTTCCTCGCCACTGCCGACCCGACCTGCTGGCGGGCTGCTTGGGATGGGGAAAGTATTGGCCAGGGTCGCCCTGTGCTCCATCCGTCGGCACGACCCAACTGTGGGCGAAGTCGAAGAACCGAGCGTCCGGGCAGAGTCAAGGCGTCTGGGTCTTGGGCGGGCACTGCTGCTGGACGGGGTGCGATGTCTTCGCGAGCAAGGTGCGAAGACCGCCCGGTTGTACACCGGGACCGCGAATCGGCACAGATCCTACGACCTCTACGAAAGCGCAGGGTTCCGGCGCCAGCGAGTACGTCCGCTACCGCAAGCCGATCGTCGTCTGACCCGACAGAGGCAGCCCCTCAGCACCCTGGCGGTGCGGACTACCGAAGACGGAGCCCGGCTTGATCGACCGGACAGGTCATGGGCGTGCGGGTCAGCCGCCCTGACCGGCACTTCCGACCGGGCCGACCTTCACCGGGGAGCCGGAGCCGTCCGTGACGGGCAGCGTGGCGGCGCCCGGCCAGTTGAGGGTGACCGACTTCGTCTCGTCCGGCGGGGTCACCACCAGCCCGGTGACGCGGACGCCGGAGCCGCCCGACTTGTTGAACGGGTAGTTGATGGGGAAGTACGTCGACTTCCCGTTCTTGAGGACGGCCGAGCCGGCCTGCTGGCCGGTGCGCTTCGCGGACAGCGATCCCGCGCTGGTCTTCAGGTCGACGCCCGCGTACCCGGAGATCGTGCAGTCCCGGCCGCTGTGGTTCGTCAACTCGACCACGACGGTGCGGTCGGGGTCGCCGTCGATGGTGTTGTCCTTCGCCGTGATCTCCAACTCGTCGGTGCGGCACTTGCCGACCTTGGCGTTCGCGTTGGAGCCGGTCCCGGCAGCCGTACCCGTCCCGCCGGAGCTCGTCCCGGCGGAGTCTTTCGCGCCGCCCTGATCCGAACTGCCCGAGTCCGAACTGCCGCCCGAGGACGACGCGGTGGCCCCGGCCGACACGGTGGACGCGGACGACGGGCCGCTCTGACCCGTGCCGGCGTCGTCGTTCTGGCAGGCCGTGAGCGAGAGACCGGCGGCGACGGCCAGGGCGGCGAAGGTGAGCTTGTGAACGCGCATCGATTCTTCCTCAGTATCGGTTGGCAGTTTCGGCCGCTCGATCGGGTCGGTACGAGCGAGCGTTTCCGACCAACAGGACCGGCCCGGCCCGGTGGACCGTTCCATACAGTCACCTCGTAAGACATCCCTGTTACACGCACAGTCAGGCACAACGCGCGCCATCACCGGGCAGACCGCGCCAAGATGCGCCGACGGCCAGCCGGGACGGCGGTTCCCGCCACCGTCGTGCACCTGTTCGCAGCCGCCGCTCGTTGGGACAGACCCGTAACCCGACGGACCACAACCGATCGCCTGCCCTCCTCATCCCGCTCCGCTCGCTCACGGGAGCAGCCGCCCGGCCGCACCGCCCGGCCCGCGAGACCGGGTTTCCAGCCCATCAAAGGCACGCATCGACTCGCCTCGTCTGCCACGATTTCCGCGGTCTCGGGGCTGCCCCGCCCACCGAGGGCGCGGTCCTTGATCGGCCGGAACAGCACCCGGTGCACGGCCGCGACGCGCGCCGCCGCCATACGCGGGGTGACGCCGCTCGCCGCACCGCTCGCTTCGGCGAGCACCACCGCGAAGACCTCTTCGCACCATTCGTGCGGGCTCCGCGGACAGGCGGAGAACGTCGGGCTCTGGTCGATCATCCGGGAGAACTCCGGGCCCACGAATCCGGCGATCGGCCCCGGCGACGACGGCCTCGAAGGCACCGCGCAGCACGGACGAGTGCGGACTCCCTCACCGCGCACCCGGCCGCGATCCCGGCCAGGCTCCCGACGAACGCCTCCCGGCGGTCCAGCACCAAGTCCTCCTTGCGGGCACCGCAGTTGGCCACGGTCGCCCGATGATTCAGCCCACCATGGACATGACGAAGGCCCCTGCCGGGAATATCGTCCGGAGCCTGTTCCCTTGCAGGTAGCTCAGCCAGCTTTCCCTCTCGGGTGTCGGCGACGAGGCCAGATTGTCGAACTCCAGGACGTTACGGCAGTTGCCGCACGTGTACTCGATACCCACGGCACAGCGGCGGCCCGGCATCGTTGTCCGTCAAAGTGCCGTGCCAGGCCCTTCGGACCGCCGAGGATGGTCGAATGGCGATCACTTCGCAGGCCCGTTCCTTCGACAAGGCCGCCGCCAGCTATGCAGCGAACCGCCCTTCGTATCCGCCCGCGCTGCTCGATGCGGTCGAGGAACTCGCCGACCGCCCCTTAACCTCGATCTTGCATGACGGTCTGCCGACGGAGTCGGCGTACCGTTTCGTGTTCTGTGGCTGATGGCGGGCAGGCCAGTGGCCCGGTGGTCGCATCGGGTGGGCGCCGGGTTCCACTGCTCCGGGTCCGGTGGTGCTGTCGTCGGGATAGGGGGATGTGCTGGTCAGCCGGGGTTTGGTAGTTGAGCGAGCCGGTCGAGGGCGGCCGTGATGTCGTGGGTCCAGGGCCAGTGGCGGGCTAGGCGGAGGATGTACCTGCGGCCGGTGGTGACGAGTTGTCCGGCAGCGGTGTACAGGCGGAACCGCAGTCGGCGGGGTTCCCAGAGCCGGGTGTTGCCGGTCAGAGCCAGCATGGGCATCCATGCCAGCAGGTCGAGGGCGATCTGCACGATCTCCAGCCAGATCTTGCTCTGTGCGGCCTCGTGCAGGGGCAGGTTGCGCAGGCCGGTGGCCCGAGCGGCCCGGATCCGGTCTTCCGCGCGGGCCCGCGGTCGGTGACGAAGCTCCAGCTCGGCGATCGGACGGTTGGCGGTGTTCGTGGCGAAACACGTGATCCGCATGCCGTCCGCGTCCGTGATCCTCAGCTGGGCGCCGGGATGCGGTCGTTCCTTGCGGACGATCAGCCGCACGCCCTTGGGCCAGCCGTCGAGGACGTCACCGGTCAGTTCGGCGACCCAGGCCCCGTCACGGACCTCTCCGTCCGTCTCGATGGCCGGGGTCCAGGCCGATGCCGGGATCTTCAGCACGTGCTGGTGGACGGTGTCGGTGATGGTCATGCCGACCGAGTAGGACAACCAGCAGCCCCGTCGGGCGAGCCAGGAGACGAACTCGTGGGTGCCGCCTGCGGAGTCCGTCCGGATCAGGGTCCGGCGTCCGCGCCGATGTTCCTGGGGGAGTTGGGCCAGGGCGAGGCGGGTGGCGGTGATGTGGTCGGCGGCCGTGTTCGAGCCCGCGTTCCCTGGCCACAGCAGGGGTACCACCGGCTCTCCGGTCCCGCCCGGGCCGTGGTCGACGAAGCCCATCAGTGGATGGTGGCCGTAGGTCTTCATCCAGGTCGGGGCCGCATCCTGCTTGTCCCGGTGTGCGACGACGAGTACACCGTCCAGGTCCACCGTCACCTTGCCGCCCGCACGCGGGGCACGGTCGCCAGCCAAGGACCAGACCCGCGAGCGGTCTTCGGACCGTGCCCGGCTGACGGCGTCCAGTGCCTTCTCGCCCGAGGCAGCGAGGAGGTCGATGAGGCGGGAAACGGTCGGATCGGATGCCACCAGGCCGAAGACGGCCGACTCGGACCGCAGCATGGCGATGTCCGCAAGGCAGTCCCCGCCGAGCGCGACCGCCAAAGCAAGGTCGAGGAAGACCCTGCCGGGGTCGTGGACGGCCCGCGGTTTGCGCCATGGGGCGAGAGCAGCGGATATCTCCTGGTCAAGGCCACTCTTGCGGACCGTTTCCACGAGCAGGACCGAACCGGCCTGAGAGACGACTTGGCGACCGTTGCCTTGGACGCGCACGCGTGGGTAGGAACCAATACGCTCTCTCACCTGGGAAGTACTCTTTTTCTTGCAACCGACAAGACCCTCAGCCTCCTTGCCCGCGATACGGAGGATGACGCTGTTGCCCCCCGCCCTCCAGGCGGATCAGGTCGATCGACTCCTCAGCCATGAGGGCACCTTCCAGCTCGGCTTCAGATACGACACACCGTCACTCATCGCCGCTGGAGCCGGACTCGAAGGTCGGGTTGAGCGCGTACCGCCCCACCCCGAACGGCTGGAAATCGGCATCGGCGAGGACGCGGTAGAGGAACTCCGAGGTGGACATGTCGTACCGGTGCCATGCGCCGTCGTCGGCCCGCGCGAGGACGGGGTAATCGCCCGGCTGCTCGGCATCGATCAGCCAGCAGTACTCGTCGGCCCATTCGGTGGAGCCCCAGTGGACCAGCCCCTTGCCGCCGGGCGCGTAGATCGCATAGGGCTCGACGGCGGAGACGCCTCCGAGCTTGCGGTCCTGGTCGACCGACAGGGAGACCCGCCATTGTGTCAGGAAGTCGAACGCGAGGCCCTCACCGCGCCCCAGAAAGTAGACGGAATCACTGAAGACGCCGCCGCCGAATACCTCGTAGAGCTCCTTGTAGTCCGTCGGCAGCGGGACCCACAGTTCTCCCTCGATCGCCGCCCAGTCGACGGAGATCCCGAGCGGCTCCCACCCGGTCAGTTCGATCACTCGCTGAACCCACATGCAACAACCTTTCAGACGGAGAGGGTGCGGGTGAATCCGCGATATCCACCCGCACCCGGAAGTGCATCCCGGCCGCTGGTCCAGCCGGTGTACGCCTCAAGGTTGCAGGCCCGTCGGCGTGTCCCGGTCGTCACCCCGGGCTCGTATTCTCCGGTGTCCATGTAGAGCCAGGTGATGGTGAGGTAGTCGGGAGTTCGGCAGGGCCGGCGGATGGCGGCCAGTGCCCGGGAGCCCGCTGTGGCGAGCGTGCCGACCGGGGCGGGAGACCGTCGGGTCAGAGGCCACCGGCCCGAACAGGGCTGGTTCGGCTCGCAGCATCGTGATATCGGCCAGGCAGTCCCTGCCCAGGGCGGTCGCGAGCGCAAGATCCAGCAGGATCTCGCCCGGGTCGTGCACCGTCCGCGGCTTGCTCCACGGTGCGAGCGCCGCCGACTACGCAGCACCTACACCGCTCTTGCGGACCGTCTCCATCAGCAGCACGGCCCCGGCCTGCGAGACCACGGCATGACCGTTGCACTCCTCGGCAGCGTCCAGGAGTTGGGGCTCCAGGCGGGTGCAGAGCGTGGTGGCCGCCAGCTCCACAGGTTGCTGGCAGAGCGATGCCGTAGGAGGGGAGGCGGACCGTCCAGGAACTCGTCCGTGACCCTGCGTCTTCGGCGCCCCCGACGGACAACGGCGACACGGCCTGAGCCGGTATGTCCGCGCACGGCGAGCCGCTCCTCCGGGCCTCGACATGGGCTCCCTACTCAGACGGAACCCGCCTTGCACATGAGTACGCGCCCCGATGCCCGTGGCGGCCGGCGCTGATGAAGTGGTTCTCATGACGACGCAGAACACCGCGCCTCAGCGCCGAGCAGACCACCCGACCTGGTGGAGGGTCCCCCTGGTGGCATCCGCGCTCGGCCTGCCGGTCCTCGCCCTGGAGTACCGCGCGATCCGGGCGCAGGCGGGCATGGGCCAATACGGAGCAGTTCTCTACTGGGCCCTCGCCCTGTTCGCCGTGGCCTGGGCCCTGCCCCACCGCCGCTCGTTCAGAACGTTCCGCATCCTGGCGAGTGGAGCGGCACTGTTGATCACACTTCTGCCGGTGACGCTCCTGCTGCTACTGGGCGTGATGCTGGCCGGCTGACACGTACGCCACGCATTCCGTCCAGGCGGTCGAGGAGTTTTTCAAATGGACGAGCGACCGGAGGGCCAGGGCGAGCCGGAAGGACGTCCCGCAGCGGCCGCCGGCGCTGTAGAGCGCCTCGTCGGCGAGGAGTTGGTGCGCGGCCGCGGAGAAGACGCCCTCCACCGAGCCGACGGCCTTGGCGTTCTTGTCGGGGGCCACGGCCGACCGCTGCACGCCGCCCGCTAGCATCCTTCGCATGACGAGTCGGGGGTGGCGGCTGAGTGCCGTGGTGGTGCTGGCGGCGATCTGCGCCGCCGGTCCAGAACGCCCGGAGGTCATCCGCACGGCGTCGGACCTCGGCCCCCTCCCGGCCGACACGGTGCGCTCCACCTGGTACAAGATCGAGGCAAGCAGGTACCACATACCGGCCGGCGGCGCGGTGGGCAAGGTCGGCAAGGACGTGTCGTCGAAGGACGGCTCGGAGAACTTCAAGAAGTCCCCGTCGGCCAACCGGGCCTACCTTCAGGGGGGTGGCAGCACCCTTTCGCTTGCTCACGGCAGTTCCGTGAAGTTCGGCGGCGCGGTGCGTGCATTCGGTATCTCGCTCGGCGCGAAGACCGGCTACGACAGCAGCCACAGGCAGAGGAGCACGTTCGGAAACCAGCCCGGCAAGCACTGGATCTGGGGCAAGAATGGTTCGCTCAGCAGTGGGCACGCTGGTGTCTTCTACTCCAGGTAGGCGCGGCCGGCTGATCGCCGGAACCACATTCCTGATCGTGGCGGCGGCCCTGGCAGCCTGGCTGGTCCCGCAGCGACCAGATGACACAGGT
>NZ_JBIBKX010000016.1:0-311253 GCF_042959425.1 Streptomyces sp. NPDC007896 | reverse complement strand
CCTCGCCGCCCGGCGTCGCTCCCGGACCTCTGCGGTCGAGCGCGGTCGGTAGCCGGGGCCGCCGCAACCGCACGAGTGGAAGGTGAGGCCGGCACTCAGCGTGGCCTCAAGTGCCTCCCAAGCGCTCTTGTCTCTACGGCGAGGGACAGCAAGGTCGAACCCAGCATTGATCATCGGGGTACGGCAGCGTGGGCACGGATGCGCCCGCGGCGGCCGCGGGCTCTGCTTGAACGACGACCGGCACGCCAGACACACGAAGTGCGGTTTGTAAGGGGTCGCGTATCGGCACATGCGGACAGGGTAGAGAGGGTGCCTGGACGGGACCACCGCTTTAGGAGCGAGGTGGGGCGAGTGCCGCTCTGACCTGCGAAACGTCCACGTGGGCGGACAGAGGATCAGTCCCCCGCCGGCCACCGCTGTTCCCCGTGGTTCCCCGCTGGATCTGGCACGGGTGTGGCACGGAGAACTTCTGATCCGGAGCTCTGGAGAGTGCCCTTTCACGACCCCGCGAAGGCCCAATGTACTCTGCCGTCCGGAGCAGTTGGTGTAACTGGCGAACACCAAGGGGGCGCATGAAGATGGGTATGGCCAGTCAGCTCCGACGCGAGTGGAGAGGGGGCCTCCGCCAAGTTGCACTCCACCTTGGGGCCATGCACGTGAGCGGTGTGATCTTGCTGTTCACCTTCTTGATACCTCCGGCCTGGGCTCTCGACGCCTACGGCGCAGCACCGGCCGACGATCCCACGGCAGATGTACCCCCTTTCATGATCCTTGCTGCGCTGCTGTTCGCTTGCGTGGGCTTCCACGTGGTCGTGCAGATTCCCTCTGGACTGCTGGGTACCTGGCTGGGGCGGAATCGTGGTGGCTTGGTCACCTATGCGATAGCCCTGGTGATTGCGGGTACCCTCACTGCCCTGGTCCTGGGGGCAGTCCTTCACGTCAAGAGTGCCAGGGCATTCAGGGGACTGTGGGCAGATTTCATGGTGCGCGGCTCGCTTGGGCTGGTGGGCTATGTGGTGGTGAGCTGCGTACTTTTTGGGCAATGCCGAGTTCGCTCAGTGTGACATCGGCGAAGCATTCGCGATGCGAGGTCGGTGGAGTTTCAAGGGCCGCGTCAGCTTGGTCAGCGGTCTTGAAAACCGTCGTGGCAGCGATGTCACCGTGGGTTCAAATCCCACCGCCTCCGCCGAGGTCATAGACCTGCTGGTCAGATGGGGTGTCTCTCACCGAGGGGCACCCCATCTGCGTGGGTCCTGTCTCACCTTGATCCGGCTGTGTAGCGTTGTGGATCACTGCGTGTGGACCAGGCGTGGACCACCATTGCGAGACAAACAGCAGGTCAGCGCCCGGTCGGAGGATTGGCGCTGTCGCGCACCAGGGGGCGCAGGGCGCCGTGACATGGGAGATGACGAGCCCCCGCCCTCCGGCTCGTTCCGGAGGGCGGGGGCCCGGGGTGCTCATGCGATCAGTTGCTGTTCTTCATTCTGGAGCCGGTTCCTCCCGGCTCCTTCGGCGCCCAGTTGGGAGCATGGGTTGCGTCCTTGAAATCGGCCGACTTCATCAGAACCCGCCAGTCCTCCTTGCCCGCGTCGCCATCGAGCCGAACGGTGAACTCTTTGACCTGGCGGGTGTCATGGAAGTACAGGACCACGACTTGGCGCTCTGAGCCATCGTCATAGAAATCGCCTGTCACATGGCGACGGGCGCCGGCACCGAAGCCCTTGATCCAGTTCTCGGCGGTCTTCCGGGCGTCCGTCTCGTTGCTGTCGCTGGTCGCCAGCTTGCGAAGTTCATCCGTTTTGCCATCGGCGATGTCCCACACGAGCTTTTGCACCACCAGCAGAGAGCCGGTGGAGGGGTAGCCGACCACGTGCAACGGCTCGTGGTCGGCGTACGCCTGCTCGTAGGACGCGCCCGGCCCTCTGGCATCAGCAGAGCTGCTGTCGAGGACAGCACATCCAGACGTCAGCAACACTGCTGTTGCCAGCCATCCGGCCGCCGTATGGCTCTGCTTCAACCTGGGCATCTCACATCCTTGCTAACTACGGGTCTTGGGCCTGACGATCGTGACCTTCTCGATCGGGTTCGAGGAGTGACTGTACCGATTGATCACCTCGTTGAGAGTGGTCTCATTCTTCAGGCCGTGCTGCACGATCCTCGCGTGCCCTTGCACCATGGCTGAGACGATCGCCACGTGGTTGTAAATCCTCTCCCTCTTCCACTTGAAGAAGACGAGGTCCCCCACCTTGGCGTTGTACTCGTGCGGAATCATCGCGGAATTCCGCCACTTGGTCACGTGCCGCCGGAGGTAGTCCGCGCTCGTCCAACTCCAGCTCTTACCGAACCCATACCTGCCCTGCCACCAGGCATTGTCCGCCTTGCGGCCGCCGGGGCGCATCTTCATCCCGCCCCCGTGGTACAGGGCCTTGGAGACGAAGTTCGCGCAGTCGGTCCTGTACTCCCACCTGGTGTCCAGGTTGTTGTATGCCCAGTTGGCCGTTCCGTCGCCGCTGATCGCTGCGGCTGCGGCTGCCGAATCGGCTGAATCTGCGGACGTGGACGTCGGGTTGGCGTCAGGGCCGTAGATGCCTTCATCGATGAGCGGCTGCGGCTCCTCCTCCTGGTCGGCGGCGATTTTGCCGTTCGCGTCAGGAAGGTGCGGATCGGCTGAAGGTGCGGGCCAACCGTTCGCGGTCCACGCCGCGTCGGGAACGGCTGCGGAGAAGTTGTCGGGAAGATCTATGGAGGGGCTGTCGGCAACGTCTGCGGAGGCATTGTCGGCAGAGTCTGTGGCGGCGTTTGCTGTTCCTGTGATGGCGCCCGAAGTGCCGGGAACGTCTGTGGTGGCGTTCGCTGTTCCTGTGATGGCGCCGGTGGCGGTGAGGGCGAGCACTGCTGCGCCGGTGATCGTACGGCCGAACTTGTTGCGCAAGAGTCGGGTTCCTTCCCCCTGTGATGGGTCCCGGCCGCCTGGTCGCGGATCGGTGCGGCTTCGGGACTCGTGATTAGGAGGATGGAGGGGCGGACACGTGAGTTCCCAGTTGGCCGTGTGTTTCGCGCGGCATCCGAGCCGGAGCACCTGAAAGACCGTCCGCTTGCGGTTTACCGTGTAACTGGTTAGCGATTCTTTGACCAACACGCCACACCTCGGCTTGGCGGTGAAGGTGTTCGGCGTGGTTGTGATGCTGTTCGGCTTCTGGTTGGTCAGCGTGGCTGACTGGGAACCGCAGCAGAAAGGCAACCGCAGAAACTTCGGGTCCGTCCGTCAGCTCACCTCCGGCCGATGGCAGGTGCGCTACCGCGATCCGGAGACCGGCCTCCTGCGCCCTGCTGAGAAGACGTACGCGACCAAGACCGATGCGCAGGTCGCACTCACGCACATCGAGGCGGACATCACGCGCGGTCAGTGGGCGGACCCGGACGCCGCAGCGGTGAACTTCGCCGACTACGCCACGGCATGGCTTCGGGACCGCAAGCTGGCCGACCGTACCCGTGAGCGGAACGAGTCGGTGGTGCGGCTGCACATCATCCCCACTTTCGGCGCGGGCTCCATCGCCGACGTCACGACCGCCCGGGTGCGGAGCTGGCGCGGCAAGCTCCTTGCGGCGGGAGTGGGGGAGCCCACAGTGGTCAAGGCGTACCAACTGTTGCGGGCCCTGATGAACACGGCGGTGGACGACGAGATGATTCGGCGCAACCCCTGCCGGATCAAAGGCGCGGACAGCTATGACGTGCCTGAGCGGCCCGTGTTGTCGGTGACGGAAGTCTTCGGGGTGGCTGATGCGATTGGGCCGCGTTACCGGCTGCTCGTCGTCCTGGCGGCGTTCACGACGCTCCACTTCGGCGAGTTGGCCGCGCTGCGTCGCAAGGACATCGACCTGGCCGGCCGTCTGGTTGTGGTCCGCCGGGCGCAAGCCGAGTTGCAGGACGGGCGGCTCTTCGACAAGGCGCCCAAGTCGGCTGCGGGGGTGCGGACGGTCTCCTTCCCCAGTGAGCTGGTCGACGAGATCACGCGCCACCTGGAGCACTACGCCGCCGCAGGACAGGACGGGCACGTGTTCGTCGGGCCTCAGGGCGGCCAGCTTCGGCGGAGCAACTTCCGGGACGACTGGGTCAAGGCGCGGAAGGATGCAGGCGTCACGGCCGAGCTGCACTTCCACGACCTGAGGCATACGGGCAATACGCTCGCCTCCACGGCCGGGGCCAGCACCCGGGAGCTGATGACGCGGATGGGCCACAGCAGCTCGCGGGCCGCGCTGATCTATCAGCACATGACCAGTGACCGTGATCGGGCCATAGCCGACCGCCTCGGCGCGATGATCCGCGACGGTGGGGGAGACCCCTCGGACAACGGCGACAAGGGCTCCGCCCGGACGTAGTGGCACGCGTGTGGCACGGCGCCGGAAACGGTGAAGGGCCAGCCTGGGAGGTGAATCCTCCTGAGCCGGCCCTTCTCTCTGTGCCCCCGGCAGGATTCGAACCTGCGACACCCGCTTTAGGAGTTTTCCCTGGGCTGGGCTGTGACCTGCGGAAACGTCAGCCGTGAGGCGTCTGACCTTGGAAAACGCTTCTCCGGAGTTCTCGCGTGTTCGCGGGGTTTCCCGTCCTGATGTGTGCTGAATCCGTTCTGGTCGGGGCTGCTTGAAAGGGCTGAGAGCGGCCGCGATGGGGACCGGTGCGGCCAAAAGTGCCGGTACAAACAGACGCTCCAGGTCTGGCAAAGCATCGCCGCGCCACACGCGGGTACCTGATCAGCGTCGCTGCAGCGGTTCGGGGTACCCGAGCAAATCACGCCCGCTCTGTTCAGCCTGGGCAAGCCCGAAGGCCAGGGGCAGCATGGAGGTACCGGCAGTCGGAATTCCGGCGGCGATGCCGGCACGGGTCAGCATGCTTCTGCGGCCGGCGGAGGAGGATCTGGGATGACAGCAGAATCCTTCCAGCTCAGCGGCGACGAGTCCGGCCCCGAGCGGCCTCGACCGACCGGCCTGCTGGATGTGCTGAGCGTCGCCGCGGTGGTTCTGGACGCCGGCGGGCGCATCGTGTTCTGGACCCCGCAGGCCGAGGATCTCTTCGGCTACACCGCGGAAGAGGCCCTGGGCGAGTACGCAGCGCGTCTGCTGATCCACCCGGATCACCTGCAGGCGGTCCTGGGTCTGTTCGCGGAGGTGTTGGAGACCGGCCGGAGCTGGGCCGGCGCCTTCCCCATCCGGCACAAGGACGGCAGCACCCGCCTGATGGAGTTCCGCAACATGCGGCTGCTGGACGACCGCGGGGATGTCTACGCCCTCGGTATCGCGGCCGACCACACCCTGCTCCAGCGCGTCGAGACCGACCTGGCACTGTGCGAGCGGCTGATCAACCAGTCCCCGATCGGGCTGGCCCTCATGGACCCCGACCTGCGCTATCTCCTGGTCAACCCCGCACTGGAGCGCATCGACGGCATACCCGCCGAAGACCACGTCGGCCGCAACCTGAGGGAGACCCTGCCCTTCCCGGACGTCGACACCATCGAGTCCGCCCTGCACCAGGTGCTGACCACCGGCACCCCGCTGCTCGACCAGTACCACGTGGGCCGGCCCCTGACCGACCCCGACCACGATCACGCCTGGTCCCTCTCCTTCTACCGGCTGGAGGATCCCGGCGGGCGGGTCCTGGGCGCAGCCGCCTCGGTCGTCGACGTCACCGAGCGGCACCGTGCGGCCATCGAGGCCGACCGGGCCCGGCGTCGCCTAGCCCTCATTGCCGACGCCTCCACCCGCGTCGGCACCACTCTGGAGGTGGAGCAGACCGCCCGCGAACTGGCCGAGGTCGCGACCCCCGAGCTTGCGGACGTGGCCGCCGTGGACGTCCTCGACTCCGCCCTGGCCTGCCGCCGCACACGTAAACCGGACAACGGCCCGGAGCTCTTCCGCGCGCTGGCACTCAAGGCGGCCCATCCCACTCCGGCCCTCCGCGCCGCCGACCCTCCCGGTGACCTCGCCGCCTACGGCGGCGACCGTCTGGTCACCCTGTGTGTCCACACCGGCCGGCCGGTCCTGGTGCGCCACGTGGGCGACCAGGATCTTCGGCGTATCGCCCGCGACAGAGAGGCCACCACGCTCCTGGCCCGCGCCGGCGTCCACTCCTATCTCGCGGTGCCGCTGATCGCCCACGGCGAGGTGCTCGGTGCCCTCGACCTCAAGCGCACCCGCAATCCCGTCCCGTTCGACCAGGACGACGTCGTCCTGGCCAGTGAGCTTGCCAGCCGCGCCGCCGTGGCCATCGACAACGCCCGCTGGTTCCAGAGCGTGCGCAACACCGCCCTCACCCTCCAGCGCAGCTTGCTGCCCGACCACCCACCGCACCGCACCGGCCTGGAACTCGCCTCCCGCTACCAGCCCGCCCAGGCCACCAGCGAAGTCGGCGGCGACTGGTACGACGTCATCCCCCTGACCGACGACAGGACCGCGCTGGTCGTCGGCGACGTCATGGGCAATGGCATCGACGCCGCCGCCACCATGGGCCGGCTGCGTACCGCCACCTGCGCCTACGCAGACCTCGACCTCGCCCCCGACGCGGTGCTCCAGCACCTGGACAAAATCACCGGCGATCTGGAGCACTACATCGTCACCTGCATCTATGCCGTGTACGACCCCCACCGCGGGCAGTGCCGCATCGCCAACGCAGGTCACATGCCGCCCGCGCTGGCCCGCCCCGGCCACGCCGCTGTACTGCTCGACCTGCCCACCGGAGCCCCTCTCGGCGTCGGGGGCATTCCCTTCGAGACCACCACCGCCGACCTCAGCCCCGGCGACCTGCTGGTCCTCTATACCGACGGCCTCGTCGAGACGCGGCACCACCCCATCGACGACCGCCTGAACCTGCTCCTCAGCTTCCTCGACGAGCCCCACCGACCCCTTGATCAGACCTGCGACCTCCTGCTGTACGGCCTGCGCCACCCCGACGACCACGACGACGTCGCGCTCCTCGTCGCCCGGGCCCTTTAGGCCACACGTCGGCCAACCATCGTCCGCTCGGCCTCACTCGTCGTCGGCAGCCGCGGTCGTCTCGATCTCCAGCACGCCGTCGTCCGGGAAGAGTTCGGAAGTCAGACGCCTCGCGTCGCCCGTGCTCTCCAGCTGAAGCAGCACGTGGACGGCGGGATCGGTCCGCCCCGGCAGCCGTTCGACCTTGACCAGCAGGATGCGGAAACTCCGCCCAGTGCACGTCCCCATCAGCCGGGGCAGCAGCGCCGCGCCCGTTCGGCAGGTCATGCGTAGTGCGAAGGTGGTGGCGGTGGTGCCAGGCACCAGTCGGGCGGAAGCAGGGGGTATCCCCGTACATCAGGGCACCGACGACACCAAGGTGTCCGTGTGTAGCCCGGCGCTCTTCTGCTGGGCCGCCCGCTCCCAGCCGATCAGGCTCGACAACAGCAGCGCGAGTCCAAGCTCGGCCGGCTGCCGCAAGCTCTGCCCGTCGCCCACATCTCGCATGGGGACCGCCAGCCCAAGCATGTGCACCTCCCCTCAGGCACTGCGCCTACCCAGCCGGGAGCCACCGCTCTTGTGACTGGTCCGACAGTCCACCGCCACGGGTAGTGACGCCACCGTCATTCGGATGTGCAAGGCTGAGATAGCGGGAGTAGACGCGCACAGAAGGGGGCCGGAGGCACACGATGCGGGACGCGTATCACGAGGAACTGGACTTGATCAGCGACGGCCTGGTCGAAATGGCGAGGCTGACCGGCTCGGCCATCGGCCGGGCGACCACCGCCCTCCTCGATGCCGACCTCCAGCTCGCCGAAAATGTGATCTCGGGCGACGAAAAGATCGACGACCTCCAGCGCGACCTGGAGGACAAGGCGATCGCTCTCCTGGCGCGCCAGCAGCCCGTCGCTACGGACCTGCGGGTCGTGGTCACATCGCTACGGATGAGCGCGGACCTGGAACGATCGGGCGACCTGGCCCAGCACCTGGCCAAGCTGGCCCGCATGCGCTTCCCGGAAGCCGCCATACCCGGCGACCTCCACCGCACGATCCTGGAAATGGGCCAGCTCGCGCAGCGCCTCATGGCCCAGGCAGCGGAAGTACTGATCACCAAGGATCTGGACGCGGCACGCCAATTGGAGCAGGACGACGACCGCATGGACGAGCTGCACCGCACGGTCTTCCAGCACCTCCTCGATGACCGCTGGAAGCACGGCGTCGAGACAGCAGTAGACGTCACCCTGGTCGGCCGCTACTACGAGCGCTTCGCCGACCACGCGGTGTCCGTCGCCCGCCGCGTGGTCTACCTGGTCACCGGCGAACACGCGGACGAAGTGGTAACAGACCCGCCAGGCGCCCCCTGATCCCGCACCCACGGCGCAGTCGGAGTGGGATCGAGTCTTTGATCGACGGTGTTGGTTCATCCCGGGTGGCGCTGTCCCCCCCGCAGGTAGGCGCCGTCCGGCATGACGGCAGTCAATCATCGTGAACTTGCACTCGAACCGGCTACCTTTTTTTGTGCCGAACGAAGTTCATGCAGGTTTGCCATCTGCCAGTGCTGCCCGTTGGCCGTACGGGCAGCAAGCCCAACGCACCGCCCGTCGTACCGATACGACTGGCCCGCGTCGAGCGGCGTCAACGCTTCTCGTAGGGGTCCGAGGGCTCCTCGACCTGCCTGACTGTCTTCGCGTCCAGGACCGGGGGCCAGGCCGCTGAGGAGCCCAGTCGGTGATCTTCTCGATGACCTGGTGGACGTTGTCCGGCGAGTACCAGCGGTGCGGGTTGCTGCCCCGCTTGACGCCCACCAGGTCGCCGACCTTCAGGTCGGTGCGGCTGCCGGCGGGGTTGGCGGACAGCAGCTTGTCCGTCCAGGCGTCGTAGCCGATCCCGTTGACGATCGTGTACTGATCCGTAGCTCTGTAGAAATCGGTCAACGGTGGCCATGTAGACCGTCGTTCGGTCCCTGAGAGCGGCTGTCGGCCATGGTCGGTTGCTGTGGTTGCTGTTCAGCACCGGCGGTGGCAACGGCAGCGTGAGAGGCCACCGTGATCCGTGCGAAGACGGACTCATCCGCTATTCACAGATTCGCCGTTCTCATCCGTTACGGAGGCGATCCGGCATCCTACGGGGCCGTCCGGGACACTGCTCACCGATGCGGACGGGTTGGTGTCTGACGGCTCGTCGGTTGCAGTGGCTAGCGGTTCCACCGTGCCCACAGACCAACTGCCGCTATCCCCATAGCGGTCACTGCCAGTGCCCCAGACCACCTGAACGTAGAAGCTGTGCGTGTTGTTGGGGTCCAGGTTTTTGATGGTCACCGTAGAGTAAAGCGTAGGTGACTGCCCATCAGTCCGCCCCAGTCGGCAATTACTGGCGGACCAAGAGGCGGTGCTGGCTGTCTTGGCCGTGGATGTCGATGTAGATGAACTCGCCGAAACCTGCGATGCCGCGGAGAGCGCTCCGGTCAATACGAAGCACAGGGCGGCTGGCAGAGCGACAAGCGATTGTTTGATGCGCATAAGTGTCTCCCATGGATGAGAGTAATCTTGGGTGATTCGACATATGCGGCAATCAAATGAGCATCCGAGCCTTCGGGGTTGTGCTCTGTAACATCCATAACAAGGGTAGCAGCCCAGTAAGAAGCTGCAAATCACCAAAAGCCTAACCTCGTTGGGTCTACCGGTGCGTCGCGACAGTGCACATGGCTCTCGCACTGCACCTGCACTCCTTGATCGATGTGCGGCAACCTCGGTTCTGTGCTAGTCCTGTGAATAGGTGCGGCATGCCTCATACGCCCTTGTGCGACATACGGGCATACCCGACTGGCCGTCAGATCCCATTCCACCGCACTGATCGCGGGCTGCTCCAGAGAGTAGGGAGTCGGTCATGACCGCGAATCCAGGCGAGAGCCGAGGAGGGGGACAGAAGCATGAAATACCGTCCCCCGAGCCTAGATCGTGGCAGCAATGGTCGTCACGTTCCAGGCCAAGCCAACCCACATCCCCACCGCCCGCCTCCCTTCCCCCGCAACCGCCAGAAGCAGCACCGGCAGCAGTAGACCCGGCAACGTTCACACCGACGGGAAAATGTACAAATTGCGGGCAAGCGACTGCGGGTGAGCCATCTTGCCAATTTTGCAACCAGGTGCAGTTTATGCCGCGAGGAATAACACTCTCCACAGCTGGACTGCGTTTCGGCGGTTATCTGCTAGAGGGAGTGATAATGGTCTGTACGTTGTTGATTGGCTGGCTTATTTGGGCGCTCATAGTCTTCCAATACGGCCAAACACCCGCCAAACAGCTGCTTCACATGAGAGTCGTTCATATTTCGGAAGCCCGGACTGCCCGATGGTGGCGAATGTTCTTCCGGGAATTTATCGCGAAGACGCTCATTGGCTTCCTTGCCGCTTTTACTCTCCTGATTCCATACTTCTGGCTCCTGTGGGATCGAAATCGGCAAGAACTTTGGGACAAAATGGCCACTACGCTCGTCGTCACTGACCCGAGAGATCAACTTCAACCGCACTCCCCAGACCGTTCCGCCAGCTGGTCAGGATAGGACGTCCGGGTGCGGCAGGAGCTGTGGCAACTCGCGGCTGCTGGCCCAACGTGAGGTCGGTGGAATGGCTTTGGGCGGGAGCTGCTTTGGCGCGAGTGATCATGGCGCCGTCAGCTTCCGGCGCGTCCGGCAGTCTGTGGACCTGCCCGTCATGCGGGCCACGCCGTATGTGGCCATGAGGTCGTACAGTCTTGAGTCTTCTCGGAGAGAAGCGCGTTGACCTGAAAGAACTCCTCTCGATAGTTCTGGTCCACCAACCCTCTCGAGCCGCGGAACCGGGAGATCGAACGGCGGGCCGATGTCGTACAGGTCTTCCTTAACCCTGCCGCCGTCGGCCGGCTCACCGCTGTGGTCCTGGCCGAGCCTCACGACGAACGGCCGGACTTCGACCGCCAGTACCTCTCCGAAGGCTCCATGGCCGAGCTCCTCACCGCGCAACCCATCGAGGACGGCCGCCAGCCCCTCCGCAGTCGGAACCGCATCAACTCGACCAGTGACTACACCATCAGGAGGGACACGCCCCGTTGCTGCACGCAGCACCCAAACCCTTGGCAGGTTGACGGCGTCGTCGAGGAGGTCGTGAATGCAGGTCGGCGGTGTGCGATAGCAGCCCAGGCCGATGTGGTGGAGGTCCGGAATCGGTCACTCCTTCGAACACTCGCGCTGGCGCGAACGGGGTGATGACTCCCTTCACCGCTTTTGCCCTGATATCTAGATCACGTTGAGTAAAAAGTGAGTTACCTGAGCTCGTAAAGGAAATGTGAGGAGCTAGGCTAGAGTTCGTAACTAGTTGAAGGGCGGACCATTTTGCCGTGCCTGTCAGTTCGGCAGAACTGTCGTGCCGCCCGAGACGTCAAGCGGTACGTGTGACGGGCACGTGCCGCGGTGCCGTGGGGGCGGGCGACGGGGCCCATAACCAACGGCGGCGCTGAGCACTGTGTTTGCTCCTGGGGGGAGCTCAATGAAGACATTGTCCATCGTCATCCCTGCCCTGAACGAGGCCGAAAACCTCCCCACGGTCATGGGATCCATCCCGAACCACGAACTGTCAGCGGCGGGCTGGCGCGTCGAGGTCATCGTGGTCGACAACGCATCCACCGATGACACGGCGGACGTCGCCCGCTCGCTGGGTGCCGTGGTCGTCTCTCAGCCCAATCGCGGCTACGGAAACGCCTATCAGGCGGGCTTCGACGCGGCGACCGGCGAGGTAATCGCCACGGGCGACGCCGACTGCACGTATCCGTTCGACGCGTTGCCGCACCTCCTGCACATCCTGGACGCGCGGGGGGTGGAGTTCATGACCACGAACCGGTTGGGGTTGGAGAACCGGCACGCCATGAAGCCGTCCCACACCATGGCCAACTACGCGTTGAGCGCGCTCAGCCGAGCCCTCTTCCGCAACGGTCTGCGTGACTCGCAGTCCGGCATGTGGATCTTTCAGCGGCATGTGTGGAAGACGATCGACGTTCGCTCTCCGGGAATGGCGTTCTCTCAGGAGATCAAGAACGCGGCGACCCGCGCCGGCTTCCGGTGCCTGGAGGTCCCCATCGAGTACAGGGTGCGTGGCGGAGAGGTGAAGCTCAACGCACTGCCTGACGGCGTGGCCAACCTCCGGCAGCTCTTCTCGCACAAGCTGCGGGACAACCGACTGCGCGCGGTTCCCACGCGGATGGTTCCGTTGGCGGTGGTGGCCCGTGCGACCGCTGCCGCCGAGCGTGCGGCACGTGCCGCCGAGCGTGCGGCCGAGCGTGCTGGCGAGGCAGTGGAGCAGTACAACGCCGGTTCGGCTCGGCCGACGCTTCCGTCCCTTCCGTCACCTCGGGATGCTGACGAAGCGTCTCTGGAAATGGCGTGACGACGACGCCTCACGGATCCCCGCCGCTCCGTCAGACCTCACAGAGGCGAGCGGAGCGGCGGGCCATGTCTTCTACGCCCGTCCGCCGGGCGGTTGTGCGAGTCACCGCCGTGCTGGGTGTGGTCGGTCTGTGCGGTGCCGCTTGGGCTGTACCTGCGGTCCGCAGCACACTGCGAGATTCCTTCACCGAGCGTCAGCAGACCTACATAGAGCTGTACTTCGCGAAGGATCCGTGGTTCGACGGTGGCGAACTCGTCGTGCCGCTCGACCTGGTCGAGCACGGCGCAAGCGGGGGCCGCCATGTGGTCGAGGTACGAGCCGAGGATGGGAAGGGCCGGCGCCTGTCAGGTCGCACACGCGCGGTCACGACCAAGCCGGGGGCACTGAAGGACATCGACATCCGGCTGCCTCTCAAGGGGGACAAGAGAAGAGACGTCGAGTCGGTCGAGGTGACCCTGACGGGGCACCCTCAGCGTCTACGCATGCACATTCGCTGACCGTCCGTATTCCGTCGGGCTCTTCTGTTGCCTTCGTCCTACCTCATCGAGCCGCACCAGTCATCGCGGGGAGCCCATGCGTACCATCGTCCAGATCGCCCCTTACTACCCCCCTCACCTGGGCGGCCTCGAACGCGTCGTCTCCCACCTCGCGCGAGAACAGGCGAAGCGGCACGACGTCCGTGTACTGACCACCGCTCTGGGCTCAGCGGGAGCCCCCCGCGTCGTGACCGAGGACGGAGTCGTCGTTCACAGGCACCGTGCGGTCGAAGTGGCACACACGGCTGTGGCACCCGGACTTGCCGCACACCTCGCCCGCCTGCCCCGTGAGGCCGTGCTGCATCTGCACTGCGCGCACGCCTTGATGCCGGAGTTGGTCGCCGTCGTTGCCCGGCTGCGGAGAACGCGCTATCTGCTCCACTTTCATCTGGACGTGGATGCCTCCGGCCCCCTGGGAGCCCTTCTGCCCTACTACAAGCGGCATGTGTTCGGCCGCGTGCTTCGTGCCGCGGCCGGGGTCGTGGCATTGACAGAGACCCAGGCGGCGTTTCTCGCCAGTGCTTACCAAGTGCCCGCCGGACGTTTGCACGTTGTGCCCAACGGAGTGGCCGAGTCGTACTACATGCCGCCGCGGGACGTGTCTTCGACGCCGCTGCGTCTGCTGTATGTGGGTCGGCTCGGCATCCAGAAGAACGTGGCCCGGCTGCTGGACGCCATGGCATTGGTGCGGCAGGACGTCCGGCTGCGCATCGTCGGCGACGGCGAACTGCGCGGCCGACTCATGGCGCAGGCTCAGCAGCTGGGTCTGCGCAACGTGGAATTCGCCGGCGGCCTGCTCGGCGAGGATCTCGTGAAGGCTTATGCCGATGCCGACGCGTTCGTCCTCGCCTCCGACAAAGAGGGCATGCCCCTGGTGGTTCTCGAGGCGATGGCGGCCGGGCTACCGGTCATTGCCACGGACGTACCGGGAACACGCGAACTGGTCGCCGGCATCGGCATGCTGGCCGCACCGGAGGCCGGTGCGCTCGCCGAGGCCATCGACAAGGTGGCCGCCGACCCGGAGCGCCGGTCCATGCTGGCCCAGGCCAGTGCCGAACACGCTCGGAACTATGCGTGGGCCACCGTCGCCCAGCGGATCGACGACGTCTACACCAGGGCCGGACTGTGACAACGAAAGACACCCTGGAACTGACCGTCACGCGCTCCTTTCCTCCGGAGCCCTCCCCGGGCGAGGCCGGGGCCGTACCCGCGCACAGGCCCCGTCTCGGGCGCCGCGAGCCTCTGGGCCGTCGGCCGGGTGTCCTGCTCGGCGTCGTCCTCGCCACCGTGCTCCAGCTCGTACCCCACGTGCCCGATGCGCTCCGCACCCTCGCCGGCCTCTGGCTGCTGTTCGGTGCGCCCATCGTGTTGTGGTGGCCGGTGGCCCGGCGCGTCGTGACATCCGCGACCGCCATGCTGTTGCTGTCCGTCGGCTTCACCGTCATCACCGACATGGCCGTCGCCCTCACGGTCAACACCGGGCTTCCTCCGCTCGGTGTCGACCGTCCGCTGACCCGACCGATCCTGACGATCGCGACCGCTGTCGCTCTGGTCGTGCTCAACGCGCTCGGCCCCATCGGCACAGGCCATGGAGCCGGCGACGCCGCGCATCGAGACATCCGGTCCCGGTGGGAGGAGCTGAAGGGCGTTCGTGGGATACGCCCGGTCGGCATCCTGGGCGCATTCACCCTCGTCCTGTCCGTGGCGGGTCCCATCAGGCTCAACAACGGCCTGGGCGGCTCGGTCAGCGTGGTCGCCGTGATCGCCGTGGTCGCCCTGCTGACTCTGCTCCTGCTGCGCAGAGGGCGCTATCCGGTCCCGGTCCTGGAACTGGGCTTGTACTGCGCGGCCGCTGCCCTGCTGCTGCTCACCTCGCTGCGCGGCCAGTACATCACCGGCCACGACATCCAGAAGGAGTTCCTCTACTTCCGGCTCGCTCTCGGCGGCGAGCACTGGGACGTGGCCGCCTACACAGACCCGTACAACGCGTGTCTGGGCATCACCCTGCTGCCCGTGAGTGTCTTCCAGCTCACCGCGCTGCCCGACACCACGATCTTCAAGGTTGTCCTGCCGCTCCTGTTCGCGTGCACACCGGTCCTCGTGCACCGCTCGGTTCGCAATGTGGCGCCCCGTGTGGTCGCGTTGATGTCGGCGGTGTACTTCATGGTCTTCCCGACCTTCCTCACCGACATGACGTACCTCGGCCGCCAGGAGATCGCCTTCCTGCTGCTGGGCTGCGCCATGGTGGTCCTCACGGACTCGCGCGGCCCCCTGCGGGCCCGCCGCATCGTGTTCGTGGTGCTCCTCGGCGGCATCGTCCTGTCGCACTACTCCACGACCTACGTGGTCGTCGGCACTCTCGCGATCTCCTTCCTCCTGGACAAGGCGTGGCGGCTGCTCGCTCGTAGAGGCCGCGGGAGAGTACGGCGCAGGCGCCGCGAGGACCGCATGCTTTCGTTCCTCACCTGGTGGACCGTAGCGGTGCCTGCGCTCCTTGCCCTGCTCTGGGCGGGACCGGTGACGCACACCGGAGGCCAGGCCGAACGCACGCTGCACGCCGTAGCCTCGGCGCTGACAGGCGGTGAGTCAGAGTCCGGCTCGTCGGACACGGCCTACAGCCTCCTTGGCGGAGCCAAGGTCCCCGCCGCCCAACGGATGCGGGATTACGAGGACGGTTTGTTGAAGCAGACCGCAGCACAGCGTTCGGACGGTGACTACCTGCCGCTGGCTGACGTCAAGAGCGCGTCCACTCCCGTGGTCCAGGCTTCCGTCATGAAACCCACGGCCTTCGGCCGCGCCCTGCAGACAGTGGGCATCGACGTACAGGGCCTCAACGGCGGGCTCCGGCAGGCAGCCGCCCTGTTCTTCCAGGTCATGGTGATGGTGGGATTCGCCGTGGCGATGTGGGCACGGCGCTCGGCGTTCCGACCCGTCCGGGATCAGGTCACGATCGCCGTCGGCGCGTGGTGCATGGTCGTGCTGTTCACTCTGATTCCACAACTCTCGGTGGACTACAGCCTGCTGCGCGCATTCCAGCAGGGTCTGTTCTTCTTCGCGCCCTTCCTGGCCACGGCCACGCTCTGGCTGGTGCGGTGGGCAGGGCGCCGGGCCGTGCCGCTGGCCTGTGTTCTGCTTGCCGGCCTCCTGCTGGACCTGTCCGGCGTGGTACCGAAGGCGCTGGGCGGCTATCCGGCTCAGCTGCAGCTCTCCAACGCCGGTCAGTCCTACACCATCTACTACCCGCACGTCGAAGAGCGCAGGGCCGCCCTGTGGCTCGACGCGCGACTCACCAGGGAGGGCCGCGGACTGGTGCAGACCGACCGGTTCACCTACAGCCGTCTGCAGGCGCTGCTCACCCATCCCACGCTCGCCGACGTCCACCCGGCCGCCCTGCGCACCGACTCCTACGTCCTGCTCGGCACCACCCCGACCCGCACCGGGCTGGTCACCGTCTTCTACGGGGGCGACCTCATCACGTACGAGTACCCGATGAAGGTCCTCGACTCCCGGGATCTCATCTACAGCGACGGGGGAGCCGTGATCTACCGATGAGCTCGCGTCCGCCGAAAGTCCTCCTCGTCAGCCATTACTACCCGCCGCATGTCGGCGGCATCGAGAACGTCGTGCGGCAAGAAGCCGCGGGGCTGGCCTCGCAAGGCGCCGATGTCACCGTGCTC
Source organism: Streptomyces sp. NPDC007896 (assembly GCF_042959425.1). Taxonomy (NCBI): domain Bacteria; kingdom Bacillati; phylum Actinomycetota; class Actinomycetes; order Kitasatosporales; family Streptomycetaceae; genus Streptomyces; species Streptomyces sp. NPDC007896. The sequence goes on along the minus strand of NZ_JBIBKX010000016.1, from coordinate 294,662 downwards.
ACCAGTGGTCCGCGTTCCTCCGTCACCATCGAGGACGGCGTCCGGGTCGTCCGTGTACGGGCCTGGAACGGAGCGGAACACCGCGCCGGTGTACCGTTCCCCGTCTTCTCGCCCGCCCTCCTGCCCGTCGTACTGCGCTGGACTCGCAGGGCTGACGTCGTGCACATCCACGACTGCCTCTACCTCAGCTCATGGGCGGCCGGCCTGGCCACGCGGTTCACGCGCACCCGCTATGTGCTCACCCAGCACGTGGCGGTCGTCGACCACCCGTCGGGCCTGGTCCGAGGGGTGCAGCGAATGGTGTACGGGACGGTGGGCCGATTCCTGCTGCGCGGCGCGCGGGCGGTGTTCACTCTCAACGCCTCGGTGGAGTCCTTCGTCCGGGCGCACGGCGCCCGTTCCGCGCGCTCGCACCACCTCGCCAACGGTGTCGACACCGACCGGTTCCGTCCGGCGGGGGAGAGTGAACGGGCCCGAATACGGGCCCGGTTCGGGCTGCCCGCCGACCGCGTCCTGGTGCTGTTCGTGGGCCGCCTCGTGCCCAAGAAGGGATATGACCTGCTGCTGGCCGCCCGTACCTCGGACGCTCACTACGACCTGGTCCTTTCCGGGGGTGGGGACGTCCCGTCCCTGGCCGGACGTCCCGGGGTGCACCACCTCGGTCCCCTCCCACCGGATGCCGTCGCCGAGGCGTATCGAGCGTGCGACATCTTCGCGCTGCCGTCGACCGCCGAAGGGTTCCCGCTCACGGTTCAGGAGGCCATGGCCTCCGGGCTTCCGGTGGTGACTACTGACGACCCGGGGTATGCGCCGTACCAGCTGAACCGTGACCGGGTGTCCCTGGTAGCACGCGAGGTGCCCGCGCTCCGCACGGAACTGGAGGCTCTGGCGGCCGACTCGGAGCGACGCACCGGCATGGGGGACTACAGCCGGGCCCACGCGGAGAAGGCTTTCACTTGGGAGAGTCACGTGCGAACCCTTCTCGCGCACTACCGCGGCGAGTGGCATGCGGGTCGGGGAGATGAACGCCGATGACCGGAACCACCCTCCCCGGCCCGGTCGGCGGCGAGCGGCGCAAACACGCCCGCTCCGGCGACCGCATCTACCGCAGTTCCTTCTTCCTGCTCGCTTCCACGGTGGTCACCGCGGGACTGAGCTTCGTGTTCTGGGTGGTCGTCGCCCGGTTCTACTCCCCGGCCCAGGTCGGACTCGCCACCTCCCTGATCTCCGCGACCTCGTTGCTCGCCACCCTGAGCCTGCTCGGCCTCAACAACACCCTGGTCAGGTTTCCCGCCGGACGCGAGGCCCGCAACGCGCAGATCAGTCAGGCACTCGTCCTCGTGGCCGGCGTGGGATGCCTGGCTGGCGCCGTCTATCTGGTCGGCCTGCCGTGGTACGGCGCGAAACTCGGCTTCGTGCGCGACGACTGGCCGTCCGCGATCGCGTTCACCGGCTTCTGCGGGTGCGCGGCGATGAGCATGCTGGTGCGGTCTGTCTTCACGGGAGCCCGGATCCCGGAGTACAACGTACTGATCGACGGCCTGACCCAAGGCGTCGCCAAGGTGGCGATACCGGCCGCACTCACGGGGATGGGCGTCTTCGGGATCGTCGCCTCCGCCGGTGTCGGATACGCGGCGACGGTGGTGGTGGCCCTGCTCGTGCTGCGGCATCGGCTCGGCCTGCGCATCGATCTACGTACCCGGGGTACCCGACTGCGTGAGAAGTTCCGCTTCTCCGTGGCCAGTCACGCCTCGAACCTGATCAATCTGGCACCCGTGCTGGCGACTCCGCTGATCGTGCTGCACCACCGAGGGGCCGCCGAGGTGGGCTACTACTTCGTGGCCTTCCAGATCGCGGCCATGCTGAACGCCGTCTCCACCGCCGTCGGAGAGGCCGTCTTCGCGGAGGTCTCCCATCAGGAGTCCAGGTTCCGGGAGCTGATGCTCCGCTCGGCGCGGATCATCGCGGTGGTGCAGGTGCCCGCTGCTGCGTCGGTGGCGGTCGGCGGAGGGCTACTGCTCCGGATGTTCGGCGCCGAGTACGCGGTACACGCACGATCCCTGCTGATCGTGCTGGCCATCGCCGCCCTGCCGGTGTCGCTCAACACCTGGGCCTGTTTCGCGCTGAAACTGAGCCAGCGCATGTGGCAGCTGATCACCGCCAACACAGTGATGGCGGCTCTGTCCATCGGACTGAGTTCGGTCTGGGCCGACCGCGGTCTGGTGTGGGTCGGCTTCGCCTGGGCGATCGGCAACCTGGTGGCGGGAGTGTTCGCCACGGCGAGCCTCCTCAGCACCCGGACGACCGGAAGGCCGACCTCCGCGACGGGCCTGCCTGCTCCGTCAGCCGGGTCCGACGTCCCCCCGCCGTCGCCGTCGGGTGTTTCGGCCGCCTCCCACCAGGTGGCACCGCGCCTGCCCGGTACCCGTTCCGAGAGGTCCTCCCTGTGAACATCGTGGTGATCAACGCCTATGTCCGTGAGAACGCGGGTGACGCCGCCCTGCTCTCCGTCTGCCTGCGTCAGGTGCGGGAGGCGTTCCCCGACGCCGACGTGGTCGTCGCGGGCATGGAGGACGCGGCCGCGCACCCGGAGTTCGAGGGGGTGCGGAACATCGGGTCCCTGCGCCGGTATGTCGCGGACGGCACCGTCTCTCTGCCACGGCGCCTGATGCGCAAGGCGCTGGTAGGCATGGCGGGTGCCGTTGCCGTGGCGCTTCCCCGCCCGCTGCGCCGGACCCTGCTGCGAGCCCTGCCCGCCGAGGCCCGGCGTGAGGCGGAGGCTGTGTCCCGGGCGGACCTCGTGGTGTCGATGGGCGGCGGCTACGTGCTGGCCCGGCCCGGCCTGGACGGCTACCAGAACGTGTTCTTCGTACTGCTTCCCGCGCTGCTGGCGCAGAAGGCCGGGGTGCCGGTGGTGTGGGCACCACAGTCATTCGGCCCCTTCCCTGCGGCCGCCCAGCGGCGACTGGTCGGCCACGTGATGCGCCGCTCGGCGGCCGTGCTGGCACGCGAGGACGTCAGTGTGGGTGAACTCCTGGCCTGCGGCATCCCCGAGGAGCACATCGAGAGGGCGGTCGACGCGGGGTTCGCCTTCGCGCCCGGGCGCGCCGTCGCGTGGCGGGACCGGCTCGGTGTGGCGCCCGGCGAGCGGCTCGTCGGGGTCACGGCCCGCCGCTGGCTGGCCCCCACCGCCCAGGACCGCTACGAACGCGAACTGGCGCGCACGATAGACGCCGTTCAGGCCACCGGTGCCCGAGTGGTGCTCATCCCTCAGGTGAGCACGGACTACCTCGGCGACGACGACCGCGTCTGCGAGCGGCGCATCGCCGCACACTGCACGAGCGGGCCACTGATGGTCGACGAAGTGGTCGACTACCGCGACCTCAAAGGTCTTTACGACGAGTGCGGGCTGCTGATCGGGACCCGCTTCCACTCCGTGATCTTCTCGCTCACCAGCGAAGTGCCGTGCGTGGCCATCGAGTACGAGCACAAGACCCGGGGAATCATGGCGGACCTGGAACTCTCCTCCTGGGTTCTGCCCATCGCCGACGTGACTCACGAGCGGCTGTGGGCGCTGGTCGAACCGCTGCTGGAAGATCCCGGCCCGTACCGCGCACTGCTGGACAAGAACCTGCCCGGCTATGTGGACCGTGCTCTCTCCCTGCCCGCCCGGTTGAGGGAGTGCGTGTGACACCGCCGTCCCGGGAACGCCGTACGGTCGCCGTCGTCACCCCTTACTACCCGCCGAAGATCGGCGGTGTGGAGCAGTACAGCGCACGCGTGGCGGCGGCGGTCGCCGCCACCGACGACCTGCGCGCCCTGGTCATCACCACACGGCTCGACAGGGGTCTTCGTACCGAGGTCACCACGGAGGACGGTGTGACAGTGGTACGGCTCGGGGTCTGGCTGCGCCTGTCCAACACCCCTCTGAGCCCGTTGTGGCCTCTGCAACTGCGCCGCTGGCTGCGGCGAACGGGCGCGGACGTCGTCCACGCGCACGCTCCGGTCCCCGGGATCGGCGACCTGGCGGTCGCCATGTCCGGGCCCCGGCCGGCGGTACTCACGTACCACGCCGGCTCGATGCACAAGGGCGAGCCTGGCAGCGGCGCGGCGGACCGGCTCATCCGGCTGTACGAGACCAGTGTGCTGCCCCGGGTGTTCTCCCGTGCCCAGCGCCTCGTGGCCGTCTCGCCTGTGTCGCTGGCGGCGGCTCGCCGTGACGCGGTCTGCATTACGCCCGGCGTCGACACGGACCGCTTCACGCCGGGCGCACCCGCTTCCCGGCGACCGCCGACGCTGGTCTACGTAGGCCGCATGGATCGTTCGTCAGCCTGGAAGGGCACTGATGTCCTGGTCCGTGCCTTTGCGCTGCTGGCGGCGGAACACCCAACGGTCCGGCTGCGTCTGGTGGGCGACGGTGACGCACTTCCCGATCTGCGCGCCCTCGCGGCCGAACTGGGCGTCGCGGACCGACTGGAGACTCCCGGCGCGCTGAGCGGCGCGGCACTGACCGATGCCGTGCGCACCGCGGCCCTACTCGCCCTGCCCTCACTCACCGAAGCGGAGTCCTTCGGCATGGCGCTGGTCGAGGCGATGGCCTGCGCTACGCCGGTCGTGGGCTCGGCGGTCGGCGGCATCCCGCACGTCGTGGAGCACGAGAAGACAGGACTGCTGGTCCCGCCGGGCGACCCGACCGCACTGGCCGCGGCATGCGCCAGGCTGCTGTCCGACGGAGGGCTGGCGGACCGGATGGGAGCGGCCGGGCGCCGAGCGGCCGAGCAACGCTATTCCTGGCCCGCCCTGACCGCACGCTACGTGGACATGTTCCGCGCCCTCTGAACAGTGGACGGCGGCCAGTCTCACCCTTGCTGCTGCTCCTGATAACTGCGAATCGCCTTCTCCCAGGCAGCGAAAGCCGTCTTGCGCCGGCCGTCGGAGGAGAGCAGACCGAAATGCTGGGAGGTGCGGCTGTCCGGGGTTTCCGGCTCGCCATCACGGTAGGAGAACCAGAAAACCGTCGCGACCGAGGGGATCGCCGCGGCAGCGGGCACAGTGTCCGAGGCGATCTCGGCCTGAAGCCGTGGTGTCACGTGTCGGGTGTTCCGGTCGTTCGGCCTGTCGGCGGCGGCGCCCTGCGACCAGGTCGGCGCTCCGGTTTCGGTCAGCCATATGGGCATCTTCGGCTTACCGAAGCGGCGCAGCGTGGAGACGAGGCTGTCGCTGGTATCGGCGATCTCCTCGAAACGGGTGCCGGTCGCTGTCCTGGTACTGGGCAGGAGCGGGTAGGTGTAGGGGTGGTACGAGATGGCGTCCACCTGATCCAGAGCACCCAGCCGGCCCAGCTCCGCGAGATATGCCTGGTGTGATACGTACTGCTTGGCCGGGTCGGTCTTCACGGCCGCAAGCCCTCCGAGCAGCAGATACGCGTCCTTGTCCATGGAACGGATGGCCCGTGCGGTCGCTGTCAGCAGAGCGGCATAACGCTGGGCGTCCGGGCCGGTCCGCCAGAAGGGCTTGATGTTGGGCTCGTTCCATATCTCCCAGGTGTGCACGCCCTCCGGGGCGTATCGCTCGGCCGCACGGCGGGCGAAGGCGGCGAACTGGGCGTCGGCTGCCGGAGGACATGTCTGGCTGGTACTCGAACAGTCCGCGGCCGCGGCCCATCGGGGGGTGTAACCAATGGTCGGCAGTACGTCCAGACCGCGCTTCCGAGCGGCGGCCACCACCCGGTCGAATCGCGTCCACACGTACTGCGAGGCAGAATCCGGCTGGATGTTGCGCCACGAGAGGTCCACACGGACCCAGCGCACGCCGAGTTCCTTGGCGTCGTCCAGGGACCGGGCGAGTGCAGCGTCCCTGGCCCAGGTCAGAGTGTCGCCGAACGACAAACCGAAACCCAGGCGGTGCGAGTCGGTGCTGGAGGGTTCCCGTGAGGCAGGCCCGGACGCTCGGCCGTTCTCCGGGGCACGCGAGGAACTGTCAACACCCGATGTGGACACCACTACGCCCACCGCGATTCCGAGGACGACGACCGAGACGATCGTGCTCAGCACACGCCGCCCCAGCAGCGGTGACCAGGAGCTGCGAGGCGACGGAGGAACCAACAGGGGCTCTTCGGGCTGATACGGCACCCCAGAAGACTAATGCGCCTCTTTTCGGCCAGTGCAGGCACCTTGACGTGATCGCGTTGCCATATGCGACAGCACGGCCTCGGCTGGCGCGTGGGGCCGACTTCCCGCCACACCCTGCTGTGACTCTGTCGGGGGGCTCGCGCCGCGACGAAGAGGCGCAAGGCATAGCCACGGGCTGGCGGGGCTCGCCTTTGACTGCTGGCGGAATTCCTCCGCGTCGAGCCCGGCCTGCTGGCGAGCCAGCAGGCCGGCGTCTGCTCACAGTCCGGTGATGGGTTGCCCGGTGAGTGCTTGGGCGATCTGCCAGAGCTGTCCACCGCGGGATGCCTTCATGAGAACGACATCGCCGGGGCGGAGGATGGAGGCCAGGTAGGCGGCGGCGGTGCCGTTGTCGCCGACCATCGCGATGTCCGGCACGCCTGCCGCCCCCGCCGCGAGGGCGAGTTGCTTGGCAAGTGTGTCGCCGACCGCCACGATGAGATCGACACCGTTCTCGGCTGCCATGCGCCCGACCTCGCGGTGAGCTTCCACGGCTTCGTCGCCCAGCTCCAGCATCTCTCCGAGTACGGCGATCCTTCGGCTGCTTGTGGCCTCGGTCGTGTCGCCGTCTGCCTCGGGCATCAAGACTCTCCGTTGTTCAGGGGTGCGAAGGTGATCGCGCGGCCAGAGTACGAAGGGGACAGCCGACTGAGGGGGACTCGATCGTGCGTCTGGCCCCAGGCCGATGGGTCCCGGATGAAGATCGTCGGGTCGGAGGCGTTCTCGTAGCCGCGAAGGATGACGAGGTGGCCTCCGGAACGTCCGTCGTCGGGGAGCTGCTCGGTCACGGACACGATGACGGGTGCATCATCGAGGCGGGTGAGTAGGTCTTCGACCGGCACGGGCTCTGCGGCCGACGGGACGCCGAGGTCGGTCGCCAGGCTCGCGATCCCCGCGTGGAGTGCTCCACGCGGGGTCAGAACCTCGTGCTTGACCGCGAGTTTCAACAGTTCCGTGACCGTGGGTGCCTCGCGCCCGTAGGCGAGCAGGATCATTCTCAGCGACGCCAGGCCGCACGCCCGGTTGGACCATTCCACCCTGTCCCCGAGTGCCCAGCCTCCGTGCAGATCCCATTCGGCGGGGGCGATGAGCTGTCGGCACATGGGGACATCGTGGACGCGCGACACAGCGGGCGGGCTCCTACGGTGAGACGGCAGCCTCCCGAGTCAGTGTGGTGCTGGAGAACGCGGGAGTGGGCAGGGGAACATCGTATGGCGGGCGGGCCAACGCCTCGTGCAGCATCGCCACTACGACATCCGTGTGCGTGAGTCCGACCATCGCGGCGCCCACCACGAAGTTGCTGTCACGGGACATGCCCGGCGTGCTGTTGACCTCCAGCACATACGGCTCGTCGTCCTCGGTGAGGATGAAGTCGACGCGCGCCGAACCATGCAGGCCGAGCCCGTCCCACAGCGTCGTGGCGTACTCGGTGACCCTGGACAGCACCTCCGGCGGTAGCTCGGCGGCCCGTACGGCTACGGCGCCCCTGGAATCCACGTCGAGCTTCGTGTCGGCGTCGTAGAACTCCGCCTCGGTGGCCTCGGTGGCCAGCGGGGGGAGCACGACGACGGCTCCTCCGGGCAGCTCCAGCAATCCGACGGTCAACGGCACGCCGGTCAGGTAGTCCTCGACCAACACGTCTGCGCCCGCTTTGCCCGCAGCGTCCGCCAGCGCCCTGGGAAGGTCGGCCCTTTCGCGGACCAGGCTCATGCCTACGCTGGAGCCGCCGAAGGGCGGCTTGACCATCGCGGCCAGACCGTTCCGGTGCATCGGGCCCCCGGACCACACCCACCATCCGGGCGTGGGGACGCCGAGACTCAGCATCACCCGCTTGCGGAGGATCTTGTCGGCGGCCACCGCCGACGCGGCCACTCCGCTGCCGCAGTACGGCACGCGTAGGTAGTCCAGCAGGCCCTGCAGCCTCCCGTCCTCCCCGTACGGTCAGTGAAGGTTCGAGAGGGCCACGTCGTACCCGGCCAACTCCGTGATGAAGTCCGGTTCGCACGGGTTCAGTACCTTCCAGCGGGCTCCAATGCGGTCCAGGGCCTCGGACAGGGCGGTCACGGAACGCTGGTCCACGGGGCACTTCGAGTGGTACAGCCGGTCCTCTGCCGAAACCGGCCCGTAGACGAGTGCGACACCGAGCCCCTCTCGGTCGCGCTGCCAGTAGCGAAGTGTCTGGGCGGCCTCTCGCACCGCGAGGCCGGAGCTGGAGTCGAGGAACTGAGTCATGCGAGGACCCCTTCGAAGGTGTTGGTGACCGGTCCGCCGACCCAGTGAGTCCGCTTCGGTCGGTCGGGATATGGCCGGACCGTGAGCGGCTCCCCGGCATGGTTGTGGACGGTGACGGCACGCGGCGACACGAGTCCGCGCAGGGGCGGCGATGACGACGGCCGCGACGGCTCCACTCCCGCACGACAGGGTTTCCGCCTCGACGCCGCGCTCGTAGGCGCGGATCTTCAGCGCCTGGCTGCCGGCGGCTTCTACGAAGTTGACGTTCGTCCCCAGCGGGGCAAGGTCCGGGTGGTGGCGGATGAGGCGTCCGACGAGTACCGCGTCGATGGCGTCCACGTCGTCCACGATGGCGACGACGTGTTCGGTGCCGGTGTGGGCGCTGTCGAACCAGGTCGGCTTGCCGTTGATGACGGTCTGAACTCGCCGGGGGTGGACCGCGCCGACTTCGGCCGTGACCCACACGGAGTCGTCGCTCACGATCGCCTCGTGCATCACTCCCGCCATGCGGAGGCTCATCTCGCGGAAGCCGTGGTCGTGGTGCGCGGCCCAGGCGGTACACCGCAGAGCGCTACCGCACATCGTTGCGACTGAGCCGTCAGCGTTGAAGCAGCTGACTGCGAGGACGATCGGGCTGATGCTGATCAGGCTGCTGATGACGAGGCCGTCCGCGCCTACGCCGGTTCGTCTGGCGCAGAGGCGTTCCGCCTCCTTTGGCCAGTCCTTTTCGCCGTCCGGAGTGGGGTCGGCTAACAGGACGAAGTCGTTTCCCGCTCCGTGAATCTTGCGGAAGCGCATGGCAAAGCTCCTCGCTGGGCTGAGGTGACAGTGCTCGTGATGGCCGAACGGGGCCGGGATCAGAGGAGTTCGACAGGCCGATACGTGGTCGCCGACTCCTTCATGACCCACGGGGAGTGCCCGTCGAAGATCAGCACCCGGTGCCCCGCGATGCCGGCGGACCGCATGTCGCGGATCCGCAGATACAGCCCGTCGAGGCACACGAAGTCGCCTATGCGGACCTCGCTGGGCTGTCTCTGGCCGGCGATGGTGCCGAGAGGCGGAGAGGGCGCAGGAGCTGGTTCAGTGGTGCGGCGCTCGTACGTTCAGCCCTTCCAGATGGCTAGGAGGATCGAACCGCCCAGGGCCAAGAGGCTCGCCAGGTAGGCGAGTTGTTGCGCTTTCCCGACCGCCTGGACGAGGTCTCGAAGAAGATGCACAAGCGCCGCTCCAAGCAACTGGCCAAGGCGAAGGCCAAGCTGGAGAAGGCGGAGCGGAAGGCCCGTGAGGCCGCCGAGACCGTGGCAGCCCTGGAGGAAGACGCCGCGTGATGTGTGCCTAACCCGTACCGGGGCGCCGTAACCGAAGGGGGCACCCCACCGCGCTGATGCGGTGGGGTGCCCCCTTGCGTCTTCCTCGGATCAGGTCAGTCGCGGCCGACGGCTTTCCTCCCAGAACCGGTCCATCGCAGCAGCGGCCGCATCCCCAGCCAACCGCTCGATCCTCTCGGGCACCTCGCGCTCGTCGAGGACGAAGAGCCTCCCGCCGACGAGACGGGTGGTCGTCTTCCAGCCGAGACGCCGTCCCGCTTCCCTGGCGGCGCGCCGGACGTCCTTGAGCTCGCCCATCTCCGCAAGATCGTCAGCGCCGAGGATCAGCTGCCCGTAGTAGCCCTCGTACTCCGGCTTCAGAGCGGCCTGCATCAGCGACTCAAGCCGGTCGACCAGCTTCTCGTACCGGCGCCGGGCCAGCTCGTCGTTCGCGGGCATCTCGCACAGCTCCCCACCTCTGCCCGCAGCCGCATGTGTGCCATATGTGTGCTGCGAGGACGAAGGCCCTCCCGCCCGATGGACGGAAGGGCCTCTGACCAGGTGTTTCTCTGTGCCCCCGGCAGGATTCGAACCTGCGACACCCGCTTGAGGAGTTCGATCCGAGCTCGCTTCGGCTGCTGTAGTCGACTGGTGCGACGGCCGGACAGGGTTGTTGGTGTACGCCACCGTCCGGAGTCGTTGATGTCAGGCGTGGATGTCAGAACCTTCTGGTCCGTAGCTCTAGATAGATCGGTCAAGGACGGTCATACAGGCCGCACTTCGGGTCTACAAGGACACTGCGGGACGGGACCGGTTGCTGTGGTTGCTGTACTTGGCTGGTGTACCGCGATCTCAGGGCCTCACCCTTATCAGGTCAATCACCGTGGGTGGGAACCTTGAACAACTCACCATCCACCTCTATCGCTGGTCCGCATGAGTGCGGCTGCGACCGCCGCTGTACGCCGCCGTTGGTGTCAACCGCTGGTGTCAAACACCGACCGTCGACCCCGACCCCCTCGACCCTCGCGCGGCCATGTAGAGCATCATGCTGGCACGGCGACGTGAGGGGGGTTCGGTGAAGTGTGACGTAGTGATGCGAGGTCTGCGGTTCGGCCTGGTTGTCGGAGGGGTCTGCGCGCTGGGCTGGGGCGTCGTTTGGACGGCTGCCGTGATGGTCGCGTTGGCGCTGAGGCACGGGCACGGTGTGCCTTCGGCTCTCATCTCGGAAGTGATCCTCATGGGTGGCAGTCTGCTCGTGGGTGCGGCGCTGGGTCTGGTACTCGGCGCGACATTGGCACTCGCGCCCGGCTGGCTGACCTCTCATGGGCTGATCCGTCGGCTTCTGGCGGGAGCGGTCGCCGGAACGCTTTTCCTCGGCGAGGTTGTGGTCAGCGTGGAGGGCGGCATCCTGCCGGTGCTGGTGATGATCACGGGCATCCCGGTGGTTGGCGTGCTAGCGGCTGCGTGCAGTGGTGACATTTCAGGAAGCAGCCGCCGTCATGCCTGGTTGTGGTCGCGCACGCTTCTGTGGGCTGATTTTCGAGCACTCGCCTGGCGCGGGAGGCTCCGTGCCGCAGTTGACCTGCTGTGGAACTGATCCCTGCCATCTAAGTAGCTGTTGTCTTTCCGATCTTGAGCGGTGTCTGTCGAGCGGGAGTCTCGATTGGGTGGTCGCGGGGTGTTCGGCGCATACGAGCAGGGCCTCCTGAACAGCTCGTTGGTGTCTGGTCACCGAGCAGCAGGAGGCCCTGGTGCCGGTGCGTGAGCGCCGGTATCCGACCGATATGACGGACGGGGAGTGGGTCGTGGCCGGCAGATGCTGGACGCGATCCGCTATCTCCGCTTGAGCGAACCTGGCGGTCGGGCCAGGGAACGGCCGCCCGCGGCGAACCGTAGCCGTCGGCCGAGGCCTCCTCGGCCGACGGCAGGCGCCTACTTGAGCGCCGTACCACCCGACTTGCGGTACGCGATCGTCTTGTTGATCAGGTTTCCGCCGTCGGACTCGACCGTGGTCTGTTCCTGCTGCCCCGGACCGAACAGGAGGCCGGCGACGTGCGCGTTCGCCACCTGGTCCATGTGCGCGAAGAACCAGTCGACCTTGTCGTCCTTGTAATGGTTGAGGGTGTTGTTCTGCGCCATGTTGCCCACGGGGATCTGCCACAGGACCACCGGCTTGCCCACCGACTCGGCCATCGTCTTGTACCACCCCAGCGCGGCAGCGGCCTTCTGGTCGTTCCAGAAGGTGTCACGGGCGCCGTGCGCCGGCTGCGCGTACCAGCCCGCATCGCGGTCCGACACATCTGCGACCAGGAAGTCGGCGTTTTTCGCCCCGAGGTCCGTGTAGTCCTTGACGCATTTCTGGACGTCGGTCTGCCAGTCCCAGCAGGTCAGGTGGAACCCTGCGCCCGTGTTCGGCGCGTACTTGTGCGCCATCGCTATCAGGCAACGGGACAGGCCGGCGGCGCTGTTCTCCTGCGATCCGCAGTCTGTCGGATTCGCGGCCGTGACCTGCGCGGCGACCTGGTGCGGATTGCCGAGCGACCGGACGTAGCCCCAGAAGTCGGGCTCGATGTCGATCATGTCGTGCGAGTTGCCGATCTTCTGGAGGAAGAAGCGGTAGTCGTTCATATACCGGGTGAGCAGGTCAGCCCTGTTGATGGCCTTGACCTCGCCCGGACCGTCGCCCTCGCCTGCCAGATCCCCGAGGTCGCGCAATGAGTACCAGGTCCAGAAGTTCTTCTGCGGGCGCGGGCTGCCCTGGTACGTCGCCTTGGCCACGTGATCGTCGCCCCAGGTCACGTAGAAGCCGGGCGCCGTGGTGTCGCCGCTCCAGCAGCCCCACCAGCTCGACCACTCGGCCTTGCAACGCGATGCCGAATAGTAGTCCGACGAGGGCGCGGGCTGGCTGTGCACATAGGCGTATCGCACGTCGAACGGCGCGGCGGTCGTCGAGGCGTCGGACATCGAGCCGCCGATGAGCACCGTGCTACTGCCCATGAAACGTGTCGCCGAGCTGCCGCCACCGCCACCGCCACCGGCACCGCCACCGGCGGCCGGAGATGACGCCGACGGCGACGGCGAGCGGGTACCGCTCGTAGCCTGGCTTGTCGGAACGCTGCCGCCCGGTGTGGTGGGCGTGGGGGTGCTGCCGGAACTCCCGGTGCTGTCGATGCTCCCGGCCGGGACGAGTTTCCACTCCTGGCTGGCGCCGCCCCTGTCCTTGTTCTGGGCGACGCGGCCCCCGTCGGCCTTGGAGCCGTTCTGGACCTCAACGGCCATGCCACTGAAGCGATTGATCAGACGCACGTAGCCGTCCGACGACTTATTCAGGTGGAACTGCTGGTTGGCGCCGTTCCGGTCGCGCCACTGCACCATGGCGGAGCCGGCGGTCTTCGACCAGCCGTAGTCGTCCAGCACCTTGCCGGAGTTCCGGTTCTGCAGCCGGTAGTTCCCGTCACCCGAGTCGATGAACCGCCACTGCTGGTTAGCCCCGCCGTGACGGCCCCACTGCACCACCGCCGCACCGTCGTACGTGGCATAGGCGAGGCCGTCCAGCACCTCGCCGCTGTTCCGGTTGACCAGCACGTACCAGGCCTTCGTGTCCACGACTGCCGCTGAGGCCGTGTTGACCACGGCCACGGAACCGCCCACGACAGCCAGGACGACGGCCGCCCAGAGACTCCGACGCTGGTACAACCGACGGCCACGATGTCCCTTCCGTCGCCCCGGAACGGCTGAGCGGAACGACAGGCGACCACGGCGACGACGGCGGGCGCGACCGCCGACGGGCGACGCCTCCGACGACGCGGATGGACGAGGGAACATTTCGGTGCTCTCTTTCAGCCGTTGCCTCTGTCCGGACCGCCTGGTCCGGACAACCCCCAGTTGTCACAGCCCCCGAAAAGGTTGCCCCGGCCCGCGGGAATTTTTGTTCGGACGCCGCGCACCGGGTGGCGATCACGTCGTCGGGTCGGAGCGGCGGCCAGGGCGGAACGCAACTGACGGTCGGTCAGCCAGCCGCCCATGGTGGGTATCGGGAGCCGTCCGGCCCGTCGCCCGGCACGCCCGACCAGCGGAAACGCAGCCCTCAAGCCCGGAAAGACAACAGCTTCTAAGAATCCGGGCCACCTCGGGTGCGGGTCCGAGAGGTCGGCGGAGCCTTACTGACTTAGCCAAACGTCGCTGCCCAGGTCCCACCTACCCGGTACCCGGAGGGCACGGGTTGCCGCTGGCCAACCGCTTTAGGAGCGAGGTTGGGCGATCACGTGCGTGACCTGCGGATTCCCCTGCCTTACCACAGTCGGCCGAACTCACCCCTGCGGACCCCGGTTCCCCGTGAGTCCCCGTCCGTTCTGGCACGAGAGTGGCACGGCCTGGGGACCGTGCCGGGTGCCAGCAGGTGTCTGGATCCGGGCAGGCTGACGAGCTACCTGGCGCGGGAATTGTCGCGCAGAGCGCGTGCCAGCTCGGCGACGTGTCGCGCTTGGACGGCGGACAGCCGTCGCGCCTCCCACAGCAGCGCTGCGGCGTCCACGGCTTCCGGGGACGGAGAGGGCGGCACCTCACGCAGAAAGACGCCCGTCAACGCGGCCAGATCGCTGGCGTCGATCCCCAGCAGGACAGCGAAGTCCGTCACCAAGCGCGGGGTCAGCTCCTTACGACCGGAGCCGATCACCCCGTAAGTGGCCGCCGACAGGTATGTGGGCGTCACGAATGCAAGCGTCTGCGCCATGCCCATCCAGTTCAGGTTGCGGTACTGGAGCATGCGGATCACCCAAGTGCTCGGTCCGCCGGCGAGGGGTATGAGCGGCTTCGGGGCGAAGCTGGAACGCCGTTCCTCCTGCGGCAGTAAGCGGATCTGCTGTAGGAGGTCACGGCGTCCCGCTGCCGGGAGACGCGTCGCATCCGTCACTGTGCTCGCCACCCACTTCGTGGCCGTGCCGTCCAACGGCGCTAGATCGTCCGGGACTGCCAACCCTGCGAGGATGAACAGATCGACGGCGTGGAAACCCAGCGCGGGCGCGAGCCGTCGGAGCAACCCCGCGCCTGGGCGCTCCCCTGCGAGCACCGCGCGGACCTCGTCAGCGGTCAAGCCGGCGCGGTCGGCTAACTCCTGCACGCCAAGGTCTCTGTGGTCCAGCGACCACGCCAGCATCGCGCCGAAGCCAGGATGCTCCTTCATGCTCGCAACCTAGCCGGAAGCGCGTACCCCAGCCCTGTCACTCGACCTGGAGCCCCGCCTTGAACATTCCGCTGGTTCCGATAGCCGGACATACCGATGCGCGCTCAGTCAGATCGCAATCCGAGGTACAAGGGCAAAGTAGAGCGTTAGTTTGGAAGATCGCGTAACCGGATGAGGGCTGAGCTGGCGAGACGCTGAGCTGCGGGTTCTCGGGGCACTCGCCGAGGGTCCCCGCTGCTCCCCGCTGGTTGCTGTTCGACCGGGCACGCGGAGGGCACGCGTGTGCCTCTCTGCCGCACTCTTGGCCGCCAGATGGCGAGACCCGTGCAGACGACCCTGTTGCGCGCTCACGCGGGCTGTGGGGCGGCTCGCACTGCCCCGTAGTCTCGGTTCCGACCACACGGCAAGAACGGGGGAGTTCACGGGATGGCGAAGCCGGTACGTGCAGCACTGGGGGAAGTCTGGCTCAACTGCCAGGTCTGCCAAGGGGATCTGTTCCGAGAGCGGCGTGTCCTGCTCAACAGCGCCGGCATGGAGTTCATGCTCGGAAAGTTGGCCGGCGAGAACGCCACGGGCCTGATCTGCTGGCGGTGCGGCTACGTCCACTTGTTCGTCAACAAGGACATCAAGCTCTACCGAGCGGACAAGTAACGGAGATTGCGAAATCGGGTGGGGGCTGACCTGAGGCGGTGACGTGCGTGTGTTCAGCACACTCGCTGACGTCCTCCGTGGGTCCCTGCTGCCAGGAGACCACGCGGTCGGCGAAGCCTGACTGGTCGAGTCAAGTCGCCGGCCGACCTGTGCGACGCTCGATGCGAACTATGGGCACGAAGGTCACCGAGGTCTGTCGGGCTGGCTGGGCGGGCCGTGAGAAGCATGGACGGTTGGTGCTGGCCGACGGGGTTGCTGTACTTCGCTGCTGTACCGCACCGAGTTCTGTCGAGACCTCTTTACGGCCGGCGGCGACGCGCACGGATGCCCAAAGGCGGCGTGCCCCGCAGTCCTCGGCCCTACTCCAGGGTCTTCGCAGCGTTGCGGATGACCTCGAGGACAGCGTTGGGCTGAGAGAGCATCGGGACGTGGCTGCTGTCGAGACTGACGGTCGTGGCCTTCATCCGTTCGGCGGAAGCGCGCTCCCGGTCCGGGTTCACCGTGCGGTCCTGGGTGCCCACGATGTACCAGCTCGGCTTCGCTCGCCAGGCATTGCCGGGTACCTGCTGGTCGAAGAGGTCCGCGATCGGCGGGTCAGCGGTCGCCAGCACGAGTTTTTGTTCCTCCAGCGGCAGGTCGCCGCAGAAGTCGCCGATGCCCGACTCCTTGAGGTAGATGCGGTTGTCGGCGACCTCAAGGTGCTCGAAAACCGGCGAGCTGGGAAACGCGGCCAGGTGCTGCTGCGAGGTCTCGTCGTCGTCCGGGGAAAGCGCGCAGATGTACACCAGCGCGCCCACCCTGTCGTGCACGCCCGCCTTGGTGATCAGCGTGCCGCCGTAGGAGTGGCCCACGAGCACGACCGGGCCAGGCACGTGGTTGATCGCGCGGGGTCGCCGACGTACGCCGCTTCCTCGTCCGCCTGGAGAAGGAGACCACCGCGGCAACGGCCAAGGAGTCCCACCGAGTGCTCCGTTCCGCTCTGTCCTCCGCCTGCCGGGAGGAACTGATCACGCGCAACGTCGCCAAGCTGGTCGAGCCGCCCCGCACGGACAACAGGGAGTTGAAGCCCTGGAGCCTGGACGAGACGTTGGACTTCCTTGCGGCGTCCCGGAGGGATCCGCTCTATGCAGCCTTCGTGCTCGCCGTGGCTATGGGTCTGCGCCGGGGAGAGATCATCGGCCTTCGCTGGTCTGATCTCGACCTCGACAACCGAGTCCTCTACGTCCGGCAGCAGACTCAGCGTCGCCGCGGAGTCTTGTACGACGACGACCCCAAGAGCCGCCGCCGTCGCGTCGTCCCGCTGCCCGCGCTCTGCATCGCCCCGCTGCGCTGGCACCGGATGCGGCAGTCCGCCGCACGCGCCAAGGCGGGGGAGAAGTGGCTGGCGTCCGGCTACGTCTTCACCACCCGCACCGGCCGCCAGGTCGAGCCGCGGAACGTCTACCGCTCCTTCACCCGCATCGCTGACTCCGCCGGCATCCGAGTCGTCCGGCTGCACGACGCCCGGCACGGCACGGCGACCCTGCTTACCGCGGCCGGAGTCGCGCCCCGCGTCGTGATGGAGATCCTCGGCCACTCTCAGATCAGCATCACCATGGACGTCTACACGCACGTCGTGCAGGACACGCAGCGCGAGGCCATGAGTCACATGGATCGGCTGCTCAGGAGGCGTCCCGGCCGTCAGTGACCGTGCTCGTTGATGTCAGCTGTGGATGTCAAAGGCCCCGGACCATGATCAGTCCGGGGCCTTTGCCCTTGTGCCCCCGGCAGGATTCGAACCTGCGACACCCGCTTTAGGAGAGCGGTGCTCTATCCCCTGAGCTACGAAGGCGGGGGGATCTCGGTGAGACCCGGCGACTAGCGTAGCGGATTCGGTGGGGTGGGGGTTCTGGCGTTCGGTCAGTGGGTGATTCGGGTTGCCAGGCCGTCCAGGACGCGGTCGAGGCCGTACCGGAAATTCTCGTCGCGGGCGGTGCGGGGATCCTTGCCGCGTTGTTCGGCGTAGCCCTCGCGGAGGTGGGGGTAGGACTCGGCGGCCTGTTCGGCGGTGGGCCAGAGGCTCTCCACGTACTGCTGTTCGGTGTGGCCGCTGCGGGCGAGGACGTTGAGGTAGGCGGCCTCGCTGGTGGCCATGCCGGTGACGTAGGCGACGAGGGTCGAGGCGGCCTGGTCGGCCTCGGTCGTGGGCAGGCCCGCGCGGGTGAAGAGGGCGAGCAGGAACTCGGCCAGGCGCATCGCGTTCGGGCCGAGGTACGACATGCCCATCTCGCCGAGCACCGAGGCGATCCACGGGTGGCGCAGCATCGTCGCGCGCAGGCTCTGGGCGCAGAGGGTCGCGTCCGCGCGCCAGGTCGAGGGGTCGGTGGACCGGGGGATTTCGATTTCGCCGTAGATCTCGTCGATGGCCAGCTCGATGAGCTCGTCTTTGTTGGCCACGTGCCGGTAGAGCGAGGTGGCACCGGCGCCGAGGCGGGTGCCGAGCTTGCGCATGCTCAGAGCGTCGATGCCGTCGGAGTCGAGCAGGCGTAGCGCCTCGGCGACGATCTGGTCCCGGCTCAGCGCCGGCTGTTCGCGGCCGGCCCGGGGGCGGGTCCACACCGACTGGACGGGAGGTGGCGGCTCCGCTTCGGCCTGCTTCTGGGGGGACATTCGGCTTCCTCTCTCCCGGTCCGGCCACCGTAGCGCACAGCATGCGCAGGGTGCGTACGGGTGGCGATGTTTTCGTACGTCGTTCTCTCTTGCGTACAGTGTGCGCATCACCGTACGGTGTTCCACAGAGCGCACGGTGTGTGCGGCTCAGCCCGCCGTTCGAGAGGTAGAGAGGTAGACAGATGGACCGTCATCCGCGCCGCTGGCTCATCCTGATCGTGTTGTGCCTCAGCACCCTGGTGCTGGTCGTCGACAACATGGTTCTCACCGTGGCGATCCCGACGATCGCCGAGGACCTCAAGGCCAGTGCCCAGGACCTTCAGTGGATCCTCGATTCGTACATGCTGGTCTTCGCCGGGCTGCTGCTGACCGCGGGCAGCCTCTCCGACAAGTTCGGGCGGCGGAAGGTGATGGTCATCGGGCTCGCGCTCTTCGGGGCGGCCTCGGTGGTGGCCATGGAGGCCGCCACGCCCGGGGCGCTGATCCTGGGGCGGGTGCTGATGGGCGTCGGGGGCGCGCTGATCATGCCCAGCACGCTGTCGATCCTGATCACCGTCTTCGACGACGCCGAGCGGCCCAAGGCCATCGCCGCCTGGAGCGCCGTCGCCATGGTCGGGCTCGTCGGTGGTCCGGTCGTCGGCGGCGCGCTGCTGGCCCACTTCTGGTGGGGGGTCGTCTTCCTCCTCAACATTCCCATCGCCGGTCTCGCGATCATCGCCGCGCTGGTCCTCATGCCCGAGTCCAAGGGGCCCTGGCGCAAGGCCGACCCGATCGGCATGGTGCTGTCGATGGTCGGCATGACCGCGCTCATCTGGACGATCATCGAGCTTCCCAAGGGTGGGCTGGGTCAGCAGGGCACGCAGTTCTCGCTCGGCTTCGCGGTGCTCGGGCTGGTCGGGTTCGGGGTGTGGGAGAGCCGCTGCTCCTCGCCGATGATCCCGGTCTCGCTCTACCGCAACCGTGTCTTCACCGGCGCCAGCTTCTCCCTCGTGCTGCTGACCCTGGCCCAGGGCGGCCTGATGCTGGTGCTGACCCAGTACCTGCAGTTCGTCCTCGGCTACTCCGCCACCCAGACCGGTCTCGCCTTCACCCCGCTGGCCCTCGCGACCCTCGCCTTCAACAGCGTCGGCGCCGCCCTGCTGCCGAAGACCGGCAACCGCGCCATGGCGGTCTTCGGACTCCTCGTCATCGCCTCCGGGTTCGGGCTGCTGTCCACGCTGAACGCGCAGAGTGGGTGGGGAGTGCTCGCCGGTGCCATGTGCCTCATGGGCGCCGGTGGCGGGCTGACGATGCCCGCGGCGATGGCGGCCATGATGGGCGCGATCCCGGACGAGCACGCCGGTGTGGGCTCCGCGCTCAACGACACCGTCCAGCAGGCCGGCGCCGCGCTCGGTGTCGCCGTCCTCGGCGCGGTTCTCTCCAGCACCTTCACCGGACACATGCCCGCCGCCGCCCCGGCCGCCGCCCGCCACTCGATCGGCGACGCCCTCGCCGTCGCCGCCCGCACCGGCGACAAGTCCCTCCTCGCCTCCGCCCACGACGCGTTCACCAGCGCGATGTCGGCGAGCTTCCTGGCGGGCGGGGCGGGAGTCCTGGTCGCGGCCGTCCTCGCCGTCTTCCTGATGCGGGACGGCAGGTCCACCGGAGCCCCGGACGAGGGTGCGTGCGAGGCCGCCCCGGACGAGGGCGGGTCCGAGGCCGCGGAGAACGGGCTCGCGGGGGTCACCCACTGACGCCCAGGGTCACCCCCCTGCACATGCTCCCGCCCGTGTCCGGACCACCTCCCCGTGGCCCGGACACGGGCGCTCACGTGCTCAAACGGTCGTCAGAAGGGGGACGCGCCCATGCGTCACGTCCGCGGTACCCGGCGAAACCGTCCCGCCACCCACAGGTCCTCCTCGATCCGCCCCACCGTGGCCCGCAACTCCGGCAGCACCTCGGCGACGCACTCCTCGGACGTACGGCGGCTGCTGTGCATTGCGACATTGACGGCGGCCACGACCCGCCCACCGCGCTCGCGCACCGGCACCGCGACCGAGCGCAGCCCCACCTCCAACTCCTCGTCGACCAGGGCGTATCCCTCTTCCCGTACGCGGTCCAGGACGGCCTTCAGCCGAGCGGGGTCCGTGATCGTGCGGGGGGTCAACGGGAGCAGTTCGGTGAGCGGCGGCTCGGGCAGGTCCGCCAGCATCACCCGGCCCAGCGCGGTGGGGTACGCGGGCAGGCGGGTGCCGATGGTGATGTGGACGCTCATGACGCGGCTGGTGGAGACGCGGCCCGTGTACTGGATCTCGTCGCCGGTCAGGATCGCCAGCGACACCGAGTCGTGCAGCCGCTGCGAGAGTTCGGTGAGGTGCGGGGCGGCGATCTCGGCGAGCGAGGTCCGCGACAGGGGAGGGAAGCCGAGGCCCAGCACGCGGGGGGTGAGGCGGAAGACGCGGTCGTGCGCGGTGACGTATCCGAGGTGTTCCAGGGTGATCAGGGCGCGGCGGGCGGTCGCCCGGGCGAGCCCGGTGGCCCGGGCGACCTCGGTGAGGTTCAGTTCGGCGCGGCCCTCGCCGAAGGCGGTGATGACGGTGAGGCCCCGGGCCAGCGACTCGATGAACTCCCGGCCCAGTTCCTGCTTGGAGGCGCCGGTCCAGACGGCGAGGCCGGAGGGGGCGGCGGTGGGGCGGGGCGCGTCGGATTCGGCGTGCCGTGCCTCGCGCAGTTCCCGTTCCATCGCGGCGACGGCCTCCCGCAGCCGGGGCAGCACGGCGTCGCGCAGATCGGCCGCGGTGTGCCGGCTGGTGTGGCTGACCACGCTCACCACACAGGCGATGCGGCCCGCCTCCCGTACGGGCAGGGAGAGGGCGACCAGGCCCGGTTCGATCAACTGGTCGTCCAGCGCCCAGCCGGCCTCCCGCGCCTCGGCCGTACGCTGCTCGAAGTCGTCGCCGAGAGTGGGAAGTCGACGTGCGCTTCGGCCGGCGTCCGGCTCCTGCGGCCCGCCCGCCGTGCGGCCCTTGCCGACTGTGAGGTCCTTGCCGACCCTGAGGTCCTTGCCGACCCTGAGTTCTTTCCCGCCCGCAAGGTCCTTCCCGTCCACAAGGTCTCTGCCGTTTTTGCCGTTCGTGCGGTTCGCGCCGCTCCTGTCCTTCTCGTCGTTCCGGTCGTCCTCGCCGTACTCGATCGGCCGGCTGCGCGCCGGGACTGCCGGAAACCCCCGGTCCTCCGGGTCGGCCGCGCGCCGCTCGTGCCACCGCGCCCACTCCCGT
Organism: Streptomyces sp. NPDC007896; assembly: GCF_042959425.1. Lineage (NCBI taxonomy): Bacteria > Bacillati > Actinomycetota > Actinomycetes > Kitasatosporales > Streptomycetaceae > Streptomyces > Streptomyces sp. NPDC007896. The sequence continues at coordinate 273,214 of NZ_JBIBKX010000016.1, read as the reverse complement.
TCGCCCCACTCGGTGGCGAACAGCGGGCCGGGGGCGGTGCGTTCGGCGGGCAGCAGGTCGCCGATGCGGAAGCTCAGCGACATGGCGCGGCGCCGGGTCGCCTGGTGGATGAAGCGGATGCCGTCCTGGTCGCCGACCGCGAGCGAGACGGACTCGTCGAGCTCGTCGGCGAGGGCGTCGGCGTGCGCGTCGAGGAGGCGGGGCAGGCGCAGGGCGGCCAGGTAGGCGTTGCCGAGTTCCATCAGACGGGGGGCCAGGACGGCGTCGCGGCCGTCCAGGCGTACGTACCCCCGGCGCGCCAGGGTCGCGGTGATCCGGTCGACGGTGGAGCGCGCGAGTCCGGTGGACCGCTCCAGACCGCTGAGGCTGGACACCCCGCCGGCGTCGGTCAGCCGCCGCAGTACGGCGATACCGCGGATGAGGGGGGTGACGGCCTCGGCGGGCACCGCGGCCTCGGCGCCCGCGGCGCTGCTGGTGCCGGTCCCGGGGGCCGGTGCGACGTTCGATGGCATGGGCTCTCCGTTGTGGATCTCTGAAGAGACGCAGTCGCGGATCTCCGAAGAGACTCAGAACAGACACCGTAGTCCTTGCACGGCCAGGTCAGCAGGTCGGAGGCCGGGAGCGGCGGGGGAGAGGCCGGTCAGGGACGGGGGAACGGCCGGTCGGGGCGGGGGAGAGACCGGTCAGTGGCGTGTGACGGACACCCGGTAGTCGCCGTTCGGATCCGTCGCCGTGACCGAGATCGTGATGCCGGTCTTGGGGTCCTTGAAGGACTCGCCGGGGGCGAAGGGGGCGTCGGAGAGTTCCGCGTGGACGTTGGGGCTGCGGGTGCAGCCGCCGCTGTGGCGCTTGGAGTCGTAGACGGTGATGGGGCCGTTTCCGGTGTCCACGCTCGCGTCGACCTTGTAGATGAGGATGCCGGGGCGGCAGACGGCGGCGTCGTTGCCGTCGTGGGTGCGCAGTTCGAAGGCGTACCCGGTCTTGGTACTGGTGGGTACGAAGACCAGCTTCTCGCCGCCGGGCCGGGACAGCGGGGTGAGGGTGTACTCCGTCGTCCCGGGCGACGCGGCGCATCTGACCTGCGAATCGTCGAGCCAGCCCAGCTTCCACTTGTGCCAGCCGAGGAGGTCGTTGTCGGCTCCCCAGTCCTCGCTCATGATGTCCCAGTGGCCGACCGCGCCTCCGCCCTCCGGGGTGTAGAGGTCGGGCAGGCCGAAGGTGTGGCCGTTCTCGTGGGGGAGTACCCGATAGCCGGTCTCGGCGTAGGAGCCGGAGCCGTCGTCCTGGCGGCTGTAGACGAAGGACGCGTTGGAGACGGGGACGCCGTCGGCGATGGGTGCCTCGGCGTTGCCGGCGAAGGTGACGGACAGGACGGTGTCCAGGGCGGAGGGCCCGGCGTTCGGCGTCACCAGCACGTTCAGGAGGTCGTACGAGCGGAAGTCCACCTCGGGGTCGGCCGTGGCCACTATGTCCTGGACCAGATCGCGGTAGCCGGGGTCGAAGGGGGCGCCGCGTTCTATGCCGTACGCCTTGAAGGGCTTGGGCATGCGCAGCCAGTGGTGGATGGGGGTCTCGGGGCGGTAGTCGAGGCGGCCGTAGGAACTGGTGCGAAACCAGTTCTGGGTCTGCGGGAAGAACTCGGCGAGGCGGTCGAGTGCGCTGCCCGGGCCGGGCGCGTCGGAGAAGTCGACCATCAGGGTGAGGGCTCGGACGGTGCCGGTGGAGCGGGCGTAGCCGGGGTGGGTCGGTATGCCCTCTCCCATCTGTACGCTCATCGCGCCGCTGATCATGCAGGGACCGAGCGCCGTGGAGCGGGCCAGCGCGATGGAGCCCGCCGTCGTGGAGCCCGCCGGGAGGTGACCGGTGCCGGCGGAGGTGCTGACCGTCAGCGTCAGAAGGGTCACTGTGGCGAGGGCGGCCACGCGGCGCGAGCGTATCCGGCGGCTGGTGGGCTGCATCGGCTGCATGCATGGGCCCTTCGCTCACGGCAGCCGCCTGGTCACCGGCTGCACCCTGTGCGATCACCCTGTGACGGGGGGCGCGGGGGCGCGCGCTGGAAGCGCCCGAACGTGGGTTTCTTCCCGGGGTAGGGGTGACGGGAGCCGCGCCGGAGGTTTGACCAAGGGCCGGGGCAAACGCTCAGGCACGGATGCCGAGTCGCGGCTGGGGCGGCTACCGAGCTGCGGCTGGGGCGGATGCCGAGCTGCGAGTGGGGCGGATGCCGAGATGCGGGCCCGCGTCGGATGCTCGGGCCTCCGGCCGCGCCGCGTCGGATGCTCGGGCCTCCGGCCGCGCCGCGTCGGATGCTCGGGCCTCCGGCCGCGCCGCGTCGGATGCTCGGCCCCCGCCCGCGCCCCGCCGGGCGCTTGGCCGGGAGCCGCGCTGGGCGCATGGCCGTTGGCCGCGGAGGATGCCAGTCGCGAGCCGCGCCGGATGCCTGGCCGCGCGCTACGCGGGATGTTCGGCTGCTAGCCGCGCTGGATGCTCTGCCGGAAGTCGCCAGATGCTCTGCCGGGAGCCGCGTCGTATGCTCCGCCGGTACTCACGCCGGATGCTCGGCCGCGCGCCGCGCAGGATGCTGCGCGGGGAGCCTGGCTCAATGCTCGGCCTGGAAACACCGCGGACGCCGGGCCGCCCGCCATGCCGCCCGCCACGCCGGACACCAGGCCGCGCACCACGCCTGACGTCGGACTCCAGGCCGCCCGCCACGCCGGGCGCCCGGCCGCCCACGATCCCCTCGATATCAAGTGACACAGGTCACATCAAATCTCTGGGAATGCGGGAAATAACCGGGGACGGTTTCCCCGTTTAGCCATGTGTCCGAGCGAAACGGGGATGGATTCCCCGGATCGCACCACAGTCTTCCTACACCTACGTCTGAGGAGTACGCCGTGGAGACCGCCACCCCCGTGAAGCGTCGCGTGCCCCGGCCCCGCGCCGATGCCCTGCGCAACCGGGAGCGGATCGTCGCCGCCGCGCGTGAGATGTTCGTCGAGTTCGGCCCCGAGGTGCCGTTCGACGAGATCGCCCGCCGCGCCGGTGTCGGCAACGCCACGGTGTACCGCAACTTCCCGGACCGCGACGCGCTCGCGCGGGAGGTCGTCTGCTCGGTGATGGACCGCACGTCGGAGTGGATCGAGTCGGCTCTCGCCGAGGGCGGCGACGCCTTCCAGGCGCTGAGCGACTTCGTGCACTTCGCGGCGGACGAGCGGATCGGCGCCCTGTGCCCCATGCTCTCCGAAGCCTTCGATCAGCACCATCCGGATCTGTTCGCCGCACGCGAGCGGACCATGGAGATGATCGAGGCGCTGATGGGGCGCGCCCGTGAGGCCGGACAGTTGCGTCCCGACGTCGAGTCCGGCGACGTGATGATCGCCGTCAGTCAGCTCACCCGGCCGCTGCCCGGCACCGCGTGCCAGGGCATCGACCGCTTCGTGCACCGTCATCTGCAGCTGTTCCTGGACGGTCTGCGGGCACCGGCCCGCTCCGTACTGCCCGGAGTGGCGGCCACCGTGGAGGATCTGCGAACAGCCTGACCAGCAGCCAGACCAGCCCGACCGATGAGATCGGCGCACAGCGCCAGTCCTTAGTCCGACAAGCTTCCGGAAGCTTGCGGCCGTCGACGAAGACGAGCCGCCGGCTCTCGTGACTTTCCCTCACCTTTTCACTGCGAAGTACCGGAGTGGGTATCCCCATGTCTGAAACAGGCACCTCAGCCTCGGCGAAGTCGGCGGCCGAACTCGCCGACGCACACAGCAACCGCTGGAAAGCGCTCGCGTTCATCGCGCTCGCCCAGCTGATGGTCGTCCTCGACGCGACCATCGTGAACATCGCGCTGCCCTCCGCCCAGCAGGACCTGGGGATATCGGACGGCAACCGTCAGTGGGTCATCACGGCCTACGCCCTCGCCTTCGGCGGTCTGCTGCTCTTCGGCGGCCGTATCGCCGACCTGTGGGGGCGCAAGCGCACCTTCGTCACCGGTCTGATCGGCTTCGCGGGCGCCTCCGCCCTCGGCGGCGCCGCGCAGAGCTCGGCGATGCTGCTCGGCGCCCGCGCGCTGCAGGGCGCGTTCGGCGCACTGCTCGCGCCCGCCGCGCTCTCGCTGCTCGCGGTGATGTTCACCGACGCCAAGGAGCGCGCCAAGGCGTTCGGCATCTACGGTGCGATCGCCGGTGGCGGTGGCGCCGTCGGCCTGATCCTCGGCGGCTTCCTCACCGAGTACCTGAACTGGCGCTGGACGTTCTTCGTGAACATCCCGTTCGCGATCATCGCCGCCCTGGGTGCGTACTTCGTCATCCGTGAGCCGGCCGGTGGCCGCAACCGCTCGCCGCTCGACATCCCCGGCGTCATCCTCTCCACCCTGGGCCTGGTCTCCCTGGTCTACGGCTTCACCCGTGCCGAGTCCAACGGCTGGAGCGACTCCACCACCATCGGTCTGTTCGTCGCCTCGGCGGTGCTGCTCGCGGCCTTCGTCTTCACCGAGTCCAAGGTCAAGGCCCCGCTGCTGCCCCTGCGCGTCATCACCGAGCGCAACCGCGGCGGTGTCTACCTCTCGCTCGGCCTCGCGATCATCGCGATGTTCGGCCTGTTCCTCTTCCTGACCTACTACCTGCAGATCGTGAAGGGCTACTCGCCGGTCAAGACCGGCTTCGCCTTCCTGCCGATGATCGCGGGCATGATCACGGGCTCCACCCAGATCGGCGCCCGTCTGATGACCCGCGTCCCGCCGCGGCTGCTGATGGCACCGGGCTTCGCGCTGGCCGCCGTGGGCATGCTGCTGCTGACCCAGATGGAGATCAACTCCTCCTACGCGGGTCTGCTGCTCCCGGCCCAGCTGCTGCTCGGCCTCGGTATGGGTACGGCGTTCATGCCCGCCATGTCCCTGGCCACGTACGGTGTCCAGCCCAAGGACGCCGGTGTCGCCTCCGCGATGGTCAACACCTCGCAGCAGGTGGGCGGCGCGATCGGTACGGCCCTGCTGAACACGATCGCCGCCTCGGCGACCACCTCGTACATCAAGGACCACATCGCCGGTGCCGCCTCCAAGCCGCAGCAGCAGCTCGTCCAGCTGCAGGGCATGGTGAACGGCTACACCAACGCCATCTGGTTCGCCGTCGGCATCCTGGTGGTCGCGGCCACGATCGCCGCGACCCTCGTCAACACCGGCCGCCCGGACATGTCCGCGGCCTCCGGCGCGGGCGACGGTGTCGAGGACGAGGTCAAGGTGCCGGTGATCGCCCACTGATCACCCGTACCGCCCGTACCGCCGCTGGTACCTCCGGTGCTTCAGGTGCTTCGCGTACGGGCGCGGGGTGGGGACGCCTCGCCCGTACGAATCCCAGGGTCCGCCCCGGTTCCGAGTTCATCGGAGCCGGGGCGGACCCGCGTCCATCCCCTGCCGACCTGCCGACCTGCCGACCTGCCGACCCGCCGCCCCACCAACCCGTCAACGCAGCCAGGGCAGGTCCGCGCCCGCGTCCTTCGGCTGCAGCCCCTCGGCGATGATCCGCATGGCCTCGCCGAGGGCCTTGTGCTGTTCGGGCGTGAGCCGGTCGAAGAAGGCCTGCCGTACGGCGTCGACATGGCCCGGCGCGGCCTTGCTCAGCACCTCGTAACCGGCGTCGGTGAGGACGGCGAACTGGCCCCGCTTGTCGGAGGGGCAGTCCTCGCGGCGCACCCACCCGTTCTTCTCCAGGCGGGCGATCGCGTGCGAGAGGCGCGAGCGGGTGATCTTCGCGTTCATGGCCAGCTCGGTCATCCGCAGCCTTCTGCGCGGCGCCTCGACGAGCTGGACGAGCAGACCGTAGTAGACGTGCGGCATGCCCGCGTCGCGCTGCAGCTGACGGTCGAGATGGTCCTCGAGGAGGGTGGCGGCGTTCATGTACGCACGCCAGGTGCGCTGTTCCTCGTCGGTGAGCCAGCGCGGCTCTTCAGCGGAAGCGGATGCCGTATTCATGGACTCCACTGTACGAGCCCCTTCTTGAAGATTAAACAAATCGGGAGTATGGTTCCGCATGGAAGCTTGAGACTTCAAATAACTTCGCCATCGGTCTTACGATGAACCCCCCGGAGGGAGTAGCCACCATGTCTGCCGCCACGTCTGCCGTCACCGAGGGGCGTGCGCCGCTGGAGCGCATGCCCGCCCTCTACCTCAGTCATGGCGCCCCGCCGCTCGCCGACGACCCGATCTGGCCCGGACAGCTGGCCGCCTGGTCCGCCGAACTGCCCCGCCCCAAGGCGATCCTCATGGTCTCCGCCCACTGGGAGGAGGCCCCGCTGGCCCTCGGCGCGGTGCAGACCGTACCGCTCGTCTACGACTTCTGGGGTTTCCCCGAGCACTACTACCAGGTCCGGTACGCGGCTCCCGGCGCCCCCCAACTCGCCGAGTCCGTACGGAAGCTGCTGCGCGCCCCCGGCGTCCCCGTCCAGGACATCCCTGACCGCGGCCTCGACCACGGCGCCTACGTTCCTCTCGTCGAGATGTTCCCCGACGCCGACATCCCTGTCCTGCAGATCTCCATGCCGACCCTCGATCCGGTGAAGCTGATGGAGATCGGACGCAAGCTGGCGCCGTTGCGCGACGAGGGCGTCCTGATCGTGGGCTCCGGCTTCTTCACCCACAACCTGGCCGCACTGCGCCAGGGCGGCGTTCCCTCCTGGTCGGTCGAGTTCGACGACTGGGGCCACCGCGCCCTGGACGACCGTGACTGGGACGCCCTGCTCGACTTCGGCCACAAGTCCCCGGCCGGCCTGCTGGCCCACCCCCGTACCGAGCACTTCGCTCCGCTCTTCGTGACGATGGGCGCGGCGGACGCCACGGGCGAACTGGACGAGCAGCGGTCGGTGATCGACGGGTTCTGGCTGGGGCTGGCCAAGCGGTCGGTGCAGTTCGGCTGATCCGGAGGTCCTTCGGGCTGATCCGGAGGTCCCTCCGCTAGAGGCCCTTCTCGTACCAGGCCACATCCCAGTACCGGCCGAACTTCCGGCCCACCTCCCGGTACGTGCCGACGTGCCGGAACCCGAAGCGTTCGTGCAGCCGCACGGACGCTTCGTTGGGCTGGGCGATGCCCGCGTAGGCGCGGTGCACGTCCTCGTCGGCGAGCGCTTCGAAGAGGGCCTTGTAGAGCAGTGTGCCGACGCCCCGGCCGCCCGCGTCCGGGGCGAGGTAGATGGTGACCTCGACGGACGTGGCGTAGGCGGGCTTGGGGCGGAAGGCGCTGGATGTGGCGTATCCCAGAATCCGCTGTGCGTTCCCGGGAGTCCCCTGTGAGTCCGTGTCCGTGGCAACCATCAGGCGGTGCGGGCCGTCTTCAGGGTGGGAGAGCAGCCAAGGGCGTCGCTCTTCCGAGGTGAAGACGGCAGTGTCGAATGTGATGGGCGTCTCACGAACGTAGTGGTTGTAGATGGCCGTGAGGGCGTCGAGGTCGGCCTCGACTCCTGGCCTGACCTGCACCTCTGTACGTTCCGTTGGCATCCGACCTCCCAGTGTGGCGGCACAGGGTACTGCATGATCAGAAAAAGAGGGGGGCGGGTTGGGAATTCTGTCCGGATTCCAGTCGTTGTTTCCTTCGGATGCCGGGCACTCGGAAGAGTGTCCGAGCCGCCACTAGGACCCGCAAGCCCACCATCGCAAGGGAGCACGCATGGCAACCCGTGCCGTCGCCCGTCGTCAGTCCGCCACCGGCGAGACCAGCGACGCGGCGCGCAGTGTTCGCGCCGTAGGCGGCGAAATCGCCGACCGCGACCTGGTCGGCATGTACCTCGACGAGATCGCGCGTACGCCGCTGCTCGACGCCGCCAAGGAAGTCGAGCTGTCCCAGATCATCGAGGCGGGTGTGTTCGCTCGGCAGATCCTCGACGACGAGGTCGATGCCCCCAAGGCGGATGCGACCCGCGAGGAGCTCGAGGCGCTGATAGCCGAGGGGGAGCGGGCCAAAGACGTCTTCATCCGCTCCAACCTGCGGCTGGTCGTCGCCGTCGCCCGGCGGTATCCCCGGAGCGGCCTGCCCCTGCTCGACCTGATCCAGGAGGGCAACGCGGGCCTGGTGCGCGCGGTCGAGAAGTTCGACTACCGCAAGGGCTTCAAGTTCTCGACGTACGCCACGTGGTGGATCCGTCAGGCCATCACCCGCTCCATCGCCGACCAGTCGCGCACGATCCGCCTCCCCGTGCACCTGGTCGAGGAGCTGGGCCGGATCCGTCGCGTGCAGCGCGAGTTCAACCGCAAGAACGGGCGCGAGCCCGAGCACGCGGAGATCGCCGCCGAGCTGGACTCGACCCCGGAGCGTGTGACGGACGTCCTGGACTGGGCGCGCGACCCGGTCTCGCTGAACATGTCGGTGGACGACGACGGCGACACCCAGTTCGGTGACCTCCTCGAGGACACCTCCGCGGTCTCGCCCGAGCAGTCCGTCCTCACCCTGCTGCGCAGCGAGGAGCTCGACGACCTGATCGGCCGCCTCGACCAGCGCACGGCCTCGATCATCAAGATGCGGTACGGCATCGACGACGGCCGGGAGCGCACGCTCACGGAGGTCGGCAAGGAGCACGGGCTCACCCGTGAGCGCATCCGACAGATCGAGAAGCACGCGCTGCTGGAGCTGAAGAAGCTGGCCCGCGACACCGGTTTTGACGCGGCGGCTTAAGAATGTCCGTGGTTCGTGCGGTTTGCGTGGTTCATGTGGTTGGTGCGCCACGTATGGTTCGTACGGGTTCGACGGATCTGACGGACCTGATGGCCGAAGGTCGGCCATAAGTCGACCGGACATGGCCATGTAACGCCGCTTAACTCGCTGGGCTCTGGGCACAAGACCTCAGGGCCCAGGGTTCAGGGTCCCGGGGCGCAGCCCCAAGACCCCCCAGAACCGAGTCCCGACGCACTCCCCCCCCCGCGCCGGGACTCTCCAGAGCCGAGCTTCGGCGCCTTCCCCCCCCTGGCGCCGGGGCTCGGCTCCTTTTTGCGCAGGGTTCGTCGGGGCCGGCCGGGGCTCGTTCGGGGGATGGTCCGGGACTCGTTCCCGGGGAGCGGTGGTTTTCGGGCAGCCTGACGGGCCACCCCGTACCTGAACCCCGGGGTGACCCGGATGGCAGATTGTGCCACAGGGGCATAACCTGCCGTCCGTGACCGGTACCAACCGCGCGGCCCGCGCGTCCGACCCCCGCGTTCCGGGGGGTTCGTCGTCGGCCGATTGTGCCGGGGATGGTGATGAGGTCCGCTCCGGCGCGGCCGCCGCTCCCGGGCTCTCGCTCACGGAGCGACGCAAGGCCGCCACCCGGATGGAGATCGCGCGGGCCGCGGCCGGGCTCTTCATGAGGCACGGTCTGCGCGCCACCCGCGCCGAGGACATCGCCCGCGCCGCCGGTGTCGCGCCACGCACGTTCTACCGCTACTTCGCCGGCAAGGAGGAATGCCTCGCCCCGCTCTTCTCCGCGGGCGTCGAGAAGTGGGCCGAGGCCGTACGAGACGCCCCGGCCGACCTGTCCGTGCCGGAGGCGCTTCGCCACGCCGTCGTCCAGACCCTCACCCCGGGCGTCGGGGTGCGACCGGAGTCCATGGACTGGGCCCGCGCCCTGCTCCGGCTGGCCGAGGGGAGCCCGGCGCTGCTGAGGGTGTGGGGCGAGGCCTGTCAGGGCGCGGAGCGCACGCTGGCGCGGGTGCTGGAGGCGAGGGCTTCCGCGGCGAGCGGCGGGGCGGGTGCGTCGGCCGGTGGTGGGGCGGAGTTCCGGCTCGGTGCCGCCGTGGCCGGTGCGGCCGTTCGCGTGGCGGTGGAGGCCTGGGCCGCCGGGGACGAGCCGGCCGACGGCCCGGCCGGGCCGGTCGCGCTCGCGGTACGCCATCTGGAAGCCCTGCGCGACTTCCCCTGGGGAGCCGTGTGAGCGTGCCCTGGCGGGGAGTCGTGTGAACTCGCCTCGGACCGGTCGGGCCCGCGCGGGGCTCACCCGGCCCTGACACCAGGCCCTTCCGGGCGACCGCCCGCCGACCCGTCTTCCGAGCCACCGGCCGCCCGAGTCAGGCGCCCGCCCAACTCCCGTACGCACTCCACCAGTTCCGTCGGCCGTCGCACCGAGAACTCGCAGTCGACCATCGCGAGCCGTACCGCCAGCCACTCCACGGAGTCCCCGGCGGAGGAACGCAGCAGACAGCTGCCCTCGTCGATCGGCTCGGGTGCGCCGAACCACTTGGGCAGGCGGGCCGCGACGAACGCGGCGGGCGCGGCGAAGGCCACCTCGAAGTCGTACGTCTCCTGGCGCCCGTACATCGACTGCCGCAGGTACTCGGCCGCGCTCCCCGTCGGCAGTTCGCGTGGCGTGAAACGGACGCCGGTCGCGAAGGGCTCGGCGATCCGGTCGACGCGGAAGGTGCGCCAGTCGTCGCGGTCGAGGTCGTAGGCGACGAGGTACCAGCGGCGGCCGGTGGAGACGAGGCGGTAGGGCTCGGCCAGGCGTCGTGACGGGGTGTCGTCCCCGGAGCGGTAGGCGAACCGCAGCCGTTCCCGCCCGGTCACCGACGTGGCGATCACGGTCAGCGTCTCGGGCGCGATGCTCGCCCCGTCCCCGCTGGTCAGCGGGGTGGTCGCGGCCTGGAGCGTGGACACACGGTGGCGCAGCCGGGACGGCAGGACCTGCTCCAGTTTGGCGAGGGCCCGTACGGAGGCCTCTTCGACGCCCTCGACCGCGTGCCCGGCGCCGGCCCGCAGCCCCACCGCGATCGCCACCGCCTCCTCGTCGTCGAGCACGAGCGGCGGCATCGCCTTGCCCGCCACCAGCCGGTACCCGCCGTCGGCCCCCTTCGTCGCCTGCACCGGATAGCCCAGCTCCCGGAGCCGGTCGATGTCGCGACGGACGGTACGCCGGGACACGCCAAGACGCTCGGAGAGCTCGCCGCCGGGCCATTCGCGGGGCGTCTGGAGGAGGGAGAGGAGCTGGAGGAGCCGGGCCGGGGTGTCCGTCGTCATGTTTCCAGGGTGCCGCACATCTAGGACGTGATCTGACCTAATAGGGGTCTACCTTCACGCCATGACCTCCACCGAGACCACTCTCAGCAGTCCGGCCGAGCCGCCGCAGGGCCCGGCGGCCGTGGCCGACCGGCGGCGCTGGTTCGCGCTCGCCATCGTGATGACCGCGGCCTTCATGGACCTGGTCGACGTCACGATCGTCAACATCGCGATTCCCTCGATCAAGCGGGACGAGGGCGCGTCTTTCAGCCAGATCCAGTGGATCACCGCCGGCTACGCGCTCGCCTTCGCCGCCGGGCTCATCACCGGCGGACGGCTCGGTGACATCCACGGCCGCAAGCGGCTCTTCCTGGTCGGCATAGGCGGCTTCACGATCGCCTCCGCGCTGTGCGGCTTCGCCGCGAACCCGGAGATGCTCGTCGCCTCGCGCATCCTGCAGGGCGGGATGGCCGCGCTGATGGTGCCGCAGGTGCTGTCGATCGTGCACGCGACGTTCCCGGCGCACGAGCGGGGCAAGGTCTTCGGGCTCTTCGGCGCGATCGTCGGCCTGGGCGCCGTGTCCGGCCCGCTGCTCGGCGCGCTGCTCACCGAGTGGAACCTCTTCGGTCTGGAGTGGCGGCCGATCTTCCTCATCAACCTGCCGGTGGGCATCGCCGCGCTGATCCTGGGACGACGCTTCATCAGCGAGTCGAAGGCCCCCAAGGCCCTCAAGCTCGACCTCGTCGGCGTGGCCCTCGTGACGCTGGGCCTGCTGATGCTGCTCTACCCGCTGACGCGCGGGCGTGAGCTGGGCTGGCCGCTGTGGGGGTACGTGTCGATGGGCGGCGCCCTTCTCGTCTTCGCGGCGCTGGTGGCGTACGAGAAGCGCAAGGCGGCGCGGGACGGATCGCCGCTGGTCGAGCTGTCCCTGTTCAAGGTGAAGAGCTTCGCCGCGGGCATCGCAGTCCAGACCGTCTTCGGGGTCGGCCTCGGCATCTTCTTCCTGGTCTGGACGCTGTACATGCAGGTCGGCCTGGGCTGGACCCCGCTGCGGGCGGGGCTGACCGGGGTCCCGTTCTCGATCGCGGTCTCGGCCGCGGCGGGCATGTCGGTGCAGCTGCTCGTCCCGCGCTTCGGGCGCAAGGTGCTCCAGGCGGGCGCGCTGATCATGGCGGCCGGGGTGCTGCTCTACATCTGGGAGTCCGAGCGGTACGGCCTGTCCATCGCCTCCTGGCAGATGGCGCTTCCGCTGGTCGTCATGGGCGCGGGCATGGGCTTCATCGTGGCCCCGCTGACCGACGCCGTGCTGTCGGAGGTACCGCGCGAGCACTCCGGTTCGGCGTCCGGCCTCATCAACACCGTGCAGCAGATGGGCAACGCGCTCGGACTCGGCCTGGTGTCCGTGGTCTTCTTCGGCCAGATCGGCGACCGCCTGACCCCCGCCCAGGTGGGCCCGGCCTTCGTCAACGGCTTCCAGCACGCGCTGGGCTGGGTCGTGGCGGTGATGGTGGCGATCTTCGTGCTGATGTTCGCGCTGCCGAAGCGGCCGGCGCAGCATGTCGAGGGGGCGGGGGAGGACACCCCGGCCGGCGAGCGGGAGAGCGCGAACCCGGCCGCGGGCGCCCCGGTGTCCGACAGTGAGCCGGCGCTGCTGGGCTGACGTCCTGGTGCCGACGCCCTGGTCGTGTGCCCGTCCTCCGCCGCCGGAGGGCGGGCACACCTCGCTGGGGAGTGGTTCAGCGTTTCTTGAGAGCACACGTTGATATACGGTGACGTAATGTCATCGAGGGAACACGTCACCCCCCGTGAAGCGGTGGTGTCCGGGGCGCCGCAATCCTGGCTTCCCACGTTGTCGGCACTTTCGCTCGAGGAGGTCGCGGCCCTTGATGACGCCGTTCTACGGCCGTCGATCGAGCGCTTGACGTATCGCGTCGGCCGTCCCGTGTCCACGATCGCGGGCAGCGAAGGCGGTTAGGCCCGCGGATGCGTCTTCACCACCTCTCCAACCCCGTTTTGGACGCGCTGAACTCCGTCACCGAGAACGAGGAAGCCGTCGGATTTCTGCTTGAGGCGGAGTCGAGCCGGCGACTGTTGCTGTTGCGCGCGATCCTGGACGCGGCAGCGGACGCCGACGACGTCCGTCGGGCCTGGAAGCTGCTCGAAGCCGCCGAGCGGGCGGACCCGGCGGCCTTCCGTACGGTGCTCCTCGACCCGCAGGTGGGGGTGTGGGCGGCGAGCCTGCTGCGCAGACTGTCCCGGCCGGATCCGGCGGCGACCGAGATCGAGACACCGCTGCACGTGGAGCTGGGGTTCCTCGGGCAGTTGGCGGCAGCCGTGTTCATCACCGCCGGGGCGGACTTCCGTGCGTGTGTGCCGGTGCGGGAGGGGCGGGTGTTCCTGCCAGGCCTTGGCCGGGCCACGGTCGGTGGCGATCTCTGGGGGACCGCCGAGGTGTGGGGGCAGGACGGGGTGGTCCGGGTCGGCGCGGGCGGCGTGACCGTGACGGTGCCGGACGAGACGGAGAACGACGCCCCGGGCTGGGAGGGGCAGCGGTGGCTGCGCGCGGAACACGCGGGAGTCGGCCTCACCCTCGCCCTCGACGACCTCGGACCCTATGCACCGGTGCCGCAGCTGACGGCGCCCGGACGTCTTGCTCCCGCGCAGTTCGCTTCCTGGCAGCGCTGGTTCGAGCGCATGTGGCCGGTACTGGTGGAGGATCACACGGAGGGCGCCCTGGCCCTGGCCGCGGGCTTGCGTTCCGTCGTTCCGCTGCCGCGGGGCGAGCGGCTGCGCGCACGGGCGGCTTCGTCGAGCGACGCGTTCGGGTGCCTGCTGCTGTCCGAGCCGGACGAGGACGAGGACGTCCTACCGGCGCAGCTCGGGGTCGCCGTCCTGCATGAGTTCCGGCACACCCTGCTCAACGGCCTCATCTTCCTTACGCCGCTGTTCGACGAGTGCGACGACCTGTTCTACGCGCCCTGGCGCGACGATCCGCGCCCCCTCGGGGGGCTGGTGCATGGGGCCTATGCCTTCTCGGGGGTCGCGCACTACTGGCGCACGCGCGGTCCGGACGGGCTTGCGGGCTTCGAGTACGCGCTGTGGCGGAGCGCTGTCCGTACGGTGGTCGGGACCCTGCGCGGCCACCCCGCCCTGACTCCGCTGGGGCGTTCGCTGATCGGCAGCCTGGACGAACAGACCGCGCCCTGGCATGCGGAGTCGGTGGGAGCGCGTGAACAGCGCCTTGCGCACCTCGCGGTGGCCCATCACCGTGCGACCTGGCGTGTGCACCACCTCCATGTGCCCCCGGCGCATGCGAGGGAGCTGGCTGACAGCTGGCGGGCGGAGCGGCACGTGGATGTCGGCATGCGCCCCGAGCGCGTGTTGCGGGCCGATTCGGGCGCCTGCCGGCTCGACACGCTCGCGCTGCTGGCGCGCCTGAGCCTCATCGCCCCCGGCGAGTTCGACGCCCTGCGCGCGGCGGAGAACCCGGCGAGGAGGGTGCCGGGTGTCGGCCCCGCCGATATGGCGCTGGTGGACGGCGACGCCGCGACCGCGGTCAAGCTGTACACCGAGGAACTCATGGGTCCGGTCGCCAGACCCGCCGCCTGGGCCGGACTTGGCCTCGCGCTGGCCGAGTATGGCGAGCGAGCCGCCGGGACCGCCCTGATCGAACGGCCCGAACTGGCCCTGGCCGTCAGCCGGTCGCTGTCCACCCCGCCCGATCCGGTGCTTCTGGCTCACTGGCTCGCGGAGTAGGGGCACTTGTCGGGCCGGTTCCGAGCCGGGCGGCGCGGGTTCCGTCACAGAGGCATCGGATCGATGTCGCAGTCCGCGCGGTGGTCCCAGTCCGCGGCCTGGGCGACCGCCGGGTGGCCGCTGCCCAAGGTGCGGTGGAGACGGTCGCGGGTGTCGCGGTGCAGTGCCTGCGCCTCCTCGTCCCGTCCCATGGCCCGTAGATCCATGGCGAGGTTCGCGGCGCAGGCCAGAGTGGAGGGGTGTTCGTCGTCGAAGACCTCCCGGGACCTGCGGAGTGTTTCGGTGTCGAGGTCCAGCGCGCCGGCCGCGTCGCCGAGCGCGTAGTGGTCGCTGGCGAGATTGGTGCGGCACACCAGCGCGGAGGGGTGTGTCGCCTCCAGCGTCTGTGTGAGCTGCTCGAGGGCCACGGCGTCGATGTACTGTGCGGCCGCGGCGTCGCCCAGGAGCCGATACGTGATCGCGAGGTTCACTGCGGCGGACAGGGCATGCGGGTGGTGCTTGCCGTACGTCTCCTCGTACCGCCGGCAGATCGCCGTACCCAGACGCAGTGCTTCCTCCAGGTCTCCCCGGTGGCGCAGGTGGATGGTCAGTTCGAGGGTGGCGGCCATCGACTCGGGGTTGCGGTCGCCGTACCGGCGTACGAGCTCCGCGCGAATGCGCTGCGCCGTCGCCGCGGCCTCCTCGTGCTCGCCGGCCTTGCGCAGGGCGACGGCCAGGAGGCGGATGCAGGACAGGGTGAACGGGTTGCTGCCGCCGAGCAGCGTGGTGGCCTGCTCGGTGATCTCGCGGTGGTAGGTCAACGCTGTTTCGTAGTCGCCGAGTTCACGGAGGTCGACGATCATCCCGAGCCAGGTGCTCAGTGAGTCGATGTGGTCCTGGCCGAAGATCTGGATGCGGTTGCGCCAGGTCTGCTGGTCCAGTTCGTAGGCGCGGGCGAACATCCCCACCAGGCGCAGGCTCACGCCGAGGTTGTGCGCGGCCCGCAGTGTCTCCGGGTCGTCCGGACCGATGAGTTGCAGGGACTGCTGGTGCACGGAGTCGGAGAGCTGGAGGGCCTCGGTGAAGGCGCCGCGCACGCGGTGGTCTATGGCGACGTTGCCGAGCGCGGCGAACGTGTCCTGGTGGTGGGGACCCAGTGACCTGAGATGTGCTTCCAGCGTCTTCGTGTTGAGCTCGGCGGCTTCCTGGTAACGGCCCATGCTGAACTGGAGGAACGCCAGCCAGCGGGCGATCTGCAGGGTCTGGGTGTGCTCCGCGCCCAGGCGACCGGACCAGTCGTCGTAGGCGGTTCGGGCGAGTTCCAGACAGGACTCGTAGTCCCCCCAGCGCCGCAGGTACTTGACCTCGTTCACCACCAGCCTGCGCACCCAGGTCTCGTCGGACTGCACCGCGCCGGAGACGACCACGTGGGGATAGAGCGCGCCGTACCGATCCCAGCGCAGCGCGTTGCTGGGGTCGTTGGGGTCGCTCGCCACCAGCAGCATGTGCGCCCCGTGCCGCATGGTGGCCCGGTCCTCCTCGGTCATCCGGAACTGCAGCGCCGCCTGAACCAGCCGGTGCATCTGGAGCGAGTTGGTGCGGTGGTCGAAGCGGGCCAGGGAGTAGCGGCCGATGTCGCGGATGGCCTGGCCGAGCCGGATCGGATCCTCCAGGGCGGTGTCCAGCTCGGGGGTGATGGGACTGGGTGGCATCCGCATGAACATGGTCCGCGCGATGGGTTCGGGCGCGTAGAAGGAGCACACCTGAAGCAGCTGGTACGCGGCCGGACTCTTGGCCTCCAGCCGGTCCAGGGAGATGTTCCAGGCGGCTATCACCGGATGCTGGTTGCCGAGCGGCGCGGTGCCGCGCAGCAGGTCCACGCGCTTCTCGTCGAGCAGCCGCAGGTACTCGTCCACGGGCATGCCCGTCTCCGCGTGCCAGGCGGCGGCCTGCTCGATGGCGAGCGGCAGGTCACCGAGTGCCTCCGCGAGCCGGTCGGCCTCCGCGTCGCTGATCTCCGGTCCGCGTACGCGCAGCAGCTGTTTGCTCTCCTCCCGCATGAAGACGTCGACCTCCAGCGGCCGGGCGACGGAGGCCCATTGGGGGTTGCGCGAGGTGACGAGGATGTTGCCCGGTCCTCCGGCCGGGAAGAACTGCCGTACGGATTCCGGGCTTTCGGCGTTGTCGAAGACCAGGATCCAGTTGGTGTAAGGCACGCCGATGCGCAGCGCCTCCAGGACCGAGGCGACGGTCGAGGAGACGTCGGACCCGGTCGGCAGGCCCAGGCGCGGTGCCAGTTCCACCAGGGACAGGGAGATCTGCGCGGTGCGCTCCGCGGAGATCCACCAGACCACGTCGTACTCCGCCATACGACGGTAGAGGTACTCGACGGCCAGCAGGCTCTTGCCGACGCCGCCCATGCCGTGCAGCGTGTGGGGCAGCACGGCGGTCGCCTTCTCCCGCAGCAGCCGCTGGTGCAGCTTGTCGAGGAGTTCCTCGCGGCCCGTGAAGTTCGGATTCCTGGGCGGGATGTTTCCCCAGATCGTGGGCGTGCTCCTGGTACGTCCGTTGCCCACCGTGCTCGCCGGGGCCTGCTGCGGCATCACCGGCCTCCTCTTCCCCTGATCGGTCCGACGGTCGGCGTCGCCCGGGGGCCGGGCGACGGCATCGCTGGGTGCTGTGGGTGCTGTGGGTGCTGTGGGTGGTGCGGGTGTGGTGGTGCCGTGCTGCTGTGCGCGCTGCGGGCGTTTCCGATCGGCCGGGGCGGCCGCGAGGGCCTCGTCGACCTCCCTCGCCGGCTTCAGGAACGGCCCGGACAGGGCGTGGAGCACAGCGCTCTCCGCCATGAGCCACGGCCCGGACTCCGCGTCGACCGGCGGGAGTCGGTGCACGGCGGCCCCGCGCAGCAACCGGGGCAGTCGCCACAAGTGTTCCCCGCCGGATCCCCGGCGATCCCCGATCAACTCGACTACTCGCACCACATCGGTACGCCGTCCGGTGGCCAGCAGCTCCTCGCGGACCCCGGGGGCGAACGCGAACGTGGTGTGCCCGCCGTCCGCCGGCCGGACCAGGCCGTGCACCAGCAGGTGGGCGACGTCGGTGAGGGAGGTGCCGGGCAGGAGCGCGCCCCGCACCTCCTCGATCAGCCCGGCGCTGAGGGGTGTCGCGGAGAGCATGGTGGCGAGCGTGAACACGCTCCGGGGCACGGACGACTGGAAACGCGCCACCCGAGCCGCCGGGGTCGGGACGGGCTCCGCCGCCGCCGGACCGGCGGGTACGCGTGCGCGGGGGAACATCACCGCCATCGGCAGCCACGACGGAGGGCCCCCGCCCAGCAGGCCGGACCAGGCGTCCAGCCAGCGGGGGGTGAGTTCGAGCACGGGCACCGCCACGTCGGGGCGGTGGGCGGGCGGCAGGCCGTGGACATCGGGGCCCAGGCCGCGGGGCCGCCACCGCATCCGGTGGTTGGCCACGCCCGGGGCGGGCGAGCGCAGCAGCACCTGCCAGCCGCGCAGCCCCGTCGCGTGCCACACCGGGTGCGGGAGCAGGTGGATCAGCGCGAGCGGTCCGGACTGGCCCCAGCGGCGCAGCAGCGGTTCCACCTCGTGGGTGCGCCAGCGCGGGCCCGCGCCGTCGGTCAGGACCAGGGTCAGCCGGGTGCCCGCACGGTGACGCGGCAGGGTCGCCGGGTCGGCACTGTGCCCGTAGGGCAGCCTGTGCGTGGTGATCCGGCCGAAGGCCCCGCACCGATGCAGCGCCGTGGCGAACTCGTGGACCGTCCGGTGCCAGATCCCCATCGTCGGCCCCACGTCGGCCACCACCGCCACGTCCCGGACGGCGGTGCGGCCGAGCGCGGTGCCGATGCGCCGCAGGGCCTCCGGGAGCCCCGGCGGGAGAGCCGCGGGAAACGGGCCGGGCCCGGTCATGGCTCCTCCGGCGCGGTCCACTGCCAGAGGGTGTCGACGGCCTCCTGCCAGTTGCCGTCCTCCGCCACGGCCTGGAGGACACCGTCGGCGGCCAGGCGGAGTGCGTCCAGGAACCGTTCGAGGACCGGCCCCTCGGCGGCGGCGGCCCGTTCGACGAAGGCGTCCACGGCGTCCGGCGCCGGGCCGGGACGTCCGGGCTCCGACGGGAACCGGTTCGCGGCGATGGCGCGCAGCAGGTCCGGGCCGGGCCGCTGGGACCGTAGGGTCACACAGCGGCGTACGAGATCCGCCGGCAGATCCCGCTCCCCCGTGGTGGTGATGACCACCACGGGGAAGGCACGGCAGCGCACCGCTCCGTCCGGCAGCGGCACCGCGGCCGACGGATCGTCGTGGGACGACACCCGAAGGCCGGTGGAGCCGGCGCCGGGCAGAGCGAACCCTCCGGCCGTCAGTACCGTGCACAGGTCCTCGGGCAGGCCGATCTCGGCCCGGTCCAGCCGGTCGATCAGCAGCACACGGGGCCTGCGGTACGGCAGGAAGGCGGTACCCAGTGGCCCGAGCCGGATCCCACCGCCGTACTCGCCCGTGTCATGACCCTCGTACGGGCCGTCGTACGGGCCGTCGTACAGGCCCTCCCGGAGGGTGCTCAGGGAGGTGATCGGCCAGCGCAGGACGCGGCCGAGGCCGAGCTCCCCGCTGATGCGGTAGGCGAGGGACGACTTGCCGGTGCCGGGCTCGCCCGTGACGAGCAGGGGGCGGCGCAGATGCAGCGCCACGTTCACCCGTGCCACCTCGTCCGGCGGAGCCGGCAGTGGCTGTCTGATGGTGCCCAGCACCGTGGGGGCGCACGGGTCGTCGACGGGTGGCGGGGCGAGTTCGGGGCCGCCGCCGAAGCTGCGCCAGGCCGGTGCCTGGGGCCACTCCTCCGGTGTGGCACCGGGCAGCCCCGTGCCTCGGTACAGTCCCCACGACTGGCTGTTCGGCGGCATGAACGGCGTCCCTCCGTAAGGCGACTGGGCTGCGATGACCGGACCGGTGGCGCAGGTCCGCACTGCTGGTCGGTGGTCATGGGTCCGCACTGCTGGTCCGTGGTCACGGATTGATCCGTACCGCTGGTCCGTGGTCACGGTGGCTCGGGACGCACGGGTTTGCGGTCGGGGTCGTCCCACAGGACCGCGAGGTGGCGGCCGATGTGTGCGGCGTCCTCGTCGTCGGCGGCGTCGATCGCGGCACGGCGGCGGTAGGCGGCCACCTTGGCCGGGAACCGCGACAGGCCCTCGGTGAGGAGCCCGTCGAGGACACCGCGGAACTCCTTGGTGGAGCGGCCTTCGCGGTGCCAGATCACCACGGGCAGCCCGCTGCGCAGGGCCGCGTGCAGCTCCCGGCGGCCGTTGCCGTGGTCGGGCAGCGGCGGCTCGCTCAGCACCAGGGCCACGCAGTGCTCGTTGTCCCCGAGGCGGGCCTCCAGGCCGCGCAGATGGTTGCCGTTCTGGTGCGCGACGTTGACGTACACAGACTTCGACGGGTGCTCGTCGCGCCCCAGTTGCTGCCATCGGGTGCGCCAGAACCGGTACCAGTCCCGGTTCTGCAGCCGGTCCAGGCTGCGCACGACCACCGGGTAGTCCACCGCGAGCGGCACGTTCGGTACTTCGGCGGTGTCCCGGGGCCACCGGTCGACGGGCAGGTTGAGCAGTTCGAAGGGGAGCACGAACTCCAGCCACACATGGGCCAGCCGGTCGCCGCCGCCTCCTTCGACCGTTTTGATGATGCGGGTCACGGCCTGTTGCAGCCCGTCGGTCGGCACCCGCTGCATCGGGTCGCCGTGCTGCCAGTTCGGGCCGCCCGCGTCGGACATGAGGGAGTGCGAGACCGTGTAGCGCCCGTTCTCCAGCGGGTCCGGCGCGATGTGGATCGCCAGGTACTCCTGGCCCGGCCTGACCGCCGGCGGTGGCGCCGGAGTCCGGGCGCGGTCGAGGTCGAGCAGCTCGGCCAGGCCGCAGCTCAGGGCCCACTGCCGGTTGCGTGCGAGCAGCTCGACCGCGACGGGGTGGCCCATCGCGTCGGCAGCGCGGTCGAGGTAGACCATCCACGGGGGCAGTCCGCCCCGTGGAGCTCCCTGCCCGGCCATGTGCAGGAAGTCGTGCCAGCAGGTGTCGGCGTGCGGCGGCGGTGCGCAGACCCTGGCCTCGGTGGCCGTCCGGACGAGGGCCGTCCGCATGGCGTACGACATGGCCGGCGTGCCCAGGGTGGCACCGAGGAACTGCCAGGAGCCGGTGACCTCCGGCAGGCCGTCGAGCGAGTCCACGGCCGTCCATTCGTCGGCGAGCCGTTGCACGACGGGTCCCTGGGGGCAGCCCGGCTCCAGCATCTGCAGCTTCCGCGCGAGCGCCGACAGTCCGTCCTGGTGGCGGGTGCAGAAACGGAACAGTTCCAGCAGCTGCAGCGGCACGGTGGCCTGTTCCCGCAGGTCGGCCCGGTGCCCCAGTGCCTCACCCACCAGATCGGTCAGCAGGTCGCGCGCATAGCGGTCGTGGAGCGCGGGGACCGCGAGCAGTGCGTCGAGGGTCTCCTCGCAGATCCGCTCCCGTATCCGTAACGCCGGGTTGTGGCGGCCCGCGCCGCCCTGTCCCGTCAACGTCGGCCCGCCGGGCCGGGGAAGCGCGGAGGTGCGGCGTACCTGGTGGGGATGGTGCGGGTGACGCCGACCGCGTCGAGCAGTCGGGTGCGGGCCCCGTCCTCGCCGAGGCCCGTGAGGTCGGTGTACGCGACCGTGGACAGCGGCCACGGGGGCCGGCACGGCTCCACCATGACCGGCACCAGCAACGCGGCCATGCCCTCGGGGTTTCGGTGGTGCACGGCCTGCCAGGCCTGCTGGACGGGTGCGGAGCCGACGTAGGCCGGGGACAGGACGGGGAGGGCGCGTTCGCACTGTTCCAGACCGCTCAGCGGTCCGTCGAGGAGGTCGAGGAGTACGCCGACGCCCGCGTCCTCCAGGTGCCAGGCGATCCAGGAGGCCCATGCGAGGTCGGTGACGGCGCAGGAGAGGAACAGGTGAACAGGGCGGTCGGTGTGCGAGGGGGCTTGCGGTGGTGCGTCCTGAGCCCGGGACGACGCGGGGGCCCGGGACGACGCGGGGGAGGGCGCGGCGGGGGAGGGCGCGGCCCGTACGACGTGCTCCCGTACGAGCTCGCCGACGGCGTCGGCCGTCCGGCTGTGGCCCTCCAGCAGTGACACCGCGTCGGCCAGCGCGGACAGCCCGTGGTTCGCCGCGATCTCCTCACGGACGCAGAACCGCACCAGTTCGAGCAGCTGCAGCTGCGTGGTCGCCTGTTCCCGCAGGACCACCGGCCGCCCCAGCCGGTCGCCGATCAGCTCGGCCAGCATCGCGCGGGCACCGCGGTCGCCCAGGACCGGGGAATCGCACAGCGCCCGGACCACGGCCTGCTGCCAGTCGTGGTCCGGGCAGGTGCGGAGACCGTCCCTGTCCACAACACCCCCCGAGAAGTTGTGTCCCGCAGTCCAGGATACGGACGCGATGACACGGCGTCAGGGCTTCTGCGAGGCCGGAACGAGCGGGCGGAGGGGCCCACCTCGATGCCCGTTTGTGTCCACCTGCCGCCCGAACCTGTTTACTTTCCGGAAATCCGGGCGTAGCCTCCCAGCGAAACCACAAGTTCGGGCATCGGCCGCACAGTAATCGGAGGCGAACGGACATGTACGCACCGGAGCGGCAGCAGGAGATTCTCCGGCTCGCCCGTGACGGCGGCCGGGTGGACGTGATCTCGCTGGCCGAGGAGTTCCAGGTCACCGCGGAGACCATCCGCCGCGATCTGAAGACCCTCGACCGCGCGGGACTGCTGCGGCGGGTGCACGGCGGTGCCATACCGGCCGGGCGGCTGGACTTCGAGCCCGACCTCGCCGAGCGCGAGTCCACCGCGGCCGACGAGAAGGACCGCATCGCCCAGGCCGCGGTCGCCGAGCTGCCGGACCAGGGCACGATGATCCTCGACGCGGGCAGCACCGTCGCCCGGCTCGCCGGGGACCTTCCGCTGGACGCGACGCTCACCGTCGTCACACACAGCCTGCCGATCGCGGCCCGCCTCGCGGACCACCCCGGTATCCAGCTCCACCTGGTCGGAGGGCGCGTCCGCCACCGTACGCGCGCCGCCGTGGACGCCTGGGCGCTGCGCGCGTACGCCGAGATCCGTGCCGACGTCCTGTTCGTCGCCGCCAACGGCTTCTCCGCCGAGCACGGACTGACCACCCCCGACCTCGCCGAGGCCGCCGTGAAGCGCGCGGCCATCCGCGCCGCGCGCCGCGTGGTGCTGCTCGCCGACTCCTCCAAGCACGGCCAGGAGCACTTCGCCCGCTTCGGTGACCTGAGCGACGTGGACCTGCTGATCACCGACAGCGGGCTGAGCCCCGAAGACGCCACCGACATCGAGCGCGGTGGCACGGAAGTAGTGCGCGCATGATCCTCACCGTCACCCCCAACCCCTCCCTCGACCGTACGTACGAGGTCCCGTCGCTCGACCGCGGCGAGGTCATCCGGGCCACCGGCGAACGCATGGACCCGGGCGGCAAGGGCGTGAACGTCTCGCGCGCGGTCGCGGCGGCGGGGCAGCGCACGATCGCCGTACTGCCGCTGGGCGGTGCGCCCGGCGCACTCGTCGCCGAGCTGCTCCACGCGCAGGGCATCGAGGTCGCGCCGGTCCCGGTCGCCGGAGCCACCCGCTCGAACATCTCGGTCGCCGAGCCGGACGGCACGCTCACGAAGATCAACGCGCCCGGTCCCGAGCTCACCGCCGCCGAGGCGGAGCTGCTCCTGGAGACGGTGCGCCAGCAGTATCGTTCCGGCGACACCGACTGGATCACCTGCTGCGGCAGCCTGCCGCGCGGACTCGGTCCTTCCTGGTACGCCGACCTCGTCGCCCGCGCTCACGCGGCGGGCGCCCGGATCGCACTGGACACCTCCGGCCCCGCGCTGCTCGCGGCGCTGCGTGAGCGGCCCGACGTGGTGAAGCCCAACGCCGAGGAGCTCGCCGAAGCAGTCGGACGCCCCCTCGCCACCGTCGGTGACGCCGTCAAGGCCGCCGAGGAACTGCGTGAAATGGGCGCCGACGCCGTGCTCGCGAGCCTCGGCGCGGACGGGCAACTGCTTGTGGACGGCGCGGGCGCCTGGTTCGGCAGCGCCCGGGTGGATGCCGTACGCAGCAACGTGGGCGCCGGTGACTCCTCCCTCGCCGGATTCCTGATCGCCGGCGGCCGCGGCCCGGAGGCCCTCGCCTCCGCCGTCGCCCATGGCGCCGCGGCCGTACAGCTGCCCGGCAGTGTGATGCCGGGCCCGGCCGACCTGGACCTTTCCGCCGTGACCGTCACGTCAGAGGTCCCCGCGGACCGCGTACTCACGGAGCCCGTGTCATGACGAACCCAGCTGTTCTGACGAACCCAGCTGTTCCGACGGCCGGTACCGCCGCGGTCGCACCCCCTGAACAGGCCCTGATGAGGCGGGGTTTCCCCGGCCCCGCCTCCGCCACACCCGCAGACCCCGCCCTCCTTGAGTGCGGCACCCCCGTCCCCACCCCCGCCCACCACTTCCCCCGGGCGATACGCGTGCGAAGGAGCCCGCGATGAGCGAGATGATCACCGCGGACCTGGTCGATCTCGACCTGTCCGCCGAG
This sequence comes from Streptomyces sp. NPDC007896, assembly GCF_042959425.1. Lineage (NCBI taxonomy): Bacteria > Bacillati > Actinomycetota > Actinomycetes > Kitasatosporales > Streptomycetaceae > Streptomyces > Streptomyces sp. NPDC007896. Next base: position 248,938 of record NZ_JBIBKX010000016.1, on the reverse strand, counting down.
ACCAAAGAGGCGGCGGCACGCGCCCTCGCCGAGCGCATGGTGACCCTGGGGCGGGTGACCGACCTCGACGGCTTCCTTGCCGACGTGGCCGCCCGCGAGGCCCAGATGCCCACCGGCCTCGACGGCGGGATCGGCATCCCGCACTGCCGGAGCGAACACGTCACGGAGCCGACGCTCGGCTTCGGGCGCAGCGCGGCCGGGATCGACTTCGGCGCGCCGGACGGCCCCGCCGACCTGATCTTCCTGATCGCCGCCCCGGCGGGCGCCGACGACGCGCATCTGACGATCCTGTCGTCGCTGGCCCGTCAGCTCATGAACGCCGAGTTCACGTCCGCGCTGCGGACCGTGGACGACGCGGCGGCCGCGGCCGCGCTCATCCGCGGGGACGAGTCCCCGGCGGCCGCGGCCTCGACCGCGCCCGAGAGTGCCCGGAGCGCTGAAGACTCCGAGGGCTCCGAGGGCTCCAAGGACTCCGTGGCGGTGTCGGCGGCGGCCTCCGCCGACACCGCCACGGGCACCACCACGAGCGAGCGTCCGTTCCGGATCGTCGCCGTCACCTCCTGCCCCACCGGCATCGCGCACACCTACATGGCGGCCGAGTCGCTGGAGAACGCGGGCCGCGAGGCGGGCGTCGAGGTCGTCGTCGAGACGCAGGGCTCGGCCGGCTTCACCCGGCTCGACCCGGCGGTCATCGCGGCCGCGGACGGTGTGATCTTCGCGCACGACGTGCCCGTCCGGGACAAGGACCGGTTCGCCGGCAAGCCGACCGTCGACGTCGGCGTGAAGGCGGGCATCAACAAGCCCACCGAGCTGATCACCGAAGTGCGCGGCAAGGCCGCGCGCGGCGAGGTCAGCGCGGGCTCCGCGCCCGGTACACCGGTGGAGCGCTCCGGCGACTCCGCCGAGGGGTACGGCACCAAGCTCCGCAAGTGGCTGATGTCCGGCGTCAGTTACATGGTCCCGTTCGTCGCCGCGGGCGGTCTGCTGATCGCCCTCGGCTTCGCGATCGGCGGCTACACGGTCAACAAGGCGCCGTCGGTCATGGACCACTTCCTGTGGACCCAGGCGGACAGCTGGGGCGCGCTGTTCTTCCAGATCGGCGTCGTCTCCTTCGGCTTCCTCGTCCCGGTCCTGGCCGGCTACATCGCCTACGGCATGGCGGACCGCCCAGGTCTCGTGCCCGGCTTCGTCGGCGGCGCGATCTCCCTCACCATCAACGCGGGCTTCCTCGGCGGTCTGGCCGCGGGTCTCATCGCCGGTGGTGTGGTGATCGGGATCCAGAAGGTGAAGATCCCGGCGGCGTTGCGCGGCATCATGCCGGTGGTGGTGATCCCGCTGATCTCCGCGGCGATCGTCGGATTCCTGATGTTCGTGGTCATCGGCAAGCCCATCGCCTCCGCGCAGAAGGGCATGACCGACTGGCTCAACGGCCTCACCGGCACCAACGCCGTCCTGCTCGGCGCGCTGCTCGGCCTGATGATGTGCTTCGACCTCGGCGGCCCGGTCAACAAGGTCGCGTACACCTTCGCCACCGCCGGTATCGCGGTCGCGAGCCCCAGCGACTCGGCGATGAAGATCATGGCGGCCGTGATGGCGGCGGGCATGGTTCCGCCGCTGGCCATGGCGCTCGCCACGACCGTGCGCGGCAAGCTCTTCACCCAGACCGAGCGGGAGAACGGCAAGGCGGCCTGGGTACTGGGCGCCTCCTTCATCTCGGAGGGCGCGATCCCGTTCGCGGCGGCCGACCCGCTGCGCGTGATTCCCTCCGCCATGGTGGGCGGCGCGGTCACCGGCTCCCTGTCGATGGCCTTCGGCGCCACGCTGCGCGCGCCGCACGGCGGCATCTTCGTGGTCCCGCTGATCGGCAACCCGTTCCTCTACCTGATCGCCATCGCGGCCGGTGTCTGTGTCTCCACCGCCCTGGTGGTCGTCCTGAAGGGCATGCGCAAGCAGGCCCCCGAGGGGACTGGTGGGGGGATCGCCGACGCCGCGATAGCGACGACGGTCGACTCCAAGGAGCCGGTCGCGGCCTGAACGGCCAACTACTCGCCCTTTTAGGGCATCTGCGAGATACGTCACGGTCCGGGGCCAAAGTCCCGGACCGTGGTGTCTACTGGAGGGCATGCCTGAGCATGTGTCGATCCTCCAGCTGATGGGCGTGGCCGTCCTCGCCCTCGCGACCGTCATCTGGGTCGTCGGCCTGTCCCGCCTGCTGCGCCGCGCCCGCACCGAGGTCGCCGTGCGTCACCACGGACAGTTGCTCCGCGCCATGCCGCATCAGCGCCGGTCGGGCCCCGACGCGGAGTCCGTGGAACTCACCCCTGAGGAACGCGCCGCGTTCGCAGGTCTGGTACGCCAGTTCAGCGACAGCCGTCCCTGACGACAGGACCTAGGCGAGCCGCGCCGCCCGGCGTTCCATGGCGGCCCGCGCCGCGTGCTCCGTCGGATAGACCTCGCACATGTGCCGGCCGTCCGGCGTCGCCGTGTGTTCGACCTCCCACAGGGAGATCTCCTGGCCGTCGCGGAGCAGGAACGCGTGCTCGTAGAGCGAGAAGCACAGCCCGACCTGGCCCGCCCGGCAGGGGCGCCCGAAGGCCTGGGTGATCTGGTGCGCGAACGCGGTGCGCAGCAGCAGCGTCGTGATGTCGGCCCCCGGCCGGTCCGCGTTCTCCGCCCGCCGCAGCAACCGCCGCGCGTGATCCGCCGAGTCGTCCGTCAGGTAGACGTGCCGCGGCTCGGGGACCGGCGGCAGATGGACCATCACGGGCAGTTCGAAGTCCGGCGCGTCCGGCGGCAGCGGCAGCCGGGCCGTGGCGGCGCGCAGCTCCTCCTCGTCGACATACACCTCGTGCTGCGGCTCACTCCCGAGCGCCGTGTTGTGCACGAGCTCCCACAACGTGACCGCCGAGCCGTCGGCGAGCAGCCAGGTGTGCCGGTACGTCTCGCGGTGCAGCCCCGCGCTGTGGTGCGCGGAATGCAGCGAGCTGTCGTGCGCCAGCGCGCAGTCGAGCCGCCTTATCGTCTCGTCGGGCAGCTCGAAGGAGTTCAGGGCACGGCCGAGGAGCCGCTCGAGGTGCTCCTCCGGAGACTCGGGCGACTCGGGTGGTTCGTACGCTGCTGTCTCGTACGGAACGCTCAAGGCTTCTCCCGGCGTTGCTGCATGTCACCTTGTGGGTGCATACCGTAGCCCCTCGGTCGGACATCAATCCCGCGAACCGAGAAAACGTACGGACAGAAAACGAGCGGGCCGCGCGGCGAGTTCCCGCGCGGCCCGCCGTGACGTCAACGGCCCCAGGTCAGACCGTACTTCCCGCGGTCCACGCACTCCAGGACATGTTCCAGCCGTTCAGTCCGTTGTCCGGCGAGACGGTCTTGTCGGGCGAGTTCTTCACCACGACGACGTCCCCGACGAGAGAGTTGTCGTAGAACCACTTCGCGCTGGTGTCGCCCTGCGCGCCCTGTACATCGGCGAGACCGACACATCCGTGGCTGGTGCCCTGCCGTCCGAAGGGCGGGTTCCCGCGGTTGTACCAGTAGTTGCCGTGGATGAACGTCCCCGAAGACGTCAGTCGCATCGCGTGCGGCACGTCCGGGATGTCGTACTCGCCGCCGTAGCCCACCGTCGAGCCGTTCATCCGCGTCTGGACGAACTTCTCGGAGATCACCATCTGGCCGTTGTACGTGGTGTGCTCCGCGCTGCCCGCCGAGATCGGCACCGTCTTGAGCGTCGTGCCGTCACGCACGACCGTCATGGTCTGCGTGTTGACGTCGACCGTGGAGACCTGGGAGCGGCCGATGGTGAAGGTGACCGTCTTCTTCTGTACCCCGAAGACGCCGTTCGCGCCCTCGACGCCGTCCAGGTCGATCTTCATCGTGACCTTGGAACCGGCCTTCCAGTACGCCTCGGGCCGGAAGTCGAGCCGCTGCGAGCCGAACCAGTGCCCGACCACCTGCTGCCCGCTGCTGGAGGTGACCGTGATGTGCGACTGCACGGCCTTCTGGTTGCTGATCACCTTGTTGAAGTTGAACGACACCGGCATTCCGACGCCGACCGTGGTGCCGTTGTCGGGCGTGTACGTGCCGATGAAGCTGTTGCTCGAGGAGACCGTCGTGAAGATGGAGTTGGCGGCGGCCGTGCGTCCGCTCGCGTCCTTCGCGGTCGCCGAGATCTGGTACTTCGTCCCGCGCTCCAACTGTGCCGTCGGCTTCCAGCCGGTCCCGTCCGCGGTGATCGCCCCCGGCACCGCCGTCCCGGACCCCGACACCGTCATCTTCACGTCGGTCAGCTTGCCGTCGCTGACCTTCACGCCGGTCGCGTTGATGGACGCGTCCGTCGAACCGTCCTTGGCCGAGATGACGATCTTCGCCGTGGACGTCTTGGCCGAGGTGCCGCTGTCCTTGCCGTCCTTGGCGTCGGCGCTGGCGTTGCCGCCGCAGCCGGTCAGGGTGAGGGCGCCGACCATCAGGGCGGCACAGGCCCCCAGTGCGCGCCGCGCTGTCGTGTTCGGCGTTGCCACGGGCTGCTCCAGTTTCTCGTGATGTGCGTGATCCGCTCCAGTGCGTGGAGAAAGAGCGAGCGGTGCCGCGAAGGGTTCCCGCCGTCCCCGGCCCAACACGATCACGTGACAGAACCGGGACAATCCCCATCGGGCCCACAGTGAACTCCCCCTGCCGCTGACCCCACTTGGCGTCAGCGGAAGCACCAGGCCACCCGGAACCACGAGCCAGGACCTGTCCTAGGCGCTCCCGTACAGCTCCTCGTACGACGGCCACACCCCGCCCGGTCCGTCCACCGGGTCGGCCGCTCGCACCGCGCGGACGATCGCCCGGGTGACCAGATCCGCGCCCGCCGCGAGGATCTCGTTGAGGGCGAGGGGGTTGTCGGGATTGAGGGGGCGGGCGCCCGTGGCCAGGGCGAAGACCGTGTCGCCGTCGTTCAGGAGGTGGACCGGGCGGACGGCGCGTGCGATGCCGTCGTGTGCCGTGCCGGCGAGCTTGTGGGCCTGGGCGCGGGTGAGGTCGGCGTCGGTGGCGACGACGGCGAGCGTGGTGTTCAGCGGGGGAGGCGCGTTCTTCGCGGCGGCTTCGGCGAGCCGTTGCCGCGCCGCCTCGTGGACCTCGGCGGACGGATACGCGGTACGACCGTCTCGCAGCAACTCCCCGTACAACACCCCTGTCTCCGGATCCACCGCCGAACCCGCCGCGTTGGCCACCACCAGCGCGGCCACCGTGATCCCCGAGTCGAGCACGGCGCTCGCCGTCCCGACCCCGCCCTTGATCCGCCCGACCGTCGCCCCCGTTCCGGCGCCCACGCACCCCTCCGGCACCGGCGCGCCAGGCCCGCTCGCGTCGGCAGCCTCGACCGCGGCCCGGCCCATGGCCGCGTCCGGCCTCGCCCGGAAGTCGCCGCCGCGGCCCAGGTCGAAGACGCAGGCGGCGGGCACGACGGGCACGACGTGCGCCGGATCGGGGCCCACCCGCACCCCGCGGCCCCGCTCCTCCAGCCAGGCCATCACCCCGGACGCGGAGTCCAGGCCGTACGCGCTGCCGCCGGTCAGTACGACCGCCTCCACCTTCTGCACCAGGTTGCGGGGGTCCAGCGCGTCGGTCTCCTTGGTGCCGGGCCCGCCGCCGCGTACGTCCACGGCCGCGATGGCGCCACCCGCGGGGGCGAGCACGACCGTGCTGCCGGTGAGCCAACCGTCGCCGGTACGCGTCGCGTGTCCCACGCGCAGCCCCGCGACATCCGTCAGAGCGTCAACTGTCATGCCTCCAGTGTTTCCCGTCCCGCGGTCCCCGCCCCCTCCTTTGTGACCATCTGTGCCGTCAGGGCCACCCCGACCGCCACCGACAGCGCCGCCACGACGCCCGCCGCGAGCACCGCCCAGCTGCGCAGGAAGGTGCACAGGATCACCAGCAACGCCGTCGTCGGCAGGACGAGTTGCTGTGCGATGCCCACCTTGAAATAGCGCGCGTGCAACAGCCACACCGTGAGGAAGTACAGCGCCGTCGGCAGTGTCACCGCGGCGGACGCGGCGAGCGTCGAGATCTGTGCCTTGCCGACCGCCTGCTCGACCGCGACCTCCAGGCCCGCGCCGATCGCGGCCGCCGACGCGAAGATCAGGTAGTGGCCGTATCCCCACAGGAACGCATGCGCGTTGGACCGCAGGTGCCCGTGGATGGGCACCACGAAGTAGATCCACCATGCGGAGAAGACGATCAGCAGTCCGCCGGAGGCGATCGGCAACAGCTCGCCCAGCGCGTCGTGCTCGTCCACCGCCGACTTCACGGCCATCGTCGACGCGGCGATCGTCTCGCCCAGCACGATGATCGTGAACAGGCCGAACCGCTCGGAGACGTGGTGCGGATGCCAGGAGGTGACGAAGTCCTTCTCCGCGTACACAGGGACACACATCTCGGCGATCGCCATCACCAGGAACACCCAGGGACGCCCGGGCTCCGGCAGGACCAGCAACCCCAGCCAGCCGACCTGGCACAGCAGCACACCGCCCGCGTACCGCAGCGCCATGGTTCTCTCGGAGCCCTCCGTGCCGCGGGCCACCCGCAGCCACTGGGCGATCATCGCGAACCGCATGATCGCGTAGCCGAGCCAGACGGCCAGGTACACGTGGTTCTCGAACGCCCTCGACACCCCGGCGGCGAGGACCAGGACACCGGCGATCTGTACCAGCGTCACGACCCGGTAGAGCGCGTCGTCGTTGTCGTACGCCGAGGAGAACCAGGTGAAGTTCATCCACGCCCACCAGATCGCGAAGAAGATCATCGCGTAGTTGAGGATGCCCTCGCCCGCGTGTCCCGCCGCCACGGCGTGCACCAGCTCGGCGCCCGCCTGGGCGATGGCCACGACGAAGCACAGGTCGAAGAAGAGCTCCAGCGGCGACGCGACGCGGTGCGCCTCGTCCCTCCTCCGGGCGGTCAATCTGCGCAGGGGCCCGAGCCGGGCCGTCCTGGGCGTCGGAGTGGGTTCGGAAGCGGCGCTGGACGTCATAGGGCCAAGCACAGCAGAAAAGAGTCCAGGTCGCTCGGGTTGACGGCCGGAGGACGCGGCCGTACCGGGGTGGGCCGGGGGCCCGTCGGCGTACTCTGGGACGCATGAGTACCGCCGCCGCCCCCGAACCGCGTGACGCGTCCGCACCGCGCGCTCCGAAGCCCGCGCTGATCTTCGACGACCCGCTGAGCCAGCAGTCCTCGGACGACACGGACCGGGGATGGGGCGAACAGTCCGGCGGTGACGGTGACAGCGCGGCGGACCTGAAGAGGTTCCTCGACGAGAAGCCGCCGCACCACATCTGAGCCGCCGTGCCTCGGCGCCGCCTGTCGCCGACCCCGACTGTCCACAGCTGGGCCCCGTGTTTCGGGAGCCCGACTGTCGTCCGCCTTCGGCCTCCGAGCTTTCGGAGCCCGACCCCCATGGTCCGGCGTCGGCCTCCGAGCTTTCGGAGCCCGGCCCCCATGGTCCGGCGTCGGCCCCCGCGCTTGCGGAGCCCGGCCCCGGTTTTCAGGAGTCGGTCCGTGAGCGATCCGAGCGGGGCCCCGGCCTTCGCCGTCAGTTGTGGCCGTTGCCCGAACCGCGCTGGGCCACCAGGGCGTCGCGGATCTCCTTGAGCACCTCCAGCTCGGACACCTCGATGACCTCCTGGGTGCCCTCCTTCGCCTTCTGCCGGGCCGCCTGCCGGGCCAGGAACTTCGACATCGGCAGCACCATCAGGAAGTAGACGACGGCCGCGGTGATCACGAAGCTGAGCGTGGCGCCCAGCACGGAGCCCCACATGATCCGGATGCCCGTCGCCGTGTCCCCGGTGCCGGTGCAGCGAGGTTTGAGGCAGGAGCTGTAGCTGTCGAGGTTCTGCGTGCCGATCGCACCCACCAGCGGGTTGATGATGCCCTTCACCACCGAGTTGACGATGTTGGTGAAGGCCGCGCCGATGACCACCGCGACGGCCAGGTCGATGACGTTGCCCCGCATCAGAAAGGCCTTGAAGCCCTCCCAGACACCGGGTTGCTTCTTCTCGCTCACCAAGAGGCCCCTCTGCACAAGTTGTGGAACAAACAGCTCCGCAACCTACGGCAGGGCCCGCCGGACCTGTCCAATTCGGTAGCACAATCGAGCGAGTTGACACCGATTCGATATCCGGGGAAGCCGTCAGTACGGCATTGCGCACGACGCTCAACACAGTGTCACCGCCAGCCGTGCCGTCGTGCCCGCGCCCGCCAGTCGCGCCGCCGTGGCCCGGGGCACGGAGAGGACCACCAGCGCCCCGGTCTCGGTGGCGGCGAAGTCCGGGACCTCGGCCACCCGCGCCCCGGCCGCGACCACGCGGGCCTCGCTGCCGGCGTCCGCCGCGATCACGTCGACCCGGTCGCCCGGCCTGAGCAGCCGCACCGTGGCAGCGTCGGCGATCCGCACCGGCGCCGCCACCATCTCCACCGCGCCCCGCCCCCGCACGGACTCGGAAGCGGAAGGGGAAGAGGGAGAAGAAGAGGGAGAAGAGGACATGGAGGAAGACGCGGACGTGGACGGAGGAGCCGCCGTCGGATGGCCCCGCGCCCGCCCGGCGTCACCGGGGCCCGCCGCCACGAGGGCCGCCGCCGTGACGGCGAGCCCCGCGGCCACGGCCCGCCGCTTGTGACGGGTGAGGCGCCGCAGCCGGTACCTCCCGCCGCGCACGTGTACGGGGGCGAACTGCGGCACCTCGCGGATCGCAGGCGTGTCCGCACCGGGCGGACGTACAGGATCCGTGCCCGGCGCCCGTACGAGATCCGTGTCCTGCGGGCGTACAAGAGGAGCGTGCTGTGCCATGGGACCACCACCTGCGACGAGAGATCGGCTTGCGATCCCACGATGAGGCCTCACGGCGGAGCCCGTCGGCGCCGGTGGACTACCGACGAGTTGTGGACAACTCCCTCACCCGAACGGGAAGTTCCACCACGTGAAAACGCCCGTCAGCGCCCGTCAGCGCCCGTCGGGGCCACCGTCACGACAGCTCGAACCCCGGATCCATGCCACCCAGCGCCTTCGTGCACAGACAGTCCCGCGTCCCGTTCTCCGGCAGTGCCGCCACCGCGTCGTACAGCACGTCCCGCAGCCGGTCCACGTTCGACGCGAACACCTTCAGCACGTCGTCGTGCGAGACGCCCTCGCCGGCCTCCGCGCCCGCGTCGAGGTCGGTGACCAGGGTCAACGAGGTGTAGCAGAGCTCGAGTTCACGGGCGAGCGCGGCCTCGGGGTGGCCGGTCATGCCCACCACGGACCACCCCTGCGCCTGGTGCCACAGCGACTCGGCGCGGGTGGAGAACCGCGGTCCCTCGATCACCACGAGCGTGCCGCCGTCCACCGGCTCCCAGTCGCGCCCGCGCGCCGCTTCGAGGGCGGCCTTGCGGCCGACGGGGCAGTAGGGGTCGGCCAGCGACACGTGCACGACGTTCGGCACGGTGCCGTCCGGCAGCGGCAGCCCGTCGAAGAACGTCTGCGTCCGCGTCTTCGTACGGTCGACCAGCTGGTCCGGCACGAGCAGCGTTCCCGGCCCGTACTGGGGGCGCAGTCCGCCCACCGCGCAGGGTCCGAGGATCTGACGGGCGCCGACGGAACGAAGCGCCCAGAGGTTGGCCCGGTAGTTGATGCGGTGCGGCGGCAGATGGTGGCCGCGGCCGTGGCGGGGAAGGAAGGCGACCCGTCGCCCGGCGATCTCGCCGAGGAACAGGGAGTCGCTCGGCGGCCCGTAGGGGGTGTCGACTTGTATCTCGGTCACATCGTCGAGGAAGGAGTAGAAGCCCGAGCCGCCGATGACACCGATCTCTGCGTTCGCCATGACAAGCACATTAGCGGGCTTCGGAGGCCTGCCTCGGGAAACGTCGAGGCCCCTGCCTCGACGCCGGGTACCCTGCTCCCGAAAATGCCGGGGACCCCATCGTCGTACGACGATGGGGTCCCCGGCAGAAAGTCCTAGGCGGCCGAGCTGCTGCTCGCCGAGCCGCTGCCCGACGACTTCGAGTCGGACGAGGACGACGAGGTCGTCGACGGCGAGGGCGAGGAGGTCGACGGCTTGGACGCCGGCGAGCTGCTCGACGACGAACCACGGCTGTCGTTGCGGTAGAAGCCGGAGCCCTTGAAGACAATGCCGACGGCCGAGAACACCTTCTTCAGGCGTCCACCGCAGTTGGGGCACTCGGTCAGGGCATCGTCGGTGAACTTCTGCACCGCCTCGAGGCCCTCGCCACACTCGGTGCACTGGTACTGGTAGGTCGGCACTTGTCTTCCTCCTGGCACTCTCACTCAATGAGTGCTAACGACGATCCATACTGACGTATTCCGCGAGATCAGTCCACTGTCACCGGCACTCGGTGACCGACGCCACGTGCGACAGTGCGTCCGGAGGGCCGCGTGGCCAGCCGTGAGCGCAGGGCCAGCAGAGTCGCCAGCGCCAGTGCCGTACCGGCCATCGGCACCAGGAATCCGGCACCGTTCCACAGACGGTCCTCCAGCTGTCCGGCGACCGTGACGGCCGCCGCCTGGCCGAGCGCGACGGCGCCGGTCAGCCAGGTGAAGGCCTCGGTGCGGGCGCCCGCCGGGACCAGGCCCTCGACCAGCGTGTAGCCGGTGATCAGGGACGGAGCGATGCACATGCCGACCAGGAGGCCGATCGCGGCGAGCACGACCACGGAGTGCGCGGCCCACAGTCCGCACGCGGCGAGTGCCAGGGCGGCGTAGCCGATGACGAGCCGCCGCTGCGGGGCGACCTTCCAGGCGATGGCTCCGCAGACGACGCCGGAGAGCATGTTGCCCGCGGCGAAGACGCCGTACAGGACGCCGTTCAGACCGGGCTCGCCGATCGACTCGCTGAACGCGGCGAGCGAGACCTGCATACCGCCGAAGACGGAGCCGATGCCCAGGAAGGTCACGATCAGCACGCGCACTCCGGGGACCCGCAGCGCGGAACCGTGCTCCACGCGCGTGTGCCCGGCGGCTGCGACAGCGGGCTGGGTGCTCTTCTGCGCGGCGAAGAGGAGACCGCCGATCAGGGTCAGCCCGGCCTCGGTCAGCAGGCCCGCGGCCGGGTGCACGGCGGTGCACAGCGCCGTGGCGAGCAGCGGGCCGAACACGAAGGTCAGCTCGTCCGTGACGGACTCGAAGGCCGCCGCGGTGGTCATCAGGGGCGAGTCCTGGAGCTTCACGCCCCAGCGGGCGCGCACCATGGGTCCGACCTGGGGCACCGAGGCGCCGGTCGGCACGGCGGCGAGGAAAAGGGCCCACAAGGGGGCGTCCGTCAGCGCCAGCGCCGTCAGGCAGAGGCCTGCCAGGGCGTGTATCAGGACGCCGGGCAGCAGGACGGCCCGCTGGCCGTGGCGGTCGGCGAGACGGCCGGTGAAGGGTGCGAACAGCGCCATGGAGACGCCGGTGACGGCGGCGACGGCGCCGGCGGCCCCGTACGAGCCGGTGGTGTGCTGGACGAGGAGTACGAGGGAGAGCGTCAGCATGGCGAAGGGCTGACGTGCGGCGAAGCCGGGGAGCAGGAACGTCCAGGCGCCGCGGGTGCGCAGCAGCTGTCCATATCCGGGGCGGGAGGTGACCGTGGATGCCACGGCCCGTGCCTTTCTGCCGCCTGGTAGCGCGCCCGTGCGGGGGGCGCCGAGAGCTGTCCTCTTGCGCGGAACTGCGGTAGATGCCGCGCCGCCCACTGTGAGGGCGTCACGACCGCCATACGGTCGCGCCAGCTCTGCTTCAGGCAGAGTTGGTTCGATCAAGGTGTGCCTTCATCGTACAGGGGCGAGCGCTGCGGTGCCTGTGAAAGTGAGCACCATGGCGGTGTTCGCCTGCGAATGCACATCGCCCCTTAATGTCCCGTTTACTGTCCGGAATGTCGGGAGTGCGGTCCGGTGCCGTTGCCCGCGAGGCCCAGCCAGCCCGCCAGCTTGCCGCCCTGGCCCACCGCGCGCAGCCGTCGCTCGGCCGCGTCCCGGACCGGGTCGGTGGCCACCACGAGCAGCTCGTCGCCGCGGCGCAGGACGGTCGTGGGCAGCGGCACGAAGGATGTCCCGTCGCGCACGACGAGGGTGACGGCGGCCCCCGAGGGCATGCGCAGCTCGGCCACCTCCACGCCGTGCATGCGGGAGCCCTTCGGGATCGCGACGGACAGCAGATGGCCGCGCAGTCGCTCCAGGGGTGCCGATTCGATCCCGAGGTCGGCGGCGCCCTCGGACTCGCCCAGCCGCAGCTTCCGGGCCAGCCAGGGCAGCGTGGGGCCCTGGATGAGGGTGTAGGCGACGACCAGGACGAAGACGATGTTGAAGATCCGGCGGCTCTCCGCGATGCCGCTCACCATCGGGATGGTCGCCAGGATGATGGGCACGGCGCCGCGCAGGCCCGCCCAGGACAGCAGCGTCTGCTCCTGCCACGGAATCCGGAAGGGCAGCAGGCCGACGACGACGCTCAGGGGGCGCGCCACCATGGTGAGCACCAGGCCGATGGCGAGGGCCGGCACGATGTCGTCGCCCATCTCGTGCGGGGTGACCAGTAGGCCGAGCAGGACGAACATGCCGATCTGGGCGATCCAGCCGAGCCCTTCGGCGAAGCCTCGGGTGGCGGGCCAGTGCGGCAGTTTGGCGTTGCCGAGCATCATTGCCGCGAGGTAGACGGCGAGGAAGCCGCTGCCGTGCGCGAGCGCGCCGGCGGCGTAGGCGGTGACCGCGATCGCCATCACGGCGATCGGGTAGAGGCCGGAGGCGGGCAGCGCCACGTGCCGCAGCCCCCAGGAGCCGAGCCAGCCCACCGCGAGGCCGATGGCCGCGCCGATGGCCAGTTCCAGGGTTATCTCGCCCAGCAGTACGTACCAGTGCTCCACGGGGCCCGCCGTGCAGAACGCGACGACGAGGATGACCACCGGGGCGTCGTTGAAGCCGGACTCGGCCTCCAGGATGCCCGTCACGCGCGCGGGCAGGGGTACTTTCCGCAGCACCGAGAAGACGGCCGCCGCGTCCGTCGAGGACACCACCGCGCCGATGATGAGCGCCTGCCGCCATTCCAGGCCGATCAGGTAGTGGGCGGCCGTAGCCGTCACTCCGACGCTCACCGCGATGCCGACCAGGGCCAGCGAGGTGGCCGCGGGCAGCGCCGGCTTGATTTCCTTCCACTTCGTGCCGAGGCCGCCCTCGGCCAGGATCACGACCAGGGCCGCGTATCCGATGACCTGGGTCAGTTCGGCGTTGTTGAAGTGGACGTTGCCGACCCCGTCCTGGCCCATGGCGATGCCTATGCCGAGGTAGACGAGCAGGCTGGGGAGCCCGCTGCGCGAAGAGATACGAACCGCTGCCACCGCGACGAGCAGAACGAGCGAGCAGACGAGCAGGAGCTGGTTGAGGTGGTGGACAGTCAGCGGCTGTTCCCTTCTCGCCAATCCGGGCACTGGATTCGAACGTGTGGATGTGAACACGTCGATTCGATGTGATCGCGTCGAGGCCGACGCGTGGAATCGATGTGATCGCGTGGATCATCCGAGCACGTCGATCCGAACACCCGAAGTCGGTAAATGAGTCCAAGTACTTCGTTACCTTACCTAACTCTTGACGCTTTCTTGACGCTCGAGAGGCCGAGATCGAACGCTCGTCCGCCCTGTACCCGACTCCGCGTCAAGGCGCGTCGGGCCCTGCGCCTATGGTTGCTCCAGCACTCCAGGACCGCCTGCCGCTCGCGTTAGGACAGCAAGGACAGCGATGCCCCCGAACACCACCGCCTCTTCCGGCCAGAAGCCGGGCAAGTCCGGCAGGAAGAAGGGGCGCAAGGCCCGACTGTTCCTGATCGTCCTGGTTCTGGCCCTCTTCGGAGGCGTTGCCTATGGCGGCTACTGGGGGGTCAGTACCGTCCGTGCCTCCTTCCCGCAGACCAAGGGCTCACTCACGCTCGACGGGCTGTCGGGCCCCGTGGACGTCAAGCGGGACGGCAACGGGATCCCGCAGATCTACGCCTCGTCCGACGCGGACCTGTTCATGGCGCAGGGCTACGTCCAGGCGCAGGACCGGTTCTACGAGATGGACGTACGCCGTCACATGACCTCGGGCCGGCTGTCCGAGATGTTCGGCTCGGGCCAGGTCAAGAACGACGAGTTCCTGCGCACGATGGGCTGGGACCGGGTCGCCAAGGAGGAGTACGACACGAAGCTGTCGCCCTCCACGAAGAAGTACCTCCAGGCGTACGCCAAGGGAGTCAATGCCTACCTGAAGGGCAAGGACGGCAAGGACATCTCCCTGGAGTACGCGGCCCTTGGTTTCACCAACGACTACAAGCCCCAGGAGTGGACCCCGGTCGACTCGGTCGCGTGGCTGAAGGCGATGGCCTGGGACCTGCGCGGCAACATGCAGGAAGAGATCGACCGCTCCCTGATGACCAGCCGCCTGGGCCCGAAGCAGATCGCCGACCTGTACCCGGAGTACCCGTACAGCCGGAACAAGACGATCACCCAGGAGGGCCAGTACGACAGCGTCACGGGGTCGTACGTCCAGGGCAGCAGCACGACGACGAGCGGCGGGACGCGGTCCACGTCCGGCACCGGCCTCGCGGGGAACGCCACCGCGCCCAATGGCCTGCAGAGCCAGCTCTCCAAGCTCTACAACGTGCTCGACAACGTGCCCACCGCCGTCGGTGTGAACGGCAACGGCATCGGCTCGAACTCCTGGGTCGTCGCGGGCAAGTACACGATCACCAACAAGCCGCTGCTGGCCAACGACCCGCACCTGTCGGCCTCGCTGCCCTCGGTCTGGTACCAGATGGGCCTGCACTGCACGAGCGTCTCCAGCAAGTGCCAGTACGACGTCTCCGGCTACACCTTCGCGGGCATGCCCGGCGTGGTCATCGGCCACAACCAGGACATCGCCTGGGGCATGACCAACTCCGGGGTCGACGTCACCGACCTCTACCTGGAGAAGATCACCGGCGAGGGCTACGAGTACGACGGCAAGGTGCTGCCCTTCGCGACCCGCAAGGAAACGATCAAGGTCGCGGGCGGCGCGAGCAAGACGATCGTCGTCCGGGAGACCAAGGACGGGATGCCGCTGCTCTCCGACCGCGACGACGAACTGGTCAAGGTCGGCAAGAAGGCCACCGTCGACAGCGGGGCGCCCGACCGCGGCGACGGCTACGCCATCGCGCTGCGCTGGACCGCCCTGGACCCGGGCAACTCCATGGACGCCGTCTTCCAGCTGGACAACGCGTCGAACTGGTCCGAGTTCCGCAAGGCGGCCGCGTCCTTCGACGTGCCCTCGCAGAACCTGATCTACGCCGACACCAACGACAACATCGGCTACCAGCTGCCCGGCAAGATCCCGACCCGGTCGAAGGGCGACGACGGCTCGCTCCCGTCGCCCGGCTGGGACTCCAAGTACGCGTGGACCGGCTACATCAAGCAGTCCGAGCTGCCCTACGAGTACAACCCGCAGCGCGGCTACATCGTGACCGCCAACCAGGCGGTCGTCGACAAGGACAAGTACCCCTACACGCTCACCACGGACTGGGGCTACGGAACGCGCAGCCAGCGGATCACCGATCTCATCGAGGCGAAGATCAAGGGCGGCGGCAAGATCTCGACCGACGACATGCGTCAGATGCAGCTCGACGACAGCAGTGAGATCGCCAAGCTGATCGTGCCCAAGCTGCTCAAGATCGACGTCGCCGACAAGAACGTCCGCGAGGCGCAGAAGCTCCTGGAGGGCTGGGACTACACCCAGGACGCCGACTCCGCGGCGGCCGCGTACTTCAACGCGACCTGGCGCAACATCCTCAAGCTCGCCTTCGGCAACAAGCTGCCCAAGGAGCTGCGGGTCAAGGGCCAGTGCTTGAACGTCGCCCCGGTCGACACCACCGGCCCCGCGGACGAGAACCAGACCGTGCGCGAGTGCGGTCAGCGCGAGGCGGACCAGGCGCAGCCGGACGGCGGGGACCGCTGGTTCGAGGTGGTCCGCAAGATCATCGACGACCAGAACAACGACTGGTGGAAGGCGCCCAAGACGCGCCTCGACGATGCGGCCGACAACCGTGACCAGCTGTTCGCGCGGGCCATGAAGGACGCCCGCTGGGAGCTGACCGCCAAGCTCGGCAAGGACATGGACACCTGGAGCTGGGGCCGGCTGCACCGCCTGTTCCTGAAGAACCAGACCATGGGCACCGACGGTCCCGGCGTCCTGCAGTACATGCTCAACCGCGGCCCCTGGAAGCTCAGTGGCGGCGAGGCCACGGTCAACGCGACCGGCTGGAACGCCGCGGGCGGCTACGGAGTGGTCTGGGTGCCGTCCATGCGGATGGTGGTCAACCTCGACGACTTCGACAAGTCGAAGTGGATCAACCTCTCCGGCGCCTCCGGGCACGCCTACAGCGCCCACTACACCGACCAGACGGACAAGTGGGCCAAGGGCGAACTGCTGCCGTGGTCCTTCTCGGACAAGGCGGTCGACAAGAGCACGAGCGACACCCTGGTGCTCAAGCCGTGAGCCACCGACGGCAACCGTGAGTCACTGACGGCGACAGGTGAAGGGGCCCTCCACGCACGCGTGGAGGGCCCCTTCACCTACCCGGGCCCGTCAGCCGAAGCGACGCACCCCCGAAGGCGTCACCACCGCGTGGACGGGACGGTCGTGAGGTTCCGCCGGGACGTGCTCGACGACCTCCGCGTCGTACAGCAGCACCACCAGTGCGGGATCGGCCCCCGCGCGCTCCAGGCGGGCCAGTACGCGGTCGTACGAGCCGCCGCCGCGACCCAGACGCATTCCGCGCCGGTCCACGGCCAGGCCGGGCAGCAGGACGGCGTCGGCGCCCTGGACGGCCTCGGGACCGAGCCGCTCGCCCGCCGGCTCCAAGAGAGCCATCCTGCCGCCGTGTTGGACACGCTCCAGGGAGCCCTCTCCGGCGTACGCGCCCCAGTCCAGGTCGTTGTCCGCCATCAGGACCGGCAGCAGCACGCGCACCCCGCGCGCGTGGAGCGCGTCCAGGAGTGCGAGGGTGCCCGGCTCGCTCCCCACGGAGACGTACGCCGCCACTGTGCGCGCGTGCGCCAGCTCCGGCAGCTCCAGCGCCCGCAGGGCCAGGGTCCCGGCGGCTTCCCGCAGGTCGTAGGGTGTCAACCTGCTCCTCACCGCGAGGAATCCTCGCCGCAACATTCGCTTGTCAGGCTCTGCCGTACGTCCCACGTGGCTCACAGCTCACTCCGTACCGTTCCTTATGCGCTCATATGAGAGCTATTTAACGGGACCAACAGATTGCGCTCATAGCCACCGGATATGGTTACGCGCATGACTGAGTCGCACCCCAGGATCAGCAAGGCTGTCATCCCCGCAGCAGGCCTCGGCACCCGGTTCCTGCCGGCCACCAAGGCCACTCCCAAGGAGATGCTGCCGGTCGTCGACAAGCCGGCGATCCAGTACGTGGTCGAAGAGGCCGTGTCGGCGGGTCTCGACGACGTCCTGATGATCACAGGTCGCAACAAGCGCCCCCTTGAGGACCACTTCGACCGCAATTATGAGCTGGAGTCCGCCCTTCAGAAGAAGGGTGACGCCGACCGGCTCGCCAAGGTCCAGGAGTCCAGCGACCTGGCCACCATGCACTACGTGCGCCAGGGCGACCCCAAGGGCCTCGGCCACGCCGTCCTGTGCGCGGCTCCGCACGTCGGCCACGAGCCCTTCGCCGTGCTCCTCGGCGACGACCTGATCGACCCCCGCGACCCCCTCCTCGCCCGCATGGTCGAGGTCCAGGAGCAGCACGGCGGCAGCGTCATCGCGCTCATGGAGGTCGAGCCCGAGCAGATCCACCTCTACGGCTCCGCGGCCGTCGAGGCCACCGGGGAGGGCGACCTGGTCAAGGTGACGGGCCTGGTCGAGAAGCCGGACCCGGCGGACGCGCCCAGCAACTACGCGATCATCGGGCGTTATGTCCTCGACCCGCACATCTTCGACATACTCCGCAAGACCGAGCCGGGCCGCGGCGGCGAGATCCAGCTCACCGACGCCCTCCAGCAGCTCGCGCAGGACGAGAAGGTCGGCGGCCCCGTGCACGGCGTCGTCTTCAAGGGCCGCCGCTATGACACCGGCGACCGCGGCGACTATCTGCGTGCCATTGTCAGGCTCGCGTGCGAACGTGAGGACCTGGGCCCGGACTTCCGGACCTGGCTTCGCAGTTACGTAGCCGAGGAGATGTAGGAATTTGAGCAGCGCCGCGACCCGTGTCACCGGCCAGGACCATCTCTGGTCGGTGACCGAGCACCTGGAGGACATCCTCGCGACCGTTCGCCCTCTCGAACCCATCGAGCTGCAACTCCTCGACGCCCAGGGCTGTGTCCTGGTCGAGGACGTCACGGTGCCGGTCTCCCTGCCGCCGTTCGACAACAGCTCGATGGACGGGTACGCGGTCCGGGTCGCCGATGTCGCGGGCGCGAGCGAGGAGTATCCGGCGGTCCTCACGGTCGTCGGCGACGTCGCGGCCGGCCAGGGCGAGCAGCTCCGTGTGGGCCCCGGTGAGGCCGCCCGCATCATGACCGGCGCCCCGCTGCCGCCCGGCGCCGAGGCCGTCGTCCCGGTGGAGTGGACCGACGGCGGCCTGGGGGAGGGTCCCGTCTCCGGGATGCGCGCCCGCAGCACGGCCCCCGAGGGCGCCTCCGGCCAGGTGCGCGTCCACCGCCCGGCCGAGGCACGCGCGCATGTGCGCGCGAAGGGCAGCGACGTGAAGGCGGGGGACCGCGCCCTCGAGGCCGGCACGATCCTCGGCCCGCCGCAGATCGGCCTGCTCGCCGCGATCGGCCGCGGCACCGTACGCGTGCGCCCGCGCCCGCGCGTGGTCGTCCTGTCCACCGGCAGTGAACTCGTCCAGCCCGACGAGCCGTTGGGCCCCGGCCAGATCTACGACTCCAACAGCTTCGCCCTGTGTGCCGCCGCCCGCGACGCCGGGGCCATCGCCTACCGGGTGGGCGCGGTCGCCGACGACGCCGAGACGCTCCGCGCGACCATCGAGGACCAGCTCATCCGCGCGGACCTGCTGGTCACCACGGGCGGCGTGAGCGTCGGCGCGTACGACGTCGTCAAGGAGGCCCTGTCCTCGGTGGGCGACGAGGACGAGGAGGGCAGCGGTATCGACTTCCGCAAGCTCGCCATGCAGCCCGGCAAGCCCCAGGGCTTCGGCACGATCGGCCCCGAGCACACCCCGCTGCTCGCGCTCCCCGGCAACCCCGTCTCCTCGTACGTCTCCTTCGAGTTGTTCGTCCGCCCCGCGATCCGCACCCTGTCGGGCCTGGACGACATCCACCGCCCCACCACCAGGGCGACCCTGGAGACGGGCAAGGCGCTGACCTCGCCGGACGGCCGTCGGCAGTTCCTGCGCGGGAGGTACGCCGACGGCAAGGTGACCCCGGTCGGCGGCGCCGGATCCCACCTGGTCGCGGCCCTCGCCCAGGCCGACGCGCTGATCGTCGTCCCCGAGGACGTCACCTCGGTCGAGCCCGGCACCGAGGTCGAAGTGGTCCTGCTCGGCTGAGTGCCCCGAGTGGCGGTACCGTGTCGCGCACAAGAGGCCCGACCGGGAGCGCCGCGCAGACATGAGTACGCAGGACCGACTGACCCACATCGACGAGGCGGGCGCCGCCCGCATGGTCGACGTCTCCGGGAAGGACGTGACCGCGCGCACCGCCCGCGCCAGCGGCCGTGTCCTGGTCTCGCCTCGTGTGATCGAACTGCTGCGCGGTGAGGGCGTCCCCAAGGGCGACGCCCTGGCCACCGCGCGCATCGCGGGCATCATGGGCGCCAAGCGCACCCCGGATCTGATCCCGCTCTGTCACCCGTTGTCGGTCTCGGGTGTCAAGCTTGATCTGTCGGTCGCGGACGACGCCGTCGAGATCGTCGCCACCGTGAAGACCACCGACCGTACGGGCGTCGAGATGGAGGCCCTCACCGCGGTCAGCGTGGCGGCCCTCACCGTGATCGACATGGTCAAGGCGGTCGACAAGGGGGCGGTCATCACGGACGTACGGGTGGAAGAGAAGACGGGCGGAAAGTCGGGCGACTGGAGCCGGGCATGACGGCACCGTCGTACCGCGCGCTCGTGGTCACGGCCTCGAACAGAGCCGCCGCGGGGGTCTACGAGGACAAGGGCGGCCCCTTGATCGCCGAGGGGCTCACGGCGTACGGCTTCGAGGTCGACGGCCCCCGGGTGGTGCCGGACGGCGACCCCGTGGAAGCGGCACTGCGCGCGGGTGTCGACGGCGGGTACGACGTGATCGTGACCACCGGCGGGACCGGGATCTCGCCCACCGACCGGACGCCCGAGGCGACCCGGCGCGTGCTCGATCACGAGGTACCGGGCATTCCCGAGGCCATCAGGGCGTTCGGGAGAGAGAAGGTGCCCACGGCGGCGCTGTCCCGGGGGCTCGCCGGAGTGGCGGGACGGACGCTGATCGTCAACCTGCCGGGTTCCACCGGCGGGGTGAAGGACGGCCTGGCCGTTCTGGAGCCCCTTCTGATCCACGCCGTCGACCAGATCCGTGGCGGCGACCACCCCAGACCCAGCGGCAGTGGGGGTGCGAGCTGAACAGCCCATCCTGGCCCGTCGAGCTGGTGGACGGCGATGTCGTCCTCCGGCCGATAAAGGCGCGCGACCAGCGGGCCTGGCGCGAGGTGAACCGGCGCAACAGGGACTGGCTGCGGCCCTGGGAGGCGACGATTCCGCCGCCCACGCCCAGCGGTCCGATAGCGCACCGGCCGACCTACCGCCAGATGGTCCGGCATCTGCGTGCCGAGGCCAACGCGGGCCGGATGCTGCCCTTCGTCATCGAGTACCAGGGCCGTCTGGTCGGGCAGCTGACCGTCGCCGGGATCACCTGGGGATCGATGTGCTCCGGGCACATCGGCTACTGGGTGGACCAGTCGGTGGCGGGGCGCGGAGTGATGCCGACGGCCGTGGCGCTGGTGAGCGACCACTGCTTCCGCACGGTCGGACTGCACCGCATCGAAGTCTGCATTCGCCCGGAGAACGGGCCCAGCCGCCGGGTCGTGGAGAAACTCGGATTCCGCGAGGAAGGGCTCCGGCCGCGTTATCTCCACATCGACGGCGCCTGGCGGGACCATCTCGTCTTCGCGCTCACCGCGGAAGAGGTGCCGGAGGGGTTGCTGGGGCGTTGGCGGCGGGCACGATCGATGCAGGCCCGTTCGGAGAACCAGAGCAAGCCCGGCACTCAGTAAATGAAATGTGTGTTCGAAATTGATCGGTGCGTGATCGGCTCGGGGCATTAAATTCGCGCTCCCTGCGGCCTGCTGATCGCATCGGTCACAAAAAAAGCTCGAAATATCAGCCGGATCGTGCGACACACCGGCCGAATTGGCAGATGGCCTCATGCAAACCCCTCTACCGTGTGAGGCGTGAGCAGCAGCGGCCTCATCTACGCAGTCATCGTCGGGGCCTGGGCCGCCTACTTGGTGCCGATGTGGCTCCGTAGGCAGGACGAGCTGAACGAAGCCCGTCCGACGGAACGCTTCAGCACCGCCATCCGGCTGCTGTCCGGACGGGCGGGAATGGAGCGCCGGTACGCCAAGGACCTGCGGGCGCGCTCCGCCGAAGAGGGGGAGCCCAGCGCCGATCCGGACGCCGTCACCGACTCGGTGGACGTCCGGGCCTTCGCCATGCCTCCGGTCCGGCAGCAGACCAAGGCCCAACTCCCGCCGCCCGTCCGGTCCGAACCGCAGCAGGCGCCACAGGCCGCCGCCCGGCAGGGTGCCCCACAGGGCTCCTCGGCGGCCGGCCGGGCGGTGCCGCAGCAGTCGGCCCCACCCGCGCCGAAGCCGAAGCCGTCGGCGCTGGAACCGGGGTCGGGGTCCGGTTCGGCGCCGTCGTCGGGTTCGGCGTCGGATTCGGGATCGGGAGTGGGATCGGATTCGGCCAACTCCGGGGCCTCCAGGGTCCCGGCCGCGCGGCGGGCCTCCGCGGCGGAGGCCGCGGCGCGCGCCCGGCGCTCGAAGGTGCTCGCGCGCCGACGGCGTACGACCGTGATGCTCTTCCTCGCCTTCACGCTCGGCGCGATCGTGGCGGCCGTCGGGGGGCTCGCGTTCCTGTGGGCGCCCGGCGTGCCCGCCCTGATGCTGAGCTCGTACATCGTGTACCTGCGCGCCCAGGAGCGACGGCGCTTCACGTACACCATGGACCGGCGGCGGGCCGAGGCCGCGGCGCAGCGGCTCAGGGAGCGGCAGCCGCGCCGGCGGCCCACCCTCGACCCCGGCGCCGACGAGCCCGACGACAGCCCCGAGCCGGAGACCGACCCAGGACTGTCCGCGCTCGCGGCCGACCGCCGCGCCCTCGTCGAGCAGACCGACCACGCCGAGTGGGTCGACCAGCAGCGTGAGCGTCAGCGGGGCCCCGGCCGGGGCGACAGCTGGGACCCGGTGCCGGTTCCGCTGCCGACGTACGTGACCGCGCCGGTCGCGCCCAGGGCCACGTCCAGCGTCGATCTGGGGGCGCCGGACGCGTGGAGCTCGGCGCGCTCCAGCGCCGTCGAGCCGAGCGAGCCGGAGGCGGAGCCCGCCGCCGAGGAGGGCCACGAAGCCGCCGAGACGGCCGAGGCCGCCGACGACGGTCGCAGTGACGCCCGGCGCGCCGCGTCCGCCCGGCGGGCCCGTGAGCGCGGTCGCACTCCGCTGTTCGACCAGTACGAGGACGGCGAACGGCCGCGCGCCGCCAACGAATGACCAGGCGCTCGGGAGCCCCGGCTGACCAGCCAGGAACGGATTTCCAAGCACCCCGACGGGGATGCTAGAGTTTCACTCGTTGCAAGGGCCTGTGGCGCAGTCCGGTAGCGCACCTCGTTCGCATCGAGGGGGCCAGGGGTTCAAATCCCCTCAGGTCCACTGCAATTCAGAACCCCGTCGGATTCGTCCGGCGGGGTTCTTGCCTGTGCGGCCACGCTCTCTCGTTCACCGAATGGTCAGCGGCTTGGCATAGCAGAGGCTGAGTTCGTGGAAGCGGTAGTAGCCGAACTTGGCACAGGGCTCGTAGCCGCTGGAAAGGTACAGAGCGACCGCCTCGGGCTGCTTGGCGCCGGTCTCCAGGACCATGCGGGTGCGGCCGGCCGCGCGGGCGTCGTCCTCCAGGGCGGCCAGGATGCGGCGGGCGAGGCCGAGACCGCGGGCCTGAGGGGTCACGTACATGCGCTTGAGCTCGGCGTCGCCGTCCGCGTACCCCTCGTCGTTCCTGTCCTGGCCGCGCCAGCCGCCGGACGCGATCGGGCGGTCCCGCTCGTCGTAGGCGAGGAGGTACAGGCCGAGCGGCGGCTTGAACATCGACGCGTCGAGCGGTGTGACATCGCCCTCATCGCCGTAGCGCTCGGCGTATTCGGCCTGCACCTGGTCGTTGAGCTTGACGGCGTCGGGGTGGTCGTACGGGACCGGGCGGATACTCATGCGGGGTATCGTACATGTATGCGCCCTCTGGGTGGAATGGATTAAGTATCGTGCCCGGGTGCTGACTGTTACCTCGGTGAATGTGAACGGGCTCAGGGCCGCCGCGAAGAAGGGGTTCGTGGAGTGGCTCGCGGAGACCAACGCGGACGTGCTGTGCCTTCAGGAGGTGCGGGCCGAGCCCGGGCAGCTGCCCGAGGAGGTGCGGGCGCCGGAGGGGTGGCACGTCGTGCACGCCCCCGCGGCCGCCAAGGGGCGCGCGGGCGTCTCCCTGTACACCCGGCGCGAGCCCGACCGGGTGCGCATCGGGTTCGGGTCCGAGGAGTTCGACTCCAGCGGACGGTATGTCGAGGCCGACCTCCCCGGTGTCACCGTCGCCAGCCTCTATCTGCCCTCCGGCGAGGTCGGAACCGAACGGCAGGACGAGAAGGTCCGGTTCATGGACGAGTTCCTCGTCCATCTGAAGGAGCTGCGCGAGCGCGCCGCCGCCGACGGGCGCGAGGTCGTCGTCTGCGGCGACTGGAACATCGCCCACCAGGAGGCCGACCTCAAGAACTGGCGCGCCAACAAGAAGAACTCCGGCTTCCTGCCCGAGGAACGCGAGTGGCTGGGACGGGTCCTGGACGCGGGCGACGGCGGGTACGTAGACGTCGTGCGGGCGCTGCACCCGGATGTCGAGGGGCCGTACTCGTGGTGGTCGTACCGGGGGCGGGCCTTCGACAACGACAGCGGATGGCGCATCGACTACCACGTCTCGACGCCGGGGCTCGCGGGCAAGGCCGTGAAGGGGTTCGTGGAGCGGGCGGCGACGCACGCGGAGCGCTGGTCCGACCATGCGCCGGTGACGGTCGTCTACGAGCTGTAGTCCCGCAGCGGCCGGTGACGGTCGTCTACGAGTTGTGGTCCCGCAGCGGCCGGTGACGGTCGTCTACGAGTTGTGGTCCCGCAGCCGCCGGTCCAGGGCCATCGACACTTCCGCCTCCACCACGCTCTTCGCCAGCGGGCGCAGGCGTTTGAGGTCCTCGGTGGTGCGGTTCTCCGTCAGGACGATGCCCGCGAAGAGGTCGGCGAGGGCGTCGGCGTGGTCGC
This sequence comes from Streptomyces sp. NPDC007896, assembly GCF_042959425.1. Lineage (NCBI taxonomy): Bacteria > Bacillati > Actinomycetota > Actinomycetes > Kitasatosporales > Streptomycetaceae > Streptomyces > Streptomyces sp. NPDC007896. The sequence continues at coordinate 224,422 of NZ_JBIBKX010000016.1, read as the reverse complement.
GGACGCGGCGGGCGGCGGTGAGGACGTCGGCCAGGGGGATGCCCTCGCGGACCAGGGCCGCCGAGACGTCGAGCAGGCGGCGGCTGATGTGGACGATCTCGCCCCCGTCGGTGCCGAGATAGCCGAGGTCGAGGGCCGCGGCGAGGTTCTCCGGGGTGGCCTGGCCGGCGAAGACGTCGGCGAGCTCCTCGGGGGAGAGGCGGACGGGGGTCTCCTCGGTGGGCTCGCCCAGACCGAGGAGTTCGCCGACGTCACGGCCGTGGTCGAAGGCCTCGGCCAGCTCCGCGATGCCGCTGAGGGTGTGGCCGCGTTCGAGCAGCGCCGAGATCGTGCGCAGACGGGCCAGGTGCGTGTGGTCGTACCAGGCGATACGGCCCTCGCGGCGGGGCGGCGGAATCAGCTTGCGTTCCCGGTAGAAGCGCAGGGTGCGCACGGTGATGCCGGCCTCCTTGGCCAGCTCCTCCATCCGGTACTCACGCTTCTCCGCCACGTGCGAAACCCTACGTCGTACCGTCGGTAACTTTCGTGGTCGCAACCCTACCCATCAGTACGGAGCTGCTCTAGTCTCCCATTGCGCCAGTGTTCACTGGCAGAGTCGGGCGGCTAGGGAGGCGTGGGATGGTCGGGATGACCGAGCACGAGCATGTGCGCGTCGCGGTGATCGGGTCCGGGTTCGGCGGTCTGGGGGCCGCGGTGCGGCTGCGCCGCGAAGGGATCACCGACTTCGTCGTCCTGGAACGGGCCGGCAGCGTCGGGGGTACGTGGCGGGACAACAGTTACCCGGGGTGCGCCTGTGATGTGCCCTCGCACCTGTACTCGTTCTCGTTCGCGCCCCACCCCGACTGGCCGCGCACCTTCTCGGGGCAGGAGCACATCCGGGCCTATCTGGAGCACGTCACGGACGTCTTCGGGCTGCGCCCGCATCTGCGCTTCGACTCCGAAGTGAAGATGATGACGTGGGACCAGGAGAAGTTCCGGTGGGGGATCGAGACCAGCCGTGGCTTCCTCACCGCCGATGTCGTCGTGTCCGCGACCGGGCCGCTCTCCGATCCCAGGATCCCCGGCATACCGGGGATCGACTCCTTCCCCGGCAAGGTCTTCCACTCGGCCCGCTGGGACCACGACTACGACCTGCGCGGCAAGCGCGTCGCCATGATCGGCACGGGCGCCTCCGCCATCCAGATCGTGCCCGCCATCCAGCCGGACGTGTCCCGGCTGACCCTCTTCCAGCGCACGCCGCCGTGGGTGATGCCCCGGGTCGACCGGGCCATCACCGGCGCCGAACGGTGGCTGCACAAGCAGCTGCCCTTCACCACACAGGCCCGGCGCGGACTGCTGTGGGGGATCAGGGAGCTGCAGGTCCAGGCGTTCACGAAGCGGCCGGGCGAGCTCGGCCTCGTCGAGCGGCTGGCCGGGCGGAACATGACGCGGGCCGTCCAGGATCCGGCGCTGCGGGCCAAGTTGACCCCCGACTACCGGATCGGGTGCAAGCGGATCCTGCTCTCCAACACCTACTATCCGGCGCTCACCCGGTCCAACGTCGACGTCGTGGCCTCCGGGCTCGCCAAGATCGACGGCTCCACGCTCGTCGCCGCCGACGGCAGCACGGCCGAGGTCGACGCGATCATCTTCGGTACGGGCTTCCACGTCACCGACATGCCGATCGCGGACCGGGTCGTCGGAGCGGAGGGCAGGACGCTCGCGGAGGCGTGGCGCGGCGGCATGAAGTCGCTGCGCGGGGCCACCGCGGCCGGGTTCCCCAACTGGATGACGATCATCGGTCCGAACACCGGGCTCGGGAACTCCAGCATGATCCTCATGATCGAGTCCCAGCTGAACTACATGGCCGACTACCTGCGGCAGCTGGACGTCCTCGGCGGACGCGCGGCTCTCGACGCCCGTCCCGACGCCGTGGAGGGCTGGAACGACAGGGTCCAGGAGCGGATGCTGCGCACCGTGTGGAACACCGGCGGCTGCACCAGCTGGTACCTCGACGCGAACGGCCGCAACACCACCATCTGGCCCGGCACGACGACCGAGTTCCGTAGCGCCACCCGGCGGGTGGACCTGGGAGAGTACGAGGTGCTGCGCGCCCCCAAGCCGAGCACAGCCGAGCCGAGCACAGCCGAGCCGAGCGCAACCGAGCCGAGCGCAACCGAGCCGCCCACGCCCGAGTCGCGCACCAAGAACTCCGGCGCAAAGGGCACCAAGAAGGTGGAGGCGGGAGCGTGAGCCGACTGACGCATGTGGAACACGGGGCGTACGCGCCGCCCGCGCCCGCGCGCGAACTGACCGCCGTCTCCGCCGACGGCGCCCGGTTGCACGTGGAGGTGCACGGACCCGAGGACAACCCGGGCGCGCCCATCGTCGTCCTCGCGCACGGCTGGACCTGTTCGACCGCCTTCTGGGCGGCGCAGATACGGGACCTCGCCGTCGACCACCGGGTGATCGCGTACGACCAGCGCGGGCACGGACGCAGCCCCGTGAGCGAGACGTGCACCGCGGACGCGCTCGCCGACGACCTGGAAGCCGTGCTCGGGGCCACGCTCGCGCCCGGCGAGAAGGCCGTGCTCGTCGGGCACTCCATGGGCGGGATGACGCTGATGGCCGCCTCGGCGCGGCCCCGGTTCCGGGAGCACGCGGTGGCGGCCCTGCTGTGCAGCACGGGCAGTTCGCGGCTGGTGGCCGAGGCGCGGGTGGTGCCGATGCCGGCCGGCCGGCTGCGGACCCGGGTGACCAAGAGGATCCTCGGGTCGGCCGCGCCGCTCGGGCCCGTCACACCGGTCGCCCGGCGGATCCTCAAGTACGCGACCATGGGCGCCGGTTCGTCACCGGGCATGGTGGAGGCGTGCGCGCGGATCGTGCACGCCTGTCCGCGCAAGGTGCGGCACGCCTGGTCGAAGGTGCTTGACCTGCTCGATCTCGACCACGGCGTACGGGCGTTGGCGGTGCCGACGGCCGTGGTGGTGGGTACGGCGGACCGGCTGACGCCCGTGGTGCACGCGCGCGCCCTGGTCGCGACCCTGCCGAACTGTGTCGGCATCACCGAGCTGACCGGGCTCGGGCACATGACACCGGTCGAGGCGCCGGACTTGGTCACCGCCCGCATACGCGAACTCGTCTCCACCTACGCAGAGATCAAGGAGGGCAGCGCATGACCAAGGTGAGCCTGGAAGGGCAGGTCGCGGTCGTCACGGGGGCCGCGCGGGGCGTCGGCGAACTCCTCGCCCGCAAGCTCTCCGCGCGCGGTGCCAAGGTCGCGCTGGTCGGCCTGGAGCCGGACGCGCTCAAGCAGGTCTCGGACCGGCTGCACGGCGAAAGCGGCTTCTGGTACGCCGATGTCACCGACCACGAGGCGATGGCCCAGGTCGCGGCCGAGGTGAAGGAACGGTTCGGGAAGGTCGACATCGTCGTCGCCAACGCCGGTGTGGCGAACGGCGGTCCCTTCGTCGAGTCCGATCCCGTCGCCTGGCGGCGGGTCATCGAGGTCAACCTCATCGGATCGGCGGTCACCGCGCGGGCGTTCCTGCCCGTGCTGATGGAGAGCCGGGGGTATCTGCTCCAGATCGCCTCGCTCGCGGCCATCACCCCGGCGCCGATGATGACGGCGTACTGCGCGTCCAAGTCGGGCGTGGAGGCGTACGCGCACAGCCTCCGCGCCGAGGTCGGCCACAAGGGCGTACGGGTCGGGGTCGGTTACCTGTCCTGGACCGACACCGACATGGTGCGCGGAGCCGATCAGGACGAGGTGATGCGGGAGTTGAGGCAGCGGCTGCCGTGGCCGTCCAACAAGACGTATCCGCTGGGGCCGGCCGTCGACCGTATCGTCGCGGGGATCGAGCGACGGTCCAGTCATGTGTACGCACAGTGGTGGCTGCGCGGGATGCAGGGCGTCCGCGGCTACCTCCCCGGGATCATCGGGGCGGTCGGACAGCGGGAGATGCGGCGGTTCGAGCCGCGGCTCAAGGGCGTGGGTACGGGGCTCGTGGGTGCCGGAGGGGCGGCCGACGAGCAGCGTCAGCAGGGGATATCACCGTGAGTAACTGATCGAAATGCGTGCGTAGTCGGTGCGTGTCAGTCTGGTCGAGCCCGATCCCCCTCACCCACAAATGGGAGTGAAACCTCATGGGCAAGAAGGACCAGATGCAGAACAAGGCCGAGCAGATGAAGCAGCAGGGCAAGAAGAAGATGGGCCAGGACATGGGCCACGAGAAGGCCCGTCCCGGCGAGCACTCCCCGCAGCCGGGTGCGCGTACCCCGCAGTCGGGCGAGCGCTCCCCGCAGAGGGGCGACCGGTCGATCCCGGAGGCCGAGCGCCTGCAGCGTGAGGCGAAGGACCGGCTCGACCAGGACTACGACGTCTGACGGTTCGCTGCGCCGGCTTAGGCCGAGTTGTGGGGCGCCCCTGTTGGTTGGGGGCGCCCCACGCTTTTGTCCGGGTCGGACAGGTGCGTTGTCCGGCGCGGGTTCTATGTGGCTGGGCGCGCAGTTCCCCGCGCCCCTGCGGGGCGCCTCCCTGACGGGGCGCCTCCCCGCCCCTATTGAGATCTCGGGGGGAGTTTTGGTCTTGATCTGTCGGGGGGGTTCGTGTAGTCGGGTGGGGAGGCTGCGTGGTGGGTGGTCAGGAGGTCGAGGGCCAGTTGGATGGCGGTGTCCATTTCGGTGTGGTGGCCCTCCGCCCAGTCCAGGGGGGTGCGCAGGACCGCCAGGTCCGGGGGGACGCCCTGGTTCTCGACGGACCAGCCGTACGCGTCGAACCAGGCCGCGTTCATCGGCACCGTGATCACCGTGCCGTCGCCGAGGCGGTGGCGGCCGGTCATGCCGACGACTCCGCCCCAGGTGCGCTGGCCGACGACCGGGCCGAGTTTCAGCAGTTTGAACGCGGCGGTGATCATGTCGCCGTCGGAGGCGGTCGCCTCGTCGGCGAGGGCGACGATCGGGCCGCGCGGGGCGTTCGAGGCGTACGACACCGGCTGGGCGTTGCGTGTCAGGTCCCAGCCGAGGATCGTGCGGGTGAGCTTCTCCACGACGAGTTCGCTGATGTGGCCGCCCGCGTTGCCGCGTACGTCGACGATCAGCGCGGGGCGCGAGACTTCCAGGCGCAGGTCGCGGTTGAACTGGGCCCAGCCCGAGCCGCCCATGTCGGGGATGTGGAGGTAGCCGCACCGGCCCCCGCTCAACTCCCGGACGACCTCGCGGCGTTTGGCCACCCAGTCCTGGTAGCGCAGGGGGCGCTCGTCGATCAGCGGGACGACGGCCACCCGGCGTGAGGGCCCCTCGCCCGCCGCCGGGATGAACGTGAGCTCCACCGTCGTACCGCCCGCGCCCGCGAGCAGGGGGTAGGGGCCGGTGACCGGGTCGACCGGGCGGCCGTCGACGTGGGTGAGGACCGCGCCCTCGCGGATGCCGGTGCCGGCGAGCGGTGAGCGGGCCTTGGAGTCGGAGGAGTCGCCGGGGAGGATCCGTTTCAGCATCCAGCTGCCGTTGCGGCGGACGAAGTTGGCGCCGAGCAGGCCCTGCCAGCGCTGGTAGTGGGCCGGGCCCTCGTTGCGGCGGGCGGCGGCGACGTACGCGTGGGAGGTGCCGAGTTCGCCGAGGACCTCGCGCAGGAGGTCGGCGAAGTCGTCGGGGGAGGCGACCCGTTCGACCAGCGGGCGGTACTGGGCGAGCACACCGTCCCAGTCGATGCCGCACATGTGGGGTTCCCAGAAGTAGGCGCGGGTGAGGCGGCCCGCCTCCGCGTAGGCCTGGCGCCACTCGGCGGGCGGGTCCACCTCGTGGATGATGCGCCGCAGATCGATCCAGACCGTCGAGTCGGAGTCACCGGTCTCGGTGGAGGGGACCGCTCGCAGGTCGCCCTCGTCCACGACGACCAGCCGGGAGCCGTCGCCGCTGACCGCGAACCAGTCCAGGTGCTGGACGAGTTCGGACTTCTTCGCCTTGCTGATGTTGAAGAACTCCAGCGTCGGCCGCCCGGAGGTGTCGTCGGGGTTGACGAAGGTCTCGCCGAGGGCGCCCGAGATCGGCCAGCGCAGCCAGACCAGGCCGCCGCCCGCGACCGGGTACAGCGCCGAGTACTTGGAGGCGGTGACCGGGAAGGGGGTCACCCGGCTCTCCAGGCCTTCCAGTTCGACGCTCACCGCGCCGTCCGCGCTCTCGTCCTCGATCGGGTCCAGGCCCCCGGCGACCGGCCGCCCGTCGGGGTTGAGCGCGAAGGGGGAGGGGGTGGCGGAGGACAGGGGGACGAGGTAGGGGCGGCAGCCGAGCGGGAAGGAGAGGTCGCCGGTGTGGACGTCGTAGACCGGGTCGAAGCCGCGCCAGGAGAGGAAGGCGAGGTAGCGGCCGTCGCGGGTGAAGACGGGGTTCTCGTCCTCGAAGCGGCCGTTGGTGACGTCGACGATGAGCCGGTCCTTTATGCGCGCGATCTTGATCTGGCGCAGGGAGCGGCCGATCCCCGGGTGCGACCAGGTCAGCCAGGCCCCGTCCGGGGAGAAGGCGAGGTCCCGGACCGGCCCGTTGATCGAGGTGATCAGCTCGGTGACCTCCCCTCCCTCGGGCTCGGTCGGTGAGGCGTCCTCGGACTCCGTCCGGGAGGCTCCCTCGGCCTCGGCCTCGGCCGGTGAGGTGTCGCCGGGCTCCGTCCGGGGGGCTTCCTCGGACCCCGTCTGTGAGGTGCCCTCGGACTCTGTCCGTGAGGTGTCCTCGGACTCCGGCTCCGAGGTGCTGTCGGGCTCTGTCGCGGAGGCTTCCTCAGTCTCCGTCCGGGACGTGGACGTGGCCCCCGACTCCTCCGTCGCGTCGAGGATCAGCAGCCGTCCGTCGTTCGAGGCGATCGCGAGGCGTTCGCCCTGCGGGTCGGAGACCATCTCCAGCACGCGCCCCAGTGCGCCGGAGGCAAGGCGGCGCGGCTCGCGCTGGCCGGAGGCCCGGGGGAGGAAGGCGATCTCGACGGCGTCCTCGCCGTCCGCGTCGGTGACGTAGGCGATCCGGCCGCCGGAGCCGAGCATCTCGGGGAGCCGGACGCGTACGCCGGGGGTGTCCGCGATGGTGCGCGCGGGGCCGTCGCGGTGGGTGAGCCAGTGCAGGCTGCCGCGTACGACGACGGCGCTGGCCCGGCCCGTCTCGTCGACCGAGATGCCGTCCACGTGCTGCGCCGCGGGCACCTGGTACGTACGGCGTCCCGCGCGCGGACCGCCGAGGCGGACGTCCAGGCGGCGCGGGACCGAGTCCGGGGACAGGTCGTCGACGATCCACAGGTCCCCGGCGCACTGGTAGACGACCCGGGTGCCGTCGCTGGAGGCGTGCCGGGCGTAGAAGGCGTCGTGGTCGGTGTGGCGGCGCAGGTCGCCACCGTCGTATGCGCACGAGTACAGGTTTCCGATGCCCTCGTGGTCGGAGAGGAAGGCGATACGGCCGCCGACGAACATGGGGGAGTCGAGGTGGCCGTCGAGGTCGGCGAGCAGTCGCCGTCCGTGCAGCCAGAGCCGGCCGGTGGCGCCGCCCCGGTAGCGCTTCCAGGCGGCGGGCTCGTGCGGCGGGGTGCCGGTGAGCAGGAGCGTCTTGTGTTCGCCGTCGAGGTCGGCGACCTGGATGGCGGAGACCGGGCCCCAGGGGAGTGCGCCGCCGGGGTCGCCGTCGGTGGGGACCTTGTAGGCCCAGGTGAAGTACGAGAAGGGCTGGCCGTGGGAGGCGACGGCGAGGATGTCGCTGTGCCCGTCCTTCTCGGGGGGCGACCAGCCGCAGACCTGGGTGTCCGCGCTGCCCCAGTAGGTGAGCCGGCGGGAGGGACCGCCGTCCACCGGGGCCAGATGGATCTCCGGCACGAGGCTGCGCCAGCTCGTGTACGCGATGAGCCGGCCGTCGGGGGAGAAGCGGGGGTGGCCGACCTTGGTCCGGTCGACGGTGAGCCGCCAGGCGCGGCCCGGCCCGTCGAGGGGGGCCATCCACAGGTCGTCCTCGGCGACGAAGCAGAGGCGGTCGCCGCTGAGATGGGGGAAACGGAGATAGCCGGATGCGTTGCCCCTGGTGGTCGCGTTGTCCCCGGGGGGCGCCTGGTCCGTGGTCGCCTTCTCATACGCGTCGCTCACCTACCCATGCTTTTCCTCCCGGAGACGCCCGGCAACTTGTGAGTAGGTGTCCTTTCGGATGTGCGTGACCCAGCACACGTACGAAACGGTTTCGTTTCTTTGAATCTCGGGGTATCTTCATGGGTGTACGAAACCGTGTCGTCCGGAGCAGAGAAGGTGAGTGGGATGGCTGAAGCCGCAACGGTGCGTCGCAGTCGGATCACCCCCGAGCGTGAGGCCGAGCTGTACGCGGCCGTGCTCGAACTGCTCCGGGAGGTCGGTTACGACGCCCTGACCATGGACGCCGTCGCCGCCCGTACCCGGTCCAGCAAGGCCACCCTCTACCGCCAGTGGGGCGGCAAGGCCGAGCTCGTCGTGAAGGCGCTGCGGCACGAGAAGCCGATCACCAGTGACATCGACACCGGGTCCCTGCGGGGCGACTTCCACGCCATGGTGAGGCGTGAGGACGACTGCCACATGGAGCAGAACTCCGCGCTGATGCGGGGTCTGGCCACGGCACTGCACGGGAACCCCGATCTCCTGCGTGCCTTCCGCGAGTGGATCATCGAGCCGGAGACCGAGATGCTCCGCGAGATCCTGCGGCGTGCCGTCGACCGGGGTGAGATCCGGGCGGACAACCCCGCTCAGGACTACGTGCTGCACATGATGATCGGCGCCTTCGCGGTGCGCGGCATCGTCGACGAGCTGCCACCCACCCAGGACTTCCTCACCTCGTACATGGACGCCGTGATCCTCCCCGCTCTCGGCGCCTGACCCTCCCCGACCTTTCGTAACGCCTACCTGCACCTGACGCGACCGCTCACGTCGTCGGGCTGATCTCCCCTGCCCAGCTGCCAGCAAACGACCTGACCGGGAGTACGCCCTCGTGGCCACATTCCTCTATAAACTCGGCCGATTCGCCTTCAGGCGACGCCATTTCGTCGCCCTGATATGGGTGGCCCTGCTGACGCTGGCGGGTGTCGGCGCCGCCTCCGCGCCCACCGCGGGAGCGTCCTCTTTCTCGATCCCCGGCACCGAGGCGCAGAAAGCTTTCGACCTGCTCGAACAGCGCTTCCCCGGGATGAGCGCCGACGGCGCGACCGCCCGCGTGGTCTTCAAGGCGCCCGCCGGCGAGAAGATGGGCGACAAGGCCAACAAGGCGACCGTCGAGAAGACCGTCAAGGCGCTCGGCGACGGCTCGGAGGTCACCTCCGTGTCCGACCCCTTCAAGTCCCACGCGGTGAGCAAGAACGGGTCGGTCGCCTACGCCTCGGTGAAGTACAAGGTGTCCGGCATGGAGTTGAAGGACTCCTCGAAGACCGCCCTGGAGGAGGCCGCGCAGCAGGCGCGGGACGCCGGGCTGAGCGTCGAGGTCGGCGGTGACGCGCTCCAGGCGACGCCGGAGACCGGGTCGACCGAGGTCATCGGTATCGCGGTCGCCGCGGTCGTGCTCGTCATCACCTTCGGTTCGCTGATCGCGGCCGGGCTGCCGCTGCTGACCGCGCTGATCGGCGTCGGTATCGGCGTCTCGACGATCACGGCGCTGGCGAACGCGCTGGACCTGGGCACCACCACCTCCACTCTGGCGATGATGATCGGCCTCGCGGTCGGCATCGACTACGCCCTCTTCATCGTCTCCCGCTACCGCGCCGAACTGGCCGAGGGCCGGGAGCGCGAGGAGGCGGCCGGACGGGCCGTCGGCACGGCGGGTTCGGCGGTCGTCTTCGCCGGTCTGACGGTCGTGATCGCGCTGGTCGGTCTGTCGGTCGTCAACATCCCGATGCTGACGAAGATGGGTGTCGCGGCGGCGGGCACGGTCGCCATCGCCGTACTGATCGCGCTGTCGCTGATTCCGGCCCTGCTGGGCTACGCGGGCCGCAAGGTCCAGCCCGCGGGCAAGAAGAGCAAGCTGCTCGGCGGCGGGCGTGCCGTGAAGAAGGAGGGCAAGCCCAACATGGGCACCCGCTGGGCGAGCTTCGTCGTGCGCCGGCCGCTCGCCGTGCTGGTGCTCGGCGTGATCGGCCTGGGCGCCGCCGCGCTCCCGGCGGCCTCGCTCCAACTGGGTCTGCCCGACGACGGTTCGCAGCCGACGTCGACCACGCAGCGCCGGGCGTACGACGCGCTGTCCGACGGCTTCGGTCCCGGCTTCAACGGTCCCCTGATGCTCGTCGTGGACGGCAAGTCCAGCGACGACCCCAAGGCCGCGGCGACCAAGGTCACCAACACGGTCAAGGACATGAAGGACGTCGTGTCGGTCAGCCCGGCGGCGTTCAACAAGGCCGGGGACACCGCGACGATCACGGTCATCCCCGACTCCAAGCCGTCCTCCGTCAAGACCGAGGACCTGGTGCACGCCATCCGTGACGCGGGCGGCACCATCTCGACGGAAACCGACGCGAAGGTACTGGTCACCGGCACCACCGCGATGAACATCGACTTCTCGCAGAAGCTGAACGACGCGCTGATCCCGTATCTCGCGCTGGTCGTCGGCCTCGCCTTCCTCCTCCTGATCGTGGTCTTCCGCTCGGTCCTGGTCCCGCTGAAGGCGGCGCTCGGCTTCCTGCTGAGCGTGATGGCGGCGCTCGGCGCGGTCGTCGCCGTCTTCCAGTGGGGCTGGCTGTCCGGCCTCCTGGGCGTCGAGGAAACCGGCCCGATCATGTCGATGATGCCGATCTTCATGGTGGGTGTCGTCTTCGGTCTCGCGATGGACTACGAGGTGTTCCTCGTGACCCGGATGCGCGAGGCGTACGTCCACGGGGAGAAGCCCCACCAGGCGATCGTGACCGGCTTCAAGCACGGCGCGCGGGTCGTCACGGCGGCCGCGGTCATCATGATCGCCGTCTTCTCCGGCTTCATCGGCTCCAGCGAGTCGATGATCAAGATGATCGGCTTCGGCCTCGCCATCGCGGTCTTCTTCGACGCGTTCGTGGTCCGCATGGCGATCGTCCCGGCGGTGCTGGCCCTGCTCGGGAAGAAGGCCTGGTGGCTGCCGAAGTGGCTGGACCGGGCGCTTCCCAACGTGGACGTCGAGGGCGAGGGCCTGCGCACGGCGGAGGAGAAGGCCCGGGGCCGCGGCGACGGGGGTCGGGACGAGGACCGGGAGCTGGTACGGGTCTGAGGCCTGACTGTCAGGCTGACTGACTGGCTGGCTGGCTGGCTGATGTGCTGAGGGGCACCCCGCGTTGCGGCGGGGTGCCCCTCACTCTTGCTCCTGGCTGTGGAATCATCCGGTCCCAGGCTCTCTCACCAGGAGGTCCGCTGATCGTGTTGCACGAGTCGGTCTTCAAAACCGCGGACCTGCCGGCCGGTGACCGGTTCGAGGCGTGGACGCAGCGCATGGGCCGTACGCACGCGCCCATGCAGCTGGCCAGCGACCGCACGGCGGACTACCGCGCCCACCAGCGCATGATCGGGCTGGGGGACGTCACGGTCTGGCCGGCGACCTTCGACCATCTGGTCTTCCGTCGGACACCGAAGCTGATCCGTCAGTCCGATCCCGAGGTGTACCACCTCTCCCTCCTGCTGCGGGGAGAGGGAGCGGCCGCCTGGGACAGACAGCAGGCCGCCTACCGGGTCAACGACATCCACACCAACTGTTCCTCGCGGTCGTACGAAATACACACCGGCGCGGACCCGGTCAGCCTCGTGGGAGTCGAGATCCCGCGATCGCTGGTGGCGCTGCCCGCGAACCGGGCCGACCAGGTGATCGGCAGCCGGATCTCGGGCCGCGAGGGAGTCGGCGCGCTCCTGGCGCAGTTCCTCGTCCAGTTGGCCTCGGACACCGGCTCCTACCAGCCGTCGGACGGACCCCGGCTGGGAACGGTCCTCGCCGATCTGGTCACGGCCGTCTTCGCGGGCGCCCTGGACGCCGAGGTCCTGCTGCCGCCGGAGACCCGCGGCCGGACGCTGATCCTGCGGATCAAGGCGTTCATCCGTCGGCATCTGGGCGACCAGGAGCTGACCCCCGCCCGGATCGCCGCAGCGCACCACATCTCGCGCAGCCATCTGTACCGCCTCTTCCAGGCCGAGGGCCTCACCGTGGCCTCCTACATCCGCGATCAGCGGCTGGAGCACGCCCGCCGCGACCTCGCCGACCCGGCGCTGCGCGCGATGCCGGTCCATGCCGTCGCCGCCCGCTGGGGCTTCCCCCGAGCCGCCGAGTTCACCCGGGCCTTCCGCACCGCCCATGGCGTCCCGCCGAGCGAACTGCGCAGGAGGACGATGGCCGAGGACCGCGAGGCACACTCGGAAGGCCGTGGACCCTGCGCCAAGTAGGTGGCGACTGTGCGCCAACGACAGACGGGCGGTCGGCCGCGCATTCTGGTGATCGCCGCGCGGCGAGGGACGGGCGGACCGGAAGGGGCGGGCCAGGATCGCAGGGGAGTCCTGGCACGGCCCCGGCCCGGTCGGCTACGACGCGGCCCCGGCCCGGTCGGCTACGACGACAATGCCGCCCGTACCGCCCGTACCAGCGCCTGCGCCCGTGGATCCGCCGTCACCGTCTTGCGGAAGCCGTTCGTGATGTAGCCGAAGGCGATGCCCGACTCGGGGTCCGCGAAGCCCAGTGGGCCGCCGCGGCCCGGGTGGCCGAACGAGGCCGGACCCAGCAGCGGGGACGCGGTGCCGTGAAGCATGTAGCCGAGGCCGAAACGGGTGCTGATGACCAGGGTGCGGTCCGGTCCCGCGGACGCCTCGGCGCGGGCCAGCTCGACCGTGTCCGGCGTGAACAGACGGGTGCCGTCCAGCTCGCCGATCAGGGCGGCGTAGAAACGGGCGAGACCGTCGGCCGTGGCGATGCCGTTGGAGGCGGGGAGGGCCGCCGCACGGTAGGCGGGGTCGTTGTCGTCGGGCGGCGGGGTGATCGCGGCGAAGGCGCGGACGGTCGTCGAGTCCGGGTCCTTGTAGGCCTCGGCCACCGACCGCTTCGGGCGGGTGCGCAGGGCGCTCGACGGCTCGGGCGCATCGACTCGGCCCGCGCGGCCCACCCGGTGGGCCTCGGCCTCCGGCAGCCCGACCCAGAGGTCCAGGCCGAGCGGGGCGGAGATCTCCGTCGCGATGAACTCGCTCACGTCCCGGCCGCCGGTGACGCGGCGGACCAGTTCGGAGAGCATCCAGCCGAAGGTGTGGGGGTGGTAGCCGTGGTCCGTGCCCGGTTCCCAGAGGGGGGTCTGCGCCGCGATCGACGCGGCCGTACGGTCCGGGTCCGCGGCCTCGGCCGGGGTCAGCGGCGCGTCGACCACGGGCACGCCCGCCCGGTGCGACAGTACGTGCCGGACCAGAAGCCGTTCCTTGCCCCGAGCCTTGAACTCGGGCCAGTACTCCCCGACCGGTGCGTCCAGGTCCAGCTCGCCGCGCTCGTGCAGCATCAGGAGTACGGCGGCCCCGACGCCCTTCGTCGCCGAGTGCATGACGTGGGCGGTGTCGTGCTCCCAGGGCGCCGAATCCGCCGTACCGTCCACGTCCCGCGCGCCGCCCCACAGGTCGACGACCTTGCGCCCGTGCCGGTACACGGAGACCGCCGCGCCGCGCTCCCCGAGCGTCTCGAAGTTGCGTACGAATGCTTCCCTGACCGGCTCGAAGCCCTCGGCCACTTCGCCGTTCACGTCCGTACTCCCTGTCGCCCGGCCACCTTCAACAGTGGATGCAACACGCACGCGGAAGGCTCGATTCCTAGCCGAGCAGGATCGTGACCTCGATGTTGTTCCGGGTCGCGTTCGAGTACGGGCAGACCTCGTGCGCCGCGTCCACGAGCTTGGTCGCGACGTCCTGGTCGAGGACGGGCAGCGAGACGCTCAGGGCGACCGCGAGGCCGTAGCCGCGCTGCTTGTTGGGTCCGATGCCCACCTTCGCGGCGACGGTGGAGCCCGTCAGGTCCAGTCCGGCGCGGCGGCCCACCAGCACCAGCGCGTTGTGGAAGCAGGCGCTGTACCCGGCCGCGAAGAGCTGCTCGGGGTTGGTGCCGTTGCCGTCACCGCCGAGCGCGGGAGGCATCGCGACCTTCAGCGCGATCTGGCCGTCCAGGCTGGTGACATAGCCGTCCCGGCCGCCGTGCGCGGTGGCCTCGGCGACGTACATGATCTTCGTCGGACGAGTGTCGACAGTGGTGTCGCCGACAGCGGTGCCATCGATCATGGCGGGACCTCCCCCAGGACGGAAAACACAGGAGTGCGCAAGTACATCGTGCACAAGGTACCGGCCGGTACGGAAGGCATGATTACCAGGGGGTAGAAACCGTCGGTAACCCCCGTCCCGTCAACGCCCCCGCCCGTCCCGCCGAAGCCCCGCCCGTCCCGCTCCGTTCCGCTCCGTTCCGGACGGGCAGGTCAGCGCCCGCGCCCCGCCGCACCGTCCGCGCGCTCGGCCAGCCCCCACAGCTCCTGTCGCATCCTGGCCACCTCGTCCCCGGCGAGGCCGGTCGACGCCAGCAGCGCCCGCGGGACACCCGCCGCGCGCTCCCGCAGCGCCTCACCGCGCCCGGTGACCGCCACCAGCACCGACCGCTCGTCACGCGCCGAGCGTTCACGGCGGACCAGACCGGCCGACTCCAGGCGCTTGAGCAGCGGCGACACCGTGCCGTAGTCCAGCCGCAGCGCGCCCGCCAGCTCCTTGACCGTGGTCTCGCCGCGCTCCCAGAGGAACAGCAGGACGAGGTACTGCGGGTAGGTGAGGCCGAGCTCCTCCAGCAGCGGGCGGTACGCGGCGGTCACCGCGCGCTGGGCCGCGTACAGCGCGAAGCACAGCTGGTCGTCGAGGAACAGCGACCCGGCCGATCCGAAGTCCTCTTGGTCCCCTTGTTTCGTCACGCGCCCATTGTCACGGAGTACGCACAGCTGTCGAGCGCGGATCGAAACCGAAGGGCAGCTCCAGGCGGTGGGTGCGCATCAGCTCGTCGTCGGAGAGCAGCTCACCGGTCTTCCCGTCCGCGGCGATCGCGCCGTCGCTCAGGATCAGTGCACGGGGGCACAGTTCGAGGGCGTACGGCAGGTCGTGCGTGACCATGAGGACGGTGACGTCCAACGACCGCAGGATGTCGGCGAGTTCGCGGCGCGAGGCCGGGTCGAGGTTGGAGGACGGCTCGTCGAGGACGAGGATCTCCGGCTCCATCGCGAGGACGGTCGCGACGGCCACCCGGCGTCGCTGTCCGAACGACAGATGGTGCGGGGGACGGTCGGCGAAGTCCGCCATGCCGACCCGCTCCAGAGCCGTACGGACGCGCTCCTCCAGCTCGGCGCCCTTCAGCCCGGCCGCGGCGGGTCCGAAGGCCACGTCCTCGCGCACGGTCGGCATGAACAACTGGTCGTCCGGGTCCTGGAAGACGATGCCGACCTTGCGCCGGATCTCCGCCATGTGCCGCTTGCCGACCGGGAGTCCGGCCACCGTCACGGTTCCGGCGCCGCCGGTCAGGATGCCGTTGAGATGCAGGACGAGGGTGGTCTTGCCGGCGCCGTTCGGGCCGAGCAGCGCGACGCGCTCGCCACGCCCGAGGCGGAAGTCGACGCCGAAGAGGGCCTGGTGGCCGTCGGGGTAGGCGAAGGCCAGTCCGGCCACTTCCAGAGAGGGGGTCACAGGGTCCATCCCAGCAGGCAGACGACAAGGGCGGCGAACGGGAGGGCGAGGGCGTACGACCACTGCGCCCGGGACGCGGTCACCTCGTCGATGACCGGCATCGAACCGGCGTACCCCCGGCTCACCATGGCGAGATGGACGCGCTCCCCGCGCTCGTAGGAGCGGATGAACAGCGCGCCCGCAGACTTCGCGAGGACGCCCCAGTGCCGTACACCCCGGGCCTCGAAGCCCCGCGACTCCCGTGCGATGCGCATCCGCCGCATCTCGTCGGTGATGACATCGCCGTAGCGGATCATGAAGGAGGCGATCTGTACGAGGAGCGGGGGCAGCTTCAACCGCTGGAGCCCCAGCAGCAGTTCGCGCAGTTCGGTCGTCGAGGCGAGGAGTACGGAGGCGGCGACACCCAGGGTGCCCTTGGCGAGGACGTTCCAGGCGCCCCACAGGCCGTTCGCGCTGAGCGACAGACCGAGGACGTCCACCCGCTCGCCCTGCGCCACGAACGGCATGAGCACGGCGAAGGCGACGAACGGGATCTCGATCAGCAGCCGCTTGAGCAGGAAGGCGGCCGGTACCCGGGCCTTGTACGCCACCGTCGCCAGGAGCGCGGCGTACAGCGCGAAGGCCCACATCGCCTCGCGCGGGGTGGAGACGACCACGACGACGAAGGCGAAGGTCGCGGCGAGCTTGGTGTGCGGGGGCAGGGCGTGCACGGGGGAGTGCCCGTGCCGGTAGAGCCTGTGCGCGTGGCCTGCGCCCACCTCAGGCCACCTGCGCGGGGGAGACATCGGCGCTACGGCGCCTGCGCACCGCCCAGAAGATCCCCGTACCCGCGACGACGGTGACGCCGACGCCGATCACGCCCGCGAGGCCGCCGGAGATCCGGGCGTCGGAGATGTCCTTGACGCCGTACCCGGCGAGCGGGGAGTCCTCGGCGTGGTGCTTCTTGGTGTTCTGGTCGATGCCCTGGTCCTTGGCGACCTTCTCCAGGCCGTCGGGGCTCGCGGAGGCGTAGAAGCTGACGAAGCCCGCGAGGAGGAGGGAGGTGACGAGGCCGACCGCCCACACCTTGCGACGGGAGGTCCGGGCGGCCACGGGGACGGCGGCGGGCGCGGGCGCGTCGACCAGTTCGCCGCCGACGCGCAGCTTCAGCCGCTGCTGCAGACCGCGCGCCCCGTGCACGAGGTCCGGTCGTACGGCGATGACCGCGCCGACCGTGAGAGCGGTGATGGTGGCCTCGCCGATGCCGATGAGGACGTGCACGCCGATCATCGCGGTGGCGACCTTGGTGATCGGGACGTCGGTGGTGCCGCCGAGGGCGTAGATGAGAGTGAAGGCGACGGCGGCGCCCGGGACGGAAAGGAGCGCGGAGACGAAGGCCGCCACGGTGATGGAGCGTTTCTTGCGCGGCAGGACCTTCACCAGGCCCCGGAAGACGGCGTACGAGACGACCGTCGTGACGATCGCCATGTCGGTGATGTTCACGCCGAGTGCGGTCAGGCCGCCGTCGGCGAAGAGGATGCCCTGCATCAGCAGGACCACGGAGACGCAGAGGACCCCGGTGAAGGGGCCGACGAGTATCGCCGCGAGCGCGCCGCCGAGCAGATGTCCGCTGGTCCCGGCGGCGACCGGGAAGTTCAGCATCTGTACGGCGAAGATGAAGGCGGCGACCAGGCCGGCGAGCGGCGCGGTCTTCTCGTCGAGTTCGCGGCGGGCGCCCCGCAGGCTCACGGCGATGGCGCCGGCGGCGACCACTGCGGTGACCGCGGAGACCGGGGCGTTGATGAATCCGTCAGGCACATGCACCGTTCGATGATAGTGCCTTGTTGCGAACGGTTTGCAAGAGCGAGGCATCCATGAATAGCGGTGAGGCGGTGATGCATGGCGGGGGCCGATCCGGGGAACCCGATGAGTCCCGGTGGGTATGGGAGTCCGTGGGCGAAATCTCCGGAATGTGCGACATTGGAGAGGTGACGGATTCATCTATTCCACACAGGTAACGCAGCGCAAGGAGTCGGTTCATGTCTGCCGTCGAACAGTACGCACGCGCCCACATCGTCACCGACACGGCAGACTCCGCCGAGGACGAACACCAGGTCGTCCCGGTGGCCCTCAGCTACGACCCCGACGCTGATCCCCGCCAGGTCCACATGACGCTGCCCGGCCCCCACGAGTGGGCCTTCCCCCGGGAGCTCCTCGAACGAGGCCTGCGCGTTCCGGTCGAGTCCGGCGACGTACGCGTGTGGCCGTGCGGCCGGGTGCAGGCGGTCGTGGAGTTCCACTCCGCGCAAGGGGTGTCGGTGGTGCAGTTCGACTCGAAGGTTCTGATCCGCTTCCTCCGCCGTACGTACACAGCGGTGACTCCGGTGGCTCACTGACGTTCGGTCCACCCCGCGTGCGGCATCAGTGTGTGCGGCATTAGCCCGCGTGCGGTATCAGCCCGCGTGCAGCATCAGACCGATCCCCACCACCAGCAGCCCCGCCGCCGCGATCCGGGGCGCCCCGAACTGCTCCTTGAAGAACACCGCCCCGATCGCCGCGCCGACGATGATCGAGGACTCGCGCAGGGCGGAAATGGGGGCCAGCGCCGCGCGCGTCTGCGCCCACAGCACCAGCGCGTACGCCGCCACGGACAGCACCGAGCCGAGCAGCCCCAGGGCGACGAAGGGCCGTAGGACGGGGACGAGCCGGGAGCGCAGGCGGTGGGCGGCGTACGCCGGGATCACGACTCCCTGCACCGCCATCAGCCAGGCGATGTACCCGAGGGAGGAACCGGAGGCGCGTACGCCGAGTCCGTCCACGACGGTGTACGCGGCGATCGACAGACCGGTGGCCAACGCCGCGCCGATGGCGGCCCAGTTGGGGCGCCGCCCGCGCATTCCCCACAGCGCGACCCCCGTCAGCCCCGCGCACGACACCGCGATCCCCGCCGCCGCCCAGGCGTCCGGCACCTCGTGCGCGAACACGGCCGCCAGCACGGTGACGACCAGGGGGGCGGTCCCGCGGGCGATCGGATACGCCTGCCCGAAGTCGCCCAGCCGGAAGGAGCGCATCAGCAGGACGTAGTACAGGACGTGGATCGCGGCCGACACGAGCAGATACGGCCACGCCCCGGCCGCCGGCACCGCCACGAACGGCATCAGCGCCAGCCCGATCAGCATCCCGCCGCCCGCGATCAGCGTGAACCCGACGAGCTTGTCGGTGATGCGGTGCGCGATCGCGTTCCAACTGGCGTGGGTGACCGCGGCGAGCAGTACCGCCGCGGTGACCAGCGGCGTCACAGGTGCTGCTCGCGCACGTCCACCAGCGTGCCGCCCGCATGCGCGACCAGCGTCTTGGGGTCCATGGGGAACACGGTGTACGGGGTGCCGGCCGCGGCCCACACCACGTCGTGGTCGAGCAGCGAACGGTCCGCGAGCACCCGCGTCCTCGTACGGTGGCCGAAGGGCGGCACACCGCCGATCGCGTACCCGGTCGTCTCCCGTACGAGCTCGACCTTGGCCCGCGTCACCTTCGCGGCCCCGAGCTCCCGCCGCACGAGCTCCAGATCGACCAGCGACGCCCCGTCCATGAGTACGAGCACGGGGACCCCGTCCGCGGCGAAGATCAGCGACTTGCAGATCTGGCTCAGCTCACACCCGATCGCGGCGGCGGCCTCGGCGGCGGTACGGGTCGCGTCCGGGAAACGGCGGATGCGCGGCAGCAGATCAGCGAGACCCAGCTCCTCCAGGGCCTCGGCGAAACGGGGGTGGGCTCCGGACTCTTCGGCGGCGTCGCTCGTCATGGGCGGCACGCTATCGGTCGGTGCTGGAGGCACGCGAGCGAGTTCCGATGCGCCGGGGTGCCGGGTCTCGTGCCGGCCCGTTCCCCGCCCGGCTAGCTTCCCGCCTTCAGCAGTGCCGCCACGATCGGGCCCGCCGTGTCGCCGCCGTGGCCGCCCTGTTGGACGACGCCCGCCGCGGCGAGGTCGCCCTTCCACGCGGTGAACCAGCCGTTGGGCTTCTTCTGGCCGTCGACCTCGGCGGAGCCGGTCTTCGCGCCGTAGTCGGGGCCGAGGCCGGACATCGCCTCGGCCGCGGTGCCGTACGCCGCCGTGTACTGCATGAGCTCGCGGAGCTGGGCGAGGGTGGTGGCGGGGAGGGTGCGGGAGGCCGTCGCCAGCTTGCGGTGGTCGACCGTCGGAGACACCAGGTACGGCTGGTGGAAGACGCCCGTCTTGACGGTGGAGGCGACCGAGGCCATGTTCAGCGGGTTCATGCGGACCCCGCCCTGGCCGATCAGCGAGGCCGCCATCTGGGCCGCGGACTGGACCGGGACCGAGCCGTCGAAGGACGGGACACCGATGGCCCAGTTGTTCATGGACAGGCCGAAGTACTGCTGCGCCTGGTTCGTCAGGTCGGAGTTCGACAGCTTCTTTGCCTGACTGATGAAGGCGGTGTTGCAGGAGCGCGCGAAGCTCGCCTTGAACGTGCCGCCCTTGATCTCGAACTTGTCGTCGTTCTGGAACTTCCAGCCGCCGTACGTCACGTACTTCGGGCACGGGTGCTGCTTGTCGGCCGAGGCGAGCCCCTTGTCGATGAGCAGCGACGACGTGATGACCTTCATGGTGGAGCCGGGGGCCAGCGAGCCCTGGAAGGCCGTGTTGAAGCCGTGGCTGGTGTTGGCGACCGCGAGGATCTCGCCCGTCGTGGGGCGCATCAGGACCACCGACGCCCGGTCCTTCTTGGCGACCTGCTGCTCGGCGTCCGCCTGGAGGGTCGGGCTGAGCGTGGTCTTCACGGTCCCCGGGGTGCCCTCGCTGAGGGTCACCAGGGTCTTGTCGGGGGTCTTCTGGGTGCCCTTGGCGGCGGCCTTGCGGACCACGCGCAGTTCGATGCCCGCCTTGCCGCCGGCGATCTTGCCGTACTTCTCGCGCAGCCCGTCCAACACCGTGCCCAGCGAGGGGTACTTGGCCGTGGTGATCTCGCCGCCGTCGCGGTCGAGGGCGGTGATCGGGGGAGTGCCCGCCGGACCGGTGACCAGGCGGTCGCCGTCCTGGAGGTCGGGGTGTACGACCGACGCCTGCCAGCCGACCAGCGCCGCACCGTCCTTGGCGCGGCGCACGACGGTCAGCTTCGAGTCGTACGCCAGGGGCTTGCTCTTGCCCTTGTACGTGACGGTGGCCTTGACGGAGAAGGGGACGGAGGCCCCGGACGCCGTGCCCGGCGTGAGCTTGACGCCGGTGATGTGGGCGTCCTTGCCGTAGCCGGTCAGCAAGGTCTTCGCGGCCGCCGAGTCGTCGGTGGCCTCGGCCGCCTTCGTGACGTCACCGCTCTGCCAGGCGGTCAGGAACCGCGTGGACAGCGCCGTGACCTCGGCCGCCGACGGCGGACCGGTCTTCACGGCCTTGTGGCCGGCGGTCTGCGACGTACGGTCCTCGGCCGACGCCCCGCCGGCGTACAGGCTGTAGGCGCCGAACGCCCCGCCGCCGACGACCACCGCGATCAGCCCGCCGACCACGGCGGGCTTCGTCTTTCGTCGCTCGGCGACGCGCCTTCTGTTCCCCACAGCTTTCGATCCTCCGCCTGTTCCCCAAGTCCCCCGGCACCCTCATGCTCCTCAACGAGAACCCCCACCCTAGGGTCCCGCCCTGTCAAGGGTGACTTCAGCCGCCCGTTCGTAGCACAGCTGCGACGATCGGACCGGCCGCGTCCACTCCGTGACCGCCCTGCTGGGTCATCGCGGCGGCCGCGATGTCGTTCCGGTAGCCGGTGAACCAGCTGTTCGACTTGGTCTGGGCGTCGACCTCGGCGGAGCCGGTCTTGGCGCCGATGTTGCCGCCGAGTCCCGCCATCACCTGGGCGGCGGTGCCGCTGGTCGCGGTGAGGTTCATCATCGCGCGCAACTGCGCGGACGTACCGCTGGGCAGGCCCTTCGCCGTCGCCAGTTCCCGGTCGTCGAGCTTGGGCGAGACGATGACCGGCTGCCGGAAGGTGCCCGTCATCGCCGTCGCCGTGACCGACGCCATGTTCAGCGGGCTCATCTGGACCTGGCCCTGGCCGATCGCGTTCGCCGCGCGGTCCGGGCCGCCGGAGGCGGGGACGCTGCCGTCGAAGGACGGGATGCCGGTCTTCCAGTTGTTCTGGCCGAGGCCGAACCGCGTCTGTGCCTCGGTCGTCAGGGACTCGTCCGTGAGCGGCTTCTCGTCGATCAGTTTCACGAAGGCCGTGTTGCAGGACCGCATGAAGCTGTTGGCGAGGCTCGCCTTCTCGTTCGGCGCGAGGTTGGTGAGGTTGTGGAAGGTCTGGCTCTGCCAGGTCGCGGTCTTCGGGCAGGGCGCCGGGCCGTTCATGGTGGTCACGCCGTTGTCGATGAGCATCGCCGCGGTGATGATCTTCATCGTGGAGCCGGGGGCCAGGGTGCCCTGGAAGGCCGCGTTGAAGCCGTCCGCACGGTGGTTGGCGACCGCCAGCACCTCACCGCTGCTCGGCTGCACGGCCACCACGGACGACTCGGCGTACCGGGCGACCGCCTTCTCCGCCGCGGCCTGCGCGCTCGCGCTGAGGGTGGTGCGCAGCCTGCCGGCCTTGCCCTTGGCGAGGGTCACCAGGGCGGTGTCCCCCGCGCCCTCGGTCGCGTGATGGATCGCCAGCTCGACCCCGGCCGTACCGCCCGCCGTGTCGCCGTACTTCTCGCGCAGCGCGTCCAGGATCGGCCCCAGCGAGGGGTACTTCTCCTTCGTCAGGACAACGTTGTTCCGGTCCACGGCCTCGATGGGCGGGTTCGCCGACTCGCCCGTGACCAGCGTGTCGCCCTCCTGCAACTCGGGATGCACGACGGACGGCTTCCAGTCGACCAGCGCCTTCCCGGTGGTCTCGCCGCGCACGACGGTCAGCCGGGAGTCGTACGCGAAGGGCTTGGACTTCCCCTCGAACGACACCGTCGCCTTGACGGAGAACGGCACGGTGGCCCCCGTCGCCGTCCCCGGGGTGATCTTCACACCGGTGAGGTGCGCGTCCTCGCGGTAACCGGCCAGCGACTCCTGCGCCTTCTGGGCGAAGTTGGTGTAGGCGGCGGCCTTGGTGGCGTCACCCTGCTCCCAGGCGGCGAAGAACTTCGTCGAGGTCTCCTTGACCTCCGCGCTGCTCGGCGGCCCCGTCTTCACGGCCGCGGGTCCGCCGCTCCCCGTGCCCCCGCCCTCGCTCCCGTTGAGCGCCGACATCACATTGAAGGCGCCGTATCCGGCACCCCCCACCATCACGGCGAACACACTGCCGATGACGGCGGCCTTTGCCCCCTTGCGCATCGCGCGAAACCCTCCCCGTGGACCCCTCCCCCGAACTTCTGAACGCGTTCAGAAAAGCCGGTCTGCAGGGCACTGTATGCGTGAGGAGTGACACCTGGGGCGGAGATTCTCCGAATCGTTAGACACAACAACGATGGCGCGGCAGGGAACGACGATGGCGCGAGACGGAACGACGATGGCGCGGCGGTCGCCCGCCGCGCCATCGTCGTGCACCCGCCCTGCTAGACCCAGGTGTCCAGCCACATCCGGGAGCGCCACTGGTCTATGGGGATCGCCGTGCCCGTGTACAGGGGCCAGAAGTGGAGTTCTTCCAGGGCGATACGGCCCGCAGGCACGTACGTCTGGCCTACCGTCGCAAGAACGACTCGGAGGGGTGGTCGCGGCAACTGCTGTGGCCCTGACGGGGCAACCCCGAAGGTGGGTCGGAGGTCTGAATCGGCATGCGCATGTACCGGACCGGCGCCATTCTCGGCGCACTGCTCGTCGCTCTGCTCACCGTCACCGCGTGCTCGCCCCGGGCGGGGAGCGGGGGGAAGGCCCCGGACCGGCCCACGCCGTGGACCATGCCGACGGGGCCGGGCGGTTACGGCGGGCGGCTCCTGGGCGCACGTTGGCGGGTCGACTGGGTCACGGTCGACGGGCGCAACATCGACGCACCGCCGGACGCCGGCGCGTGGGTCGAGTTCGGCTACGACAACACGGCCGTGGGCGACTACGGATGCACGCCGTTCAAGTCGTCGGCCACGGTCACCGCCACGACGCTCACCGTCGGTACGGACACGTCGGGGGCGACGCCGGACGACGCGTGTCCGGCGAAGGAGCGCGCCTTCGAGCAGCGGATGCGGAAGATCTTCACCGGCGGCCCCCTGGCGGTGGCCGAGCGGGTCGACGAATTCTCGATGACCCTGAAGAACCAGAGGGGCGACTATGTCGCGCTGCAAATGCTGTGGCCTCAGGGGCTCTTCGGAGCGCCGTGGCGAATCGAATATCTGAACGTCGCCGACACCCCCGTCGACATGACGGCCGGCAAAGAGGTCTACTTCGTCTTCCACCGGGACGGCACGGTCACTGGAAAGGGAGGCTGCAACGGCTTCAAGGGCCGGGCCGCCTTCGCAGGCGAGCACGTCACGCTGTACCCGCTCACCCGCACCACGCACCGGACCTGCTCACGGAAGATCATGTCCCAGGAGGACGGCCTGCTCGACCAGGACCCGCGCACGTTCTCGGTCGTTGCCTCGCGCGGCATTACCTTCGTAGACCGCACCCCCGGCCTCGACGGCCTCGCCTACAACTTCATCCGGGTGAGGTGACCGGCACACCACCGCGCCCAGGGGTCTGGATTCACAGTCGGCCCGGCTCGTCGGCCGGCGGTCCGCACCCGAGCCTGAGGGAGCCTCTGGGGCATCCATGGGGAACCAGGGCTTTTCGCGGCCGAAGACCCTGCTCACGTTCTGACCGCCGCGCGGTCTGTAAATCTCCCGGGCCCAGAGCTGGGCCGTCCTCGGGCCGCGCGAGGGCGACCAACGACAACCGTCAACGCCCAACAACGACCAAGGGGGCGCGGCAGATTTCCGCGCCCCCTTGCTACGTCTGCCCAGCTAGACCCAGGTGTCCAGCCACATCCGGGAGCGCCACTGGTCTATGGGGATCGCCGTGCCCGTGTACAGGGGCCAGAAGTAGATGAAGTTCCAGGCGATCAGGAGGACCAGGACGCCCGCGCTCGCCGCGCCGATGACGCGGCGGCGTTCCGTGGAGCCGGGTGGGCCGAGGATCGCGCCGATCATCATGGCGACCGCCAGGCACAGGAACGGGACGAAGATGATGGCGTAGAAGAAGAAGATCGTGCGCTCCTGGTACATGAACCAGGGGAGGTAGCCGGCCGCGATGCCGCAGGCGATCGCGCCCGCCCGCCAGTCACGTCGGAACGCCCAGCGCCACAGGACGTAGACGATCGCGAAGCAGGCGGCCCACCACAGGAGGGGCGTGCCCAGGGCCAGGACCTCGCGGGCGCACTTGGCGCCCGCGTCCGCCGGGCAGCCGTCCTTGCCGGGCAGCGGGGACTCGTAGAAGTACGAGACCGGGCGGCCCAGGACGATCCAGCTCCACGGGTTCGACTGGTAGGTGTGCGGGGACGAGAGGCCGACGTGGAACTCGTACACCTCGTGCTCGTAGTGCCACAGGCTGCGCAGCCAGTCGGGCAGGAAGGTCCAGCTGCCGCCCTTGCCGTCGGTCGCGGCCCAGTTGCGGAAGTAGCCGCCCTTGCCGTTGGTGGGGGAGAGGATCCAGCCGGTCCAGGAGATGAAGTACGTGGCGATCGCCACCGGGACCGTCGCGAGGAACGTGATGCCCGTGTCGTGCTTGAGGGCCGCCAGGTACGGGTGACGGGCGCCCGCGACCCGGCGCGCGCCGACGTCCCACAGGACCGCCATCAGGCAGAACGCGAAGAGGACGTACAGGCCGCTCCACTTGGTGCCGAGGGCCAGGCCCAGCATCAGACCGGCCGTCCAGCGCCAGGGGCGCCAGCCGAGGCGGGTGGTCTCGGCGATGTGCGCGTCGGGGCGTACGAGACCGTCCGCGTCCGCGGGCAGGGCTGCCGCCAGTCGGGCACGCGCGCGGTCGCGGTCCACGATCAGACAGCCGAAGGCAGCCAGCACGAAGAACATCAGCACACCGTCGAGCAGCGAGGTGCGGCTCATCACGAAGTGCAGCCCGTCCACGGCCATCAGCGTGCCCGCCAGACAGCCCAGGAACGTCGAGCGGAACATCCGGCGCCCGATCCGGCACAGCAGCAGCACCGACAGCGTGCCGAGCAGCGCCGTCATGAAGCGCCAGCCGAACGGATTGAAGCCGAACATCCATTCGCCGAGCCCGATGACGTACTTGCCGACCGGGGGGTGCACCACGTAGGCGGCGTCGGAGGGGATGCCGACGTGTCCGTTGTTCTGCAGGATCAGGTCGTTGGCGTTCTTGTCCCAGTTGACCTCGTATCCGCGGTGGATCAGCGCCCAGGCGTCCTTGGCGTAGTACGTCTCGTCGAATATCACCGCCTTCGGGCTGCCCAGGTTCCAGAACCGCATCAGCCCCGCCATCAGGGTCACGAGCAGCGGGCCGCCCCAGCCCGACCAGCGCGTGATGCGCTCGGCGAGCTCGTGGCGCAGCCCGAACGCAGCCCAGATCCGGGGACTGGGCTCGGCGTACGGCGGCACGAGCCGATCACGCACATCGCTTCTGGGCGGCGCGGTATATCCGAAGCGGCGCAGCCGCTGCTGCCACGACGGCCGCCGTTCTTCGGCTGCCTGGCCCTGCCGGGTGTCCGTGGAGGACGCGGTACTGGTCACCGCGCCATCGTAGGGAACAGGTCTGTGGGAGTCCCGTGCACGGGCCTAATGGGTGGATGCGGCTGCCGCCGAATGCCCCTGCGAGGATGGAACTGTGACAGGAACCCTTGTTTTGGCCGGCACCCCCATCGGCGACGTGGCCGACGCCCCGCCCCGGCTCGCCCAGGAGCTGGCGGACGCGGACGTCGTCGCCGCCGAGGACACCCGCAGGCTGCGCCGGCTGACCCAGGCGCTGGGCGTGCAGCCCACCGGGCGCGTGGTGTCGTACTTCGAGGGGAACGAGGCCGCCCGGACGCCCGAACTCGTCGAGGCGCTGGCCGGCGGGGCGCGCGTGCTGCTGGTGACCGACGCCGGGATGCCGTCCGTCTCCGACCCCGGGTACCGGCTGGTCGCGGCGGCCGTCGAGAAGGACATCAAGGTCACCGCCGTACCCGGCCCGTCCGCCGTGCTCACCGCGCTCGCGCTGTCCGGGCTGCCCGTCGACCGGTTCTGTTTCGAGGGGTTCCTGCCGAGGAAGGCGGGCGAGCGGCTGTCCCGGCTGCGGGAGGTCGAGGGCGAGCGCCGCACGATGGTCTACTTCGAGGCCCCGCACCGCCTCGACGACACCCTCGCCGCGATGGCCGAGGTCTTCGGGGACGGGCGGCGGGCCGCCGTCTGCCGCGAGCTGACCAAGACGTACGAGGAGATCAAGCGCGGGCCGCTGGGCGAGCTGGCGGCCTGGGCCGCCGAGGGCGTACGCGGGGAGATCACGGTGGTGGTCGAGGGCGCGCCGGAGAAGGGCGCCGAGGAACTGGACGCGGCCGAACTGGTGCGCAGGGTGCGGGTGCGGGAAGAGGCGGGAGAGCGCCGCAAGGAGGCCATCGCGGCGGTCGCGGCCGAGGCCGGAATTCCCAAGCGCGACGTGTTCGATGCGGTGGTCGCGGCAAAGAACGCGGCGCACAGCGCCCCATAGAAGAGCAAAGGGCCGGCACGGAAAGCAAAGCTCAGGCCGTGTCTCCGAGGCATTCCGACAAGGAAAGGCCAAAACGACTCCAATAGTCGACAGGCCTGATGCGTTCCCGCCCGGAGAAGCGTCCACTGGTTGAAGGGACGTACCCGTCCCTCGCCCCCGCCGACCGGGGGCGCTTGTCCAGCGGAACAGCAGGAGCTGGCATGAGTGAGATCGCAGGGCAGACCGGCAACCGCAGCGCGGCGACCGCCGTCGTCAACGAGTCGTATTCCTTCGCATGCATGCGCTGCGGGCACGGCTGGGAGCAGTCGTTCGAGATAGAGCACCACCGCGACGCCGAGGGCGGCGAGTTCGTGATGTACGTGGCGGACGGCCATGTCGTGCCGTCCCCGCTGAGCCGGCCCTCCTGCCAGAACTGCGACGGACACGTGGTGCGCATCATGCGCGCCGGACAGGTGTCCTCCGTCCAGAACTCCATGCACCAGCACACGCACCACCCGGTGTCGGCCCACCCCGAGCAGGCCCACCCCGAGCAGGCCCACGACGAGGCCCTCGACCAGCCGGCCGTGCCCAAGGAACCCCACCACTGGCACCTCTCCGACCTGCTGCACCCCTTCCACCACCGCAAGGCGGGCTGATCGCGGGAGCGGGAGCGCGGTGACCTCGCCCGGGTGAGGTCCGGCCCGCGCCCTTCGCGGGACCGGGGACATGCCCTCCTTTCGTAGGATCGAGGCATGCCCTCCGACAAGACCGAAGCGCCACCGCTCCCCGAGCCGCTGCGCGTCCCCGTCGCCGACTCGCACACCCACCTCGACATGCAGTCCGGCACCGTCGACGAAGGACTCGCCAAGGCCGCCTCGGTCGGCGTGACCACGGTCGTCCAGGTCGGCTGCGACCTGAAGGGCTCCCGCTGGGCGGCCGAGACCGCCGCCGCGTACGAGGCCGTCCACGCCACCGTCGCCCTGCACCCCAACGAGGCACCCCGTATCGTGCACGGCGACCCCGACGGCTGGTCCCGGCAGGGCGCACGGGGGCCCGGTGGTGACGGCGCCCTGGACGAGGCCCTCGCCGAGATCGACCGCCTCGCCGCCCTTCCCCAGGTCAAGGGCGTCGGCGAGACCGGGCTCGACTACTTCCGTACGGGCCCCGAAGGCAAGGCCGCCCAGGAGCGCTCCTTCCGCGCCCACATAGAGATCGCCAAGCGGCACGGAAAAGCCCTGGTCATCCACGACCGCGACGCGCACGCCGACGTGCTGCGCGTCCTGAAGGAGGAGGGCGCGCCCGAGCGGACCGTCTTCCACTGCTACTCCGGCGACGCGGCGATGGCCGAAATCTGCGCCCAGGCCGGGTACTACATGTCCTTCGCCGGAAACATGACCTTCAAGAACGCCCAGCCTCTGCGCGACGCGCTGGCCGTGGCCCCCCTGGAGCTCGTCCTCGTCGAGACCGACGCGCCCTTCCTGACCCCCGCCCCGTACCGCGGACGGCCTAACGCGCCTTATCTCATTCCGGTCACGGTGCGCGCCATGGCGGCCGTGCGGGGCATCGACGAGGACACGCTGGCGACGGCGCTCTCCGCGAACACGGCGCGGGCCTTCGGTTACTGAGGGATAGCCCTTCCGGCCATTCTCCGGGGTCGCACCTCAGGGCAGTGTCGCGACACAGCGTAGCCGCGTTGCTTGGGAGAGTGACGGCCGCTCCGCTAGGTTCTGGTCGCCCGATCCGGACTCCTGGAGCGTGTCGTCGTGAGCAACTTGCCCAAGTCGCCCAACTCGCAGTACGAGACGTATGGCCCGACTGGAACGTCGTTCGAGGACCGAGAGGGCTACGAGCAGCTCTCGTACGGTGCCGGAAGCCCGGACCGTGGCGGCTACGTGGACACCTACCGGCCCGCGTACGAGGCACTGGCGGCGTCCCAGGCGCCGAC
This sequence comes from Streptomyces sp. NPDC007896, assembly GCF_042959425.1. Lineage (NCBI taxonomy): Bacteria > Bacillati > Actinomycetota > Actinomycetes > Kitasatosporales > Streptomycetaceae > Streptomyces > Streptomyces sp. NPDC007896. The sequence goes on along the minus strand of NZ_JBIBKX010000016.1, from coordinate 195,294 downwards.
CGAGCCGATACTGCCCCGGCAGACGCCGACGTTGGTGCAGACGCGGGCGTTCGGGGATCCGGCGGACGAGGGGGAGCCCCGGTCCGGCGGGCGGGCCGCTGCCCGGCGCGCCGCCCGGCGCCGGCGCGCCGCCGAGCGTCCCGACCCGCTGCGGCGGCTGCTGCCCCAGGCGCTGGTCGTCGCCTTCCTCGCCGGCGGCGCCTCCGCCTTCGTCGCCAACGACAAGGCCATCGAGCTCAGCGTCGACGGGAAGGCGCGCACGCTGCACACCTTCGCCGACGACGTGACCGGACTCCTCGCCGAGGAGGGCGTGCGCGTCGGCGAGCACGATGTCGTCGCGCCCGCCCTCGGCACCGAGCTGACCAGCGGCGACGAGATCGCGGTCCGCTACGGGCGGCCCGTGCGGCTCACCCTCGACGGACAACCGCACGAGGTGTGGACGACGGCGCACACGGTGGACGGGGCGCTCCAGCAGCTCGGGGTGCGCGCCGAGGGGGCGTACCTGTCGACCTCGCGCTCCCGGCGCATCGGCCGGGAGGGCCTCGCGCTCGACGTCCGCACCGAGCGGACGGTGACGATCATGGCGGACGGGCGGGCGCGGACGATCCGGACGAACGCGGCGACCGTCGGCGAGGCCGTCGAGGAGGCCGGGATCACCCTCCACGGCGAGGACACGACGTCCGTCCCGTCGGGGAGCTTCCCCCGGGACGGACAGACGGTCAGCGTCATGCGGATCACCGGCACCCAGGAGGTCCGCGAGGAGGCGATCCCCTTCCGTACGACACGGACGAACGACCCCTCGCTGTTCCGTGGCACCGAGGCCGTCGACCGGGCCGGGGAACCCGGGACCCGGCGGGTCACCTACCTGCTGCGGACCGTCAACGGGGTCAGACAGAAGCCGCGGAGGGTCGGGGACGAGGTGGTGCGGGAGCCGCGGGGGCAGGTGGTGCGGGTCGGTACGAAGCCGCGGCCCGATCTCGCGCAGGATGCGGACCATCTGAACTGGTCCGGGCTCGCGGCGTGCGAGTCCGGCGGTCGCCCCGGCGCCGTGGACCCCTCCGGCACCTACGGCGGCCTGTACCAGTTCGACACCCACACCTGGCACACGCTCGGGGGGTCCGGGCGGCCCCAGGACGCGCCGGCCGCGGAGCAGACCCGCCGGGCGAAGAAGCTGTACGTCCGCCGGGGCGCGAGCCCGTGGCCCCACTGCGGAGCCCATCTGCACGGCTGACGGGTTCTCCGGCCGCGGGCCCGGTGGGGGCCGGTCGCGCCCACGCGGCGCAGCCGCATATCCCGCAACGCCCCGCGCCCCTGCGGGGCGCGGCCCGCACCCCCGTAGTCTTGGGGCGTGAACAGCCCCACCCCCGACGCCCTCCTGGGCCCCGCCGACGTCCGCGAGCTCGCGGGTGCCCTCGGTGTGCGGCCCACCAAGCAGCGCGGCCAGAACTTCGTGATCGACGCCAACACCGTGCGCCGCATCGTGCGCACCGCCGGCGTACGGGCCGACGACGTGGTCGTCGAGGTCGGCCCCGGCCTCGGCTCGCTGACCCTCGCGCTGCTGGAGGCGGCCGACCGGGTCGTCGCCGTGGAGATCGACGACGTACTCGCGGGGGCGCTCCCGGCGACCATCGCCGCCCGTATGCCGGCCCGCGCCGACCGCTTCGCACTCGTGCACTCCGACGCCATGCACGTGAACGAGCTCCCCGGCCCCGCCCCCACCGCCCTCGTCGCGAACCTCCCGTACAACGTCGCCGTACCCGTGCTGCTGCACATGCTCGGCACCTTCCCGACCATCGAGCGCACGCTGGTGATGGTGCAGGCCGAGGTCGCCGACCGGCTCGCCGCGGACCCCGGCTCGAAGGTGTACGGCGTGCCGAGCGTCAAGGCCAACTGGTATGCCGACGTGAAGCGGGCCGGCTCCATCGGACGGAACGTCTTCTGGCCCGCGCCGAACGTCGACAGCGGCCTCGTGTCGCTCGTCAGGCGCGCCGAGCCCATCAGGACCACGGCCTCCAAGCGCGAGGTCTTCGCGGTCGTCGACGCCGCCTTCGCCCAGCGGCGCAAGACGCTGCGCGCCGCCCTCGCCGGGTGGGCCGGTTCCGCGGCCGCCGCCGAGGCCGCGCTCGTCGCCGCCGGGGTCTCACCGCAGGCCCGCGGGGAGTCGCTGACGGTGGAGGAGTTCGCCCGTATCGCCGAGAACAAGGCCGAGAACAAGGCCGAGAACGCCGAGAACGCCGAGAACGCCGAGAACGCCGAGAACGCCGAGAACGCCGAGAGCAAGGCGGAGAACAAGGAGAGCGCTCAGCCGTGACGGAGTCGAAGACCGAGCCCAAGACGGGCACGGGCACGGACGTCGTGACCGTTCGCGTCCCCGCCAAGGTCAACGTCCAGCTCGCCGTCGGCGCCGCCCGTCCCGACGGCTTCCACGACCTGGCCAACGTCTTCCTCGCCGTAGGGCTGTACGACGAGGTCACCGTGGTGCCGGCGGACGAGCTGCGGATCACCTGTGAGGGCCCGGACGCCGACCAGGTGCCCCTCGACGCCACGAACCTGGCGGCCCGCGCGGCCCTCGAACTCGCCCGCCGGTACGGCATCGAACCAGCCGTCCACCTCCACATCGCCAAGGACATCCCCGTCGCGGGCGGTATGGCGGGCGGCAGCGCCGACGGTGCCGGGGCGCTGCTCGCCTGCGACGCCCTGTGGGGGACGAACGCCTCCCGCGAGGAACTCCTCGACATCTGCGCCGAGTTGGGCAGTGATGTGCCGTTCAGCCTGGTGGGCGGGGCGGCGCTGGGCGTCGGACGGGGTGAGCAGCTGCGGACGCTCGAGGTCGGCGGGACCTTCCACTGGGTCTTCGCGATCGCCGAGCGCGGGCTGTCGACCCCGGCGGTCTTCCGGGAGTTCGACCGGATGAACGAGGGGGTGCGGATCCCGGAGCCGGTCGCCTCGCAGGAGCTGCTCGACGCGCTGGCCAAGGGGGACGCCGGGGCCCTCGCCCGCGCCGTCTCCAACGACCTCCAGCCCGCCGCCCTCTCCCTCTTCCCGGCCCTCGCCGACACGCTCGCCGCGGGGCGGAACGCCGGTGCGCTCGCGGCCCTGGTCTCCGGCTCGGGGCCGACCACGGCCTTCCTCGCGGCGGACGCCGAGGCCGCGCGCGCGGTCGCCGACGCGCTGCGCGCCTCCGGCACCTGCCGGACGGTACGGGTCACCGACGGCCCCGCCCCCGGCGCGACGGTCGTCTGACCCGCACGGGCGCCGGTACTCAGAGGCGCGTCTCGGGGTCGCGGTACTCAGAGGCAAAGTGAGTACGGGCGCGCTGACGCCGTAGCGGCGGACGGCGCGACCGTTCTCGTATGGCATCAAGCGCTCACGCTCTCGCGGCGGCCACACCCGTCTCGCGCGACAAGTACGTCGATCTGCTGCGGGTCGCCTCGCTCGGCACGGTGGTGCTCGGGCACTGGCTGATGGCCGCCGTGTCGGTGCGCGGCGACGGACGGGCCGAGGTCGGGAACCTGCTCGCCGTGGACCCCCGCCTCCAGCTGCTCACCTGGGCCCTCCAGGTGATGCCCGTCTTCTTCTTCGTCGGCGGTTTCTCGCACGCGCTGTCGTACCGCTCGCTGCGACGCAAGGCCGGGGAGAACGAGGGAGAGGCTCTCTACTCCGTCTTCCTGCGCGCCCGGTTGCAACGGCTGCTGCGGCCGACCGTGGTGTTCATCGGCGTGTGGGGAGCGCTCGCGCTCGCTCTGCAACTCGCGGGCAGGGAGGGCGGGTTGCTGGACGTGTCGCTACGACTCGTCGCCCAGCCGCTGTGGTTCATAGGGATCTACCTGGCGATGGTGGCCTTCACGCCGCCGCTGCTGCGGCTGCACGAGCGGTACGGGTGGGGCGCGTTCGGCGGGCTCGTCGCCGCGGCCGGTCTCGTGGACGTGCTGCGGTTCGGGTTCGGTGTGCCGTACGTGGAGTTCCTGAACTTCGCGTGCGTCTGGCTCGCCGTCCATCAGCTCGGTTTCCTGCGCGCGGACGGGAAGCTGGGACGTCCCTACCTCCTCGCGGGCGCCGGGCTCGCCGGGGCGGTGCTGCTGGTGGCGTACGGGCCGTATCCGCTGTCCATGGTCGGGATGCCCGGCGAGAAGATCTCCAACATGGCGCCGCCCACCTTCGCGCTGCTGTGCCACGGGCTGTGGCTGGTCGGCGGGGTGGAGTTGCTGCGGGGCGCCGCGCAGCGGTGGCTGCGCCGGCCGCGGGTGTGGCGTGCGGTCGTCGCGGCCAACGGCGTGTCCATGACGGCCTTCCTGTGGCACCTCACCGCGATGCTCGGTGTGTACGGGGCGCTGCTGGCCCTCGGCGTACGGCTGCCGGAGCCCGCGACGGGAGCGTGGTGGGCCCAGGTGCCGGTGCGGGTGGTGGTGGCCGGTGTGGTGACGGCGCTGCTCGTCACCGTGTTCCGGAGGTTCGAACAGCCCGCTGCCGCGGTCGTACGGGAGCCGGGGGCGCCGTCCGCGGGTGCGCGGCCGGCCGCCGCGCTCGGCGTGACGCTGTGCCTCTTCGGGGTGCTGGGGCTCTCCATGGTCGGGTTCGGCGGGTTGCTGGAAGGGCGCACGGCGGTACTGATCGCGGTCCGGGTGACGGCTCCGGTCGCCGTGGCGATGACGCTCGCGGGGTGGCTGCTGGTGGAGCGGGCGGGACGTGGGCGGCCTGCGGCCGCGTAAGTATGTGGTGCGGTGCGTTGTCCGCGGGCCGGTGGGGGCTGGTCGCGCCCACGCGGCGGAGCCGCCTACGTGTCACAGCCCCGCGCCCCTGGGGGCCGGGGCTGCGCCGCAGGCCCCCACCACCCGCAGCCGAGGGAGCCACCCGCAGCCGCAGACCCACCCGTGTGGCTCGGGAGGTGAGGGAGCCGGACTACCCTTGAGGGTCGATCGTCCCCCTTGTTCAGGAGAGAAATGGCCGTCAACCTGGTCAATGTCGAGTCCGTCAGCAAGGTGTACGGCACCCGTGCCCTGCTCGACGGAGTCTCCCTCGGCGTCAGCGAGGGCGACCGGATCGGTGTGGTCGGGCGGAACGGCGACGGCAAGACCACCCTCATCCGCATGCTCGCCAAGCTGGAGGAGGCCGACACCGGCCGCGTCACGCACTCCGGCGGGCTGCATCTGGGGGTGCTGACCCAGCACGATTCCCTCGACCCCGCCGCCACCGTCCGGCACGAGGTCATCCGCGACCTCGCCGACCACGAGTGGGCGGGCAACGCCAAGATCAGGGACGTCCTGACGGGACTGTTCGGCGGCCTTGACCTGCCGGGGTTCCCGCAGGGGCTCGACACGGTGATCGGCCCGCTCTCCGGCGGTGAGCGCCGCCGTATCGCGCTCGCCAAGCTGCTCATCGAGGAGCAGGACCTCATCATCCTCGACGAGCCCACCAACCATCTGGACGTGGAGGGCATCGCCTGGCTCGCCCAGCACCTGCGGGAGCGGCGGTCGGCGCTGGTGTGCGTGACCCACGACCGGTGGTTCCTCGACCAGGTCTGCACCCGTATGTGGGACGTGCAGAAGGGCGCGGTGTACGAGTACGAGGGCGGGTACTCCGACTACGTCTTCGCGCGCGCGGAGCGTGAGCGCATCGCCGCCACCGAGGAGGTCAAGCGGCAGAACCTGGTGCGCAAGGAGCTGGCCTGGCTGCGGCGCGGCGCCCCCGCCCGTACCTCCAAGCCGCGCTTCCGTGTCGAGGCCGCCAACGAGCTGATCGCGGACGTGCCGCCGCCCCGCGACAAGAGCGAGCTGATGAAGTTCGCCAGCTCACGGCTGGGCAGGACGGTCTTCGATCTTGAGGATGTGACGGTGCAGGCGGGCCCGAAGGTCCTGCTCAAGCACCTCACCTGGCAGCTCGGGCCCGGCGACCGGGTCGGGCTCGTGGGTGTGAACGGAGCCGGCAAGACCTCTCTTCTGCGAGCCATGGCCGAGGCCGCCCGCAGCGAGGGGGAGACGCAGCCCGTCGCCGGGCGGATCAGCACCGGCAAGACCGTCAAGCTCGCCTATCTGTCGCAGGAGGTCGCCGAGCTCGACCCGACCTGGCGGGTGCTGCAGGCCGTGCAGGCCGTCCGCGACCGGGTCGACCTGGGCACGGGGCGCGAGCTGACCGCGGGGCAGCTCTGCGAGACGTTCGGCTTCAACAAGGAGAAGCAGTGGACGCCCGTCGGGGACCTCAGCGGTGGTGAGCGGCGGCGGCTTCAGCTGCTGCGGCTGCTCATGGACGAGCCCAACGTCCTCTTCCTCGACGAGCCCACCAACGACCTCGACATCGAGACGCTGACCCAGCTGGAGGACCTGCTCGACGGCTGGCCCGGCTCGATGATCGTGATCTCCCACGACCGGTTCTTCATCGAGCGCACGACGGACAACGTGTTCGCGCTCCTCGGCGACAGCACCCTGCGGATGCTGCCGCGCGGGATCGACGAGTACCTGGAGCGGCGCAAGCGCATGGAGGAGGTCGCCGCGGCGGCCGTACTCGCCGCCGCGCCCGCGCCATCCGCCAGGGCCGCCTCCGCCGCCGACGCCCGCGCCGCGAAGAAGGAGCTGCAGAAGATCGAGCGTCAGCTCGACAAGATCTCCGAGAAGGAGAGCAAGCTCCACACCCAAATCGCCGACAACGCCACGGACTTCGAGAAGGTCGCCAAACTCGACGCCGAACTGCGTCAGTTGACCGGTGAGCGCGAGGAACTGGAGCTGCGCTGGCTGGAGCTCGCGGAAGACGCGTAAGCCTCTGGCAGGCGGCGCGCGCGTCCCGTGAAGGGGGCGTGAAGGCGCGTAACGAGGGCATCACGGGCCGGTCCTCCCTTGGGAACAGGGGGAGTACCGGCCCGTTGTTCGAGGTCTCCAGAGTGATAGAAAGGTCCGTCTGAGAACAGTCTGAGAACCACCGGTGTGGCGCGAAATCGGCGCCGCCGACCGCGTCGCCGGTGGGGCGCCACATCAGTGAACTAGGGGGAACGCGCTGATGAGTCAGCCGCCGAGTGAGCCGCCGCAGGGTGGCTTCGGAGCACCGCAGGACCAGCCACCGACGCCGTCGACGCCACCGGTTCCACCGGCGGCACCGGCGCAGGGCGGGTTCGGCGCACCCCCCAACGCGCCCCAGGGCACGCCCCCTCCGCCCGCCGGTCCGCCGGCGCCCGGTTACGGATATCCGCAGCAGCCCGGGCCCTACGCCCAGCCCGGCCCGTACGCGCAGCCGCCGCAGCAGCCGGCGGGCCCGTACGCACAGCCGCCGCAGCAGCCGGGGCCGTACGCCCAGCCCGGCCCGTACGGACAGCAGCCCGGCTACGGACAGCAGCCCGCGTACGGTCAGCAGCCCGCATATGGTCAGCAGCCCGGATACGGGTCCGGATATGGCTATCCGGGCCAGGCGCAGTACCCGGGCGGCCCCGGCGGCCCGGGCACCCCTCCGCCTCCTCCCGGTGGTTCCAAGAACCCCTTCAAGGGCCGCCCGGCCGTGGTCATCGGCGCCGCCGTGGCCGCGCTGCTCGTCGTCGGCGGGACCGTCTGGGCCGTCAGCGGCGGGGGCGGCGACGACGGCAAGAAGCCGGTCGCCCAGGACAGCAAGGGCGGGAAGGCCTCTTCCTCCGCCGATCCGGTCAACCCCGGTGACGGCGGCGGCAACGGTGGCGGGGACCCCGAGAACCTCAACGCGGGCCGCCAGGCCGGTGAGGCGAAGGTGCTCTGGTACAAGCAGGCGCCCGACGCGCCCGGTTCCGGCGCCGACGCCCCCGGCCTGTGGATCACCGACAAGGCGGCGGTGAAGGCCGCGTACAAGCAGGTGTTCGCGTACAACGTCGGCGACGGCAAGCCCACTTGGGACCCGATCACGTTCCCGCAGCCGATCTGCGCGGTCACCCCGCAGAAGACGTCCGACGACAAGGTCGTCGTGGCGTACAAGAGCGGTGCCGGCGACAACGCCAAGTGCAACCAGCTCCAGCAGATAGACCTCGAGAGCGGTGCCAAGGGCTGGAGCGGCAAGGTCGCCGACGGAGCGCTCTTCGACAGCACGCTCACCGTCGAACTGTCGGTCACCGGCAAGACGCTGATGGTCGGCCGCTCGCAGTCCGGCGTGGCGTACGACATCACTAGCGGCAAGAAGCTCTGGGACAAGAAGAAGTACGGCCAGGCCTGCTTCCCGGCCGCGTTCGCGGGCGGCGCCAAGCTGCTGTCCGTCGCCTCCTGCGGTGCCGCCACCGACACCGAGCACGACGAGGTGCAGGAGCTGGACCCGGCCACCGGCAAGGCCAAGTGGACCACGAAGATCCCCAAGGGCTGGACGGTCGAGCGCACCTACTCCGTCGATCCCGTCGTCATCTACATGACCAACAAGGATCAGAAGAAGGTCAACGTCACCACGTTCAAGGACAACGGCGCCGTCCGCTCACAGCTCAAGAGCAGCGACGCCTTCAGGCCCGAGTGCGGTTTCGCCATCCTCGACCGCGATCTGACGGGCTGCTTCGGCACCGCCGCCGACGCGAACACGCTCTATCTGCCGACCGAGGCGAAGAGCGGCGCCAACGAGATCGTCGCCTTCGACCTGTCGACCGGCAAGGAGAAGTGGCGCGTCAAGTCCCCGGCCGCCGAGTCGATGCTGCCGCTGAAGATGGACGGGACGCAGCTGATCGCGTACGTCGAGCCGTCGTACGACGCCGGTGGGCAGATCGTGTCGATCCCCACGACCGGAAGCGGCCACAAGCCCACCAAGCTGCTGCAGAACCCGCAGGGCACGGCGTCGGTCGAGAACGGCTTCTTCTCGAAGGCGGTCGACTACGTGGACGGGCGCTTCTACATCTCCACCACCCGGCTGACGGGCAACGACAAGTCGAAGGAGAAGTTGATGCTGGCCTACGGCAAGTGACGCACGCTCACGCCACCTTCGCCCCGTTCGCCACCTTCTTCGTCTCCGGCATCTCCGTCCCCAACGCATTCGCATCCGAGGTAGACACGTCATGAGCCAGCCGCCGCCCCCACCACCGCCGAACCAGCCCCCGCAGGGCGGTTTCGGCGCCCCGCAGGACCCTCCGCCGGGTGGGTTCGGTGCGCCTCAGGACCCTCCGCCGGGTGGCTTCGGAGCCCCCCAGGACCCGCCGCCGGGCGGCTTCGGTGCGCCGCAGGCTCCGCCGCCCGGTGGCTTCGGCGCCCCGCAGCCTCCGCAGGGTCCCGGCTACGGCTACCCGCAGGGGCCTCCTCAGGGACCCCCGGCCCAGCCGGGCTACGGCTACCCCGGCCAGCAGCCCGCCCAGCCCCCGGGCCCCCCGGGCCCCCCGTACGGCTACGGCTATCCGCAGCAGCCGCCGACCTACCCGATGCAGCCCCAGGTTCCCCAGGGCGGGGGCGGCGGGCGGAAGCCGAACAGACAGGTGGTCATCATCGTGGCGGCCGTCGCGGCCGTCGCGCTGATCATCGGCGGCGGGGTCTGGTACGCGAGCTCCGGCAAGGACGACAGCAAGAACAACTCCTCCGGTACGAGCGGCGGCACCGGAGGCAAGGGCGGCTCGGGCGGCGACAAGACCACCGGTTCCACCGGCAAGGAGAAGGTCCCCGCCAACACCAGCTCCAAGGTCCTCTTCCAGGTCCCCGCGCCCGCCGTGCCCGCCGAGAGCAGCGTGTCCACCGTCGGCTCCTGGCTCACCGACAAGGTGTACGCCAAGAGCGGCAACGCCGAGATCAACGGCTACGACCCCGACTCGGGCGCCAAGGTCTGGACGATCAAGCTCCCCGGCCCCGTGTGCGCGGCCAGCCGCCACGCCTCCGACTCCGGCCGCACCGCGATCGTCTACGAGCCCGCCATGCCGACCAAGGCGCACGCCTCACACGGCTGCAGCGAGGTCTCCGCCCTCGACCTCGCCGCAGGCAAGCTGCTGTGGACGAAGTCGGTCAAGTCCGGCGACCAGAAGATCAGCCTCGACAACGTCACCACCAGCGCGAACACCGTCGCCGTGGGCAGCACCAACGGTGGCGCCGCGTTCGACATCTCCACCGGCAAGGCGCTGTGGGTCCCGAAGCCCACCGACAGCTGCTACGACGCCGGGTACGGCGGCGGCGACAAGCTGGTCGCGGTCCGCAAGTGCGGCGAGTACGGCAGTACGCGGCAGTTGCACATCCAGACCATCGACCCGACGTCCGGGAAGGTGATCTCGGAGTACAAGATGTCGCCCGGCATCGAGTACGCGAGCGTCGTGTCGACGAACCCGCTGGTGGTGGCCGCCGACGTCGGCGACTCCGCCGGTGACGGCAGCGGCATCTCGGACTTCTTCTCCATCGACAACAAGACCGGTCAGCTGCGCACCAGGATCTCCGCGCCGGGCAAGACGTACGCGGCCAAGTGCGACGGCATCACCAGGATCGAGAGCTGCGCGAGACTGGTGGTCGGCAACGACAAGCTCTACATCCCGACCGAGCAGCACGACGGCGGCCAGTCCGGCCGGATCAACGAGATCGTCGCCTTCGACCTGGCCACCGGCAAGCAGACCGGCCAGCGCGCGGACGCGGGCGACGGCTACGACATCTCCCCGCTGCGCATGGACGGCGGCAACCTCCTCGCGTACAAGCGGCCGCCCTACGACAAGGGCGGCCAGATCGTGAGCATCGACGGCACCTCCTTCAAGGAGACCAAGCTCCTGGAGAACCCGGCGACCGAGTCGGTCCACGACGCGGAGACGAGCATGCTCCCGGACTACGCCGAGATCCTTTACAGCAAGGGTCACCTGTACATGTCCGGGATCTACGCCCACAAGCCGTACAGCGCATCCGAGAAGGAGTACCTGGTGATCGCGTTCGGCCCGCAGTAGGTCAACTTCTTTTGACCATGGCCCCGTCCCAGCTCAGGGACGGGGCCGTTCGCTTACCCCTCATCACTCCCGAATACGAGGAATTTCGATATTCCGGGGCACTTCTCACCAGTAGGGGAAGCGCAACGTCGAACAAGCGTGTAGCTTCCGGGGGATGGAGAGCCGGGGGGCTCCTAATCCACGGGGAACCAGTGGGGATGCTTGGGGGGACTGGGGGGTTGCTCGATGGGAGTGCGGCTCATGGTGGTCGACGACCACCGACTGCTCGCCGAGGCGTTGGCCTCGGCGTTGAAACTGCGGGGGCACCGGGTGCTCGCCGCGGCGGCGCCCGCCGCGGGAGCGGCGGAGCTGGTGATCACCAGGGCGCCGGAGGTGTGCCTGATCGGCACGGCGACACCCGCCGAGCCGGGAATCTTCGACCCGGTGATCAGGATCAAACGGGAGCGTCCGCAGGTGGCGGTCCTGGTCCTGGGCCCGGTCCCGAACCCGCGCGGCATCGCCGCCGCGTTCGCCGCGGGCGCGTCGGGCTACGTACGCCATGACGAGCGGATAGAGGGAGTCGAGCGCGCCATCATGAAGGCCAGGGCGGGCGAGGCGGCGGTCGCCCCCGCGCTGCTCCAGGGCGCCTTCAGCGAGCTGTTGAACCCCGCCGCCCAACCGGACGACGAGGGCCAGCGGCTTCTGCAGATGCTCACCCCACGCGAGGTGGAGGTCCTGGTGAGGGTCGCGGACGGGGAGGACACGAGGCTCATCGCGGCCGGTATGGGGATAGCTCCGTCGACCGCCCGGACCCATGTCCAGCGGGTGCTGATGAAGCTGGGGGTGGGGTCGCGGCTGGAGGCGGCCGCCCTGGCCGCGCGGACGGGGCTGCTGGACCGGGCGGGTCCGCTGCCGACGTCTCCCGGCGGCACGGCGGAGGACGCCGGCTGAGACCGACGACGACGTCACGGGCGCCGATCGCGCTCGGGAGAACCCGGCATCACATGCGTAGGTGGTGCTCGATGTCCTCTCTGAACTCGGTGAGCGCCTGTTCGGTGAGTGAGGGACGGGTGTCGGCGATGGCGGCGAGGTAGTCCTCGGTGTCGGCCGGGGTGCCCTGACGGTCGGTGATCTCGCGTTCGAAGGCGGCCTGGGCGCCCTTGCGGGCGGCGAACTCGATGTCGGCGGGGGTGAACATCTCGCTGGCCTCCACCAGCCGGTGCAACCCGACCCCGTCGGCGGCCCGGCCCAGGTAGCGCCGCCAGATCGCTTCCCGGGCGGCCGCGTCGGGGGGACCGACCGGGATGACGTAGTCGAACCGGCCGGGGCGCAGGAACGCCGGATCGAGGGAGCGGACGGAGTTGGTGGCGCAGATCAGCAGCCGGTCGTCGTGGTCGCGGAAGCCGGGGATCAGCTTGAGCAGTTCGTTGGTGACGCCGTGGCCGGGGTCGACGGCCACACCGGAGCGGACGCCGGCGATCTCCTCGACCTCGTCGATGAACAGGAGCACCGTCTCCAGCCCCGCCAGCTCGTGGAACGTGTCCCGCAGCGAGGCGGCCAGGCCCCCGGTGGAGTCCGCGGCGAGCCGGGACGGGAAGAGCTCCACGAACGGCCACTCCAGCCGGGAGGCGACGGCTCGCGCGAAGCTGGTCTTGCCGGTGCCCGGCGGCCCGAAGAGGATGACCGCCTTCGGCGGCGCCACCCCGTACCGGTCGGCCAGCGCGGGTTCGGCCAGCGGCAGCACGATCCGCCGCTCGATGGTCTCCTTCTCCCGCTCCATCCCCGCGAGGGCGGCCCAGAGCCCGCCCGGCTGCACCCGCCCGCCCAGCTCCGCGAGCAGACCCGCGTCGCTCGCGCCGAGGTGCTCGACCTTCTCGTAGAAGACCAGTCCGTCCCGGGCCCGGTAGCCGGAGTTCTCCAGCGCCGCGGTTCCGGTGGCCCCGGGGGCGAGCAGCGCACCGATCCGACGGATCCCCTGCGTGCGCAGGCGCCGCTCCAGCTCGGCGATCAGGGCGCTGCCGATGCCCCGGCTGCGCCAGTGTCCCGCGAGCGCCACCAGCGTGATCCACGCCCGCTCACCCTGGGCCTGCGCCACCGCCATGCCCACCAGGTCGTCGCCGACCACCGCGACCACCGCGGGGCCGCCGGCCCGGGCCACGGCCATGACCTCGGAGACGGGGAACACCGGAGGGGAGTCGTCCGTCTGCCGGTCCTGGTCCCAGATCTGGATGGCACGGTCGAGATCGTCGTCGCGGAAGTCCCGCAGTCGCCACGTCGGCATCATCGCCACCTCGCCGACCACTCATTCTCCGCGCGGTTCGAAACCCGGGCGACCGGACGGCGGTGGCCGCTCGTCAGTCGGCCGACCGATGAGCGCCGGTGGCCGTGGGGGCGGTCCAGGCGAGCAGCATGTGGAGGGCGTCGTGGGATGCGGTGTCCGGCTCGGCCGCGTACGTGATCAGGGCCTGGTCGGGGTCGTCGGCCGCGCGCAGGGTCTCGTAGGTCAGTTCCAGGTCGCCGACCACCGGGTGGTGGAACCCCTTGATGCCCGAGGTCCTGTCCTGCACCGGGTGCTCCGCCCACCAGCGGCGGAAGTCCTCGCTGCCCATCGACAGCTCCCCGATCAGCTGGGCCAGTCGCGGGTCGCCGGGGTGGTTCCGTCCCGCCAGCAGGTGGAGGTAGGCCACGTTCTCGCGGGCGCAGGCGGTCCAGTCGGTGTACAGCTCCCGGGACGCCGGGTCGAGGAAGGTGATCCGGGCGATGTTGCGCTCGGCCGGGTCCATGGCGGAGTAGTCGCCGAAGAGGGCACTGGCTGCCGGGTTCCAGGCCAGGATGTCCATGTTCCGGCCCATCACCATGGCCGGCACGTCCGTCAGCTCGTCCAGCAGCCGCTGGAGCATGGGCCGCACGCGCTGCTCGCGGGGCCGGTGCGGGCGCGCCGGACGGGCGGTGTGGCGGCGTGGTCGGGCCAGGTGATGCAGGTGCCGGGTCTCGTCGTCGGTCAGCCGCAGCGCGCGGGCGAGGGCGTCGAGCACGGTGTCCGAGGGGTTGGGCACGCGGCCCTGTTCCATCCGGGTGTAGTAGTCGACGCTCACCCCGGCCAGTTCGGCGACCTCCTCGCGGCGCAGGCCCGCGACCCGGCGCGTGCCGCCGAAGTCGGGCAGGGCCACATCCTGCGGGTGCAGGCCCGCGCGGCGGGTGCGGAGGAAGTCGCTCAGGCTGGTCGCGGTGCTCATACGGCGATTGTGGCCGATCGGGGTGGTGTGCTGCCTGGCCCTGCTGGTGCCAGGCAGCGCACCACCCCGGGAGATGTCAGGCCTGGCGGGTCGGCAGGACGATCGACTGGCGCAGGTTGACGTGCCGGGGACGGCTGACGGTGTACGCGACGAGGTCGGCGATGTCCTCGGCGGTGAGGGCGGGGACCACGGTGAACAGCCCGCCGAGCTGCTCGCGCAGTACCGGGTTGTCGATGTGCTCACCGAGCTCGGTGTCGGTCAGGCCCGGCTCGATCGTGCTGACCCGGACGTCGCGCGGGCCCAGCTCGGTGCGCAGCGCCGCGGACAGCTGGGTGAGGGCGGCCTTGGTGGCCCCGTACACGGCGTAGTCGGGGAAGACGACGTGGGAGGCGATGGAGGAGATGTTGACCAGATCGGCGGTGTGGCCGTCGGCTGCGGCCGCGGTGAGGTCGGGCGTGAAGGCGCGGATGACGCGCAGGGCGCCGGTGAGGTTGGTGTCGATCATGCGGGTCCACTCGTCGATCCGGCCGTCGTCGAGGGGGTTGGGCAGCATCACACCGGCGTTGTTGACCACCAGGTCGACCCGTCCGTAGGCATCGTGGACGGCCTTGGCGGCGGCGTCGACGGAGGCCTGGTCGGTGACGTCGGCCTTGACGGCGAGGGCCTGGCCGCCGGCGGCGGTGAGTTCGGCGGCCAGTGCGTCCAGCCGGTCGGTGCGCCGGGCGAGCAGGGCGACACGGGCGCCGCCCGCGGCGAGCAGGCGGGCGGTGGCCGCGCCCATGCCGCTGGCGGCTCCGGTGACGAGGGCGGTGCGGGCGGCGAGGGCGGGGTGGTTCATGAGTGCTCCTGGCTCTGCTGAGCGGACCCGGTCCCGGTGGACCGGCCCGCTGTGCTGACACGGATCACTCTGCGTGCGGCCGGGGACGCCGAACCAGACTCTGCCGTTCCCTGGGAGAGCCAGTGCCCCCCGCTACGCCGGGGGCGTGGAGAGGGCTCCGGAGCGTATGCCGTCGAGGAGGTGGGCGAGGGTGCTGGGGGTGGTGGTGAGGTGGGTGGCGGGGGTGTCGCTCTCGCGGAGGTGGATGGTGGCGGGGGTGGCGGGGGTGGTGGCGAGTTCGAGGCAGTTGTTGCCGTCTCCGCTTCCGGAGAAGGACGACTTCTGCCAGTTGCCGGGGGTGGTCACGGTGAGCCTCACAGTTCCTTCGCCAGCCTGTGGATGAAGTCACGCGAACGGTCGGGTTCGAGTGACGCAGCCTCCACCTTACGGAAGAGCGTTCGAAATGCGCCGAGTTGGGCTTCGGAGTCGATGAAGCCCGCACCATGGGGAGCGTCACGTACGACAGTGTCCAACCGGGGAACAGCTCCGCCCGCGTACATCATGGCGTTGGTGGCTCCGGCGAAGCCGTTCAGGTCGAAGGGGATCACCCGCACGGTGATGTGGTCCTCCTCGGAGAGTTCCATGATGCGGATGAGTTGAGTCCGCATGGCGGCTTGGTCGCCGGCTCTGATGCGCAGTGCAGCCTCGTGAATCACCGCTTCATACGGGACGGGGGCGGAGTCCCTGATGATCGCTTTGCGTTCCATTCGGTGGCGGACGCGCAGCTCAAGGTCGTTGTCGGGGAGCTCGGGGACGCGGTACGAGAAGATGGCCCGTGCGTAGTCCTCCGTCTGGAAGAGGCCGGGGACGTGCAGGAACTCCACGTCGAGTCGGTACGTGGCGTGGTGCTCCAACTCGGCGATGTCGAGGAACAGCGTGGGCAGCAGGCCTCGGTACCGCTCCCACCAGCCGCGCGTACGGTCGGTCGCCATCGCGGCCAGCGCCTCGACCAACTCCGCGTCCGCGCAGGAGTAGTGAGCGGCAAGACTGCGTACGCGCTCCTCGCTCACACCCGCGATGCCGGACTCCATCTGGCTCATCTGCGCCGAGTCGGACCCGACCAGGGCGGCGGCTTCACGTGCTTTGAGTCCCGCGGCTTCACGCAGTTTCCGCAGTTCGATCCCCAGACGCTCCTGGCGGGCGGTGGGCTGCCGTCTGCGCGGCATGGCTTCCTCCTCGCCCCAACTGTCATGAGGCAGTGACTCGTTCGAGGGGCAGATTACGGCAGCGACTTGCGCGGGCCCAAATTTTACTCATGCCGTCAGTGATGCGACGCACACGCTGCGAAACCCCGGGACCCCGGAAGCGCACCACTCCGTCCTGCTACGACGGCTGCGGCACAGCCACCGCCCGGCATCCTCAACTCCCCTCACTGCGAACGGAGTTCACCCGTGCCCGAATCCGTCGCCGAACCCTGGGAGTACATGATGTACATCCCCCACGACCTCCGCGCCGTCACCGTCAGTCGTCGTACCGTCCGCCTGATCCTCACCCTGCACGGGCTGATCCACCTCACCGACGTCGCCGAGCTGGTCGCTGCCGAGCTGGTCTCCAACGCCGTACGGCATACGAAGGGTCAGGCGGCGCTACGGGTGCAGTGGCGGGCCGGGGTCCTGCGCATCGGCGCCTGGGACGCGGACCCGCAGCCTCCCGAACCGTCCCTTCCCTGGGACCGGCTCACCGACGCCGAGGAGGGCCGCGGACTCGCCCTGGTCCGGGCCTGCGCCGACGAGTGGTCGTGGCAGCCGCTGACCAGGAACGGGCGGCGCGGCAAGTACGTGTGGTGTGACCTCGCCGCCGCGTAGCTCGTTGATCACGTCATACAGGAAGGAGGGCTGATGGTCAGCTCGTCGCATGAGGCGCTGCATCAGATCTGTCAGAAGGACACGGAGGGGATGATCCGAAGCTTCCGGCGGCTGTTGCACGTGCCGTTTCCGGAGCCGCGCGCAATCGCCGTGGTCAACACGGACTTAACCGAGATCGAGCCGGTTGAGCGCCGCGTGGACAGTCTGGTCCGGATGGACACCGATGAGGGTGACTTTCTGCTCGTGCTGGAGTCGCAGGGCAAGAAGGACGAGAGGAAGCGCGGGAGCTGGCCGTACTACCTCTCGTACCTCTACGAAAAGTACCGCTGTGAGCCGGTGCTGATCGTCATGACCCAAAGCCGATCCACCGCCCGGTGGGCAGCCCAGCCCATCCGGTTCGGTCTGCCGGGATGGTCCTCGCTGGTCGTACGTCCGCTGGTCCTCGGGCCCGACAACGTGCCGGTGATCGCGGACGAGACGGAGGCGGCGCGGGACGTCACCCTGGCGGTGTTTTCGGCGATTACGCATGGTAAGGGGGCGGATGCCGCTGCGATACTGGGGCCGCTCGCGACGGTTCTGGAGACGGTGGATCCCGACAGCGCGGTGGTGCTCGCGGAGCTTGTCGAGTCAGGCCTGGTCGATGCACAGGCGAAGAAGATCTGGAAGGAGCTGATGATGCCGGTGAACTACTTCTTCAAGAACCCGGTCGCGCAGAAGTTGAGGGAGGAGACGCGTGTCGAGGATTGGAGCGAGGTGATCTTGAACATCTTGAAGTGGCGAGACATCGAAGTTCCCGACTCCGTCCGGCTGCGCGTGCGGGCGTGTTCCGACCTGGACCAGCTCAAGGCCTGGTCGGAACGAGCCATCCACGTGACCGAAGCTACCGAACTGTTCGATGACGACGGAGCCTGAGGAGAAGGACGGCAGCCAGGAACAGGACTCGGCGCTCTGGGGATTGAGGCGCCACCCGACGTCAAGGCCAAGGTGTTCGTAACCACCGACCTGGAGCGGCTCCGGATCTTGCGCGATCGCGCCTTCGAAGTGACCGACCCTGCCGACCTCTTCATCCCCGAAGGGCCCGCGTAGCCGTACGGGGCCGGAGTCCCCCGGCGCACTCCAGCCCCGCCCGACACCGGCTACTGCGACGGAGGCTCCTCCTCCGGCATCGGCACCGGCGGTGCCAGCGGCCGTAGCCACAGCCACAGCAGGAAGAAGATGCCCAGGGCGAGCATGCCGAGGCCGGTCCAGAGGTTGATGTTGACGCCTTGGGCCTTGGCGAGTTCGGCCTTGGAGGCGGTCAGGCCCGCCAGGGTGACGATGACGCCGTAGACGACGAACAGGCCGCCGATGATGGTGCGGATGTCGAAGAGGCGGGTCGCGGTCGCGGACTGATGCTCCAGCTCCGTGACCTCGCGCTGGACATCGCGGTCCGAATAGTGGTCGGACATGGTTGCTCAGGCCTCCTGCGTCAGAACGAGAACGGGATGTAGCAGACCGCCGCCAGGATCAGCGCGCCCCAGCCCAGCAGCGCCGGCCTGCGGTACCACGCGTCGTCGCCCACGGCCGGCGGCTCGGCCATGCCGGGGGAGACGGTGCCGTAGACCAGGCCCTGGAGGTCCTCCGCCGGTTTGGGGGCCGTGAAGAGGGAGACCGCGACCATCACCACCGCGCCGGCCACGAAGCCCGCGATCGCCGAGACGAAGTTGGCTCCCTGGTCGGAGGGGATGGCGATGATCCCCTGCTTGTAGATGACGAAGTAGTTGACCATCGCCGCCGTCGTGCCCGCCAGCAGGCCCCAGAAACCCGACTTCGCCGACGCGCGCTTCCAGAACATGCCGACGATGAAGGCCACGAACATCGGCACGTTGAAGAAGGAGAAGAGGGTCTGCAGGTAGGCCATGATGTTGGAGAAGGACGACGCCAGGAACGCCGTGCCGATCGACGCCAGGACGCCGATCACCGTGATCAGGCGGCCGAAGCGGACGTAGTAGGAGTCCTCCCGGTCGGTCACGACGTACCGCCGCCAGATGTCCGACGTGAACACCGTGTTGAACGACGAGACGTTGGCCGCCATGCCCGCCATGAAGGCCGCCAGGAGCCCCGTCACCGCGATGCCCAGCACGCCGTTCGGCAGCAGTTCCTGCATCAGGTACGGGACCGCGTCGTTGTACTGGAGGTTCGAGCCGCTGGTGCCGATCCTGGGGACCAGGACGGCCGCCACCAGGCCCGGGATCATCACCAGGAAGACGATGAAGATCTTGGGGAACGCCGCGATGAGCGGGGTGCGCTGGGCCGCCGACAGGTTCTTCGCCGAGAGCGCGCGCTGCACCTCCGCGAAGTTCGTCGTCCAGTAGCCGAAGGAGAGGACGAAGCCGAGGCCGAGGACGATGGTCAGCCAGTTCGCGCCCAGCGGGTTCACATGGCCGATGCCCGTACCGCCCCAGGCGGTGGTGAAGTCACTGCCGTGGGTCTTGTCGAGCGAGTGGGTCAGGCCGTCCCAGCCGCCGACCCGCTTCAGGCCGAGCGCGGCGATCGGGATCAGGGCCGCGAGGATCACGAAGAACTGCAGCACCTCGTTGTAGATCGCCGAGGACAGGCCGCCGAGCGTGATGTACGCCAGGACGAAGAACCCCGCGATCACGATCGCCACCCACTGGGGCCAGCCGAGCAGCGCCTCGACCACGATCGCCAGTGAGTACAGGTTGACGCCCGCGATCAGGATCGCCGCGAAGGCGAACAGGATCGAACTCAGTAGGTGCGCCGCCTTGTCGAAGCGCAGGAGCAGGAACTCGGGGACCGAGCGGACCTTCGAGCCGTAGTAGAACGGCATCATCACCAGGCCCAGGAACACCATGGCGGGGATCGCGCCGATCCAGTACCAGTGCACGGTGTAGACGCCGTACTGCGCGCTGTTCGCGGCCATTCCCAGGATCTCGGTCGCGCCGAGGTTGGCGGAGATGAACGCGAGGCCGGTGATCCAGGCGGGCAGTGAACGCCCGGAGAGGAAGAAGTCGAGGCTGGTCTTGACCGAGGCCTTGGCCGCGAAACCGATGCCGAGCACGACGACGAAGTAGATGCCGAGGATCGTGTAGTCGAGCCCGTTCGTGGGGAGCCGGAGCCCTGCGGCGAGGTATGTGGGGGCATGCATGCCCGTATCCATGCCCCATGAGTCGCATGACGCTGCCCAAGCTTCACAGACACCCCCCAAACCCCCGCAGGCATTGACGTTCCTGTTGCTTTGTGGTTTGTTGTGTTCGGTTATGTTTGATGGTTGGGTGTGGTGTGGATGAGGAGTCCAGCGGTGAAGAAGACCTCGACCCGGCTTGCTGACGGTCGTGAGCTGATCTACTACGACTCGGGCGACGACACGGTGCGTGACGCGGTGGACCGCCGCCCGCTGGAGCCCACCGTCACCAGCTCCCAGGTGCGCCGCGACCCGCTGCTCGGCGACTCGGTCGCGATCGCCTCGCACCGCCAGGGGCGCACGTATCACCCCCCGGCGAACGAGTGCCCCCTGTGCCCCTCGCAGGGTGACCGGCTGAGCGAGATCCCGGACTCCTCGTACGACGTCGTCGTCTTCGAGAATCGTTTCCCCTCGCTCGCCGGCGACTCAGGGCGCTGCGAGGTCGTCTGCTTCACCTCCGACCACGACTCGTCCTTCGCCGACCTCACCGAGGAGCAGGCGGGGCTCGTCCTGGAGGCGTGGACGGACCGCACGGCGGAACTGTCCCACCTCCCCTCCGTCGAACAGGTCTTCTGTTTCGAGAACCGCGGCGAGGAGATCGGCGTCACCCTCGGCCACCCGCACGGGCAGATCTACGGCTACCCGTTCACCACCCCGCGTACGGCCCTGATGCTGCGTTCGCTGGCCGCGCACAAGGAGGCCACCGGCGGCGAGAACCTCTTCGACGACGTCGTCGCACGCGAGCTCGCCGAGGGCGACCGGATCGTCCTGGAGACCGAGCGGTGGGTCGCCTTCGTGCCGTACGCCGCGCACTGGCCCTACGAGGTCCACCTCTACCCCAAGCGGCGGGTGCCCGACCTGCTCGGGCTCGACGAGGAGGCACGCACAGAGTTCCCCCAGGTCTATCTGGAACTCTTGAGGCGCTTCGACCGGATCTTCGATGGGTCGGGTGGTGGGAAAGAAGGGGAGGGCGAGCCTCCGACGCCGTACATCGCCGCCTGGCACCAGGCGCCTTTCGGCGCGCTGGAGGAGTTCGAAGGTGTGAGCAGGGACGACTTCGCGCTTCACCTCGAGCTTTTCACCATTCGCCGCACTTCCGGCAAGCTGAAGTTCCTCGCGGGTTCCGAGTCCGGCATGAGCGTGTTCATCAACGACGTGCCGCCGGAAGCCGCGGCCCAGCGACTGCGAGAGGTAGCGAGTTCATGAGTGGGAAGTACCTGGTCACGGGTGGCGCGGGCTATGTCGGCAGCGTGGTCGCGCAGCATCTGATCGAGGCCGGTCACGAGGTGACGGTCCTCGACAACCTATCGACCGGCTTCCGTGAGGGTGTGCCCGCCGGGGCCGCCTTCATCGAGGGCGACATCCGCGACGCCGGTAAGTGGCTGGACTCCTCGTACGACGCCGTGCTGCACTTCGCCGCGTTCTCGCAGGTCGGCGAGTCCGTCGTGAAGCCCGAGAAGTACTGGGACAACAACGTCGGCGGCACCATGGCGCTGCTCGGGGCGATGCGCGAGGCGGGCGTGCGCAAGCTGGTCTTCTCCTCCACCGCCGCCACGTACGGCGAGCCGGAGCAGACCCCGATCGTCGAGTCCGCGCCGACGAGGCCCACCAACCCCTACGGCGCCTCCAAGCTCGCCGTCGACCACATGATCACCGGCGAGGCGGCGGCCCACGGACTGGGCGCGGTGTCGCTGCGCTACTTCAACGTGGCCGGCGCCTACGGGGCGCAGGGCGAGCGCCACGACCCCGAGTCGCACCTCATCCCGCTCGTCCTCCAGGTCGCGCAGGGGCGGCGGGACGCGATCTCCGTCTTCGGCGACGACTACCCGACGCCGGACGGCACCTGCATCCGCGACTACATCCACGTGGCGGACCTGGCGGACGCCCACCTGCTGGCCGTCGAGGCGGCCACCGCCGGTGAGCACCTCATCTGCAATCTCGGCAACGGCAACGGCTTCTCCGTCCGCGAGGTCATCGAGACCGTCCGCCAGGTCACGGGGCACCCGATCCCCGAGGTCACGGCCCCGCGCCGGGCCGGGGACCCGGCCGTGCTCGTCGCCTCGGCGGCGACCGCGCGCGAGCGGCTCGGCTGGAACCCGTCCCGCGCGGATCTCGCGGGGATCGTCGCGGACGCGTGGGCGTTCGCTCAGAACAAGGAGCGGTAGGTAATTCGGTGGGCGTACGCGAGGGGTTCGAGGAGCTGTACGGGACCGCACCGGAAGGCGTCTGGGCGGCGCCCGGGCGGGTCAACCTGATCGGCGAGTACACGGACTTCAACGAGGGGTTCGTGATGCCGCTCGCCCTGCCGCACACGGCGGTGGCGGCGGTGTCGCGGCGCACGGACGGGGTGCTGCGGCTGCACTCCGCCGACATCGAGGGCCCGGTCGTCGAACTGCACGTCGACGAGCTGGCGCCGCTGACCAACACCAGCTGGGCCGCGTACCCGGCGGGCGTGGTGTGGGCGCTGCGCGAGGCGGGACACGCGGTGACGGGCGCGGACGTGCACCTCGCCTCGACCGTGCCGACGGGGGCGGGCCTGTCCTCCTCCGCCGCTCTGGAGGTCGTGACGGCGCTCGCTCTCAACGACCTGTACGAACTCGGCCTCACCGGACCCGAACTGGCCCGCCTCGCCCAGCGCGCCGAGAACGACTTCGTCGGCGTGCCCTGCGGGATCATGGACCAGACGGCGTCCGCGTGCTGCACCGAGGGGCACGCCCTGCACCTCGACTGCCGCGATCTGTCCATCCGGCAGGTCCCCTTCGATCTGGCCTCCCTGGGGCTGGAGTTGCTGGTCGTCGACACGCGGGTGAAGCACGCGCTGGGCGACGGGGCGTACGCCGAGCGGCGCGAGGGGTGCGAGGAGGGCGCGCGGCAGCTCGGGGTGTCGCATCTGCGGGATGTCGCGTACGAGGAGCTCGACGCGGCGCTCGCGCGCCTCTCGGACGAGCGCGTACGCCGGTATGTCCGCCACGTCGTCTCGGACGATCACCGGGTGGAGCGGGTCATCGCGCTGCTGGACGCCGGGGACGTCCGGGCCATCGGGCCGGTCCTCACGGACGGGCACGCCTCGCTCCGGGACGACCTGCGGATCTCCTGCGAGGAGCTGGACCTCGTGGTCGCCACGGCCAACGCCGCGGGGGCGCTGGGTGCGCGGATGACGGGGGGCGGCTTCGGTGGCTCGGCGATCGTGCTGGTGGAGTCGGCGGATGTGGACACGGTGACGAAGGCGGTGACCGAGGCGTTCGGCTCCGCCGGTTATACGGCTCCTCGGGTCTTCCCGGCGGTGCCCTCGGCGGGCGCCCGGCGCTTGAGCTGACGCTCGGGTGCGTTCTTTGTCTGCGGACCGTGGGGGGCTGGGCGCGCCCACGCGGCGGAGCCGCATGATGTGACAGCCCCGCGCCCCTAAAAGCTTCGGGGTGACTGGTGTTCGCAGGCGGGGGAGTCCTGGTCAGGGCAAGCGTTTGGTCAGGGTGTATTCCGTGATTCCCGGTGGATAGTCGGGGATCACGCACACCACCTCGTAGCCGTGTTTCTTGTAGAACTCGAGGGCCTGGAAGTCCCAGGTTTCCAGGCGGGAGTTGCGGCAGCCGCGCTCCTCGTGGGCGAGGCGCTCGGCCTCGGCGAGGAGCCGGCCGCCGAGGCCCGCGCCGCGGTGGGGGGTGTCCACCCAGAGGTACGTCACGTGCAGCCACGTCGTCCAGGTGTGACCGACGAGCCCGCCGGCGAGCGCCCCGTCGGCGTCCAAGACCCAGACATGGAGCGGAAGTTCCCGTTCGGCGGGGGTGCCGCGCAGCGCGCGGAGGATCGGGGACGCCGCTGTGTTCGTGTCGCGCAATCGCCGGCGGAGCAGATCACGCCGGTCTTTGTCGTCTCCTGTCTCCATACGAAACATACGGCTCACCATAAACGCGCTGGCCAATCAGTTCTGCAAATTGCCTTCCGCTGCCCGCCCCCGGTCGTACCCTGTGAACAGCGCCGGTGGGGGCCGGTGCTGATCAGGGGGCGAGACAGTCGGGTACGACGCCCGAAGTGGGGGTAGCAGTTCCAGCACGGCGGCGGCCGTGCGGCTGCGGCACCCCGTTTTCCGAGTTCGAGCGGGCTCGGGATCACTTCGGGTGTCGTACCTGCGCCGGTCCGTCCCCCGACCAGTGGGGGTATCAGTGGTTCGCATCCGTGTCCTGGTCGTCGACGACCACCGCATCTTCGCCGAGTCGCTCGCCGCCGCCCTGGCCGCCGAGCCCGACGTCGACGTGTCCGCCGCAGGCAGCGGCCCGGCCGCGCTGCGCTGCCTGGAGCGGGCATCCGCTGAGGGCCGCAGATTCGACGTGCTGCTCGTCGACGCCGACCTGGGCGGCAATCTGCCCGGCGCCCGTCCTGCCGTACCGGTCCAAGAGGGCAACGAGGACGGGCTCGTCGACGGCATCTCGCTCGTCGCCGGCGTCCGTTCGGGACAGCCGAACGTACGCATCGTCGTCCTCGCCGAGAAGGACGATCCGCGCCGCGCCGCCCTCGCACTGCAGGCCGGCGCCTCGGGGTGGGTCGCCAAGGACTGTTCCCTGTCGCGGCTCCTGACCGTCATACGGGGTGTGCTGCGCGACGAGACGCATCTTCCGCCCGCCCTGCTCACCGGCGTCCTGCGGGAGTTGACCGCCGCCCGCAAGCACCGCACCGAGAGCGAGCGGCTGGTCGAATCGCTCACGCCGCGGGAGCGGGAAGTGCTGCGGTGCATGGTCGCGGGGCTGGGGCGCAAGGCCGTCGCGGAGAGGCTGTTCCTCTCCCCGCACACCGTCCGTACCCATATGCAGAACGTGCTGGGGAAGTTGGGCGTCCACTCGACGCTCGCCGCGGTCGCCCTCGCCCGCCGGGCCGGGGTCGGGCCCGTCGACCTAGCCGGGGATGTTGTCGAACGGGGCGGTCAGCTGGCGTAGCAGGGACGCGAGTTCACCGCGCTGCGCCTTGCTGAGTTCGGCCAGGATCGCGCGCTCCTGGTCGAGGAGTCCGGCGAGCGCCTGGTCGGCGCGGTCGCGTCCCTCGTCCGTGAGGCGCACGAGTACGCCCCGGCGGTCGCTCGGGTCCGGGAGGCGCTCCACCAGGCCCTTCTTCGTCAGCCGGTCGATGCGGTTGGTCATCGTGCCGGAGGTGACGAGCGTCTGCGTGAGCAGCTGGCCGGGGGAGAGCTGGTACGGGGAGCCCGCGCGCCGCAGTGCGGTCAGCACGTCGAACTCCCAGGGCTCCAGGCTGTGCTCGGAGAACGCCAGCCGTCGGGCGCGGTCAAGGTGCCGGGCGAGCCTGCTCACCCGACTGAGTACCTCGAGCGGTTCCACGTCGAGGTCAGGGCGCTCCCGGCGCCATGCTGCGACCAGCCGATCGACCTCGTCCTCCATGACGATCAGTGTAGTGGTTGTGTCGACATGAAGTCTCTTGATATCAAGTCTCTTGACGTCGAGATAAATGTGAGGGGAAAGTAGCAGACATGACCACTCCCACCTGGGACCCCGCCCAGTACCTGCGCCACGCCGGCCACCGCGCCCGCCCGTTCACCGACCTCCTCGCCCGGGTCCCCGACCTCCCCGGCACCCCGCCCCGCATCGCCGACCTCGGCTGCGGCCCGGGCAACGTGACCGTCCTCCTCGCCGACCGCTGGCCCACCGCGCACATCACCGGGTACGACAACTCACCCGAGATGCTCGCCAGGACCGAGCCGTACACGGGCCCCACGGCCGGCGGCGGACGCCTCGACTTCGCCCCCGCGGACGCGACGACCTGGGCGCCGACGGAGACGTACGACCTGATCGTGTCGAACGCGGCACTGCAGTGGGTGCCGGGGCACGTGGAGCGGTTCCGTGACTGGGTGGCCGCGCTGGCACCCGGCGGCACCTTCGCCTTCCAGGTTCCCGACAACATCGACGCGCCCCTGCACGCCCTGATGCGCGAGCTCGCCGCCTCCGCCCGCTGGAAGGACCGCCTCGAAGGCGTCCTGCGGCACGAGGACTCCGTCCACGAACCGCTGGTCTACCTGGACCGGCTGACCCGCCTCGGCTGCACGGCGGACGTCTGGCAGACGACGTACGAGCAGATCCTGACCGGTGCGGACCCGGTGCTGGACTGGGTGAAGGGCACGGGGCTGCGCCCGGTGCTGACGGCCCTCGCCGACGACCCCAAGGCCCGCGACGCCTTCGTCACCGAGTACCGCGACCTGCTCCGCGACGCCTATCCGACGGCCCCGTACGGCACGGTGCTGCCCTTCCGCCGCCTGTTCGCCGTGGCGCACAAGGAAGCGTGAGCGGATGCTCGCCGCCATCGACCACGTCCAGCTCGCGGCCCCGCCCGGCTCGGAGGACTTCCTGCGCGTGTACTACGTCGAGGTTCTCGGCATGACCGAGATCCCCAAACCGCCCGTCCTCGCCGCCCGCGGCGGCTGCTGGTTCCGGGCGGGTGCCGTGCAACTGCACATCGGGATCGAGAAGGACTTCCGGCCCGCGAAGAAGGCCCACCCCGGGCTGCGCGTCACCGGCATCGAGGCCTGCGCCGCCCGCCTGCGGGCCCACAAGGCCGAGGTCACCTGGGACGACAACCTCCCCGGCCACCGCCGCTTCTACTCCGAGGACCCCGTCGGCAACCGACTGGAGTTCCTGGAGCCGCTCGGATCCGTGGAACAGCTGCTCGGATCCGTGGAGCGGCTCGGATCCGTGGAACAGCTCGGATCCGTGGAGCGGCTCGGGTCCCGTTCCCCGGAGCGGCTCGGCTCCTAGGACTTGCGATGCCCGATCAAACGCGGCTTCGGCTCCAGACCGTCCAGGCCGTGCCAGGCCAGGTTCACCAGATGGGCCGCCACCTCCGCCTTGCGGGGCTTGCGGACGTCCAGCCACCACTGGCCCGTCAGGGCGACCATGCCGACCAGGGCCTGGGCGTAGAGGGGGGCCAGTTTCGGGTCGAAGCCGCGCAGCTTGAACTCGCGGCCCAGGATGTCCTCCACCTGGGTGGCGATGTCCGAGATCAGCGAGGCGAACGAACCCGTCGACTGGGGGATGGGTGAATCACGGACCAGGATGCGGAAGCCGTCCGTGTACTCCTCGATGTAGTCCAGGAGAGCGAACGCGGCCTGTTCGCACAGCTCGCGGGGGTGACCGGCGGTGAGAGAGCCGGTCACCATGTCCAGCAGACGGCGCATCTCGCGGTCCACCACCACCGCGTACAGCCCCTCCTTGCCGCCGAAGTGCTCGTAGACCACCGGTTTGGAGACGCCGGCCTTCGCCGCGATCTCCTCCACCGACGTCCCCTCGAAGCCCTTCGCCGCGAACAGGGTGCGACCGATCTCCAGCAGCTGCTGACGGCGCTCCGCACCGGTCATGCGGGTGCGGCGCGCACGCCGCGGCTTTTCACTGCTGCTCGGGGTGCTGCTGGAGTCGGTCGCCACACCGTCAATCATGCCGCTTCAGCGGTTCCCGTCTCGCCCCGGGAGGCCGACCCGTCCGTGATGCGCTTCGAATCGATACGCGAGCGTGACGGCCAGCGCACGTCGGACGCCCAGCCGAGCTGCTCGCACCAGCGGATGATCCGCGCCGAGGAGTCGACCTGGCCGCGCTGTACGCCGTGCCGCGCCGAGGTCGGGTCGGCGTGGTGCAGGTTGTGCCAGGACTCACCGCAGGAGAGCACGGCCAGCCACCACACGTTGCCCGAGCGGTCCCGCGACTTGAAGGGCCGCTTGCCCACCGCGTGACAGATCGAGTTGATCGACCAGGTGACGTGATGCAGCAGCGCCACCCGGACCAGCGAGCCCCAGAAGAAGCCGGTGAACGCGCCCCACCAGGACATCGTCGCCAGACCGCCGATCAGCGGGGGGAGGGCGAGGGACAGCATCGTCCAGTAGATGAACTGGCGCGAGATCGCACGGATCGCCGGATCCTTGATCAGGTCCGGCGCGTACTTCTCCTGCGGGGTCCGCTCCTCGTCGAACATCCAGCCGATGTGCGCCCACCACAGGCCCTTCATCAGGGCCGGCACCGTCTCCCCGTAGCGCCACGGCGAGTGGGGGTCACCCTCGGCGTCGGAGAACTTGTGGTGCTTGCGGTGGTCGGCGACCCAGCGGACCACAGGGCCCTCGACCGCCATCGAACCGGCGATCGCCAGCCCGATCCGCAGCGGGCGCTTCGCCTTGAAGGAGCCGTGCGTGAAGTAGCGGTGGTAGCCGATCGTGACGCCGTGGCAACCCAGGTAGTAGAAGAAGACCAGCAGGCCGATGTCCAGCCAGCTCACCCCCCGGCCCCAGGCCAGCGGCACCGCTGCCACAAGGGCTACGAACGGAACAGCGATGAAGAGAAGCAGCGTGATCTGTTCGAGTGACCCCTTTCGCTCACCACCCAGCGTGGCGGCGGGGAGCGAGGCGTCGTCGGGCGACCGCGGGGCGTCGTCGATCACGTCGGAACTCGTGGGCATGAGCATCCCCTTGTGGGGTTCGAGGGCGGGGGAGATGGCCGGTTACGGGATCTCAGGGTCCTCCTGCCAGCTGACGTGAGGCCCTACGCATCCGTAACTTACGGCGTCGTAAGTATGGCAGCGCGCAGCCCGGCGGCAAGAGCCCAACAGCCTGCGCGTCCGCATGGACACCTATCCTTGGATTCGGTCGGACAGCGCGGTCCGTTCTGTTTTCTTCCCGGATGCCACGTCCCTAAGCGGCACCCCGCCGCGCGGCCGCCATCCGGGTTCCCTCCCTGACGAGCTTCAGACGAGCTTCCACACTCTTCAGCCGAGCTTCCACACTGCAAGGAGCCGCACCTGTGAGCAGTGCCGACGACCAGACCACGACGACCAGCAGCGAGCTGCGCGCCGACATCCGCCGCCTGGGCGACCTGCTCGGTGAGACCCTCGTCCGTCAGGAGGGCCCCGAGCTCCTGGAACTGGTCGAGAAGGTCCGCCGCCTGACCCGCGAGGACGGCGAGGCAGCCGCCGAGCTGCTGCGCAGCACCGAGCTGGAGACCGCGGCCAAGCTGGTCCGCGCCTTCTCCACGTACTTCCATCTGGCGAATGTCACCGAGCAGGTGCACCGCGGCCGCGAGCTGCGCGCCAAGCGGGCCGCCGAGGGCGGACTCCTCGCCCGAACGGCGGACCGGCTCAAGGACGCCGACCCCGAACACCTGAAGCAGACCGTCAAGAACCTGAACGTCCGCCCGGTCTTCACCGCCCACCCGACGGAAGCCGCCCGCCGTTCGGTCCTCAACAAGCTGCGCCGTATCGCCGCGCTCCTCGAGACCCCCGTCATCGAGGCCGACCGCCGCCGCTACGACACCCGGCTGGCCGAGAACATCGACCTGGTGTGGCAGACGGACGAACTGCGCGTGGTCCGCCCGGAGCCCGCGGACGAGGCCCGCAACGCCATCTACTACCTCGACGAGCTGCACGCGGGCGCGGTGGGCGACGTCCTGGAGGATCTGACCGCGGAGCTGGAGCGCGTCGGCGTGCAGCTCCCGGACGACACCCGGCCGCTCACCTTCGGCACCTGGATCGGCGGAGACCGCGACGGCAACCCGAACGTCACCCCCGCCGTCACCTGGGACGTCCTGATCCTCCAGCACGAACACGGCATCAACGACGCCCTGGACGTCATCGACGAACTCCGCGGCTTCCTCTCCAACTCCATCCGCTACACCGGCGCCACCGAGGAACTCCTCGAATCCCTCCAGAGCGACCTGGAGCGGCTCCCCGAGATCAGCCCCCGCTACAAGCGCCTCAACGCCGAGGAGCCCTACCGGCTCAAGGCCACCTGCATCCGGCAGAAGCTGGAGAACACCAAGCAGCGCCTCGCCAAGGACACCCCGCACGAGGACGGCCGCGACTACCTCGGCACCGGCGAACTCCTGCGCGACCTCACCCTCATCCAGACCTCGCTGCGCGAGCACCGCGGCGCGCTGTTCGCCGACGGCCGGATGAACCGCACCATCCGCACCCTGGCCGCCTTCGGCCTCCAGCTCGCCACCATGGACGTACGCGAGCACGCCGACGCCCACCACCACGCCCTCGGCCAGCTTTTCGACCGCCTCGGCGAGGAATCCTGGCGCTACGTCGACATGCCCCGCGACTACCGCGCCAAGCTCCTCGCCAAGGAACTCCGCTCCCGTCGCCCGCTCGCCCCGACCCCCGCGCCCCTCGACGCCGCCGGTGCCAAGACCCTCGGTGTCTTCGGGACGGTCAAGAAGGCCCTGGAGATCTTCGGACCCGAGGTCATCGAGTCGTACATCATCTCGATGTGCCAGGGCGCCGACGACGTGTTCGCCGCGGCCGTACTCGCGCGGGAGGCGGGCCTGCTCGACCTGCACGCCGGCTGGGCCAAGATCGGCATCGTCCCGCTCCTGGAGACGACGGACGAGCTGAAGGCCGCCGACACGATCCTCGAGGACATGCTCTCCGACCCCTCCTACCGCCGCCTCGTGGCGCTGCGCGGGGACGTCCAGGAGGTCATGCTCGGCTACTCCGACTCCTCGAAGTTCGGCGGCATCACGACCTCCCAGTGGGAGATCCACCGCGCCCAGCGCCGCCTGCGCGACGTCGCCCACCGCTACGGCGTACGCCTGCGTCTCTTCCACGGCCGTGGCGGCACCGTCGGCCGCGGCGGCGGCCCCTCCCACGACGCGATCCTCGCGCAGCCCTGGGGCACGCTGGAGGGCGAGATCAAGGTGACCGAGCAGGGCGAGGTCATCTCCGACAAGTACCTCGTGCCCTCGCTCGCCCGCGAGAACCTGGAACTCACGGTCGCCGCCACCCTCCAGGCCTCCGCCCTGCACACCGCCCCCCGCCAGTCCGACGAGGCGCTGGCCCGCTGGGACGCGGCCATGGACGTCGTCTCGGACGCCGCCCACAACGCCTACCGGCGACTCGTCGAGGACCCGGACCTCCCGGCGTACTTCTTCGCCGCCACGCCTGTGGACCAGCTCGCCGACCTGCACCTCGGCTCGCGGCCCTCCCGCCGCCCCGACAGCGGCGCCGGTCTCGACGGACTGAGGGCCATCCCCTGGGTCTTCGGCTGGACCCAGTCACGGCAGATCGTGCCCGGCTGGTTCGGCGTCGGCTCCGGCCTCAGGGCCCTGCGCGAATCGGGCCTGGACACCGTGCTCGACGAGATGCACGAGCAGTGGCACTTCTTCCAGAACTTCATCTCCAACGTCGAGATGACCCTCGCGAAGACCGACCTGCGGATCGCCCGCCACTACGTCGACACCCTCGTCCCCGACGAACTCAAGCACGTCTTCGCCACCATCGAGGCCGAACACGAGCTGACCGTCCGCGAGGTACTGCGCGTCACCGGCGGCAAGAAGCTCCTGGACACCAACCCGGTCCTCCAGCAGACCTTCTCCATCCGCGACGCCTACCTGGACCCGATCTCCTACCTCCAGGTCGCGCTCCTCAAGCGCCAGCGCGACGAGGCCGCGGCCGGCGCCGAGCCGGACCCGCTGCTCTCGCGCGCACTGCTCCTGACGGTCAACGGAGTGGCGGCCGGACTGCGCAACACCGGCTGACCCCCCCAAGAGCGACAGACGGGTGCCCCCGCGTTCGTACGAACGCGGGGGCACCCGTCATTTCAAGAACAGATCACAGAACCAGGAACGTGGCCGTCAGCTGCACGATCCCCGCCCCCGCCAGCACCCACGCCGCCCGCCGCAGCCGCAGGCCACCCGCCACCACCACCGAGGCGAGCAACAGAGCGCCACCCAGCGGGACCCAGGCGTAGAGAACGCCCGCCGGACCGCTACGGACGACATCACTGCTCCCGGGCTTCACGGTCACCGTGTACGTCCGGCCCTTGCGCACCGCGACCGCCTCGTCGATGGTGACGCGTGTCCGCGCCCTGGACCCCGTCGAGGTCGGGGCGTACGTCCCCGTACAGACATCGCCGGAGCACTCGGTCACGGTCATCGTCCCCTGCTCCCGGCCCTTGCTCAGCATCACGTGCTGGGCCGTGCCCCAGGAACCCCAGACGCCGGCGATCAGGATCAGCGCCGCGACCGTGCCCATCGCCGCGAGCCGCCCGAACCGCAGCGCCGGATGTGCGCTCCGACGGGAGCCTCGATGTGCGGCGACGGCAGGCATGGCGGCGATCCTTGGCCATGGCTGCGCGCCCGGTCAACTCCGGGCGGTTCCGGTGGGCGACAAGTCGGCAGTTGTACGCGTACATCGACCGCCCTGAAGATCACCCCGGACGACCGCCCTGGAGAACCGCCCTGGAGAACCGCTCAGGAGTTGTACGTGCCCTGCGCCCGCTCCAGCCCCTCGATGACGAGGCACTCCACGGCATCCGAGGCCCGGTCCACGAGGTAGTCGAGTTCCTTGCGCTCCGCCGAGGAGAAGTCCTTCAGGACGAAGTCGGCGACCTGCATCCGCCCCGGAGGACGCCCGATGCCGAACCGCACCCGGTGGTAGTCGGAGCCCATCGCCTTCGTCATCGACTTCAGCCCGTTGTGGCCGTTGTCGCCACCGCCGAGCTTCAGGCGCAGGACGCCGTAGTCGATGTCCAGCTCGTCATGGATCGCGACGATGTTCGCCGTCGGCACCTTGTAGAAGTCCCGCAGCGCGGTCACCGGGCCGCCGGACAGGTTCATGTACGACATCGGCTTGGCCAGGATCACCCGGCGGTTCGCCGGGCCCGGCGGGCCGATGCGCCCCTCGATCACCTGCGCCTGTGCCTTGCCGGCCCGCTTGAACCTGCCGCCGATCCGCTCCGCCAGCAGGTCGGCCACCATGAAGCCCACGTTGTGCCGGTTCATGGCGTACTCGGGGCCGGGGTTGCCGAGGCCCACGATCAGCCAGGGGGCGCCCGCATCGGTCGTCACGTCGGTGTCTCCCATATGTCCTTGATACGCGGCAGCCGCCGCTCCTCAGGGGAGCGGCGGCCGACACAGATGAAGATTCCGGGGGAATCAGGCCGATCAGGCTTCGGCGGCCTCGGTGCCCGCGGCCTCGCCCTCGGTCGGCTCCTCCGCCTGGGCGGACAGGACCTGAAGGACGACCGCGTCCTCGTCGATCGCCAGCGTGGTGCCCTTGGGCAGCGGGATGTCCTTGGCGTGGATGGAGGCACCGGCCTCCAGGCCCGCGATGGAGACGGTGACCGACTCCGGGATGTGGGTGGCCTCGGCCTCGACCGTGAGGGTGTTCAGCACGTGCTCGAGCAGGAAGCTGCCCGGGGCGAGCTCGCCCTCGGTCTGCACGAAGACCTCGACGGTGACCTTCTCGCCGCGCTTCACGAGGAGCAGGTCGACGTGCTCGAGGAAGCCCTTGATGGCGTCGCGCTGGACGGCCTTCGGGATCGCCAGCTGGGTCTTGCCCTCGATGTCCAGGGAGAGCAGGACGTTCGGGGTGCGCAGGGCGAGCAGCAGCTCGTGGCCCGGCAGCGTGATGTGGACGGGCTCGGCACCGTGGCCGTAGACCACGGCGGGAACCTTGCGGTCACGGCGGATGCGGCGGGCGGCGCCCTTGCCGAACTCGGTACGGGTCTCGGCGGCGAGCTTGATCTCGGACATGTGCACTCCTCGTAGATCTGGGGAAGGGGGTCACCCGGCCAAACAATCGGCCTGCTACGAAGAGCGCGTCGATAACGGACCGCCGCACAAAAAAGTGCGGCCTCCCTCGCCGAGCAACTTGAGCAGTCTACTCGGCAGGGAGGCCACACCCAAAAGGATCTTTACTGCTCCTCGAACAGGCTCGTCACCGAGCCGTCCTCGAAGACCTCACGGACCGCGTTGGCGATCGTCGGCGCGATCGACAGGACGGTGATCTTGTCGAGCTCCAGCTCGCCCGGGGTCGGCAGGGTGTCCGTGAAGACGAACTCGCTGACCTTGGAGTTCTTCAGACGGTCGGCCGCCGGGCCGGAGAGCACACCGTGCGTGGCCGTGACGATGACGTCCTCCGCGCCGTGCGCGAAGAGGGCGTCGGCGGCGGCGCAGATCGTGCCACCGGTGTCGATCATGTCGTCGACGAGGATGCAGACCCGGCCCTTCACGTCACCGACGACCTCGTGGACGGTGACCTGGTTGGCGACGTCCTTGTCGCGGCGCTTGTGCACGATCGCCAGCGGGGCGTCCAGGCGGTCGCACCAGCGGTCGGCGACGCGCACCCGGCCGGCGTCCGGGGAGACGACGGTGAGCTTCGACCTGTCGACCTTCGCCCCCACGTAGTCCGCCAGGATCGGCAGCGCGAAGAGGTGGTCGACCGGACCGTCGAAGAAGCCCTGGATCTGGTCGGTGTGCAGGTCGACCGTGAGGATCCGGTCGGCGCCCGCCGTCTTCATCAGGTCGGCGATCAGGCGCGCCGAGATCGGTTCACGTCCACGGTGCTTCTTGTCCTGCCGCGCGTAACCGTAGAAGGGCACGATCACGGTGATGCTCCGAGCGGAGGCCCGCTTCAGAGCGTCGATCATGATCAACTGCTCCATGATCCACTTGTTGATGGGAGCCGTGTGGCTCTGCATCAGGAAGCAGTCGGCGCCGCGCGCGGACTCCTGGTAGCGGACGTAGATCTCACCGTTGGCGAAGTCGAAGGCCTTCGTCGGGACAACCCCGACACCCAGCTTATGGGCGACCTCCTCGGCAAGCTCGGGGTGGGCGCGGCCGGAGAAGAACATCATCTTCTTCTCGCCGGTCGTCTTGAACCCGGTCACAGCACTGTCTCCTCAGAGGTGTCTCAGCTGGGGCATGAGGACTCTTCTCAACTGGAGCGCGAGAAGCCTTCTCAGCTGGGGGTGCGGGTGCGCACTTATGCGGGTGTGCACTTATCACGGTACGCCGTGTCAGGCGCACCTGTTTCCGGTCAGGCTTCGCCCTCCGGCTCCCGGGAGGCTGTCTCCGCCGCCTTCGCGGCCGCGCTTCCAGGACGCTTGCGGGCCACCCAACCCTCGATATTCCGCTGCTGGCCACGGGCCACGGCCAGTGAACCGGGTGGTACGTCCTTGGTGATCACGGAGCCCGCCGCGGTGTACGCGCCGTCCCCGACCGTGACAGGAGCCACAAACATGTTGTCCGAACCGGTACGGCAGTGGGAGCCCACGGTGGTGTGGTGCTTCTCCTGCCCGTCGTAGTTCACGAAGACGCTCGCCGCACCGATGTTCGAGTACTCACCGATCGTCGCGTCGCCCACGTAGGACAGGTGCGGGATCTTGGTGCCCTCGCCGATCGTGGCGTTCTTCGTCTCCACGTACGTGCCGATCTTGGCCTTCAGGCCGAGGCGCGTGCCCGGACGGAGATACGCGAACGGGCCCACGGACGCCTGCGGCCCGACCTCGGCGCCGTTGGCGACGGTGTTGTCGACGCGGGCACCCGCGCCCACCGTGGTGTCCTTGAGGCGGGAGTTGGGGCCGACCTCGGCGCCCTCGGCGAGATGTGTGGCGCCCTGGAGCTGGGTGCCCGGGTGGACGATCGCGTCCTGCTCGAAGGTGACGGTCACGTCGATCCAGGTCGAGGCGGGGTCGATGACGGTCACCCCGGCGAGCATGGCCTCGGTGAGCAGCCGGTCGTTGAGGATGCGGCGGGCCTCGGCGAGCTGGACGCGGTTGTTGATGCCGGCGATCTCGCGGTGGTCGCCGGCGACGGCCGCCCCGACCCGGTGCCCGGCCTCGCGCAGGATCCCGAGGACGTCGGTCAGGTACTCCTCGCCCTGGCTGTTGTCCGTCCGCACCTTCCCGAGCGCGTCCGCGAGGAGCTGGCCGTCGAAGGCGAAGACCCCGGAGTTGATCTCACGGATCGCGCGCTGCGACTCGTTCGCGTCCTTGTGCTCGACGATCGCGGTGACCGCGCCGCTGGCGCCGTCCCGCACGATGCGGCCGTAGCCGGTGGCGTCGGGGACCTCGGCGGTGAGCACGGTGACGGCGTTGCCGTCGGCGGTGTGGGTGGCGGCGAGCTGCCGCAGGGTCTCGCCGCTGAGCAGCGGGGTGTCGCCGCAGACCACGACGACGGTGCCGTCGACGACGCCGCCCAGCTCCTCCAGGCCCATCCGTACGGCGTGGCCGGTGCCGTTCTGTTCGGCCTGTACGGCCGTCCGTACGCCGGGGTCGATCTCGGCGAGGTGGGCGGTGACCTTCTCGCGGGCGTGACCCACCACGACGACCAGGTTCTCGGGCTCCAACGCGCGTGCGGCCGTGAGCACATGGCCGACCAGGGAGCGGCCGCACAGTTCGTGCAGGACCTTGGGTGTGGCCGACTTCATACGGGTGCCCTCACCCGCTGCGAGAACGACGACGGCTGCCGGAGGATTGACGCTCACGGATATGCCCTTCGGCTTCGGATGGCTGGGGTGTGGACATCCGCAGGATACCGGGGCGTTTCAGGGGGGACATGAGAGCGGGCCCTGACAGTGCTGTCAGGGCCCGAGTTGCGCATTGCTCCCCCGCCAGGACTTGAACCCGGACAGATGGCACCAAAAGCCACAGTGCTGCCAATTACACCACGGGGGATGAAACTCGACTAAACCGGACATTAGGTCAGGTCGCCGAGTCGGCACCCAACACTATGCCGTACCAGGCGCCCTCGATGCGACGGTACAGATCGGCGCTCTGGAGAACGTAGATCACGAGGCACCCCCTGTAGTTGTCGCCGACGTTCTTGCGGACCGTTTTCGGGTTGTGTTTCTTGAGTGTGCTCTTGTTGAAGGAGCTGTCGTCCGCCCCGACGTGATCCGCCCAGTAGCGCTCGGCGGCGGACACGTCGGCGGACTCGTGGATCATGACGCGGAAGCGCAGGCGTTTCCGTTCTACCTGGAGTAGATCGAGCCAGGCGAGGAAGACGGAGATCATCCCTGGGTCGCTGTTGACGAAGAGAACTTGTTCGCGGCGGCTGTACGGCTTGTCCTTGGCGCCCTCGGCCCAGTACAAGCCGACGCCCACGAGGAACGGTTCGCGATCGGTGAGTTTCCCGATGGCTGCGGCCGCCGCTCGCTTGGTCTCCTCGCGTACCCGGTCCTGCTCGGCGCGCAGTCGTGCGAGCCCCGCGTTCATGCGGGCTCGCTGTTCTTCCGGGGTGCAACGGGGTTCCGGGTGGGGAAGATCCCGCACCCACAGCGAAACCGAACTCTTCGAGCAGCCCAGCTCCGCCTGGATCTCGTTGTACGTCCAGCCCTGCCCCCGCAGCTCACGAGCCCTGTCCCGCAGGTCGTCCTTCGCGTTCGGGCGTTTCGTCCATTCCGGGGGCGGCTCGCCCGTGACGAGGCGTTGGAGGGTCTCCTTGTTGTGGACCTGAAGCTCGTCCCGGATCTGCCGGAGGCTCAGTCCCGCCCGGCGCAGCGCGATCGCTCGTTCGCGCAAGGTCTCGAAATCCGCGTACTTGTTCTGTGGATGTGCCATGGGCATACCGTCCGGGCGGAATGTGATCTTCCGGGGGTGAACGGTGAGGGAATCAGCAGTTCGAGGGATACCGGTGGGTTTCGCTTCTGTTCGATTGCGGAGAGTGGTGTAGGCCAGGAGGCGAAAGTCACCGGAAATGGGGCGGGGTGCGAACGTAGGCTGGACGCATGACCACGACGGGGGAAGAGCACACCGCGGCCGGTACCGGGCCGTGGTGGTGGGTCAGATGGCGTAGTGCCGTGTTGGACGCGAGCCTCGCGTCGGCGTCGGCGGTGGAGTGCGCGATCGAGGGGATTCCGTTCGCGCGCGACGCGGGCCTGCCGGTTCCGGTGGGCGTGGGGTTCGGGCTGGTCGCCGGCTCCGTGCTGCTGTTGCGCCGCCGCTGGCCGATCGCGGTCGTGCTGGTGTCGATCGCGATCACGCCCGCCCAGATGGGGTTCCTGATGGGACTCGTCGGGCTGTACACGCTCGCCGCGTCCGAGCTGCCGCGCCGGATCATCGGGGCGCTCGCGGGGATGTCCTTCGCGGGGATGCTGATCGTCACGTTCGTACGGGCGCACCAGGGCATGGTGCGTGGGGACGTGACGATGGGGGACTGGTTCGTTCCGTTCGTCTCCATCACGACCGCGATCGGGATGACCGCGCCGCCCGTCCTGCTCGGGCTGTACGTGGGGGCGCGGCGGCGGCTGATGGAGAGCTTGCGGGAGCGGGCGGACTCGTTGGAGCGGGAGTTGCAGCTGCTCGCCGAGCGGGCGGAGGAGCGGGCGGAGTGGGCGCGCAACGAGGAGCGGACGCGGATCGCGCGTGAGATGCACGACGTGGTGGCGCACCGGGTGTCGTTGATGGTGGTGCACGCGGCGGCGCTGCAGGCCGTGGCGCGGAAGGATCCCGAGAAGGCCGTGAAGAACGCCGCGCTGGTGGGGGACATGGGGCGGCAGGCGTTGACGGAGTTGCGCGAGATGTTGGGTGTGCTGCGCGCGGGGGACGGGTTGTCGTCCGTGCGGGTGCGGGCGGTGCCGTTGGCGGCCGTGGGGGTGGCGGCTGCGGCTGCGGCCTCGCGGGCGGTCGATGACGGGGCCGAGGGGCCGAGTCTTGCCGAGCTGGACGAGTTGGTCGGGCAGTCGGCGGCTGCGGGGATGGTGGTGGATCTCTCGGTGGAGGGTGACACCCGGGGGTACGCGGCGGAGATCGAGCAGACGGCGTACCGGGTGGTTCAGGAGGCTCTGACCAACGTGCACAAGCATGCGGCGGGGGCGAAGACGTATGTCCGGCTCGCTCATCGGGACGCGGAGATCGCGATGCAGGTCGAGAACGAGTGTCCGCCGGAGCCGGGGTCGGCGTCGGCCATGCATCTGCCCAGTGGTGGTAACGGCCTGGTGGGGATGAAGGAACGGGTTGCCGCGCTGGGGGGAGTGTTCGTGTCCGGGCCGACGGATTCGGGTGGGTTCCGGGTGTCGGCGGTGATCCCGGCGTAGGTCCTTCGGGGTGCGCGGTCGTTGGCTGCGGGTGGGTGGGGGCTGGTCGCGCCCCGCGGCGGAGCCGCATATATACACAGCCCCACGCCCCTGAAAGCCTCCAGCTCATCCGGCGTCTGCGGGCGAGGCCGTTCAGCCCGATGCTGGGGGCCGGGGCGCAGCCCCGGCCCCGGGGGCGCGGGGAACTGCGCGCCAAGCCCCCACCCACCCGCGGCGGAAGAATCCTCCCCGTGGCGGTCAGCCGACTGTCAGGCGGACCGGGGCGACGCCGGACAGGAGGGTGGTGAGGGCGGTGTCGATCTCGGGGCCCAGGTACCAGTCGCCGGTGTGGTCGAGTGCGTAGACGCGGCCCTCGGAGTCGATGGCGAGCAGGGCGCGGGAGTCGGACTCCTCGCCGAGAGGGCAGACCTCGGTGTCCAGGGCGCGGCCGAGGTCGCCGAGGGTTCGGGCCATGTGGAGGCCGTGCAGGGGGTCGAAGTGGAGCGTGGTGGGGGCGAGCTGGCGGCCGGGTCCGGAGGGCTTCACGCGCAGTCCGCCGAATTCCGCCCATGCCTCCACCGCCGCGGGGAACACGGCGTGCCGGTGCCCCGCGGACGACTCGTGTCCCCGTAGCGCGTCGGCCCAGTACTCGGCCTGCTTTATGTCCCAGCGTCCGGGTTGCCAGCCCGCGGAGCGCAGCGCGGCGTCCACGGGTACGGAGAAGCGTGATGGGGGTCCCCCCTGCCCGAGCGGAGCCGAGAGCTTGGGGGAGGAGGAGCGGTCGGCGTGCATCTGCCCTTCGTTCGTCGAGGGTCGGGACATCGGCGCGCTGGCGGGGGCGCCGTCGTACGTACGTGTGCGGGGATGGGGGAGTTCAGGAGCCGCCGGTCGTCGCGGTCGGGTCGACGACGCGGACGCCGAAGTGGTCGCTGAGTGCCGTGCAGGCGCGGCAGGGCGCGGCGAAGCTGCCGTGCAGCGGGTCGCCGTCCTCGCGGATGCGGCGTGCGGTGAGTTTGGCCTGTCTGAGGGCCTTGCGTGCCTCGCCGTTGGTCATCGGCTTGCGGGCGGCGCGTTTGCTGCGGGTGGCGTCGATGGTGGTGATGTGCCGGGAGATGAGGATCGCTTCGGCGCAGCGGCCGGTGAAGCGGTCGCGTTGCGCGCTGGTGAGGGTGTCGAGGAAGTCCTGGACCAGCGGGTGAAGGGCGGGCGGCTGGTCGCCGCGGGCGGCGGTGCCGGTGAGGGTGGCTCCGCGCACGGAGAGGGCGGCGGCGACGGTGGGAAGTATGCCGTCGCGGCGGTGCAGGAGGGTGGGTGCGTGGGCTGCTTCGGCACTGCTCCAGCCGACCCGTGGGTCCCCGGACGTGCCCGTATGTGTCGCGTTCATGATCGTCTTTCCCTCCCGTGCATCCCCCGATGCGGCTACAGACTGCCAAATGGCGTGGCGGGTGCGGAAGCTGGGGCGCGCGACACGCCCGGGCTTCGTCATACCGTCACGGCGGGGTGACGGCAGGTCACGGAACTGGAGGCCCGGTGACCGGTGTCTTCCAACCGCATAGGCTGTCGATATCCGCGATCCATACAGCTATTGAGAACGCCGCAGGGGGCAACCGCCATGACGACAGGTCGGCTCGGGCAGCAAGCCGCGCCGCCGAACGCGGCCTACGCCGGGCAGGTCGTGCATTTCCCGGATCCGGTCCGGGCCACTCGCCACCCCAGAGGTGTACGGGTCGACGCGCACGGCTACCCCGACTTCTCGCCGTACGCGCGTGCCGCCGCGGAGATCGCCGAACCCCCGGAGGGTTTCGGCGTGGACGAACTGCGGTTGACGGACTATGTGTCGGCGAACGCCGCGCTCGCCGCCTCGGGGCACGACCTGTGGGACACGATTGCGCCCGTGGCCACTCCGCATGGGTGGACCTGGCACCACGTGCGGGGCACGCGGCGCCTGGAGCTCGTCCCCGTGGAGGTCAAGGCGCTGTTGCGGCATCACGGCGGTATCGCGACGACGGCCGTCGATCACGGCAAGCGGGGGACGCGGCCGTTGCAGGACACGCGGCCCGCGCACTTCGGGCTGCCGAAGGCGGCGGTCGCGGTGAGCGAGCAGCAGGTGCTCGGGGTCGAGGAGGATCTCGGCTATCGGCTGCCGGGTGCCTATCGGTCCTTCCTGAAGGCCGCGGGCGGGTGCGCGCCGGTCGGTGCCGCGCTCGACGCGGAGCTGGGTCTGCTGGTGGACCAGCCGTTCTTCACGGTGCGCGAGGAAGCCGCCGTGAACGACCTCGTCTACATCAACAAGTGCCTGCGCGACCATCTGACCAAGGATTATCTGTGCGTCGGATTCGTGCAGGGCGGCCTGCTCGCCGTCAAGGTGAAGGGTGACGCGATCGGGTCGGTCTGGTTCTGCGCGTACGACGATGCCCGCGACCAGGACGCCTGGCCGCCGGCCGAGCGCGTGCAGCGGCTGTTGCTGCCCTGCGGCGCCGACTTCGACCAGTTCCTGTCCCGGCTCGCGGGCAATCCGCCGGAGTTGGCGACGGTGGCGAACCTGATGGTGGACGGTGGCTTCGCGCGCGCCGTTCCCGTCTCTTCCCTGGGGGAGTGAACGTCCGATGGTGACCTTCGCGCAGGCGCAGGAGCGCGCGGAAGAGTGGATCAACGGCGAGGTGCCCGGGTACCAGCACCGTGAGGTGCGGGTGCGGGAGTT
This sequence comes from Streptomyces sp. NPDC007896, assembly GCF_042959425.1. NCBI lineage: Bacteria > Bacillati > Actinomycetota > Actinomycetes > Kitasatosporales > Streptomycetaceae > Streptomyces > Streptomyces sp. NPDC007896. The sequence goes on along the minus strand of NZ_JBIBKX010000016.1, from coordinate 153,925 downwards.
CGAACTCGGGTTCGTGGTGTGGGCCGAGGACCGCGCCGACGGTCCGCGTTCCGACGGCGGCGCGCAGCGGCTCGTCATCGCGCGGGACAGCGGGGAGGCGACGCTCTGGCCCGGACTGCCGGTCGGTGAGGTGATCCGCCGGTACGAGGAGGAGTACGGGGTGCCGCAGGCGGCCCCGGAAGCGGCTCCGGCGCCTTTGGCCCGGGTCGATCTGAACCAGACGTCGTTCTTGCTGAGCCCTCCGGAGTGGTTGCAGGAGGCGGCGGACAAGCTGGGTATTCCGGATCGGCGGGCGGGTGCGACGTCCGGCGGTGCGAGCGGTGCGGGCCCCGGCGCGGGCTCCCATGCCAACGGGGCTTCCGCGGCCGGTGGTTCGACGACGTCCTCCCCCTCTTCTCCCCCTGCCCCCGCTCCCCCTGCCCCCGCTCCCCCTGCCCCCGCTTCCTCTTCCCCCTCCTCTCCTTCGGACGCGCCGCCGCCGTGGCCCGCCGCCGCGGCCGGTGACGAGCGGGACGCGGGTCCGCGGGACGCCGTGGGGGCGCCGGGCGTGCCCGCTTCGGCGACTCCGTGGGCGGGGACGGACACCGCCGGGGACGGGGGCGAGGACCGTTCCGTGCCGCTGCCGGCGACCGTGTTCGCGCCGCCGCTGACCGACGTCGACGACAAGGCGGGTCCGGGTACGCCGCCCGGTGTGACCCCGGACGCCAAGACGGCTCTGATGTCCGGCGGCAGCCAACTCCCGCGCACGGCACAGGCGCCCGCGGTCGACGCCCCCGCGGCCCCGCCGTCGTACGGCTACCCGCAGGCCGGGCCGGGTGCGCCGGGCATGCCGGGCACGCCGCCTCCGGGTGTGCCGGCTCCCGGTGCTCCGACTCCTGGTGTTCCGGGTGTGCCGGTCCCTGGTGTTCCGCAGGGCACGCCTCCTTCCGGCCCGCCGGCCGCGTACGGCTACCCGCAGGGGCCCGGCGGTGCTCCCGGGACGCCTCCTCCTCCCCCTCCGCCTCCGGGTGTTCCGCAGGGCGCACCCCCGCCCGGTGCGCCCGGGTACGGGTATCCGCAGGGGCAGGCCCCCGTCGCGCCGCCGCGGCCGCTGCCGCCGAACGCCGGTGACATCGCCGACGCCGCGACCAGCAAGGCTCAGGCGCCGCCGAGGGGCGCGCGGGGTGGGGGCGTGAGCGCGCCGCCTCCGCCGAGCGCCCCGGGCGTACCGGGTGCGCGGCCGGGGAGCGCCCCTCCGCCTCCGCCCCCGCCGCCGTCGTCCGGGCCCGGTGCTCCGGGCACCCCGGCAGGTGGGTACGTACCGACGCAACTCGTCTCGCAGCTCGGCCCGAACGGGCCCGGAGTTCCTGGTGCGCCTGCCGCTCCCGGCGCTCCGCAGCCTCCGGGTGGTACGCCTCCCGGGGGTGTCCATCACGCCGCGACCATGCTGGCGGGTCCGCCCGCGGGCGGACCCGGCGCGCCCCAGCCTCCCGGTGCGCCCGGTGCGCCTGGTGCTCCGCAGTCTCCGGGCACCCCGCCCCCGGGCGGTGTCCACCACGCCGCCACCATGCTGGCCGGTCCTCCGGTCGGCCCCCCGGTCGCCGGTCCCGGTGTACCGCCGCCCCCGCAGGCCCCCGGCATGCCCCCGGTCGCGCCGCAGCCGATGCCGGGACAAGCCATGCCCGGTCAGCCGATGCCTGGTCAGCCGATGCCCGGTCAGCCGATGCCTGGTCAACCCATGCCCGGTCAGCCGATGCCGCCCCCGGGACAGCAGCCTCCGGCGTACGGCTACCCGCAGGCCGGGCAGCCGACTGTCGGGCCGGGGTATCAGGCCGTACTGCGCTACCGCGCGCAGGACGGTTCCGAGCAGCAGTTGATCCGGCGTTCCGCGCCGGGGACCCCGCACCCGGAGTGGCAGATCCTGCACGAGCTGCGCGCGATGAATGTGCCGCCGCAGCAAGTGCTGGAGCTGCACACGGAGTTGGAGTCGTGCGAGCTGCCGGGCGCCTACTGCGCGCGGATGATCCGGGAGAGCTGGCCGCAGGCGCGGATCACCAGCATCGCGCCGTACGGCACGGATCACGCGAGCCGTCAGCAGGGCATGCACCAGCTCCTCGCGCACCAGGGCGAGTTGCACCAGGTGGCGGACGGTCCCGCGCGCCCGGCGCCGGTGCGTGCGCCGATTCCGCCGGTGCAGCCCGCGCCGCCGGTTCCGCCGGAGGCGATCGGGCAGGAGCTGGCGGCGGCGTTCGGGCCGGGTCTGTTCCGGTTCGACCAGGCCGCGGTGTCGCGGCAGGGTGTGCCGAACATCGTGGCGCACACGCTGGTGGTGGCCGGACTGCCGGTCGACATGGGCCCGTTCTTCTGGGCGCAGGCGCAGCCGGGCCGTCCGGTGCCGACGCTCGCCGAGCTGGCGCAGGAACGTGGGGTGCAGCCGGCCGCGGACGCGGGCTCGTACCTCGTCATGGGCAGTGACTTCGGCAAGGCGATCTGTGTCCAGTACGGCACCGCGAACATCGTGGCCGTGCCGGTGGAGGCGGGTCCGGGCGGCTCCTCGGTGCCGCCGCAGTTCGTGAACACGGGGCTGCCCGAGTTCGCGCGCTGTCTGGCCCTGCTCGGCCGGATGTGGCGGCTGCGGTTCGGGCTCAACCAGGAGCAGGCGGGCCGCTGGACCGTCGACTTCCAGGCGCAGCTCGCCTCGCTCGACCCGGCGGCGCTCGGCTCGCCGGAGAGCTGGTGGTCGGTGCTGTTGGAGCAGATGTGGGACGGCTTGCTGTGATGCGGCGCTGAGCGTCCGTCAGGGAGCCGAAGGGGTTGGACCCGGTCGTATGACCGGGTCCAACCCTTTTTTTACGTGGCTGACCGCTACGAATGTGCGGAGTGTCGCGTTATGAACACTTACGCCTGATCCACCAAGATGTGCGCCACATCGTGTTGTACGTCGCACAGTGGAGAGGGGCCCAGGGATGAGCAGCGCATCGGTGTCGCCGCACGGCTTCGTGGCCGTACGGGGGCGCGGTTACCGTCCCGAGCAGGTCGACGCGTACTTCGCTGCGCTCTCGGGGGGCCGCGACACCGCCTGGGAACGGGCCGCCCGGCTGACCGTCCTGGCCAAGGAGATGGACGCGGAGGTGGAGCGGCTGCGGGAGGTCGTGGCGCGGCTGGCCCCGCAGACGTACGAGACGCTCGGCGAGCGCGCCTGCCGGATTCGCGAGCTCGGCGAGGAAGAGGCCGCGGCGGTGCGCGAGAACGCGCGGAGCGCGGCCCGGCTGGCCGTCGAGGACGCCGAGGCGGAGGGGCGGCGGATGCGTGATGCGGCGCAGGCGTACGCCGACGAGCTGCGCGGCGAGGCCGAGGAACGCGCCCGGCACCGTCTCCTCGCCGCCCGCGCCGAGGCCGACGAGATGCGGATCGCCGCCCGTCGCGCGATCAAGGAGGGCCGGGGGGAGGCGCTGGCGGCGCTGCGCGAGGTGCGGCAGCGCACCGAAGGTTTCCTCGTCGAGCAGGAGAAGGAGCACGCCGAGCGCTGGGAGGAGGCGGAGCGGGCGGCGGTGGAGCGGGCGGCCGCGCTCGACGCGCACCACGTGGAGCGGGAGGTGCGCGCCGAGGCCGCGCTGGTCGAGGCCGAGCGTGCCCTGGCCGAGGCCGAGGAATTCGCTCGGCACGGGCAGGAGGACGCGACGGCGCGGGCCGCTGAGGTGTTGGCCGAGGCTCGTGTTCGTGAGGAGCGGATCGTTCGGGAGACGGAGCGGGTGCTGCGCGAGCACGGGGAGCGGTGGGACGACGTACGGGCGCAGATGGATCAGGTGCGTACGAGTCTCATGACGCTGACGGGGCGGGCACCGGTGGAGTAGTGGGCGGGCGGGTTGCGGGTTGTTCGGACGCTGCGGGTAGGTCGTGGCTGGGCGCGCGCACTCGGCGGAGCCGCACAAGGTCAACGCCCCGCGCCCCTGTGGGGCGCTGCCCCTTACGGCGTTCTCCGTACCGCCCCCGCCAGGATCCACCCCTCCACCGCCTCGTACTGTCTGCGCTGTTCCTCGGCCTTGCGGCGCCCGGAGATCACCGTCCCCAGCCACCCGTAGGCGAAGCCCAGGGGAATGGACACGAGGCCGGTGGTGGTGAACGGGAACCAGTTGAAGTCGGCCTCGGGGAAGGCCGAAGTGGGGGAGCCGGAGACCAGGTTGGTGCCGGTCATGAGGATCAGGACGGTCAGCGTTCCGCCGATGAGGGTGCACAGGAGGCCCGTGCGGGTGTAGCGGCGCCAGAAGAGGCCGTAGACCAGCGCGGGCGCTATGGCCGAGGCGCCCAGGCAGAACGACAGCGTGACCAGGGGTTGCAGGCTGCGGTGCTGGACGAGGGTGGCGAGCAGGATCGCCGGCGCGCCGACCGCGAGCGCGGAGACCCGGGCGAGGGTCATCTCGCGGCGCGGTGACAGTTCCCGGATCCGCCCGGCGAACACGTCGTGGGCGAGGGAGTTGGCGCAGGCGAGGATCATCCCGGCGACCGAGGCGAGGAGCGTGAGGAAGATCGCCGTCGTCACGGTCGTGAACAGGAGGGTCTCGGCCGTCGACACGTCCGCTCCGAACGCGGCCCTGGATCCCAGCAGGTACGCCGTGTTGCCCTGCGGGTCGGCGGCCGCGATCACGGACCGTCCGATCAGCGCCGTGGCCCCGAACCCGACGACCGTGATGATCAGCACGAAGACGGCCACGCAGGGCACCGCCCAGGACATCGAGCGACGGACCTGACGGGCGCTGCCCGCGGTGTACATGCGCATGGTGATGTGCGGCAGGCAGGCGCCGCCGAGGACCACGGTCAGCTCCGAACTGATCATGTCGATACGGGGGTTGGGCCCGCCCGCGAACTGCAGGCCGGAGTGGAGGAAGGCGGTCCCGACGCCGCTGTTGCGGGCGGCGGTGTCGAACAGGGCCCCGGGGTCCCAGCCGAAGCGCTGGAGGATGAGGGCGGCGACCACGGTGCCGGAGCCGAGCAGCATCACGATCTTCAGGATCTGGATGAGGGCGGTGCCCTTCATGCCGCCGATCGCCGCGTAGCTGATCATCAGTGTGCCGAGGCCGATGATGCAGCCGGTCTTGAGGGAGTCGCTGGAGAATCCGAGAATGAAGGCCAGTAGATCGCCCGCGCCGGCGAGTTGGACCAGCATCAGCGGCAGCAGGGCGACGAGGGTCGCGGCGCACGCCGTGATGCGTACCGCGCGTCCCGGCATCCGTCGTGCGAGCGCGTCGCCCATGGTGAACCGGCCCGCGTTGCGCAGCGGTTCGGCCAGCAGGAACATCAGCAGCATCAGCGACAGGGCGGTGCTGAGGGCGAGGACGACACCGTCGTACCCGGCGAGGGCGATGACGCCGCCGGTGCCGAGGACGGTCGCGGCGGAGATGTAGTCCCCGGCGATGGCGAGGCCGTTGCGCATCGGCGACAGGGAGCCGTAGCCCGTGTAGAACTCGTCGAGGTCGTCGCGGTCCGGCCCGGTCATCACGCACAGCAGCAGTGTGATCGTGGCGACGGCCGTGAACGCCACCAGTGACATGGCCCGTGCGGAACTGCTGAAACCGACCATGCTCGTCAGGGCGGTCACCTCGGGTACCCGGCTCATCGGGTCGCCTCCCGCTTCGCGTCCAGCTGGGTCTGCCGGCGGATCCGGTCCGCGATGGGGTCGACGCGCCGGCGCGCCGTGTACTCGTACAGCCCGATCGCCAGGCAGGTCACCGGCACCTGGAGCAGGCCGAGCAGCAGTCCGGTCGGCAGTCCGCCGGACACCTCGCTCGTCATCAGCCCCGGCGCGAACGCCGACAGGAGGAGGAAGAGGGTGAAGTAGCCGAGCGCGGTGAGCGTCGCGACCCGCCGTTGCCAGCGGTAGGCGCCGCGCAGGACGCGGATGTCGCTGTGCCTGCCGAGTGCGTGGTGACGCGGTTGTCGCCTTCTCTCGGGCTCGGGTGGCTGGGGCTGCGGTTGCCAGGGATAGGTGAGGTGCGAGGGGGACGTGTAGTGGGGGGACGGGTACGGGGACGGGTGCGGCGGTGGGTAGAGCGGGTCGTACGGCGGCTGGTGCCGCCTGTGGTGCTCGGGGGACGAGAACGCGTCTTGCATCCCGTGATCTCCTTGCGTGGCTCGGGTCCGGTGCGGACCGCAGGGAGTTGGGGGGTGGGCGAGGGACGCACGCTACTCGCAGGTAGCCGGTATGCGTGAGGCTTTCACCAAACTGAGCGGTCGGTATGCGCTTACTTCGGTGACCCGGGGTGTTACCCGCATTTACACCGGGCGTTCATCAACAGTTCGCCCCGCCCTCGGTTTGAGTCTCGTCAGTCCCCGGGATTCTTGATGACCGGAAAACGCCGCGGTGCCACGAACAGCAGGACCAGGAAGGCGAGTGCGGCGGCGCCCGCCGCGCCCAGGTAGACGGCGTGGACCGCGTCGGCGACCGCGTGGCGTACGTGTTCGGCGGGCGCGCCCGAGTCCAGCGCCCGCGTCACCGCGTCCAGGTCCCCGGCGCCGCCGAGCCGCGCGGCCAGCACCCCGTTGGCGATCGCGCCGAACAGGGTCGCGCCGACGGTCTGGCCGGTCTGGCGGCAGAAGAGGACCGACGCCGTCGTCGTGCCGCGTTCCTCCCAGCCGACCGTCGACTGGACGCCGATGATCAGGGGGAGTTGGAAGAGGCCCAGGGCGCCGCCCAGCAGGAGCATCAGCAGGGCCGGCTGCCAGGGCTCGCCGGGGTAGGGCAGGAAGGGGAAGGCGAGCAGGATCAGGGTCGCGGCGGCGATGCCGAGCATCGCGGTGTTGCGGAAGCCGATCCGCCCGTAGACGTGCTGGCTGAGCGCCGCCGACACCGGCCAGCTCAACGTCCACACGGAGAGCACGAATCCGGCGGCGACGGGTGCGAGGCCGAGGACCGCCTGCGCGTACGTGGGCAGGAACACCGTGGGGGCGACCATGAGCAACCCCAGTGCGCCGAGCGCCAGGTTGACGGCCGCGATCGTGCGGCGCCGCCACACCCACCCGGGGATGATCGGCTCGGCCGCCCGGCGTTCGATCACGACCACGGCAGCGATCAGCGCGAGTCCCGTACCGAACAGGGCGAGCGACGGGGCCGACAGCCAGTCCCAGGCGACCCCGCCCTGCACCAGCGCGGTGAGCAGCACACCGCCGCAGGCGAAGACGGCCAGCGCGCCCGCCCAGTCGATCCGGGGGCGGCGGCCGGAGGACTCCCGTACCGGCTCGTGCAGATGGCGGACGATCAGCCACAGCGCGAGCGCGCCGATCGGCAGGTTGATGAGGAAGATCCAGCGCCAGTCGGCGTACGCGGCGAGAACCCCGCCGAGGGAGGGGCCGGCGATCGCCGAGGTCGCCCACACCGTGGACAGCTTGGCCTGGATCTTGGGGCGCTCCTTGAGCGGGTAGAGGTCCGCGGCGAGCGTCTGCACCGTGCCCTGCAACGCGCCGCCGCCCAGGCCCTGCACGATCCGGAAGGCGATGAGCGCGGCCATGTTCCAGGCGGTGGCGCACAGCAGCGAGCCGAGGAGGAAGACGGCGGCGCCCGCGACGAGGACCGGCTTGCGGCCGAAGGTGTCGGAGAGCTTCCCGTACACCGGCAGGGTGACCGTCACCGCGAGCAGATAGCCCGAGAACAGCCAGGAGAAGACGGAGAAGCCGCCGAGGTCGCCGACGATCTGCGGTACGGCCGTGGAGACGATGGTGGAGTCGAGCGCGGCCAGCGCCATGGAGAGCATCAGGGCGGCGACGACGGCACCCCTGCGGCTGCGCGAGGCCGAGGGGTGCTTCGTCGCCGCGGCCCGTATTCCGGTGTCCCCCTGGCCCACTGGAGCGCCTCCCCTGATCGGTTCCCCCTGCAACTATCCGCCGTCCCCCACCATCTCACTTGACCTTCACGTAGCGGGAGGGTGGACGCTGACTGGGACCGAGGGTGGAGGCAACCCCGAGAGCGACTCCACCGAAGGGTGGACTGCCCCTAGGGGTCTCTCCCCACTAGGGCTCGGGGGGCGTTCGTACCGGCGGAGGACGAGACGGGCCGGGGCCGTCCTTAACCTGGCTTTATGCCGCTGAGGGCGGTGGGCCGGACCCACGGGGGTGGGGTTTTCCCCCGTAGAAGACTGCGCTGGGCACCAGCGCGCCGGACCACCCCCCGCCACCAGACTTACCGACGTAGCGAAGAGCACTTCGTCCGCTGACCGACATAGGAGATACACCGTGACATCGGCTGTGACCATTCCCAGGCACGGGGGCACTGGAGGGCGTACGGCCGTTGCCGCGCGGGCGCGGCAGGTCGTCAAGGCGTACGGGTCCGGGGAGACCCGGGTCGTCGCCCTGGACCAGGTCGACGTGGACATCGCGCGGGGGCAGTTCACCGCGATCATGGGCCCCTCGGGGTCCGGCAAGTCCACGCTGATGCACTGCCTCGCCGGACTCGACACCGTGACGAGTGGCCAGATCTACCTCGACGAGACCGAGATCACCGGGCTCAAGGACAAGAAGCTCACGCAGCTGCGCCGGGACCGGATCGGGTTCATCTTCCAGGCGTTCAACCTGCTGCCGACGCTGAACGCGATAGAGAACATCACGCTGCCGATGGACATCGCGGGCCGCAAGCCGAACAAGGGCTGGCTCGACCAGGTCGTGGAGACCGTCGGACTCGCCGACCGGCTCAAGCACCGGCCCAGCCAGCTCTCCGGCGGCCAGCAGCAGCGCGTCGCGGTGGCGCGGGCACTCGCCGCGCGGCCCGAGATCATCTTCGGGGACGAGCCGACCGGAAACCTCGACTCCCGGGCGGGCGCCGAGGTGCTGGGCTTCCTGCGCCGCTCGGTGGACGAGCTCGGCCAGACCATCGTGATCGTGACGCACGACCCGGTGGCGGCCTCGTACTCGGACCGCGTGCTGTACCTCGCCGACGGCCGGATCGTCGACGAGATGTACCAGCCGACGGCCGATCAGGTCCTCGACCGCCTGAAGGACTTCGACGCGCGGGGGCGTACGTCATGACCGTCCTGAAGACCTCGATGCGCAACTTCTTCGCGCACAAGGGGCGGATGGCGCTGTCGGCGGTGGCGGTGCTGCTGTCCGTGGCCTTCGTCTGCGGCACGCTGGTGTTCACCGACACCATGAACACGACGTTCGACAAGCTGTTCGCCGCCACCTCCTCCGACGTCACCGTCTCGCCGAAGACGGCCAAGAGCGACAGCACCCCGCAGAACGGCAGGCCCGACTCACTGCCCGCCTCGGCCCTGGAGCGGGCCAAGAAGGCGGAGGGCGTCAAGTACGCCGAGGGCGCGGTCAGTTCGATGAACGTGACCGTCGTCAACAGCGCCAACAAGAACATGGGGTCGAGCACCGGGGCCCCGACGATCGCCGGCAACTGGACGCGCAACGACCTGCGTTCGATGGAGATCACCTCCGGTCGCGCCCCGCGCGGGCCGACCGAGACGATGGTCGACGCCGACACCGCCGACAAGCACCACCTGAAGCTCGGCGACGAACTGCGCACCATCGCCGTCACCGGTGACTTCAAGGCCCGGATCGTCGGCATCGCCACCTTCAAGGTGACCAACCCCGGCGCAGCCGTCGTCTACTTCGACACCGCCACCGCCCAGCGCGAACTGCTCGGCGCCACCGGCCGGTTCACCCACATCAACCTCTCCGCCGCCACCGGCGTCACCGACGACAGGCTCAAGCAGAACGTCATCTCCTCGATCGGCGCCGGCGCGTACAAGGTGCAGACACAGAAGGAGTACTCCGACGAGAACCGCTCCGGCGTCGGCTCCTTCATGAACGTCATCAAGTACGCCATGCTCGGCTTCGCCGGGATCGCCTTCCTGGTCGGCATCTTCCTGATCATCAACACCTTCTCCATGCTGGTCGCCCAGCGCACCCGCGAGATCGGCCTGATGCGGGCGATCGGCTCGTCCCGCAAGCAGGTCAACCGGTCCGTCCTGGTCGAGGCGACCCTGCTCGGCGTCTTCGGCTCGATCCTCGGCGTCGGCGCGGGCGTCGGCCTCGCGGTCGGCCTGATGAAGCTCATGTCGGCGGCGGGCATGGACCTGTCCACCCGCGATCTGACGGTCAAGGCGACGACCCCGGTCATCGGACTCGTGCTCGGTGTCGTGGTCACCGTCCTCGCCGCCTATCTGCCCGCCCGCCGGGCCGGCAAGGTCTCCCCGATGGCCGCACTGCGCGACGCCGGTACACCGGCGGACGGCAAGGCCGGTCTCGTCCGCGGAATCATCGGCCTGGTCCTCACCGGCGCCGGAACCTTCGCGCTCTTCACGGCGGCCAATGCCGACAAGGCGAGCGACGGTTCGCTGGTGCTGGGCGCGGGCGTCGTCCTGACACTGATCGGGTTCGTCATCATCGGCCCGCTGCTCGCGGGCGGTGTCGTCCGGGTGATCAGCGCGGTGCTGCTGCGCTTCTTCGGCCCCGTCGGACGGATGGCGGAGCGCAACGCGCTGCGCAACCCGCGCCGCACCGGAGCCACCGGCGCGGCCCTGATGATCGGCCTTGCCCTGGTCGCCTGCCTGTCGGTCGTCGGCTCGTCCATGGTCGCCTCGGCGACCGACGAACTCGACAAGTCGGTCGGCACCGACTTCATCATCCAGGGCAACCAGCGGATCGTCCCGCAGGCGGCGAAGGCCATCGAGACGACGCCCGGCCTGGAACACGTCACGCACTACCGGGACATCGAGGCCAAGATCGTCGCCCCCGACGGTTCCTCGGACGGCGACGGCGTCACGGCCGCCGACCCCACCTACGCACAGGACCTGCACCGCAAGACGACGGCCGGTGAACTGACCGCCGCCTACGGCAAGGACTCCATGTCCGTCGGTTCGAAGTTCGCCACCAAGCACCACGTCAAGCTCGGCGACACCCTGACCGTCGCCTTCAAGGGCGGCAGCACGGCGAAGCTCAAGGTCGCCGCGATCACCGACGACGACGTGGCCATCGACCAGGGCGCGCGGTACCTCAGCACCGAGACCATGCGGAAGTACCTCCCGGCCGACCGGATCCCGCCGGACCAGATCATGTTCGCCAGCGCCAAGAACGGCCAGGAGAAGCAGGCGTACGCGGCCCTGAAGAAGTCCATGGAGCAGTACCCGCAGTACCAGGTCCGCGACCAGAGCGACTACAAGCAGGAACTCAAGGACCAGATCGGCCAGCTCCTGAACATGGTCTACGGCCTGCTCGCCCTCGCGATCGTCGTCGCCGTCCTCGGCGTGATCAACACCCTCGCCCTGTCGGTGGTGGAGCGGACACGCGAGATCGGCCTGATGCGCGCCATCGGGATGTCCCGCCGCCAGCTGCGCCGCATGATCCGCCTGGAGTCGGTCGTCATCGCCCTCTTCGGCGCGCTGCTCGGCCTCGGCCTGGGCATGGGCTGGGGTGCCACCGCCCAGAAGCTCCTCGCCCTGGAGGGCCTGAAGGTCCTGGAGATCCCCTGGCCGACCATCATCGGGGTCTTCATCGGCTCGGCGTTCGTGGGCCTGTTCGCCGCCCTGATCCCGGCGTTCAGGGCGGGCCGGATGAACGTACTGAACGCCATCGCCACCGACTAGCCGGCAGCAGCAGCAGCCGCCGCAAAGCCACCGTATACGGGGGTTACGGGGGACGGGCCCGGCCCAGGAGGACATCACCTCCTGGGCCGGGCCCGCGGCCGTACGCGGTGCCTCAGGTGCGCCGCTCCAGCAGTACGTAGCCGTAGGCGGCGCCCACGACGTCGTACGCGGCACGGGGGTGCAGCCGGCCCGCGTACGCCTGGACGTCCTGGATCGAGTGGTCGGAGTCGTCGAGGGCGATGAAGTCCGGGGTGACGCCACCGGTGCCGCCCGTCCAAAAGACCCGGCAGCGTGCGACGAGCCGACTGCTCGGGCCGACGTTCGCCTCGACGCTCGCCCCGTCCGGGACACGCGCCAGCAGCCGTTCGACGGCGCTCACGCGTGCGGGTTTGCGATACGCGGCGGGCTCGCCCAGCGCGGACAGCGGGAGCGAGGTCGTCAGCGCGAGCGCGGCCGCGACGACGGCCGTGGGCAGGTGCAGCGCGTACGAGCGCAGCCACGGGCGCGGGCTCCAGCGGGCCCGGGAGAGCGCGTCGGCGAGGGCGAGGGAGAGGACCGGCATCAGGACGGCGCTGTAGTGCCAGTCCGTGCCCCAGTAGTGCGGGTCGCGGGAGAGGAAACGCCAGCCCAGGGTCGGCAGGGCGGCCAGGAGGAGCGGGGAGCGCAGGGCCAGCAGACCGGTGGTGGGGATCAGCAGCCAGGCCAGGGTGCGGATCTTGGTGCCCAGGCCGTCGAGGGGATCACCGCCCGCCTTGTTCCAGTAGCTGTAGGCGTCCGCGGTGCTGAAGGCAGGGATCACCACCGTGAAGGTGAGCACCGCGGCCACCACTCCGAGGACGGCGACCCCGAGCGCGCACAGGGCCGTACGCGGGGCGTGCTTCCGGGCCCGCACGGCCACGACCAGGGCGATCGCGGCCAGGGTGAGCCCGAGGTCCTCCTTGACGAGGACCAACGGGAACGCCCACAGCAGGGCCGCGCACCACCGTCGCTCCAGGACCGCTTCCAGGGCGAAGGCGATCAGCGGGACGGCGAAGCAGATCTCGTGGAAGTCGAAGTCGACGGCGCGCTGGATCCCCCACGACAGCCCGTACGCGAGGCCCAGCGCCAGTCCCCGGGAGCGGCCGAGGAGCCGGGCGGCGGCACGGGTGACCGGGACCGCGGACAGGGCCAGCAGCGCGGCCTGGGCGACGAGGAGGGTGACCGGGGTGGGGAAGAGGCGGTAGGCGGGCGCGAGGAGGGCGGTGACCGGGCTGAAGTGGTCGCCGAGGAGGTTGCTGCCCGGGCCCTTGAGATCGGCGACGGGGGCGCGCAGGTGGGCGTAGGCGCGGACGGCCTGCTCGAAGATGCCGAGGTCCCAGGAACGGGTCGCCAGATGCCGCCAGCGGCAGACCGACAGGGTCGCGTACGCGGTGAAGAACAGGACCGCCAGGAGTTGGGGGTCGCGGGGACGCCGGTCACGGCCGCCGGGGACGGCGGCCGTGACCGGCGGGGGTATGGGGGCGCTGTCGGTTCTTGGGGCGCTGTCCGTGGCGGTGGCGGTGTCGGCGGGGGTCGGGTTCGAGCTCATGCGGCTCCCGGTACGTGATCACGTGTCACGGGGTATACGCCGGGGACGTGGGAAGTGGTTGACGGTTGGGGGTGGGGTGTGGTGCGGGTCACTTCCAGTGGGGTGGGATGGGGCGGGTTGCGGGCCGGGTTGTTCGGCTGCGGGGCGGTGGGGGCTGGTCGCGCCCCGCGGCGGAGCCGCATATAGACACAGCCTCGCGCCCCTAAGGGCGGGGCTGCGCCCCGATTCCCCCGGCGGGCCGTCGAACCGGGGCCGGGGCCCGTCCACCTCTTGCGTCTCACAGGGAGCGCGGCGCCGTCGTAGGCTGGACAACCCCGGCCCGTCGAGACGTGTCGGGCGGTTCGCGTTGCCCTCTCTCCGGGATGGAAGCCCTTCATGAGCCTGCACGGTCTGCTCGACGCCGTCGTCAAGGACGCCGCCCTCGCGGAAGCGGTGAAGGCCGCCACCGACGGCAACCGGATGCACATCGACCTGGTCGGCCCGCCCGCCGCCCGCCCCTTCGCGGTGGCGGCCCTGGCCCGCGACGCCGGCCGCCCCGTACTGGCCGTGACGGCGACGGGACGTGAGGCAGAGGACCTGGCCGCGGCGCTCAGGTCCCTCCTCCCGGCCGACACGGTCGTGGAGTACCCGTCGTGGGAGACGCTCCCGCACGAGCGGCTCTCCCCCCGCTCGGACACCGTCGGCCGCCGTCTCGCCGTGCTGCGCCGCCTGGCGCACCCGCGCCCCGACGACCCCGAGACCGGCCCGGTGTCGGTCGTCGTCGCCCCGGTCCGCTCGGTGCTGCAGCCGCAGGTCAAGGGCCTGGGAGACCTGGAGCCGGTCGCCCTGCGAACGGGGCAGAGCGCCGACCTGGGCGGGATCGTCGAGGCGCTCGCGGCAGCCGCGTACTCCCGGGTCGAGCTCGTCGAGAAGCGCGGCGAGTTCGCCGTACGCGGCGGCATCCTGGACGTCTTCCCGCCCACCGAGGAGCACCCCCTCCGGGTGGAGTTCTGGGGCGACGACGTCGAGGAGATCCGTTACTTCAAGGTCGCCGACCAGCGTTCCCTCGAGGTCGCCGACCACGGACTGTGGGCGCCGCCCTGCCGCGAGCTGCTCCTGACGGACGAGGTGCGCCGGCGGGCGGCCCGGCTCGCCGAGGAACACCCCGAGCTGGGCGAACTGCTCGGCAAGATCGCCGAGGGCATCGCCGTGGAAGGAATGGAGTCGCTGGCTCCGGTCCTCGTCGACGACATGGAACTGCTGCTCGACGTCCTGCCCAAGGGCTCGATGGCCGTCGTCTGCGACCCGGAGCGGGTGCGGACGCGGGCCGCGGACCTGGTGGCGACCTCGCACGAGTTCCTGCAGGCGTCCTGGGCGGCGACGGCCGGGGGCGGCGAGGCCCCCATCGACGTCGGCGCGGCCTCCCTGTGGGCCATCGCGGACGTCCGCGACCGGGCCCGCGAGCTGGACATGATGTGGTGGTCGGTGTCGCCGTTCGCGGCCGACGACGAGCTGGACGCGGACACCCTCAAGCTCGGCATGCACGCCCCCGAGACCTACCGCGGCGACACGGCCAGGGCGCTCGCCGACACCAAGGGCTGGCTCGCGGACGGCTGGCGCACGGTGTACGTCACCGAGGCGCACGGCCCCGCCGCCCGTACCGTCGAGGTCCTCGGCGGCGAGGGCATCGCGGCCCGCCTCGACGCGGAGCTGACCGAGCTGACGCCCGCCGTGGTGCAGGTCGCGTGCGGTTCGATCGACTACGGCTTCGTGGACCCGGCGCTCAGGCTCGCCGTCCTCACGGAGACCGACCTCTCCGGCCAGAAGGCGGCGGGCAAGGACGGCGCGCGGATGCCGGCCCGCCGCCGCAAGACCATCGATCCCCTCACGCTCGAAGCGGGCGACTACATCGTGCACGAGCAGCACGGTGTCGGCCGCTACATCGAGATGGTGCAGCGGACCGTCCAGGGCGCGACGCGCGAATACCTGGTGGTGGAGTACGCCCCGGCCAAGCGCGGCCAGCCCGGTGACCGCCTCTACATCCCCACCGACCAGCTGGAACAGATCACCAAGTACGTCGGCGGCGAGGCCCCCACCCTGCACCGCCTGGGCGGCGCCGACTGGACGAAGACCAAGGCGCGCGCCAAGAAGGCGGTCAAGGAGATCGCGGCGGACCTGATCAAGCTGTACAGCGCGCGCATGGCGGCCCCCGGTCATGCGTTCGGTTCCGACACCCCTTGGCAGCGCGAACTCGAGGACGCCTTCCCGTACGCGGAGACCCCCGACCAGCTCACGACCATCGCCGAGGTCAAGGAGGACATGGAGAAGACGGTCCCGATGGACCGCCTGATCTGCGGCGACGTCGGCTACGGCAAGACGGAGATCGCGGTCCGCGCGGCCTTCAAGGCGGTGCAGGACGGCAAGCAGGTCGCGGTC
This sequence comes from Streptomyces sp. NPDC007896, assembly GCF_042959425.1. Lineage (NCBI taxonomy): Bacteria > Bacillati > Actinomycetota > Actinomycetes > Kitasatosporales > Streptomycetaceae > Streptomyces > Streptomyces sp. NPDC007896. The sequence goes on along the minus strand of NZ_JBIBKX010000016.1, from coordinate 138,388 downwards.
CTGGTGCCGACGACGCTGCTGGTGCAGCAGCACTTCGGGACCTTCTCCGAGCGCTACTCGCAGTTCCCGGTGAACGTCCGCGCCCTGTCCCGCTTCCAGACCGACTCGGAGGCGAAGGCCGTCCTGGAGGGCCTGCGGGACGGCGCGGTGGACGTCGTCATCGGCACCCATCGGCTGTTCTCCGCCGAGACCAAGTTCAAGGACCTGGGCCTGGTCGTCGTCGACGAGGAGCAGCGCTTCGGCGTCGAGCACAAGGAGCAGCTGAAGAAGCTGCGCGCCAACGTGGACGTCCTGACGATGTCCGCCACCCCCATTCCCCGTACGCTCGAGATGGCGGTGACGGGCATCCGGGAGATGTCCACGATCACCACCCCGCCGGAGGAGCGGCACCCGGTGCTGACCTTCGTCGGCCCGTACGAGGAGAAGCAGATCGGCGCGGCCGTCCGCCGTGAACTGCTGCGCGAGGGCCAGGTCTTCTACATCCACAACCGGGTCGAGTCGATCGACCGGGCGGCGGCGCGGCTGCGTGAGATCGTCCCCGAGGCGCGTATCGCGACGGCGCACGGCCAGATGGGGGAGCAGGCTCTGGAGCAGGTGGTCGTCGACTTCTGGGAGAAGAGGTTCGACGTGCTGGTGTCGACCACGATCGTCGAATCCGGCATCGACATCTCCAACGCCAACACGCTGATCGTGGAGCGCGGCGACAACTTCGGTCTCTCGCAGCTGCACCAGCTGCGCGGCCGGGTGGGCCGAGGCCGTGAGCGCGGCTACGCCTACTTCCTGTACCCGCCGGAGAAGCCTCTGACGGAGACCGCGCACGAGCGGCTCGCGACCATCGCCCAGCACACGGAGATGGGCGCGGGCATGTACGTGGCGATGAAGGACCTGGAGATCCGCGGCGCGGGCAATCTGCTCGGCGGCGAGCAGTCGGGTCACATCGCGGGCGTCGGCTTCGACCTGTACGTCCGTATGGTCGGCGAGGCGGTCGCGGACTACCGGGCCTCCCTGGAAGGCGGAGTCGAGGAGGAGCCGCCCCTGGAGGTCAAGATCGAGCTGCCGGTCGACGCGCACGTCCCGCACGACTACGCGCCGGGCGAGCGGCTGCGTCTGCAGGCCTACCGCGCCATCGCCTCCGCCAACACGGAGGAGGACGTCAAGGCCGTACGCGAGGAACTCACCGACCGCTACGGCAAGCTGCCCGAGCCGGTGGAGAACCTGCTGCTCGTCGCGGGCCTGCGGATGCTCGCGCGGGCGTGCGGTGTCGGCGAGGTCGTGCTTCAGGGCAACAACATCCGCTTCGCACCGGCGGAGTTGCGCGAGTCCCAGGAACTCCGCCTCAAGCGGCTCTACCCGGGCACGGTCATCAAGCCGGCCGCCCACCAGCTCCTGGTGCCCCGCCCGAAGACGGCGAAGGTCGGTGGGAAGCCGCTGGTCGGGCGGGAGTTGCTGGGGTGGACCGGGGAGTTCCTGGCGACGATTCTCGGGTCGTAGGGGTCGTAGGGGTCGTAGGGGTCGTAGGGGTCCGAGGGGTCCGAGGGGTTGGAGGAGTCGTACGGATCGGCACGCCGGTGGTGGCGGCCAGGGTCACGCCGACGGTGGCTGGAACAGCATTCCCGTCAGGGTGCGGAAGACCTCCTCGGGGTCCAGGTCGCCGACCGCGCCGTCCAGGTTGTGGCCGAGGAGCAGCGTGGCGAAGCCGTGGGCCAGGGACCAGGCGGCGACTCCGGCGAGGCGGGGGTCGGTGCCCGGTTCCGGCACTCGGTCCAAGACGGCCTGGCGCAGGCGGTCCGCGGTCAGGGCGCGGGCCGTGGTCAGCTCCAGGTCGTTCTCGCGCAGCAGCTCCGGCGTGAACATGACCTGGAAGTGCGCGGGGTGCTCACGCGCGAAGCGCACGTAGTGGATGCCCGCGTCCCGTAGGTCCGTGGCCTCGGTGAGCGCGGCCGACAGCAGCGCGTGGCCCTCGGCCGCGATCGCCGTGAGCAGGCCGGTGCGGTCCTTGAAGTGGTGGGCCGGAGCCGCGTGCGAGACGCCTGCCCGGCGGGCCAGGTCGCGCAGGCTCAGCGCGGAGGGGCCTTCGGCGGCGATGACGTCGAGTGCGGCGCTCAGGATCGCGCGGCGCAGGTCGCCGTGGTGATAGGGGCGTTCGGGAGTGGTCTTCGCGGTCTCCATGGTCATCAGCGTACGCGGAATCTAGGCATTGACAAGTTCGGCGGGTTCGGGCAATCTTGGCAGTGTCAAGTTGTCGCGTGGGTGGAACGGGACGAGGGGGTTCGTCATGTCGGAGCACGGTGGTGAGGTGGCCGGGACGGTTCGGGGGGACGGGGCTGTCGGTATGGGGACCGGGATCGGGGCAGGGGTAGGGACCAGGGGCGAGGTCGGGATCGAGCTCGGCGAGGTGCGCCGTCTGTGGCACCTGCTGGAGCCCCTGCACGCCGTGCTCTACTACGCGCCGGAGGTCTTCGAGGAGTCGGCCGCGCTCGGGTACGCCGGGTCGGCGCAGGAGCGCTGGCCGATGTACTTCCCCTTCCGTGCCGCACCGTTGGGGGCGGTCGGGAGCGAGCGCGTGTCCTCCGCCTTCTACAGCTTCAGCCCGCGGATGGTCGCCGCGCACATGGACTCCGCGTGGGACACCGCGAGCCCCGCGGACGTGCTGAAGGCGAGGGAGCGTGGCATGGACCGGGCGTACCGCGCGATATTCGGCGACCGCGCGGCGAGCCCCGAACTCGTCGAGGTCGCCGGGCTGTTGCGCCGCGTCGCCGAGTCCGCGAACACCGCCGGTCGTCCCATGGCCGCGGCCAACGCGGAGTTGGCGTGGCCGACCGCCCCGCACCTCCGGTTGTGGCATGCGGCGACGATCCTGCGCGAGCACCGGGGCGACGGCCACCTCGCGGCGCTGCTCGTCGCCGGGCTCGACCCCGTCGAAGCGCTGGTGTCCTTCGCGGCGATGGGCGCGGCCTCCGTCGAGCGCTTCGAGAGCCGCGGCTGGAGCCCGCGGGAGTGGAGCGCCGCCCGTGAACGCCTCGCCGCGCGCGGCCTCGTGACCGAATCCGGCACCGCCACACCCGCGGGCCGCGAGCTGCGCGCCGAGGTCGAACGTCACACGGACGAACTGGCCGCCGAGCCCTGGCTCGCCCTCACCCCGGCCGACCGGAGCCGACTGGCCGAGCTGCTCGGCGAGTTCTGGGTCGCGGTGCTGGGTTCGGGGCTGCTGCCGTCGGAGTCCACGCTGGGGATCGGGAAGGTGTGAGGGGGAGGGTGTGGGGGTGCGTGGGGGTGTGAGCATGCGGGCGTGAGTGCGTGCGGTACCGGGCGACGCAAGTGAAGCCGCCCGCGGGAGTGGAGCTTCGCGGACGGCCTCGTTGTCACGGGTCGATCGGTGGGTGTGTCGTGCCTCGCGCGTCTCCGCGGCTACGGCTGACCGGGGTCTACGGCTGATCGGGCCGGTCGGTCGGTTCGCGGTCCATGCCCGTCGCGCCCTCGATCTTCTGCTGGGCGTCGTCGACCTGGTCCGTGTACTTGTTGCCCGTCTTCTCGTTGATCTCCCGTTCCCCGGCGTCGGACATGTCCTTGCCCTTGGACTTCGCCTGATCCTTGAATCTGTCGAAGATGCCCATGCGGGAGCTCCTTCCGGAGGTGTGTCACCCCCGACGATACGCCCGGCGTGCACCTATTGCCCGTTGAAGGAGGGTATGGCCCGGGCATACCCGCCGCTACCGTGGGCACCAGGGAAACGCGCCCTGTACAGGGCGGACCCGGGGAACAAGGGGAGGGGCGTCGTGGTGCGTCTGAGGGGTGGGGCGGCGGCTGCCGCACTGGTGCTGTTCGTCGTCGGCGCGGGGGTCAGCGGCTGCAAGAAGGACACCACGGGTTCCGCCGGCCCGCAGGGCACGGCGGCCGGCGGCGGCGCCGCGCTCACCGCCGTGGACTCGCTGACCGTCAAGGGGCGCGCGCCCAAGACGGGCTACAGCAGGGCGAGGTTCGGCACGGCCTGGGCCGACACGGACTCCAACAAGTGCGACACCCGCGACGACATCCTCAAGCGGGACCTGAAGAGCGTGAAGTTCACCGGCGGCACCTGCAAGGTGGTCTCCGGGGCGCTCGACCCGGACCCGTACTCCGGTAAGGAAGTGACGTACAAGCGCGGCCGCAGCCTGGTGGACATAGATCACCTCGTCGCGCTCTCGGACGCCTGGCAGAAGGGCGCCAAGTACTGGGACGCGAGCAAGCGGATAGCGCTGGCCAACGATCCGCTCAACCTGCTGTCCGTCGACGCGAGCACCAACCGCAGCAAGGGCGACGGCGACACCGCGACCTGGCTCCCGCCCAACAAGGGGTACCGCTGCGCGTATGTGGCCGCGCAGGTGGCCGTGAAGAAGAAGTACGGGTTGTGGGTCACCGGCGGGGAGAAGGCCGCGATGAAGAAGGTGCTCTCCGAGTGCCCCGGCCAGAAGCTTCCCTCGGGAGGCAATCCGACCCAGGCGCCGAAGCGGTTCACCGCCAACTGACGTCGTTTCATACTGCGTGGCGCAAGGGCAAGATGACGAGAATCTGCCAAGAAGGTGAGGAGCTCGCAAAGGAGTTCACAAGAAGCAAAGGGATGAGTCGAAACAAGTCGACTTGGTTCAGCAAGATCCGGTCAAGGTAAGGCCAAAAACGTTCCTCGTGCCTGTTCTCGGCATGTTCACAACAGTCAAGATCAGCGGGTTTTCTGTGCTTCGCCTGCACGTTTCCCCTGCCTGATCTCTTGTGACTGTTGGAGTCGAAGCCGTGCGCATTCGGCCTGCCCGCCGTTCCCGCCAGCCCCGCCGTCCCGTCAGCCGTATGCACCGCATCCGACGGCAGGTGGCCATGGTCGCCCTGACGGCGCTCGCACTGATGCTGACGACCCAGCAGGCGGTGGCCGACGGGCGTGAGTTGGGCCGGGTGTCCCTCTCGATGCCGAGCCTGTCCTCCGTGGCGGCCTGGTTCCAGGACCCGCACTGGGGCCGGACCCCGCACCAGAAGTCGGGCACCGCGGCCGGACACGCCCACCACGTCTCCGCGAAGACGACCGACGCCAAGCGCGGTGTGGGCAGGGCGCCGGGCAAGGGGAAGGGCGAACTCGCCGCCTACCAGCCGCACAAACCCGCCGTTCAGCAGGGCAAGAGCCGCGGCGGCGGCACCTACAACCCCAAGACCAGCAAGCGCAACGCGGCCAAGTCCTCGCGCACCGACACCGTCTACGACAACGCCGACGGCAGCATCACCCGCCGAATATCCCCGACGCCCGTCAACTATCAGGTCGGGAAGGGGAGATGGGCGCCCATCGACGTGGACGTGAGAGCCGGTCCCGACGGCCGCTGGCACGAGAAGGCCAACTCCGTCGACGTCGACTTCGGCGCCAAGGCCAGTGACTCCGGCCTCGTCTCCTTCGCCGCCGACAGCGCGCACTCCCTTTCCTACGGACTCAAGGGCGCGGCCTCCGTCAAGGGCACGGCGGACGGCTCGCGCGTCACGTACGAGAACGTCCTGACGGACACCGACCTCCAGGTCGCCCCCACCGCGACCGGCGTCAAGGACGCGGTCGTCCTGCGTTCCGCGGACGCCGGGAACAGCTGGACCTTCCCCCTGGACCTCAAGGGCCTCACGCCCGTCCAGACCAAGAGCGGGTCGATCGACCTGCGTGACTCCACCGGCAAGACCGTCGAGCGCATCCCCTCGTCGTACGCCTACGACTCGAAGGTGAACCCGCGCTCCGGGGACCCGGCCACCACCCACGACGTCACCACCGAGCTCGTCCACGACAAGGACGGCTACGCGCTGAAGGTGACCCTCGACGACAGCTGGCTGCACGATGCGCGCCGCGTCTTCCCGGTCACCGTCGACCCGCAGGTCACGGACGGCTGGACCACCACCTACGCCGAGTCCGGCGCCGCGGGCGACCACTCCTACGAGCAGACCGTCAAGGTCGGCTCCTACGACTCCGGCACCCACTCCGCGGCCAGCTACGTCAACCACTGGGACACCGCCTGGGACGGCAGCGGCGTCACCGTCTCCTCCGCGACCCTGCACCTCTTCGACACCTGGGCCGCCACCTGCACCGCCGAACGTTTCGACGTCGCGCTGGTGACGAAGGCCTGGACCCCGGAGGGCGTCACCAGCTACCCGGGGCCGACGTACGGCTCGTCGATCGGCAACGCGACGCCGAGCGTGCCCAACGCCTGCGCCAACACCGGCGCCGACCGCACCGTCGGCGACAACGTGACCGTCTCCCTGTCCACGTCCGCCATCCAGGGCTGGATGAACGGCACCACCGCCGACTACGGCCTCGCGCTCTACGCGTCGACGACCGACAACCTGCACTGGAAGCAGTTCGGCTCCTTCAACGACCCCGGGCTCGGCCCGTACATCGTGGTCACCTACACGGGCAACACGGCGCCGCAGCTGTACGAACAGTTCCCCGCCGACAACGCGGTCGTGGGCACCACCACCCCCGAGCTGACCGCCTGGGCGGGCGGCGCCAACTCCAGCGGCAGCGCGGGCCAGTACGTCTTCAAGGTCTACGACGCGACCAACACCCAGGTCGCCACGTCCGGTCTGATCTCCACCGGCGACTGGACGGTCCCGGCGGGCAAGCTGGCCTGGGGCAAGAACTACACGTGGACCGTTCAGGCGTACGACTCGACGACGGCTCTCTATTCCACGGCGGATCCGTACGCGCTCTCGGTCCAAGTGCCGCAACCCGTGATCACCTCGGGTCTGTCGCAGAACAGCAGTGACCACGGCTTCGACGCGTCGATCGGCAATTACACCACCTCCGACACCGACGCCTCGATCTCCACCGTCGGTCCCTCGCTGGACGTGGAGCGCGACTACAACTCCCGCGACCCGCGCTGGACCGGCGCGTTCGGGTCCGGCTGGTCGAGCATCTTCGACGCGCGGGCGACCGAGCAGTACACGGCGTCGGGCGCGGTCTCCAGTGTCAACGTCACCTACCCGGACGGTTCGCAGGTCGGATACGGCAAGAACAGCGACGGCACGTTCGCCCCGGGCAACGGGCGGTTCGCCACCTTCACCACGGTCACGGGCGGCGGCTACAAGCTGACCGACAAGGACGACACGGTCTACACGTTCACCCAGTCCCTGGGGTCGGGCGCGTACGGTCTGCTCTCCGTGACGGACGCCAACGGGCGGTCCATCACCTTCACCTGGACCAGCGGCCACATCACGAAGATGACGTCCGCGGTCTCCAGCCGTTCCCTCAACCTGACCTGGTTCACGCCGTCCGGAGCGTCGGCCGCGCACGTCCAGACCGTCGTCACCGACCCGGTCACCGCCGGCGACTCCTCCACCGCGCAGACCTGGACGTACGGCTACACCGGCGACCAGCTCACCAAGGTGTGCTCGCCGCTGTCGTCCACCAAGTGCACGACGTACGGCTACACGAGCGGCTCGCAGTACCAGAACGCCTCGCTCGACCTCGACCCGCACGCCATGTGGCCGCTGTCGGAGGCCTCGGGCGCGACGACGGCCAAGGACGCCGTCCTTGCCAACGAGGGCACTGACAACGCGACCTACGAGAACGTGACGACGGGCCAGAGCGGTGGCCCGCTCACGGGCTCCTCCTCCACCGTCGCCACCTTCAACGGCACCACCTCCGACGTCTCGCTGCCGAAGAACACCGGCAACGACACCGACTCCGGCGCGCTCTCGCTCTGGTTCAAGACCTCCGCGGGCCCCGGCGTCCTCTACTCCTACGCCTCCCAGCCCATCGGCTCCGGACAGGCCGCGGGCTTCTACACCCCCTCGATCTACGTCGGCACCGACGGCAAGCTGAACGCCGAGTTCTGGTACAGCGGCGGCATCAACCCGATCGTCACGACCGCGTCGGTCGCCGACGGCAGGTGGCACCACGTGGTGCTGTCGGCCGCGGGCAACTCGCAGACGCTGTACGTCGACAACGCGAAGATCGGCTCACGCACCGGCACCGTCTCCATCCAGAGCGCGGTCGCCTTCGGCAAGAACCAGTCCTTCAACTACCTCGGCACCGGCTTCCTCGGCGGCAACTGGCCCGACGAGCCGCACCAGAGCTCCAGCGAGAAGACCGGCTACGCCACCTACTTCAACGGCTCGGTCGCGGACGCCGCCTGGTACGGCCGCCCGCTGGTCGCCGCCGACGTCAACGCCCTCTACCAGTACGGCACCCACGCGGCGAGCCTGCTGACCTCCATCACCCGGCCGTCCGGCAAGACGTACGCGGCCATGCAGTACGACCCGGGCACCACCACCCTCACCCAGCTCACCGACGAGAACGGCGGCGTCTGGAAGCTCGGGACCCCCACGGTCACCGGCTCCAGCCAGACCTACCGGGGCGCGGTCCTCGGCGGAGCGCCCGCGGGCTACTTCCGTCTCGGTGAGGCGGCCGGCGCGACCACCGCCGTCGACGAGGTGCGCGGCGGCAACGGCACGTACAACGCGGTGACGCTCGGCGCGACGGGACCGTTCAGCGACCAGAAGGCCGCGACGTTCGACGGCAGCACCTCGTCCATGGCGCTGCCCAGCGGCATCCTGCCCGGCGCGGGCGCCGAGTCGGTCAGCATGTGGTTCAAGACCTCCACGGCGAACGGCGTGCTGCTCGGCGCGTCCAAGGACCCGCTGAGCTCAGGCACCACCACCGGCAACTACACGCCCGTCCTCTACGTCGGCAGCAGCGGAAGGCTGTACGGCGAGTTCTACTTCTCCGGCGGATCCACCAAACCCATCGGCTCCGCCGCCGCGGTGACCGACGGCAAGTGGCACCACGTCGTGCTGTCGACGGCGTCCGACAGCCAGGCGCTGTACCTCGACGACGCGCTGGTGGCCTCGCAGACCGGCACGGCCGCGATGAGCGTCCAGACCAACCAGTACGTCGGCGCGGGCTTCATCGGCGGCAACTGGCCCGACGAGTCGCACACCAGCACCACCAGCAACACCGGTTACGCCACCTACTTCAAGGGCTCCATCGCCGAGGTCGCCGTCCACCGCTCCCAGCTGGTCGCGGCGGACGTGGCCCAGCAGTGGGAGGCCGCGAAGAACTCCACCGGTCTGCTGCCGGTCGAGACGGTCAAGGTGACCTCCCCGGCGAACGCCACGCTCACCTACACCTACGACGTCGACAACGGCAACCGGGCGCTGACCGAGACCGACGGCCTCGGCAACAAGACGAGCTTCGGCTACGACTCCGCCGGTTTCGAGCACACGGTCACCGACCCCAACGGGTCGATGAACATCACCGGCCACGACGTACGCGGCAACATCGTCTCCTCGACCGCCTGCCAGGACGAGTCCGCGAACAAGTGCTCGTCCGAGTACTACACGTACTACCCGGACGACACCACGGCCCAGCTCACGACCACCGACCCGCGCAACGACCAGCTGCTGACCGAGCGCGACGGCCGCTCCGCGTCGGCGACCGACAACACCTACCTGACCACGTACGCGTACGACGCGCAGGGCAACCAGACCGGTATCACCGGCCCGGCCGTCCCCGGATTCCCCAAGGGCCGCACCACGACGACCGTCTTCAGCGACGGCACCGGCACCTACCCGTCCGCCGACGGCGGAGTGGTGCCCAAGGGCCTGCCGGTGAAGACGATCAGCCCCGGCGGCGCGGTCAACCAGGTGGCGTACTTCAAGAACGGCGATGTCGCCTCGACCACCGACGCCATCGGCCTGGCGACGACATACACCTACGACGGCCTCGGCCAGGTCCTCAGCCAGAAGGTCGTCTCGGACACCTACCCGAACGGCCTGACCACCTCGTACAAGTACGACCTGAACGGCCAGGTCACCGAGGAGCACGACCCGCAGCTCACCGACCGCGTCACCGGCGCCACCCACGCCGCCGTCTCCTCGACCGTCTACGACGAGGACGGCAACGTCACCTCGCAGACCGTCGCCGACGCGAGCGGCGGCGACACCGCGCGCACCGAGACGCAGACCTACGACGCCTACGACCACCTGCTGACCGAGTCGGACGCCAACGCGGTCGCGGGTGCGAGCAACGGCAACACGACCACGTACACCTACGACAACCAGGGCAACAAGACCAAGGAAGTCACCTCGGCGGGCAACGAGACCCGCTACACGTACGACGACAACGGCAACCTGCTCACGCAGGCGCTGATGTACACCGGTGACCCGGTCAACCCGGGGACCGCGACCCTGCTCACCGAGTCCTCGCGCGCCTACGACCCGGCCGGCCGCCTCCAGTCGGTGACCGACGCGATGGGCAACACCACCTCGTACACCTACCTGGACGACGGTCTGACCGCCTCGGTGAAGCGGACCAGCGCCGACGGCACGAAGAGCTACGTCCTGGAGTCGGACACCTACGACGCCGCCGGGAACCTGCTCACCTCGACCTCCGACAACGGCGAGACCGTCACCAACTACAAGGTCGACGCGGCCTCCCGCACCACCTCCACCACGGTCGACCCGACCGGCGTGGACCGCGTCTCCACGGTCTCGTACACCCCGGACGACCAGGTCGCGAGCGAGAACGACCACGACGCCACGGGCTACGACCGCACCACCACCAGCACGTACGACGCCATGGGCAACGTGCTCAGCGAGACGCTGTACGGGGACGCCTCCGGGCACCCGGCCGGCTGGTGGAAGCTCAACCAGGACTCCGGCACCAACATCACCGACTCCTCCGGCACCGGCAACACCGCCACCGCCGGATCGGGCGTGACCTGGTCGGACAGCGCGGCGAAGTTCGCGGGCACCACCACCGGCACCGGCAACCTCATCGACACCACCGGCCCGGTCCTGGACACCACCGCCTCCTACACGGTGTCCGCCTGGGTCAACCTCAGCGACACCTCCACCTACCGCACCTTCGTCGCGCAGGGCGGCACCAACCGGGCCTCCTTCTACCTGCAGTACTCCAAGGCCGACAACGCGTACCGCTTCCACGCGGCCAACGCCGACGTGGCCTCCCCGACCGCGTTCTACGACGCCACCGCCACCGCGGCACCCACGCTGAACACCTGGACGCACCTGGTCGGCGTCTTCGACTCGACGACCGGCTCCATGAAGCTGTACGTCAACGGCGCCCAGGCGGGCGCGGGCACCAACACCGCGCCCTGGACGGGCACCGGACCGCTGTCCATCGGCGGCACCGAGAAGGCGGACGGCACGACGAGCGACGTCGTCGCCGGTTCGGTCGGTGACGTGCAGGTCTACCAGCGGGCCCTGTCCGCGATCGACGTCACCTCTCTCTACGGCAAGGGCCGCACGGGCGGCACGGTCGGCTCCTCCACCGAGCAGACCACCAAGTACGCCTACGACAAGCGGGGCCTGCCGACGTCCACGACGGACGCCGAGCAGAACACCACGACGTATGCCTACGACGAGGCCGGCAACCTCGCGGTCACCACCGCGCCCGCCGTCCAGTCCGAGCCCGACGGCACCACGGCGGCGGCCGTCCACCCCGTCACCACCAGCGGCTTCAACACCTTCGGCGAGGGCGTCGAGGAGGAGGACCCGAACGGCCTGGTGACGACCACGGCGTACGACGCCAACGGCAACAAGGTCTCCGAGGCGCTCCCCTCGTACACCCCGGCGGGCGCTTCCTCGCCCAACGCGGGCACCACGGTCTGGAAGTACGACAGCGAGGGCAACCAGACCGACGAGATCAGCCCGAGCGGCAAGACCACCTCGTACCTCTACGACCAGATGGGCAACCTCGCCCAGATCACGGCGCCCGACGGCACCAAGACGCACGCGCTGTACGACACCGACGGCGAGCAGCTGTCGGCGACGGACGCCGCGGGCGCGCAGACCCAGGCGACCTACGACTTCATGGGCCGCCAGCTGACCTCGACGACGATGGAGCGCTACCCGTCGACGAGGACGCTGACGACGACGAACTCGTACGCGGTCACGACCGGCAACCCGTACGGCGCCCACACCGCGTCGACGACCTCGCCGGGCGGTGTCACGAACACCTACGCCTACAACCGGGCCGGTGACATCACCTCGGTGACGGACGGCGCGGGCAACACGACCCGCTACGGCTACGACTTCGAGGGCAACACGACGAAGACGACGCTGGCGGACGGCACCTGGACCGAGACGGACTACAACGCCTCGGACGACCCGACGGCGACGCGGGAGTACGACGCGAGCGGCACCAAGCTGTCGGAGACCTCGCAGCAGTACGACGGTGTGGGCAACATGGTCGCGTCCACGGACGCCAACCAGCACACCACGCGCTGGACGTACGACGCGTCGGGCGCGATCACGCAGCAGGTCGAGCCGGTGGACGCTTCGACGTCGATCACCACGACCTTCGGCTACGACGCGTCGGGCAACCGCACGCGCTTCACCGACGGCCGCGGCAACTCCTGGCGCTACACGTACACGCCGTGGGGCCAGCAGGAGAAGGTGGTCGAGCCGACGACCGACAAGTACACCTCGGCCGCCGACTCGACGACGACCTTCGCCTACGACGCGGACGGTCAGCTGACGACGGCCACTCTTCCGGGTGGCGTCACGACCTCGATGACGTACGACGTCAACGGCCAGCTGAAGACGATGTCCGGCGCGGGCGCCGACGCGGCGACGGCGAAACGCAGCTTCAACTACGACGCGGACGGCCGGGTCCTGTCGGCGGACACCGACGAGGCCGGCATCGCGGGCGCGGTGGACCACCAGGCCGCCACGCACGACGCGTTCACCTACGACGACAGGGGTGACGTCCTCTCGGCCTCGGGCTCGGCGGGCTCCTCCAACTTCACGTACAACGACGACGCGTCGATGCTGACGCGGACGGACGCCGCGGGCACGACGTCGTACGGCTACGACACGGCGGGCCGTCTGTCGTCCCTGAACGACGCGGCGACGGGCACCCAACTGACGTACACATACGGTCAGTTGAACGAGGTCAAGTCGGTCAAGTACGGCTCGACGGGCCAGACCCGTACGTTCGGCTACAACAGCTCGCACGAGCTGACGAGCGACGTCCTGGTGCAGGGCGCGTCGACGCCGGCGAGCTTCTCGTACGGCTACGACAACAACGGCAACCTGACGTCGAAGGCGACGACGGGAGTCTCGGGCGCGTCGTCGAACACATACACGTACGACTGGTCGGACCGTCTGACGTCGTGGAACAACGGTGCGACGACGAAGAGTTACGCGTACGACGCCTCGGGCAACCGCATCCGCAACGGCTCCGACGTCTACACCTACGACGCCCGTGACGAGCTGACCTCCGACGGCACGCACACCTACGACTACTCCGCGCGCGGCACGATGACGCAGGAGTCGCAGACGTCGGGTTCGGTGGCGTACAAGACGGACGCCTTCGGCAGCCAGATCACGGCCGGCACGCAGTCGTACACGCTGGACGCCCTGGGCCGGAACATCACCGACACGGACACGACGGACCAGAGCACGCGCACGTTCGCCTTCTCGGGCGCGGACAACACGATCGCGTCGGACGGCGACAGCACGTACACGTACGACCCGGCGGGCGGCGTGATCGGCGTCAAGCCGTCGGGCGGCAGCGGGGTGCTGGCCCTGACGGACCTGCACAGCGACGTGGTGGGCACGTTCACCGCAGGCGCGACCTCGCTGACGGGTTCGGCGTCGTACGACCCGCTGGGCAAGGTGGTCTCACCGACTGACACGGTGACGGGTCACCTGGGCTTCCAGTCCGGCTGGACGGAACCAGGAACCGGCGACGTCGGCACGGCCTCACGCTGGTACAGCCCGGACACGGGCCAGTTCCTCAACAAGGACAGCATCTCGCTCAACGCGGTGCCGAACTCGGTGGCGGCGAACCCCTTCGCCTACGTCGACGACAACCCGATGGCGGGCACGGACGAGTCGGGCAACTGCTCCTGGTACGACGTGGTGTGCGGGGCGAAGAAGGTCGCGCACAAGGTCAAGCACGCGGTGTCGCACGTGGCGCACAAGGTGTACCACGCGGTGAAGCACGCGGCGAGGAAGATCGTTCACGCGGTCAAGCACGCGGCCCGCAAGATCGTGCACCACGTGCGGGACGTGTACCACGCGACGGTGCGGGTGGTGCGGCGCGTGTACCACTACGCGGCACGGCACGTCAGACGCGTCTATCACGCGGCCGTCCATGCGGTGCATACGGCGTATCACAAGGCCTCACGTGTGGTGCATCGCGTGGTGCACGCGGTGAAGAGGGCGGCGCACAAGATCGCGAGCCACGTGAAGAAGGCCGCCAAGGCGGTCGCCCATGTGGCGCGGACCGCGTACCACGCGACGGTCAAGGCGGCGAAGGCGACGGCGACGTACGTCAAGCACCACGCGGCTGCGATCACTTCCTTCGTGGTGTCGACGGCGGTGTTCGCGGGGTGCGAGGCGTTCACGGCCGGCCTGGGCACGATCGGGTGTGCCGCTGCCGCGGGCGCGGCGGGCTCCCTGGTCGAGCAGGGCTTCAAGTGCGCCGAGAACGGTGGCGGCGACTGCAGCGCGGGAGCGTTCGGCGAGTCCGCACTCGAGGGCGCGGTCTCCGGCGCGCTCGGCGGTGCGCTCGGCAGCCTCGGCGGCAAGATCCTGGCGAAGGTGGCGCCCAAGGCGATGAAGGTCGTGGGCGGGCTGTTCGGGAAGGGGGCGACCGAGGCCGGGGATTCCGCGGCGGCTGATGCCACGGACGAGGCGGCTTCGGCGGCGGAGTCGGAGGGGGCGGGGACCAACAGTCAGTCGGAGTCGGGCGGGAGTTGCAAGATCCCGGGGGCGAAGGCGCCAACGCACAGTTTCACGGGTTCGACCCGGGTGCTGATGGCCGATGGTTCGGCGAAGGCGATCGACCAGGTGCGGGTGGGCGACACGATCGCCAATTCGGTGCCGGGGGTTGCGGGGACAGAGGCGCACAAGGTCACCGCGGTGATCGTGACGCACACGGACCACGACTTCGTCGACCTCACGATCAAGAAGACGACCGAGTCGGCGGCGAAGCAGACAGCGAAGGGCGGGGCGAAGTCCCTGAGCCGGAAGGTGGCGCGCAAGGCGGCGTTCGGCCTGGCGGCCTCGGCGGCGGTGCTCGGCGCGCTGGCGGCGAGTCACGGACACGGTCAGGAGCCGGCGACGGCCCCGGTGGCGGCGGTCAGCAACACAGCGTCCCCGCAGGACACCAGGGTTGCTGGGACGACCGATGAGGCACGGACAGGCGACGACGCCAAGGGTGCGCATCTCACGACGACGTTCCACCACCCGTTCTACGACGAGACTCAGTCGGCCTTCGTCGATGCCAAGGACCTCCACACAGGAGATGTCCTCCAGACCCCGACCGGCGCTGCCGGCGTCACCGGCGTCCGCCTGTATCACGCGAACACCACCACGTACGACCTCACCATCGGCAGTCTCCACACGTATTACGTACAAGCCGGGGACGTGTCTGTCCTGGTCCATAACTGTGGCGAGGGCGAAGACGCCGCGCGCTTCGAAGTCGATTCAGGCGGTGTGGCCACAGACAGGCAAGGGCCCGAGATGCCCGAGGAGCGGTACAACCGTCAGATTCACTACGGTGGTTCGCAAACCAATGGGCCGGCGGGACAGGCGGCTCGTGCAGCGGGAGAGGACGAGCGTTGCATCAGTTGCGGTGAGGTGCAGATCAGCGGGACGCGTACGCAGCCGGTACCTGAGCACGATCCGGAACTTGCCGTCCACTACTATTTCAAGGGTGGATGGGAAATGACGGATGAAGAGCGTCGCGCTTATGCTCAGCAAGGCATCAACGGGACGCAATGTCTCACATGTCAACGCAGGCAAGGTGCGGTCCTCGCAAGGTATACGCGTTACTTGGCCAGAGCGTTCGGTATGAGAAGGCCGGGGCGAGGGTGACGACTCAAGGTGGCGGAATGCAGGAACGTGAGATCGATGGGCACCTTCGCGGAATGTGGCCCGACCGACAGCACGAGGATTTTCAATGGATGGCAGGGCCTGTCCAGGACAGCCTTCCAGGGTTCCATGTTCGCCGTATCGCCCCGCTTCGTCCCCGAGAGAGCTGGGTCTATGTGTCAATCGGCGCCTATAAAGTGGGTGCACCGCGACGCGAATTTTTGATCCTCTCTCCAGTGGAGTCGGTGCGTCACGTGGAGAGTTTGGCCATGGTCTCGCATTTCCACTCACTGCCTGGTCACCGAGTGGAACTCGGCTCCACTATGAACCTTGGTCGCCCTTGGCTCGAAGGTTCCGAGGCTGATCGTTTCTTGGCGTCCCCTCCTTATTCTCTGGAGCGTGAATTCTGGCGGACAGGGAGCCCTGATGATGGTGTGGAATTCACGTGGCTGGTTCCCATCTATGCCGAAGAGTCCGAATATGCCAAGCGTCGTGGTCTTGAGGCGTTGGAAGAGAGGTTGGAGAAGAATGGTGTCAACCTCGTGGATCCGCGTAGAACCTCAGTCGTCGGTCGATGGTGACCTCGCTATCAGAGGTGGTCTACCAGACTGAGAGTTGACTGAAGGCGCAATGAGATGCGTGATGTACGGATTTGTTGACGGGGGCGGGGGATGCTGAGGGGTGCTGCAGCGGTTTTCAAGGAAGAGTCTGTGTCGATCGGGACCACCAGCTGCGGGGTGGGGTGAAGCTCGGCTCGGAGCGCGTTCCGTCGTGGACGGAGCTTGAGGCCGATGACGACCTGCATGTCGAAGAGACCTCTGCGGAATTCTTCGAGCGACGCTGGAAGGAAGGGCTCACCGGCTTCATCGGGCACTGATCGCGCCTTCCCGGCGCTGCCTCCGGCACGTTCGAGTTGGTAACGAGGGGAAGGGCCAGTAGGAGGCGGTCGGCCGTGTCAGGCGCTGATCGAACAGGATCAGCGGGATGCGGCCTCTGAGCGCCCGTCCCGAGGTCGACACTTGGTACGAGGCACGGCGTCTCTCCGACCCGCCGACCGATGCCGGTCGACTGGACGAGGCCATCGCGGTCCTCCAGCCGACCTACGGCGCCGGGAAGCGGACCTCCCGCGCTCGACCCGCGCTGGGCACGTCCAGGTCGAGGGTCACCAATTCGGTGTCACCACGCTGCACGAGCAGCCTGCGGCCGGGCCAGTGCGGCACCCGGGGAGCCTCCGCCGACGCCGGGTCCCGGGGAGCGGCGAGGGTGGCGACGAGTCGAGCGGCGACGGTCACGGAATCCTCCAGGCACGAATGACGCACGATGTGAGAGCGCGACGTACCCACGATACGGAGGAACGCAGACGTAGCCCGATGGACCCGGTGCCCGGGATACGACGACCTCGTGGCGTAGGACAGCCGCCCGGTTCTTCAGGACCTGTAAGTTGGCGCTGCCTTCAGCAGGCCGTCGCCGAACTTTGTGCCGCACCGCTGTTCGAGTCTGAGGTGGACCCCGAATTCGCCGAGCTCTTTCAGCTGGAAACCATCGGCGGCCGGCTCCTGCTCGGTGAAGCCCTGGGCGAGATGAGCGAGGTCCAGACCGACAGAGTCATTTCCCTTGCCCGGGAGCTGGCCAACTCTGCGGGTGGCGAGCTGTTCACTTCCGCGGCAGGCCGTGAACTGCTGATCAACTGTGACGACTACAGCAACGAGATGCTGTCGGCCCTGAGGCCGTTGGTGAAGGACGACTGAAGGTCGTCTGTTCCTTCCCGGCTCGCTCGCCGGTTCCGTCTACGAGGTCGGTGGCGTGGGCCGGGCCGTCGTTGCCGCGCATCTGTGGACGTTCCTGGACCGGCTCTTCTGGAAGGCGACTGAATGGCCGATGTCGTGACCGTCGAGGTGTGGAACCCCTCGTACCAGCACTCGAAGATCGATCTGTCAGCCCTCCCGGAGGTGTACAGGTCGATTCCGGAGAGTGCGTCCATCGGCCTGACCTTGGCCGACACGGAGGACGACTGTGTCATCGCGACCGTGGAGCCGGAGTTCTCCATGGGGCGAACAGTGAGCATCGCCGTGTCCGTCGTCGTCCGTCTGGTGGCCGGACTGATTGCGGCAGTAGACGGATGACGGGGGATGGTCGAGGGAGTGAGCGTGGGTATGCCTACCAGAGCCACCGGTCGAGGAACTCCGCCCAGATGCAGCCACGGTATCCGTCGAAGGCGGGCGGGTCGATTTCCTTCATCTCGGCTGCCAGCCTGCCGAGTTCGGCCAGCACCTCCTCCTCCCGTTCGGCGGGGTCGTTGAGGACCTCGGATCGGCTCAGGTGCCGGCCGTAGCGGTGGAGGCATTGGAGCCACAGGTCGATGAAGGAGTTGGCGAACCAGGCTTCGCCGTCGGGCAGGACGTAGTGGATGGTGCCGGTGACGGGCTCCACGCCGAACGCCCAGAGCAGGTCCGGGACCAGGTCCCCCTGATGGTTCTTGGTCAGTCGGTACAGCCGCCTGCCGTCACGCGTGAGGAGTACAGGTTCCGCTTCCGGCTGGAAGGTCTCGGTGCCAGCGATGGGCCGCCGCGCCGAACGACCATCCCCGCCCGGCAGGCACCCGACGCAGA
The DNA here is from genome assembly GCF_042959425.1 of Streptomyces sp. NPDC007896. Lineage (NCBI taxonomy): Bacteria > Bacillati > Actinomycetota > Actinomycetes > Kitasatosporales > Streptomycetaceae > Streptomyces > Streptomyces sp. NPDC007896. The sequence continues at coordinate 119,939 of NZ_JBIBKX010000016.1, read as the reverse complement.
CGGCTACAGAGTCGCTTCCAGGGTCACCGACTGGGACGCGAAGCCGTTGCGCTCGTAGAAACGGATGGCCTCGGCGTTGGCCGCATGGGCCGTCACCTGTGCCGATCCGGCTCCCGATTCCTTTGCCCAGGCCCGGAATGCGTCCACCATGCGTCCGCCGATCCGGTCGCGCCGGTATGCGGGCCGCACATACATGCTCACTAACGTCGCGACCTTCACCGGTTTCATCGCGGAGGGCTCCACCAGCGTGCCCGTGAGACAGCCGACCACTTCGCCGTCGCCGCGATCGGCGACAAGGAGCAGTCGGTTCGGGTCCGCCAGGCCGGATGCGAAACGCTGGGTCCGTGCTCGCGTGGCCAGTTGATGTCGACGCTCGGATCCCGGGTACCGGCGTCCTCGGTGAACAGCGCGCTGCTGCACGCGACAAGCCCCTGATGTCGTCTTGTTCGGCCCTGCGGACGATCACCTCATGCCGTTCATCACTCATGGGTTGTGACACTGACGGCGGGTACTGACATGACTGACTGCATCCATGGGTGGGGGGAGGGGCCGTGGGGAAAGGGTCTCGACCGGTTCCCTCGGCGACAATGCGTCAATGCGCCGCATCCGAGCAGTCCACATCGACGAACTGCCCCTACTCCAGGACATCGAGCGCGCCGCCGGGCGGTGTTTCGCCGACATCGGCATGCCGGAGATCGCCGACGACGAACCCCTCCCGCTCACCGACCTCGCCCACTATCAGCGGGTCGGCCTGGCCTGGGTCGCGGTTGACGAGGCCGACAGACCGGTGGCGTACCTCATCGCGGAACACGTCGACGACAACCTGCACATCGAGCAGGTGTCGGTGCACCCGGACAGCGCGCGGCGCGGCATCGGGCGTTCGCTGCTGGACCATGTCGGCCACCGGGCCGGGGCAGACGGGATACCCGCTCTGACCCTCACCACCTTCGCCGACGTCCCCTGGAACGCGCCCTACTACGTGCGCTGCGGCTTCACGTTCCTGGATGACAGTGCGCTTGGTCCCGGGCTCCAGGACATCCGCCGACGCGAGGCCGCCCACGGTCTGGAGCGCTGGCCGCGGGTCTGCATGCGTCGGCATTTGTGACCTCCGGGTTCGTTACGCCTCCGCGGCGAACAGTTCTTCCGCGTTGGTGACTGTGAGGGCCCGGTCGAACCAGGTGCCCAGCAGCTCCAGGTCGGTGCAGCCGGTGATGCGCTCTCGGGCGGCCTCGGGGATGTCGATGGCGCGGAGATCGAGGATGCGGAGGATGTCCTCGGCGCGGCCCTTGATCCGGGTTTCCTCGATGAGGGTGCCGCTGCCAGGGAAGCGGCTGGGGCGCAGGGTCATCAGGTGCCTCCAGAATGCGCGGCTCTGGGTGTCGCCCAGGCCGACCTCGGTGTATTCCGCCCAGTCCTGCGCGGTCTCGCCTCCGATGGTGGCGAGCGCCGTCGCCTCCGGTATCGGAATGAGGTCGGTTCAGTCCCCCGGGTGAGGACACCTCAGGTCCACGCGATACGTGGTCGAGGTCAGCGCGTCACCGGCAAAGCCGTCGCGAACCGGTGCCCGTCGGCGCGGGTCTGGACCGGGAAGTCGACCTTGAGGGCGCCCTGCTGGCCCTCGACGGTCAGGTGGGTCACCACCTTGAGGCCGAGGAAGGTCTTCCTGGGCGCGCTCGCGGTGACGTACGGACGCGGGAGGTTCATCAGCAACTTGCCCGGCTTGCCACCCCGGTTGCCGTCGAAGAACAGGATCCGCTGGTTCGTCAGGACGAGGTACATCGGGCGCGGGGTGACCGTCGCCATCACCGTTCCCGCGCTGAGTACGCCGACCACCGCCGCGGTGAGGGCCTGCTTGCGCACCGAGACCGTTCCGATGCCGGCCAGGCTCGTGAGTTCGACCTGCTCGCCCTGGAGCAGCAAGGGGGCCGAGATCTCCAGCAGTTGTCTGGCGCGACGGGCGTTGAGTGCCACGGGTGGGGCTCCTGGTGACGGTGGGGTGAGAGTGACAGTGACGGAGAGGTGGCAGTGGCTGGGAGGTGACGGTGGCTGGGAGGTGGCAGTGGCGGGGAGGTGACGGTGACAGCGGTCGCATGGATTGTTCCAAGCCAGGGGCAAGGCGAGAGGTCACCTCCCACAAGGCGAACTCAAGTTCGAGTCATGACCCGGTCAAGATCAGTCATCGAAGGGTCAAGGTGACGCCCGTATGGCCTGTTTGGGCATTGTGTTCCCACAGCCTCCCCACACCTGACCGAAAACCGTCTCCAACCCGCCACTTACCATCCGCTCCATGCCGACCGACGCGTCCCTCCCACCCCCCGACTTCGAACTCGCCTCCGCCTTCCCCGAGGCCGGCTGGCTGCGGCAGGCGACCGCCGCGCGGGACTGGGCGGGGATCCGGCAGTACGCCGACGGGCTGCCGCACGGCACCGACCGGGCCTTCCTCGTCGGCGTCGTCGCCGACGTGCCCGGCGTCGAACACCCCCTGCGGGAACTCGTCGCCGCCGCCCCCGACGACGTACTCGCCCTGACACTGCTCGGGACCCGCGAGGTCAAGGTCGGCTGGGAGATCCGGACCGACGCGCGCGCCGAGCACGTCAGCCGGGAGCAGTTCCGGCAGCTGCACGAGCACCTGCGGCAGGCCGAGCAACTGCTCATCCGGGCCACCGCCCTCGACCCGTCCCACGACGCGGCCTGGGCCGCGCGCCTGACCACGGCCATGGGACTGCAGCTCGGGCAGAACGAGGCGCGGCGGAGGTACGACCGACTGGCCGCGTACCACCCGCACCACTTCACCGGGCAGGCCCGGCTGCTCCAGCAGCTGTGTCCCAAGTGGAGCGGGAGCTGGGAGGCGGCGCACGGGTTCGCCCGCGAGTGCCTGCTCAACTCGCCCGAGGGCACGCTCAACGGGGGGCTGGTGGCGGAGGCGCACCTGGAGCACTGGCTCGCGCTGCCCTCCGCGGGGAGCCAGCGCACCGACTACCTGCGCCAGGCCCACGTCCACGCCGAACTCGTCGAGGCCGCCGAACGGTCCGTCCTGCACCCGTACTACCGACCCGCGTACGGGTGGGTCACCATCCAGGGCGTCTTCGCCGCGCTCTTCTCGCTGATCGGCGACACCGCACGCGCCGTCGCGCACTTCCGCGCCCTGGGCAACCTGGCCTCCGAGTACCCGTGGAGTTACCTCGGCAAGCCCGCGGACGCGTACGTCAAACACCGTTCCGCCGCCCTCGGAAGAGGCTGAGCGGATGCCGAACAGGACAGGCAGAGGCAGACGATGAGCCAGGGCATCCATCACACCGAGGTCGACGGCATACCCACCCTCTTCGCGTACGCCACCGGGCCCATGCGCGCCGGACTGGTCTTCCGTGTCGGCGTCGCCGACGAGACGCTCGCCGGGGCCGGGATCACCCACCTGGTCGAGCACCTGGCCCTGCACCGCCAGGGCCTTGCCGACTACCACTTCAACGGCGCGACCAAGGCCGCGTTCACCCACTTCCACGTGGAGGGCGCCGAGCACGAGATCGTCGCCTACCTCGACGGTGTGTGCACCTCCCTCCTCGATCTGCCCATGGAGCGGCTGGAGACCGAGAAGGAGATCCTGCGCACCGAGGAGGCGCGCCGGGAGCCCGGACAACTGCCGCTGTGGCGGTACGGGGCCCAGGGGTACGGGCTGGTCAGCTACCCGGAGTGGGGCGTACGCGGGTTGCGGCCGGACGACGTACGGGAATGGGCCGGGACCTGGTTCACCCGGGACAACGCCGTGCTGTGGATCGCGGGGGAGCGGCTGCCGGCCGGGCTCTCGCTCAAGCTGCCCGGCGGTCGGCGGCGCCCGATGCCCGCCGTCACCTCCGCCCTCCCCACCGCCCCCGCCTACTTCTCCGACGGCAAGGGCGGCGTCCTGCTCGACGCCGTCGTCACCGACACCACCGCCGCCCGGCTCTACGCCGGTGTCCTGGAACGCGAACTCTCCCGCTCCCTGCGCCAGGAGGGCGGCTACTCCTACACGGCGGCCGGCGACTACACCTCCCGCCGGGACGGTTTCGCGACCGTCACCGCCTTCGCGGACGCCCTGCCCGCCAAGCAGGACGCGGTCCTCGGCGGGTTCGTCGACGTGCTCGCGGGGCTTCAGGTCGGCCGGATCGCGCAGGCCGACCTGGAGGCCGTACGCGGGCGCACCGACGCCAGACTGACCGCGCCCGACGCGGCCGTACGGCGGCTGCCGGGCGCGGCGGAGGAACTGCTCGCCCACCGTCCGCCGCGCGGGCTCGACGAATTGCGCGCCGAGCTGTGGGCGACGACGCCGCAGCATGTGCACGCAGTGGCCCTGGAGGCCGCCGGGACGGCGTTGCTGCAGGCTCCCTCGGGGCACAGGGCCGACTGGGCCGGGTACACGGCGGCCCCGACCACGTCGTCGTACACCGTCCAGGGCACGCGCTTCGAGTCCGTGCGCAAGGACGGTACGGCCCTGGTCGTCGGGGGCGAGGGGGTCAGCCTGACGGCGGGCAAGGAGCAGGCCACCGTGGCCTTCCGCGCGTGCGCGGCCCTGCTCAGCTGGGCCGACGGCGGGCGCCGGCTCATCGGCACCGACGGACTGTCCGTGGAGGTGGAGCCGGGGGAGTACGGGATCGACGCGCACACCATGGCGACCATCGACGCGGCGGTGCATCCGCGCGCGGTGGTGCACCTGCCGCCCCGGCAACGGCAGCAGCAGCGGCAGTCGGAAGGTGCCGCTTCTGCGGGGCAGGCCGGAGGTTCCGGTGCGGCTCAGCAGGTTCAGCAGAAGGCGTCGGCGCGGCGTACCGGCGGGCAGACGGCGATGCTCGTCATCTTCGGGCTCCTCGCGGGGCTCTGGTCCCTCCTGGCCCTCTCCTACACCGTCTTCGGCGCCTCGGACCCGGAGACCAGCACCGGGGAATGGGCCGCCCTCACCGTCTTCCTCTGGGCCGTCGGGGCGCTGCTCGCCTGGCCGGCCGTCAGGGTGGTGCGAAGCACCCGGCGGGGGTGAACCGCCGGGTGCCCTGAGCGTGGATGAGGGTTTCCGGGTGATCTCAGCGCAGATACGGGTGAGATACGGGTGATCTCAGCGCAGATACGGGTTGCCCGGCGCCGGGCCCGGCATGGGCCCGGGTGTCCGCCCCGCGTTCGCCGTGGCGTACTTCGGCGTGCGCTTGTCGAACAGCGCGAACAGCAGCAGCCACACCGCCATCGCCAGAGTGACGACGGCGACCGCGCCGAGGACGGGATCACCCGCGTCCGACTGAACGGTCGCCCACGGCAGCGTCACCAGCTCGTACAGCAGGAACGCGGCGAAGGCGCCCCAGTCCGAGCCCCTGCCGCGGCGGATCGCGACATACAGGAACGGCACCCACACCAGCAGACCCAGCGACGCGACCACCAGAACCGACCACGCGATCCGCTGGGCCCAGCCGGCTTCCAGGCGCTTGTCCACGCTCATGCCCATGTCCATGCCCATGCCTTCACACCCCCCGAGCACCCACGAGCGCCCTACGAGCCCCCCCCGAGAGGTTTCTCGGGTCCCGAGAAACCTCTCGGGGGGCGTCATGCTCCCATTCAGCGGGTCACACGCGCTGGTGTTCGCCCTTCAGGGACGTCACGATCTGCGTCGCCAGCTTCTTGGCCGTGGCGGCGCCGTTGTCGTGCCGGTCCGTGGACATGACGCTGACGACGTCGGTGCCCGCGCGCACGGCGATCAGGGTCATGCCGTTCTGCCAGGCGCTGTCGGTCAGGGTGATGGTGTACGCGGCGTCGCCCAGGCCGGGCGTGGTGGCGCCGGTGACCTTCACTTTGGTGTGCGTGTCGGAGTCGGTGAAGGTCGCGCACGCTTTGGCGGTCTTCTCCAGGTCCGTCAGCACGGTCGTCGAGGTCGTGCCGCGGTAGGTGTCGACCTCCTGGGCGATTTCCTCGGAGGTGTTCTTGCTGACGTAGTTGTTCTGGGCGAAGGACACTCCCGAGTCGCCGGTGATCGTTATCCAGCTGGTGCCGCCCAGCAGGGAGCAGTCCGGCTTCGGCGCGGGGGAGGAGCTCGGCGGGGCGTACGTGGTGCCGGAGTCCCGCGCGCCGCTCGGGTCGACCGCGAAACCGGCGGCGAAGAAGGACGCGGGCGCCAGCGCCTTCTTGAGCTGCGCGCCCGTCAGCAGACCGGCGTTGGGGTCCTTGGCCGGCTTCGTCTTGGCGGACGAGGGCTGCACGGTGGTTCCGGAGGAGCAGGCTGCCAGGGCCAGCGGGAGCACGGCTGCGGCGAGCAGCGCCTTGGCCGCGCGGGAGGGGTGACGCATCGGGATGTCTGAGTCCTTCTTCGAGAAATGGTGCTGTTGAGCCGAGCGGACTCTATGGGTGCACAGACCGTACACAGACATCGGGGTGCCAAAGATCCGTAAAAGAGGGGGTCCACCGGTCCGGGGTTCCATGGACTCCCCATGTTTTGCCGTGGCTTGAGAGATTCTTGTGGCGATCGAGGTGCAGGGTTTCCCGATCAAGGGGGTGGCGTCGGTTACGTTGCGATCCGCCCCGCGCGCCGGGGGCCGGTCACCCTCTCGCGTCGGTGAGCCGGGATGGGCGCCGACGGGGCTCAACTGTCCTGAAGTGTCTTGAACTGTCTTGTTTCGATCTATATGTCCGCACGTTCCGGGCGTCCCACGCGCCGTGACGTGCGCGCGTCATGAATGGGGTGGGGATGTCCAGCCATCGGATGTCTAAGAAGGGCCGCTACATCGCTTGGGCGACGGCAGGCGCGGCCGTGGTCGCCGGAGCCGGGATCGCGGCGCAGACGTCGATGGCGGCGACCACCTGGCCCGCCCAGCGGACGTTCACGGGCCGCGCCTTCGACACCTGCGCCGCACCCTCGCTGACGGCGATGAAGGCCTGGCACACCGGCTTCTACGGAGCGGCCGCCGTCTACATCGGCGGCAAGAACCGCGGCTGCGGCCAGCCCAACCTCACCGCGTCCTGGGTGAAGTCGGTCAGCACGCTGGGCTGGAAACTCATCCCGCTGTACGTCGGCGCCCAGCCGTCCTGCCAGACCGGCTCCAACCCGGAGAAGCTCACCGCCACCAACGCCGCCTCGCTCGGCGCCACCGACGCCGCGGACGCGGTGACCAAGGCGTCCGCGCTGGGCATGAAGGCGGGCAGCCCGATCTACCTGGACATGGAGTCGTACGACATCACGAACACGGCGTGCAACAAGGCCACGCTGACGTACGTACGCGCCTTCGACAAGGCGCTGCACGCCAAGACGTACCGCACCGGCTTCTACGGCTTCACCAGCTCCAGCGCCAAGGCCATCGCGACCGCGACCGACAAGACGGACCTGCCGGGCAACCTCTGGTACGCGCTGTGGGACAAGGCCAACACCACGACCTCGGACTGGCCGTGGGGCTCCACCCAGTTCACCAACCACAGCCGCGCCCACCAGTACATGGTCAACAGCAAGGAGACCATCGGCGGTTACACGATCACCGTGGACCGCGACGCCTGGGACGCGCCGGTCGCCATCACCGGCTGACATCCGGACGCATCCCGGGATCGCCGGAGAACGCCAACCGGAGAACAACCGGAGAACAAGTAGGAGGAGGAGCAGGGCATGAGGGTCGAAAGGCTGCCGGCGGTCGTCGGACCGTCCGCCGTCCGTGCCGGGCTGGCGGCGCTTCCCGTCGTCAGCCTGGGGCTGTTGTGTCCTGTTCCGTCCCTCGTGATCGCCCTGCGGCGGGGCACCCGCGCGGACTGGGCGGTCTTCGGCGGGTTCTGCGCGGTGCTGGTGGCATGGATCATGCAGCTCTCGCTCACACCCGAGACCACCCACGGCCTCGAGTTCGCGGACGACGTGCTCCTGATCCTGGTGTCGATGGTCGGCGCGGCGGTGCACGCCTGGACGGTCTGGCCCCGGCGCGTCGGGTACTAGCGGCGCCCCGGCCGGACCGGCCGGAGCGGCCATACGAAGGCACGCAAGAGCGAAGAGCGCAGAGCGGAAGAGCGGAAGTACGGGAACCACGTGGTCAAGCGGGTCAGGCAGGTGCCGCAGGCGCAGCGCGCGAAGGCGGCACGCGACGCCACCCAGGAGTCGAGGCTCGCCGCCGGTGTGCGGGCGGTACTCCAGTGGCCGCGTGTACTGGGCGGCCGGGGGGTCGCGATGGTGGCGGGTGCGGTGATCGTCGCGGTCGCGGTCGCGGTCACCGGATACTTCCTCTCCCGCACCGACACGAAGCGACAACTGCCCGACACCCGGGCCCGCCACTACAAGGACGTCGACGCCTGCCTGCTGACCGGCAAGGACGGGATCACGGCCGGGACCACCGCGGCCGAGGTCTGGCAGGGCATGCAGGACGCGTCCCTCAAGACGCACGCACGCGTGAGCTATGTCCCGGTGACCGGTGAGCAGTCCGCGGCCAACGCGCGGCCCTACCTCAACGGCCTGCTCCAGCGGTCCTGCGATGTGGTCGTCGCGACCGGAAAGCCCGAGGTCACGGCGGCCACGCAGACCGCCCCGCAGCACCAGAAGGTCGACTTCGTGCTGGTGGGGGACGCCGGAGCCGACTCCACGGGCGCCAAGAACATCACCGTGACACGCGTCGGCGACGGACTGCGCGCCGAGGTCGCCGGGGTCGTCGAGCGCGAGGTCGAGGCGCGCGGTTAGCCGGGGACGCTACGACAGGACGCGAGCGGCCGTACGACCCGACGTGGCCGGTTGTGTGAGCGGACTTGATCGGTCGCACGAGTGGATGTGAACGGTCGTACGAGCGGACGGTGGCCGTCCCGCTCGTCACGGCGGCCGCGCCGGTATCCGAAGTCTCCGCGAATCGTTGGTCGAATGGCTGGCCGAGAGCCGGGCCACTGCCTACCATCGATCACCGCAAGACTTTGTGCACCGTCGCACAATCTCCTCGGGAGGTTTCCTTGCACCGCCGCCGTCGCACCGCGTTCGTCCTCTCCGCAGCGATCGTCGCCGCGGCCCCCCTTCTCACGGCGTGCGGCGGCGAGGCGCACCCAGGCGCCGCGGCCGTCGTCGGTGGCCGGCGGATCACGGTCGCGCAGTTGGAGAGCCGGGTCGACGAGGTGCGCTCGGCACAGCGGGCCGCCGTCAAGGACGAGGCCCAGTACGAGCAGGCCATCGCCAAGACCGGCAGCCTCACCCGCGACACCCTGCACACCATGGTCCTCGACCAGGTCCTCGACCGGGCCGCCGAGGACGCGGGCGTGAGCGTCACCCGCGCGGACACCCAGCAGATGCGGGCGACGCTGGAGGGCCAGGCGGGCGGTGCGAAGGCACTGGAGACGGCCTGGCTGCAGCAGTACGGGGTGGCACCCCGGCGCCTCGACGACAACCTCCGTACCGAGATCGAGGCCCAGAAACTCGCCGCCGCGCTCGGCGCCGACATGAACACCACCGAGGGCAAGGCCACGTTCTGGAAGGCCATGTCCGACGCGTCCAAGAAGCTGAACGTCGACCTGAACCCGCGCTACGGCGCCTGGGACGTCCAGAAGAGCAGCCGCGTCGATGTGAAGACGCCATGGCTGCGGGAGGTCACGTCGACCGGGACGCAGCAGACGGCGTAGTGGGTCAGCAGAAGTGCAGTAGGAGCGCGGCAGGAGTGCGGCAGGAGTGCGGCAGGAGTCCACTGGGCCGGTAGGTCAGCAGGCCAACGCCAGGTCCTCGCCTGGGGGTGGGGCTGTGGATAAACGGTTCGACTCCCTCCCAGCCTGTGGATAACTCCTGGGGCCGTCGGTGCCGTGGGTTACGTTCGTGGGGTGAACGCAACCAGCTCCGACGCCACCGCCCAGGTTCCCGACCCCGGCCGTATCGTCCTGCTCACCACCAGCCACCGCGTCGCCCCCGGGCTGCTGTCCTGGCCCGCCTGGCAGGTGCTGCGCGCCGCCGACCAGGTGCTGTGCGCGGACGGCGCGCATCCGCAGCTGCCGTATCTGCGTGAGGCGGGCATCGACGTCGACGAGGCGTCCCCCGATGCCCAGGACCTGGTGGACGCCTGCGCCGAGGGCCGCACGGTGGTCGTCGTCGCCACCGGCGAGGGCGAGCCGCGCCTCACCGACGGCCTGGCCCGCCTCGCCGGCTCCGGCCGCATACAGATGCCGGACCTGGAGCTGCTCCCGGCCTCGTACGACCTGCCGGGCGCCCGCCTCCTCGACCTCGTCCAGGTCATGGACCGCATCCGCGTCGAGTGCCCGTGGTCGTCCCAGCAGACCCACAAGGGCCTCGCGAAGTACGGGATCGAGGAGGCGTACGAGCTTGTCGAGGCGATCGAGGAGGGCGACCGGGACGAGCTCAGGGAAGAGCTCGGCGACGTTCTGCTCCAGGTCGTCTTCCACGCCAGGATCGCGGAGGAGGACGCCGAGGCACCCTTCTCCATCGACGACGTGGCCGGCGGCATCGTCACCAAGCTGATCCACCGCCACCCGCACGTGTTCGGCGACGAGACGGCCACGACCCCCGAGGAGGTCAAGGAGCACTGGCTGCGCACCAAGGCCGAGGAGAAGCGGCGGACGTCCGTGACGGAGGGGATACCGCTGGGTCAGCCGGGCCTGGCCCTCGCGGCGAAGCTGGCATCGCGCGTGCGCACGGCCGGACTTGAGGTCGAACTCCCCCGAGGCGAAGGCGTCGGCTACGAACTGCTGGCCATCGCCGCCCACGCGGAGGCCGAGGGGGTGGACCCGGAAGCCGCCCTGCGCGCGGCCGCGCGGGCTTACCGGGACGCGATCCGGGTGACGGAGACGGGCTGAGGAAGCGGAAGCGGGGAGGGGGAGGGAGGGGGGAGGGGGAGGGAGGGGGAGGGACCTCAGAGCTACCTGCCGGGGGCGCGGCTTGTCGGGTTGTGCCAGTTGGGGTGGGGACGGTCCAGGAGCCACTCCGCGGGGCCCAGGGGGCGGGGGCGGCTGGGGTCGGCGGGTGGGAGGAGGTCGTGGAAGATCTGTTCCGGCGGGGTGCCGAGGGCGGGGAGGGCCGCGGCGATCTCCTCGACGAGCTGGGGCGGGCCGGCGAGATAGACGTCGTGGCGGGCCCAGCCGGCGCGGTTGCCCAGCGCGGTCAGCAGCCGCTCGGTGGCCTGGGCCTTGGGGCGGCCGGGGGCAGGGGTGATGAAGGTGACGCCGAGGCGGGGTAACCGGGACTGGAGTCGTTCCACGGCCGACCGGTCGTAGAGGTACGAGGTGTCGCGGGCCACGAGGAACAGCCGGGTCTCGTGCGTGGCGTCGAGTTGCTGGAGCAGCGCCTTGACCGGGGCCCATCCGGTGCCGGCCGCGATGAAGGTCAGCGGCCGTTCCACCGGCGTCCGCAGGGTCAGGCCGCCGCCGGGTGCGCCGAGCCGCAGGACATCACCCTCTCGGGTCTGCCGGACCAGGGCGGTGGACAGCACCCCGTCCTCGACGCGGCTGACGTGCAGGTCGACGGTGTGGTCGGCGCGGGGGGCGTTGCCGAGCGAGTACGGACGCCAGATGCCCGGCAGGTGCGGGACGCTGACGCTGACGTACTGGCCGGGGGAGTAGCGCAGCCGGTGGTGCGGGCGGAGGGTCAGTACGACGAGGTCGTCGCCGTACCGGGTCCGGGACACGACCTCGGCGTCCCACCAGGGCGGTTCACCCTCGTGCTGTGCCTCCCACGCGCCCTGGAGCATGACGTTCGTGATCGCCCCGTAGGCCTCGGCCCAGGCCTTCTCGGCCTCCGCGTTCCACGCCGACCCCGCGACGGCGGCGAACGCGGCGATCAGGCTTGCCCCCACGGCGGCGTAGTGCTCCGGCTCGGCCAGGTACTTCCGGTGGTCCCGTCCCAGCTCCCGCAGATATCCCGGCAGCGTCGGATCCTCCAGCCGCTCCATCACATACGTGAGTGCCGCGAACAGCCGGTCCCGCTGTCGCTCCATGTCCTCCGGGAAGTCCAGGGGGAAGAGCCCGCGGACGTCCGGGTTGTGCCGGAAGAGATGCGAGTAGAAGTACTTGACCGCGAACTCGGCCCGTCTCTCGACGACCGCGAAGCTGGATCTGAGTATTTCGGGGTCCACGGCGCGAATTTAGGGAGGCGGCGAGCCGTGGAGTCAAACAGCAGCCGATTCAGGGATGGTCCGGGATGAAAGGGACGCGGCTTGCGTCACCCTCCCACCCCGCTCCCCTTCCCTCCGGCATGCCGCCTCGCTCTTCCCCGCTCTTCCCCGGCCCCTCCCACCGCCGTGCCGTCCTTCTCCTCCCGCCGGATACCGTCAGGGAGTGACCGATCAGCCGCCCCCCTTCAGCCCCGCTCCCGAACTCTTCACCTGGGAGTTCGCCAGTGATCCCTACCCCGCGTACGCCTGGCTGCGGGAGCACGCCCCCGTGCACTGGACGCGGCTGCCGAGCGGGGTGGAGGCCTGGTTGGTGACGCGGTACGCGGACGCCAAGCAGGCGCTCGCCGACGCGCGGCTCAGCAAGAATCCGGCGCACCACGACGAACCCGCCCATGCGAAAGGGAAGACGGGTATTCCAGGGGAGCGCAAGGCCGAGTTGATGACACATCTGCTGAACATCGACCCGCCGGACCACACCCGGCTGCGGCGGCTGGTCTCGAAGGCGTTCACGCCGCGACGGGTGGCCGAGTTCGCGCCGCGTGTGCAGGAGCTCACCGATCAACTGATCGACCAGTTCGCGCAGAAGGGTTCCGCCGACCTGATCCACGAGTTCGCGTTCCCGCTTCCCATCTACGCCATTTGCGACCTGCTGGGCGTACCCCGCGAGGACCAGGACGACTTCCGTGACTGGGCGGGGATGATGATCCGGCACGGTGGCGGGCCGCGGGGCGGGGTCGCGCGGTCGGTCAAGAAGATGCGCGGGTATCTGCTCGAGCTCATTCACAAGAAGCGGGGAGGCCTTCCGGATACGCCCGCGCCCGGTGAGGACCTCATCTCCGGCCTGATCCGCGCGTCCGACCACGGCGAGCACCTCACGGAGAACGAGGCCGCCGCCATGGCCTTCATCCTGCTCTTCGCCGGGTTCGAGACGACCGTCAATCTCATCGGCAACGGCACGTATGCCCTACTCACCCACCCCGAGCAGCGCGCGCGCCTCCAGAAGTCCCTCGCCGCCCATGAACGCGAACTCCTCGAGACCGGCGTCGAGGAACTCCTGCGTTATGACGGGCCCGTGGAACTGGCCACGTGGCGGTTCGCCACCGCGGCCGTCCGCATCGGCGGTCAGGACATCGCACCGGGCGACCCCGTCCTCGTGGTCCTCGCGGCTGCGGACCGTGACCCCGCGCGGTTCGAACGGCCGGACACGCTCGACCTCTCCCGCCGTGACAACCAACACCTCGGCTACGGCCACGGCATCCACTACTGCCTCGGCGCCCCGCTCGCCCGGCTGGAGGGCCAGACCGCGCTCGCCACTCTCCTCACCCGTCTCCCCGACCTTCAACTCGCGGGAGATTCGACCGATTTGCGCTGGCGTGGCGGGCTCATTATGCGCGGATTGCGCACGCTTCCAGTGGAGTTCACGCCTCCGGTACCGGTCTCGCGATAGCGGGCGACCATACACCCGCGGGCGCGGAAACCTGACGCACTCTCAACTCTGTGATCTTCACGTGATCTACGCTGCATCGACTTGTGACAAGCGTTCGGGTGCGGATACGTTCACTCGTCAACGCGACTCACACGTCGCGTAGTCACCTGCTGTCACGCGAAAGGCTTCCGCATGCTCTCCGGGAACGGCCGCCATCGTCGCCCCCGTCAGGCCCCGGCCCTCATCGTCGCGGCAGGAGTGACCGGATCCGCCATCGCGATCCCGTTGCTCGGTGCCACCAGTGCGAGCGCGGCCGACGGCACCACGTGGGACCGGGTCGCCGAGTGCGAGAGCGCCGGCCAGTGGAGTGCCGCCAGCGGCAACGGGTACTACGGCGGACTCCAGATCAGCCAGGCGGACTGGGAGAAGTACGGCGGTCTCACCTACGCGTCGAGCGCCGACGAGGCCAGCCGCTCGCAGCAGATAGCCATCGCCGAGAAGCTCCTCGACGACCAGGGCCTCACCCCCTGGCCGACCTGTGGACCGCTCTCCGGGCTGAGCAAGAACTCGGGCGACATCCTGGTCGACACGGGCGTGGCGAACGATTCGCCCAACGGATCGAATTCATCTGGTTCGTCCAGTTCATCCAGTTCATCCAGTTCATCCAGTTCGTCCGCGACTTCGACTCCGTCCGCCTCGTCCGGCTCGACGTCCGATTCGTCTTTGTCTGACTTGTCTTCGTCTGGTTCGTCCTCGAAGGCGACCGGGAACGCGACCAAGAACACGACGAAGGCCGACACCGGCGGCGATCAGGGAGCGGACAACTCCGACACGGAATCGACCAAGGGCGACAACTCCGGCAACTCCCGCCAGAGCGACGGCTCTTCCGGTACGTCCGAGAACGCGACGGCCGGCGCCGGGCGCCACCGCGGCGACAACGCGAACGAGAACACCACCGACAGCGCCGTGGACGGCCGTACCGACGACCCCTCAGGGCGGCACGCCTCGCGCGGCGTCGGCGCTTCCCGTGATGTCGTCGACGGCTCCTACGTCGTGCGCGCCGGAGACAATCTCTGGACCATCGCGGACGCCCTCGACCTCGAAGGCGGATGGGCCGAGCTGTACGACGCGAACAAGAAGACGGTCGGCGTCGACCCGAACCTCATCCTCCCCGGTCAGAGCCTTGCAGTTGGTGCTGAATCGGGCGAAAAGTAGGGGCAGTTCGCGTCATGGTTCGCTGTGTAATGTCCGGTTTGGCGCGAGTGAGAGATGGATCTCAAAGGCCCTGATCGTCTTTGGAATTCAGCCGATCGACTGCTTACGGTCATGACCGCTCGCCACAGCGGGCCCCGACGGTCGCCAACGCCGAATCCTGCCAACGGCCGTACGGGAACAGTCGACGCGTCAGCGCCGTAGGCAGGAGCGGGGGACCCAAGGTAAGTGCCGCACCCGGTAGTTGACCGGGAGTGGCTTGGGGTGAAGCCGAGCGCTCAGAGCGCACGGCCGGGCACTCACCCGCCCGAACCCGACAGCTCACCTCGCAGGCGTCGGTGAGGGGATCTCTCCATGCTGTTTTCCAGCAAGGGCAAGCACCGCCGTCCGACCGTTTTCAACCGGACGACCCGTGTCGCCACGCTCGCCGGTGTCACCGGTGTCGCCATCGCCGCTCCGCTGATGGCGGCCGGCAGCGCCTCCGCGGCCACCGCCTCCGAGTGGGACGCCGTCGCCCAGTGCGAGTCCGGCGGTAACTGGTCCATCAACACCGGCAACGGCTACTACGGCGGTCTGCAGTTCTCGGCCTCCACCTGGGCCGCGTACGGCGGCACCGCGTACGCCGCGACCGCCAACCAGGCCTCCAGGTCGCAGCAGATCACCATCGGCGAGAAGGTCCTCGCCGCCCAGGGCAAGGGCGCCTGGCCGACCTGTGGCACGGGCCTGTCGGGCGCCGCGTACACCGGCGGTGCGAGCGCCCCGTCGACCTCGTCTTCCTCGAACAGCTCCTCGTCGAACAGCTCGCCGAGCACCAGCGCCGCCACCCGCTCGACGGACACCGCGGCCTCCCGTTCGGCGTCCCGCCCGGCCGCCGAGAAGACCGTCTCCACCCCGACCGGCAAGAAGGTCAAGAAGGGTGACGGCGAGTACAAGGTCGTCAAGGGTGACAGCCTCAGCTCGATCGCCGAGAAGAAGAAGGTCAAGGGCGGCTGGCAGCAGCTGTTCAAGCTGAACAAGGACATCGTCGACGACGCCGACTTCATCTACCCGGGTCAGCGGCTTCACCTCGGCTGATGATCGGCAGCTTCGCCTCAGCTGAATGACAGGTCCCTCATAAAAGGGGTCTCCACGCTGGAGACCCCGATGAGGGTCACCCCCGTCCCCACGGGCCCCCCGCTCCGGTGCGTGTTCCCCCGTACGCGCCGGAGCGGGGTTTTTCGTATCCGGCGTTTCGTGCCCGGCGTTTCGTGCCGAGCGTTTTGTACCCGGATTTCGGTACCCGTTTTTGTTCCGTTCTGGAACAATGTGTACGTTCAGTTCTGCCCAAGGGGTGGGCGACCGGCTGGCCGATCCCCCCGAGGCGGTTAGGCTCATGTCGCGAAGCCATCACAGGCTCCGCGTACCCGCGTCACATCCCAGAAGGAGATGCTCGTGCCGTCCATCGACGTCGTCGTAGCCCGGGAAATCCTGGACTCCCGAGGCAACCCCACGGTCGAGGTCGAGGTCGGCCTCGACGACGGCAGCACGGGTCGTGCCGCCGTTCCGTCCGGCGCTTCCACCGGCGCCTTCGAGGCCATCGAGCTGCGTGACGGTGACCCCAACCGTTACGGCGGCAAGGGTGTCGAGAAGGCCGTCCTCGCCGTCATCGAGCAGATCGGCCCGGAGCTCGTCGGTTACGACGCCACCGAGCAGCGCCTGATCGACCAGGCGATGTTCGACCTGGACGCCACCGACAACAAGGGCTCGCTCGGCGCCAACGCCATCCTCGGCGTCTCGCTCGCCGTCGCGCACGCCGCCTCCGAGGCGTCCGACCTCCCCCTCTTCCGCTACCTGGGCGGCCCGAACGCGCACCTGCTGCCCGTTCCGATGATGAACATCCTGAACGGCGGCTCGCACGCCGACTCCAACGTGGACATCCAGGAGTTCATGATCGCCCCGATCGGCGCGGAGTCCTTCTCCGAGGCCCTGCGCTGGGGCGCCGAGGTCTACCACACCCTCAAGAAGGTGCTGAAGACCAAGGGCCTGTCCACCGGCCTGGGCGACGAGGGCGGCTTCGCCCCGAACCTGGAGTCGAACCGCGCCGCTCTCGACCTCATCCTCGAGGCCATCAAGCAGGCCGGTTACATCCCCGGTGAGCAGATCGCGCTCGCGCTCGACGTCGCCGCGTCCGAGTTCTACAAGGACGGCAAGTACGAGTTCGAGGGCAAGTCCCGCTCGGCCGCCGAGATGACCGAGTACTACGAGGAGCTCGTCTCCGCGTACCCGCTGGTCTCCATCGAGGACCCGCTGTACGAGGACGACTGGGCCGGCTGGAACGTCATCACCGAGAAGCTGGGCGACAAGGTCCAGATCGTCGGCGACGACCTCTTCGTCACCAACCCGGAGCGCCTGGCCCGCGGCATCGAGGAGGGCTCCGCGAACGCCCTGCTCGTCAAGGTCAACCAGATCGGCTCGCTGACCGAGACCCTGGACGCCGTCGAGATGGCCCAGCGCAACGGCTTCAAGTGCATGATGTCGCACCGCTCCGGCGAGACCGAGGACGTCACCATCGCCGACCTCGCCGTCGCGGTGAACTGCGGCCAGATCAAGACCGGCGCCCCGGCCCGCTCGGACCGCGTCGCCAAGTACAACCAGCTGCTGCGCATCGAGGAGATCCTCGACGACGCCGCGGTGTACGCCGGCCGCAGCGCGTTCCCGCGCTTCAAGGGCTGACACCCGCGGAGGGTCAAGCCTTAGCCAGTCGTACGTACGTCCCCGTACCCGGTCCCGTACCGTGTCCGGGGACGTACGCGCGTGTGAACGGGAGGCTGGACATGGCCGTGAAGGACCGGGACCGGTTCTCCACCGCGACCAGGCTGAAGCTGCTCGGCGAGCAGACGGCGGCCCGGGTCTACCGCTCGCAGACCAAGCGCCAGGCCCGCCGCTCGCGCCTGACCGGCCGCGCCGCGCTGCTGGCTCTCGTACTCTGTTCTCTGATCGTGGCCCTCGCGTACCCGATAAGGCAGTACGTGTCCCAGCGAGCCGAGATCGCCGATCTGGAGCGACAGCAGGAGCAGGCCCGCGCCCGGGTCGAACAGCTGCGCGACCTCAAGGCGCGCTGGCAGGACGACGCGTACGCGAAGCAGCAGATCCGGGAACGGCTGCACTATGTGATGCCGGGCGAGACCGGATACATCGTGATCGACCCGGACGCGGCGAAGCAGTCGCGTACGGATCTGGGGGTGGCAGCCCGCCCCTGGTACGCCAACGTCTGGGACGGCGTCGACAAGTCGGACCACTCCGACCGGTGAGCTGATGGCCGGTGACCTGACGACCGGTGACCTGACGACCGGTGAACCGGTGAATCGAAGAAGAAAGAGACTTGAGCACAGGCATGGAAACGCCCCCGCCGCCCACCCCGCGCACCGAGCCGACCGACGCGGACGTCGAGGCCTTCAAGCAACAGCTCGGCCGGCCGCCGCGCGGGCTGCGGGCGATCGCGCACCGCTGTCCCTGCGGTCAGCCGGACGTGGTGGAGACGGCGCCCCGGCTGCCGGACGGTACGCCGTTCCCGACGACGTACTACCTCACGTGCCCGCGTGCGGCCTCCGCGATCGGCACGCTGGAGGCAGACGGCGTCATGAAGGAGATGACGGACCGGCTGGCGACCGATCCCGAGTTGGCCGCCGCGTACCGGGCCGCCCACGAGGACTACATCGCGCGGCGCGATGCCATCGAGGTGCTGGCGGGCTTTCCGAGCGCCGGGGGGATGCCGGACCGGGTGAAGTGTCTGCATGTGCTGGTGGCGCACTCGCTGGCCGCGGGGCCGGGGGTGAATCCGCTGGGCGACGAGGCGATCGCGATGTTGCCGGAGTGGTGGCGCAAGGGCGCGTGCGTGGTGACGGCGGAGTCGCCGTCCGAGGGAGAGTGAGGGGGCCGCGCCCCCTCCTCCCGGCGCGTGTTCTGTCAGCGGGTGGGCGGGGGTTGAGCGCACAGTTCCCCGCGCCCCCGGACCGGTCGCACGCCGTCGAACCGAATTCACGAGCAGGAGACAACAACCGATGACCAGGGTCGCCGCCATCGACTGCGGTACGAATTCGATCCGCCTCCTCGTCGCCGACGCGAACCCGGCGACGGGAGAACTCGTCGAACTGGACCGCCGGATGACGATCGTCCGGCTCGGCCAGGGCGTCGACCGCACCGGACGCCTCGCCCCCGAGGCCCTGGAGCGCACCTTCGCGGCCTGCCGCGAGTACGCGGCGATCATCAAGGAGCACGGCGCGGAGCGACTGCGCTTCGTGGCGACCTCCGCCTCCCGCGACGCGGAGAACCGGGCCGAGTTCGTACGCGGCGTGCTGGACATCCTGGGCGTCGAGCCCGAGGTCATCACCGGTGACGAGGAGGCCGAGTTCTCCTTCGTCGGCGCGACCAAGGAACTGACGGGCCGGGACGACCTCGCCAAGCCCTACCTGGTCGTGGACATCGGCGGCGGGTCCACCGAACTGGTCGTCGGCGACGACCACGTGCGCGCCGCCCGCTCCGTGGACATCGGGTGCGTACGGATGACCGAGCGGCACCTCGTGCACGACGGGGTCGTCAGCGACCCGCCGACCCCCACCGAGACCGAGGCCGTCCGCGCCGACATCGAGGCGGCCCTCGACCTCGCCGAGCGGACGGTCCCGTTGCACGAGGCCCACACGCTGGTCGGCCTCGCGGGTTCGGTCACCACGGTCGCGGCCATCGCGCTGGACCTCCCCGCCTACGATTCGGCCGCCATCCACCACTCCCGGTTCCCGTACGAGAAGGTCCGTGAGATCACCGAGCGGCTGCTCGCCTCCACCCACGCCGAGCGCGCCGCGATCCCTTCCATGCACCCGGGGCGCGTCGACGTCATCGCCGCCGGCGCCCTCGTCCTGCTCGCGATCATGGAGCGGATCGGTGCGGCGGAGGTCGTGGTGAGCGAGCACGACATCCTGGACGGGATCGCGTGGTCCATCGCGTGAGGGGGTGACCGGACGGGGCCGAGGGGCGCCGTTTCCGAGTACGGCCTTGAAGTGAGGGAGTCTTTGCTACCCGCTGGTAGCCTCCCTTGAGCAGGTCGGATAACGTATGAGCGCGCCCGGGGGGCCATTCGGACCCTCTCGGCGACACGCCGCCGGAAAAGTTCGTGAAGTTCTTCACAAGGAATTCGGCCCTGTGGGGGGACGATGAGCCCGCTTGGGTGCTCTCGGGGGGCTCACCAGGCTCGGGAGGGTGCTCAACGGAGCGTTCCAGGAGTGTTTCCGGCGGGTGAAGCGGAGGGGTGGTTCGACCGGTTCGGACACCCGGAGCGGCAGCTCACGCGGTGTTGACAACGGTCGCCACTACACGGTGGTTCCCCCTCGCCGCCATGACCTGGGTCACGTGGGCGGCGCAGTGTAGCAGAGGCCCCACCCAAGCTTGTGAAGGGGCGCACGAGCGACCCTCCAGGGGCGGGTGGATACTCGATGGCATGAGCACCACGGAGCGTCCCAGGATCCTCGTAGTAGGCGGTGGGTACGTAGGCCTGTACGCAGCTCGGCGCATTCTCAAGAAGATGCGCTACGGCGAGGCGACCGTCACGGTCGTCGACCCCCGGTCGTACATGACCTACCAGCCCTTCCTCCCCGAAGCCGCCGCCGGCAGCATCTCCCCTCGGCATGTCGTCGTCCCGTTGCGACGCGTCCTGCCCAAGGCGGAGGTCCTCACCGGCCGGGTCACGACCATCGACCAGGACCGCAAGGTCGCCACGATCGCCCCCCTCGTGGGCGAGGCGTACGAGCTGCCTTTCGACTACCTCGTCATCGCGATGGGCGCGGTCTCCCGCACCTTCCCGATCCCCGGCCTCGCCGAACAGGGCATCGGTATGAAGGGCATCGAGGAGTCCATCGGCCTGCGCAACCACGTCCTCGAGCAGCTCGACAAGGCTGACTCGACCACCGACGAGGACATCCGCCGCAAGGCGCTCACCTTCGTCTTCGTGGGCGGTGGCTTCGCGGGTGCGGAGACCATCGGCGAGGTCGAGGACATGGCCCGCGACGCTTCGAAGTACTACACCAACGTGTCCCGCGAGGACATGCGCTTCATCCTCGTCGACGCCGCGGACAAGATCCTTCCCGAGGTGGGCCCCAAGCTCGGCCAGTACGGCAAGGAGCACCTCGAGAGCCGTGGCGTGGAGATCTACCTCTCCACCTCCATGGACTCCTGCGTCGATGGCCACGTCGTGCTGAAGAACGGCCTCGAGGTCGACTCCAACACCATCGTGTGGACGGCCGGCGTCAAGCCGAACCCCGTCCTCTCCCGCTTCGGCCTGCCGCTCGGCCCGCGTGGTCACGTGGACACCCAGACCACCCTCCAGGTGCAGGGCACGGACTACATCTGGGCCGCCGGCGACAACGCCCAGGTGCCGGACGTCGCCGCGCGCAAGGCCGGGGTCGAGAACGCCTGGTGCCCGCCGAACGCGCAGCACGCGCTCCGTCAGGCGAAGGTCCTCGGCGACAACGTGGTCTCCGGTATGCGGGGCTTCCCGCAGAAGGAGTACTCGCACGCCAACAAGGGCGCTGTCGCGGGTCTCGGCCTGCACAAGGGCGTCGCGATGATCGTCATGGGCAAGATGAAGATCAAGCTCAAGGGTCGTCTGGCGTGGTACATGCACCGCGGCTACCACGGGCTGGCGATGCCGACGTGGAACCGTAAGATCCGGATCTTCGCCGACTGGACGCTCGCGATGTTCCTCAAGCGTGAGGTCGTCTCGCTCGGTGCGATCGAGACTCCTCGTGAGGAGTTCTACGAGGCTGCGAAGCCGGCGCCGGCCGCGGCCGCCGCGGCTCCGGCCGTCGCCGCCAAGACCGAGGAGAAGGCCAAGGCCTCCTGACCTCCGGTCACCTGCTCGTCCCTGAGGGACCTCCCGCCATCCGTGGTGCGGGAGGTCCCTTTGGCGTTGTCCGGCTGCGGTCCGGTGGGGGCTGGTCGCGCCCACGCGGCGGGGCCGCACGATGTCACAGCCCCGCGCCCCTGAAAGCCTCGGGGCGCCCGGCGTTCCGGGGCGCGCGCCCCGTCCACCCTCCCGAAAGAACATGGCCGGTACAAGTATTTTGCTCAGCTGTAACGCGGAAGGGGGACTGCGCACGAGGCCAGTTGGTGTTTACGTGGTGTTGGAGCGTTCGGGAGTGTTGTCTCGGAGGTGTACGCCATGCAGGACGCCGCGCCGCGGCTGAAGAGCCTTGTCGAACAGTTGGTGGGGGCCCCGCTCCCGATCCGCATCCGCGCCTGGGACGGCTCGGAGGCGGGCCCTCCCGGCGCACCCGCCGTTGTCGTACGCAACCGGCGCGCCCTGCGCCGGCTGCTGTGGAAACCGGGTGAGGTGGGGCTCGCCCGGGCCTGGGTCGCGGGGGACCTGGGAGTGGAGGGCGACCTCTACACCGCGCTCGGCCTGCTGTCGGGGCTCGTCTGGGACCGGGGCGAGGACGCGCGAGGCGTCGCGCAGGCCCTGCGCGATCCGGAGGTGCGGGCCGCCGTCCGCGGACTGGTGAAGATGGGCGGCCTCCCGTTGCCGCCCAGCCCGCCCCAGGAAGAGGTGCGCAGGCGCCGCGGCCACCTCCACACCAAGCGCAGCGACCAGCGCGCCATCAGCCACCACTACGACGTGGGCAACGACTTCTACGAGATCGTCCTCGGGCCCTCGATGGTCTACTCGTGCGCCTACTGGGAGGACGGCGGCATCCTCGAGGACGCCCAGCGCGACAAGCTGGAACTCATCTCGCAGAAGCTCGATCTGAGGCCGGGTCGGCGGCTCCTCGACGTCGGCTGCGGCTGGGGCTCGATGGCGATCCACGCCGCCCGCGAGCACGGCGTGAGCGTCGTCGGGGTCACGCTCTCGCACGAGCAGGCCGCGTACGCCCGTAAGCGCGTCGCGGACGAGGGACTGACCGACCGGGTGGAGATCCGGGTGCAGGACTACCGGGACGTCGCCGACGGGCCGTACGACGCGATCTCCTCCATCGGCATGGCCGAACACGTGGGCGCCGAGCGCTACCTGGAGTACGCCGAGGTGCTGTACCGCCTCCTCAAGCCGGGCGGACGGTTGCTCAACCACCAGATCGCACGGCCGCCCCGGCGGGACGAATCGGCGTACGACGTCGACGAGTTCATCGACGCGTACGTCTTCCCGGACGGCGAGCTCGCGCCCATCGGCACGACCGTCACCCAGCTGGAACGCGCCGGGTTCGAGGTCCGCGACGTCGAGTCGATCCGCGAGCACTACGCCCTCACACTCCGCCGCTGGGTCGGCAACCTGGAGGCGCAGTGGGCGCGGGCCGTGGCGCTCACCAGTCCGGGCCGCGCCCGTGTCTGGCGTCTCTACATGGCGGCCTCCGCGGTCGCCTTCGAGCGCAACCGCATCGGCGTCAACCAGGTACTGGCGGTCAGGACCCCCGAGCCCTCCGGCGCCTCCGGAATGCCCCTGCGGGCCAGAACCTGGAACCCCGCCCACTGAACATCGCCGGTCGGCATCGACCGCTGACGCGGTCCGCCCGTGCGACGGCCGGGGCCCCGTTCCGATCCGGAACGGGGCCCCGACGTTCGTGACCGGTCCTGCGCCGCTACTCCGACTTGATCGCCGACAGCATGTTCAGGCGGGACGCCCGGCGGGCCGGCCACAGCGCGGCCAGCACGCCGACCGTCCCCGCGAGGAGCAGGAAGAGAGCCATCCGGCCCCAGGGCAGGACCAGCTCGTACGTCGACATGCTGCTGCCGACGAGCTCGCCGGCCGCCCAGCCGAAGAACACGCCCAGGCCGATGCCGAGCACGCCGCCGAAGAGCGAGATGACCAGGGACTCCAGGCGGACCATCCGCTTGATGCCCTTGCGGTCGAGGCCGATCGCGCGGAGCATCCCGATCTCCTGGGAGCGCTCGAAGACCGACATGGCCAGGGTGTTGATGACACCGAGGACGGCGACGATGACCGCCATGGCGAGCAGGCCGTACAGCATGTTCAGGATCAGGGTGAACATCTGCGCGATGCCGTTGGAGATGTCCTTCTTGTCCTGGACCTGGACGGCCGGGTTGTCGCCGAGGGCCTTCTCCAGCTTGTTCTTGGTCGCGTCGGACGTGCCGCCGGCCGTCTTCACCATGACCTGCATGTCGGCGACGTCCGTCAGGTGCGGGGAGAGCGTCGCGTTGTCGACCATGATGCCGTTGATCATCATGTTGCCGTGGTAGATCCCGGCGACGGTGAGGCGCTGCTTCTTGCCGTCCTCGTAGGAGACCGCGAGCTCCGAACCGGCCTTCCATCCGTGCGACTTGGCGGTGTCGTCGTCCACGACGACCTGGGTGCCGCCGACCTTGAAGGCGCCCTCGTCGAGCGTGAGGTCGGTGAGCTTGGCGATGGACTCGCCGTTGACGCCCGCCAGCAACTCGGACGTGCCGTCGATGCGCGAGGGGGAGGTGCGCAGGGGGCTGGTGTCGGTGACACCGTCGAGGCCGGCGAGGGTCTTCGCGACCTGCGGGGAGAGGGGGACGCCGTTCGCCATCCGCACGACGTAG
Source organism: Streptomyces sp. NPDC007896 (assembly GCF_042959425.1). Taxonomy (NCBI): domain Bacteria; kingdom Bacillati; phylum Actinomycetota; class Actinomycetes; order Kitasatosporales; family Streptomycetaceae; genus Streptomyces; species Streptomyces sp. NPDC007896. The sequence continues at coordinate 95,699 of NZ_JBIBKX010000016.1, read as the reverse complement.
TCTGCCTTGATCGCGGAGCTGGCCATCTTGTCGATCGACTTCTGCAGGCTGCCCGCCATCACCGTCATACCGGTGATCAGGGTGAGCCCGATCATCAGGGCGGAGGCGGTGGCGGCCGTACGGCGCGGGTTGCGCACCGAGTTCTGGCGGGCCAGCTTTCCGGAGACCCCGAAGACACGGAGCACCGGGGCCGCGGCCGCGATCAGGGGGCGGGAGAGCAGCGGGGTCAGCACGAAGACGCCGATGATGAGGAGGACCGCGCCGAGACCCATCGGGGCCTGGCCGTCCGAGCCGCTCATGGTCGTCGCGTACAGGACGACGGCGATGCCGGCCGCGGCGAACAGGGCGCCGATCGTGTTCCGTACGACCAGGGACTTCGTCGACGCCTGCGCGTGCACGCTGCTCATCGCGGCGACCGGCGGGATCTTCGCGGCGCGGCGGCCGGGCAGCCAGGCGGCCAGCATGGTGATGATGATGCCGACGAGCAGGGCCGTGGCGATCGTGCCGGGCGAGATCACCAGTGGGCCGTCCGGGACGGTGGCGCCGAGCGAGCCCATCAGCGAGCGCATGCCCGCGCCGATGCCGATGCCCGCGAGCAGACCCGCCACCGCGGCGACCGCGCCGACGACGAAGGCCTCGACGAGCACGGAGCGGGTGACCTGGCGGCGGGAGGCGCCGACGGCGCGCAGCAGGGCCAGTTCCTTGGTGCGCTGGGCGACCAGCATGGTGAAGGTGTTGGCGATGATGAACGTACCGACGAACAGCGCGATGCCCGCGAAGACCAGCAGGCCCGTCTTCATGCCGCTCATCGCGGAGGCGATCGCGCTCGCCTGGTCGTCGGCGAGTTGCTTGCCGGTGGTGGTGGAGGCGACGCCCTTGGGGATGACCTGGTCGAGGGCGGCGCGCAGGGCGGTCTGGCTGGTGCCGGACGCGGCCTTCACGTCGATCTCGTCGTACTCGCCGACGCGGTGGAAGAGTTGCTGCGCGGTCGCCGTGTCGAAGAGGGCGAGGCTGCCGCCGGCCGCGACGTTGCCGTCGTCGGTGGTGAAGACTCCGGCGACGGTGGGCTTGAGGACGGGGCCGTCGACGGACAGCCGTACGGTGTCGCCGACCTTGTAGCCCGCGCGCCTGGCGGTCTGCGAGTCGATCGCGACCTCGTTCTTGCCCTTCGGTGCGTGGCCGCTGGTCAGCGGGTAGCGGGCGTCCTTGGTGCCCCAGTAGTTGCCACCCTGCGACTGGAAGCCGCTGCCGACGAGTTTGCCGTCCTTGTCGGCTATCGCGGTGAAGCCGGTCACGACGCCCACGGTGGTTCCGGCGCCGGGGGCCTTGGAGGCCTTCTCGAGCAGTGCCTGCGTGAGCTTCTGCTCCTTGCCGACCTTGTCGCCCTTGTCGTCCTGGGTCTTGGGCTGGATGGCGACGTCGACCTGGTCGAAGCCCTTGGCGGAGCTCTTCTGGTAGGCGTCGGAGATGGTGTTGGTGAAGACCAGGGTGCCCGATACGAACGCCACGCCGAGCATTACGGCGAGCACGGTCATCAGGAGCCTGGCCTTGTGCGCGAGCACGTTGCGCAAGGCGGTTCGGAACATGGGGTTTCTCAGTCCAGAGGGAGAGGCGGTCGGCAGGTGGACGGTGTGGCTGTGTCTGCGGTGAGTTCTCTCGCCCCCGCCGCCCTTACCCGTCCCATCACCAGGGCTCCGCCCCGGACCCCGGGGGGCTTTCGGCTGCGGGCCGGTGGGGGCTGGGCGCGCAGTTCCCCGCGCCCCTGAAGGGGGCGCTGCGCGCATCTTTCAGCCCGTCCGGCGTTTGAGGACGAGGCCGTTCAGGCCGAAGGGGGGTCTGGGGGCGCTGCCCCCGGCGGGGTGGAAGGGGCGGAGCCCCTGGGATGGGACGGGTAGGGGCGGTGGGGGCGAGTTGCCCTCGGTCAGCTGGTGCGGCCCTTGGCGTCGAACTGCTTCATGCGGTCCAGGACGGAGTCCGCCGTCGGCCCGTACACCTCGTCCACGATCCGTCCGTCCGCGAGGAAGACCACCCGGTCCGCGTAGGCCGCCGCGACCGGGTCGTGGGTCACCATCACCACGGTCTGTCCCAACTCCCGTACCGAGTTGCGCAGGAAGCCCAACACCTCCGCACCCGAGCGCGAGTCGAGGTTTCCGGTCGGCTCGTCGCCGAAGATGATGTCGGGCCGGGAGGCGAGCGCGCGGGCGACGGCGACGCGTTGCTGCTGGCCGCCGGAGAGCTGAGAGGGCCGGTGGCTGAGGCGGTCGGAGAGACCGATCATCGTGATGACCTTGTCCAGCCACTCGCGGTCGGGCTTGCGGCCCGCGATGTCCATCGGGAGGGTGATGTTCTCCAGGGCCGTCAGCGTCGGCAGCAGGTTGAACGCCTGGAAGATGAAGCCGATCTTGTCCCGGCGGAGCTTGGTGAGCTGCTTGTCCTTGAGCGAGCCGAGCTCGGTCTCCCCGATGCGCACGGAGCCGGAGGAGAAGGTGTCGAGGCCCGCCACGCAGTGCATCAGCGTGGACTTGCCGGAGCCCGAGGGGCCCATGATCGCGGTGAACTCGGCCTGCCGGAAGTCGACGGAGACCCGGTCGAGGGCGACCACCTGGGTCTCGCCCTGTCCGTAGACCTTCGACAGTTCCGTGGCGCGGGCGGCCACGGTGGTGGCCCGGTCGGCGAGGGGCGTGCTGGTCACGGGAGGGTGCTCCTGTCGGGACGACGGCGTTTTTCGGGGACGTGTCCCATCCTCGCGGCCGTTTTGCGTCTTGGAGTCAGCCGCTGTTCCGGTTCAGGGGGGAGCCTCGGGTCGGACCGCGGACGGGTCTTGTCATACCTGGGGATGAGGGCGCGCCCTGAGTGCTCCCCGAGTGCTTCCTGAGCGCCGGCCGGGTACGACTCCTGTGGATGCGCCCGTTCGGACGGTGAAATTCCGTCATTCCGTATACGCGGGTCTGTGCCGCCCGAAAGGCTATTGGCAAGTGCGGATGGCCCGTACCGGGGGCTGATGCACCCTCAGACCTCAATAAAATAAGACAACATCGGTTCGCTCGTCCGTTGTTCGAGGGATGCGTCCCGATAGGCTCGGAACCTCGATGCGGAGCCCATGGCCTGCCCGGATGGTGGAATGCAGACACGGCGAGCTTAAACCTCGCTGCCCCTCGCGGGCGTACCGGTTCAAGTCCGGTTCCGGGCACCTCCGACCCTTCTGTCCTTTTGCGTCCCTCAGGGGCGTCTTCGGTGACTTCATCGTGAACCGTTGACAGCAAGCGCATGCCGTCGCAGACTCCCGTCAGTAAATGGTGAAGTAATTTTCACCAGGCGAACAGGTGCTGGACGAGCAAGCGCTGGGCGAACAAGCCGCGCTGCGGGTTGAGCGGAACGCGAAGGGGCGTGCCGGATGCGTACCACCGTCGGAATCATCGGAGCCGGGCCGGCCGGCCTGCTGCTGGCGCGGTTGCTGCACAACGCGGGGATCGACTCCGTAGTGCTGGAGAGCCGCGACCGGGCGTACGTCGAGCAGCGCCAGCGCGCCGGGATCCTGGAGCAGGGGACGGTGGACGTGCTGCGGGCCGCCGGGGCCGGCGGGCGGATGGACCGGGAGGGGCTGCGGCACGACGGGATCGAGCTGCGGTTCGCGCGGGAGCGGCACCGGGTCGACTTCCCCGCCCTGACCGGCGGCAGCTCCGTGATGGTGTACGCCCAGACGGAGGTCTGCAAGGACCTCATCGCGCTCCAGCTCAAGGAGGGCGGCCCGCTGCTCTTCGAGGCCGAGGCGCTGGCGGTGGAGGGGGTGCAGAGCGAGCGGCCGCGGGTCCGCTTCCGGCACGAGGGGCGCGAGGACGTGTTGGAGTGCGATTACGTCGTTGGCTGCGACGGCTTCTGGGGGGTGGCCCGGCAGGCGATACCCGCCGAGCACTCCCGTGTGTTCGAACGGACGTACCCCTTCGGCTGGCTCGGGATCCTCGCCGACGTGCCGCCCTCCCACGACGAACTGGTCTACGCCCGCCACGACCGCGGCTTCGCCCTGCTCAGCATGCGCTCGCCCGCGGTCTCCCGGCTCTACCTCCAGGTGCCCGAGGGCACGGACGCCGGTTCGTGGGCGGACGAGGAGATCTGGGACGAGCTGGAGCGGCGCCTCGAGACCGCCGACGGGTGGAGTCTGGAGCGCGGGGCCATCACCTCCAAGTCCGTCACCCCGATGCGCAGTTACGTCCACGAGCCCATGCGGCACGGGCGGCTTTTCCTCGCCGGGGACGCCGCCCACATCGTTCCGCCGACCGGCGCCAAGGGACTCAACCTCGCCGTCGGTGACGTGGTGACGTTCGCCCGCGCGTTGGTCCACCTGGAGGAGACCGGATCGGCGGAACGTCTCGACGCGTACTCCGAGACCTGTCTGCGCCGCGTCTGGCAGGCCGAGCGGTTCTCGTACGACATGACCATCCTGCTGCACCGCGCCCCGGACGCGACCCCCTTCGAGGACCGCGTCCAGCTGGCCCGGCTGCGCCGGATCGCCGCCTCGCGGGCGGCCGAGGCGGACCTGGCGGAGGGTTACACCGGGTTTCCTCTGGATTGATCGCCGCAGAGTCCCGAGACCCCGCCAGGCTAGGGCGTAAGGGGCCTGTCACGGCTTGGTACCAGTGCGCGCGGGCCGGGAGACACACGCGTACCTTGGCAGCGTGAGGGAAAGATCCTCCCCAAGCAGTAGGGTCAATCCTTTGCCTACCCATTACCCTTGAGCCAAGGCCACGCACGGTGGCCATGGAGGAGTGAGATGAGGAGCAGCAACCCGGTCTTCTCGCGACGGGGGTTCAGCCGCGACAACGGCTACGCGGGATTCAACGCGGCGCCGCAGGCCGGGGGACCCGCTGTCGGCACGCAGGCCAATCCGTACGCGCAGGGTGGCAACCCCTACGCGCAGAACCCTTACGCCCAGCAGGACCTGCAGCACGGCGCACCGCCGCAGGCCCCGGTCTCCACCGGCCGGATGACGATGGACGACGTCGTCATGCGCTCGGCCATGACGCTCGGCACCGTCACCGTGGGCGCGATCCTCGCCTGGGCGCTGCTTCCGGTGTCCAGCACCAGTTACGGGCTGGCCATCGGCGCCGCGCTCGTCGCGTTCGTCCTCGCGATGGTGCAGTCCTTCAAGCGCACGGCCTCGCCCGCGCTGATCCTCGGTTACGCCGCCTTCGAGGGCGTCTTCCTCGGGGTCATCAGCGAGATGTACAACAGCCGGTGGAGCGGCGCGCCCTTCCAGGCCGTGCTCGGCACCATGGCGGTCTCCGGAGCGACCCTCCTCGTCTACAAGGCGGGCTGGGTCCGTGTGACCGCGCGGTACGCACGCATCGGTATGACCATCGCGATCGCCTTCGTGGTCGTCACGGCGGTCAACCTGCTGCTCGTCGTCTTCGGCGTCGCGAGCGACGGCGGACTGCGCAGCATGGGCCCGCTGGGCGCGATCGTCGGCATCCTGGCGATCCTGATCGGCGCGTTCTTCCTGACCCTCGACTTCAAGCAGATCGAGGACGGCATCGCGTACGGCGCGCCGAAGGAGGAGGCCTGGCTGGCCGCGTTCGGCCTGACCATGACCCTCGTGTGGATCTACGTCGAGATGCTGCGGCTGGTCGCCATCTTCAGCGGCGACGACTAGCCGAGCCCATCGGCCGAACGGGCCGGTGACCGACCTGAAGGGCCCGCGAACCGACGGTTCGCGGGCCCTTTGCCATGGGGGATGCCTGGTCCTGGTGGTGCGCGCTCAGAGCAGTTTGCGCGCGGCCCTCCTCAAGTCGTACTCATGAATGATCGCCTTGGCGTGGCCGTACGCGAGGTTGTGCTCGGCGCGGAGCCAACTGACCTTCTCCTCGAAGCGGAAGAGGGCGGGGCCTTCGTCGACGGTGCGCAGCCAGTCGGAGACTTCACGACCGGTGCAGTGGGGAATGCGGGCGAGCAGATTGCGGTGGGTCTCCTGGGAGAACACTTGGGACATCGGCGCCTCCGGACGCAATGGGGTGTAAGCCGGTCCTTCACGCCACGGTGCCTGAGGGTTCGGTTGTTGGCAACAGTCCCGTCGCGGCGCGTAGTCTCGCGGCGTGCTTGATACGACGCCGCTGACCCGAGCCGTGGACCACTTCGCCGACCGGTTGCGGGCCGCCCCGCAGAGTCGCCTGCAACGGGGGGCCGCCGCGGAGGCGCTGGGGCTGGCCAGGGAGTTGGCGCGGTGGGCGCAGCGTGTGGAGGACCCCGCGGCGGAGCCTTTCGAGATGCCGGACGCGGGGATGTTCGCCGTCGCCGATCAAATCACCGTCGCGGCGCATGATCTGGCGGTCGTCCTGAGGGACGAGAAGGAGCTGGCGGAGGCGGTGGTGCTGGTGGAGGAGGCGCAGAAGAGAGCCGGGGTGTGACGCCGGACAGGGACCTGCAGTGACCTTGCGGGGACCTGCCTACAGGGATCTGCCTACAGGGACCCACAGGGGCTACGGGGACCCACAGGGGACTTACAGAGACGCTATGACCCTGTCCGCCAAGATGTAGATGTTCTCCTCGCCGCAGGCGAAGGTCAGGGCGTAGGCGCCGGAGATGCCGGAGCCGCCGAGGAGGACCGGGGTTTCACCGGCGCGCAGGGCAGCGGCCAGCCGTTCCGCGGTTTCGCGGTGGCCGGGGGTCATGCACAGGGTCGTACCGTCGGCGAAGACGTAGACGTCGAGGGTGCCGAGCGGGCCGGGGCGGACGTCCGCCAGCTCCGTGCGGGACTCGGCGAGCTCCTCCAGGCAGGACACCGTGCGCTCGTGGTCGTTCACGACGGGTGACTGGACCGGGACGAAGTCCGGGTGCGAGGGGTGACGGCGGCGGGCCGCGGCCAGTTCGGGCGAGTCACCCGCGTACTCGTCGGCGTCGAGGCCCGCCTCGGTGACCGGCTCCAGGGGCTCCAGGCTCACGAAGTCCGACTCGCGGGGCATGAACAGTTCGCTGTCGGGCAGACCGAGCAGCGAGGGCGCGTCCGAGGCGTCACGCGCCTCCTGGGCGGCCCAGAACGCCCGCGCCTCGGCGAGCTCCCGCTCCCGCTCCTCGGCGAGTGCCTCGGTGACGGCAGCGCGTATCTCGTCCGTGTCCGCGGCCGAGCGCGCCGCCGGTACGAGGCCGTGCGCGGCGGTCGTGGCGCGGCTCTCGGCCAGCTCGTTGTGCAGGGCCGCGATCTGCCGGCGCAGACCCTGCAGGGTGCGCAGAACGGCGACGCCCACGACCGCGGTCGCGGCGGTGGTGAGCAGCAAAGCAATCGGCATGGCGCTCACTGACGTACTCCCGGTTCAAAGTCGACCCCCCGACTTCCTACATCAGCTTGAAGGGCGGACCATCCTGCTGTCAGTGCGTAACGTCACGAATAGGACAGGACTTTGGCCCTCAGGTTTAGGCGCGCAGCGGCTCTGACCTGCGTAAATAGCTCTCCGAGGGGAGATAGGTCACATCTTGGGGGGGATTGGATCACAAATCGGCCCAGAGTCCCGGTGGTTACCGGGCTCTGGGCCGATTCGGTCACGCTGGGCTCGGCGGTGGTTACCCGTACGGAACTAGCTGAGGCGCTCGATGACCATCGCCATGCCCTGGCCGCCGCCCACGCACATCGTCTCCAGGCCGAACTGCTTGTCGTGGAACTGGAGGGAGTTGATGAGCGTGCCGGTGATGCGGGCGCCGGTCATGCCGAAGGGGTGGCCGACGGCGATGGCGCCGCCGTTCACGTTCAGCTTCTCCAGCGGGATGTTCAGGTCGCGGTAGGAGGGGATCACCTGGGCGGCGAAGGCCTCGTTGATCTCGAAGAGGTCGATGTCGTCGACGGTCAGGCCGGCGCGCTGGAGGGCCTGCTTGCTGGCCTCCACCGGGCCGAGGCCCATGATCTCGGGGGAGAGACCGGTGACGCCGGTCGACACGATGCGGGCGAGCGGGGTGAGGCCGAGCTCGCGGGCCTTCGTGTCGGACATGATCACGAGGGCGGCGGCGCCGTCGTTGAGGGGGCAGCAGTTGGCGGCCGTGACCATGCCGTCGGGGCGGAAGACGGGCTTGAGGCCCTGCACGCCCTCCAGCGTCACGCCCGCGCGCGGGCCGTCGTCCTTGCTGACGACCGTGCCGTCGGGGGTGGTGACCGGGGTGATCTCACGCTCCCAGAAGCCGTTCTTGATGGCTTCCTCGGCGAGGTTCTGGGAGCGGACGCCGAACTCGTCCATGTCCTGGCGGGTGACGCCCTTGATACGAGCGAGGTTCTCGGCGGTCTGGCCCATCGCGATGTAGGCGTCCGGGACGAGGCCGTCCTCGCGCGGGTCGTGCCAGGTCGAGCCCTCGGACTGGGCCACGGCCTCGGTGCGGGCCTCGGCCTCCGCGAAGAAGGGGTTGTGTGTGTCGGGGAGGGAGTCGGAGTTGCCCTTGGTGAAGCGGGAGACCAGCTCGACGCCGGCCGAGATGAAGACGTCGCCCTCGCCGGCCTTGATGGCGTGCAGGGCCATGCGGCTCGTCTGGAGGGACGAGGAACAGTAACGGGTGATGGTGCAGCCCGGGAGGTGGTCCATGCCCATCTGCACGGCGACGATGCGGCCGAGGTTGTTGCCCTGCTCGCCGCCGGGGAGGCCGCAGCCGAGCATCAGGTCGTCGATGTCCTTGGGGTCCAGCTCGGGGACCTTGGCGAGGGCGGCCTGAATGATCGTGGCGGTGAGGTCGTCCGGGCGGAGGTCCTTGAGGGAGCCCTTGAAAGCGCGGCCGATGGGGGAACGGGCGGTCGAGACGATCACGGCTTCGGGCATCACGGCTCCATGGGCGCTATGGGGTGGACGGGCGGGGCTGCTTGGGAAGTTACCCGCCCGTACCGCCCGGGTCACCGCTCCGGCGGTGTGACTAGGACCGCATTTCTAAGCGCTTGCTTTCCTCGCTCTGGCCGCGCGAGACGTTCAGGCGCGCGAGAACCCGGGGCGCAGCCCCGTCTCAGGGGCGCGGGGAACTGCGCGCCAAGCCCCCACCGGCCGGCAGCCGAAGAGTGTCGGCCGGGCGGGGAATCGGGGCGACGCCCCGCCCTGGGGGGCGCGGGGAACCGCGCGACCAGCCCCCACGCGCCCGCGGCGGCAGGACGCACCCCCGACGGCGCCCGGTGTCTCACGCGGACGGGGTCGGCGCGGGAGCCGGGTCCGTGGCGGGGACGCGCCGGCGCCGACGGCGCTTGAGGAGGGCCCACGGGCCCCGCGGCCCCGTGGGCATGGCAGCCGTGACCTCCGTGCCCGGCTCGGACGCCGCCTCCGCCGCGGCCCGCGCGACCGGCAGGAAGCCCTCGCGACGGGAGACGTCCGGGCGTTCCTCCTCGGCCGGCCAGAGGCCCAGCGCCGCGCAGACGGTGGGCAGGACGGCCATCGCCGCCGTCGCGTACCCCTCCGCCGAGGGGTGGTAGTTGTCGGGGCCGAACAGCTCGCGCGGATTCGCCTCGAACTCGGGGCCCAGCAGGTCGCCCAGCGAGACGGTACGGCCGCCCTGCTCGACCGCGCCGATCGTCTGCGCGGCGGCGAGCTGGCGCGAGGCGCGGCGGGCCAGCCAGCGCAGCGGCTGCTGGACCTGCTCGACCGTGCCCAGGTCGGGGCAGGTCCCGACGACGACCTCCGCCCCCGCCGTACGCAGCCGTCGCACCGCGGCCGACAGATGGCGGACCGACCGTGTCGGCGGCATCCGGTGGGTGACATCGTTGGCGCCGATCATGATCACGCAGACGTCCGGCACCCGCGAGGTGTCCGCGAGGGCGACCGCGACCTGCCGGTCGAGGTCGTCGGACTGGGCGCCGGGCAGCGCGACGTTGCGCATCTCGACGGGGCGTTCGGCGACCGCGGCGAGCCCGGACGCCAGCAGCGCGCCGGGCGTCTGGCGGGCCCGGTGCACGCCCTGCCCGGCCGCCGTCGAGTCACCCAGCATGGTCAGCCGCAGCGGCGGCCCGTCCTGCACGGCGTACGCGTACCCGTAGAGACCGTCGGCGCGGGGCGCGTGCGCGTGCCCGTTGCCCACATGGCGCTTCGCCAGCTGCACCTCGGCCAGCACCACCCCGACCGCCGCGGCACCGACCAGCCCGATCCCGCCGCCGCCGTACGCCGCGCCCGCCGCGATCCGCCGTGCCACCCTCGCCCTCGACAAGCTCGACATACGTCGCCGCCACCTCCTCGTAGCCGTACAACCACTGCTTGCCCCGTGGAGCAGGTCGGCCAATCTCAACGGCGAGTGAACCGTCACCCAGGGCCTTAGGCTGACGGGACCATTCCTGTTAAAACGCAGCTCCGGAGACAACGGTGCAATTCCACGACTCGATGATCAGTCTCGTCGGCAACACCCCGCTGGTGAGGCTCAACAACGTGACCGGGGGCATCCAGGCGACCGTCCTGGCGAAGGTCGAGTACTTCAACCCCGGCGGGTCCGTGAAGGACCGCATCGCCCTGCGCATGATCGAGGCCGCGGAGGAGAGCGGGGCCCTCAAGCCCGGCGGCACGATCGTCGAGCCGACCAGCGGAAACACCGGGGTCGGGCTGGCCATCGTGGCCCAGCAGAAGGGCTACAAGTGCATCTTCGTCTGCCCCGACAAGGTGAGCACCGACAAGATCAACGTGCTGCGGGCGTACGGCGCCGAGGTCGTCGTCTGCCCCACGGCCGTCGACCCGGAGCACCCGGACTCGTACTACAACGTCTCCGACCGGCTGGTCCGTGAGACGCCCGGCGCCTGGAAGCCCGACCAGTACTCCAACCCGAACAACCCCCTCTCGCACTATCACTCCACCGGCCCCGAGCTGTGGGAGCAGACGGAGGGGAAGATCACCCATTTCGTGGCGGGCGTCGGCACCGGCGGCACGATCTCCGGGACCGGGCGCTATCTGAAGGACGCGAGCGACGGCAAGGTCAAGGTCGTCGGCGCCGACCCGGAGGGGTCCGTGTACTCCGGCGGGTCCGGGCGGCCGTACCTCGTCGAGGGTGTCGGTGAGGACTTCTGGCCGACGGCCTACGACCGGACGGTCGCCGACGAGATCGTGGCCGTGTCCGACAAGGACTCCTTCCAGATGACGCGGCGGCTCGCGAAGGAGGAGGGGCTGCTGGTCGGCGGCTCCTGCGGGATGGCCGTGGTCGCCGCGCTGCGGGTGGCCGAGCGGCTCGGACCCGACGACGTCGTGGTCGTGCTGCTCCCCGACAGCGGGCGCGGTTACCTCAGCAAGATCTTCAACGACGAGTGGATGGCCGACTACGGGTTCCTGGAGGACTCCGGCCCGAGCGCGCGCGTCGCTGACGTCCTGAACGACAAGGCGGGCGGCACCATCCCCTCCCTCGTCCACATGCACCCGGACGAGACGGTCGGCGAGGCCATCGAGGTGCTGCGCGAGTACGGCGTCTCGCAGATGCCGATCGTCAAGCCGGGCGCCGGTCACCCGGACGTGATGGCCGCCGAGGTCGTCGGGTCGGTCGTCGAACGGGAGCTGCTCGACGCCCTGTTCACCCAGCGCGCCTCGTTGCAGGACCCGCTGGAGAAGCACATGTCGGCGCCGCTGCCGCAGGTCGGCTCCGGCGAACCGGTCGGCGACCTGATGTCCGTGCTCGGCAGCGCCGACGCGGCGATCGTGCTCGTCGAGGGCAAGCCCACCGGTGTCGTCAGCCGCCAGGACCTGCTGTCCTTCCTCGCCAAGGGCGGCGCCAAGCAGTAGGAGCCGATGGGCGTCCCGCGGGCAGGAAGGCGCCGGTCAGGGCGATTTCCGCAGGTGGCAGGAGGATATTTCCCGAAGTTCCCCTCCTGAGGGGGATCTTCCTGCCTTTCGGCAGGGAACTTCGCGGAAGTGGTACGAGCGCGTCACGTCCGCGCAGCACCCGCTTAACACGGGTCCGGCACATTAGTGGGTGTCGGCAGGGCGGGAGCGGCTCCCCGCCTCGGCCGACGCCAAAACGGCGCCAAGGACCTCCGGAGCGGCTCCCGGACCTCCATGGACGCCACGGACGCGCAAGCCCGGCCCTGACCCGGCCCGCGTCCCTCGCGGGGACCGCCGTCGTCCCGCCCCCCGGTAACGGGGGTGCGGCGGTCCCCGCGCAACACGTGGAGAGGGCCCGGCACCTGTCACAGGTGCCGGGCCCTTTCCACATGCACGCCGAAGTACCGCGCTCCAGGCCCCGCGTCCGCGGCATGATCCGCCGGACAGGACCTAGGCCTAGTCCTCCCAGTCGGAGCCCGACTTGCCCCGGCGGCGGCCGAAGAAGTTCGGGGTGACGCGCGCGGCCTGGACCACGTTGACGCCCACGATGCCGGCCCAGGCGACCAACAGGCCGGACAGATGCGCCACACCGCCGCCGATCGCGGACAGCGGGACCGCCAGGACCAGTGACACGATCCCGAAGCCGAAGCGCTCCCCCCACGAATCCGACGTCCCCTCCGGGGAGCGCGTACCGCGGGCCACCACCATCTGCTGCTCGGCCAGCTGCCGTCGTACCCGGCGGTCCACCGCGCCGTCGAGGCGCTGTTCGACCTTCTCCAGGAACGAGTCGACGAGCGCGGACTCGTATTCCTCGCCCAACTCCCTGCGTGCGTGCAGGGTGGCGTCGAGTTCCTTCTTCAGTTCGGCGTCGCCGCCCGCTTCCCTACCGGTCATGCTGTCCAGGTTAGGGAGCGACGGCCCCCGTGGCACTGGGGATAGCCCCCCTGTCGGGGCTGGGCTGCACCCCCGGTGGCGCAGCCGGGGCCAGTGCCCCGAGCGCGCCGGTCGCGTCGACCGCCGTGAGACCCGACATCCGCCGGACACGTTCTAGGGGAGGAGGGTGACCAGGCTGGAGTCGAGGTCGAACCGCGCGGCGGCCACATGCGCAGGAGTGAAGGCCGGGTCCGCCCGGATCGCGTCCCGGACCCAGGCCGCGTGCGCCCGCACGGTGTGGTCGGCCCAGTCCCCGGGCACCGCCCGGGTACGGAGCGCCGCGGGCGTGATCTCGTCCACCAGAAGGCCGAGATGGCCGGGCACGGGCGCCCCGGTACGGAGGTGTTCGAGCGTCGCCGCGACGGCCCCGCAGCGCTCGTGCCCCAGTACCAGGACGAGGGGGACGCCCAGCTCCTCCACCCCGTACTGGACGGACGCGAGGACCGCCTCGTCGAGCACCTGCCCTGCGGTCCTTATGCAGAGCAGGTCCCCGATCCCCTGGTCGAAGACCAGCTCGGGCGGGACGCGGGAGTCGATGCAGCCGACGACGACCGCGAACGGGTGCTGCCCGGCGGCGAGGACATGCCGCCGGGCGCGCTCCTCGTGCGGATGACGGGGACGTCCGGCGGCGTACCGCCGGTTGCCCGCGAGGAGTTCGTCGAGCGCCGCGCGGGCGGACGTAGGCCGGGAGCGGGGCGCGGCCGCGGCCGGAGTCGACGCGGTGGTGGTGAGTACGGAGGCGGTGGTCGCCGCCAGAAAGGCCCTGCGGTTCGAGGGCATGACGCTCCCCCAGGAGTTGTGCTTGTAGCGCCCCATCACCGTACGCACACGCACGCTCACCCTGAGTGTCGATTTGGTGATCCTTGATGGAATCGTCGTCAGATCATCGCTGCCCGGATACCGCCCCTTGATCCGGCGGCGGAGCTGTCCGCGGGGAGGTCCAGGGGCCGCAGTTCGTCCGCGTACGAGACGGAGATCCGGCGCATCAGGCCGTCTTCGGTGATGTCGTACTGGCCCAGGCGCCACAGCGGCGGCGAGTACGCGTGGATCGACACCGCGTCGTCGGTGGCGCCGGTGAGACGGTGGATGTGCTCGGGACCGAAGCAGAAGGACTCGCCCGTGCCGACGGTGACGGACAGATGGCTGCCGCCGATGCGCGGATTGGACTCGGTCAGCGCGCCCTGCACGACGCCGACCGCGCCGGAGGAGATGTCGTGGTCGTGCCAGCCGGTGTCGTTGCGCCGGGTCCAGCACAGCAGCCAGACATCGACGTACTCGTCGCGGTACAGCGACGCGTAGTGCCGCTCCTCGTCGGAGAACGCGACCTGTTCGCGCCAGAGTTCGGGACGGGTGGCGAGGTCGTCGACGAGGGCCTGGAGCTCGCGCTTGTCGAGCGTGCGGTCCGGCAGGGCCTCGTACGTCATGGGGTGGCTCCCTTCAGGAGGCGGGCGGGGTTGGCGGTGCGCAGGGCGTGGACGGCGGCGGCCGCGCCGAGGTCGGGGACGGTGGGGGAGGCGTAGGGGCGGTCGCTGCCGCTGACGACCACGTCGATGCCGACGGCCCGCACCAGCGCGTCCACGGCGCGCGTCCCGTACGACGAGGTCTCGTAGAAGGCGTCGAAGTCGACCTCGCCACGCCCGCCGCCGCGCGCCGCGAACCGTTCGCCGTGCAGCGGGGCGAGGCCCGCGAGGGCGGCGAAACAGACGCGCAGACGGGGGTGACGGGCGCGGCCGAAGGCGCGGAAGGCGAACCAGGACGCGTGCATCTGGTGGACGTACGGGACCAGCGCGGGCCACCAGGGCGGGGTGCCGGGGGTGGGCGGGGCCGTGCCCGGGTGGACGAACAGCGGCTTGTCGTGGCGGGTGAGGACGTCGAGGAGGGGCGCGCAGAAGTCCCAGCCGGCCGCGTCCAGCAGGGCGGTGGCGGGGAGCTGGAGGCCCGCGCAGCCCCGGCGGAGTTCGCGCTCGACCGCGTCCGGGTCTGTGTCCGGTTCCGCCAGGCAGGCCGAGGCCCAGACGCCGAAGGGGGCCGGGAGCGCGAGGGCGCCGTCGTGGAAGGCGGCGAGCAGCGGGGCGGCCTCGGCGGACGGCAGGTGTTCGATGCCGAGCGGGCTGGAGAGGGAGACCAGGGCCAGGTCCAGGCCGTCGGCGTGGGCGAGCGCGGTGCGGGCCGTGACGTCGTGGTCGGCCGGGTCGACCTCGTACGGCGGCTCGCCCGCCAGGTGCAGGGTCCAGCCGTCGAGGTACGGCGGTGCGGTGCGGGCGCGCAGCAGCTCGATGAAGGCGGGCGGCCAGATGTGCTGGTGGACGTCGGTGGGCACGCGGCGGTCCTTGCTGGGTGTACTGAGGTTAAGCGCTTCACTGATGCGATTAACTTAAGCGGTTAACAAGGGGGCGTCAAGCGTGCGGACGGGGCGGGAATGGGGTGCGGACGGGGCGCGGGCGGGGGTGGAGGCGGGGTGCGGGCGGGGGTCAGGCGGGGGTCGGCCGGAGGATCGGCCAGGGGCCGGCCGGGCCGTGCGCCCACAATGTGGACGCGTCCCGGTAGGCTTCCCGGCATGGCCAGGCCCAATAAGCGCACCACCCTCCGGGAGGTGGCCGAGGCCACGGGCCTCTCCACCGCCGCCGTCTCCTACGCCCTGCGTGGCAAGCACGTCTCGAAGGAGACCGAGGAACGGGTGCGCAAGGCCGCCGCCGACCTCGGCTACGAGGCGGACCCCATCGCCCGCGCCCTCGCCAGCGGTCGCACCAGCATGGTCGGTGTCCTCGCGGGCGACCTCCAGGACCTCTGGCAGCAGCAGCTGATGGCCGCCATCGGCCGGGAGCTGCTGGCCGGCGACCGCTACGCGCTGATCCTCGACGCGGGCGGTGACCCCGACCGTGAGCTGAAGCTCGCCAAGCAGCTGCGCGACCAGCGTGTCGACGCACTGCTGGTGTCGCCGGTGAACCCCTCGGCCGAGGGGTGGGCGGCGATCGCCGAGGCGTTGCCGGTGGTGGCCGTCGGCGACTCGCTCAGCACGGCCCGTACCGCCGGGCAGGTCATCTTCGACAACCGGGCCGGCATCGACTCGGTCCTGGAATATCTGTACGGGCTCGGTCATCGCCGGGTGACCGTGCTGACCCCGACCCGGCCGAGCACGCCGGACCGGCCCGCCGACGTGTACGTCCGCGAGGCCGCCGAACGGCTCGGGCTGCGTGCCGAACTGGTCCCCTGTCCGCAGGAGTTGGGCGAGGCCACGGTCGTCGCCCGACGCCTCCTGGACGGGCCCCGGCCCGCGACCGCCGTCTTCTGCTTCTCCGACTCACTGGCGTACGGGGTGTACGCCGCCGCCGCCGAGGCCTCGCTCTCCGTCGGCCGGGACATCTCCGTGGTCGGCTTCGACGACCACCCCGTGTCCCGGGTCCTCACCCCACCGCTGACCACGGTGGACTGGGGCCTCCCGGAGATCGCCGCGGAGGCCGCACGCCTGACCGTCGCGGCGATCGAGGGTAAACGGGTCCGGAAGAAGCGGATCCTGTGCGCGCCGACGATGAGCGAACGGGGCTCAGCGGTCCGGGTGTAACCCCACAAGGGTTTCGCCCCCGCCGCCCCCACCCGTCCCATCCCTACCTGAGGGCTCCGCCCCCAGACCCCCCGCCAGGGGCGCTGCGCCCCCTGGACCCCCGCACGGCCTGAACGGCCTCGTCCTCAAACGCCGGACGGGCTGAAGACGTGGGCCGGGGCGAGAGAGGCACGGCCTTTGGCCTCGCCCTCGAATGCCGGACGAACCCGGGGCTTTTAGGGGCGCGGGGAACTGCGCGACCAGCCCCCGCCCACCCGCGGCCGAAGAACCACCCACTGGGTCTGGGGCGCAGCCCCAAGGGAGGGAATCACGCCAGCTTCTTGCTCTTCAGCCACGCGTTCGCCACCGCGTCCGGGTCCTTCTTCTCCTTGTCCACCAGGCGGTTGAGCTTGGTCAGTTCATCGGAGGTGAGGACGTTGCCGAGGGTGGCCAGGGCCTTGCGGACCTTCGCGTCGGCCTTGCGGGAGGCGATGAGGGGGACGATGTGCTGGGAGGGGATCAGGTTGAGGGGGTCGGTGAGGACGACCCAGCCGTTCTCGATGACGTCCACGTCCGTGGTGAAGACGTTGGCGACGTCGATGTCGCCCTTCTTCAGGGCGCCCTTGACCAACGGGCCCGAGGAGTCGAGGGACTTGAACTCCTTGAACTCCACCCCGTAGCGGTCCTTGAGGCCCACCACACCGACGACCCGCTTCTTCATCTCGGCGGCGGCACCCAGGACCAGTTTGCCGTTGGCCTTGCGCAGGTCGGCGAGGGAGGTCAGACCGTACTTGGCCGCCGTCTCCTTGGTGACGGCGAAGCTGTCGCGGTCCTCGGCCGCCGCGTAGGGGAGGACTTCGAGGCCGCCGGGGAGCACGGTCGTCAGCGTGTTCTGCATCGCGCCGGCCTCGGTGTCCGTGGCCTTCGCGTCCAGGTACAGGAGCAGACTGCCCTGGTACTCGGGGAGGAGGTCGATGTCGCCGCCCTCCAGCGCGGGCACGACGATCTCGCGCGAGCCGAGGTTGGGGCGGACCTTCGTCTTGATGCCCGCGGCTCCCAGGACACCCGCGTACAGGTAGCCGAGGATCTGGTTCTCGGTGAAGTTGGCGGTGCCGATGGTCACGCCGCCGGCGCTGGATCCGGATCCGCCGCCGCTGCCGCCGCCGGAACCGTCCAGCGAGGTGATGCCGCTGCTGCATGCGGCCAGGGCGGGGACGGAGGCCGCGGCGAAGAGGCCGCCGAGCAGAGTCCTACGGTTCATGGTTCTTCGGCTCCTCAGTGGGCGGCGGTACGGCGGTGACGGAACAGGTAGCGCTGGAGTCCGGCCAGCGCGAGGTCGAGCACGACGGCGACGATCGCGACCAGCGCCGCCCCGCCGAGGACCTGGACGAGGTCGCGCTGCGCCAGGCCGTCGAAGACGTACCGGCCGAGGCCGCCGAAGCTGACGTACGCGGCGATCGTGGCGGTCGACACCACCTGGATGAGGGAGAGACGCAGGCCCGTCATGATCAGGGGGAGGGCGAGCGGGATCTCGACCTGGAAGAGGACCTGGTGGCCGCGCATGCCCTGCCCGCGCGCCGCGTCCTTGACCTCCGGGTCGACGGCGCTCATGCCGGCGTAGGTGTTGGTGACGATGGCCGGTACCGCGAGGACGACAAGGGCCACGTACACCGACCACAGGGACAGGCCGCTGACCAGGAAGACCAGGACGACCAGGCCCACGGTCGGCAGCGCGCGGCCGAAGGAGGACAGGTTGATGGCGAGGAACGCTCCCTTGCCGGTGTGACCGATCAGCAGGCCCAGCGGCAGCGCGATCGCGGCCGCGATGAGCGTGGCGAGGAGCGAGTACTCCAGGTGCTCCGCGATGCGGTGCGCGATGCCGTCGGTGCCGGCCCACTGATCGCCGCTGACCAGCCACTTGGCGAGGTTCTTGAAGAGTTCGTACATGTCAGGCTCGCCGCCTCGTCCACGGAGTGAGTACGTACTGGATCGCGACCAGCAGCGCGTCCGCGACCAGCGCGAGCAGCAGGGTCAGGACCACGCCGACGATCACCGGCGTCGGGAAGTTGCGCTGGAAGCCGTCCGTGAAGAGCTGGCCGAGTCCACCGTCGCCGATGTAGGTGGCGACGGAGACCAGGGAGATCGACATGACCGTCGCGATCCGCACGCCCGCCATGATCACGGGGAGGGCGAGCGGGAGTTCGACGGTGAGCAGGGTCCGCAGCGGGCGGGTGCCCATCGCCTTGGCGGCTTCCTTGGTCTTCACGGGGACCGAGTCGAGGCCCTCGACCGTGTTCCGGAGCAGGACGACCAGGGTGTAGACCGTCAGGCCGATGACCGTGGTGGTGCGGGTCAGGCCGCTCACCGGGAGCAGGAGGACGAAGATCGCGATCGACGGGATCGTGAACAGGACGTTCGAGAGGCCGAGGAGGACGCCGCGCAGGGCGCGCACCCGGTGGGCCACGACGGCCAGCGGGAGAGAGATCAGCAGGCCGAAGAAGACGGCCAGCAGCGCGGCCTGGAGGTGGGAGAGGGCGAGGGAGGCGAGGTCGTGGGTGTGGTCGCCTATCCAGGACCAGTCGACGGTCATATCGCCACGCTCGCGGTGCCGTGGGTGCCGTGCGCCTTGCTCGCGTGCTCATGGATGTCGTCGCGGGAGGTGACGCCGGTGAGCACGCCGTCGGCGTCCACACGTGCCACCAGTCCGGTGGGCGAGGCGACGGACTCGTTGAGCGCCGCCAGCAGGGAGTCGGTGTCCTTGAGCGGTCGTACGGGGAGTTCGGCGTCGTCCGCCGTCGCACGCCAGTGCCGCGGCTTGCGGGCCTCGTCGAGGACGAGGGTCCAGGCGCCGCCCTCGGGGGCCGGGCCCTGCGGTACGTCGGCGAGGTGCTGGAGCGAGAGGAGCTTCAGGCCCCGCTCGGCGCCGAGGAAGTCGGCGACGAAGTCGTCCGCGGGGCGGGCGAGCAGGTCGGCCGGGGTCGCGCACTGCACCAGATGGCCGCCGGTGCGGAAGATCGCGATCTGGTCGCCGAGCCGGACGGCCTCGTCGATGTCGTGGGTGACGAAGACGATGGTCTTGCTGAGCTCCTTCTGGAGGCGGAGCAGTTCGTCCTGGAGCTGGGTGCGGACGACCGGGTCGACCGCGCCGAAGGGCTCGTCCATGAGCAGGACGGGCGGGTCGGCGGCGAGCGCGCGGGCCACGCCGACGCGCTGCTGCTGGCCGCCGGAGAGCTGGTGCGGGTAGCGCTTGCCGGCGTCGGCGGCGAGACCGACGGTCTCCAGGAGCTCGGCCGCCCGCGCCCTGGCCTTCTTGCGGCCCCAGCCCAGCAGCAGCGGCACGGTGGCGATGTTGTCGAGCACCGTGCGGTGCGGGAAGAGGCCGGCCTGCTGGATGACGTAACCGATGGAACGGCGCAGTTCGGCCGCGTCCTGCTCGAGGACGTCCTTGCCGCCGACGCGGATGGTGCCGGAGGTCGGATCGACCATCCGGTTGATCATCCGCAGGGTGGTGGTCTTACCGCAACCGGAAGATCCGACGAGGACGGTCACGCCGCCTTCCGGCATCTCCAGAGAGAGGTCGTGGACTGCGGTGGTGCCGTTGGGGAAGCGCTTGTGGACCGTGTCGAACTGGATCATGAGGTGTCCCTTGCCCGGTCTGCATATCGTCATGCAGAGTTCTCTGTACCTGAATAGGTTGTCAACGGTCCGGTGTTAATCGCTGGTTACTTATGACCGCCAGGCAAGATCCAATGTCGGGATTGAGGGGAGTTTGAGCTCTATGTCGTCTCGGAATGCGGACACGCCGCGTGCGGTGGTGGCCGGTCTCACCGCCGGTCTGGTGGTGCTCGACGGGTGCAGCACCGGTGTCGCCGACATCGTGCGGCTCGCCGACGGGGCCGCACGGCCCGTTCCCGGCACCGAGGCGATGAAGCGCGTCGAGCAGTCCTGGGACGCCGCCCGGCAGATCGCCGCCACCGGTCGCGTCTACGGGCGCTCCACCGGCGTCGGCGCCAACCGGAACGAGGACGTGCCGACCGAGGCCGCCGCCGAGCACGGCCTGCGCCTGCTGCGCAGCCACGCCGGTGCCATCGGCGAGGAGCTCCCCGCCCGCCAGGTTCGGGCCATGCTCGCCGTCCGCGCCAACCAGCTCCTGGCGGGCGGAGCGGGCCTGCGGCCCACCGTCGTCACGGCTCTGTGCGAGGCCCTGGAGACCGGCGCGTACCCGGTCGTGAACGAGTTCGGGTCGGTGGGTACGGGGGACATCGCGGCGCTGGCCCAGGTGGGGCTGGCGCTGGTGGGGGAGCATCCCTGGCGGGGGCCGGACGGCTCACGGACGTCGTCCGTGTCGGCCGTACCGTCCGAGTCGCGGTCCCCGGAGCAGGGTGCGCCGCCCCAGGTACAGGCTCCGTCGGTCCAGGCCCAGGGGCTGTCGCCGCTCGGTCTCGGGGAGAGGGTGGCGTCCTTCGGGGAGGAGGTGTCGTCCGTCGGGCAGGGACTGCCCCCCGAACCCCAGCCCCTCGACAACAACGACGCCCTCGCCCTCATCAGCAGCAACGCCCTCACCCTCGGGCAGTCCGCGCTCGCCCTGGACGAGCTGCGGGGGCTGATCGAGGCCACACAGGTCGTCGCCGCGCTGTCACTGCTGGCCGTCGACGGATCGCACGAGGCGTACGCGGCACCCGTGCACGCCGCGCGCCCGCACAAGGGCTCGGCCGAAGTGGCCCGTCGGATGCGGGAGTTGATCGGAGCGGCGGACCGGCCCACCCCGCCGCTCGGGCGGATCCAGGACCCGTACGGCTTCCGGTGCGTCCCGCAGATCCACGGGCCCGCGCAGGACGCCGCGGACGCCCTCGAAGAGGTCCTGGTCGTCGAGATCAACGCCGCCGCCGAGAACCCCCTCATCTCGCCCGAGGACATGGCCGCGTACCACCACGGCGGCTTCTACCAGGCCCAACTCGCCCTCGCCCTCGACCACTTCAGACTCGCCGTCACACAGGTGGCGCGGCTGTCGACCTCCCGGCTCTCCACCCTCAACGAACCCGCCTACACCCGCCTGCGCCCCTTCCTCGCCGACCACGAGCCCGCGTCCTCCGGCGTGATGATCCTGGAGTACGCCGCCGCGGCCGCCCTCGGCGACCTGCGCGCCTTCTCCGCGCCCGCCTCGCTCGGCCACGCTGTACTCTCCCGGGGCGTCGAGGAACAGGCGAGCTTCGCCTCGCTCGCCGCACGGCAGACACTGCGGGCGTGCGGTGCCTACCGTCTCGTCGTGGGCTGCGAACTGGTCTCCGCCGTACGGGCGCTGCGCCAGCGCGATCTGCGGCCCGACCCGGAGCTGCCGGTCGGACGGGCGATGGAACTGGCCGAGTCCGTGCTCGGCCTGGACCAGACCGACCGGCCGCTGACGGACGACGTGACGGCGGCGGCCGCGCTGCTCGACCGGTTCACGGACATCTGGAGGGGGAGCGAGTCATGAGCGTGGACAGGAGCATGGACGTGAGCGCGGAGGCGAAGGCCGGGGTGAAGGCCGACGTGAAGGCCGGCGTGAATGCCGACGAGAGTGTGATGGACAGTCCCGCCGGGCGGCTGCAGGCGCTCTTCGAGGGGCACCGGCTGACGCCCACCCAGCGGCGCATCGCGCACAGCATGGTGCGCAGCGCCGCCGACGTGCCGTTCCTCTCCAGCGTCGAACTCGCCGAACTCGCCGGGGTCAGCCAGCCCTCAGTCACCCGCTTCGCGGTCGCGCTCGGCTTCGACGGCTACCCGGCGCTGCGCAAGCACCTGCGCGAGGTCGCGCCCACCGAACAGTCGGCGACCCCGGGCTCGTACAACGAGTACCAGCAGGCCGTCGAGGCCGAGATCGAGAACCTGAAGCACCTCGCCGAGGTGCTCGCCGACCCGCGCCCGGTGCAGCGCGCCGGACGGCTGCTCGCCGCCTCCCGTCCGCTCCCGGTGCTCGGACTGCGCGCCGCCGCCTCCCAGGCGTACGGCTTCGCGTACTTCGCCGCCAAGGTCCACCCGGACGTACGGCTGCTGCACGAGGGCGGCACCATGCTGCACGACCGCATCGACGCGGCCGTGCACGCCGGAGCCACCGCCCTGCTCTGCTTCGCGCTGCCCCGCCACCCGCGCGAGGTCGTGGACTCGCTCGCCTACGCCAAGGGGGCCGGGCTGACGGTGGTGACGGTCGCGGACTCCGCGTTCGCGCCGGTCGCCAAGGTTTCGGACCTGCTCCTGCCCGCCGCCGTCGGCACCGGGCTCGCCTTCGACACGGCCTGCTCCCCGATGCTCCTCGGGCGCGTCCTTCTGGAAGCGATGTGCGACGACATCCCGGACGCCCAGACGCGGCTGGAGGAGTTCGACGCGCGGGCGGCGGCCAGGGGCCTGTTCGTGGAGTAGCCGCGGTCCCATGCGGGGGTCGGGGTTCGGCGGAGCAGTCACGGTTCGGTGGAGTGGCCCCGCTTCTCAGACTCGTCTCACCTTCGCTCGTTAGCGTGCGCGCCCAAAGACGCTGAAGACGCAAGCAGCCGAAGACGCAAGCACGGGAGGCGGAGAACGTGGCGCGCGGAGGACAGGGCCTGGCTCGGGTGGCCGTCGTGGTGAGAGCCGGGGCGGCACCACTGTGGTGGTTCGGGGTGTTCGCGGCCGGTATCGGGGTGCTGTTGCCGGGGCTGACCGGACGCCGGATCGGGGTCATGGCCGGGGCCGCGCTGTTCATCCTCGCGGCGGTCGTGGTGGCGTACACCCGCAGGAAGCGGTACGCCGCACTCGTCCGCTCGGCCGCACGCGCGAGCAAGCAGGACGTGCTCCAGGACCGGGCCGTGACGGTACGCAACTGGCGCCGGGGCCATCGCTGGTGGCTGCTGCTCGCCTTCGTGGCCGCGCTCGGCAGCTCCTTCGCGGTGCCCGCCGCGGGCGGCATGCTGCTCGCCGGTGCGGGCGTCGGGCTGTGGCTGAAGGCCGGCTGGCTCGGGCGCCGGGAACGCGCCGAGGAGGCGCTGATCTGGGTGCGCGTCGACTGGCTCGGCCGACGTGCCGGTGCTCCCGCCGGAAAGCCGGTCAAGGCCTGCCGGAGCACCGGAGTGGCGGCCGGCGACGCCGCGCCCGGCGGAGCGCGACGCCGCTGACCCGAGGCGGCGACTGGGGGTCGCTACACCTCGAGGTCCGCCTCGATCCTCTTCAGCTGGTGCCGGGCCATCGCCAGGTTGGACCGCTTGGCGTCGAGGACCAAGTACAGGAAGAGCCCGTTGCCGCCGCGCCCCTTGATCAGCCGGATCAGGTGGTACTGGTCGGACAGCGTGATCAGGATGTCCTCGATCTCGCCCTTCAGCCCGAGGTGCTCCATGGTGCGGATCTTGGCGCGGACCACGTCGGTGTTGCCGGCCGCCGCCACGGTGAGGTCGAAGCCCTTGCTGCCGCCGATCGTGCCCAGCGCCATTCCGCTGGTGTAGTCGACGAGGGCGGCTCCGGTCGCACCCTCGATGGAGGCGAGTGCTTCCTTCAGCGCGGTTTCGGTGTTGGTCATGGTGTGGTTCTTCCTTTCGGGTTGTCGGCCCGACTTTTCGGTCCGACTCTCGGTCCGACTCTTCGGTCAGCTTTCCGATGTGGTGGGGGTGTTGGGGGTGGGGGTCGGGGGCGTGCGGGGCGTGCCGCGCGCCGTACGGGTGCGCGTCGGCATGGAGGCGGGCCGCGCGGGAGCCCGCGCCGGGGCGACCGGTTCACCGCGCGCCGTCGCGGCCTCCACGAGCTCGCCGATCCGGGTGCCGGAACGGCGCCCCTCCAGATGCAGCCGGCCGACATTGACCCGGTCCTGGGCCAGCAGCGTCAGCACGGCGGAGCCGCCCGCCGCGTACGTCGCCACATAGCCGTCGACGCCGCGCACCAGCAGTTCGCGGAACTCGCCCTGCCCGGTGGCGTCCGCCATCCGCACGGCCACCCCCAGCGCGGCCGCGGTGAGCGCGGCCACGCCCTCGGGCTCCACTCCGGGCGTGTCGTGGGCGAGTACGAGTCCGTCGACGCTGGCCGCCAGCGCACCGGTCAACTGGGGCACGCGGGCCCTCAACCGGTGCAGCTCGTCGAGGACTTCGGGTTCCGCCGCCATCAGCAGTCTCCTCTCGGCACGCTGTCGCAGCGCGCGGATCACAGGGCCTCCAGCGCGTCTCGGAGCCGGCGCAACAACGCGACGTCGGGATCGGCGGAAGACTGGGTGAGCACCTTGGGCAACGGCGCACGCTCCGGCGCGTTCGCCGCCGTGACGAACCCGGCCGCGGCCAGCCGGCGGACGTCGACGAGGGTGTGGAACGCGGGCCGCCCCAGGGCGAGCGAGATGTCCGACGCGGTCCGCAGACCGTCCACCCGGCCGAGCACGGCCCACTGGCGCAGGGGGACCGACGGCTCGGCGGCGCGCCGGGCGCGCGCCAACGGGGCGGTGTCCGTCGCCGGGTCGGGCCAGACCCGGTGCAGCAGCTGGCGGCGGCGCAGCGTCTCACGCTCCACCGCGGCCACGGACACGGGACGCACCGGACCGAGCCAGTGCGCGGCCCCGTACCGGAACCGGGCCGGAGTGCTGCTCGGCCCCAGCACGAAGTACGCCGCGTCGTACAGCGCCCCGAGATGGCACAGCTCCAGCGCGCCCTCGGCGATCCGGCCGCGCTCGACCAGGAACCGCCCGACCCGCCGCCGCGCCCCGGCCTCGGCGACCGCCTCCCGCCAGGACTCGGCCGCCAGCACTCCGCGCGCGGTGAGCAGCACGTCGAGCGAGGGGGTGGCGGGGCTCTCGGCGTGCACGACCTCGCCGTCACAGAGGTAGAGCACCCCGCGCTCACGCACCAGCACGCCGGTGGCCCGCTCGGCGGCGAGTCGGCTGAGCATGGGCGAGAGGCCGACGGGGACCGCCGCCCTGTCGGTGTCGGTGTCGGTGTCGGTGCTGGTGTTGGTGTCGTTGTGCTTGTCGTGGTCTTGGCCGCTGTCCTTGCGCACGGCGAGTTCGAGTGCGGGCGGTGTTCTGACCGTCGTCATCCCAGCACCAGCCGTCCTGCCATCTCACCGAGCCGGATCCGGGCCAGCGCGAGATTGCCGTCCGCCCGGTCCAGCCACAGATGCAGGAACACGCTGCTGTCGAACGTGGTCCTGACGAACCGCAGCAGGTGGTAGCTGTCACGGTTGCTGACGATCAGGTCCTCGACCGGGGTCTCCTGCTCGGACCAGTCGGACCCGTCGGACGGGGCGAACGCCTTGTGCTCCGCGGCGAGCCGGGCGAGCTCGGCCGCTTCCGCCGCGGTCGTCTCGTGGTCACCGCCCGGGGCGTCCCCGACCGTGCCCAGGGCCAGCCCGCTGGTCCAGTCGACCACCGCGGCGCCCCGGGCACCGGGCAGTCGCATGGCTTCCAGTAGGCACTCGTCGATTCCGGGCACCACGTATCCCCTCCCGCCAAAGGGTTCGGCCGAGTGACGCCGAAGTTACGCAACGTGTGCGCTACGGGTGAGGGATCTGGCATTTTCCTGTGGAACATGCGCGCGGTGGCTAAGGTGGGTCAACTGACCATATTTTCAGCCCTCTTGGCGCTGTTCGGATGCTGGTGAGAGCGTTGTGAAGGCGCACCGGAGGGCGCTCGCAGGTCCACAGGGGTGCGCGGCGAGGCCAGGCACGCCGTGTTCTATTTCGGGGCGCCGGGTGCCGCCGGGTGCCGGGTGCTACAGCGCCGTGAGCGCTGTCGGCCGCGCGCCGCCCGACTCGGCGACGATCTCCTCGACGCCCTGCGGCTCCCGTACGACCGCGAACCGCACGTCCGTACTCCTGCCGCCGTCGCGGTTCCCGCCCTCGACCGACGCGAAGCCGTAAACGCCCGGCCGGGCCAGGGAGTTGTACGCGTAATGGTGGGCGAAGTAGTACGCGCCCGTGTCCAACGCCGCCGCGTAGTCGCCCTGTTCGAGCAGCGGGAGCGCGCGCCCCTCGGCGAGCAGGTCGCCCGCGAAACAGGCGGGCCCCGCGATGTCCTGGACGACGTCCGGCCCCGCCTTGGGGTACCCCAACGCGTCGTACGCGGCGATCCGCAGCGGCCAGGACCCGGGCGCGTACACCGTGCGGGTCGCGATCTGCACCCCGGCGTGCGTGACCGCGACCGGCCGGCCTCCGGCGGACTTCGCGTACTCGACCCGCGCGACCACGGTCCCGTGCTTGGCCAGCAGCGACCGCCCGAACTCGGTGACCAGCCCGTACCGCCCGTCGAAGAGCCCCGGCACCGCCTCGGCGAGCAGCCGTGCGTACTGCGCGTACGTCGGGGTCGTGACGTCGGAGCCGAAGTTGACCGGCAGTCCGCCGCCGATGTCGAGCGTGTCGATCTGCTGCCGCCCGACACGCCGGTTGATCTCCTCGGCAAGCGCGTACGTCTCCGCGATCCCCCGTGCCATCAGTGAGAGCGGAATGCCCTGCGATCCGGTGTGCGCGTGCAGCCGGGTCAGCCACGGCCGGTCGGCGTACGCCTGGACGATCCACTCCCGGGCGCCCTCGTCGCGCAGCGCGACCCCGAACTTCGAGGTTGCCGTCGCCGTGGACAACGCCTCGATGGAACCCCCGCCGACCTGCGGGTTCACGCGGATTCCGATGGGGGAGCGGGGGTGTAGCGGTGATCCCGCGGGACCGCCGTTCGGCCCGTCGGGCAGGTCCCCGACCAGGTCGTCGATGCGATCCAGCTCCTGCGGGTTGTCCGCGTTGACGGCGATGCCAAGTGCCAGCGCCTCGCGCAGTTCGGCGATCGTCTTGGCGGGTGAGTCGAGCACGGTCTCGGAGGGCGGCACGCCGGCCGCCCGTGCGAGGGCGAGCTCGCCGGGGCTCGCGACCTCCGCGCCGATGCCGTGCTCGTGCAGCAGCCGCAGTACGGGCACCAGCGGGGTCGCCTTCACCGCGAAGGCGTGCAGCACGGGTGTGCCCGGCGCCGTCACCGCGTCGAAGGCGGCCCGCAGTTCCGCCACCGAGGCCTTGATGCCGGGAACGTCGAGGAGGGCGATGATGGGGGCCTCGGGCCCCAGCAGTCCATGCTCCACGGCGGCCCGGACGGCATCGTCGCGCCGCGCCACGCGATCGGAGCCGGACTCGCCCCCGCCCGCCGAAGGCGCCCCACCCGAAGGCGCCCCGGTCGCCGAAGCCCCACCCGAAGGCGCCGCCACTGAAGAGATCCCGGTCGAAGGCATCCCGGTCGAAGGCGTCCCCGCCGAAGACACCCCGGTCACTGCCGCCCCATCGCTCACTGAATCCTCCGTCGTGTCCCTGTCTGTACCCATACATCCCAGCCAAACATCCGCGCCACGCCCCCGCTGGCCCACTCATCTATTGACTAGCTCTATTCAAGAAGTCAGGATGTGAATATCTACTGCAACAGTCCGCTGGGAGGCAGACCATGTCAGGACCCCGCCCCGTCCGAGCGCCGCGCGGTACGGAACTGAGTGCCCTGGGATGGCAGCAGGAAGCCGCCCTGCGGATGCTGCAGAACAACCTCGACCCCGAGGTCGCCGAGCACCCCGACAAGCTCGTCGTCTACGGCGGCACCGGCAAGGCCGCCCGCGACTGGCGCTCCTTCGACGCCATGGTCCGCACGCTGCGGACCCTCAAGCAGGACGAGACGATGCTCGTCCAGTCCGGCCGCCCCGTCGGCGTCATGCAGACCCACGAGTGGGCCCCGCGCGTCCTCATCGCCAACTCCAACCTGGTCGGCGACTGGGCGAACTGGGAGGAGTTCCGCCGTCTGGAGGCCCTCGGCCTCACGATGTACGGCCAGATGACCGCCGGCTCCTGGATCTACATCGGCACCCAGGGCATCCTCCAGGGCACCTACGAGACCTTCGCCGCCGTCGCCGCCAAGAAGTTCAACGGCACACTCGCGGGCACCATCACCCTGACCGCGGGCCTCGGCGGCATGGGCGGCGCCCAGCCGCTCGCCGTGACGATG
The DNA here is from genome assembly GCF_042959425.1 of Streptomyces sp. NPDC007896. NCBI lineage: Bacteria > Bacillati > Actinomycetota > Actinomycetes > Kitasatosporales > Streptomycetaceae > Streptomyces > Streptomyces sp. NPDC007896. The sequence goes on along the minus strand of NZ_JBIBKX010000016.1, from coordinate 67,552 downwards.
AACGACGGCGTCGCGATCTGTATCGACGTCGACCCGCGGGCCATCGAGCGCCGCATCGAGCACCGCTACCTGGACGTGAAGGCCGACTCCCTGGAGCACGCCCTCCAGCTCGCCGTCGAGGCCCGCGACCAGCGCAAGCCGCTCTCCATCGGCCTCCTGGGCAACGCCGCCGAGCTGCTGCCCCGCATGCTCGCCGAGAGCGCCCCGATCGACATCGTGACCGACCAGACCTCGGCCCACGACCCGCTGGCCTACCTCCCCATCGGCATCGACTTCGACGACATGGCCGACGCGGCCGCCAAGGACCCGGCGGGCTTCACCACCCGCGCCCGTGAGTCCATGGCCAAGCACGTCGAGGCGATGGTCGGCTTCATGGACGCCGGCGCCGAGGTCTTCGACTACGGCAACTCGATCCGCGGCGAGGCCCAGCTCGCCGGATACGAGCGGGCGTTCGCCTTCCCCGGCTTCGTCCCCGCCTACATCCGCCCCCTCTTCTCCGAGGGCAAGGGCCCCTTCCGCTGGGCGGCCCTCTCCGGCGAGGCCTCCGACATCGCCAAGACCGACAAGGCGATCCTCGACCTCTTCCCCGAGAACGAGTCCCTGCACCGCTGGATCAAGCTGGCCGGTGAGCGCGTCCACTTCCAGGGCCTGCCCGCCCGGATCTGCTGGCTCGGCTACGGCGAGCGCGACAAGGCCGGCGAGCGCTTCAACGACATGGTGGCGTCCGGCGAGCTCGCCGCGCCCCTGGCCATCGGCCGCGACCACCTCGACTGCGGCTCCGTCGCCTCCCCGTACCGCGAGACCGAGGCCATGCTCGACGGCTCCGACGCGATCGCCGACTGGCCACTGCTGAACGCCATGGTGAACGTCGCCTCCGGCGCCTCCTGGGTCTCCATCCACCACGGCGGCGGCGTCGGCATGGGCCGCTCCATCCACGCCGGGCAGGTGTCCGTCGCCGACGGCACCAAGCTGGCCGGCGAGAAGATCCGCCGCGTGCTCACCAACGACCCCGGCATGGGCGTCATCCGGCACGTCGACGCCGGGTACGACATCGCCGAGTCCGTCGCCCAGGAGCGCGGCGTGCGCATCCCGATGCGCGAAGGCGACGAGGGCGGCGCCGCGTGACCTTCCACAGCATGTGGGCGGAGCTGCTGCCGGTCGGCCGCAGCTCCGCCTCCGGCGGCTACCGCCGCTTCGCCTGGACCGGGGCCGACGCCGACTGCCGGGCCTGGTTCCGGGCCCAGGCCGAGTCCCGTGGGCTGCGCTACGAGCTGGACCGCAACGGCAACCAGTGGGCCTGGCTCGGCGACCCCGCCGAGGGCGACGCCGTGGTCACCGGGTCCCACCTGGACTCCGTGCCCGACGGCGGGGCCTTCGACGGGCCCCTCGGTGTCGTGTCGTCCTTCGCCGCCCTGGACGAACTGCGCGCCCGTAAGGCCGAGTTCACCCGTCCCCTCGCCATCGTCAACTTCGGCGACGAGGAGGGTGCCCGCTTCGGACTCGCCTGCGTCGGCTCCCGACTGGCCGCCGGACAGCTCACCGTCGAGCAGGCGCACCGGCTGACCGACGGCGACGGCATCACGCTCCCGCAGGCCATGGAGCGCGCCGGACACGACCCCGACACCATCGGTCCCGACCCCGAGCGCCTCGCCCGCATCGGCGCCTTCGTCGAACTGCACGTCGAGCAGGGCCGCGCCCTCGACCTCAGCGGCGACCAGGTCGGCATCGCCAGCGCCATCTGGCCGCACGGCCGCTGGCGCTTCGACTTCCGGGGCGAGGCCAACCACGCGGGCACCACCCGGCTCGTCGACCGCCGCGACCCGATGCTGTCGTACGCCGAGACCGTGCTCGCCGCCCGCCGCGAAGCCCAGCTCGCCGGTGCCGTCGCCACCTTCGGCAAGATCTCCGTCGAGCCGAACGGCGTGAACGCCATCCCCTCCCTCGTGCGCGGCTGGCTCGACTCCCGCGCCGCCGACCAGGCGACCCTCGACACGGTCGTCACCGGCGTCGAGAAGGCCGCCCGCGAGTACGCGGAGGCCCAGGGCGTCGAACTCGACGTCGTCCGCGAGTCGTTCACCCCCGTCGTCGAGTTCGAGCACGCCCTGCGCGACGAGCTCGCCCGCATCCTGGGCAAGGACGGGGAAGGGGCCGCGGGACTCACGGTCCCCGTCCTGGGCACGGGCGCCGGACACGACGCCGGAATCCTCTCCGGGACCGTCCCGACCGCCATGCTGTTCGTACGCAACCCCACGGGTGTCTCGCACTCCCCGGCCGAGTACGCCGCCGAGGACGACTGCGTGGCCGGGGTGACCGCACTCGCCGACGTACTCGAAGGGCTGGCCTGCAGGTGACGCAGACGTACTGGCTTGAACATGCCTGGCTCGACACCCACGTCGAGCCGGGCGTGGCCCTGGACGTGACGGACGGCCGGATCACCGCCGTCCGCGAGAACACCGCCACCCCGCCCCCCGGCGCCGAGATCCTGCGCGGACTCACCCTCCCCGGTCTCGCCAACGCCCACTCGCACGCCTTCCACCGCGCTCTGCGCGGCACCGTCCAGGTCGGCTCCGGCACCTTCTGGACCTGGCGCGAGATCATGTACTCCTTCGCGGACAGGCTGACCCCGGACACGTACCACGCGCTCGCCCGCGCCGTGTACGCGGAGATGGCGCTCGCGGGCGTCACGGCCGTCGGCGAGTTCCACTACGTGCACCACACCCCCGGCGGCACCCCGTACGCCGACCCGAACGCGATGGGCGAGGCGCTCATCGCGGCCGCGGGCGAGGCCGGAATCCGGATCACCCTCCTCGACACGGCCTACGTGTCCTCCGGCTTCGGGCAGCAGCCCAACCACCACCAGCTCCGCTTCTCCGACGGCAGCGCCGAGGCCTGGGCGGAACGCTCTTCACTTCTCAAGGATCGTGATCACGCACGGATCGGTGCGGCCATCCACTCCGTACGGGCCGTGCCCGCCGGACAGCTGGCGACGGTCGCGCGCTGGGCCGGGGAGCGGCGGGCCCCGCTGCACGTGCATCTGTCGGAGCAGACGGCGGAGAACGACGCCTGCCAGGCCGCGCACGGATGCACCCCGACGCGGCTGCTCGCCGACCACGGCGTGCTCGGCCCCCGCACGACCGGCGTCCACAACACGCACCTCACGGACGAGGACATCGCGCTGCTGGGCGACTCCCGGACGGGCACGTGCATGTGCCCGACGACGGAACGGGACCTGGCGGACGGCATCGGCCCCGCCGTCGCCCTCCAGCGAGCCGGCTCGCCCCTCTCCCTCGGCTCCGACAGCCACGCCGTCATCGACCTGCTCGAAGAGGCCCGCGCGATGGAGCTGAACGAGCGCCTGCGCACCCGCACCCGCGGTCACTGGACGGCGGCCGCCCTGCTGCGCGCCGCCTCCGCCGACGGCCACGCGGCCCTCGGCTGGCAGGACGCGGGCATCCTCGAAGCGGGCGCGCTCGCCGACTTCACGACGATCGCCCTCGACTCGGTCAGAACAGCGGGGCCGGTGCCGCGCCTGGGCGCCGAGACGGCCGTATTCGCGGCGACGGCGGCCGACGTACGGCACACGGTCGTGGGCGGCCGGCATGTCGTACGAGACGGAGCGCACGCCCTTGTTCCCGATGTGCCGCAGGCCCTCGCGCAGGCAGTCGAAGCCCTGCGCGCCTAGAGACGACCGCCGAACTCCGCCCCCACGAGGACGCCATGAGCAGCATCACCGGCACGACCACCGGCACGACCACCGTCATCACCAACATCGCCAGTCTGGTCACCAACGATCCCTCCCTCGGTGACGGCTCTCCCCTCGGTCTGATCCAGGACGCGGCCGTCGTCATCGAAGGCGACCGCATCGCGTGGACCGGTGACTCAAGAAAAGCACCCGCCACTGACAACCGGGTCGACGCCGGTGGCCGGGCGGTGATCCCGGGCTTCGTGGACTCCCACTCGCACCTGGTCTTCGCGGGCGACCGCACCCAGGAGTTCAACGCCCGCATGTCGGGCCGCAGCTACACGGCGGGCGGCATCCGCACCACCGTCGCCGCCACCCGCGCCGCCAGTGACGAGGACCTGGAGCGCAACCTCACGCACTACCTCCACGAGGCCCTGCGCCAGGGCACCACCACCTTCGAGACCAAGTCGGGCTACGGCCTCACCGTCGAGGACGAGGCCCGCGCGTTGCGCATCGCGGCGGCGCACACCGACGAGGTCACCTACCTCGGCGCGCACATCGTCTCCCCGGACTACGCCGACGACCCGGCCGCGTACGTGGCCCTGGTGACCGGCGAGATGCTCGACGCCTGCGCCCCGTACGCCCGTTGGGTCGACGTGTTCTGCGAGAAGGGCGCCTTCGACGGCGACCAGGCCCGTGCGATCCTCACGGCCGGCAAGGCCAAGGGCCTGCATCCGCGCGTCCACGCCAACCAGCTCTCGTACGGCCCCGGCGTCCAGCTCGCCGTCGAACTCGACGCGGCGAGCGCCGACCACTGCACCCACCTCACGGACGCGGACGTCGAGGCCCTGGCGAACGGCCGGACGGTCGCGACCCTGCTCCCCGGCGCCGAGTTCTCCACCCGCGCCGAGTGGCCGGACGCCCGTCGCCTCCTGGACGCGGGCGTGACCGTCGCCCTCTCCACCGACTGCAACCCGGGCTCGTCCTTCACCTCCTCCGTACCGTTCTGCATCGCGCTGGCGGTACGGGACATGGGGATGACCCCGGACGAGGCGGTCTGGTCGGCCACGGCGGGTGGCGCGGCGGCCCTGCGCCGCACGGACATCGGCCGCCTCACCGTCGGCGCCCGCGCCGACCTCGCCCTCCTGGACGCGCCCAGCCACGTTCACCTCGCCTACCGGCCGGGCGTACCGCTGGTCACCGGCGTCTGGCGGCGCGGCGTACGCGAGCTCTGACGCAGGGGTTACGAGGCCGGGGTTACGAGGCCGGGGTTACGAGGCCGGGGGTCATGACGCCGGGGGTCACGAGGCCCCCGCCCGCCACCGCTGACTCGTACCCCCACCGAGCGGCAGCAGGGACAGGCCGTCCCCGCCGCTAGGCGTGACCGCGGTCTCGACGGCGATGGACGGGCGGATCACGCCGTCGTCGTCCACGGTGAACCTCAGGTTCTGGCCGTGGCTGCCGTCGATCGAGCCGCAGTCCCAGATCCCGACGCCGTTGTCGACGGAGCCGCGGCTGTCCAGACAGAGGTCGGAGTCGGCGTACGACTGCAGGACGCCGCGCCCGGAGTCGACCCGCCACCGCTGGGTGCGGGCCGAGGTGCAGGGGGCCGTGACGACGTCCGTGCCCTGCGTCAGGTCGCCGTCGCGGATGTCCAGGCACAGGCCCGAGGCGACGTTCACGACCTGGGCGTAGTCGCTGCCCGGCGGGTAGGCCGGGGCGGGCGTGGGGGACGGCGTCGGACTGGCCGATCTCGACGGGGAGGGGCTCCGCGTCGGGGAAGGGGACTTGCTGGTCGCGGAGGGCAGCGGGGCCGGGGGCGAGGGGGTCGCCGAGACGGTCGCCGTCACCGTCACCTGCGGCAGGCTCGACGGGGTGGTGACCGAGCCCGCCGTGTTCTGGGACGGCGAGCCGCCCGACGACAGCACGACGAACAGCAGCGGCACCAGGGCGACGCCGAGGGCCGCCGCCGAGGTCAGGACGAAGCGGCGGGACGGCGGCCAGGGCCCCGACGAGGCGGGGACGCCGGGCCGGGGCTCGGCCGCCTCGCTCATGACGTACGCCGTGCCCGCCCACGGCAGCAGTCCCTCGGCCAGGGCGGTGCGCGGATGGTCGCGCAGGGCGGACAGCTCCTCGTACGCCGTCGTGCAGTGCGCGCAGTGCGCCATGTGGGCGTGCAGGTCGGGGCTGGAACGGGGGTTGTCCGGCCGCAGCGACTCCTCGATCAGCCGCCGGAAGTCCCCGCAGCGCGGGTCGTCGGAGGCGGCGAGCCGGGACTTCAGACAGGCCTGGCCCAGGGCCTGCAGCGCGGGCTGCCCGCCGTACGTCACGTCCTCACGGGTGAGGCCGAGCAGGACGGCCGCCCGGTCGGCGGGCTCCTCTTCCACGACCCCGTACCAGAGCAGGCCCTGGGTACGGGACGGGAGGGACTGGAACGGGGCGAGCATGGGCGGCACGGGCCCGCCGGGGCCGGCCGCGCTCAGCACGAGGAGCAGACCGGGGTCGAGGCCGGCGGCCCGTTCGTCCCTCGCCCACGAGGCGGCCACCTGCCCCGCCAGCAGCAGGAGCCGGTGGCGCCAGGGGACGCTCGGGTTCGAGCCGCGCGCCGTCTCCTGGGCCGCCAGGGTGAACGCCTGCGCCGCGAGCTGCCGCGCCGCCGACTCGCTGCGGGTGCACAGGCGGGCGTAGGCGAGGACGGACGGGCGGTGCCGCTCGCGGAGTTCCTGGAGGGCCGGATACGCGCTGTCGGTGTCGGCGCTCAGCAGTTCGGTGAGCCGCGTGTCGGACGCGCCCGCGTCGTCCTGAGCCATGTGTCGGCCTCCTCGTACCCCGTGCGGTCACTCGCTCCCGTCCTGACGTACCAGCCAGTTTGGAGTGCTCATAGTGACGGGGGTGGCCCTTTGAGGAAAGAGGGAGGAAGGAAGGCGCAAGAAAAAAAGCGGTCCGGCGCCGTCGGCGCCGGACCGCTCTCAGCTGAAAGAGAGAGGTGCCGGAGGGGGCAGGGAGCGGTCACTCCCCGACCGTCACTCCTCGACCGTCAGTGCCTTCCGCAGTCGCACCAGCGTCCGCGACAGCAGTCGCGACACATGCATCTGCGAGATCCCGAGCTCGTCACCGATCTCGGACTGCGTCATGTTGGCGACGAAGCGCAGCGAGAGGATCTGCCGGTCGCGCGAGGGGAGTTCGGCGATCAGGGGCTTGAGGGACTCCACGTACTCGATGCCCTCGAGTCCGTGGTCCTCGTAGCCGATGCGGTCCGCGAGCGCGCCTTCGGAGTCGTCCTCCTCGGGCTGGGCGTCCAGCGAACTGGCCGTGTAGGCGTTCGAGGCGGCCATGCCCTCGAGGACCTCGTCGTTGGTGATGCCCAGGCGCTGCGCCAACTCGCCCACCGTGGGTGCCCGGTCGAGCTGCTGGGCGAGTTCGTCGCCCGCCTTGGCCAGGCCGAGACGCAGTTCCTGCAGTCGGCGCGGTACGCGCACGGACCAGGAGGTGTCGCGGAAGAAGCGCTTGATCTCGCCGATGATGGTCGGCATCGCGAAGGTGGGGAACTCGACGCCGCGGCTCAGTTCGAAGCGGTCGATCGCCTTGATCAGGCCGATCGTGCCGACCTGGATGATGTCCTCCATCGGCTCGCTGCGGGAGCGGAAGCGGGAGGCGGCGAACTTGACCAGCGCGAGGTTGAGCTCGACCAGCGTGTTGCGCACGTACGAGTAGTCGTGGGTGCCTTCTTCGAGGGACTCCAGCCGCTCGAAGAGGGTCTTGGACAGGGCCCGTGCGTCCACCGGTCCCACCTCGTCGTACGGGGGGATCTCGGGAAGTCCGTCGAGTCCGTCGAGTCCGCTGGTTCCGGTTTCGTCGAGACGCTCCTGGCGTTCCGGAGAAGGTGTCGACGTCGCCGTCTGGGTCTGCGATCCGTCGAGCCGGGGTGACATGGTGTCCTCCATCGTTCTCGGCATATGGCCGCCGATGCCAATGCGTGCACTGCGGTGTGCGGCGCCTCCGAAGCCGGCCGTGTCGAATAGGTGTCGCTACTAGCCCTACCCGCTTTCGCGCGCCGCCCGCAAGTGCGTTACGTGATGAAATGTCCATTTTCGGGGGGTTGTTCGGGTGTCGGGGATCGTGTGGAAGGCGTAGTGTTCGAGTGCGTACATCAGCAGTCGCGACGCTCGGGAGAGAGACGGCATGGACCGCCAGACGGTCGGCAGCGCACAGTCGGGCCGGCTTCTAGTCGAGGTGCGGGAAGAGGGCTCAAGCGCCGTCGTGACCCCCGCGGGTGAGTTGGATCACCACACGGCTGAATTGTTGCGTGAGCCACTCGATGACTGCCTTGACAAGGGGCACTCGCGACTGGTCGTGGACTGCTCGCGACTGGAGTTCTGCGACTCCACCGGGCTGAACGTGCTGCTCGGCGCCCGGCTGAAGGCCGAGGCCGCGGGTGGCGGAGTCCACCTGGCGGGGATGCTGCCGGTGGTGGCCCGGGTCTTCGAGATCACCGGGGCGGAGGCCGTCTTCACCGTCCACGAGACGCTCGATGCGGCCCTGGCCGACTAGGCGGGGCGGTCGGGGCCCCGCCTCGGCATGCTCAGGAGTCCCCCTGCGATCGCGGCGTCGCCCGCGTCACACCATCCCCGTCGAACAAAGGGGGTGTTCCGACGGATCGGTCGGGCAGGAGACATCCTGACTATGTCGGCAACAATCGGTGGGAACGTCGTAGGTGATCGTCGTAGATATTCGTCCGGAAGGCCCTGAGTGCGGAAGCACCCGCGGCGCGTACCACATGCTGAGTGCTGAGTCTTGAATCGTGAAACTGGTGAATCGGTGAGGTGAAGCGCTGATGAGCACCACCCGGCCTTACTCGCCGGGCGACCGCGGCCCGGAGTCGGGCGACGGCGGCGCTTCCGGGGCACCTGGGGGCGGCGGCCTGGCCGTCCCGTCAGGGGGGCGTCAGGCCCGCAGGCTGAGCTTCGACGGCGAGAGCGGCGTCGTGCCGCTCGCCCGCGACTTCGCCCGCCAGGCGCTGCACGCGTGGGGCTGGCTGCCCGCCGCGAGCGCCGACCAGCGGGCCGCCGCCGAGGACGTCCTGCTGGTCGTCTCCGAACTCGTCACCAACGCCTGTCTGCATGCCGAGGGTCCGGACGAGCTCCGGATCGCCTGTGACAACAAGGTGCTGCGCGTCGAGGTCTCCGACCGTGGCGCGGGCCAGCCCGCCCCGCGCACCCCGCACCGTGCCGGCCGCCCCGGCGGCCACGGCATGTTCATCGTGCAGCGGCTGTGCCTGGACTGGGGAGTCGTACGCACCCCGGGGGTCACCGGCAAGACGGTGTGGGCGGAACTCGGAGCGCCCGCGTAGTCCCACCCGATCCCGGGTGCAACTCCCACCTTGGGTTACCCGCGGTTCGAACCCTTCTTCGCACGTTGCCGAACGCGCGCCGGATCTCCTCGGATCCGGCGCGCACTTTGTCTTCCCTCCACAAGGGACCGGGCGTACCTTGACGGCCGATCTGATGTTCCGTCAGGAATGAGGCCCCGAGGTGTCGTACCGGACGTACCAGAAACGAACCGCCGCGCTCGCGATCGCCGCGGCCCTGGCCGGCTCGGCGGTGCTGATGGCCGCCCCCGCCGCCGAGGCCAGCGTGGTGAACGTCAACTACCAGTGCAAGACGCCGATCGGCGACAAGAGCGCCGTCTCGCCCATCGACATCAAGAGCGTCAAGAGCGGCAGCGCCTACAAGCTCACCATGTCCTGGCAGAAGGGCGTCTCCTCCAGTCCGGTGGAGCTCGGCAAGGGCGCGATGAGCCCGAGCGCCGTGATCAAGGTGGGCGGCGCGGACAGCGGCACGGTGGCCGTGAGCGGCCCCGCCAACGCGGCCGCGATCCCCGCCAACACCCCCATCAAGATCAGTGACTTGTCGGGTACGTACACGCCGAAGAAGACCGGCAAGGTCACCTTCACCGCGGGCGTGCTCACGATCAAGGCGCTCGGCACGACGACCACCTGCACCCCCACGAACAACCCCGGGCCGTCACTGACCCTCGACGTCACGGCGGCGGGCGGCGGTTCGGGAAGCGGCGGATCCAGCAGCTCGGGCGGTTCGACGGGCTCGACCGGCACCGACTCCGGCGGCCGGCTCCCGCAGACCGGTCCCGCCGACTCGGCGATCGCCCTCGGCACGCTCGGCGGCACGGTGCTGCTCGCGGGCGCGGCGGGCACGCTGTGGCTGACCCGCAGGCATCAGACGACCCGCCGCTGAGGGCGCCGCGCCCCCGTACGACCGTACGACCAGCAGGAGCCGCCGATGCCGTACGCCCCCGTCCTCCGCTGTGCCGTCGCCGTGCTGCTGTCGGCCGCCGCCCCGGTGGCCGCGGCCGACGACGGCTGGTCCCTCGCGCCGTCCGCGAGCGCGCCGGAGGGGCGGCCGTACGTCTACGCGGAGGGCGCGCCCGGCACGGTGCTGCAGGACTCCGTGTCCGTGCTCAACCCGGGCGCGCGGCCCGTGACCGTGCGGCTGCGCGGCGCGGACGCCGACAACACCAAAAACGGCGACCTCACCGTGCGCGCGGCCGGGAAGTCCACGGACACGGGCGCGTGGATCGCCTTCGCCGGAGACCGGGACGGCCGCCGGGTCCCGGTGCGCACGCTCTCGCTGCGGGTGCCCGCGCACACCCGGGCCGACGTGCCGTTCACCGTGAGTGTTCCGGCGGGCGCGACGCCCGGCGACCACCCCGGCGCGATCGTGGCGGGCGCGGGCGGCCGGTCCTCGGCGGTCCGGGTCCAGCTGCGGGTCGGCGGTCCCGCGGTGTCGGCGCTCACGGTCGAGCACGTCGCCGTGCACGGCGGGCGCATCTCCTACGAGCTGGTCAACCGAGGCAACACCGTGCTCACCCCGAAACTCGCGGTACGCGCCGACGGCGTCCTCGGCCGGGCCCTGGACCGCGCCCCTCGCACCCTGCCGCTCGACCTCCTGCCCGGCCGCCGCGTCACGCTCACCGAACCCTGGCGCGACCCCCCGGCGCTGGACGCGGTCGACGTACGGCTGACGGTGACGGCGGCGGGCGGGGCGCGCGCCACGGCGTCCGCGTCGGTGCGGTTCGTGCCGTGGGGCGCGCTCGCGGCCACCGCCGGGGCGGGGCTCGCGGCGCTGGGCGCCTGGTGGGGCGTACGACGTCACAGGCGTCGTACGACGGACGGCGGGACGACTGAACGGCCGCGTACGGAAGTCGAGTGGACGGGAGCGGTGTCGTGAGCGGAGTCCTGAGCGGCAAGGCGCGGATGTCGGCGCTGGTGGCGGCGCTCGCACTCGTCCTGGCCCCGCTGGCGGGACCGGTGTCCCCGGCGTCCGCGGCCGGGAAACCCGGTGTGAGCCTGTCCAGGTCCGAGGCAGGGACGGGCGGTTCGATCACCGTGACCGGCAACGGATGGCGGCCGAAGACCCTGCTGATGATGCTGATCTGCGGGCAGGCCGTGCCGTCCCGCGGGGTGATCGGCGGCACCAACTCCTGCGCCAACGCCGACGGCCGGGCCGTCACCACCGACGCGCAGGGCCACTTCAGCAAGGCACTGCCGGTCACCGAGCCGCCCAAACCGTGCCCGTGCGTGGTGCATGTCGCCACGGTCACGGGGGAGCAGGCGGAGGCCGACGCGATCTTCATGGTTGCCGGGCACTCGGTCGAACCACTGCCGAAGGAGGTGGGCGGGGGGCGGCTCTCGGTGCTCACCGACACCCGTCTCGACGGGTCGAGCGGGCTGCTGACCTGGTTCGGCGCGCCGGCCTCGCGCGAGCTCGTCTTCACCGTCGGCAACGTCGGTACCGCCGCCGTCAAGGACCCCGTCTTCCAGATCGGCACCTCCCACGGCGTGTTCGCGCCGCAGTGGGAGGAACAGGACTGGCGCGGCACGATCGCACCCGGCAAGAAGGCGCAGATCAAGCTGCCGGTCGAGCTCGCGGCCGGGGCGCACGGCGACTACACGGTCTCGCTGCGGTACGGCGGGAAGGTCCTCGCCGAGCAGCCCTGGGGGGTGGGCCGCCCCTGGGGGGTGACCCTCTTCTGGATCCTGCTCGCCGTGGTGGTGCCGGCCGCGGTCTTCCGGGTCGGGATGGCCGTGGTGGACCGGGTGCGCCCGCACAGGTCGGCGGGGCGGGCGGGGCGCCACCGGAGCCTGCGCCTGTCCGGACTCGCCTCCCGTGTGCCGAGGCCGGCCCCGTTCCGCATGGTCGGGGCGAGCCCGTCCCGTGTGCCCGGAGCGAGCGCCTCCGCGGCCACGCCCGTGCCACCCGGCACCGCTACGAACCCGACCCTGCCGTGGTTCGCGCCGGACAACGTTCCGGGGACCGCGGCGAACGGTCAGCTCTCCGCACCGCACGACACCAGTCCGACGACGAAGGGGAACACGTGAGCATGCGACGGAGAGTTGTGCCCGGAGGCCGCAGAACGAGTGCGGCCGGGGTGGCGCTGATGCTCGGCGGCGCGGGCATCCTGTTGGGAGTGGCCGCGGTCCCGGCGCAGGCCGCCGAGGTGTCGTACAAGACGGAGTGCATACCGCCCGCGGCCTCCGGCCTGGGCCCCGTCGAGGGCACCACCAAGGTGGAGATCACCGCACCGGCGACGGCGAAGGTGGGCGACGAGATCCAGGTCGTGTGGAAGTTCGTCCAGGCGGCGTCCAAGAATCCGGACCTCATCGTCCTGCCGAAGGATTCGGTCAAGCCCACGGGAACTCTCAAGGCGTCCGGTGCGCAGACCGCGGACATCGCGATGGAGGGGCCGCAGAAGAACCCGGAGATTCCCAAGGGCGGCGACATGGTGCTGTCCGACATGACGGGCAAGGTCAAGCTGACGACGGCGGGTGATGTCACGTTGACCCCGGACGCGTACACCATCACCGCCTACTCGACGGACACCAAGTGCACGCCCCAGGAGGCGGTGCCGGCCGCTGCCACCATCAAGGTGACGGCCGCCGAGGGCGGTTCGACGACCTCGGGCGGCTCGACCTCCGGCGGGACGACCACCTCCGGAGGCACGGCGACGGGTGGCGACACCGGCGGCACGACTTCGGGTGGATCCACGACCGGCGGTGGCACGACGTCCGGTGGCACGACGTCCGGTGGCACGACGTCCGGTGGTTCGACGTCCGGTGGTTCGACCTCCGGCGGCGATGACGGTCAGACCGACTTCGCCGGCAAGACCGTGACCACGTCCTTCGCCTGCACCTCGCCCGGCCCCGCCAAGATCGACTCTTCGGCGACGATCAACGCCAAGAAGAGCGGCGGGAGTTACGTCCTCACGGTGAAGACCGCCAAGGGCGTGATGAACAGCCCCGCCCCGTTGCCCGCGGGCGCGCTGAAGCCCTCCATGGTGATCACGGTCGGCGGCGATGACAGCGGCTCCCTCAAGGTCGAGGGCCCTGCCAACAAGGACGCCCTCAACACGGGCGACCCGGTCTCGCTCGGCGATATGACGGGCACGTACAAGCCCGGAGCGGACGGCAAGGCCACGCTCAGCCCAGGTGATCTGACGATCGTCGTGACGCTGAGTGCCGGATCCGATCCGATCACGATTCCCTGCAAGGCGACAAAGACCGCTGTCTCACTGGAGCTTGACGTCCAGAAGCAGTCGGGCGGCGTCTCCGGCGCGACGACGTCGGGCTCCGGGTCGTCCTCCGGGTCGTCGTCGTCCTCGTCCTCGTCGTCGTCTTCCGGCGGAGGCCTGGCCGAGACCGGTGCGAACGACCACGGCGGGCTTCGGGCACTCGGCTTCGTGGCCGGCACGGCGATCCTGCTCGGCGGAGCGGTCTTCGTCTTCCTGCCGCGCCGCCGCGTGCGCTGACGCTCCCTCGTACCGTCCGCACCTCGGGGTCCGCTTGGCCTGGACCCCGGGGTGCGGGTTTGGCGTCGGGGCATGCGGGTTGGCGAGTTGGCGCGCAGGACCGGAGTGACGGTCCGGGCGTTGCGTTATTACGAGGCGGCGGGGCTTGTCGTGCCCCGGCGGCTGACCAACGGATACCGGGACTATGCGCCAACGGCGTTGCGGCAGGTCGAGGAGATCCGGACGCTGACCGGGCTCGGGACCCCGCTCCAGAACGCGTCGTCGAGCGGGGTCCGCCGTCTCCTCCTCACCCGCCGTGCTCCTGCCGCAGATGCGCCCGCATCCGCACGTTCGCGTCGCTCACCGCGCTGTGGTCGAACACCGCGCGCGCCGCGTGGCGCCGTGCGGCGAACTCCCGGCAGGCCTCGCAACCGTCGACGGGAACGGGGGAGCGGCTCACGTCGTACGTCGGCCCGGTCATGGAGTACGCCCCTCTCCGTGTCTGCCGTGCGCCCGCAATTCCCGGTCGCATTCGGCGACTTCGCCTGTGCGGCCCGCCTCCTTCGCGGCCGTCCGCTGTGTCAGCAGCGCCGCGCACACGTCGCAGCCGCCGCCGTACGGGGGCCCGGGCGCCGCCACCGCCGTACGCGCCGTCATGCCGACCACTGCGCGAGCGCCGCCTCGATCGCCCGCAGCGCCGCGGGGGTCGGACGCGCCCAGCCGCCGGGCGGGGTCCAGGAGGAGGTGGTGCCGTGGGTACGGGTACGGGTGCGGCGGGGGAGTCGGGGGAGGGTCGTGGTGGTCATGGGGCTCACTCCTTGGTTGCGTGGTCGCGGACATGCCTGTGCGGAGCGCACCGGGTGAATTACGGTGCGTGTTCAGGCAGTACGAGCATGCCGCGTGAGCAGGGCGGAAATGCCGTGGAAGGACGCTGGTTCCACACCGGGCACTCCAAATTCCACAAATTCCACAGCCGCCGGAGGGGGAGGACGGGGATGCCGCAGAGACGGACGGTGACGAGCCGCAGCCAGGAGCCGCGCAGGCGATTCGCCGAGGAGGTGAGGGAGTTACGTGAGCGGAGCGGCGTCAGTCTGCGGCAGCTCGCGGAGCGACTGGGCTGGGACTGGTCGACGCTCGGGAAGCTGGAGACCGGGCACACCCTGGGAAGCCCCGAGGTGGCCCAGGCGCTGGACCGGCATTACGGGACGCCGGGGTTGCTGTTGGCGTTGTGGGAGCTGGCGGTGGGCGATCCGACGCAGTTCAAGGAGCAGTACCGCAGGTACATGCTGCTGGAGGCGGAAGCGGGGAGCTTGTGGCACTTCGGGGTCACGAGGGTCCCTGGCATGCTCCAGACCAGGGGGTACGCGACCGAGGTGCTCGCGGTGGGGGACATCCGGGGAGAGGAGCTGGTCCAGCAGGTTGAAGCGCGGCTCGGCCGCACCGGGTTGCTGACCAGAGACGGGGGGCCGAGCTTCCGAACCATCCTGTACGAGGCGGTGCTGCGCATGGCGCTGCGGGACACGGAGGCATGGCGCGAGCAACTGGAGTACCTGCTGGAGGCCGCCGAACGTCCGAACATCACCGTCCAGGTACTGCCGTTCAGCGCTGGGCCGTGCAGCCTGGACAGCACCGATGTGATGTTCCTGTGGTTGCCGGACGGGCGTACCGTGGCCTACACGGAGACCGCTTACCGGGGTGAACTCATCGAGGAATCAAGCTCGGTTGGGCGGTTGCAGCTCGCATACGATTCGCTGCGCGACCTGGCGCTGTCCCCGGCCGAGTCGCGGAAGTTCATCGGGCAGATGCTGGAGGAAGCACCATGCGATCCGTCGACCTGACAGCCGTGACATGGCGCAAGAGCAGCTACAGCAATTCGGACGGCGGCGAGTGCGTCGAGGTCTCCGACGACCTGCTGGCCACTGCCTCCTGGCGCAAGAGCAGCTACAGCAATTCGGACGGCGGCCAGTGCCTCGAAGTCGTCGACAACCTCCCCACCCCCACCCCCCTCGTCCCCGTCCGCGACTCCAAGAACCCCCACGGGCCCGCCCTCATACTCCCGGCGGCGGCCTGGGCGTCCTTCGTCACGGCCGTGCGACATGACGAGCTGCCCGGCGCCTGAGGCTCAGGGCTTGCCGATGCCGACGGCCCACACGCCCGTACGGTCGTAGGCCTCGATCGCGGCACGCCATGACCGCGTTCCTCGGCGAGCGTGCGCAACGCCGAAGGGCCGCCGCACCCCCAAAGGATGCGGCGGCCCTCCGGCAAGCCCTGGACCTACGTCAGTGGACGTCGCCCATCAGGACCTTGACCTTCTTGCGGTACATCCACACCGCGACACCGGCGATCACGGCGAGCGTGGCCTCCAGGGCGACGATGCCCGTCTTGTTGAGGTCGACGTTGGCGATGGACAGCAGACCCGTCGTGGCGTCACCGGCGGTGACGGCCAGGAACCAGACACCCATCATCTGGGAGGCGTACTTCGCGGGAGCCATCTTCGTGGTGACGGAGAGGCCGACCGGGGAGAGCGTCAGCTCGCCGACGGTCTGCACGAAGTAGATCGCGACCAGCCACATCGCGGCCGCCTTGTGACCACCCTCGGCGATCGTCAGCGGAGCCAGGAACAGGAAGAACGAGGCACCGATCAGGATCAGACCCGACGCGAACTTGGTGGCCGTGCTCGGCTCCTTGCCGCGCTTGTTCAGCGCCAGCCACGCCCAGGCGAACACCGGCGCGAGCGCCATGATCATGACCGGGTTGACGGACTGGTACCAGGAGACCGGGAACTCCCAGCCGAAGATCGTGTTCTCGGCGGAGGAGTCGGCGAAGATCGACATGGTCGAGCCGCCCTGGTCGTAGATCATCCAGAAGACGGCCGCGGCGACGAAGAACCAGATGTACGCGGACATCTTCGACTGCTCGGCGCGGTCGAGGTCCTTGTCCCGCTTGATCCGGGCGATGACCAGGACCGGGATGATCAGACCGGCGATGGTGATCGGGACCAGCAGCCAGTTCAGGGTGTAGTGACCCGAGAAGCCGACGATGCAGTAGAAGACCACCGCGACGGCCGCCCACAGCGCGGACTTGCGCAGCGTCGCGGCCTTCTCCTCGGCCGACAGCGGCGTGGGGACCTCGTGCGAGCGCGGGTTCAGGTGACGGCCGCCGAGCAGGTACTGGGCCAGACCCAGCGCCATGCCGAGCGCTGCGAGCGCGAAGCCCAGGTGCCAGTTGACGTTCTCGCCGACGGTGCCGATGACCAGCGGAGCGGCGAAGGCGCCGACGTTGATGCCGATGTAGAAGAGCGTGAAGCCACCGTCACGGCGCGCGTCGTCCGGGCCGTCGTAGAGGTGACCGACCATCGTGGAGATGTTGGCCTTCAGCAGACCGGAACCGATCGCGACGAGCCCGAGGCCGCCGTAGAAGGTGCCGGACGACGGCAGGGCCAGCGTGAGGTGGCCCAGCATGATGATGACGCCCGCGACGGCGACCGTCTTGCGGGGGCCGAGGACACGGTCGGCGAACCAGCCACCCGGCAGGGCGAGCAGGTACACCAGGGACAGGTACACCGAGTAGATCGCGGTCGCGGTGGCCGCGCTCAGGTGCAGGCCGCCCGGTGCCACCAGGTACAGCGGGAGCAGAGCCTTCATGCCGTAGTAGGAGAATCGCTCCCACATCTCGGTCATGAAGAGAGTGGCCAGTCCGCGGGGGTGGCCGAAGAAGGTCCTCTCGGAACCGGGGGTGCCCGGAGTCACCGAGTCCTTCGTCAGGCTGGACGCCATGGTCGTTCCTTGCTGGTCGGGACGCGCTGCTTGAGCGTTACGCGCCCGGTGGGGGGCGGCCGGCACCGGCGGGATTCGCCCGTCCTTCCCCACGCCCACGGGGAGTCCGCTCCGGATTGCGAAGCGGTGGACGGCGACCACCGGGATCCACGCCCATCGCGCATTGATGCGCTGGGGCCCGGCCACAGGTCATTCCTTTCAAAGGCTGGCGAACACCAGCCCGCACATGAAAGAGACCTTCAGCGGCAAGTACGCGCCAAAGGTCCCCTAGTGGTGCTACAGGCGTCTGGTCACCATACGACATCTCAATGTGGCATATGGAAGGACTTGAGACATGGATCACAGGTAATAATGGAACCACGGACACCTATTCGAAGGTGTCGGGCAAGATCGCTTCCCACAGCCGCAGGCAAGAAACCGTACAGCCCCGGGTAAGAATTACGGTTGGCGATCACACCACAGGCGCTGTCCGCGGCGGACTACCATCACCCCATGACCCGTGTACTGCTCGCCGAGGACGACGCGTCCATCTCGGAGCCATTGGCCCGCGCCCTGCGCCGGGAGGGTTACGAGGTCGAAGTGCGCGAGGACGGACCCACCGCGCTCGACGCCGGAATGCAGGGCGGCGTCGACCTGGTCGTCCTGGACCTGGGCCTGCCCGGTATGGACGGCCTCGAAGTGGCCCGCCGCCTCCGTGCCGAAGGCCATACCGTTCCCATCCTCATCCTGACCGCGCGCGCCGACGAGGTGGACACCGTCGTCGGTCTCGACGCGGGCGCCGACGACTACGTCACCAAGCCCTTCCGCCTTGCCGAACTGCTCGCCCGTGTCCGGGCCCTCCTGCGGCGCGGCGCCGCGGAGCCGCAGCAGCCGCCCGCCACGCACGGGGTGCGCATCGACGTCGAGTCGCACCGGGCCTGGATGGGCGAAGAGGAACTCCAGCTCACGGCGAAGGAGTTCGACCTGCTGCGGGTCCTCGTCCGCGATGCCGGCCGGGTCGTCACGCGTGACCAGCTGATGCGCGAGGTCTGGGACACCACGTGGTGGTCGTCCACCAAGACCCTCGACATGCACATCTCCTGGCTCCGCAAGAAGCTCGGCGACGACGCGGCGAACCCCCGCTACATCGCGACGGTACGAGGAGTCGGCTTCCGCTTCGAAAAGAGCTGAGGCCCCGCGGCGGCGGGTGGCGGGGGGACAGGGGGCGGCTCCGGGCGGGCCGGGGATGCGGGGCGAAGCCCCGCCCCAGGGGCGCGGGGAACTGCGCGCCCAGCCCCCACCGGCCCGCGGACAGGGAACGACCTCACCCGCACCCCACCCACCCGCGGCCGAAGAACCCCGGGTTACCCGAACGCCGTCCCCTGTCCCAGCCCAGCGCGGCGTCAAGGCACACTGGTCCTCGTACAGCCACCCGCCCGGAGGACCCCGTGCGTCGCCGTCTCATCCAGTCCACGCTCGCCGTCGTGCTCGTCGTGATCGCCGTCTTCGGCGTGTCCCTCGTGATCGTCGAGACCCGCACGATCAGCAACAGCGCCCAGGAACGCGTGGACTCCGAGGCCCTGCGCCTGGCCAGCATCGTCGACAGCCGCATCCTCGGCGACGAGCACATCAACGCGGAGATCCTCAAGAACCAGGTCGCGGAAGACCGGTACGCCGTGATCCGCATCCCCGGCCAGGCCCCCGTCGAGCTCGGCCTCCAGCCCAGCGGTGACGTCATCCACTCCACGGCCAAGGGCGAGGAGGGCGAGACGGTCACCGTCCAGGAGCCCCGCTCGGCCGTGACGCGCGAGGTCGGCCGCACCCTCCTGATCATCGCCGCGGTCGCGCTGCTCGCGATCGTCGCCGCGGTCCTGCTGGCCGTACGGCAGGCCAACCGACTCGCCTCCCCGCTCACCGACCTCGCGGAGACCGCGGAGCGGCTCGGCTCCGGCGATCCCCGCCCGCGCCACAAGCGCTACGGCGTCCCCGAGCTGGACCGTGTCGCCGACGTCCTGGACAGCAGCGCGGAGCGGATCGCACGGATGCTCACCGCCGAGCGCCGCCTCGCCGCGGACGCCTCCCACCAGCTCCGTACGCCGCTGACGGCCCTCTCCATGCGCCTGGAGGAAATCACCCTCACGGATGACCCGGACAACGTGAAGGAGGAGGCGACGATCGCCCTGACACAGGTCGAGCGCCTCACGGACGTGGTGGAGCGACTGCTCACCAACGCCCGCGACCCTCGTACCGGCTCCGCCGTCACCTTCGACCTCGACGAGGTCATCAAGCAGCAGCTGGAGGAGTGGCGCCCGGCCTACCGCAGCGCGGGCCGCGCCATCGTCAGCTCGGGCAAGCGGCATCTGCAGGCCGTCGGCACCCCGGGCGCGGTCGCTCAGGTCCTTGCCGCGCTCATCGAGAACTCGCTCATGCACGGAGGCGGCACGGTCGCCCTGCGCACCCGTGTCACGGGCAACCAGGCCGTCGTGGAGGTCACGGACGAGGGCCCCGGTGTCCCCACCGACCTGGGCGCCCGCATCTTCGAGCGCACGATCAGCGGCCGCAACTCCACGGGCATCGGCCTCGCGGTCGCCCGCGACCTCGCGGAGGCGGACGGGGGCCGTCTGGAGATGCTCCAGGCACAGCCGCCGGTGTTCGGCCTGTTCCTCTCCCGCACCCCGCTGAAGAGGCCACCGCTGGTGGAGGACGAGGAACCAACGGTCAGATAGCCCCGGACGGTCGGACAGCCCGGGACGGTAGGACAGCCCTGGACCGGCCCTGGACGGCTCAGTTCGCCCGTGCGCGTGCCCGGGACCGTCGAGACTCCGACTCCTCGTCGAGGAGCGCCTCCGCGCTCTCCAGGACCTCACGCGCCTCGTCCGGGACCGTACGGAACACCCACGTGCGGTACGACCAGAACCGGAACAGCGTCGCGATGCCGATGCCGAGGAACTTGAAGATGTTGCTCTGCAGCGGGCTGTCCCAGCCGAACCCGTACGTCGCCACGTACAGCACACCGTTCTCGATGACCAGCCCCACCGCGCTGAACAGCACGAAGAGGCCCATTTCCTTGGTGCGTCCGCCACGGTCACGGTCCCGGTACGTGAAGTAGCGGAACCCGATGTAGTTGAAGACGATTGCGACGATCGTGGCGATGACACTCGCCCGTACGACCTGCAGCCCGGTCGCGCTGCGCACCAGGTTGAAGGTCACCAGGTTGACGAGAAGCCCCGCTCCGCCGACTGCCCCGAACTTCGCGATCTCCCGGAACAGCTGGTCGAACCGGCGGCGAACCGCGCTGCGAGGCCGTACGTGAAGCCCCGAAGAAGCACTGCCCATGGTGTCGCCAGCCCCCGTAGGTCGGACATCGGTCGAAAAATTCAACCCAGCCACTCTAACCAGCGGGCCGCCCTCGTGCCTGTGGACGGTCCCACGGGACCGGAAAGAGCGTGTCACAGCGGGGAAAAAAACCGGGGCCGCGGCCGGGGCCGCAGACGGGATCACAGCCGGACCGCGGGCGCGGAAACCGGCCCCCATGGCGCGACCGATACCCTTGGAGCGTGACGTTCCCGGTAGTCGGCATGGTCGGCGGTGGCCAGCTCGCTCGTATGACACACGAGGCGGGCATCCCGCTCGGCATCAAGTTCAAGCTCCTCAGTGACACCCCTCAGGATTCCGCGGCGCAGGTCGTCGGTGATGTCGTCATCGGCGACTACCGCGACTTCGACACGCTGCGTGAGTTCGCGCGGGGCTGCGATGTGATCACCTTCGATCACGAACACGTACCCACCGAGCATCTGCGTGCCCTGGAGGCGGACGGCATCCCCGTCCGTCCCGGCCCGGACGCGCTCGTGCACGCCCAGGACAAGGGCGTGATGCGCGCGAAGCTCGACGAGATCGGCGTGCCGTGCCCACGGCACCGGATCGTGACCGACGTCGAGGACGTGGCCGCGTTCGCGGCGGAGGGCCTCGCCGAAGGGGCCGAGGGCGACGGTTTCCCGATCATCCTCAAGACGGTCCGCGGCGGCTACGACGGCAAGGGCGTCTGGTTCGTCCGGTCGATCGAGGAGGCGGCCGACCCCTTCCGGGCCGGCGTGCCCGTCCTCGCCGAGGAGAAGGTCGACTTCGTACGGGAACTCGCGGCGAACGTCGTCCGCTCCCCGCACGGCCAGGCGGTCGCGTACCCCGTGGTCGAGTCCCAGCAGGTCGACGGCGTCTGTGACACGGTGATCGCCCCCGCGCCCGGCATACCGGACGAGCTGGCCCTCCAGGCCGAGGAGCTCGCGCTGCGCATCGCCAAGGAACTCGGTGTCGTCGGTCACCTGGCCGTCGAGCTCTTCGAGACCGTGAGTGCCGACGGCGCCCGCCGCATCCTGGTCAACGAACTGGCCATGCGCCCGCACAACTCGGGCCACTGGACCCAGGACGGCGCGATCACCTCCCAGTTCGCCAACCACGTCCGCGCGGTCCTGGACCTCCCCCTCGGCGACCCGCGCCCGCGCGCCAAGTGGACGGTCATGGTCAACGTCCTGGGCGGCGACTACCCGGACATGTACTCCGCGTACCTGCACTGCATGGCCCGGGACCCCCAGCTGAAGATCCACATGTACGGCAAGGACGTGAAGCCCGGCCGCAAGGTCGGCCACGTCAACACCTACGGCGAGGACCTGGACGACGTCCTCGAGCGCGCCCGCCACGCAGCCGGTTACCTGAGAGGCACGATCACCGAATGAGCCCCGTCGTAGGCATTGTCATGGGGTCGGACTCCGACTGGCCCGTCATGGAAGCGGCCGCGCAGGCGCTGGACGAGTTCGAGATCCCCTACGAGGTGGATGTCGTCTCCGCGCACCGCATGCCGCACGAGATGATCGCGTACGGCGAGCAGGCCGCGGAGCGCGGGCTCAAGGCGATCATCGCGGGCGCCGGCGGGGCGGCCCATCTGCCCGGCATGCTCGCGTCCGTCACCCCGCTGCCCGTCATCGGCGTGCCGGTCCCGCTGAAGTACCTCGACGGCATGGACTCGCTGCTGTCGATCGTGCAGATGCCGGCCGGTGTCCCGGTCGCGACCGTCTCCGTCGGCGGCGCGCGCAACGCGGGCCTGCTGGCCGCCCGGATGCTCGCCGCGCACGACGAGGAACTCCTCACCCGCATGCGGGAGTTCCAGCAGGAGCTGAACGACCAGGCCACCGAGAAGGGCAAGCGGCTGCGTGCCAAGGTCGAGGGCGCCGGCGGCGGCTTCGGCTTCGGCTCCGGGAAGTGACGCGCATGGCCTCCTCCACGCCGTCCGCCACGTCGTCCGTCACGTCCACGGCACCCCTCGACGAGGCCCGCGCCCTCCTCGCCGACTTCCCCGTCGTCGACGGCCACAACGACCTCCCCTGGGCGCTGCGCGAACAGGTCCGCTACGACCTCGGTGCCCGCGACATCGCCGCCGACCAGAGCGCCCACCTGCACACCGACCTGGCCCGGCTGCGCGCCGGCGGCGTCGGCGCGCAGTTCTGGTCGGTGTACGTCCGCTCGGACCTGCCGGGCGCGGTCACCGCGACACTGGAACAGATCGACTGCGTACGGCGGTTGATCGACCGTCACCCCTCCGACCTGCGGGCCGCGCTGACCGCCGCCGACATGGAGGCGGCGCGCGCGCAGGGCCGTATCGCCTCCCTGATGGGCGCGGAGGGCGGCCACTCCATCGACAACTCCCTCGCCGTGCTGCGGGGGTTGTACGCGCTGGGTGTGCGCTACATGACCCTCACCCACAACCACAACATCGCGTGGGCGGACTCGGCGACCGACGTGCCCGCCGTCGGCGGTCTGTCGGCCTTCGGCCGTGAGGTCGTGCGGGAGATGAACCGCGAGGGCATGCTGGTCGACCTCTCGCACGTCGCGGCGACGACCATGCGGGACGCGCTCGACACGAGCTGCGCGCCGGTGATCTTCTCCCACTCCTCCTCGCGCGCGGTGTGCGACCACCCGCGCAACATCCCGGACGACGTGCTGGAGCGGCTGCCCGCCAACGGGGGAGTGGCGATGGTGACGTTCGTACCCAAGTTCGTCCTCCAGGCGGCGGTCGACTGGACGGCCGCGGCCGACGAGAACATGCGCGCGAACGGCTTCCACCACCTCGACACCACCCCCGAGGGCATGAAGGTCCACCGCGTCTTCGAGGAGTCCCACCCGCGTCCCGTCGCCACGGTGTCGACGGTGGCGGACCACCTCGACCACATGCGCGAGGTCGCCGGCGTCGACCATCTCGGCATAGGCGGTGACTACGACGGCACGGCGTTCACCCCGGACGGCCTCGACGACGTCTCCGGCTACCCGAACCTGATCGCCGAACTGCTGGACCGCGGCTGGTCGAAGACCGACCTCGCCAAGCTGACCTGGCAGAACGCGGTACGGGTGCTGGGTGCCGCGGAAGACGTGGCGCGCGGTCTTCAGGCCACCCGCGGTCCGTCCGTCGCGACGATCGAGTCCCTCGACGGCGACGGGGCCTGAGCGTCCAGGGCGGGGTAGTCGGTGTAGCCGTCCGCCCCGCCCACGTACATCAGGTACCGGTCCCGGACCGGGTTGAGCGGGGCGCCCAGGCGCAGCCGTCGCACCAGGTCCGGGTTGACCAGGCTCGCCGAGCTGGGCGCGGCGGGCGGCCTGTGCATGGTGCCGCTGACCGCCGAGCAGACCGGCCCGACGGTCCGGGACGTCGCCAACCACCTCGACCATGTCCGCGCCGTGGCCGGCCCCGGGTGTGTCGGCCTGTCCGGCACCTACGACTCCGGCGCCA
Organism: Streptomyces sp. NPDC007896; assembly: GCF_042959425.1. Lineage (NCBI taxonomy): Bacteria > Bacillati > Actinomycetota > Actinomycetes > Kitasatosporales > Streptomycetaceae > Streptomyces > Streptomyces sp. NPDC007896. Next base: position 43,539 of record NZ_JBIBKX010000016.1, on the reverse strand, counting down.
CCCACCCCCGCGACCTCGGGGACGCCTCCCGCTATCCCCACCTGATCGCAGAGCTGCTCCGCCGGGGCTGGTCCGAGTCGGAACTGTCCCTGCTGACCTGGGGCAACGTCCAGCGCGTCCTGCGCGGCGCGGACTTCACGGCCCGCGCCGCGCAGTGCCGCCGGGAACCGTCGACCGCGAGGATCGCCGAACTGGACGGCTAGGTCCCCTCGGCCGCGCCCGCGCGCTTCTCCTGCTCGTCCTCAGCAGGCGCAGGGAACACTCGTCCTCAGCAGGCGCAGAGACAGAAGGGGTGCCCCGCCGGGTCGGCGTACACCCGCCAGGTCCGTGAACGGTCCTCGGTGTCGAGTGCCCGCGCGCCGAGCGCCAGCACGCCCTTCTCGGCGGCGTCCAGGTCGTCGACGGTCAGGTCCAGATGGAACTGCTGCGAGTCCTCGGGCGCGGGCCACTGCGGCGGTACGTGGCCCGGGGCGGCCTGGAAGGCCAGCGAGGGCCCGTCGGACACCTTCAGGTCGACCCAGTCCCCGTCCCCCTCGACCGTGCCGCCGAGCACCTCGGCGTAGAACCCGGCGAGGGCGCGCGGATCGGGACAGTCCAGGACGACGACACCCAGCTTGGCGAGAGCCATGACTTCCTCCGAGGGGTTGGCAACGACACCGACGAGTTACCTCTAGACCTCTTCAAGAGGTAACGGTTACTGCATGCTCCCGCATAGGAGGTAACGTCGCAACCATGAATGACCGTGCGCCCGCACCCGGCGGTCTGGCTCTGATCCAGTCGCTGGTGAACACCCTGGACATCGAGTCGGGCGCGGACTTGCTGGACACCGCCGAGGGCCGGGCGTCCTTCGGCCTCACGGAGAGCGAGGCCGAGGCGGCCCGCGAGCTGCGCGAGTCGTTGCGCGCGGCCTGCCTGGCGCACGCGGGCCACCCGGCGCACCGCGCGGTGACCCCCCTCGGCGAGCTGCTGGCCCGGGCTCCGCTGCACGTGACGGTCGACGAGCACGACGGCGCGGCGCGGCTCGTCCCCGCGGCGGCCTCACTCGCGTCGCGTGTCGCGGCGGCCCTCGCGCAGGCGCTCGTCGAGGGCACCTGGCTGCGGTTGAAGGCCTGTGAGGCACCGACCTGCCACTGGGCGTACTACGACCGCTCCCCGGCGGGCCGCGGCCGCTGGTGCTCGATGTCGGTCTGCGGGGCGCGCGCGAAGATGCGCCGGTACCGCGCGAAGTAGCCCGTCCGTGGGCGCGAAGTGGGACAACCGGCCACACCGGTCGCCGGGAGCGTGGAGAATGTGTGCTGACGGCGGTCCGGCCGACTGAGCCTCGGCCGGACCGCCGTCACCTGCGAAGCGCTACGGGGTCACCCGCGAAGCCCCACCAGGGCCACTGGTAGGGACTGTTATCAGGGACTGTCCGGCCCTAGGCGGTCGGGCGACCCATCGCCCGGTACGTCCATCCGGCCCGGCGCCACACCTCGGGGTCGAGCGCGTTGCGGCCGTCCAGGAGAACCCGGGCCGAGGCGGCCTCGCCCAGCACCGCCGGGTCCAGCTCGCGGAACTCCTGCCACTCGGTCAGGTGCAGGACGACGTCGGCGCCGCGTACGGCCCCGACCGCGGAGTCGGCGTACCCGAGCGTCGGGAAGAGCCGCTTGGCGTTGGCCATGCCCTTCGGGTCGTAGACGGTGACCTGGCCGCCCTGGAGGTGGATCTGCCCGGCGACGTTCAGCGCGGGCGAGTCCCGGACGTCGTCCGAGTCGGGCTTGAAGGTCGCGCCGAGCACGGCGATCCGCTTGCCGAGGAACGATCCGCCGCCCAGCGCCTCCCGGGCCATCTCCACCATCTGGCCGCGACGGCGCATGTTGATGGAGTCGATCTCGCGCAGGAAGGTCAGCGCCTGGTCCGCGCCGAGCTCACCGGCGCGCGCCATGAAGGCGCGGATGTCCTTCGGCAGGCACCCGCCGCCGAACCCGATCCCGGCCCGCAGGTACTTGTTGCCGATCCGCTCGTCGTGCCCGATGGCCTCGGCCAGCTTGGCCACATCGCCGTCGGCCGCCTCGCACACCTCGGCCATGGCGTTGATGAAGGAGATCTTGGTCGCGAGGAAGGAGTTCGCGGAGGTCTTCACCAGCTCGGCGGTCGGGAAGTCGGTGACGACGAAGGGCGAGCCCTCGGAGACGGGCGTCGCGTACACCTCGCGCAGGATCTTCTCGGCCCGCTCGCTGCGCACGCCGGCCACGAGACGGTCGGGGTGCAGCGTGTCCTGGACGGCGAAGCCCTCGCGCAGGAACTCCGGGTTCCAGGCGAGCTCGGCGTCCTCACCGGCGGGGGAGAGCTCGATGAGCGTGCGCGCCAGCCGCTCCGCGGAGCCCACCGGCACGGTGGACTTGCCGACGACGAGGGCGGGCCCCTTCAGGTGTGGGGCGAGTGTCTCGAACGCGGCGTCGACGTACGACATGTCGCACGCGTACTCCCCGTGCTTCTGCGGCGTGTTCACGCAGACGAAGTGGACGTCGCCGAACTCCCCGACCTCGGCCCAGTCCATGGTGAAGCGCAGCCGGCCGGTGGATCCCTCGATGCCCGCCACATGCTTGCGCAGCAGTTCCTCGAGTCCCGGCTCGTACATCGGGACCTCGCCCCGCTGCAGCATCTCGATCTTCTCGGGGACGACATCGAGCCCCAGCACCTCGAACCCGAGCTCGGCCATGGCCGCGGCGTGGGTGGCGCCGAGATAGCCGGTGCCGATCACGGTGATCTTGAGGGCCATGGGTGCTCCTGGGGTGAATGGCTTCAGTGCGCTGCCCGAGCATAGTCGGGGCATGTTCGGGCCCCTCATCGGGCAGGTTCCCTCCTGTCGCCAAGCTCACGTATCCCTCCCGTGGGCGGACCCCTAAAATTTGGGTTACTTAACGGTAATTAGCGTCTTTGGAGCGTGAGAGACCTTGGCCGGATCGGCTGATTTCGACCTGTACCGCCCGTCCGAGGAGCACGACATGCTCCGTGACGCGATCCGCTCGCTGGCCGAGGCGAAGATCGCGCCGTACGCGGCCGTGGTGGACGAGGAAGCCCGTTTCCCGCGGGAGGCCCTGGACGCTCTGGTCTCCTCCGATCTGCACGCCGTGCACGTACCGGAGACGTACGGCGGCGCGGGTGCCGACGCGCTCGCCACGGTGATCGTGATCGAGGAGGTGGCGCGTGTGTGTGCCAGCTCCTCCCTGATCCCGGCCGTGAACAAGCTGGGCTCGCTCCCGGTGATCCTCTCCGGTTCCGAGGCCCTGAAGCAGAAGTACCTGACCCCTCTCGCCAAGGGCGAGGGGATGTTCTCGTACTGCCTCTCGGAGCCGGACGCGGGCTCGGACGCCGCGGGCATGAAGACGAAGGCCGTCCGCGACGGCGACGACTACGTCCTCAACGGTGTGAAGCGCTGGATCACCAACGCGGGCGAGTCCGAGTACTACACGGTGATGGCGGTCACCGACCCCACCAAGCGCTCGAAGGGCATCTCGGCCTTCGTCGTGGAGAAGTCGGACGAGGGCGTCTCCTTCGGTGCCCCCGAGAAGAAGCTCGGCATCAAGGGCTCCCCGACGCGCGAGGTCTACCTCGACAACGTCCGCATCCCGGCCGACCGCATGATCGGCGAGGAGGGCACCGGCTTCGCCACGGCCATGAAGACCCTGGACCACACCCGCATCACGATCGCCGCGCAGGCGCTCGGCATCGCGCAGGGTGCCCTCGACTACGCCAAGGGCTATGTCCAGGAGCGCAAGCAGTTCGGCAAGGCGATCGCCGACTTCCAGGGCATCCAGTTCATGCTCGCCGACATGGCCATGAAGATCGAGGCCGCCCGCCAGCTGACGTACGCCGCGGCGGCCAAGTCCGAGCGCGGCGACAAGGACCTCACCTTCCAGGGCGCCGCGGCCAAGTGCTTCGCCTCGGACGTGGCCATGGAGGTCACCACGGACGCCGTCCAGCTCCTCGGCGGCTACGGCTACACCCGCGACTACCCGGTCGAGCGCATGATGCGCGACGCCAAGATCACCCAGATCTACGAGGGCACGAACCAGGTCCAGCGCATCGTGATGGCCCGCAACCTGCCGTAACCCACGTCCGCACCACGGACTTGAGGGGCACCCCGCCGGGGTGCCCCTCGTTCTTGTCCCCGGGCGGCCTCACAGGCCGTTCAGGGCGCCCCGCAGATCCTCCGGCGTGCGGTAGTGGACGGTCCGCATGCCGAGTGCGGCCGCCGCCTCCACGTTCTCCAGGGTGTCGTCCACGAACAGGCAGCGCTCCGCCGGGACGCCGGCCCGTTCGACGGCGATGTCGTAGATGCGCCGGTCGGGCTTGGCGATGCCCACCCGCGCGCTGCTGACCACATGGTCGGCGAGGTCCGTCAGACCCAGGGCCTCCAGGTCCTCCTCCAGCTGGACCGAGGTGTTGGTGACGAGGACCAGGGGCATGTGGGCGCGGGCCCGGCGCAGCAGCGCCACCACCGTCTCGTCGGCGTGGAACGGCGAGCGTACGAGCGCCGTGCTCAGCTCCACCGCCGTCCCGTCGGGCACCAGCCCGGTCAGGCCCTCCAAGATCGACCCCGCCCACTCGTCCGGTGTGATCCGGCCCAGCACCAGCGGAAGCACCGTCTCCGGTGCGAAGGCCACCTTCATGGTGGTGCCCTCGGCCAGCCCGGCGGCGCGCTCCAGCGCGTACAGGCGGTCCGGTTCGTAGACGCGGATCACGTTGTCGACGTCACAGAGCACCGCGTCGAAGAGGCGTCCGCCGGAGGCGGACGGGGTGGCGGGGGAGAGGGTCATGACGTCACCCTGACATCCGCCCGGGAGCCACTGTCGGCCAGGGCCACCGGCCAGGGTGACTTCCCGGCCCGGTCCTCGGGCGTCCGGCATCACCGAACCCCTGGTTCTTCCGGCCCTCGCATCCCTACTAGTCCAGCCCCTCCGCCGCCCGCTTCTCCCGGAGCTCCATGATCGCCCGGCGGCGTGCCAGCCGGTGGGTGCGCCGGATCTGCGCCTCCTGGTAGCGCCGCTCGTCGCGCTCGGTCTCCGGGTGGACGGGCGGCACGCGCCGCGGCTTGCCGTCGGCGTCGACCGCGGCGAAGACGAGATAGGCCGAACCGACCTGCTGGGGCGGCGTCGACTCGTTCCAGCGCTCGGCCAGCACGCGCACGCCGACCTCCATGGACGTCCGCCCCGTCCAGTTCACCTGGGCCTTCACATGGACGAGGTCGCCCACCCGGACGGGCTCCAGGAAGACCATCTCGTCCATGGAGGCGGTGACGGCGGGCCCGCCGGAGTGCCGCCCGGCCACCGCGCCCGCCGCGTCGTCGACGAGCTTCATGATCACTCCGCCGTGCACCGTGCCCAGAAGGTTGGTGTCGTTGTGGGTCATGATGTGGCTGAGGGTGGTCCGGGACGCGGAGGTCGGCTTGCCCGGAATATCGGATTCCGGGTTGGGCGCCAGGTCTGTCATGCCGTCCACCCTATGCGGGGGCATGCGGCGGTCTCTTTGCATCAGCTCTGCAACAGGCGTGACCCAGATCTCCCCGGTCTCTTGTTAGGCACACCGTGTGGACCTGCACACTGGTCCGCATGAACGATTGGCCCGACGGGTGGTCCGACAGCAACCGCAGCGACCGTTACGGACGCGGCAGCGCAGGCGCTCAGCCTGAGGGTGCCCGCGTCATGCGGCAGGTTCAGCGTGGCCCGGGAACGCCCGGTCCGCGCCCGTCCGCCCCGCCGTACGGCGGGGTGCCCCAGCAGCCGACGTACGACGACGGCCAGGGGTATGACAACGGGTACGGCTCCGATTACAACACCGGGCAGGTCTACGGTTCGCCGGGCGGCCCCGGTGGTCCGCAGGGTCCCGGCGGCCAGGGCGGCCGTGGCCCGCGCCCCGCGCCGAACTGGCGGCGGCGGATCAAGTGGACCGCGATCACGCTGGTCACGCTGCTGGTCGTGGTCTCCGTGGGCACCTACTTCTGGGCCGACTCCAAGCTCCACCGTGACGTGGATCTCTCGCAGGTCATAGACCGGCCCGAGGCGGGCAAGGGCACCAACTACCTGATCGTCGGTTCCGACAGCCGCGCGGGCATGTCGGCCGCGGACAAGAAGAAGCTGCACACCGGGTCCGCCGAGGGCAAGCGCACGGACTCGATGATGATCCTGCACGTCGGGGACAACGGCGACACGCTGCTCTCCCTGCCCCGCGACTCGAACGTGACGATCCCCACGTACAAGGGATCCGCGTCCGGCAAGACCTTCCAGGGCACGGGCCGTCAGGTGAAGCTGAACGCGGCGTACGCGGAGGACGGGCCGACGCTGCTGGTCCGCACCATCGAGTACAACACCGGCCTGCACATCGACCACTACGTGGAGATCGGTTTCGCCGGGTTCGCGAACATCGTCGACGCGGTCGGCGGCGTGGAGATGACCCTCGACCAGGGCTTCAAGGACAAGTACTCCGGCGCCGACTTCAAGGCGGGCAAGCAGACCCTCAACGGCGAGCAGGCTCTGGCCTTCGTCCGTACCCGCCACGCCTTCGCGGCCTCCGACCTCCAGCGCACCAAGAACCAGCAGAAGTTCCTGTCCGCGCTGGCCCACCAGGTCGCGACCCCCGGGACCGTCCTGAACCCCTTCAAGCTCTACCCGACCATGGGCTCGGGCCTCGACAGCCTCACCGTCGACAAGGACATGAGCCTGTGGGACCTCGGCAGCATGTTCTGGGCGATGAAGGGCGTCACCGGCGGCAGCGGCAAGTCCATGAACATGCCGATCTCCGGCTCCACGGGCGGCAACCTGGTCTGGGACAAGGCCAAGGTCAAGACGCTGGTCGACGAGCTGAAGAACGACCAGACGGTGACCGTGTCGGGCAACTGACCCGTACCACCACGAAGGGCCCCGCCGGACGAATCGGCGGGGCCCTTCGCATGTCCCCTGGACGCGCGCGCCACCTACGTACACACCACCTGATCCCCCGTCACCACCCGGGTCGCCCCCTGGTAGGGATCCTGCACCCGGACCCGTGTGACCTCCTTGAAGTCCGCCCCGGCGATCACCTTCAGCAGCGGCCCCCGCCCCTTGACCTCGTGCAGCTCGCTGCCCGGGAGGGCGGCGGCGAGGGACTTCGCGGAGCGGTCCCAGCGCGGGTCGTAGACGATGACGTTGTGCCGGGCGGTGCGGTCCTGGGCGTTGACGGGCCGGCCCGTCGTGCGGAACCCGGTGGCGGCCAGGGCGCCGTCCATGCGTTTGCCGAGGCCGTCCGTGGGCGTCCCGTTCTCCACCTGGACCTGGATCTGCTGCGGGTCCACCTCGACGCGCACGGTCCTGGCGGGCGCCGCCTTGTGCGGGGGAGCGAGCGGCTTGTCGTCGCGCAGCGACTGGAAGAGCGCGGCGGCCTTGTTCTCGTCCCACTTCAGTGTGGAACCGATGCCCTTGGCGGCGTAGGCCATCTGCCCGATCGGCACGGTCGTGAACTCGGAGGAGGAGGGGGAGAAGTTCCGCATCGCCCGGCCGAGGTCCAGCAGCTCGTCCGTGCCGAACCCCTGGTCCGCGCGGACCGAGCCGAGCACGGCCCGGGTGACATCACGGAACTTCATCGGGTTCAGCAGCACCCCCGACGACGTGGCCCGCTCGATCAGCGCCGCCAGGAACCGCTGCTGGCGCTGCATCCGGCCGATGTCGGAGGCGCCGTCGACATGCCGGGAACGTACGTACTGGAGTGCCTGCCCGCCGTTCAGCGTGTGCGTGCCGGCGGTCAGGTCGAGTCCGGTGTACGAGTCCTTCAGGGGATGTGCGGTGCAGATGCTCACGCCGCCGAGCACGTCCACCGTCCGCATGAAGCTGGTGAAGTCGACCTCCAAGTAGTGGTCGATCTTCACGTGGGTCATGTTCTCGACGGTGCGCACGGTCAGCTGCGGGCCCCCCTCCGCGTACGCCGCGTTGAGCTTGATCGGGTGGGGGCCGTGCTCGGCGCCGGTGGTCTGGTCGGTGTGCGCGGGCACCTCGGCGTACGAGTCGCGCGGCAGGCTCACGACGCTGGCCCGCTCCCTGTCGGCCGCGATGTGCACGATCATCATCGTGTCGGTGCAGTGGCAGGGGGCACCGCCCAGACGGTATTTCCGCCGCTCCTCCTCCGTGATCTTGTCGCGGCCGTCGGTGCCGACCAGCAGCACGTTCATGCCGTGGCCCGCCGCGGGGCGGTTCTTCATGTCCTTGAAGGGGTCGACCCGGGCGATGTCCTCGCCCAGGCTGGTGACCACCGCGTGCCCGATGCCCGCCGAGGCGAGGACCACCACCGAGATCGTGGTGACCACCCGCATGGCCCAGCGCGGCTTCTTCCTCCGTACGGGGGGCCGTACGGTGGACCGCTCCGGAGGCCGCCGGGAGCGGGGCGGCTTCGGACGGCTCTGGGGGCGGGGCTGCGGGCGTGCGGCGGAGCGGGGCGGCGTGGGCAAGGGGGGACACCTCCGCGGGGGTGAACGTGGGGATCCGTGAGCACCGTAGGCCCATACGATCTGCTGCCCGGCCCGCGGACCGGGCGGCGCGCGCCCGTGTCCCCCATTCGCGGTAACGTGACGTCCGATGAGCGAGAAGTCTGACGTGCGGCCCCCCGCCGTTTCTGTGATCATGCCCGTCCTCGACGAGGAGCGGCATCTGCGCGGGGCCGTCCAAGCGATCCTGGCGCAGGAGTACGACGGCGAGATGGAGGTGGTGATCGCCATCGGTCCGTCCTCGGACCGTACGGAGGAGATCGCCGCCGAGCTCGTACGCGAAGACCCGCGCGTCCACACCGTCCCGAACCCGACCGGTCGCACCCCGGCCGCGCTGAACGCGGCGATCAAGGCGTCCCGGCATCCCGTCGTCGTGCGCGTCGACGGGCACGGCATGCTTTCGCCGAACTACATCGCGACGGCCGTACGCCTCCTGGAGGAGACCGGCGCGCAGAACGTCGGCGGCATCATGCACGCCGAGGGCGAGAACGACTGGGAGCACGCGGTCGCCGCCGCGATGACCTCGAAGATCGGGGTCGGGAACGCCGCCTTCCACACGGGTGGCGAGGCCGCTCCCGCCGAGACCGTGTACCTCGGTGTCTTCCGGCGCGAGGCCCTGGAGCGTCAGGGCGGCTACAACGAGGAGTTCATCCGCGCCCAGGACTGGGAGCTGAACTTCCGGATCCGGGAGGCGGGCGGCCTCATCTGGTTCTCGCCCGAGCTGAAGGTGTCGTACCGGCCCCGGCCCTCGATCAAGGCGCTCGCCAAGCAGTACAAGGACTACGGGCGTTGGCGCCATGTCGTCGCCCGCTATCACGAGGGCTCCATCAACCTGCGCTATCTCGCCCCGCCGACCGCCGTGTGCGCGATCGCGGCGGGCGTCGTGGTGGGCGTGGCGCTGACGCCCTGGGGCTTCCTGATCCCCGGCGGCTATCTCGCGGCGATAGCCGGGGGCTCGCTGCCCGCGGGCAAGGGGCTGCCCCTGAAGGCCCGCCTGCAGATCCCCGTCGCCCTCGCGACCATGCACATGTCGTGGGGCTTCGGCTTCCTCACCAGCCCGAAGGCACTGGCGAAGAAGGTCATCGCCTCCCGCCGCCCGGCGGTGCTCGGCTCCACGGAACCCGCCAACTGAGCCCCATCCATTGACAGTTGGGCCCTCTCGAGGTCGAGAGGGCCCAACTGCTTTTCCATCAACCGCCTACGACCAGGTGTAGTCCTTGTTGACGTGCATACAGGCGTCGGCCTTGGCGCCGTTGAGCACGTCCGCGGACTCCGGCGTCGTGTTGTCCTGCGCCTTGGCCTTGTACGCCGTGCCCTCGCGCCAGTCGGCGCCGACCACGAGCGTGACGCCCGAGACGTCCGTCGACTTCTTCACCGCGCTCAGCGGGACCCCCAGCGCCTTGGCGACCGCCTGGGCGTCGCCCTGCAGGTCGGCGCTCGGGTAGCGGATCACCGTCGTCTCCTCGACGGTCGCCGCCGAGGTGTCCGCCTCGGCCTTGGTGAAGCCCTTGCCGACGAGCAGCTGGGACACCGTGCGCGCGCGTCCGCCGACCGGGCCCAGCGTGGCCGTGCGGGTGCCGTTCTGCACGGTCACCCCGATCTGGTCGTCCGCGGCGGCCGGGTCCGTGGAGGCCTTCACTGCGGTCGCCGTCTTCTTCTTGTCCTTGCCGTCGAGCGCGATGTCCTCACGGACGAGACGGAACAGCTGCTCGGCCTCGACCGGCTTGGGCTCCACGCGGTTGCTGTCCGACACGGCCCACTGCCAGGGCATCGTGGTCATCGTGATGCGCTTCGGCTCGACCTTCTTCAGCTCGTTGCCGAGGTCGTAGAGCTTCAGCACGCTGCCCAGGCCCTTGTCGACGGTCAGTGCCTTGGTGGCCGTCTCCGCGAGGCTGCGCAGCTTGCCGGGGTTGCTGATCGTGGCGTTCTCGCGCAGCTGGCGGACCATCGAGTTCATGTACTGGTGCTGGGCCTTGGTCCGGCCGATGTCCGTGTTGTCCTCGAAGCCGTACCGCGTCCGCAGCCACGCCAGGGCCTGCGTGCCCTTGACGGGGGTCGTGCCCTTCTTGAGTTTCAGCCCGGAGCCGTGTCCTTGCCTGTCCTTGGAGTAGACGTTCGCGTCCACGCAGACCGGGACGCCGCCGATCGCGTCCGCCATCGACACCACACCCGAGAAGTCGATCTTCATGAAGTGGTCGATGTGGATATTGGTGAGCTTCTCCCAGGTGGCCACCGTGCAACCCGGGCCGCCGCGCCCGAGCGAGGTGTTGGTCATCACCAGTCCGACGGTCGCCGGGTAGACCTTCTTGGTGTCCGGGTCCGTGCACTTGGGCATCTTCAGCAGGGTGTCGCGCGGCATGCTGATCACCGACATGTTGCTGCGGTCGGCGGAGAGGTGCAGCAGCATCTGGACGTCCGCGAGCGGGGTACCGCCGAAGGTGTCCTTGGCGCCGCCGAGAGCCTGGTTCTCCTTGGTGTCCCGGGCGTCCGAGCCGATCAGAAGGATGTTCAGGGGGGTCTGCCCGGCCGCGTTCGCCTTGCTCTTGGCCGCCCGGTCCTTCTCGTCGCCGAGGTTCAGGTCGTCCTTCTTGATGTTGTCGTTCAGGTGCTGGTAGTAGAGGTAACCGGCGCCCGCGGTGCCAAGTATCAGAACCGCCAGGACCGACGCCGACCAGCGCAGTACGCGGCGTCTGCGCCGCGGGTGCCCGCCGTCGCCGCCCCCGCGCCGACGCCCGCCGCCCCCGCCGTGCCGGCCCTGCCCATGCGGTTCGGCCGACGCGTCGTCGCCGCCCTTGTCGACCGGACGCCCGTCGCGCCCGGTGTCTCTACTGGTGGAGCCACTGTCTTCACTGGTGGCACCGCCACCTCTGCCGCCGGAAGCTCCGCCTCCGTCGGTGGGATCGCCGTTCTCGTCGTACAGGCTGTCGTCCCAGCCCAGATCGTCGGCCTGCCGGACACGTGGTCGAGCCCCCTCCCCACGCACACCGCTTCGCGCCATCTCCCTGCCCCTCCCCACCCTGCGCCTGACAAACGGGTCCGTCCCGCGCCCGATCGGACGCGTACGTCTGGCCGGACACCCCTTGCGTCCGGCCCGGACGCCCCCGCGTCCTGTTAGACGTCTGACAGACCCGTTAGGTCATCAACTGGCGCACACTGTCTTGTCCGCCGTGGACTTGTTGACCTCGGGCGCCTTGGTCGGAGTGGTCAACGACACCCCGGCACCCTTGAAGTCCTTGCCCAGGGTCAGCACGAGCGCGGGCAGACCCTGTGAGTTCTTCTCGCTCTTGCCAGGCTTCAACGCCGAGGCGGACAGCCCCATGAGGTCCGCCAGCTTGCGCGCCTGATCGGCCTGGTCGGGAGAGTACTCCAGGGTTGTCTTGCTCAGTGTTGCGTCGGCGTTACCGAGCTGGCTGGACTTGGGCACGCCCTCAGTATTCTGCAGCCAGTTAAGAGTCTCCTGTGCGCTGCCGCCCGGGGCGCCGCCGTTGTAGATGTCGACGCGGATGTCGGCGGCGGCGGAACGGGTGCCCTTGAGGCGGGCGGCGACCTCGGCCTTCTCCTTCTTCTCCTTCTGCTTCACGGCGGTGAAGGAGACGTCGTTGCTGATCGCGTCGAAGACCTGCTGGCTCGTCGTCGGATCGACGATGACCGTCTTGTGGACCACACCGTCGGCCGGGTTGTCGCGCACTGGCACGGTCAAGAAGCTGATGTTCTTCGGCGGCACCTTCTTGAGCTCCAGGGCCACGTCCTTGAGGGTGCTGACGTTTCCTATGCCCGTGTCCACCGTGAGTGCCTTGGTGGCGGCCTCTGCCAGGCTGATCAGCTTGGTGGGGCTGGTCAGCGTGTCGCTGGAGCTCATCTTGCGCATCAGGGAACTCAAGAACTGTTGCTGCACCTTGATGCGGTCGAGGTCGCCCTGGTTGCCGAAGCTGTGCCGGGTGCGGACGAAGGCCAGTGCCTGCTCGCCCTGGATCGTGTGTTTGCCGGCGGAGAGCTTGAGGTGCGAGTCGGGGTCGTTGACGTCCTTCGCGAGGCAGACCTCCACGCCCTGCACCGCGGTGGTCAGAGTCTTGACCGCGTTGAAGTCGGCCATCATGAAGTGGTCGACCGAGATGCCGGTGACCGCTTTGACGGTACGCATCGTGCAACCCGGGTCCCGGCCGTCCTGGCCGAGGCTCGTGTTGAAGCGGACGTTCTGGGTGCCCGGAATGACCTTCTCGGTGCCGTCCGGTTGCTTCGTCGGACAGTCCGGCACGTCGACGATCAGGTCACGCGGAATGCTCAACGCGGTCGCGTTCGTACGGTCCTTGGAGACGTGCAGCAGGATGTTGGTGTCGGCGTGCCCGACGCTGCCCTTGTCGCCGTAGCCCTCGTTGCCCTTGCCGGTGCGCTTGTCGGTGCCGATGATCAGGATGTTGAAGGCCTCGTCCTTGCTGAAGCCCTTCTTGCCCGCGCTGCCGACGTCCGTCGTGCTGACGTTGCCCTCAAGGTGCTTGAGGTAGAGATACCCCGCGGCCGAGACGGCGACCAGCACGAAGGCCATCGTGCCGCCGGTCCACAGCAGTATCTTCTTCGCCTTCGACTTCTTCGGCTTCGTCCGCCCCTTGCGGCGCCCCGGCGGTGGTTCGGCCGGCGCGCCACGGCGCCGGCGCGGCCCGGGCACGTCGGGGCCGGGCGTCGCCGGACTCTCTCGTTCCGGCGCCCGGCGCGCGCGTGTCCCCGCTCCCGGTCCCGGTCCCGCGTTCGCGGGGCTGCCCCGCCGCGGTCTCGGGACTCCCGACTGCGGAGCGGAAGGGGTCAGTCGCAGTTCGTATTCGCCGGTGTTCGGGTTGAGTACCCACTGGTCTGCGGGGTCGATGTTGTCCGCCCGCCCACGGCCTTGCGCGTCCACGGTTGTCTGAATCCTCCGTCGGGGCCACGCGGCGCTCTTCCCCCTCAAAGAGCGCTCGGGTCTCGGTCAGCGGTGCGCGACCCCCAGGACGGACCTCGTGGCCGGGTGCACCGGATCGCTCACACTATCCGGCCGGTTCAGGGTCAAGCGACGGTGGTGACAAATTCCACCTTCCTACAACTGGGCAATCCGCCCTATTTCTCAGAGACTTCTCAGCTCGGCAGTTCCCGCCTTGGCGCACGCTTTACCCGCAGGCGTCCTCGGCCGCCGTGTTCCCGCGGAAAGTCGGCGCGGGTGTGGGAGTGGTGGGCCGTTTTCCCCTCGACTTCCCGTTGCCGTGCGACTCCTCTTCGTAGTCGAATGCCGAGTCGTACGTACCTTCGCCACCACCCTCGTACGAGTTCTTGCGTTTCGCAGGGGAATCCGCCGGATGGTCCGTCGGAAGACTCGTCGGAACGCCGCTCGACGGGTCCGTCGGAAGGCCGCTCGGCGGGTCCGTCGGAAGGTCCTTCGCGACCGCCACCGAAGCGTCCGCGCGCAGCAGGGCGAAGAGTTTGTCGGCCGCGGGTTTCACGAGCTGGTCGCGATTGGCGTTGTAGATGTACGACGTTCGCGGCACCGTCAGGAATTGGACACGTTCCGTGGGGATATTGCGCATGCCGCGGACCAGGTCGTACAACCCGCGCAGGCTCGCCAGATCCGGGTCCGTGGTGAGCGACGAAGTGGCCGCGTCGAGCACGGGATAGAGCCGTGCCGGATTGAGCAGGACGTCGGTGCTCTGCACCTTGTTGACGAGCGCGCCGAGGAACCGCTGCTGGCGTTCCATCCGGTCGGTGTCGCTGCCGTCGCCGATGCTCTTGCGGGCGCGGACGTAGCCGAGGGCCTGTGCGCCGTCGAGCACGACCTTGCCGGCGGGCAGCTTCAGCTTGGCCGCCTTGTCGTCGATGGGCTCCTTCAGGCACACCTCTACGCCGTGCACGGCGTCGACCATGTCCTTGAACCCGTGGAAGTCGACGACCACGTGGTGGTCGACACGGATGTTCGTGAGCTTCTCGACGGTTCGGATCGTGCACGCCGAACCGCCCGCCTCGAAGGCGGAGTTGAACATCGCGAACATGGGCCGGGTGCGGGTGCCGTCCGGACGCCGGCAGCTCGGCACGTCCACCATCAGGTCGCGGGGCAGGGAGACGGCGGTGGCGCTGCGCCGGTTCGCGGACAGGTGCAGCAGGATCGTGGTGTCGGAGCGCTCGGTCCCGGAGTCCCTGCCGTACTCCCCGTTCCCGTCCCCCGACCGCGAGTCCGAACCGATCAGCAGGATGTTCTGCGCGTCGCGCACCAGCGCGGTGGGCCGCTCCTTCTCGTAGCGGGCGAGCTCGGCCGCGGCTTCCTCGTCGGCCGTGATGTTCCGGCTCAGCTTCTCGTACGCGGCCACGCCGACGCCGACGGCACCGAGGACCACGACCGCGACACCGAGCGCCGAGTACTGCACCCAGCGTCGCCGTCGCCGTCGTACGAGCCCGGCACCGGTGGGCGAAGCCCCCGCTCCCGGCCCTGTCCTGTCGGTCACGTCGGAGTCCACCCCTCATGGCGTGCGAGCGTGCGGTGCTCCTACGACCATGGCTCGGAGGACCGGCGAGGGCGGCAGATAAGGGGCCGAACGGGTGACGGGACCCGTCAGGTGCGCGGGGCCCCGGCCGGTACGGATCCGCGGCGGGGCGCCGGGCACGACCGGCACCCACGGGGCCGCCCCGACAGGCGACCGGCCCCCACGGGCCGGCCCGGACGGCGGCCGGCGACTACCGAACCGTCGAGGTCACCCGCTCGCTCTCGATCCGCTTGGCCAACGCGTTCTCGCCCAGTTGCTCCAGATGACGACAGAGCACCACGGACCCCCCGGAGGCGAGCGGTGCGTACAACCCCGCGCTCAGCCCCTCCCAGGTGTCGTACGGCAGCGCGGACAGGATCCGCGACCCGGGCCCCGTCAGATCCAGCGAGGCCGCCTCCGCCCGGGCCCGCTCGACGACCTCGGCCCCCGTGTGCTCGGCCCCGGCGACGATCAGCGCGGCCTCCTCCGGGTCCACCGGTGCGTACGGCTGGAAGCGGTCGCCCTGGCTCGGCACCTCGACCGCGTAGTCGGCGTACCCGGCGGGCGGCGTCGAAAAGCGGCGCCCCAGCGGCGCGAGCGAGAGGGCGACGCGCTCGCCGGAGCAGGCGAGCCCGGCCTCGAGCGCGTCGGGCCCCGCGACGACGAGGTCGGCGGCACCGGGGGCGCCCCCGACATCCGCGACGACCCCCACCGAGGAACACGCGAGCAGCCACACCGCCGTCTGCCAGTGCGCGGGCAGCAATAGCGCGACCCGGTCGCCGGGCTCGGCGGACAACTCGCCCTGGAGGAGGTTGGCGGTCTTGGCCACCCAATTGGCGAAGGTCGCGACGGACAATTCGACACGTTCGCCCGTGGCGTCGTCGTAGAAGGTCACCAGGGGGCGCGCGGGGTCCGCGGCGAGCGCGGATCGTAGCAGGTCGGCAGGGGTGCGGTCGGTGGCGTTCACGCGCGCAAGCGTACGCGGGGGTGTCCGGCGGGACGCGGCACCCGAGCCACCGGTTCGGCGGAGCGTGACCCGACGGTACGTCAAATCCGCAATGGACAGATATGTATGACTATGTCCACGATCGGGGGCATGCATCATGGAATCCTTGCTTCCTCGGTCGGCGTCACCTGCGCGGCCGCACTCACCCTTCCGCTGGCCCTGTCCACTCCGGCACAGGCCGGACCCCAGGCGTCGAGGACCGAGCCTGCCGTGACGGGCAGCACCCAGTCCCTCCCCCTGGTCCCGCTCTCCGGCGACCGCTCGCTCGGACCCGCCGCGCCCGAACAGGGCCTCGGCAGACGGAGCGTTCGGTCGTTCTCGCTGGTCGGTGTCGTCTGGGACGACCCCGACACCGAACTGCGCGGCCGCGTCCAGGTCCGTACCCGCGCCACCGGAGGCAACCGCTGGTCCGGCTGGCAGGACATCGAGACCCACAACCACGAGCACGCGGCCGACCCGGACACCGCCGAGGGCGGCTCGGGCCGGGTGCGCGGCTCCACGGCTCCGCTGTGGGTGGGCGACTCGGACGGGGTCGAGGTCCGCGTCCAGGCACAGGTGGACGAACGAGCCACGGCGCCCGGCGAGTCGCCGCTTCCCAGAGGCATGCACCTCGAACTCGTCGACCCCGGCGCGGAACCCGCGCCCCGGGGCGCGCCGACGGGCGTCGGGAGCGCGGGCGCGGAGAGCGCCGAGACGTATGCCACCTTCGCCACCAACGCCGATCTCGCCCCGTTCGGCGCGACCGAGATCCCGGCACTGTCCAGGGCCGAGACCGAGCGCGAGCTCCCGGCCCTCCGCAGCGGCGCCCCGCTCGTGGAGCCGTACATCGGTGAGCGCCCACGCATCGTCACCCGGCGCGGCTGGGGCGCGGACGAGAACCTGCGCGAGGGCGGCTTCGTGTACACCAAAAAGGTGAAGGCCGCCTTCGTGCACCACACGGCCTCGGGCAACAACTACCTTTGCTCCCAAGCCCCTTCGCTCATCCGCAGTATCTACCGCTACCACGTGGTGAGCAGTGGCTGGCGCGACATCGGCTACAACTTCCTCGTAGACAAGTGCGGAAACATCTACGAAGGCCGCGCCGGGGGCGTGGCGAAGCCCGTCATGGGTGCCCACACCCTCGGTTTCAACGACGACACCATGGGGATCGCGGTCCTCGGCAGCTACGGCAAGACCAAGCCGGCCGCCGCCGCGGTGACCGCCATCGCGCGGCTCACGGCATGGAAGCTCGGTCTCTCCGGAGCCGATCCGCGCGGCAAGACATACCTGAAGTCCGGCGGTGGCAATCTCTACCGAAAAGGTAAGAACGTACGACTGAACGTGATCTCCGGCCATCGGGACGGGTTCGCCACGGAGTGCCCGGGGAGCCTTCTGTACGGCAAACTCGGCTCGGCCAGAACGGCCGCGGCCCGCTACCAGGGCCGCTGAGGTCTGCGCGGAGCCATCGAGGACACCCCACTGCCGTCGAAGGCCTCTTACTACGGACTGCATACACTGGCCGGCCGAACCACCCTTCGGCCGGTCCCGGCAGGAAGCAGAGACGACAGGTGACAGAAGCGATCCTCCTGGTCGGGGGCAAAGGCACCCGACTGCGCCCGCTCACGGTGAACACCCCCAAACCGATGGTTCCCGCGGCCGGGGTCCCGTTCCTCACGCACCAGCTGGCGCGGGCGAGAGCGGCGGGCGTCGAGCACATCGTCCTGGCGACCTCCTACCTGGCCGAGGTCTTCGAGCCGTACTTCGGCGACGGTTCCGCGCTGGGCCTCCACATCGAGTACGTCACCGAGGAGGAGCCCCTCGGCACGGGCGGCGCCATCCGCAACGTGGCCGCGCGCCTGCACTCCGGCCCCGACGAGCCGGTCCTGATCTTCAACGGCGACATCCTGACGGGCCTGGACATCCGGGCCCTGGTGGCGACCCACGAGACGACCGGCGCGGACGTCTCCCTCCACCTCACCCGTGTCGAGGACCCCCGGGCGTTCGGCCTGGTCCCCACGGACGCGACGGGCCGTGTGACGGCCTTCCTGGAGAAGCCCCAGACCCCCGAGGAAATCGTCACCGACCAGATCAACGCCGGGGCGTACGTCTTCCGCCGCTCGGTCATCGACACGATCCCGGTCGGCCGCCCGGTCTCGGTGGAACGCGAGACCTTCCCCGACCTCCTGGCCACCGGCGCCCACCTCCAGGGCATGGTGGACTCCACCTACTGGCTCGACCTGGGCACCCCCCAGGCCTTCGTACGAGGCTCCGCGGACCTCGTCCTGGGCCGCGCGCCCTCCCCGGCCGTCCCGGGCCGCTGCGGGGACCGCCTCGTCCTGCCCACGGCCAGGGTCGCCCCCGACGCCAAGCTGACCGGCGGCACGGTCGTCGGCGACGGCGCGTACATCGGCGAGGGAGCCCGCATCACCGGCAGCGCGATCCTGTCCGGCGCGGTCGTCGAACCCGGCGCCGTCATCACCGACTCCCTCATCGGCGCCCGCGCCCACATCGGCGAACGCACCATCCTCTCCGGGGCGGTCATCGGCGACGGCGCGGTGGTCGGCCCCGACAACGAACTCCGCGAGGGCGTAAGAGTCTGGTGTGAGGCCAAGATCCCAGCGGGGGCGCTCCGCTTCTCGTCGGACCAGTAGAGCTGGCAGCCGGCAGCCGGCAGCCGGTAGAGATCGAAGTGCGGGTGGGCGGGGGCTGGTCGCGCAGTTCCCCGCGCCCCTGAAAGCCTCGGTCCGCCCGGCGTCGCGAGTCCGGGGCCGTATCCCACCCACCCCGCCGGGATTTGTTCGGCTGCGGGTGCGTGGGGGCCGGTCGCGCAGTTCCCCGCGCCCCCAAAAAACCTCGGCTCGCCCGGCGTTCAAGAGCGAGCCCGGATCCCGTCGCCCCACCCACCCCGGCCCGCGCTTCCAGCCTGTCCGGCGTTTGAGGACGAGCCCCGGGGGTGTATCCCACCCCCCTCCACCCCACCCACCCTAGCCAGGCCGCGTCTTCAGCCCGTCCGGCGTTTGAGGACGAGGCCGTTCAGGCCGATGCGGGGGTCCAGGGGGCGCAGCGCCCCTGGCGGGGGCGAAGGGGCGGAGCCCCTGGGGGATGGGACGGGTAGGGGCGGCGGGGGCGAGAGACTCCCGGCCCGCACCCGGGGGCGACTACAGCCGCCCGATATCCCCCCGCGGCATCCGCGGAACCCGCCGCGCAGGCGTCCGCCCCGACAACAGAATCAACCGAGCCGCCCGATGCCGCTGCCCGGCATACGGCTCCAACAGCGAAAGCATCACGGAGTCGTCCGCATCCCGATCCCCCGCCAGCGCATACCCCACGATCCCCGGCAGATGAAGATCCCCCACGGTCACCGAATCCGCCGCCCCATGACTCCGCTGCACGGTCTCCGCCGAGGTCCACGGCCCGATCCCGGACACCAACTCCAACCGAGCCTGCGCAGCCCCCGGCTCCATCCCCACCGCCTCCTCAAGCCGCCCCGCCACCCGAACGGCCCGCAGAATCGTCGACGCCCGCTTGTTGTCGACCCCGGCCCGATGCCACTCCCAGGAGGGAATCAGCGCCCACGTCCGCGGCGCCGGCATGACGGACATCCGCTCCGGCGCGGGCCCCGGCGCAGGCTCCCCGAACTTCCGTACGAGCAACCGCCACGCCCGATACGCCTCGTCCGTCGTGACCTTCTGCTCCAGAACGGACGGAATCAGCGACTCCAGCACCAGCCCGGTACGCGTCAGCCGCAACCCCGGCCGCCGATGCCGCGCGATGGCGACCAGCCGATGACGAGGCTCGAAGGCATCGGGATCGTCGGCCGAGCCGAGCATCTCGGGGAGCTGTTCGAGCAGCCATTCGCTCCCCGGCCCCCACGCCTCACCCCGCACCACCCCGCCCCGCGCCGAGACCCGCAGCGTCCCGGCCCCGGCGGGCGTCCGACTGGTCCGCCACACGGCCCCGTCCGGCGTGGCACGGAAGGTCGGATCGCCGGGCCCACGGCGCAGCGGCCCGAGCACGAGCCCGAGATCGACCGGCCAGGGCGGCGTCCAGGTGCGGGTACGCCCAGGTGCGACCGCCTGCCGAGGCACCCCGCCGGAGGCGTCCGCGGGCACGGCGACATGCCCGCCGCGCACAGTCGTACGCGTCGGCCGAGGAGCGAAACGTCCAGCCACGAAAAGGGTCCTAGGAAACTCGGGGTGCCCTACGAGAGTAGGCGCTCACCCTCTCCGAACACCCGACCCTCGACACACACCACTCGCGACACACACCACTCGCGATGCACACCACTTGCGACGCACACCACTCGCGAGGCACACCACTCTCACCACACCTGGCCGAAGACTCTCCGCGCTCCTCGACAAGGGCCGTCACCACACCTCGGCAGCCACTCTCACCGCACCTCGACAAACGCCCCGGCATCCCGCTCGGGCCGAGCCCGCGGCTCCTCCGCCGCATGTCCGACCGCCACGGCCCCCATCGGATCCCACCCCTGCGGCAGCTCCAGCACGTCCCGTACGACATCCCGGCAGAACATCGTCGACGACACCCACGCGGACCCGAGCCGCTCCCCGGCCAGCGCGACGAGGAAGTTCTGCACCCCCGCGCCGACGGCGACCACGAACATCTCCCGCTCGGCCCCGTCCCGCCGCGGATCGCCGTACGTGTGCGACCCGTCCATGACGAGACACGGCACCACGAGGTGCGGAGCGTTGCGCAGCACATCACCGCGCCGCACCCGCTTGGCGATCGACTCCTCGCTCTTCCCGTCCCGCCGCAGATCCGCGATCCACGCGTCCCGCATGGCGTCGAGGAGCCGCGTACGCGACTCCTCGGACTCCAGGAGCACGAACCGCCAGGGAGTGGTGTGATGCGGCGCGGGAGCGGTGACCGCCGCGGCCACGGCCCGCCGCACGGCGGCCGGATCCACCGGCTCGTCGGTGAACGCCCGTACGGTACGCCGCTGGGTCACGGCCTCCCGTACGGCCTCCGAGGTGCCGAGTCGGAACATGTCGTCGCGCGCGCCCCGCACCATCGCCCGCGTCCCCTCCCCGTCGTCCTCGGCCACTACATGGGGCAGCCCGCGCACGACGGCGACGGGCAGCCCGGAGGCCTTGCCCTTGACCAGGTCACCGGCGGCGGCGAGCTCGTCGGCGGTGGCGACGACGGTGGCGCTCAGCGGATTGCCGTGCGCGTCGGTGCCGCCGCGCAGATCGTCCAGCACCCGTACGCCCGCGGCGCCGATGGCGACATCGGTGAGCCCGGTGCGCCAGGGCCGTCCAAAGGTGTCGGTGATCACGACGCCGACGTCGACCCCGAGGGTGTCGCGCAGCCCGTCCCGGATGGCCCGCGCGGACGCGTCGGGGTCCTCGGGCAGCAACAGGACGGTCCCGGCGGGGGTGTTGGAGGCGTCGACCCCGGCGGCGGCCATCACGAGCCCCTGCCGGTTCTCGACGACCCGCAGGGTCCCGCGGCGCGCCACGACCCGTACGGTCTCGGCGTCGATGGCGGCCTCCCGGTCGGCGGCCTCGACCAGGCGCCCCTCGGCCTTGGACACGATCTTCGAGGTGACGAGGAGAACGTCCCCGTCGACCAGCGCGGGCTCGGCGACGGCGATCAACTTGCCGAGGTCGTCACCCTGTCGGACCTCGGGGAGCCCGGGCAGCGCCCAGACCCGGTAACCGGGGGAGAGCTCTCCGCTCAAGACGTCCGCACCTCCTCCGCCAGCGTCAGCGCCTCACGCGCCATCTGTGCCGCGGTGTCCAGGTCGGACATCATCAGCGGCACGGCCCGGCACCGGATCCCGGCCGCCTCGACCCGCTCCACGGCGGACGCGTCCACCGTGTCGACGAGCCAGCCGTCGAGGAGCCCCGAGCCGTAGTGCTCGGCGACCGCGGTGGCCGTGGACTCGACACCGACCGCCGCCAGCACCTTGTCGGCCATGCCCCGCACGGGCGCGTCGCCGACGATGGGGGAGAGGCCCACCACGGGCACGCCCGCGTCGGCGATGGCCTCCCGGATGCCGGGCACGGCGAGGATCGTGCCGAGGGACACGACCGGGTTGGACGGCGGGAAGAGGATGACGTCCGCCTCCGCGATGGCTTCCAGGACACCCGGTGCGGGCTTGGCCTGCTCGGCGCCGACCGGCACCACGGCCTCGGCCGGCACGGAGGCGCGCAGCCGCACCCAGTACTCCTGGAAGTGGATCACCTTGCGCTGGCCGTCGATCTCGACGGCGACATGGGTCTCCACGCGGTCGTCGGACATGGGGATGAGCCGGACGCCCGGTTTCCAGCGGTCGCACAGGGCTTCCGTGACCGCGCTGAGCGGATAGCCCGCGCTCAGCATCTGCGTCCGCACGATGTGCGTCGCGAAGTCGCGGTCGCCGAGCCCGAACCACTCGGGCCCGACCCCGTAGGCCGCGAGTTCCTCCTTGAGGTGGAAGGTCTCGTCGGTCCGGCCCCAGCCCTGTTCCTCGTTGATGCCGCCGCCGAGCGTGTACATCACCGTGTCGAGGTCCGGGCAGACCTTCAGGCCGAAGAGATGGATGTCGTCGCCGGTGTTGCCGATGACCGTGATGTCCGCGTCCGGCACGGCCCGCTGGAGACCACGCAGGAACCGGGCACCACCGATACCGCCTGCCAGAACCACAATGCGCATGGGGTTCAGTCTGGCAGGCGGGTACGACAACGCGTGAGGCGGTTACGAGACCGCGGGCGCCCTCAGGCCGTGACGACGGCCGGGGCGCACTGGGCCGAATGCATCGGCATCTCGGTAAGACCCGGGTAGTAAACGTGCAGGCTCACGGCCGGTTCCAGGGAGTCGTTCACGACCTCGTGGATGTACCCCGGCGCGAACACCCGCTGGGATCCTGCCCCCAACGCGCGGGTGTCGCGCTCCGTGCGCTCGGTCAATGCGCCCTCCAGGACGGTGAGTACGCCGGAGGAGCGCCCGTGGTCGTGGAGTCCGCTGCCCTGTCCGGGCACCCAGGACAGCAGCCACACCTCGTAGCCGGGTCCGGTGCGCAGCCGGTGGTACCAGCGGGAGGTCGCGTCGTACTGGACGAGGTGCTCCCACTGTGAGCGGTCGGCGGCGATGGAGCGGGCCAGGCCGACGAACTCGGACACGGTGGCGGGGTGCTCGCGCGGCGGCTGGAGCAGGTGCGGTACTTCGAGGATGTCGCCGGCGATCTGGAGGTCGCTGTCGCTGTTCATGGGTGCGGTGGTTCCTCGGCGGAGAGCTGGGGTGTCGCGGGGCCGTTTCCGTCCGGATCACGGACGGGGAGGGTGCCCTGGTACGGGCGATCGCCCCGGAAGCGGGGCGGGGATTCGCCTCAGTGGCGGCGAGGCAGCCGGAGCGCGGTACGGCTCAACAGCTGGGACAGCAACAACAGCTACAGCGAGCGCGGGCAGCACCGTGGGACCCGGCGGTGCGGGTCGAGGTGAGTGCCAAGTTCGCGAGCATGCCCATAAGGACATCGGTTCACACCTCGGCTGTCAACTTCATGTCCGCTATGTGAGAGATGTTTCACCTCATCCGGTTCATCTGTGTGGCGAAAGGTTTGCTCTGGGGCCACCCCGGACACATGGCGCACAACCGGGCGCGCAAACCTCGATGCGATCCCGTGATCCAAATGTGATCCGGTTCGCTTCGGAGTCCGCGTCGGAACGAGATCGAACTTCTGGGCGTCCTTCCCAGTAGCGGGTCGGAAGTCCGTGCGGGCCCTTTGAGGCTGTCGGGGTTTATGCCGATTTGAACACTTTCCGCATAGCCTTGGTTCCGCAGAGTGAATAAGGGGCCCAATAGCAGATCTCGGCTTGACTGGCCCGGATCGGCACACTTGTAATTTCACTCGTGTCGTTCAGCCGAAATCGGTAACGGCAGCATCACGGGGACGCGAAAGACAGACGAGGGGCGCACATGACCGAGCTGGTGCAGCAACTGCTGGTCGACGACGCGGACGAGGAACTCGGCTGGCAGGAGCGCGCGCTGTGCGCCCAGACCGACCCCGAGTCCTTCTTCCCCGAGAAGGGCGGCTCCACCCGCGAGGCCAAGAAGGTCTGTCTCGCCTGTGAGGTCCGCTCCGAGTGCCTGGAGTACGCGCTCGCCAACGACGAGCGGTTCGGCATCTGGGGCGGTCTGTCCGAGCGCGAGCGCCGAAGGCTGAAGAAGGCCGCCGTCTGACCGCACGGCGCGCACCCCTCGTACCGATACCGGCAGGTAAGAACGGCCCGTCGCAGGTGGGTTATCCACAGGCGGCGGGCCGCTGTGTTGCCCAGCCGTTAGTGTGGGCCCTCGTCCGAGACGTCCCGCTGTCCCCGCCGGACACAGGCGTCCACCGCAGTCCATCGAACCGGGGCCCGTACCTCGATGTCCGTGCACAGCCATTCGGCAGTCCCACACGACGCCGCCACACCTGAGTATCCGCGCCACGTGGTGACCGCGGTCCTCGTCTCCCACGACGGCGCCCGCTGGCTGCCCGAAGCGCTCGCCGGGCTGCTCGGCCAGGAGCGCCCGGTGCAGAACGCGGTCGCGGCCGACACCGGCAGCGCGGACGACTCCGCCCTGCTGCTGACCGACGCACTCGGCGCCGACCGGGTGCTGCACCTCGCCCGGCGCACCGGCTTCGGCCAGGCCGTCGAGGAGGCCATCCGCGGCGTCGGCATGCTCACCCCGGACGACCTGCCCTATCTGAAGCGCCCCAGCGGCTGGGACCCGGTCACCCGGACCTGGCGCGACGACGCCTACGACATGCCGGAGCTCCCGCACGGCGAGCCCGTGCAGTGGCTCTGGCTGCTGCACGACGACAGCGCCCCCGAGCCCGACGCCCTGGCTCAGATGCTCCGGGTCGTGGAGAGCGAGCAGGAGTTCGGCAGGGAAGTCGCCGTGGTCGGCCCCAAGCTGCGCGGCTGGTACGACCGGCGAGCGCTCCTGGAGATCGGCGTCACCATCGCCAACTCCGGCCGCCGCTGGACGGGCCTGGACCGCCGCGAGCAGGACCAGGGCCAGCACGACCACGTCCACCCCGTGCTCGCCGTGTCCACCGCCGGCATGCTGATCCGGCGCGACGTCTTCGAGGAACTCGGCGGCTTCGACCGCCGACTGCCCCTGATGCGTGACGACGTCGACCTGTGCTGGCGCGCCCAGGCCGCCGGGCACCGCGTCCTCGTCGCCCCCGAAGCGGTCGTCCGGCACGCCGAGGCCGCCTCCCGCGAGCGCCGCGCCGTCGACTGCGTGGGCCGCACCGCCGCCTCCCCGCACAAGGTCGACAAGGCGGGCGCCGTCTACACCCTCCTCGTCAACGCGCGTACGGCACAGCTGCCCTGGATCCTGATCCGGCTCGTCCTCGGCACCCTGCTGCGCACCGTCGCCTACCTCGTGGGCAAGGTCCCCGGACAGGCCGTCGACGAGATCCGCGGCCTGCTGGGCACCCTGTTGCGCCCCGAGCGGATCCTCGCGGGCCGCCGCAGACGCGGTCGCCCCCAGGTCGACAAGGGCGAGCTGCGCGCCCTGTTCCCGCCGCCCGGCGCCACCGTGCGGGCCACGGTCGAGCAGGTCGCGGGCAACTTCATGGGCAGTGACGACCCCGACGCCACCACCGGCGCCGGACGGCACGGCGGCGCGGTCGAGTCCGGACCCGGCGGCGACGACGCCGACTTCCTGCAGATCGAGCAGTTCGCCCGGCTCAAGCGCATCGCCCGCAACCCCGGCCCGATGCTCTTCCTGGTGCTGTTGTTCGTCTCCCTCCTGGCCTGCCGCGCCCTGCTCGGCAGCGGGTCGCTCGCGGGCGGCGCGCTGCTGCCCGCGCCCGCCGACGCCTCCGAGCTGTGGTCGCGCTACGTCGACGGCTGGCACCCGGTGGGCGCCGGCGGCACGGAGACCGCGCCGCCGTACCTCGCGCTCGTCGCCCTGCTGTCCTCCCTGCTCCTCGGCTCCACCGGGCTCGCGGTCACCGTGCTCCTGGTGGCCTCCGTCCCGCTGGCCGGCTTCGCCGCGTACTTCGCCTCGCGCCCCCTCGTCGAGTCGCGCCTGCTGCGCGCCTGGGCGTCCGTGGCGTACGCCTTCCTGCCCGCCGCAGCCGGCGCCCTCGCCGGCGGCCGCATCGGCACCGCCTTCCTCGCGATCCTGCTGCCACTCATCGCGCGCGCGGGCATCGCCGCCAGCGGGCTGGCGCACTCCTCCGGAGCGCGCGGCAGCTGGCGCGCCACCTGGGCGTACGCCCTCCTGCTGACGTTCACGACCGCGTTCACGCCGATCGTGTGGCCCATCGCGCTGGTCCTCGCAATCGCCCTCCTCGTAGTGCGCCGAAAGGAGATCACCGCCTACGGGCCGCGTTTCCTGGCCCAGCTCGGCACCCCGCTGCTGGTCCTCGCCCCCTGGTCGCTGACGCTGCTCCCGTTCGGCTTCTTCAAGGAAGCCGGGATGCCCTACGGCGCGAGCGCGGCCTCCGCGCTCGACCTGCTCGGCGCCAGCCCCGGCGGTCCCGGCACGGTCAGCGGGCTGATGCTCATCGGCATCGTGCTGGCGGCCCTGGCCGCCCTGATGCGCAGCGAGCGGCAGCGAGCGGTGTGGGTCGCCTGGGCCGTCGCCCTGGTAGCGCTCGTCTTCGCCGTGCTGTCCAACAAGTCGGCCTGGGCGGGACCCGCCACCCTCGTCTACGGCCTCGCACTGCTCGCCGCCGCCACGCTCGGCGCCGACGGGGCACGCGCGCGGGTGGCCGAGCAGAGCTTCGGCTGGCGTCAGCCGGTCGCCGCGCTCATCGCGTTCGCCTCGGCCGCCGGCCCGCTGCTGGTGGCCGCCGGATGGGTCCTCGGCGGCGCCGACGGACCCGTGGAGCGCCGCGACCCGGTGCAGGTGCCCGCGTTCGTCGCCGAGGAGAGCGGCACCCGCGACCAGGCCCGCACCCTCGTCCTCGACAGCGACTCCGGCGCCCGCGTCGGCTACACCCTCGTCCGCGGCTCCGGCGCCCGCATGGGCGACGGTGAACTCGCGGCCGAGGCCGGCGAGAACAAGAAGCTCGACAAGGTCGTCGCCAACCTGGTCGCGGGTTCCGGCGCCGACCAGGCCAACCAGCTCGGCGGCTTCGCCGTGCGCTACGTCCTGGTCCGCAAGGGCGCGCCCCGCGAGATGAGCCGCGTCCTGGACGCCACCCCGGGCCTGACCCGGCTCAGCCAGCAGGACGGCAGCGCCCTGTGGCGCCTGGACAGCCAGGTCTCGCGCGCCTCGATCGTCCCCAAGTCCGGCGAGGCCCTGTCCATCGCCGCCGGACCCGTCGAACTGCACACCACCATCCCCTCCGGGGGAGAGGGCCGTGTGCTGCGCCTCGCCGACACGGCCGACGTGGGCTGGACGGCGACCCTGGACGGAAAGCCGCTCACCCGCACCACCGTCGACGGCTGGGCGCAGGGCTTCGAGCTGCCCGCGAGCGGCGGCAGGCTGGACGTCACCTTCGAGGCCCCGATGAGCCACACCGGCTGGCTGTGGGCCCAGGGCGCGCTCTCCGTCGTCCTCGTGGTCCTCGCCCTGCCCGGGCGGCGCCGTGACGTCGACGACGACCTTCCCGAGGAGCCGGTCGTCCCGGCCCAGGACGCCACGGGCGAGGGCCGCCGCGCCCGCCGTCTGCGCGCCCAGGCCGAGGCCGAGGCGGAGCAGTCCGACCAGGTCGTCCAGGAAGAGGGCGCTCTTCCTCCTCCGGAGGAGGAGGCCGAGCAGACGCCCGCGTCGGTCCCGCAGCAGCAGGCGTACGACGAGTGGGACTCATCGACCTACGCGGGCGCCGAGTACGGCACCTACGGCGGCGAGCAGTACCAGGGCCGGCAGCAGTACCCGGCGGGCACCTACGAGCAGCAGCCGTACCAGGCGGACCCCTACCAGGCGGGCCAGTACGACCCGTACGCCTACGGGGGCACGGCACCGTACGACCCGATGCAGACGTACCAGGGCTACGACGGGACCGGCCAGGGCTACGACGCCGCCTACGACCCGAACACGCCCCCGCAGCCGCCGCACGGCACCGACAGTGAGCGCCCCGACGGGAGCCAGCAGTGAACCGCACCACCCTGTCCCTGATCGCCGGCGCGACCGCGCTCGCCGCCGTCACCGGATTCGCCTCGCTCAACGCGCCGGCCGCCTCCGGCGACCACACCGCCAAGGCGGCCACCCAGCAGCCCGTGGAGCGCACCAGCCTGCTCTGCCCGCAGCCCAGCACCTCGGAGATCGCGGAGACGGCGTACACGTCGTTCACGCCAGTCACCCAGGGCGCCGCCGACAGCGGCAAGGCCGAACTGCAGGCCGCGGCCGAGGAGTCGGCGGACTCCGCGAGCGGCAAGAAGACCGGCAAGAAGACCGTGAAGGCCGCCCTGAAGCCGGCGGAGCCCGGCAAGCCGGCCACCGGTGACGGCTCCGGAGCCGAGCCGCCCGCCCTCGTCGGCACCGCCGAGGGCAAGTTCGCGCCGGGCTGGACCGTCCAGGAGACCACCGCGGTCGCCGCGGGCACCGGCCGCGGTCTGCTCGGCATCAACTGCACCGCCCCGGACACCGAGTTCTGGTTCCCGGGCGTCAGCACCGCCACCGGCCGCACCGACTATGTGCACTTGACCAACCCCGACGACTCGGCGGCCGTCGTCGACGTCGAGCTGTACGGCAAGGACGGCACCCTCAAGTCCACGGTGGGCGAGGGCATCACGGTCCAGCCGCACGCCAGCGAGCCGCTCCTGCTGAGCACGCTCGCGAGCGGGCAGCAGGCCGACCTCACCGTCCATGTGACCGTCCGCAGCGGCCGAGTCGGCGCCGCCGTCCAGGCCCTGGACGACAAGATCGGCGGGGACTGGCTGGCCGCCTCCACCGACCCGGCGGGCAGCCTCGTCATGCCGGGCATCCCCAAGGACGCCACGGCCGTGCGGCTGGTCGCCTTCGCGCCCGGCGACCAGGACGCCGACCTGAAGATCCGCCTCGCCTCGCCCTCGGGCCTGATCACACCGGCCGGGAACGAGACGCTGCACGTCAAGGCCGGCATGACCGCGGCGGCCGACCTCGGTGACGTCACGCGCGGCGAGGCGGGCTCCCTGGTGCTCACCTCCACCGGAACCTCGACTCCGGTCGTCGCGGCCCTTCAGGTGGTGCGCGGCAAGGGCAGCAAGCAGGAGATGGCGTTCATCCCGGCCACCAGCCCGGTCGGTGCGCGGGCGACGGTCGCCGACAACAGCTCCAAGGGCACCACACTCGCCCTGTCCGCCCCCGGCCGGAGCGCCCAGGTCAAGGTCACCGCGTCCGCCGGCAGCGAGGGCGGTACGGCGGCGACGAAGACGTACACGATCAAGGGCGGTACGACCCAGGACATCGACGCACCGGTCCCGGCCGGTCTCAAGGGGACGTACGCCCTGACGGTCGAGTCCGTCTCCGGAGGCCCCGTCTACGCCTCCCGGACCCTCGCCTCCGCCCGGGAGGGTGTCCCGGGGTTCACGATCCAGACCCTCCCGGACGACCGCGGGACGGTGGCGGTGCCGGAGGCGGACCAGGATCTGTCGGTGCTGCTGAAGAAGTGATCCCGTACGGGTGATCCACCGGGTCCTCAAGGGGGACCCGGTGGCGCTCCGACCGCGCTCCCGGTAGTGCTCGGGCGGGCCTCAGTCCTCGCCGTAGCGCGGGTCCACCGTCTCCGGTGTCAGTCCCAGAAGCTCCGCGACCTGCTCCACGACGACCTCGTGCACCAGCGCCGCGCGCTCGTCACGGCCCTTGGTGCGGATCTCGACCGGGCGGCGGTAGACGACCACGCGCGCGGGATGGTCCTCGAACGCCGGGATCGTGCCCCCCAGAGGCACCGCCTCGTCGCTCCAGCCCTCGCCGGAGCCGCCGAGGCGGGGCACTTCGAGGACCATGAAATCGATGTCGGCGAGTTGGGGCCAGCGCCGCTCCAGCCGCTCCACGGAGTCCTGCACCAGGTCCGCGAAGACCTCGGCGCGGCTCGCGGCGAGCGGCACCTGGGGCGGCGCGACGGGGCCGCGCATGCCCCTTCCGTGGCGATCACGACGGCGGGGCCCGGGTGCGGCGGCGGTGGGCGGTACGGGGGTGTCCATCACTGACGAAGAGTAGTCCCCACGAGGTCCGCGCGCCCGGCCCCCACGCGGCGGCCCCGCGGCCCGGGGCAGAAAGCCCGGCGCACGTTCCGGATGTCGCAGGATGACCATTCCAGCCAAGCTTGGGCTCGATTCCGTATCCCTCCAGGACCGTCGCTCACATGGTAATTGACGTGGTTTGCACCAAGTGGTGACCGGATTCAGGTCTGTTCGGCATCTCGCCACGGGATGTCGCCCCAGGTCAGAGCGGGCGACCCGAAGGCTTGTGCGGGCGGACTCACAGCACGACACGGTGGGGTGACCTGGGGGAGAGTCGTCGCGGCCCGTTCAAGAGTGCGGTACCGTCCAACGTCGTGAGCCCTGTACGTCGCTGTTCGCGAACCGCTTGCGGCCGTCCCGCCGTCGCGACGCTGACGTACGTCTACGCCGACTCGACCGCGGTCCTCGGCCCGCTCGCCACCTACGCCGAACCCCACTGCTACGACCTGTGCGCCGAGCACTCCGAGCGCCTCACCGCGCCGCGCGGCTGGGAGGTCGTCCGGCTCGCCGACGCCTCCGCTCCCTCCCGCCCCAGCGGTGACGATCTGGAAGCGCTCGCCAACGCGGTGCGCGAGGCGGCCAGGCCGCAGCAGCGCACCGCCGAGGCCGGTGGCGGCGCCCGCTCGGCGGACCCGATGGAGGTCGCGCGCCGCGGCCACCTACGGGTGCTGCGCTCGCCGGACAACTGAGCGTCCGCCCCCTCCGTATCCAGGGTCGACCCCACTGAGCTTCCTCCCTCGGCTCCATCGAGTCGTGCACGCCCATTGACGAGGGCTTGTCGCGGACACGACGATTTTCTCGTCCGCGAGAAAACGCTTTCCGCATCGCGGAATCCCCCGCGTGGCGGAACCCGGGGAGGCGCCGGTGTACGTCCAGAAACTGGAACCCGTGGCCCACTCGCTGGGCCTCTCCGCCCTCGTGGCGACCCTGCCCCTCGTCATCGTCCTCGTGCTGCTCGGCGGCGTCCGCATGAAGGCGCACCGAGCCGGACTCATCGGCCTCCTGGCCGCGTCACTGGTCGCCTGGCTCGCATACGGCATGCCGGTCGGCCAGACACTCTCCAGCGCCGCCCAGGGGGCCGTTTTCGGCCTCTTCCCCATCCTGTGGATCGTCGTCAACGCCCTGTGGGTGTACCGGATGACCGTCCGCACCCGGCACTTCGACGTCCTGCGCCGCTCGTTCGGGCGACTGTCCGACGACCCGCGCATCCAGGCACTCGTCGTCGCGTTCTGCTTCGGCGCGCTTCTGGAAGCCCTCGCGGGCTTCGGCGCGCCCGTCGCGATCTGCTCGGTGATGCTGGTCGCGCTCGGCTTCGACCCGGTGCGCGCGGCCGTGGTGGCGCTCGTCGCCAACACCGCACCGGTCGCCTTCGGCGCGATGGGCACACCGGTCGTCACACTCGCCCAAGTCACCGGCCTGCCACTGGATTCCGTCGCCTCCGTGGTCGGCCGTCAGACCCCGCTGCTGGCCCTCGTCGTGCCCCTTGTACTCGTCGGGCTGGTCGACGGCCGGCGCGGGCTGCGTGAGACCTGGGTGCCCGCCCTGGTGTGCGGAGTAGCCTTCGCCGCCGCCCAGTTCGCCGCCTCGAACCACGTCTCCGCGCAACTCGCCGACATCGGCGCGTCCTTGGCGGGCGCCGCCGCCCTGGTCGCTGTACCGCATGCGCGCAGGCCCGCCGCCGAGCCTGTACGAGCGGCGGTCCTGACCGGCGTACGAAGCGAGGATCTGGACCAGGAGGACCCGCGCCCCGAGGTCGTGCGCGCGTACGCCCCGTACGCGCTGGTCGTCGTCATCTTCTCGATCGCGCAGATCCCGGCGGTCAAGGACTGGCTGGCGCACGCGACCCGTACGTACGACTGGCCCTTCCTGGACGTCGTCACCCCCGAGGGCAAGCCGGTCGGGGGCAATGTCCTCACGCTCCCGCTCGTGTCGACCGGAGGCACCCTCGTCCTGCTCGCCGGACTGTGCGCGGCCGTCGTACTCGGGGTGCACGCGCGTGTGGCGGTCGAGGAATGGGCGGCGACGGTGCGCGAGTTGAGGTTCGCGATCCTGACCGTGACGTCCGTGCTGGCCCTCGCCTACGTCATGAACCTCTCCGGACAGGCGGCCACGATCGGCCACTACGTGGCGGCGGCCGGGGCGGGGCTCGCCTTATTGTCACCCGTTCTGGGCTGGTTCGGCGTGGCGGTGTCCGGCTCCGACACCTCGGCGAACGCCCTTTTCGGTGCCCTCCAGGTGAGCGCGGCCCACGAGTCGGGGCTGTCTCCCGAACTGCTCGCCGCCGCCAACAGTTCCGGCGGAGTGCTCGGCAAGATGATCTCGCCGCAGAACCTGACCATCGCGTGCGCGGCGGTCGGGCTCGCGGGCCGTGAGGGCGACCTGCTGCGCAAAGTGCTCCCGTGGAGCGCCGGGCTGCTGCTGATCATGTGTCTGATCGTGCTGGGCCAGAGCTCGCCGGTCCTCGGCTGGATGCTGCCCTGACGGCCGGATTCGACCCCGCGCGTTACCCCCGGGTGACGTCTGGGGCTCCCAGATGACGGGTGAGCGTCCGATCGGCCCCTTCACGGCGGGCTGTCAGCCGGTACGGGTAGTTTGGGGCGACCGAAGTGGACTTATGGAAGGTTGGCCGTGACTGCTGATCTGTCGCAGCTCGTGAAGGCGTACGACGTACGCGGGGTGGTCCCGGACCAGTGGGACGTGTCGATGGCCGAGCTGTTCGGGGCGGCCTTCGTCCAGGTGACCGGAGCGGACGCCATCGTGATCGGGCACGACATGCGGCCCTCGTCGCCCGGCCTGTCGCGGGCCTTCGCACGCGGAGCCGCGGCACGCGGTGTCGACGTGACCGAAATCGGCCTGTGCTCCACCGATCAGCTGTACTACGCGTCCGGTGCGTTCAACCTGCCGGGCGCCATGTTCACGGCCTCGCACAACCCCGCCCAGTACAACGGCATCAAGATGTGCCGCGCGGGCGCCGCCCCGGTCGGCCAGGACACCGGCCTGGCCGAGATCCGCGAACTCGTCGAGTCCTGGCTCGACTCGGGCCTCCCGGCCTCCGACGCGACGCCGGGAACGATCACGCAGCGTGACACGTTGGAGGACTACTCGGCGTACCTCCGCTCGCTCGTCGACCTGACCGACATCCGCCCCCTGAAGGTCGTGGTCGACGCGGGCAACGGCATGGGCGGCCATACGGTGCCGACGGTCTTCGAGGGCCTTCCCCTCGACCTCGTACCCATGTACTTCGAACTGGACGGCACGTTCCCGAACCACGAGGCGAACCCGCTGGACCCGGCGAACATCGTGGACCTCCAGCAGCGCGTGCGCGAGGAGAGCGCCGACATCGGCATCGCCTTCGACGGGGACGCGGACCGCTGCTTCGTCGTCGACGAGAACGGCGACCCGGTCTCCCCGTCCGCGATCACCGCCCTGGTCGCCGCCCGCGAACTCGGCAAGCACGGCGGCGGCACGGTCATCCACAACCTCATCACCTCCTGGTCGGTGCCCGAGGTCGTCCGCGAGCACGGCGGCACCCCGGTCCGCACCCGCGTCGGCCACTCCTTCATCAAGGCCGAGATGGCCCGCACCGGCGCGATCTTCGGCGGCGAGCACTCCGCGCACTACTACTTCCGCGACTTCTGGAACGCCGACACGGGCATGCTGGCCGCCCTGCACGTCCTCGCCGCCCTCGGCGGCCAGGAGGGCCCGCTCTCCGAGCTCGTCGCCGAGTACGACCGTTATGTCGGCTCCGGCGAGATCAACTCCACGGTCGACGACCAGGCGGCCCGTCTCGCCGCGATCAAGGCCGCGTACGAGGGCCGCGAGGGTGTCACCATCGACGAGCTCGACGGTCTGACCGTCACCTCGGACGACTCGTGGTTCAACGTCCGCCCCTCCAACACGGAGCCACTCCTCCGCCTGAACGCCGAGGCGAAGGACGAGCCGACGATGGCGAAGGTACGCGACGAGATCCTGGAAATCATCAGGGGCTGAACACCCCGATTGCCGTCTCGCCCCCGACGGTTGTTCGCCCACGGGGCGGGCGGGGATCCGCGCGCGCAGTTCCCCGCGCCCCCAAAAGCCCCGGCCCACACGGCGTTACGAGCCCGGGGCCGGGACCGAAACCAACCCCCACCCGGCGCGTAAGGACAAACCCAAAGGCCGAACCCCACCCACCCCGGCCCACACCTCCAGCCCGTCCGACGTTTGAGACCGAGACGGGAGGCCGTTGCCCCACCTACCCCGGCCTGCATCTTTCAGTCCGTCCGGCGTTTGAGGCCGAGGTCGGAGGCCGTTGCCCCACCCACCCCGGCCTGCATCTTTCAGTCCGTCCGGCGTTTGAGACCGAGGCGGGAGGCCGATGCCCCACCGACCCTGGCCAGGCCGCGTCTTCAGCCCGTCCGGCGTTTGAGGACGAGGCCGTTCAGGCCGATGCGGGGGTCCAGGGGGCGTAGCGCCCCTGGTGGGGGTGAGGGGGCGGAGCCCCTGGGGGATGGGACGGGTAGGGGCGGCGGGGGCGAAATCACCACGTCCACACACCCCGGCACCCCACCCCCCACAGCGGTACGCTGACCAGGCCGCATCCACCCTGTTCGAAAGGACACCCCATGCCGCTCGAAGCCGGCCTCCTGGAGATCCTCGCCTGCCCGGCCTGCCACGCCCCGCTCAAGGAGCAGGAGAGCGAGCTGCTCTGCACGGGCCAGGACTGCGGTCTCGCCTACCCGGTCCGGGACGGCATCCCCGTACTCCTCGTCGACGAGGCCCGCCGCCCCGGGTAAACACCCCCGCCGGCGACACCCACCCCACAGGCGAATCAGGCGACAGAGGCAACACACCGGCGATCGGGAGGCTGCCGACCCATGCTCGACGAATCGCTGCTCGACGACCCAGAGGCGCTCGCCCGCGCCGACCGTCGCGAGCTGCTCCGGGGCGCCGCGGAGGCCGGCGCCCGTGTGCGTACCGCGGTCCGGCACGCCACGGAAGCCGGAATCGCGGAACTGAAGCCGGACGGCCGCCCACGCGCCGTCCTGATCGCCGGCCCCGGCCTGGCCGCCACCGGCGTCGCCGAACTGCTCGGCACACTCGCCGGAGCCAGCTGCCCCATCACCCGGCTCACCCCCACCGGCGTCGCCCCCGCGTCCGGCGCCCTCCGCTGGGAGCTGCCCGGCTGGGCGGGCCCGGTGGACCTCCTGCTGATCGCCACCCCCGACGGCAGCGAACCAGGCCTCGAACTCCTGGTCGAGCAGGCATACCGGCGCGGCTGCTCCGTCGTAGCGGTGGCCCCCACCGGCACCCCGATCGTGGAGGTGGTGCAGGGCACGCACGGCCTGTTCGTACCGATGGCGACCGCCCCGTACGAGCCGATCGAACCCCTCGCGGCCTCCGCCCCCGGCGTCCTGTGGGCCCTGCTCACCCCGTTGCTCGCACTGCTGGACCGCACCGGCCTGGTCTCCGCCCCGCCCGAGGCGCTGGAGAAGGTCGCCGACCGCCTCGACCGCGTCGCCGAACGCTGCGGCCCGGCCATCGCGCCCTACAGCAACCCGGCCAAGACGCTCGCCGCCGAGCTCGCCGAAGCACTCCCGGTGATCTGGACGGAAGGCACCTCCGCGGGCCCCGCGGGCCGCCGCTTCACCGCCGCGCTCGCGGAACTGGCCGGCCGCCCCGCCCTCACCGCGGAACTCCCCGAAGCGCTCGCCGCCCACAGCGTCCTGCTCTCGGGCGCGCTGGCCGCGGCCGCCGACCCCGACGACTTCTTCCGCGACCGCGTAGAGGAGCAGCAGGTCCTCCACGCACGCGTGGTCCTCCTGCGTGACCGCCCGGCCGGCGGCCTCACCGCCGGGCCCGCCGCCCGCGAGCTGGCCCTCAGCCACGACACCGCGATCAGCGAGCTCGAACCCGAGGAGGGCGGCGACCTCGAAACCCTCGCGGAACTGATCGCCGTCACGGATTTCGCCGCCGTTTACCTGGCGCTCGCTTCAGGGGCCTGATCTTGTAGCCAGGCATCCCGATCGGCCCCGGCCGACCCGGGACTCTTGACCAGCGCAGCGCACGTACGGAGAGAACGACACACATGGACCGCCTCGACAACACCGTCCGCCCCTACGCCTGGGGCTCGACCACCGCCATCCCGCGGCTGCTCGGCGTCGAGCCGACCGGTGAACCGCAGGCGGAGATGTGGATGGGCGCCCACCCGGGCGCTCCCTCCCGCACGGCGCGCGGTCCCCTCGACGAGGTCATCGGCGAGGACCCCGAGAAGGAACTCGGCCGCGCGGCCGTCGCCAAGTTCGGCCCCCGCCTGCCGTTCCTGCTCAAGATCCTCGCCGCGGGCGCGCCCCTCTCCCTCCAGGTGCACCCCAACCTCGAACAGGCGAAGGAGGGGTACGAGGACGAGGAGCGCCGCGGCATCCCGATAACCGCCTCGCACCGCAACTACAAGGACGCCAACCACAAGCCCGAACTGATCTGCGCCCTCACCGAGTTCGACGGCCTGTGCGGCTTCCGCAGCCCCGACGAGGCCGCCGAAGTGCTCGCGCGCCTGGACGTCGACTCCCTCAAGCCGTACGTCGACCTCCTGCACGCCCACCCGCAGGACGCGGCGCTGCGCGAGGTCCTGACGGCGGTGCTGAGCGCGGACCCCGACGACATGGCCCACACGGTCACCGAGGCCGCGGCCGCCTGCGACCGTCTCGGCGGCGCCTACGCCCCCTACGCCGACATCGCCCACCACTACCCGGGCGACCCCGGCGTGATCGCCGCGATGCTCCTCAACTACGTCCAACTCCAGCCCGGCGAGGCCCTGTTCCTCGGCGCCGGCGTCCCGCACGCCTATCTGAACGGCCTCGGCGTCGAAATCATGGCCAACAGCGACAACGTCCTGCGCTGCGGCCTGACCCCCAAGCACGTCGACGTCCCCGAACTCCTGCGCATCGTCCGCTTCGAGGCGAGTGACCCCGGCGTCCTGCGGCCGGAGGCGTCCCCCGACGGCGAGGAGGTCTACGCGACCCCCATCGACGAGTTCCGCCTCTCCCGGTACACCCTCGCGGAGGGCGCCGCCCCGCACGACCTCACGCGCGACACCCCGCAGATCCTGCTCTGCACGGCGGGTTCCGTACGTGCCGACGGCAACACGCTCGCCCCCGGCGAGTCGGTCTTCGTACCGGCGGGAGAAAAGGCGGAGGTGTCCGGGTCCGGCACGATCTTCCGTGCGACAGTGGTGGCCTGACGAGGCGACTGTGACGGCCAGACGTACCGCCGTCGGACCGGGCTGCAACAATGGCCCACCGTAAAGGGCGGGCAAAGCCCGGACCGGCGTACGAGGGTACGAACGGGGCCCGGACGGCGTACGAAGGGACAGCAGGAGCACATGAGCGCTTCAGGCGGCACCAAAGCGATCGTGGCGGCACTCGGCGCCAATCTCGCGATCGCGGCATCGAAGTTCGTGGCGTTCGCCTTCAGCGGCTCGTCCTCGATGCTCGCCGAGGGCGTCCACTCGCTCGCCGACTCCGGCAACCAGGCGCTGCTCCTGATCGGCGGCAAGAAGGCCCAGCGCGAGGCGACCCCCCAGCACCCCTTCGGCTACGGCCGCGAGCGCTACATCTACGCCTTCCTCGTCTCGATCGTCCTCTTCTCGGTCGGCGGCATGTTCGCCGTCTACGAGGGCTACGAGAAGATCAAGCACCCGCACCAGATCGAGCACTGGTACTGGCCGGTGGGCGTCCTGGTGTTCGCGATCATCGCCGAGGGCTTCTCCTTCCGTACGGCCATCAAGGAGTCCAACGAACTGCGGGGCACGCACTCCTGGTCGCAGTTCATCCGCCGCGCCAAGGCCCCCGAGCTGCCGGTCGTCCTCCTGGAGGACTTCGGCGCGCTCATCGGTCTGGTCCTCGCCCTCGGCGGCGTCGGCCTCGCCCTGCTCACGGACGACGGCGTCTGGGACGGCATCGGCACGCTCTGCATCGGCATCCTGCTCATCCTGATCGCGCTCGTCCTCGCCGCCGAGACCAAGTCCCTCCTGCTGGGCGAGGCCGCGGGCGTCGAAGAGGTCAAGAAGATCGAGGCCTCGATCGTCGACGGCCACACGGTCACCGGCATCATCCACATGCGCACGCTCCACCTCGGCCCGGAGGAGCTCCTGGTCGCCGCGAAGATCGCCGTCCAGCACGACGACACGGCCGCCGAGGTCGCCACCGCGATCAACGCCGCCGAGTCCCGCATCCGCGCCGCCGTCCCGATCGCCCGCGTGATCTACCTGGAACCGGACATCTACAGCGAGGCGGAGGCCGCGAAGGGCCCGAACCCCGAAGCGACCCCCGGGGGCCCCGCCCAGACACCGTCCGAACACTGACCCACCCGGCACCCACCCGCCCAAAGACGAGCGCCGCGCCTTGTCCGGGAACGCCCGTTGGCCGGAGGCGGACTGGGGCGGCCCGGGGCGACCGGTGTAGCTTGGTGGCTGAGCCAGACGTCGCTGCTGATGGCGGTCGGGCGGTCCCACCGCGGACCGGCCGAGGGAGAGAGGGCCTCCGACGGACTGCGCTGCGCGCACCAGGCACACCTGTGTCCTGCTGTGGGGCACGTCCGTGCCCTGCTCGGGCATGCGTATGTCCGCGCCGCGCAGACAGCGGTATCCACCTCGCCCCAATCCAGACCACGAGGAGCAGCTCGCAATGACGACTGTCGACAACCGACAGGACTTCAAGGTCGCCGACCTCTCCCTGGCCGAGTTCGGCCGCAAGGAGATCACCCTCGCCGAGCACGAGATGCCCGGCCTGATGTCGATCCGCAAGGAGTACGCCGCCACGCAGCCCCTCGCGGGCGCCCGCGTCACCGGCTCCCTGCACATGACGGTGCAGACCGCGGTCCTCATCGAGACCCTGGTCGCCCTCGGCGCCGAGGTCCGCTGGGCCTCCTGCAACATCTTCTCCACCCAGGACCACGCCGCCGCCGCCATCGCGGTCGGTCCGAACGGCACGCCCGACAACCCGCAGGGCGTCCCGGTCTTCGCCTGGAAGGGCGAGACCCTGGAGGAGTACTGGTGGTGCACGGAGCAGGCCCTGACCTGGCCGAACACCCCCACCGGCGGCCCGAACATGATCCTGGACGACGGCGGTGACGCCACCCTCCTCGTCCACAAGGGCGTCGAGTACGAGAAGGACGGCAAGGTCCCGTCCGTCGACACCGCCGAGTCCGAGGAGCACCGCTTCGTCCTCGAACTCCTGCACCGCACCATCACCGACGGCTCGCAGAAGTGGACCCAGCTCGCCTCGGAGATCCGCGGCGTGACCGAGGAGACCACGACCGGTGTCCACCGTCTCTACGAGATGCACCGCGACGGCACCCTCCTGTTCCCGGCGATCAACGTGAACGACGCCGTCACCAAGTCGAAGTTCGACAACAAGTACGGCTGCCGCCACTCCCTGATCGACGGCATCAACCGTGCCACCGACGTCCTCATCGGTGGTAAGACCGCAGTCGTCCTCGGCTACGGCGACGTGGGCAAGGGCTGCGCGGAGTCCCTGCGCGGCCAGGGCGCCCGCGTGATCATCACCGAGATCGACCCGATCTGCGCCCTGCAGGCGGCGATGGACGGTTACCAGGTCACGACCCTCGACGAGGTCGTCGACAAGGGCGACATCTTCGTCACCACGACCGGCAACAAGGACATCATCATGGCCTCGGACATGGCCAAGATGAAGCACCAGGCGATCGTGGGCAACATCGGCCACTTCGACAACGAGATCGACATGGCCGGCCTCGCGAAGATCCCGGGCATCGTCAAGGACGAGGTCAAGCCGCAGGTCCACACCTGGAAGTTCCCCGACGGCAAGGTGATCATCGTCCTGTCCGAGGGCCGCCTGCTGAACCTGGGCAACGCCACCGGCCACCCCTCGTTCGTGATGTCCAACTCGTTCGCGGACCAGACCCTGGCCCAGATCGAGCTGTTCACCAAGCCCGACGAGTACCCGACCGACGTCTATGTGCTGCCCAAGCACCTCGACGAGAAGGTCGCCCGCCTCCACCTCGACGCCCTCGGCGTCAAGCTCACCACGCTCCGCCCGGAGCAGGCCGCGTACATCGGCGTAGAGGTCGAGGGCCCGTACAAGTCGGACCACTACCGCTACTGAGCACCCCGCCGAGCAAGCGGTACCACCGCTCGGCGTACGGATGTCAGCAGGCCCCTGCCCCCGTGGCGGGGGCCTGTCCCCGATGAGGACCTGAACGCCCATGCCCCGCGGTCGTTATTCGCTCCATGATCCGCACGATCACACCCCCCTCGCCGAAGAACACTTCCACTGCGCGCCCGGCCCCTCCGGCTGGCGCTATGTCTCCCAACTGACCACCCCTTCTGGCGACCATGCCGGCTCCGTCGACCTCGCCCTCGACGAGCTCGGCCGCCCCATCCGTCTCGAACTGCACGCCGCGAGCTGGCAGGTGCGTGGCGCCGCCCTCGACGGCGTGACGTGGGTCCGCACCGACCCCACCGGCACCGAGGCCACCGAAGGCAACGTCCGCGCCCACGCCTTCACCGGCACATCCCCCGCCTTCCTCGTCGCCACCGCCCGTCTCCTGCGCCTCACCCCCGATGCCCCCGCAACCCGCGTACGCCTCGTCGCCTTCACCGACCCGGTCCTCGCCCCGCGCACCGTTGACCAGTCCTGGGCCTTGATCTCGAGAGAAACACACGCCACTGACAACGGCCCCCTGACCGTGGACGAATACCAGGTCACAGCCCTGGACACGGGGGATCAGTACGCCGTGCACCTCGCGGGAGACGTGGTCCTGGCGGCGCCCGGCGTGGAGCTCGAGCACCTCGAATCCCCGCCGTCGGTCTTCGCCTGACGACGCCGGGACGCGGTTCGGAGCGGGTTCAGGCGGGCGGCGCGAACCCGGTCGACGGGCGTTCGATCGGCGACGGGCGTTCGACCGGCTCGTTCCGCGGTGCCGCGGGCGGCGCCTGCTGCGCCGACGCCGCCGGGCCCTCCGAGGCCGGGGACGCCGAGGGATACGGGTCCCGCGCCGAAGCGGGCGAGGAGGCACCCGCCTGCGGATAGGCCTGCGGATAGGAGTGAGCGCCCGGCTGCCCCATGACAGGGCCGCCGCCCGCGCCGGGCATCCCGGCGACGAACCCGCCCGGGGCCCCGGGTACCGCTGGAGCGCTCCCACCGCCGAAGGCCCGCCGAGCGTCCCGCGCCTGCCGTTCCTGCACCACGGCCGCCAGATAGGCGGCCGCCGGCACCCCCTGCGGCGCCGGAGCCCCCGTACGGGCGGCCAGATCGGACGCGAGCCGCTCCGCCATCGCCCCGCCGACCTGAGGGTCCAGCTGCCGCATCCGCGTCAGGTACTGACGAATGGCCAGCCACAGGCCGTCCGGCACGGCCGACAGATCAAGTCCGGAGAACCGCCCCGCCAGCCAGGGCGGCGGCGGAGGCACGAAGGCCGTATGTCCGACGGGAATCCGTTCCCGCACGACGAGGGTCCCCGCGAACACGTCACCGAGCCGCCGCCCCCGAGCCGACACGAGCGAGGCGATGCACGCGATGATCCCGAACGTCATCAGAATCTCGACCACACCGATCGCACCACGCACCAACGCGTGCCGGAACCGGATGGGTCCCCCGTCGTCCCGCACCACCCGCAGCCCGAAGGCCAGCTTCCCCAGCGAACGGCCGTGACTGAGTGTCTCCACCGCGATCGGGCCGCCCACCAGCAGCAGAACGAAGCTCGCGATCGACACCGCGATCCGCGCCGCATCGTCCAAGGCCGCCGTCGCGGCCAGCAGGCCGATGGTGACGATCAGATAGGCGGTCATCGACACGGCCAGATCGAGCAGCACGGCCAGCGCCCGGCTCGGCAGTTTCGCGGGGCGCAGCTCCAGCGCCACCGCCTCGCCCGTCACTAGCTCACTCACACTCGCCGTCCTT
Source organism: Streptomyces sp. NPDC007896 (assembly GCF_042959425.1). NCBI lineage: Bacteria > Bacillati > Actinomycetota > Actinomycetes > Kitasatosporales > Streptomycetaceae > Streptomyces > Streptomyces sp. NPDC007896. The sequence continues at coordinate 1,555 of NZ_JBIBKX010000016.1, read as the reverse complement.
CCCCTGACCTGCCCTGAGAACGGTCAGTCTGCCAAGCTGAGGGCACATCGCGCCGCAGTACGACAAGCTGACACGCAGTACGAGAGGACGAGGAGCAGCAGAACCGATGGACCTCGACGTCTTCGTGTCCGCCCACCGCGCCGAGTGGGACCGTCTCGACGCCCTGCTGCGCCGCCAACGCCGGCTCACCGGAGCCGAGGCCGACGAACTCGTCGCCTTGTATCAACGTACGGCCACGCACCTCTCCCTGATCCAGTCCAGCGCGCCGGATCCACAGCTCACCGGGCGTCTGAGCCAACTGGTGGCGCGCGCGCGGGGGGCCGTGACAGGCAACCGCCGCGCCTCGTGGCGCGATGTCACCCGCTTCCTCACGCACGGTTTCCCGGCGGCGGTATACCGATCACGACACTGGTGGGTCCCCACGGCGCTCCTGTCGACGCTGGTCGGCGTCGTCCTGGGATGGTGGATAGGCACGCATCCCGAGGTCCAGTCCTCGATCGCGGCCCCCAGCCAGCTGCGCCAGCTCACACGCCCCGGCGGTGAGTACGAGACCTACTACTCGAGCCACCCGGCCGCGTCCTTCGCGGCTCAGGTCTGGACGAACAACGCCCAGGCCGCCGCGATGTGCCTGGTCCTGGGCATCTTCCTGGGGCTACCGGTTCTCTGGATCCTCTTCCAGAACATGCTCAACCTCGGCGTGGGCATAGGCCTGATGTCGTCGGCGGGTCGCCTCGACACCTTCCTGGGCCTGATCCTTCCGCACGGCCTCCTGGAACTGACCGCCGTCTTCGTGGCTGCGGGCACCGGCCTGCGACTGGGATGGACCCTGATAGACCCGGGCCCCCGCTCGCGCCGCACCGCACTCGCCGAAGAGGGTCGCGCCGCTCTCGGCATGGCGATCGGCCTGGCTCTGATCCTCTTCGTCTCGGGCGCGATCGAAGGCTTCGTCACCCCGTCCGGCCTCCCCACCTGGGCCCGTGTCGGCATAGGAATCGCCGCTGAACTGGCCTTCCTCGCGTACGTCTATGTCCTGGGCGGTCGAGCGGTACGGGCCGGCGACACCGGTGACGTCGACGAGTCCGAGCGCAGCGCGACTCTTCCGACGGCCGCCTGATGTGCGTTCACCCCCGTTGACCTGCTAGTCTCCACTTCGCCCCACAGGAGCCGTTGACACGGAGCCGGTGGGGAGGTAGATTCTAACAGTTGCCTAGAGCTGGACAAGTCCAGACGGTGGCAGTTAGGATCTGTCAGCTTCTCGAGAATGCGATTCCCGAGAAGCACCTCTCGACTATTCAGGACTGGGCGGCCGGCGAGGCCGGTCAAAAACTTCTGATAAAGTCGGACTCGCCGAAAGAAAGCCGGAAGGCAATCAAATAGGCAAAGGCCCCTCCAACGGCCACCGGAAATGAATTCCGACCGGAAACGGAACGGAAAACGGATCTGGTAAGGTTGGAAACACAGAAGGGAAGCGCCCGGAGGAAAGCCCGAGAGGGTGAGTACAAAGGAAGCGTCCGTTCCTTGAGAACTCAACAGCGTGCCAAAAATCAACGCCAGA
>NZ_JBIBKX010000015.1:239602-360166 GCF_042959425.1 Streptomyces sp. NPDC007896 | reverse complement strand
TGTGAACGTCCTCTGTGCCCTTCTGCGCGACGGACGGTGCTACGAACTCACGCCGCCCACCGTCCTCGCGGCTTGACAGACCGCATTAGGAATCGTTGCCGAGGGACACCCAGGTCACCTGAGACCGCAAGCGAATCGGGCCAGATCACCTGAGACGGGGGCCAGATCCCTGGAGACGGGACGCCTCGACACGGGATGCGGCAGGCACGAGACTCGCGGTCTGTCTCAACGAACCGAGTCCACGCGTCTCACCCAATCCAGTCCACACAGGTCAGCAGCACACGAACGACTGACTTCGATGAGACAGGACAGCGCCGTACCGAATCGACCGTGGGCGGCAAGTGCTCTGGCTGCTTGGCAAAGCAGCGTGCGACCCAAATATCTTCATCGCCCCACAACTTCTGAAGCTCCAGAGGGATGGCGGTCTCGCTGGTGACCCGCCATCTGTCAGCGGGCCCAGTCACCTCAACGTCGATCGGTCACCCCAGGCGCTCAGGCGAGCCAACTCAAGCACTCAGCCACGCCGGGTGGGTCGGGTAGCCGGATCACGTTGCCGTGATCCGGCTACCCGACCACACTGTGCCGGAGCGCGGCAGTTGTCACCAACGACGCTGCCGACCTGAGGGTTCCTGTAGACGAGGCACGAGAGTTGTCACCAGGTCGGCGCGCTTCTTGTCACCGGCGGTACGGGAAGCGCGGTTGTTGTCACAGGCTTCGGGACTCTGCCGGAGTCCCTGAAGGACTGCACAGTGCGACGGAAGTGACGAGTGGGTTTTGTTCACGAGAACCGGCAGCCTGTCCTCGACGAGTGGCATGCCGGGAGGTGGAAGGGCTCGTCCGGGTAGTGCGGATGATCTTTCACTGAGTACTGTGAATCATCGGATAGCGGGCAGCCGTTCGCACGCTGCCCTCGTGACTCCGCGATTGACCGCTGCCGCTTGCCTTGCACGAAGACGTCTCTGCGGCTGGATGGTGCGCCGCAGGACGACGTCTCGTTTCTCGGCCGCGAGGTGGTTCGCGGCGTCGGGAAGAGCGACGCGCGTGCCGCCGACGCCGCAGAGGACCAGAAAGTGGGTGTAGACAGATGCAACCGACGTTCGTACTGGTTCACGGAGCTTTCGCGAACTCTTTCTCCTTCGCACCACTCCAGGCCGAACTCGGCCTCCTCGGACACCGTTCGGTCGCCGTCGATCTTCCGGGGCACGGGTTCGCCGCGACATACCCGCGGGCCTATCAGGCGCCGCAGGATCTCGAAGGGCTCGCCACCGCGCCCGGGTCCATCAAGGGCGTCACGCTCGCCGACAACGCCGCGCACCTCATCGGGATACTGGAGCGGGCGAAGCGGAACGGGCCCGTCGTCCTCGTCTCACACAGCCGCGGCGGCATGACGGCCACCGTCGCAGCCAACCAGCGGCCCGACCTGATCGACCGCATCGTCTATGTCTCCGCCTGGTGCCCCGTCGACCTCGACGTCAGCGCCTACTACGCCGAGCCCGAGATGGCCACGGTCGACGCCACAGGGCCGGCATCGGCGATGGTCGGGAACCCTGCCGAGCTCGGACTGCTGCGCTCCAACTTCCGCACCGCCGACCCTGGCGTCCTCGCGGCCTTCAAGTCGGCTTTCCTAGCCGACGGGACGGACGAGGAGTTCATGGTTTTCCTCAACACCTTCCAGCCCGACGAGAACCTCGACGTCGGCACACCCGATGACCGGGCGCAGTCCGACAGTTGGGGGCGGATCCCCAAGACGTACGTCCGGCTGGCTGAGGACACCAGCGTGCCGCTCGCCATGCAGGACCGGATGATCCGCGAGGGCGACGCGCTGACGCCGGAGAACCCCTACGACGTCCGTACGCTCACCAGCAGCCACCTGAAGTGGCTGGTCGACCCGGCACCGGCGGCCCGAGTTCTGGGTGAAATCGCCGCGCTCTTGCCTGCTGAATCATGATCGGAGCCTTGCGGTTGCTGTACGCCTGCGAGCGCTTCCATTAGGTCGCCGAGTGGTCCCGCCTCGGCTCGATGCCGAGGGACAGCGAAGGCTCGAAGGGAGCGCGTGTTGCACGTGACCTGCGGAATCGACTGGGCGGAGGATCACGTGCGCCACGAGGCGCTTGAAGTCGAGTGAGGGTGAGAGACCTTCGACTCCTGGCCGTCGCAGCGGTCGGGTGAAGCCGAGGGCTGCCTGATGGGAGCTGCCTGGTAGGTAAGACTCGGTGCGCCGTAGCCGCCAGCAGGTGAGCACCCAGGCTGCCGGAAGCGTTCGGTTTCTGGGACCAGACCGTGCCCCTGCTGGTCGGCCGGAAGGCCAGACCGCTGATGGGGTGGCGTGCCCGCCGAAGTAGGCGTGAGCACTGGATCCATGAAGCGCTGTTTCTCGGATCATGTGCGAAGCCAGACCGTGAGAGCCGCGAGCGTGACGGTGCCGAGGTAGATGTATACGCGCTTTTCGTAGCGGGTGGCGACGGCACGGAAGCCTTTCAGCCGGTTGATGGCGCGTTCGACGGAGTTGCGTTTCTTGTAGTGCTCGCTGTCGAAGCCGGTGGGACGGCCGCTGTGGGCCTTCTCTGCCAGGACACGGTCGGGGCGGGTGCGGGGCCGCCCGACTCCGGTGCGGGGCACGGAGACCTGCTCCAGCACGCACTCGAGTTGGGGGCCGTCGCCGTAGTGTCCCGGTGTCAGGACGAGGGCAAGGGGCCTGCATCGCCCCTCGGCGGCGAGGTGGATTTTGGTGGTGAAGCCTCCGCGGGAGCGTCCCGGGCACTCGCCGATCTGACCACCTCCGCCAGCCGGCCGACCAGTTTCCCCAGGACCGGATCGGCCTGGTTCGTCCCCTGGCAGGCCCCCTTTTGAGGAACCGCGGAGGGCGGCGCTTTCCTTGCGCCGGCGGCGTGCTGGTGGGCCCGCACCGCTGTCGAGTCCACCGACACGTCCCAGTCGATCTGGCCCGCGGCGTCCTCGGCTGCCTGAATACGCGACAGCAGCATCTTCCAGGTTCCATCCGCTGACCAGCGGCGATGCCGCTTATAGACCGTCTCCCACGGCCCGAACCGCTCCAGCAGGTCCCGCCACTGCACACCCGTCCGCACCCGGTAGAGAACCCCGTTGATCACCCGGCGATGATCGCTCCGCCTGCCCCCACGCGCACCACCAGGAGGCAAGAACGACTCCAACCGATCCCATTCCGGATTCGTCAGATCCCCACGGCCCATACCTCCGACATGGTCCCAACACCCCACTCATGTCAGGAGATCCGAGAAACAGCGCCGAGGAGCCGCGACTTCGCTGGCAACGAAGGCGCTTCGTTGACAGCGGACTGGCAAATCCGCTGCGGCACCCTACCTTCGCCTTGAGCAAAGCCTCACGCACAGGAGATGGTCATTCACATCATGGATGTAGCCCGCACCGTCGCCGCCCGGTTCCGTGCGTCACCTAGGGATTTGCCCCGATGCCCGCACCTGGGTCGCTCGCCTACCGTCGTGAGTAGTGCTGAACTTCCGGTCAGCCGATCCATTCCGGATCGCACTCGTGTAGTACGGAGGCCCGATGAAGGCGATCGCCCAGGACCGGTACGGCTCGCCTGACGTCTTGGAGCTCAGGGAGGTCGCCAAGCCGGTCGTCGCCGACCATGAGGTCCTGGTTCGAGTCCACGCGGCTGCGGTCAACGCCCGCGACTGGCACCTCATGCGGGGCGACCCGTACCTGGCGCGCCTGGTGCTCGGGTTGAGCGGCCCAAAGACGAAGATCCGGGGCACGGACTTCGCGGGTCGGGTGGAAGCGGTGGGCAGGAACGTGAAGCGTTTCCGTCCCGGTGACGAGGTATTCGGCGAAGTCGACGGGGCATTCGCCGAATACGTGTGTGCCCAGGACAACGTGGTGGAGCCGAAACCAGCCGGCCTGTCGTTCGAGCAGGCGGCCGCGGTGCCGCTGGCGGGGAACACCGCACTGATGGGCCTGCGCGACCTGGGACGGGTACAGCCGGGACAGCAGGTACTGGTTAATGGTGCGTCAGGTGGTGTGGGCACCTTCGCCGTACAGATCGCCAAGGCGTTCGGCGCGGACGTGACCGGCGTGTGCAGTACGAGAAACATGGAACTGGTGCGGTCGATGGGCGCGGATCATCTCATCGACTACACCCGGGAAGACTTCACCCGGAACGGACGGCGGTACGACGTCGTGTTCGACCTGGTGGGGAACCGTTCGTTGACCGAGTGCCGACGCGCGCTGACACCCACGGGGAGGCTCGTTCTCTCCGGTGGGGGCGTATCCGAAGGCGGGAGTCTTATCGGGCCGATGGGTCTCATCCTCAAGGGGCAAGCGATGTCACGCTTTGTCCGCCATCGGCTGCTCGTCCTCACGGCGACGCCGAGCAGGGAGAACTTGGCGGCGCTGAGAGAACTCGCCGAGTCCGGGAAACTCACCCCAGTCATCGACCGGACCTACCCGTTGAGTGAAGTACCCGAGGCCATTCGGTACCTCGAAGTGGAGCATGCGCGCTCGAAGGTCGTCATCACCGTGTGATGCACCGCTGAGGCCCAGCATGTATCTGAGGCCGCCCCCTCTTCCTCGCTCCTCCCGATACCTGGACCGGTCAGCGGACAGCCATGCCGGCCAGCGGCAGCTCTGACAGCCTCTACCGACTGTGACCAACCACTGCGGCCCCCGGGCAGTGGATGGGCTACCGGTTGAGGGTGACAGAGTTGTAGGGCGTCAGGTTGAAGCTCCCGATTTCCTGCACCTCGAGCGCCACGTGGCAGCCGACGCCGTTGTAGCCGGTGCACAGGCTCATGCTGGCGCCGCCGTACTGGTTGTTGAAGACGTAGTGGTCGCCATACTGGTTGCTCAGGTTGTGGGCGCCGTAGCTCCAGTACACATTGGTCGGGTGGGGGTCGAGGTACGGGTTGCGGTCCTGGCCCCAGATGCAGACGGCCCCGTACGGGCAACCATTCCAGTCCCCCTCAGCGGGCTTCGCCTGTGCCGCGCCGCACATCGCCACGACGGCGGTCGCCGCAGTCGCCAACGCGGCGACGCCGCGCAAGATTTTGCGCATGTCATTCCCCCTATGTCTGAACCGGTCGATGGAAAGGACATAACTATCGGCTTAGGCCTGCGCGGTTGCTCACCCGTCGGCTAGAGGACCTCGCGTTGCAGGGCCTGTGACTTCGCGACCTTCCTCCTACGGTCCGGCCGGAGGCGATACCGCGGACTGCATCAGCGTGACGGACGGGGTGTCCCGTCACGAACGATCCGGCCCCAGCCGGGCCCGGTGACGTGCGGCGACGACCAGTTCAGTTGAGACGTGGGGTCGCTGGGCATCTCGGTTGATGTGGTCCCGGGCGAATGGATGCCCGGATGCTGTCTCGGGTGATCCAGTCCGGTTCAGCACACCGTCGGGCTGGTAGCGGCGGCCCGCCCTGATGTCTACTCGGTGGCGGCCAACTGGGCCCGGAAGAAGTCGGTCAGCTTCTCGACCGCGGGCCCGACGTAGGGCTCCTTGTCGTAGTGGTCGACGTGGCCGGCTCCGTCGATCCAGTGGAGCTCCTTCGGGGCGCGGGCGTTCTGAAACGCCTCCACGCTCATCCAGGATGTCATCGCCTCGCGTCCGGCGATCATGAGGAGCGGACGCGCCGCGATCAGGTGGACGAAGCGGAAGGCGTCGAAGAAGGCCATGCGGTCGACGCTGGACCAGGTGAAGGACTTCGCCGAGCGTGGGTGCTGAGCGCGGTCGGAGCAGTAGTACTCGCAGCCCTCCACGGCGTGCCGGCCCCCCCAGCGCGCGGGCCTGCTCGGCCGTGTCGGGGAAGAGTGGGAAGGTCTGGACTCCCTCGCCGCGGGCCTCGGCAGTGCGCGCGGCCGCGGCCGCGGCGAGCATGCCCTGGAAGACAGCCGGGTCCTGGGCGCCGTCGGCGCCGTCACGGAACTGGCGGGCGATGTCCACGGCGCTGACGGTGCCGACGACCTTGATCCGGTGGTCGGACACCGTCGCGCTAAGGACGTAGCCGCCGGAGGCGCAGATGCCCAGCGCCCCGATGCGGTCAGCGTCGACATCGTCACGAGTAGTGAGGAACGAGACTGCGGCCTTGATGTCCTCGACCCGGTGGGCTGGATCCTCCAGGCCGCGCGGCTCGCCCTCGCTCTCGCCCTGGTAGGCGGCGTCGAACGCGAGGGCGACGAAGCCTTGCTCGGCCAGACGAAGCGCGTACAGGCCGACGGCCTGCTCCTTCACACCGCTGCCGGGGTGGCTGACGACGATCGCCGGGCGCGGGCCGACGGCCCCGTCGTCCGGCGTGTACAGGTGGCCGGCGAGCTTCAGCCTGCTCGCCGGGCCGCACCAGCTGGCCGAGGAGATCACCACCCTGCAGTTCCTCGACCGCTACAAGCACGCGCAGCTCCTGCTCGACCAGGTATGGGCGGAGCACGGCGACACGACCAGCGCGATCTTGCCCGCTCTGCACTGTGCCCGGCTGTGGCAGGACTTCAACCTCGGCCGCTCGGACGAGGCCGTCGCGGACGCGCACACCCTGCTGGAGCTCGGTCGGCAGTTGAACAACCTTGTCTATGCGCTGGACGCGGTGATCGTGGAGGCCTCCGTGGCGCTGCTGCGCGGCCAGACTCAAGACGCCGCGGCCCTGGTGGATTCCGCCGAGCAGCTCATCGATGCCGACGCAGATGTGCGTCGCCCGGGCCTGACCGTGCTCGCAGGATGGGTCGCGGCCAGCCAGGGCGACCTGAGCCGGGCTCTGGACCTGCTGCGGCCAGTTGCCGAGGGCGCGAGCAGTTCGTGCAACTACTGGCCGCTGTGGCCGTGCTGGATGGGCCTGTTCTTCGAAATCGGCGTCGCCGGGCACGATGGTTCGTTCGCCAACGTGGTCGTCCGTGTCGCTGAGCTGGCCGCGGAGCGCAACCCCGGGGTGGCCAGCTTCGAGGGCGTGGCGCTGAGCTTGCGCGGACGCAGCATGGGTGACCTGCCGATGATCGCGCGCAGTGCACAGATCCTCGCGCGCAGCCCCCGCCCCATCCTGTCCGGCTTCGGCGCCGACACCTACGGCCGGGCTCTGCTGGCCGACGGGCAAAAGGCCGCGGCTCTGGAGCAGCTCGACCGGGCCTGGGACAACTACCACCGCATGGACGCCCGTGTCTACCGGGCAGAAGTCGAGCGCATCATGCGTCAGGCCGGCGCCCGCCGGGCGAAGTGGGCGGTGGCACGCACCCGCCCGGACACCGGTTGGACCGCCCTGACGGAGGCCGAGCGCCGCGTGGCACTGCTCATCGCCGACGGGCACTCCAACCGCTCCGCCGCCGCCGAACTCGAGGTGTCCGTCAACACCGTCGGCACTCACCTGCGCGCCGTGTTCGCCCAGCTCGACGTCCAATCCCGTGTCCAGCTGGCCAACACGTTGCGCGGCGCGCAGTCGGCGCCCACGAGCGACCGACCCGGCTCAGCAGGGTGAGGCGGGTGCGCGACCGCCCGGACGCCCTGCGACACCGCGCATGACGCGCGCCGGCGCCGGCGCTGCTCCTCAGCAGGCCTGGGGCTCTTGGCGACCTCGTGCTTCCCCACGGGATACCGGCGGCCCGTCGTCAGGTGACGGAGATGTCGGTCAGATCGATGACGATGAGGATCGGTTCGGATGCAGCGTGCCCGTCTTCCTGAACGGGCACGACGAACCTGTGAGTCGGGAAGACCAATCCCGATGCGCGCACATGGTGTTCGGAGAAGTGCGCGGCCGGTGTGCCGCCAAGTACGTCGGGCGCATAGTCATGGCGGCGCAGCAGGCCGGCCGCGTTGTAGTAGAAGACCTGTTCCGTGGAATGAGTGGCCAGGGCGTCGGGGAACCTGGCTCGTAGCCGTCGCCAGTCTTCGGCGGCCTCACGCCAGGGTTCGAGCTCCTCCACCACGACACCGGGACGTGTCAGCAGGTAGGGGGCAGTGAGGTAGTTCCACAGGGCGTAGCCCGCGAAGTACAGCGCGTGGAGCTGGTCCCACGGGGTGTCTGGTCCGGGGACACTTCTCCGTTGCGCAGCCGACGCGATCTTTCCAGCCGGACTCCGGAGTCCGCGGCCCCGGTCCGCAGCCGTCGCGCACTTCGCAGCGGGCTGATGGGCACGACGGCTGCGCCGGCCGAATCAGAGATGTGGTGTGGTGTGGTGTGGTGTCTGGTCACCGTGGTCACGCGCGCACTGCGGCGAGCGACAGTTCCCACAGACGCTCGGCGGCATCCTGGTCGAGCGCGTACGGGGCTACGCCGCCGGGGGCGGATCCCACAGCCTGGGACGTCAGCTTCTCCGCCTCGTTGTTGTCCTCGAAGTAGCGGCCTCCGATGCCCTCCAGCTGGGGGGAGGTCGCGACCAGTACGCTCGTCGCGGCGCCCTGGGCGATCGTCTTGAACCGGAACGGCGCGCCCTGGATCGAGCCGAGTTCCCCGGCTGCCTCGGCGGCGCGCAGCTGTGCGGCCTGGTCGGGATCCATGTAGCGCGACAGGTTCGTCGACATGATCACGCCGGGGTGGACGGCGTTGGCGGTGATCCCGTCGGTGGCCCAGCGGTTGGTCGCCTCGACCGCGAAGAGAACGTTGGCGGTCTTGGACTGCCCGTAGGCGAGCCACGGGTCGTAGGGGCGGGAGGTGAAGTTGATGTCGTCGAACTCGACGGGCGAGGCGTGGTGGCCCCGGGAGCTCAGCGACACGATCCGCGCGTTGCCGGCCGCCGCGAGCGCGTCGTGCAGGCCGAGCGCGAGCGCGAAGTGCCCGAGATGGTTGGACGCGAACTGCAGTTCCCAGCCGTCCGGTGTGCGCTCGAGCGTGGGCAGTGCCATCACGCCGGCGTTGTTGACGAGGATGTGCAGTGGCCCGGCCCAGGCGCTCGTGAAGGCGGTGAGCGAAGCCTTGTCGGCGAGGTCGAGCCGACCGACATGGACGGCGTCGTTTCCGGTCGCCTTGCGGATCTCGGTCGCGGTGCGCTCGCCGGCGTCGGTGTTGCGAACCGCGAGGGTGACCGAGGCGCCGGCGCCGGCCAAGGCGCGGGCGGTCTCGGCGCCGAGACCCGAGGCGGCGCCGGTGACGACTGCGTGCTTGCCGGAGAGGTCGACGCCTGCGATGACCTCGGCGGCCGTCGACTCTTCTCCGAAGGGGGTGTGGATGCGCTGAGTGGTTGTCATGACCTCAAGTCCTAGTCATCGGTCGGTTGTGCTTCCCTCACCTGAACAGGTGAAGGAGTCGGTCCGGCGGACCAGTGCAGGTGCGCCGGAGGCAGGGGGGTGGGCTCACGCCTGGTGCTCGAGTTCGAGGACGAGCTTGCCGGTGTTCTTGCTGGTGAACAGGCGTCTGAGCGTGGCCGGGAACGTCTCGATGTCGCCGTGCACCGTGTCCTCGACGCTCGTCAGCTGACCGGCGGCGAGCCACTGCGACATCTGCGCAATGGCCTCGGGATACCGGTCGGCGAATGCGGGAAAGGCGACGCCTGCCATGGAGGCGCTCCGGTACAGCAGAGTCGGATAGTTGCTCGGGCCCACGACCGTATCGGCGTTGTCGTACTGGGAGATCGCCCCGCTGATGACGACTCGCGCGCCGCGATCCCGATCACGTGGGCGCCCTTGATGTTCGCGATCTGACCGGCGACGCTTCCGACGGCCCCGGCCGCTCCCGACACGAGCACCACGTCGTCCGCGGCGAGCCCGCCGACGTCCAGGAGCCCGAAGTAGGCGGTCATGCCGGTCATGCCCAGGACGCCGAGATACGCCGCGAGCGACGTGCCCTCCTCCTCGGAGTGGACCTTGTAGACCCCGGTTCCGTCCGACAGAGCGAACTCCTGGACGCCGAACGTGCCGTGGACGAAGTTGCCCTCCGCGAAGCCGGGGTGGCGGGAGTGCACGACCTGCCCGATCGTGATCGCCCGCATGACCGCTCCGACGTCCACCGGAGTGACGTGTCCTGCGTTCATCCAGCCGCGCATGGCGGGGTCGATCGACAGGTGTGTGACCTTGACCAGAAGCTCGCCGTCGCCGGGCACGGGAGTGGGGGTCTGGACGAGCTCGAAGTCGGAATCTTTGAAGGGGCCGGACGGGCGGGCCTTGAGGCGGAACTGGCGATTGGTGCCGGTCATCTCGGCTCACCTCGACCGGTCGGGCGGGAAGTGGTCGCCGAACATCGGCAGACCGCTGGCGGACTCGGCGCGGGTCGCCTCGCTCTCCCAGACGTCCCAGTGTTCGGCCAGTCTGCCGTTCTCGACGCGTACGACGTCGGCCACGACGGACGCGGTCTCGCCGGTGCCTGAGAACCGGCCGTAGAGCATCACGTAGTCGCCCTCGGCGACCGCGAGCTGGTTGTCGTAGCGCAGGGTGGCCGGCAGGGCACGAACCAGGTTGAACAGACCCTCCTGTCCCGGCGGGATGTGTTGGCTGTGCTGAAGGTAGTCCTCGGACCAAAACTCCTCCGCGGCCGCGTAGTCGCGCTTGCCGAAGAGTGTGTCGAAGGCTGTCAGAACGAGTTCTTTGTTCTGCTCGGGTGTGGACATGCCGTGCTCCAGAGGATGGTTGTCATGAGTGCCTCGGGCGTCGTCACGTGTGCGGCTACGCACTTTTCGCGGTGACGCCGGTGAGGTCGGCGAGGTGGCGCCACTGGGTGAGCGGCGGGGTCTCGCCTCCCCCGGCGGTGATGAGCTGCAGGGCCAGATGGTCGGCGCCCGCGGTGTGGAACTCGGTCAGGCGGTCACTGATCGCGTCGTCGGTTCCCCAGGCCACCAGGGAGTCGACCAGGCGGTCGCTGCCGCCGCCGGTGAAGTCTTCGTCGGTAAAGCCGAGGCGTTCGAAGTTCGCGGTGTAGTTGGGCAGCCGGAGGTACAGGTCGAGGAAGTCACGTGCGATGGCACGTGCCCGGACGGGGTCGCTTTCCAGGACCACAGTGGCCACTGGAGCCAGGAGCGGTCCGTCGCCCAGGACCTCCCGGGCCTGCTTGATGTATTCGGGGGTGACCATGGCGGGGTGGGCGCCGGCGGCCCGGTCGCGGGCGAGACGCAGCATCTTCGGTCCGAGCGCCGCCAGGATCCGGCGGTCTGTCGGGACGGGGATGGCAGCGTTGTCGAGGGTGTCGAGGTAGCCGACCATCGTGGAGTAGGGCCGCTGGTAGTTCTGGGCCAGCTGCGCGTGGCTTGCGCCCAGGCCCAGGAGGAACCGGCCGGGGTGGGCTTCTTCCATCTCGGCTCGCTGCCGGGCCACGATGTTGGCGTCCTCGTGCCAGATGTTGAGGATGCCGGTGGCCAGGGCGATGCGTTCAGTGGACCCGCCGAGCGCGGCGGCGTGGTGCACGCCGCTGTTTCCCCCGAGCCAGATCGCGCCGAAACCGAGTTCTTCCAGCGCGGCTGCCGCGCGTCGCCGCTGTTCTTGAAGTGCCGGGTCCTCGGAGCGCAGTTCGTGGCTGAAGATTCCGAAGCGGCCCAGGTACTGCTGCGGTGCGGTGCGAGGTGCGGACGGCATCGTTGATTCCTCACTGTGACGAATGCGTTATTCGTGCTTCGGATCTCTGCGCGTGGAGCTTTCCTGCTCCGGAGGGGGCATGCCGTTCAATGGGCCGGTCGGGCCGCTGCTGCCGTGGCTCGGCCGAGGGCCTGGAATTCCGGCTCGCCGATGGCGAACCTGGGCGTTGCCCTCACGGCGTGGCGTTGGTTGCGCGGCGTGGCGTGGCGTTGGTTGCGCTCGACGGCTTTCATGACCTCCATTCCCAGTCATCAGCCAGCTGTGTTTCTCTCATCTGGACAGGTGAGGGAGTCGGTCTGGCCGGCCGAGGGACAAGGGGCGGACAGTCGCTGGTACTCAGCGGCCGTCACCAGTGCGCGCGCCATCGGTCACCGGCGCGTGTGAATGCGGTACTGCGTGAGCAGTCCGACCACCTCGAAGCCCTCTAAGGCCAGGATCTGTGCGTTACAAGGAGCGTAGCCCCGGAGGGGGATTAATGCAAAGCACCGTGCGTTACCGTGGGCTCCATGACTGCAGAATCGTCCCCCCGGCGGCGCACCGGCGGCCGCAGTGCCGCAGTGCTCGCGTCCATCAGGAAAGCCGTCGAGGAACTGATCGCCGAACGAGGCAGTGACGCCATCACCGTCCCGATGGTCGCGGAGCGTGCCGGGGTGAATCACTCCAGCATCTACCGGCGGTGGGGCGATGCGCGAACCATGATCAACGACTTGGCGACCTACCGACTGGACCCCGAGCGCGGCCTTCCGGACACCGGGGACGTGCGGGCCGATCTGGCCGTATGGGCACAGGAGATGATCGGTCACTACGGCGTCCCGGTGAACGCCGCCATCCTTCGGGGCGGGGCCGCCGCGGCGGGCGAGAGCGAGTCGGACTGCCTGCGCGACCGGCGGGCCGAGGCGGCTGCCTTCGCCGCCCGGTCCGGCGGCGTCTTCAGCGGTGACGACGTCATCGACCGGGTGGTGGCCCCGATCATCTACCGCGTCATCTTCCTACCCTGGACCCTGTCCGAGATCGACGCGCGCGCCTACGTCGACGAACTCCATGGTCGGCACCCCTGAGCCCCCACCCCCCGTTGAGTCTCCGCTCCCTCCACCCATGCTCGATGCGCAGAAGTTTGCGTTGAGGCGGGTAGCCGCTAAGCCATCTAAGGCAGAGATCTGTGCATTAGTGGATCTGCGCGTCAGGGCGTCCGATGCCGCCCCGGAATCTGACCCGGCACCCTTCCCGGGGCCTGCCGGGCTTCGCCCTTGATCAGGAGACTCACCTGACGAGTTCGACGCAGCCTCTGCTCCAGCCGTACCGGTTGCGGGATGTCCCGCTGGCGAATCGCATGGTCATGGCCCCGTTGACGCGGGCCCGCGCAAGCAACCGCGATCTGCTGCCCGGCGATCGGCACGCCGAGTACTACGCTCAGCGCGCGTCGGCCGGTCTGGTCATCTCCGAGGGCGTGTGGATCAGCCGCGACGCGATCGGCCGGCACGACGTACCGGGGCTGTTCACCGACGAGCAGGTCGCTCACTGGAAGCAGGTGACGGACGCGGTCCACCGCTCAGGGTGCGTCATCTTCGCCCAGCTCTGGCACACCGGGTCCGCCTCGCACCCCGGCTTCTTCGACGGCCGGCCGCCTCTCGCGCCGTCGGCTGTCAGCCCGCGGCTGCCGGCGCCGACGGCGGCGGGCGGCAAAGCCACCGTGGAGCCCTTGGCGATGTCGGAGCACGACATCCGGCAGACGGTCGCCGACTTCGCGAGGGCCGCCCGTAACGCCATGCGCGCCGGATTCGACGGGGCACAGCTCCAGGCCGGCTTCACCTACCTGATCAGCCAGTTCCTGAACCCCCGCACCAATGTGCGCACGGACCGCTGCGGCCGGCTCGATCGCGAACCGGGCGCGCTCCCTCTTCGAGATCATCGAGGCCATCGGTGTCCATGTCGACCTGCGCCGTGTCGGTGTGAAGGCCGGACCCGCCTGGGCGGAGACGGGCGCATTCGTCGCCGGAAGCGAGTCCCTGGCCGACGACCTGGCGGACCTGGTCGCCTACGGACAGGCGTTCATCGCCAACCCGGACCTGCCCGACCGGTTCGCCGACCACGCGCCCCTCAACGAACCGAAGCCGGATCTCTTCTACGGCCCGGACGCCGCCGGCTACACCGACTTCCCGCAACGGGAAAGGGAACGTACCAGAGGCCTGCCCCGCGGTGGAGACGGAAGCCACTGAGAGGAAACTGGCGAGCCGACGGCGGAAGCGGGCCGCCGGCACGATTCCGCCTGGTAACCATGAAAGCGTGCCGATCACGAGAGCCGGTGACCCAACATGAAGGTCGCAGTACTCGACGACTATCAGAACGTCGCCCTGAGCCTGGCGGACTGGGATTCCCTGCACGCCCAAGTAGACGTCTTCAACGAGCCGTTCAGCGACGAGGCGGAAGTCATCGCGGCGCTGGCCGACCACGACGTCATCGTAGCCATGCGCGAGCGGACGCCGTTCCCGAGTTCGACACTGAGCCGGCTGCCCGAACTCGCCCTGCTCGTCACCACAGGCCCCGGCAACGCCGCGATCGATGTCGATGCCGCCCGGCGGCTGAACATCACCGTCAGCGGCACGAGGTACTTCCCCCACCCCACGGCCGAACTGACATGGGGACTGATCCTCTCAGCAGCCCGCCTGATCCCCCAGAACGTGGAGTCGGTACGCCGCGGCGGCTGGCAGGTGGGCCTGGGAACGAGCCTGCACCACGCCACTCTGGGAGTCCTGGGCCTGGGACAGCTGGGCACCCGTGTGGCAGAGATCGGCAAAGCCTTCGGCATGCAGACCATCGCCTGGAGCCAGAATCTCCGGCCGGAAGACGCTCAGGCCAAGGGCGTGGCCTACGTTCCACGCGACGAGTTGTTCGCCCGCTCGGACGTGCTGAGCATCCACGTCGTGCTCAGCCGGCGCACACGCGGGGTCGTCGGCGAACGTGAACTGCGCCTGATGAAACCCACCGCGCTCCTGGTCAACACATCACGCGGGCCCGTGATCGACGAAGCCGCCCTCCTGGACGCGCTGAACGAGAAGAGAATCGCGGGCGCGGCACTGGATGTCTTCGATCGCGAACCGCTGCCTGCCGACCATCCTCTGCGCTCCCTGCACAACGCCCTGGTGACCCCGCACATCGGATACGTCAGCCGGGACCTGTACGAGGTGTTCTACCAGGACGCAGTCGAAGACATCGCAGCGTGGGCCGCAGGCTCTCCGCTACGGACCCTGACCTGACCCTACGACCGGGTCTCGACCGTCCCGTCATGGGACGGTCCACTCACCGGCGGTGGCACGCCAGGATTCAACACCGCAGCCGGGACGATCCTCTGCGGTGCGGGCCGTGAACAAGCGCAACCCCCGATCCGTCCGCCAGCCTTGTCGTCCCTCACTCATATAGGTGAGGGACGAGCACCCCGTCGCTGATCCATCCTGCTTCCGGACCAAACGAGTCGTGCCCCTCGGCGCATTTCGGGTGGCTGAGGAAGATACCTGCGCCGCGACCGGCAGCGTAGGGAGCGCGCAAGCCTGACACCGCCGTCTCCCGCCCTGCCACTCATCGCACAGATCGGACCGGCAATGGAGGACAGCGTGAAGTACCTGGAGGTCCAGACCTCGACGGTCGAAGGAACGAAGAATCAGCTACGCATACCGGTATCCCGGGCCCTGCCAGTACGTTGGCGCTCTCGAAGATCACGGCGAGTTGCCTGCCGAGGCTCGCCGAGTGAGCTGCTCCGGCCTGGGCGGCTGCGGCCACCACGCGATCGCGGAAGGCTTCCTTGTGGCGCAGCGCGAGACGGGCGACTTCCGGCAGCTCTCCGGCACCCCGCAAAAGGTCCGGGTCGAGACGTGCGCAGCCTCCACGAGCGCCGCCACCCCAGTGGCGTGGATTCCACATGTACAGCAGAGCTCCTCCGCCGCCCGCAGGATGCGCTCACGCGTTCCGCGGCCGCCGCCCCGGTGATCGTAACCGTGAGGCTGCGCCCGTCGCAGAGCGAGTGCGCGTCCATCTCTACGCGGCGGACCGCGGCCCCGACGCCGGGCGACCTACACCCGCCCGCACAGGGTCCGGCGGCTCTTCGCCGCCTACGACCTGGCCAAGGACCAGCTCTACCGCCTCGGCCTTGAAGGTCACGACGTCAACCTCGTGGAGGTGGGGCACGCGGACAGCGACGACAGCGCGGCGGTGCACGTGCCGGACCTCGACCTCGTCGTCGCCGGCGACGTCATCTACAACGGCGTCCACGTCTACCTCGCCGAGTCCGCCGACGGCGACTTCGGCCCTTGGCGCGAGGCCATCGACACCGTCGCCGCGCTGACACCGCGCCACATCGTGGCGAGCCACCGGAACAAGAACCTCGACGACGACGCCGCGCGCCTCTTCGCCGAGACCCGCCGGTACCTCGACGACGCCGAGGCCGCGCCGGCCGCGCACGACACCCCGGAGGCGTTCTTCCAGGCGCTGCTCGACCGCTACCCGGACCATGCCGGCCCGACCATTCTCTGGGTCAGCTCCCGCGCTCTCAACCTCGCGCGCGAAGGCGGAGTCCCGGTGCAGAACCTCGTCGCGGCCTGGCGACAGTAAGCCGCTCGGCCCGGTCGGCCTGCCGCAGCAAGCCGACCGGCCGCCCCCTCCCCCATCGGAACACAACTCCCCACGAATGGACGGCGTCCCATGAGCGACCTACTGAATCTCGTTCTCGAGGCCCACGGCGGCCTCCCCCGCTGGCAAGAGGCTCAGACCATCCGCGCCAAGGGCTCCCTGGGCGGGCTGCTGTGGCCCATGCGCGGCCAGGAGGGAATCTTCTCCAAGGCCCACATGACCGTCGACGTACAGCGACAGCATCTGGTCTACGAGGGTTTCACCGGACCGGAGTTGCGCGGGGTGTTCACCCCCGACCGCGTCGCGATCGAGAAGCGGGACGGCGAGGTCGTCGCCGAACGCACCGCTCCCCGCGAGTCCTTCGCCGACCACGGCCCGGACACCCCCTGGGACGAGCTGCACGCGCTCTACTTCGCGGGCTACGCGATGTGGAACTACCTCACGGCCCCCTACCTGCTCACCCGCCCCGGCGTCGTACTGGAGGAAGTGGAGCCCTGGCAGGTGGACGGTACGGCCTGGCGATGGCTCCACGCCACCTTCCCCGAGGAGATCGCCACGCACAACACGGAACAGGTCTTCTACTACGACGCCGACGGCCTTCTGCGACGCCACGACTACGCTCCCGACGTGCTCGGCCGCCCCAACGCCTCGCACTTCGCCGAACGGCACATCACGGCGTCGGGACTGGTCTTCCCCACCCACCGGTACATCGTGCCCGCCCGGGAAGACGGACCCGCTCTCAAGGAACCGGTCCTGATCTCCATCGACCTCACCGAGATCTCCGTCGACTGACAACGGGCAAGCCCGACTTCACCCCGACGTCCCTTCGGGTACCACCCAAGGAGCCATGAACATGGACATGCGCGTTTCGCACCCACGACGGACGCTCCTTCCGGCGGCCATCGCCGGGTTGGCCGCTCTGTCCCTCACCACGCAGCCCGCGTCCGCTGCCGCCTTCCCCGCCTCTCATCCGCGCGTCCTCGTCGAGTACGACCTCGCATCCGGCGAGCAGCCGGAGAACGTGGTGGTGACTCCGAACGGCAAGCTGAACATCGTCCTGTCCAGATCCGCGCAGTTAGAGGAGGTCACACCGGGCGGGCACCGGCGGCTGCTGGCCTCCCTCCCGCAGCCGGCCGACGGCGGCGTCAACACCCCGGCACTCGACTACAGCCTCGCCACAGGGCTGGTACGCACCGACGACGGCACGCTCTACGTCGGCTACGCGGCCGACGACGGCTCCCTCACCGGCATCTGGCGCATCCGACCGGGCGGCAAGCCCCAGCGCATCATCGCACTCAGCGCCGCGAGCTTCCCCAACGGCATGGCGCTGGACGAGCGCACCGGCCGGCTCTACATCGCCGACTCCACCCGCGGAGTCATCTGGGGCGCCCCCATCACCGGCGAAACCCCCACCGTCTGGGCCTCCGGGACGGCCTATGAGCCCACGAGCCTGCTCAGCGTCAACGGAGTCAAGCTGCACAACGGCGCGGTGTGGGTGTCGAACTCCGACCAGGCCGCGTTGCTGCGCGTACCGGTCAAGCCGGACGGCAGCGCCGCAGCGGCGCACCGCCGGCGGCAGCAACGACCACGTCCGCGTCACCGTCACGACCAACGCCGGCGCACTCGACCGCGAGCAGCAGCTCAGCCTGGTCAAGGAGCTCTCGGAGCTGGTGGCATCGGCCGCGGGGGACCCTTCCCTCGCCGAGCGCACCTGGGTCGCCCTCACCGAGGCGGTTCCCGGCGGTTGGGGCATCGGCGGTCACGCTTACACCGACGAGGAAATCGTCCAGCACGTACGCGAGTTGCTCGGCAAGAGCAGACCCGGTCGAGCCAGTGGGGCCCTCAGGTGGTGAGCCTGGGGGCCCCGCTCGTCGTCAGTGCGGTGTGCAGTGCCTTCATCTCGCCGACGACTTCGGCGCCGGCCGGACCTTCCCGGCCGTCGGCTTCAGCCGGAACGGCGGCTTGAGGGTCGCGCTGCGGCCGCCCCGCGTGTCGCTCCAGACCGGCGCCTCACCTGCGGCGAGCCGCAGGTGACCCTGCCTCAGCCGCGCGACCTGCTTGCCCTTGCCGACCGAGACCTTGACCGTGCCGCCGATGCTCTCGCCCATCTCGGTATGTGCACGGTGAGGCAGCGCGGTGGTCATCCGACGCCAGTTACGAGGTAGTGACAATCGGGGGCCAACTTCTTGGCGCGCCGACTGCTCTTCTTCGGTGAAAGCGCGCCAATTGGGCAGCTATGAACCTAGTTGGCGCAAAGGGAACGAAGAAATTCAAGGAGACCTGAGCATGAAGCTTGGTATGAAGCGGCTCGCGGTAGTCGGCGCGCTGGGTGTGACCTCAGCAGCACTGGCGGCATCCCCGGCGTTCGCGAAGAGCGACATCTCGATTCAGGCCACCCCCCACACCGCGCATGCCGGCCACGTCGTGAAGGTACACGGCCAGGGTGACGACGACGCCGAGCGGTACACCATACTCGTCATACAGGAGCGGTCCGGCAAACCCGGCCACTGGGGCCAGTGGCACCCCGTCACGCGGAGCTTCAACGGCGATGCGCGCGCAGACGTCAAGGCCACGCACACGGGCGAGCTGCAGTTCCGTTCAGTGCTGTACGCGACCGACAGGCACCACCAGCACGCGAAGACGGACCGCACCTCCACGCCAGTGACCGTCCACGTCGTCCGCTAGCCGGCGCGCCCTTCGATGACCGTGGCCGGTGCGGGCCACGGGTGCGGGCAGGTGCAGTTCCCTCGGGCGTGTTCGTGGTCTTCGGCCATTGCCTGCACGGGTGACGGTGTACCGGACAATGAATCAGGTTCCGGTACACCGCCATCGCCATGGATGTCCGTGCCGTCACTGCAGTGAGTCCACGCCCCGCTGCGGCCGTAATCGACGGTGACCGTTGCACGCCAGGACACCCCGTTACAGGAGAAGGAGACAGAGAGAAATGGAACTTGTTTCCTCATTTCTTCCGGACATCATTTACGCTGGTGGCCAAGGTGTTCCCATGAGCAAGGTTCGTGAGAACGGAACCTGGTGGCTTCGTCGGCGGTTCGTAACGACGTGAGTTCCCGCCGAGACCGCCCTGCACTCGGGTGCGGCGGTCATGGTCACAGCCAGCCGCGGCGAGCCGCGAGGAGGCCGGCCTGGAAGCGTGTGGGGGCACCCAACTGGGCCATCACACGCTGAATGCGCCTTTGCGTGGTGCGCTCGCTCCAGCCCTGAACCCGGGCGATGGCGGCGTCGGTGAGCCCGGCGGCGAGCAGCGTGAGCAGGTGGCGGGTCTCCACGTCGGGTCCGTCGCCCGCAGGTTCCTCCGCGGTACCGGTGTGCGGCGCGTGGCCCGTCACGGACACCGGAACGGCTCGCTCCCACTCCGCCTCGAAGAGTGACTCCAGGGCCACCAGCATCGGCGAGCTGTGCACCAGGTAGGCGGCGGACTGTCCGCCCGGCGCGAGACTGAAGTGGATAACAGCGTCCCGGCTGTCGCAGATGACGAGCTTGAGCGGCAACTCTGCTCGGACCCGCGCCTGTTCGCCGGCCCGGACGCTGGGCAGTATGTCGTCGCTCAGACGGCCCGGCCAGGCCACCGCCGCACGGTCGTAGACCACCCGGTGCGCCACGCCCGCGCGCTGCTGCTGGATCTGTCCCTCGAAGTTGCTGCCCGGGCGGTCGACATACGGCGGCCGGTCGAAGACCCGCACTTCGCGACGTGCCTCGGCGGTCAGCCGCCGTACCGCAGCGATGACGTCGGTGCGGTCGGTGAGCAGTTCGACCGGCATGTCGGGGTGGCTGATCCGGGATGCCTCGCGGTGAGCGTCCATCAACTGGTGCACCAGCAACCGGGCCTCGCCCAGTTGCTCCTCCCGTCGGCGGATGAGGGCGGTGACCGCGACATCGGGTGCCACCGCGGTGAACCGGGGCGGCCGCCCACTCGCTCGTGTCGCCAGGCCGTTGTTGACCAGCGCGGCCAGGAGCCGTGCCACGGCCGGCGTGGACAAGCCGCAGGCGTCCGCCAATTCGCGGGCCGTGGCCCGCGGCAGGCCGACCAGCACGGCGTACGCGCGCTCCGTTTCGTCCGTCAGACCCAGCACGTTGAATGCCATGCGTTCTCACCGTTTCCATGGCGACTTCCGCCGGCTGGCGGGAGACGGCCACCTCTGTCGCCTTGTGCGGCTCGTGTCGTGATCGACATCTTCCCTTCCGGTACGGAGGTGCCCTCCGGCGGGCTCTTCGCTGCGGCGCCTGGCTCCCCCCCTCCCCCCCGGAAGCCGCCTGGTCCGGCGGCGCCGATGCGCCGAGACGGTCCCGGCCACCCTCGCGACCGTCGCCTGAAGAGCCGCTGCGAAAAGAGGACGTGACACGACTTCGCCGGCACTGTCCTACGAAGGATCGAGTCGCCGATCCCCATCAGCGGTCGAGTCGTCGCGGAGATCCGGGCGGCCAAGTGTCAACAGCCTTGTAAACGGCAACAGCTTCTGACAGCCGCCCGCGGCGGAGCCGAATACCCGTTGGGCCGGAGCATCCATGGCATCGGACGGCCGTCTCATTCTGTGATGTGGCTCCGGCAGACAGGACGCGATCCATTCCTTGCCGGGTGACGTGTCAGGAGTACGCGGAGTGCCGGCGGGACGCTGGGCGACGGTCGTCATCGCGTCACTGTGCTCTTGCCTGCGCCGGCGGCCCGGCGCGAACGACGTCGCCCGGCGTCGGCGTCGGCGCGGCATCGGTGAGCGGCTGGTTCACGCGGCGCGTGTGAACGCCACCGCGAGAGGACCGCGGTACGGGAGCCTGCGCCACGCGGTGAGGCGGGCGACCGATTCCGCGTCACGGGCCGTCCCCGCTTCCGCCCGCCAACTCTCGGGCTGCTTACCGCGGCAGGCGGCAGGCACGTCGCAGCCACACTCTGTTTCGTCGGTCCTACCCAGCACGTTGAACGCCGCGCAATCAAGCCGTTTCGGTGGCGACTTCTTGCCAGTTGGCGTAAGTCCGCCGCCCTCACGATCTTGTGCAGGCTTCGCCGGATTGACACATTCCCCAAGGCGTGGGCGCTGTCCGGGGGGTGGCGCCTTCTCTGTGCTTCCTCCTGAGTTCTTTTGTGAGAAGTGGAGTGCCCATGAAACGGCGGAGAAGAGCGATCGCTCGCGGTGTCGCCACCATAGCCAGCGCGGCCGTACTGCTCGGCACACCCGTGCCGTACGCGGCGGCCGCCGGAGCGCAGACCCCACTGGCCGATTCCGGCGCGAAAGGTACGTCTGCGGGGGCTGCGCTGCCCGCCGCACCCGGATCCTCAGCGCTCGGTCCGTGGCGCTCGTTCCTCAAGCCCACGCCCGCGCAGTCCGCGAAGAACAGCCCTCACCAGGTCCTTGTGGTACTCGGCTCGGCCACCCAAGTCACGGGCAAGTCGCTGGGCAAGCAGCGCAATCTCCAGGTCCGTACCCCGCTGACCTCGGACACCGCGGTCAACACCGCGCTCCAGCGGGCCCACGCGGTCTCCATCCGGCCCCTGATGCCGGGTCTCGCGGCCGCCCAGGCCCAGCAGTTGCGCTCAGCCGCCCAGTCGAAGCTGGGCTCTGGGGCGATCGACCTGTCCAGGGTCCAGGTCGTCCAGCTCGCCGGCGGCGACGCCTCAGCGGCTGCCCGGGCGTTGGCCGCCACGCCCGGTGTCGTCTACGCCGAGCCCGACCAGACCGTCTCCCCCATGAACACCGGCTCCGTGCCGCTGCCCGCCGCGGCGAGTGCCACGGTGGGGAAGGCCGACTCGTCGGCGAAGGCGCAGGACAGCGGTGCGACCGGCTCCGACGGAGTGCCCGGCAACGCGGCTCTCGCCACCTCGCTGCAGAGCTTCCTCAACGCCGGCGGCGTGAACGCGACGGGCGCCTACAGCGTGCTGAAGCGGAAGTTCGACCAGCTGCCGGGCGCCGGTGAAACCATCACCAACGTCTCGGTCGGCGACCTCGTCGACTCGTCGACCCCGAGCGCCAAGGGGCCGACGACCGTCGTCCAGAACGGCCAGCGGTACCTGGACATCCCCACGATGCCCTTGATCCCCACCTACACCGCGGACTCGACCGGCGCGCTCGACCCGACCGGCTCGACCCAGGGGCAGGACGCTGCGCTGGGCGAGGTGCTGCTGGACTTCTCCGTGATGGCGCCGCTCCCGCACGATCTGCAGCGCCCTGGCATGGAGGGCAGAGGAAACTCCGACCTGCTGGGCATCGCCCCGGGTGCCAACTACCGGCTCGTCGTCCCGCA
Source organism: Streptomyces sp. NPDC007896 (assembly GCF_042959425.1). Taxonomy (NCBI): domain Bacteria; kingdom Bacillati; phylum Actinomycetota; class Actinomycetes; order Kitasatosporales; family Streptomycetaceae; genus Streptomyces; species Streptomyces sp. NPDC007896. The sequence goes on along the minus strand of NZ_JBIBKX010000015.1, from coordinate 337,827 downwards.
GCAGCCGACGTTCAGCCAGATCGCTGTGGCGCTGCTGGCCGCGGCCCGGCAGCAGCCGCGACCTGACGTGATCACCGCCAGCCTCGGTTTCGGCACCGACGCCTTCGGGCTCCCCGGCCGCTACCTGGAGGACGACCCGGTCCAGCAGGCTGTGATCGCGTCGATCGTGCAGCAGTACGGCATCACCGTGGTGGTCTCGTCGAACGACGGGACCAGGCTGTTCACCAACGCGGCCGTCGGGCCCGACGGCGGCAGCACCGCGACCAACGTGACCCGCAAGGGCGCCGACACCACCCGGATCGACGACGACCAGTTGTCGACCACGCCGAGCAAGGTGCTGGACTCCGGCGCGATCGCCGCGGGCGGTACCACGACCGACGACACGCTGTCCGTTCCGCCGCAGAGCGGTGCGGCCGGGTCGACCAACGGGACCTGGGCGACCACCAGGCTCAACGGTTCCGGGGTCTTCTCCTCGGGATTCGGCACGCGCGTGGACGTCTCTGCTCCCAGTGACGGCATCCCCGCCTTCGAGCACCAGGGAAGGACCGCGCAGTCGGTGGCCGAGGTCCTCAGCGGAGGCACTTCGGCGTCGGCACCCGAGATCGCGGCCGCTGCCGCGGTCGTGCTGCAGGCCTCCCGGCTGACCGGGCAGCACCCGTCGCCCGATGACGTCCGTTCGCTGCTGGAGCGCACCGGCCGGGCCGTGCCCACGCCGCCGCAGATCGACCAGCCGCTGCACGTGGGCCCGCAGCTCGACGTCACCGCCGCGCTGCAAGCGGTCCTGGCCAAGGCGCACGGCAGCCGTGCCGACACGGGCGCGCCCCGCATCGTCCGGCTCTCCGTGGCGCATCGCCAGACCGTGGGCGGACTCGGTGGCGCGTACCTGGAGGGCACCGATCCCGGACGCATCGACCTGGCCGGACCGGGCAAGGACTCCGAAGCCACCGGGGAGGGCCTGGTGGGACCGGTGACCATCGGCGCCGACGTGACCGGCCTGTCCAGCCGGCAGGGCGTCAGTTACGTGCTGCGCATCGGGAACAAGGAGTTCACCTCCGATGTGTCGGCGATCCGGCTGACCCCCACGCAGATGCTGACCGCGGCCGGACTTCCGGTCGTCTCCGCGACGGACCGGCAGATCTCGCTCACCTTCGAGGTGCGCCGCGGCCACCAGGTGCTGGCCTCGGCCACCCACGAGCTGACCTTCGGCCCCACCGACGGCGGCTACGTCGAGTCGCTCGCCCCGGTGGTCCAGCCCGTCGTCAAGGCGGGGCACTCCGTGCAGGTGAGCTACGACCTCACCGGGGTGCGGAACCTCAGCTCGCCGAAGTTGGTCGTGTCGGGAGTCGGCCACTGGAGCCCCGCGATGGCGCCCATCTTCTCCGCCTCCTACACCGCCCCGCTGACGGAACTTCGCGGCACGGTCACCGTCCCGGCCTCCGCCCTCTCCGCCGGCGGCGGCATCTACGGGATCGGTGTCCTCGAGAACCCCACAGGCAACTCCCAGAGCGGCCCGCTGTACGGCGAGTTCGCCTCGATCCGGGTCGATGGCGGTGCCCCCTCGCAACGCCCGGCAGCGCCGACCCTGGCCGCGAAGACATCCGGAGACTTCGGTCACCTGCTGGAGATCAACCGGGCCGCACCGCAGTTCTCGGTGCACTACGACGTATCGAAGGTCGAGGGTGCCACCGGCACGCTGCTGGAGTTCTCCGCGCCCGGGCCGAACTTGTACCACTCGTACAACATGGTCAGCAACCAGAACGGCACCACCCGTGACCACGACGGGGTGGACAGCCCGGCCACGCTCGACCGCTCGCTGAAGGGCACGCTAGGCACGGTGACGCTCGACGCACTGGCGCTCAGGCTGCCCTCATCGGTCAACTACGACCTGCGGGTGTTCGCCGTCGACGAGCACGGCAAGACAGTCGGCCAGGCCTCGCCGACGTCGCTGCTGGGATACGACGACGGACTGGCCCCCGACGGCACCAACCTGACCAACTTCGCGATCGTCCCCGGCGGCACGTCCGTCGCGGCGGTCGAGAGCCCCACCGGTGAAGGCTCGGTGTACGACTACAACGCCGCCACCGGAAGCTACGGGCGTAAGTTGACGAGCGACCCCGCGTACGGCTCCATCTACGAGGTGTTCGGCGTCGACTCCGCCCACCACACGCTGGTCCTGCACAAGCAGACCACCACCGGCGAGCAGTGGCTCGAGACCTACGACACGAGCACCGGCAACGCGGTCGGCAGCCCCGTCCGGGTCGACGACCAGTACGTCGTGACCGGCGGGCGGGTGGACGCCAAGCGCCACCGTGCAGCGGTGCTCGCCTACCGTTCGAGCGACCGTGCGGGCTTCGTGCTCCCCGTGGACACGGCGACCGGCGCTCTGGGCACCGCCCTCCAGCTCGACCCCACCCCGGACGGCCGTTCCACGTACGGCCTGCTGGATGTGGACGAGTCGACCGGCGTCTTTTCCGCACAGTTGATCGGGATCAGCGTCAACTGCTTGGCCTCGATGGGTTCCGGCACGATGGCAGCGGTCAACCTGGACAGTGGAACGGTCACCCACAGCGACGCAGGAGTCCCTTGCGCCGGGAACCTCGCCTCCGACCAGAAGGGCAACCTCTACGAAACGTGGTACCACTCGTTTAGCATCCACTTCCCCGGCACCGGGTACTTCGCGCAGTTGCCCAGTGGGGACCAGGTGGATCTCGGAATGCAGCAGGCACCCGTCGCGCTCGCCGTCGACGGCGAGCACCAACTGGCGCTGTTCGCCTTCCGGGTCCCGGACCTGAAGCCCACTGGCGGCTTCCAGCAGTACGGCTTCGGCGACAACAACGCCACCGGCCGCATCGCCGTCGTCGACCTGAAGACGGGCAAGACGGTGCGCACCGTGACCGGCGTCGAATACCCGCAGTTCGGCTCCTACAACGGTCGGCTCGAATTCCATCACGAGCGCGCCATCCAGCTCGACCCGGCAACCCGGACCGGCTGGACGTACGCAGGCGACAACAGCCAGATCCAGCAGTTCTCCTACTGACCCGATCCGCTGCTCCACCACCCGGGTCCGCGGGCGCCCCGGCGCCCGCGGACCCGGGGCGTTACGGGGGACCGGCGGCGCAGGCCTATGTCGCACCCCGGTCGTGCCATGCCCGCTGAGCCCTGGGAGGGGCGGGCGGCCTGTGCATCCGTGCCCAGGCCGCCCGACGCGGTCAGCTGAAGAACGGGTCGTCCACGGCGTGAACCCAGCCGCCGTCCGGCTGGCGTCGGAGGATCTCGGTGGTGGTGGAGACCACCGGCTCCGGTCCGGCCCCGGTGAGGATGGCGTTGTTCGACACCAGGGCGACGTCGTCGACCTGTCGGATCTCGCGCTGTTCGAGCGTGAGGCGGGCACCGCTGTCGACCATCTGCTGCATGGCCTTGCGGATGGCGTCCGTGCCCACCAGGTGGGTTCCGGGAGTGGGGACGAAGTGGGCGTTCGGCTCGTAGAGCGACACCAAACCCTCGACGTCACCCGCCTCCAGGTACTCCATGAACAAGGTCCCCACCTGCTGGGGCGTCTCGGCACGGCGCCGCGCGGTGACGCCGACCGGCTTGTCGCCCCAGCCGGCCGCGTCGATCAGGTCGTACCAGTTGGGATAGGCGCCGTAGGGCAGGTGGCGACGCAGCAGGTCGCCGATGAAGGTCGTCGGGGACGCCTTGTGGGGCTTGGCCACGGCCTGGGTGATGATGAGGTCGCTGAACCCGTGGGCCAGGTCCTGACGCGGCAGCAGGGCGTGCACTTCGTCGGCGAGGCCGGCCGGAAGGCTCTCACGCTGGATTCCGAGGATGTCGGTGGCGATACCCGCCTGGGCCAGCGCCACCTCCGTGCCCTTCCGCGAGGCGATGCCGTCCGAGGTGTGCAGAGCGATGGCGTCCCAGGCGACGGCGATACGCCCTTCGTCGACACCACGCTCGCGGAGGAATGCCGCTGCGATGTCGGCGCCGTCGACCTCGAAACGCTGGTCGCCGTTGCTGCCCTCCTCGCTCAGTCCCAAGTCGTGCAGGACGCAGCTGATGAACAGCAGCTCGTCGTCGTAGTCGGTACCGGCGCGCAGACCCTGGTTCTGCGCATGGGCGCGGGCGAAGATGTAGCTGCGGACGCAGTGATCGTGAATGAAGGCAGGCGTGGCCTGTGCCGCAAAGGCGAATGTGTCCCGGGCGAGGCTCGTGTCGGGGAGGTCGAGCTGCTCGAAGACGGACAGGTCTGCGTCGGTGGTCATGATGTGTCTCCTTCTTTTGGGCCCCTGTCCGGGGCAGACCGGCACGGTGGCCGGGCGGCACGCTCACGCGTGCCGGGCAGGGGGGGTGCGGCTGCACGGCACGGGGAGTGACAGCCGATCGCCACACGGGGGGATGTGCGGCTGGAGTGCCGCGCTTACAGCTGGGCGACGAACGCACCGATGTGCGCGGCCACCTGGTCGGGCACCTCAAGGGGCGAGAGGTGGCCGGTGTCCTTCAGGACGGTCAGCGTGGCGGTCGGGATCAGCGGCAGCAGGTGGTCGGCGAGCACGGTCGGCGGGTCGACCTTGTCGTGGCTGCCCGCGAGAACCAGCACCGGCACCTCGATGGCTGAGACGCCGGCCGACACGTCCTGGACCAGGCCCTGGCGCGGCCACTCGAGACGGGCCTCGTCGCCGCCGCGCAGACTGTCCTCGACCACCTGCCGGCGCAGCTCGGGAGTCAGCCCGCCGCGGGTCAGCATCAGGTCGATGCTCTGAAGAACCGCCTCCTCGCTGTCGTAGGCGTGGGAAACCGTCTCCTGCACCTGCTCGGTCACCCCGATCGGCGCGGGCGGCGCGGGCGCCACGAGGACGGCTCCCCTCAGACCGGCGGGCTTGCGTGCGGCCAGCATCTGAGCCACCTTGCCGCCCATGGAATGCCCGACCAGCACATAGCGGGAGTATCCGAGCGCGTCGACGACCCGCTGCGTGTCGTCCGCGAGCTGCTCCAGGTCATAAGGTCCCGGCACGCTGGTGGAGTCGCCCCATCCACGCTGGTCGTAGGCCACGAAGCCCTGCCCGGGATCCAGACGCTGCAGCACCGGGATCCAGGTGCGCCGTGAGCCTCCCCAGTAGTGCAGGAAGATCAGCGCCGGGCCGTCACCCTCGCGGACGTGGGCGTACACCTGACCGCCCTGCACGTCGAAGAAGCGGCCCACCACATTCTGCGAAGTCATTACCGGCTCCTCGTCCACGGCCGGGGCTCTCGACCGCTCCACCGGTGTGTGGAGTCGACTGCCCCGCGCTCGCTCTTCGATCCTGCTCCGGAACCTCCCTCCCAGGCCACGGCTCATCTGCCAGCATGCGCATCTTTTGGGCCAGATCGGTGCGGGTGAGACATTGCTTTCCGGACACACGATCAGCGGATTGATCTGGGGATTTATCCCGGAAGCATCCCTGGGTCAGGGCGTGGCGGGCTCCCTGGCCTCCCTGTGACATGGGTATCGGACGTAATATTGCGGCCATGAACATGCACCGGGTCATGGTCCTGGCGGTCGACGGCGTGCTGCCCATGGATCTGGGGATCCCCACGCAGATCTTCAACGCCCGTCCGAACACCCCCTACGAGCTCACCGTGTGCGGCGACACCGAGGAGGCCGTGACCACGAGTTCCGGTTTCACCCTCGGGCTGACCGCGGGTCTCGAGGCGCTCGCCGAAGCGGACACGATCATCGTCCCGGGCTTCGAGGACTTCCGGCGCCCTCCGCGCCCACGGGTGAGGGCCGCTCTCAAGCTCGCCGGCCGCGCCGGGATACGTATCGCTTCCATCTGCACCGGCGCCTTCGCCGTCGCCTCGGCCGGACTGCTCGACGGCCGCACCGTCACCACCCATTGGGCCAAGGCGGATGACCTCGAAGAGCTCTACCCCCGGCTGCGCGTCGACCGTAACGTCCTCTACATCGACAACGACACCATCCTGACCTCCGCGGGATTTACGGCCGGCATCGACCTGTGTCTGCACCTGGTCCGCAAAGACCTCGGCGCAGCCGTCGCGAACGACATCGCCAGGGACATCGTCGCCGCCCCACACCGTGACGGCGGACAGGCCCAATACATCAACAGGACCCTCCCTACCCCCCAGGCCACCACGCTCGCCGACACTCGTGAACGGGCCCTGCTCCACCTCGAAGAAGACCTCACCATCCCCCACCTCGCCGACCATGCCGGCGTCTCCCCGCGCACCCTGACCCGCCTATGGCGCCAGGAAACCGGCGTCAGCCCCCACCAATGGCTCCTGACCGCCCGTATCAACCGCGCGCGGGAACTCCTGGAGACCACCGACCTCCAGGTGGATCAGATCGCCATCCGGTGCGGCCTCGGCAGCGGCGCCAACATGCGCGCCCGATTCCGTGACGCCCTCGGCGTCACGCCCACCGCCTATCGCCGCACCTTCCAGCACCAGGTCGCTTGACCGCGAGGACCAGACCGCGCGGTCACAGAGTCCGTCGACCCAGGCGCGCGTTCGCCCCGGCAGTGTCCAGGGCAGAGAGATCGCCTCACGATAGGGCGTCGAGGCAGTCCGGCCGATCCAGGACGCCATCGCACAACGGGTGCGCGGCGTGCTCGCCGAACTCGACATCTGGGCACCCGTGTGACCGCAGCGCGGGCCACGGTCAGGCCACGAGGCTCATGCCGTCCGGTGAACCGACGCCAAAGTGACCACCGGCGTGCTGTTGCGCCGTCACGCCTCGGTTTGCCGTGCCGTGAGGCGGATGATGGCGACGTCGGTGGCGGGTGATCTGGCCAGGGAAGTCGCGGTAGAGGGGCTGGCGGTTGACCTGCAGGTGGCGGGCGAGAGCGGAGACCTTGACGATCCGGCTGTCCGACGGCAACGGCACCGGACTGCATTGAGCCGCGAGAACCTACAGCGTTGCTCGCGGCCCCGGTTGCACGGTCGGGGCGCGGAGACGGTCGGGGCGCAGAGGAGGTCGCGAGCAGCCGCGAGGCGGGGCCGGATCAGGCGGGCGGTGGGGCGTTGGGCGAGGCTTGTTCGGTGGGCTGGTTCATTGCGGAGAGCTGCTGTTCCGTCCAGATGACCTTTCCGTCGGATGTGTAGCGAATTCCCCAGCGGTCGGCGAACTGGGCTACCAGGAAGAGGCCCCGGCCGCCTTCGTCCATGGTGGCGGCTCGGCGCAGGTGCGGTGAGACGCTGCTGCCGTCGGAGACCTCGCAGATGAGGCTGCGGTCGCGGATCAAGCGCACACCGATGGGGCCGGTTGCGTGCCGGATGGCATTGGTGACCAGCTCGCTGAGGATCAACTCCAGAGTGAACGCTTCCTCTTCCATGTCCCAGTCGCCCAGGAGCCGGGTGGCGGCAGCACGCACGCCGGCAACGGCCGAGGGGTCGGACGGTACGTCCCAGGACGCGGTGCGATTGCCGTCGAGCAGCCGAGTGCTGGCGACAAGCAGGGCTACGTCGTCACGTGGCGCTACGGGGACCATGGCATCCATCGCTTCCCGGCACACCTGGTCCGGCGTTTGCCCGGCGTGTGCAACAGCACGACGCAGGAGCTCGATGCCTTGATCGATGTCACGCTGCCGGTCTTCGATCAGGCCGTCGGTGTAGAGGACGATGGCGCTGCCCTCGGGCAGAAGTAGCTCTGTCTTTTCGTAGGGCAGTCCTCCCAGCCCCAACGGCGGGCCGGCCGGTATGCCGGGCAGCTCCGCATGCCCGTCCGGGCGCACGATGATGGGTTCCAGGTGGCCCGCCCTGGCCATGGTGCAGAGACGGGAGATCGGGTCGTAGATCGCGTACAGGCACGTGGCGCCCGTGAGTGTCGGTGTTTCACCGTCGCCGTCCCGGTCCTGGTCGATGCGGGTGACAAGTTCGTCCAGGTACCAGAGCAGTTCGTCAGGTGGCAGGTCGAGCGTGGAGAAGTTGTGGACGGCGGTGCGCAGTTGCCCCATGGTGGCGGCGGCGTGCAGTCCGTGCCCCACAACGTCGCCCACCACGATGGCGACGCGGGCTCCGGGCAGGGGTATGACGTCGAACCAGTCGCCACCGACACCACCGAGTCCTGCCTCTGCCGGAAGATAGCGGTGGGCCACGTCGACCGCGCTCTGCTCGGGGAGCGCGTGCGGCAGAAGGCTGCGTTGCAGCGTGACCGCCATGGTGTGCTCGCGGGTGAAGCGACGGGCGTTCTCGATACTCACCGCCGCGCGGGCGACCAGTTCCTCTGCGAGCGCGAGATCTTCCTGAGTAAACGGTGTCGGCTCCTTCGAACGCCAGAACGTCGCCATGCCGAGAATCACTCCGCGGGCTCGCAGGGGAGCAGCGATCATGGAGTGGATGCCGTACGCCACCAGTCTGCGAGCTCGGTCGGGGTCCTGGGCCTGCCAGCCGGAGAAGGCTGCCAGGTCGGCCTCCAGCACGATCCGCCCGGAAGCGAAGCCGGATGCCTGTGGTGTTGTCGGGTCGAAAAGGATGAGCTCACCGAGAGGGTAGAGCGGCGCGTCCTTGCGTATGCCGTCCACTGCGACACGCCGTAGTTCCGCTGCACGCAATGGGTTCGGTTCGTCGCCGCGCAGCACGGCATCGACCAGGTCGACGGTGACGTAGTCGGCGAACCTGGGCACGGCGAACGCCGCCAGTTCCTGAGCCGTGTGGGTCACGTCGAGAGTGGTGCCGATGCGTATACCGGCGTCGTACAGCAGTTTGAGCCGTTCCTGGACTACTTCCACCCGGCCCATCAGTGCGCTGAGTTCGGTTGTGTCGCGCAGCGTGGCGACCCAGCCTCCCAGCCCGGGCTGCTGCGCCATGGGGCGTTGACTGACGGCCAGGATCCGGTCGCCCACCTCGATGACCTCGTCCGTGGTCGCCCTGCCCGACAGGAGAAGCTGCTCGGCCTTCGGTTCGAGCCCCAGGTCCGTGACGGGCCGGCCGTCCCCGTCGGCCCTCAGCCCGAGCAGGCGCCGTGCTTCGTCATTGGCCAGCAACAGACGACCCTGGGGATCGACGATCAGAACACCTTCCCGTACCGAGTGCAGAACAGCATCGTGGTGCTCGTACATACGGGTCATCTGCGTCGGGCCGAGGCCGTGTGTCTGACGGCGCAGGCGCCTGCTGATCAGCGCTGTTCCCCCGGTGGCCGCCGAGAGCACCACGCCGGTTGCCCCGAGGACGAGTGGCACCTGCCGCTCGGCTGCCAGGCTCACCTGCTTGACCGTGATGCCCGCGGAGACGAGACCTATGACCCTCCCGTCACCTGCAGTGACGGGAACGACTGTGCGGACCGAGGGGCCCAGCGTCCCGGCAGTCGTTTCGGTGACGATCCCGCCGTGCTGCGCTGCCGCGATGCTGCCGATGTAGTGCCGGCCGATCTGCGCGGGGTTCGGATGGGTGTAGCGGATGCCCATGGGACTCATCACGACGACGAAGTCCACGGCGGTGCGTCGGCGTGTTTCTTCGGCCTGCGGCTGAAGCACGGCGGTCGGATTCGGGCTGGACAACGCCTGTCGCACGGTGGGGGAGGCGGCGACTGCCGAGGCAACGGCCAGTGACCGGTTGCGGGCCTCTCGCTGGGCGTCGGCCCGGTACTGGAACATCAGGGTGGCGACCGCAGCTGCCGCAAGGGCCAGGATCAAAATGGCCTGCAGGAGGAAGACCTGGCCCGCGACGCTGGGCAGCCCACGCCAGGACCGCATACGCCCGATCAGCTGATGCATATGCCCATATAACATCGCGGATATGTCAATATCACCCCTAGGTGACATACGGCCTCACTACGGTTCGGAGCGTGCCCAGATGTGTACGCATAGTCGCCAACGCTACGCGGTAGACCTTGGAGGGCCGCGCGCCGGAGGGAGACGGCCCTTGGGGATCAACGGCCGGAAATCTGGCGCCAAGCCGGTGTTCGCAGGCCGACGTCCTGCCCGTTGTAGGCCGTGTAGCCCCTCGACGGAAGTTCTTCCTCGGCGCTCACGACGGCCTCCTGGTCCTCGGATCGCCGGTCAGGCTCGTCCGCGGCTGCTGTCACAGGCTCAGTAGCAGGTCCCGGACCGCGGCGGGCTGGGACAGGAACGGGTGGTGGCCGGCGTCGAGTTCGACGACGCTGCCGGCCCGGCGGGCGAACCTGCGCTGTAGGCGCGGCGGGGTGCCGCGGTCCTGAGTGCAGACGAGATACGTCGAGGGCACCTGCTGCCATGCGGCCGCCCCGACCGGCTGCCCGGTCACCCGCACGCTCTGCCGGGCGAGGTGGTCCGCCGCCTGCGCCTGCACCTCAGGGTCGCAGTCCTGCAGGAACGTGTCCACGAGCAGCTCGGGGCGGACCCCGAACGTGCCGGCGTCGGGGTCGACGTCGAGGAACGGGGCGGGGCTGCCGTCCCCGAACTCCGACAGGCTCTGCCCGACCTCGGGCAGGTAGCTGGAGACCAGCAACAGGTGGCGTACCGACCCGATTCCCGCAGCGGCTTCCGCGGTGATGATGCCGCCGTAGCTGTGGGCGACCACGACGGTCGGCTCGTCGCCGGCCTGCAGCACCTGCCGCACCGCGGCAACATCGTCGGACAGTCCCGGACCGCCGACGCCGCCGGGCAGGTCCGCCTCGCCGCAGCTCGGCAGCGCCGGGGCCACGCTCGACACCCCTCGCTCCTGCAGCAGCTCGGCGGTGCGGTGCCACCACCACGACCCGTCCCGCACGCACGCCCCATGCACGAACACGACCCTCATCGCTACCTCCACGTCTGCCCTGACTGCCTTTCGATCAACGGTAGACGTAGCCATCGTTACGTGAAAAAGTCGGGCCGTGGGCAGACGACCGCAACCGCACATCAAGGAGAGGCTGCTCGATGCCTGCGCTGATCACGCCCTCGCGCACGGCCTCCCCGACCGGCTCGAGCCGCTGGCCACCGCCACCGGCACCTCAGCCCGCATGCTGATTTATCACTTCGGCACCCGCGACGCCCTGCTGCGGGCCGTCCTCGGGCACGCGCGGCAGCGCCAACTCGACACATTCGGCGACCTCCTGCGGGTGCGATCCGACGAGCCCTACACGGCCACCCTGAACCGCGCCTGGACCTCCATCACCGGCCCGGACGGGCGGCCGTACCTGCGGATGTTCGGTCAGCTGCGCGAAAGTGCGGAGCAGCAGTTGTGGCCCAACTTCCGGCGCACCGCGACGACCGACTGGCTCGGGCCGCTCGAGGACGGCCTGCGCAGCATCGGTCGGCCGGATCTCGCGACGCTCGTTCTCGCTGTCATCCGTGGTCTCCTCATGGACCTCGACGCCACCGGCGACACCACCCGCACCGACCGGGCCTTCCTCGACTTCCTTGACTTCCTCGACACAGTCGAGCACCTGTCCAGCGGCTACCGCTCAACCGCTTACCGCTATGTCTGCGGGCCCTGACAGCGCTCCTGGGCGACGTGCGCGCAGCGGCCCCAGGCGAGGAAGCCTGGAGCCGCTGCTGTCGTACGGACAGGGCTAACAGCTTCGCGATACGTCACTCGCTTCCGGCGTGCCGCAGCGTGAACGCGTAGAAGCCGGTCGTGATCGCGGTCGGGCTCCCACCTGCGTTCGACGTCAGCATCAGGTGGGCCCACACCACTGCCGTGTCGACGTCCGCACGGTGGAAGACCACGTTGATCAGGTTGTGCCTTCGCTGCTCGGCCTGCGCCTCCGTTGTATCTCGTGTATCTCGCACCAAGTCGAGAATCACCGCGCCTCCGCGGAGCTATCCGCCCCCACACCGACTCCGTCAACTCCTCGTCCCACCTCAAGATCAGTTATCGGACGCGCCCGAGTGCTCTGCTCTGCGTCGTTGGCGATGGCCACGAGAGGCGGGAGCCTGCCACACGGGCGGTTCCGGGCCCGGCCGTCCGCTCTCAGCCCGTGTGGACGCCGCCTTCGGTGCGGGAGGCGCCCTCGGTCGCCGCCATGTTCTGTGTGCCGATGACGCCGAGCAGCTCAAGCTGAGCGGGGCCGTGAACCACAGGAGGCGCTGACGGCCGTCCTCGCTGAAGAGACTGTGGCAGTCCAACTCGATGACGCCCAGCGCGGGGTGCACGATGCGCTTGTGATCAGTGCGGCGCAGGCCGACGTCGTGGGTGTCCCACAGGGCGGCGAACTCCGCACTGCGCCGCCGCAGTGCGGCCGTCATCCCGGCGACCTCGGTGTCGCGGCCCCGGCGGGCGGCGACTGCCTGCAGGTCAGCGACGAAGACCCGTGAGTGGTGCGGATGGTCCTCGGGCGGGTAGACCGCGCGGGCGGCCGGATCGGTGAACCAGCGGTACGCGAAGCCGGTGGCGGGGCCGCGCGGCTCCGGAGCCCGGCCGACCAGTGCCGCGGCCGGCTCGTTCTGGACGAGCGTCTCGTGCAGGTCGGTGATGACCTGGGCCGGGGTAGTGGCCAGCCGGTCCAGCAGCCCGAGCAGGGCGGGCTGGACGTGCCGCGCGCTCGCGCCGCGCGCCGATGCGGGCAGCGGCCGGTCGGCGAGATGGAACAGGTGGTCGCGCTGGTCGCCGCCCAGCCGCAGCGCCCGGGCGAGGGCGGCGAGTGTCTGGGACGAGGGCTGGGCGCCGCGTCCGCGCTCCAACTCGGTGTAGTAATCGGCCGACAGGCCCGCCAGTTGCGCAACCTCCTCGCGCCGCAGGCCCGGCACCCGGCGCCGGGGCCCGGCGGGCAGGCCGACGTCGGCAGGCCGGATCCGATCACGCCGGGACCTGAGGAACGCCGCAAGCTCGGGAAGGTTCACCCACTCATGGTCGCCTCTCCGGCGGGGTCCGAGCCAGGGGTTGGTGACCCCTGGGTGGGCTCAGCCCTGGCCGGAGCAGGTGACTCGGACGGATGGTTGCCCCCTCGGGGTCGACCTCCTGCTCGTTGTGAGCAGCTCCGGTGCCCCCACACGAAGAGAGATCACCATGCCATTCGCGAACTTCAAGGTCCCCGCCGGCGCCCTCACCGCAGAGCAGAAGGAGCAGATCATCACGCGCACCACCGACCTGTACGCCGAGATCTTCGGCGACCGCGCCCGGGCCACCACCCTCGTACTCGTCGAGGAGGTCGCCGATGCCGGATGGGGCATCGGCGGCGGTGTCCTGACGCTTGCCAAGATCCGGCAGACGCCGCAGGAATGACGGCCTCGCCGGTCTCCCCCCCGGCCGAAGGGGCTGTCGATTGAGCTGAACCGGGACCGCGGCTGCCGTGCAGCCCCCGGTCCCGGGTGCTCCAACCTGCGTGCGCCGACCGGTTGACGATGACTTCCCGGTCGTACGGTCGGAGGTCAGACTCCGAAGCGAGGCAGCGGACACTACGCGAGCCGGGTCGAGCCCGACAGTGCCGTACGACTGCAGCCGTCGTCGACCGCGGCGTCCGCGAGGAACTCCACGACGACCTCGGAGTGTCTGCTGTGTCGACGGCGGACAGGTCGGCTCCTGCGGCACGGCGTTCGAGGCGCAGGAGCAGAAGCCGGTCGGTCAGGCAACGCCAGGCCTGCCGCGTGCTCGAACGGTGGAGCGGTAGGCCTCATGCGAGGCCCACTCGTCGAAGTCCACCGCCGCGCGCATGCTCCGGCCCTCGCTTCCCGCTCGGACAAGAAACGACTGGATCGGCCGGACGTCCAACGGACTGGGCTCGTGACATGCGAGAGCTGCTCACCGTTCAGGCGACCTGCCCACACGCTCCGGTCGTGGACAACTTCGCTTCTGTGTTCAGCGATTGGTTGGAGCGGGCGCTGGGCCTGCTGCCTCTCGGGCCAGTCCCCCACCCCGTTCACGCCGTGGACCGCAGCGACCCCGGACCCGGCACCACGGCCCACCGTTCTGGCCTCCCGTCCTGCTCGTTCCGCGCGGGTCTGCCGCTCAACTGCCTTCGCGATGCCCGGATCCACCCGGCTGTCCGGACGGGCGTCCTGGTGCGCGGCGAGCGTTCGGCGGTAGCCCTCACAGGTCTCAGCATCGGCCCTGTTCTCGTATAACTCCGAGGAAGTCGGCCTCGGGTACGACCCCGGGCGGGAGTCGGGGAACGTTGGGAGCCATCCGCTTACGGGATGAGTTCCGCGTGCGGTGACCACAGGGGGATGGTCAAGCAGATCGACGGCCTGGTGGTGCTGGTCGGCCATTCATACGGTGGCGCGGTCGTCACCGAGGCGGGTGATCTGCCCAACGTCACCGGTCTGGTCTACATTGCCGCGTTCGCTCCGGACGCCGGTGACTTCAGACTCGACGGGTCCGCGATCTCCAACTACTCGGCCAGGTACGCGACGATCTCCGTCGGCACCTGCCGCGGGTCCGGAATGAACCGGCCCGGATACCGCAGGCTCGTCAGGTGGACCACCAACCCCAGCCGGTTGTGCGCACGCCCCTTGGCCTGCACCGCTTCCCGGTCCGCGTCGTCCAGGAAGAAGTACCGCTCCGACTTCGTGTGGGACAGCGCCGTGTGAACGCCCCGTACCGGGCTGCCTGCGCAACGTTCGGCCTCAAGTCCGCTTGATCTGGAACCGTGTCAGTCATTCTCCAGAGACCTTCCCAGTTCGTGTCGCCGCGCGAACCTGGCACGAGCGGCGTCGTGGGCGCTGCGTAGAAGCTGCACGACTGTGTCCGTTGTCCTCTCACCAGGATTGACGACAGAGATCCAGCCGAGTGCCCCGTATACCGGGTGCGGCATCACGCTGTCGGCGGCTGCGTAGTCGCGAGGTCGGGTGAGGCTGCGTGGCTCCTCCCCGGTGAGCTCCCGGAACGTCGAGAGGTCGGCGTGGATGTTCACGCGCCAGCGGCCCGGAGGGTCAAGGTCGGAAGCGGCGTCGTCGGGGTAGTTCTTGATGACGATCGTTCCGTAAGGCTGGACGTTCTGAGGCATCCGACCGTCGGGGGCGTAGTAGAAGAACGCATCCCCCCATGCGAGCTCGGGGAAGTCGCCGCCCGGCTCCGGGATAACCACGAGCGCGCCGGCGAAGCCTCGCACGGTCGCGATGATCTGTTCCATACTCATGGTTCAAGCATCACCTTCAAGTGCTTATGTGGGGTTGGCTGATGGGCGAGCTGGTGAGTGGTTCGCAACGGGTGCCGCTCCGAACGGCCGATGTGGCCATGGAGTCGGGGTACTCGGTGCAACAGGTTCGCGACCTGGAGCGGCTGGGAGTCATTCCCCCAGCCGCTCGATCGAGCAACGGTTACCGTTCCTACACACCGCTGCATGTGCACGCCCTTCGCGCCTATCGAGGACTCGCAGGTGCTGTTGGGCCTGTCACAGCCCGGCAGTTGCTCGCGGAGCTGCGAGCAGAGACGATCGCGGAGGCAGCCTCCGCGATCAACACGGTCCATGTTCGGCTCGCGCGGGAACGAGAGGAGGCCCTGCGCGCTCAACAAGCGTTGCGTGCGATCCAGGCCGAAGCGAACACACCCGAGTTCGAGCAGGAGAGCGACGCGATGACGATCACAGAGCTCGCCGGAGCGCTCAGTGTGCGTCCCTCCACGCTGCGGTTCTGGGAGCAGGAAGGGCTTGTCACCCCTGAGCGAGTGACGTCACTGCAAGCACGCCGCTACGGTCTTTCTGCCGTCAGAGCGGCCCGAATCGTTGCGGCCCTGCGCAGCACCGGTTACGGCATTCCCGCAGTGCGCGAGATCATGGGCTCCCTGTACCAACTCGACGGCCTGGGAGAGACCCAACGCATCCTGCAACAGCGTCTTGACCAGATCGCCACACGGTCTGTGGCGCTGCTCCGAGCCGGCGCAGACCTGGCAGCCGTCGTCACGGCCGCCCAGGAACCGACGACCACCTAGGCTGTATCAGGCGACGTTTGCCCCGGCGACCACGGTTCGTAGGTGCTGGTCGTCAACGTGGCGGCTGGGTGGAGGGTGCGCAGGTACCAGCGGAACTCCAGGAACTTCGACCGGTTCTTGACCTTCTTGATGTGGCCGTAGAGCTTGTCCTGGGCCAGGTCATGGGCAGCAAACAGGTGCCGGACCCCGGGAGAACCCCCATCAGGTGAAGCGCAGCACCGGGCCCCGACACGGGTGCTCCAAGGGGCGTCACCGAAGGTTTCGGTGACGCCCCTGATGTGTCGATCGGCAGACCTGCTTTCGCGTATCCCGCGCCTTGATCCACTGGTTGAGGGTGGGGTCGCCGCTCTTGTGTGAGGGCGAGCATCCCTCGTCGTCCGGTTCAGGCTGTGGACAGCGCGCACTTGCCGCGGTCGGCCTTCATCGGACCGGCGGCGGTGGGCCGGACGTCGAAGTCGAACATGGCGGTGGGTACGTACAGCGAGCAGCAGGCGTTGGGGATGTCGACGATGCCGCTGATGCGTCCCTCTATGGGGGAGGAGCCGAGCAGCAGGTAGGCCTGCTCTCCGCTGTAGCCGAACTTCTTGAAGTACTCGACGGCGTTGAGGCAGGCCCGGCGGTAGGCCAGTGTCGCGTCCAGGTAGTAGTTCGTGTCCGTGTCGTGGTCGACGGAGATCCCGATGAAGGTGAGGAACTCTGTGTACCTAGGCTCGACGTTGCCTGGAATGAACACGGGGTTGGTGGAGATGCCATACGTCTCCATGCCGCCCTTGATCAGGTCGACGTGGAAGTCGATGAAGCCGCCCATCTCGATGGCGCCGCAGAAGGTGATCTCTCCGTCGCCCTGGCTGAAGTGCAGGTCGCCTCCGGAGAGCTTCGCGTCCTTGACGTGTACGGGGTAGAAGACTCTCGATCCCCGGGTGAAGTTCTTGATGTCGTGGTTGCCTCCGTTCTCGCGGGCCGGCACCGTGCGTGCGCCTTCTTCGCCGATGCGCCGTGCGAGGTCTCCGGTGGCCGTGCCGGCGAGTGCGTTGGTGACGTCCGGCGGTACGGCGAGCGGGGGGACCCGGTTCGGGTCGGTGTCGATCAGCGCCTGCTCGCGGGAGTTCCAGCGGGCGAGCATCTCGGTGGAAGGGGCGGTTCCGAACAGCCCGGGGTGGGTGATTCCGGTGAAGCGGATCCCGGGAAGGTGGCGGGAGACGGCCTGCTGTCCGTGGAAGTCCCATACCGCCTTGTAGGCGTCCGGGAAGTAGTCGGTCAGGAAGCCTCCGCCGTTGGCCTTGGCGAAGATGCCGGTGTAGCCCCAGCCCTGTCCTGCCGCGTCCCCGGTCTGCTGCGGCACGGGGCCGAGGTCGAGGATGTCGACGACGAGCAGGTCGCCGGGTTCGGCGCCCTCCACGCCTATCGGACCGCTGAGCATGTGAGGGATGGTCAGGTCGATGTCGCGTACGTCGTTGGCGGTGTCGTTGTTGCCGACCTGGCAGTCGGTCCAGTCGCGGCACTCTATGCGGAACTCCGCTCCTGGCTTCACCATGGCGACGGTGGGGATGTCCGGGTGCCACCTGTTGTGGCCGGGCACGGCCTGGTCGCGCATCGACTTGCTGTGGTCCACGCTGAAGAGAATTTCAGGCATGAGAACTCCTCGTTTTTGATCCGGTCACGTCGGTGCGCCCACACCTCCGGCCCGCGGGGCGGCTGAGGTCGGGCGGGGCGTTCTATGGGTGCGCGGCCACAGCCCCGCGAACACCACGACGCCGAAGACCCCGAGTGCGATGGCGGTCTCGGTGGGGTGCTTCCAGTAGCCGGAGAGCAGCAGCCCCGCGGGAATCACGCCGGTGACCCAACCTTCGATCGCCGTGACCCAACCGGTATAGATCTTGAGGTTGTCCTTCTTGAGACCGAGCAGCAGGAAGAACAGGAACCACAGGTAGGCCCAGTAGAGCCAGATGACCCCGAAGGGGTAGTCCTTGAAGAGCCGGAAATTGACGAACGAGTATCCCAGGGCGGCAACTGCCACAAACAGCGAGTAGTAGCCGACACCGGTGCTGTCGAGACCGGCGAGCAGGCCGATACCTACGTAGAGGTAGGTGAAGCCGAAGAGGTAGATGCCGGATGCCGCCAGGATCTTCATGGGGTCGCCGTTGGCGGTGAAGACGAGGTAGGTCGGCGTCAGTACTTGCAGTGCGCCTACGAAAAGGTTGAACACCGCTCCTGACTTGGCATCGACCTTCCCGAGCAGCAGCAATCCGTTCATGAAGAGCACCGCACCGACAAAGAGCAGTCCCACGTTTCCCACGGGGACACACCTCCTAAGTCCGCGTGGGGGAGGAATCATGTGACGCCCGGGCCGCCGATCACCTGCCGAGGATACGATTCGGCTCCCGGCGCGCGTTCCGTGATTCCGAATTCCGCGCACCGCTACGGGAACGACGTCGTGTTCCGATGTCGAAACCCGCATGAGACGTTCTGCCTTGTCGACCACCGCCCTCAGAGACGCGGCAGCCGCGAGAGTGCGGGGTGCGGGTGCCGTGGCACCCTTCTGCGTGGCGGCACTTGGGAGACCACTGCCGGGGCCTCACGCGCCTGCTCCTCCGAGAGATGGAGGGCGGCGACCGCATTCGAGGTCAGCGAGAGACCGGGCGAGGAATACACACGTCTCGCAGTGCCTGCGCAAACAGGGCAACCGTAAGCCTTGGGCGCCGTCCCGATTTCCAACTTCACATCGAAGGGCCCACAGCGGCTGCATTGATATTCATAGGTTGCCATCAGCAGCCTCCGGATGTCGGTGGACGCTGGCCAACCCGAGCGGGTGCGGCGTACCCGGATAGGCGCGCCACATCATGTTTCTTACCTTCAAGGAGACGTCTCGTAAATCCACGTGTCAAGTCCCCGACGGCTGTACCTGTCCATTCTCAGAACGACCCGATGGAGAGCCCCGCCGCTGCCGCCGACGGACCCACCACGAGGCTTGAAGTGCCGTACAGCAGGGACCTTCTGACCTGTCCCTTCTCGCGCAGGTGGACCAACTCGTAACTGAATGTGGAGAACGTTGTATATGCGCCGCAGAATCCGACACCGTCAATGTGCACAGCCTGCTCCGGCAACCCGTGCCGTGCGCCGAGGCCCATCACAATGCCCAGCACGTACGAACCGGTGATACTGATCAGCCACGTGCCGCGCGGGAACAGGCCCGGGTGTCTGTACTGCACGTACTGGTCGAGTACGTAGTGTGCGACTGCCCCGACCGCGGCCGCAGCACCGACGGCGAGCAGGATGATCACCGGACCCACCAGCCGTACTGGCGGGCGCGGCCATGCCGCGCGGTGAGCCGCACTCGCCGGGCCAGGGCTGACGCCCTTGCGCAGACGGGAGCGGAACGGCTCGCGTGACGGCGCGGGATCGCCTCCTGGCTCGGGCTCGGCTCGGGCTCGCTACCGGAGACGTATGTAGGCTCTCGAGATTCCCTCTCGGGCCCGGATTCGTTCGCCGGATCAGAACCCTCCGCACCGAATACGGATCGGTACGCTCTGTCGCCTCAACTCCCGGCGCCCCAACTCCCGGTGCAGACCCCATCGAATATCCGCATCCTTATCCACTGGCGCACCCCCATGATATCTGCGGGGATTGCAGCGTCGGCGCATGCTCAACTAAAATTCAAGATCATCGGTATCCGGCCGGTTCAGCCGGTGCGGAGGCCCCACCGATGGAGGACGGCCATGGCAAAGATCCTTGCGGTGCTCTATCCCGACCCCGTGGGCGGATATCCTCCCGACTACGCCCGCGACGAGATTCCGGCCATCACCGGATATCCGGGCGGTCAGACAACGCCGACTCCACACTCCATAGATTTCACCCCGGGGCAGCTTCTCGGCTGCGTCTCGGGAGAACTGGGACTACGCCGGTTCCTGGAGGACCGAGGCGACACCTACGTCGTCACCAGCGACAAGGAAGCACCCCACTCCACCCTGGACCGCGAGCTGCCCGACGCCGACGTGGTGATCTCCCAGCCCTTCTGGCCCGCCTATCTGACCCCCGAGCGGATCGCCTCCGCTCCCCGGCTCAAACTCGCGATCACGGCGGGGATCGGGTCGGACCACGTCGACCTGCCCAGCGCCATCGCCCACGGCATGACGGTGGCGGAGGTGACCTACAGCAACAGCATCAGCGTGTCCGAGCACGCCGTCATGCAGATCCTCACCCTGGTGCACAACTACCTGCCGGCCCACGACTGGGTGACCGCCAAGAAGGGCTGGAACATCGCCGACAGCGTCTCGCGCGCCTACGACCTCGAAGGCATGAACGTCGGCGTCCTGGGCTCCGGCCGTATCGGCCAGGCTGTACTGCGCCGCCTCCAGCCGTTCGACGTCACCCTGCACTACAGCGACGTGCACCGGCTGCCCAAGGAGGTCGAGGAGGAACTGGAGCTGACCTGGCATCCCGACGCCCGCTCGCTGGCCTCCTCGGTCGACGTGCTGTCGATCCACACCCCGCTGCATCCGCAGACGTACCACCTCTTCGACGACGACCTGATCGCAGTCATGAAGCGCGGTTCGTACATCGTCAACACCGCACGCGCGCTCATCGTCGACCAGGACGCCGTGGTCCGGGCCCTCAACAGCGGCCGACTGGCCGGATACGCCGGTGACGTCTGGTATCCGCAGCCGCCACCGCCCGACCATCCCTGGCGCACCATGCCCCATGAGGCGATGACCCCGCACGTGTCCGGTTCGACCCTCTCGGCGCAGGCCCGCTACGCCGCGGGCACCCGGGAGATCCTGGAATGCTGGTTCGACGGACGCCCCATCCGCCCGGAGTACCTGATCGTCGACGGCGGCGGACTCGCCGGAACGGGAGCACGCTCCTACACGGTCGCCGGATAACGCACATTGAGCCGGAACGGCCCTGTTGCCCCAAGCATGGCAACGCCTCTGGTCGGCGCATCGCTGACAGGCATCCGGACAATTCCGGCTCGATAACACGCGGCGAACAAGAAATCAGCAGAAGATCCATTGGGAGATGCAGCCGAAGATCCACCACATGAGTGGGCAATGGACCTTCGGCTATGTCGTGCCTGTTGCGAGCCCATGTCGCCTGTGAGCCGACTCACCCCGAATTTGCTGGCGGGGTGCGGCCGAGACCCTTAGTTTGCTAAACAGACAGATTTTTCTATGCGGACGCACCGGCGCCGCGCATACTGTTTCGCAAGATAATCAAGGCGAACGCCGGGAAGGTGGATCAGTGAGCAGCATGGACGCCGTATGGGTCCGGGGCGTGAACGGCATTCAGTTGCATCACGTGACCGATCTTCAGGATGCCGGCCGGTTTTTGGGCAACGCAGCGATGGCACTGCGGGCCGCACACGTAAGGACCGGCGCCGACCGGTACTCCAGCATCGCCGCCGAGCTGAAGAGCCTGGTGGAGCGAGTGCGGGAAATGGAGGACGAGGCGCGGTCGGGCATGCACGACCTGCACTCCACCGACCCCGAGCGGTTCGCTCGCTGCCGGGACGGTCACGAGCCGTGGCCTGGTGAGATCCCGGCGGGATTCATCCCACGCCACACCTGCAAGGACGAGTGCCTTTACCACGATCGTGAGGTCCTCGACGCCATCATGCAGTGCACCTGCGGCCGGCCGCCGTGCCGGGCATGCGAGATCGGCGGGAAGCTCTGAGAATCCCGAGCCTGAGCGGGTGCGGAGGGAGCAGCCCCCAGCCCCCGGAGGCTCCGGAGGCTCCGTAGGCCCCGTCCGCACTCGCTGATGTTGAACGGCTGCGTCCGTTCTGCGGTTGAAAAGGGGACACGAGCATGGGTTCGGTGCCGAACCTGCCAGTTCCCACGAAGGGGACACACGCTCGTGTCCCGTCGAGGATCCCCGACTGAAGGGATCCGTGCCGAGATCGACACCCTGTTCAGTGGCGACCGGTGCCGTCGGCCAACCAAAGCCGGTGCCAGTCTTAGGGCCCTCCGGATGAAGCGTGCCGGTTGCCCGGCAGGGGCCGGCCGACTACAACGCCCCGCCGGGTATCGGCATCAATGACGACCTGATGGTCCGTGTCTGATCAGACCTGGTCACAGACGCCTTCACCTGCACATTGCAGTGCGGTGAGGCGCCCCCGTAGCCGCGGACCTCGCCGAAGCGAGTCCCCTCCATCCAGTCCTTCCGGCCCTGTTCGATGCCCTGCCGGGAGCGCCCGATGAAGTTCCACCGCGCGACGATCCCCTCCACCGGATGCACCCCCGAGGGCTGCGGCCACCCTGCCCTCCGACCCCCTTCACGACATCTGGCAGCCAGCCAGAATTTCGGGGATGCTCGGTTCAGCGGGCCGCAGCAGACTTCTCCACCACCAGGCCCGCATGGAATGGGGAACACGCCGAGCCTGGGATCGAGACACTAAGTGCTTACTACAGTCGCGCCGGAGCCCTCCGCGCCTCCGATGAACACTCCGTCGGACAGTGTCTCCACAGTCCGCCCCGAGGGCGGGCTTCGCCCGGCAGCCGGACAGCCGCAGACGTTTCCGCTCGCATCAGCACAGATGACCACCGCATCCCCGGCGCCGACACTTCCCGGAGCAGGCTTCTCGGGTCGATCCGCATGACCGCCAAGATCATTTGCTAGCTCAACGTGGTCTGACCTGCGAAAATAGGGGTCAGAGGCTCATCCGTTAGTCTCACCAGGAGGTACCCGTGAAGATGCTCATCAACGTGGCGGAGACGGTGGTCGCGGACGCGCTGCGGGGTATGGCGGCCGCGCACCCCGAGCTGACGGTGGATGTGGACAACCGGGTGATCGTACGGCGGGACGCTCCGGTGCCCGGCAGGGTGGGACTCGTCTCCGGTGGAGGGTCGGGGCACGAACCGCTGCACGGCGGTTTCGTGGGCCCCGGGATGCTGTCGGCGGCCTGTCCGGGCGAGGTCTTCACTTCACCGGTGCCGGACCAGATGCTGCGCGCGGCGGCGGCCGTGAACAGCGGCGCGGGCGTGCTGTTCATCGTGAAGAACTACACGGGGGACGTGCTCAACTTCGACATGGCGGCCGAGCTCGCCGAGGACGAGGGCATCCAGGTGGCGAAGGTCCTCGTCAATGACGACGTCGCCGTCACCGACAGTCTGTACACCGCCGGGCGGCGCGGCACCGGCGCGACCCTGTTCGTGGAGAAGATCGCGGGCGCCGCGGCCGAGGAGGCCGCCCCGCTGGAGCGGGTTCAGGCACTGGCCCGGCAGGTCAACGAGAACTCCCGCAGCTTCGGTGTCGCACTGAGCGCCTGCACCACGCCGGCCAAGGGCAGCCCCACCTTCGACCTCCCGCCCGGGGAGCTGGAGCTCGGCGTCGGCATCCACGGCGAGCCGGGCCGCGAGCGGCGCGCGATGATGACCTCGCACGAGATCGCGGACTTCTCGGTGAACGCGATCCTGGAGGATCTGAACCCGCGCAATCCCGTCCTTCTGCTGGTCAACGGCATGGGCGCGACGCCGCTCCTGGAGCTGTACGGGTTCCACGCGGAGGTGCAGCGGGTGCTCACCGAACGCGGGGTACCCGTGGCACGCACGCTGGTCGGGAACTACGTCACCTCGCTGGACATGGCGGGCGCCTCGGTGACGCTGTGCCAGGTGGACGAGGAACTGCTGCGGCTGTGGGACGCACCGGTGAAGACGCCCGCGTTGCGCTGGGGCGTGTGAACCCCGGCGGCATCGGCATGATGTCGCCGTTCCGCCCGGTCAACGTTCGTACCACGCAAGGAGATTCTGTGCTCGACGCCGAGTTCTTCCGCCGTTGGATGACGGCGATCGCCACGTCCGTGGACCGCGAGGCGGAGCGGCTCACCGCTCTGGACTCGCCGATCGGCGACGCCGACCACGGCAGCAATCTGCAGCGCGGGTTCACCGCCGTGGTGGTCTCGCTGGAGAAGGAGGCGCCGGACACCCCCGGTGCCGTTCTCACCCTCGCCGGACGCCGGCTGATCTCCACGGTCGGCGGCGCGTCGGGGCCCTTGTACGGCACCTTGCTCCGCCGTACGGGCAAGGCTCTGGGGGACGCCACGGAGGTCACCGAGGAACAGTTCACGGACGCGTTGCGCGAGGGCGTGGACGCGGTGATGGCGCTGGGCGGAGCCGCGCCCGGCGACAAAACCATGATCGACGCGCTGGTGCCCGCGGTGGACGCGCTCGCCGAGTCCTTCGCCGCGGCGAAGACGGCCGCCGAGGAGGGCGCCGTCGCGACGACACCGCTCCAGGCCCGCAAGGGCCGGGCCAGCTATCTGGGCGAGCGCAGCATCGGACACCAGGATCCGGGTGCCACGTCTTCGTCCCTGCTGATCGGCGCGCTGCTGGAGGCCTCCGATGAATGAATCCCCGGGCAGCACGGGCAACCTCGTCGGCATCGTGCTGGTCTCCCACAGCGCCGCCGTCGCCGTCTCGGTGGCCGAGCTGGCGACGCGACTGGCGGGCGGGGACACGACCGCTCCCGTCGCCGCGGCCGGCGGCACGGTGGACGGCGGTCTCGGCACCAGCGCCGAGCTGATCTCCGCGGCGGCTGCCTCGGTGGACCGCGGCGCCGGGGTCGCCGTGCTCACCGACCTGGGCAGTGCGGTCCTCACCGTGAAGGCCCTGCTGGCGGAGGGGGACGAGCTCCCCGACAACAGCCGCCTGGTGGACGCGCCCTTCGTCGAGGGCGCGGTGGCCGCGGTCGTCACGGCCTCGACGGGAGCCGACCTCGCGGCGGTCGAGGCGGCGGCCACGGAGGCGTACACCTACCGGAAGGCGTGAGTGAGCAGGCGCCAGAAGGTGTGAGTGCAGGGGCCGGAAGGTGCGGGTGCGAGGGCCGGATGGTCTCAGCGCGGGGGCCGGAAGGTGCGGGTGCAGGGGCCGGAAGGTCTCAGAGCAGGGGCCGGAAGGTGCGGGTGCAGGCGTACGAAGGCCTCGTCGGCCGGGCGCCGACCGCGGTCGAGCGGCGCCCGGCCCAGCCCTCAGGCGAGCCCTTCCGCAACGATGGCTAGGGCCGCGCGCACGGTCGACACCAGTTCGGCCTCCGCCACCGCGGGGTCGGGCTGCTCCTCGTCCGTGCGCCACGCGTAGTGCTCGACCGCCGTGCGCAGAGCGCTGTTGAGCATGGCGGCCTGGATCTCCGAGCGCAGGTCGACGGCGGGCAGGCCGGCCCGGTCGGCAAGGG
This sequence comes from Streptomyces sp. NPDC007896, assembly GCF_042959425.1. Lineage (NCBI taxonomy): Bacteria > Bacillati > Actinomycetota > Actinomycetes > Kitasatosporales > Streptomycetaceae > Streptomyces > Streptomyces sp. NPDC007896. Next base: position 312,906 of record NZ_JBIBKX010000015.1, on the reverse strand, counting down.
CACGGGCGAAGGCAGGCTCGGCATCGTCGTGCGCCTGGAGCCAGACGGCACGCAGGCCCGGCTCGGTCCGGGTCAGTCTCATCAGCGCCCGGATCTTGGGAAGGTGCGGTCGGGGCATCGCGGGGTCGCCGGTCGTGGCCGCCCGCTCCAGGGCGTCCTCGAGCGGCCGACCGGAGCGCCATTCCCGCAGCGAGGCGGCTATCGCGTCGATCCCGGCGGCGAACAGCGGGCTCACGCAGCTTTCCTTGCTCGGAAAGTAACGCCACACGGTCCGCGCGGTGACCCCGACGGCCTGCCCGATCTGCTCCCCTGTGGTCGCGGCCACCCCTTGGGCGACGAACAGTTCCACCGCGGCGCGGGCGATCTCCAGCCGGATCTCGGCCTTGCGCTGCTCGGTCAACGGCGGCCGGCCCGTACGGCCGCCGCCCCGGCCAGGTGGTTCGGTGATCGCGCCGTCCGGCACTGACGACTCCTCGACTCGACTACGGGCGGCTGCCGCCCGGGGCTGCCGCGATTCTAACGATCTCGAAAACAGCCCCAGACTTTATGTCATTGAGAGACATTAAGTCGTACTGTGTGCGCGACGACCTCGTCGCCCTACGCACGCACTTCTGGGAGCACGTCATGAGCACCACTGGACTGGCCGGCCGCAGCGTCATCGTCACCGGAGCGGGCTCCGGAATCGGACGGGCCACCGCCCTGGCCTTCGCCACGGAGGGTGCCCGGGTCCTCGTGGCCGACCTCAACGCCGAGGGCGCCGAGAAGGTCGTCCAGGAGATAGCGGCGGCCGGCGGCACCGCCGTGGCCGTGACGGGCGACCTGAGCGAGCAGGCGGTGGTCGACCGGGTGACCGCGACCGCCGTGGAGCAGTTCGGCGGGGTGGACGTGCTGGTCAACAACGCCGGGATCATGGACCGCATGTCGGCGGTCGGTGAGGTCGGCGACGCGGAGTGGGAGCGGGTCATCCGGGTCAACCTCACCGCTCCCTTCCTGCTCACCCGGGCGGTGCTGCCGCACATGCTGGAGGCGGGCAAGGGCGCCATCGTGAACACCGCCTCCGAGGCGAGCCTGCGCGGCAGCGCCGCGGGCGCCGCGTACACCGCTTCGAAGCACGGCATCGCGGGTCTCACCAAGTCCCTCGCCGTGACGTACCGCAACAAGGGCATCCGGGCCAACGCCATCGCCCCCGGCGGCACGAAGACCGCCATCACCGTGGACGCCGACCGCGACGCCCTCGGCCCGCAGGTCCTCGCCTCGTACCTGGGCAATGTGGGCACCGCGGCCGAAGCCGAGGAGCAGGCCGCCGCCATCCTGTTCCTCGCCTCGGACGCGGCGAGCAACATCAACGGCGCGATCCTGCCCGTCGACAACGGCTGGTCGGCGGTCTGACGTCCTTGAGCCCCTGATGGAACCGACACCGCGGCCGCTCAGCCGCCGCGCACGAACTCCCGGGCCAGTCGCTCACCTGCCGTCACGGCTGCCCTGTGATCCTCGATGGGCGACACCCGGGAGTTCTTGAAGGCGATGTAGGTGACCCCGGAACTCGTCCCGCCGCCGTGCGGGCCGGGGCGGATGCCGAGCGCCTTGGCGCTGGCGTACGAGGCCTCGCCGATGATTTCGCGCGGCCCGGTGTCACCGACCACGGCGTACTGGACCCGGTCCTGGTAGATCACCGCGACCACCGAGCCGCCGCGGATGCCGTGGGCGCGGTAGTCCCAGATACCACTGGGTGTGGGCACGACGACGTACGGGAGGGTCTCGGCGCTCAGGTACCGCCCGTCGGACTGCCGATACGCGGTGGTCCCGGAGAAGGACGGGTCGGTCCGCCCGTTGCACACAAGGCCGGGGCGGCCGTCGCAGTCGATGTCCATGTCGGCCTTCCAGAACACCGCGCCCCGCGCCCCGCAGACGGGAATCTCGGCGCGGGCGCCCGCGTCGGTGCGATAGCGCCCCTTCGAGACGGGCACGCAGTCACGGACCTTGGCGAGCAGATCGGCGGCGCGCACGTTCCCCTCCCGCGCCGCCACGGGCAGGGTCGGACGGTCGGCGGAAAACGGGGCGGGAGCGAGCAGGGCCACGCCGGCCGCGGCCAGCGCCAGCGACTGAACACGCACGATAAGAGACCCTCTCGTGGGGGACATTGACGATCGCTTAGCAAAATTTGGCGTGTTTCTGACGGTGCGTCCACCCGGAAGGGGCCGGACGGCGCACAGCGGGCCCGGCGGGGGCACGGCGGACTCGGCGGGAGCGCGGGGGCCTCGGCGGGTGCAGGACGGCCTCGGCGGGTGCATTGCGGCCGAGGGCCCGAGCCGTGGTCGACCCGGGCCTCTCGACCGCCCTCGCCGGCGCGGCATCAGCGACGACAGCGGTCCGCGCCGTGGGCACGAACTCCCCTGTCAAGAGGGTGAGTTCACACCGCGTCAGGCATCAGCATACGTAGCCCGAGGACGGACCGACGAACGGCCACCGCCCCCTTGATGTGGCCGCGCCATCCGTGTCTTATAGGTACAGACCAATCCCGTCGAGGGAAGGCAGGCCTGTGCGACGCGTTTCCCTTGGGTTGATCTGCGGCTCACTGCTCATACTCACCGCGTGCGGAGGAGGTGCGGGAGCCGACGCCGGGGGCGAGCGACTGCCCCCGGCCCCGATGGGGGTCACCGCGACGGCGGGCAGCGCAACCAGCGTGCACGTCATGTGGAACCGCGTCTCGGGGGACGTGAAGGTCACCGGCTACGAGGTGTACCGCGGCACCACACGCGTCGAGCGGGTGCCCGGCGACGAACACATGGTGGACGTCACCAGACTGGTCCCGTCCACGAAGTACGTCTTCACGGTCCGGGCGCTGAACGCCGACGGGAACCCCGGACCGCCCAGCGAGCCGGTGCGCGCCACCACACCGGTCGAGGTGGCCGCCGACCGCACACCCCCGACCCGCCCCGGACACCCGCACGGCAGGGCGGTCGGGAGCCGGGCGGCCCAGCTGGAGTGGTCGGCGTCGACGGACTCCCGGGGCGTGGTCTCGTACGACGTCTACCAGGGCGGCTCGAAGATCCACAGCGTGGGCGGCGGACAAACAGCGACCGTCGTCACCGGGCTGAGACCCGGCACCGCGTACGCCTTCACCGTGCGAGCCCGCGACGCGGCGGACAACCTCTCCCCCGCGAGCGCCGCCGTCCGGCTCACCACCGCGCCGGGCGCGGACGACGGCCGCGGCACCGCGCCGACCGGGTTCCGCGCGACCGCCCACCGCACGGACGGGGCGTACTACCTCGACCTGTCCTGGCTGCCGCCGCGGACGGACGGAGTGATCACCGAGTACCGGATCGACCTGGACGGCCGCCAGGCGACCTCGCTCGTCTGGGGCGGCACACCGCCCAGCGGCAGGGCCACCTACAGCTTCTACGTGGGACGGGAGGCCGGGGTCGCGTACCGGGTGCGGATCAGGGCGAAGCTGCCGGACGGCACCTGGGGCGGGTTCTCCGCGGAGAGGACGGTGACGACGGGCTCCGCCACGGGCGGGAATGCGGGCACTCCGAAATAGGCCAATCGTAGGCTCACCCCTGTGCCCCATAGCGAACCCGATACCTCGACGGCCCCCCTGGACATCTCCCTGCTGCGCACCTTCCTCGCCGTGCACCGCGCCGGGTCGTTCACGGCCGCCGCGCGGCTGCTCGGTCTGTCCCAGCCGACGGTGACGACGCAGATGCGGTCACTGGAAGAGCAACTGGGACGGGAGCTGTTCGAACGGCAGCCACGAGGTGTGGTGCCCACGGCGGTGGCGGACGAACTCGCCGCGGAAGTCGCGGCGCCCCTGGACGCGCTCGCGGCGGTCGCGGACCGCCGCGGGGCCGGCGCCGACCAGCCACCGGACCCGGTGCATCTGGCAGGCCCGGCCGAGCTGCTGTGCACGCGTGTCCTGCCCGCGCTGGCGCCGCTGACCGCACAGGGCGTACGTCTGCGCGTCACTCCCGGCCTCACCGACGAGCTGCTGGCCGGGCTGCGCGGCGGCCGCTTCGACCTGGTCATCGCCACGACCCGGCCGCGCGGCCGCACCCTGACCGCCGTGCCGCTGATGGACGAGGAGTTCGTGCTCGTCGCCGCTCCGTCGTGGGCCGAGCGCATCGACCCGGCCCGGGTGGCGGCCGAGGGGCCCGCCGCGCTGCACGGGGCACCCCTGGTGACGTACGCCGAGGATCTACCCATCGCCCGACGCTACTGGCGGCACGTGTTCGGCGTACGGCTGACCGGCCAGGCCTCGATCACGGTGCCCGACCTGCGGGGCGTGCTGGCCGCGGTGGTCGCGGGCGCCGGGATCACCGTGCTCCCCCGCTATCTGTGCCTCGACGCACTGGCCTCCGGTGCCCTGGTGCCCCTGCTGTCCCCCGAGGAACCGCCCATCAACACCGGGTACCTCACCCAGCGGCCGGGCGCGTCGGACAACCCGCACGTGGCGGTCGTCCGGGAGCGGCTGCTGCAGGCGGGCCGCGCGTGGTGATGGTGATGACGGATAGCAGGTAGCAGGTAGCAGATGACAGATATCGTCATCCGTCACCTGTCACCTCTCACCCGTCGTCTGCCATCTGTCACCTGTCATCACCACAGAGAGAATCACCCGCAAAACGCGGGATTCATCCGCCGGACGAACGAATTCGTCACCTGCCCGGTCCCCGTCCACGTGCGCCCCGAGCCCAGGGCGCATTGGCTCTCCCTGAGGCAGCACGGGCCTTTCCAATCCTCGGCGGCGCATGGGATGTACCGCCAACCGTGCCGCTGGAGGGCAGTCCTATGCGTACTTCTCAGATATTTCTCCGCTCCGGCCTGACCGTGGCCGCCGTCGCTGCGCTTCCGCTCACTCTGACCGCTCCGTCGGCCGCCGCCTTCGGTTCGGGGATCTCGGTGAGCGCCAGCGGGTCCAGCGTCTCGGTCACCACCAATTCCTGCCCGAGCAAAGGCAGCAGTTTCGGCGGCGCCTCGCTGCTCGCCAGTGGGCAGCTGAACTTCTCCCAAGGCCGCCAGATGCCGTTGTCCGGAACGAGTACCACTCAGTCGGCGGTCTGGTCCAACGTCAGCCCCGGCACCTATACCGTCATCGTGGTCTGCCAGGACGGGACGACGGCCGGTACGCAGTCGATCATCGTCTCGACCAGCGCGGTCCCCAAAGTCTCCACGCCCCCCAGAATCTCCTCGACCTCCTTGCCCGCCTCGCCGTCGCGCGGCGTGTTGGGCGGTCTCGGCGGGGCCACCAAGGACTACAGGACCGCCACGCTGGTGGGCGGCGGCGTGCTGGTGACATCGGGCGTCGTGGCGACGGCCTGGTTCCTGCGCCGCCGGGCCAAGCCCCACCGGCTCTGAGCTCCGATCCCGGGCTCCGTCGCACCGGCGGCCGTCCGTCCGACTCCGGTCCGCTGGACGGCCGACTCCGGTCAAGAGGACGGCCCCTACTGCTCGTCGAGGTGCTCGAACTCGTCCAGCGCATGGGTCAGCCATTGGGTCCAGAAGGTCTCCAGGTCGATTCCGGCCCGCAGCACCAGATGCCGCAGCCGGTCCTGGGGGGCGTCCTTGCCGGGCGGGAAGTCGCGCTTCTGGATCTGCTCGTACTCGGCCAACTGCCTTTGGTGCAGGTCGAGATGGCGGCGCAGGTCAGTCTCGATGCCCGCGGTGCCGACGACGGCAGAGGCGCGCAGCCGCAGCAGCATCGTGTCCCGCATGGGCTTGGGGTCCTGGGATGCCGAGGTCCAGCGGGCCAGTTCGTCGCGGCCCGCCGGCAGCACCTCGTAGCTCTTCTTCTGTCCCCGGGCCGGCTGTTCGGACGGCAGGGCGCGGATGTAGCCCTCGGACTCCAGTCTTCCCAGCTCGCGATAGATCTGCTGATGCGTCGCCGACCAGAAGTAACCGATCGACTTGTCGAACCTCCGGGTCAGTTCGAGGCCTGACGACGGCTTCTCGAGCAGGGCGGTGAGGATCGCGTGCGGGAGTGACATGGGGTCATCCTAGGGACGCCGGACCGAGGCCCCGGGCGCTACCGCCCCGGCCACGGCTCGCCCGGTCACAGCGCCGCCGCCAGCTCCGTGCCCTGCTTGATGGCGCGCTTGGCGTCCAGCTCGGCGGCCACGTCGGCACCGCCGATGAGGTGCACGCTGCGCCCCGCCGCGGACAGTTCCTCGTACAGGCCGCGGCGCGGCTCCTGGCCGGTGCACAGCACGACGGTGTCGACCTCCAGGACCTGGCTGTGGCCCTCGACGGTGACATGGAGTCCGGCGTCGTCGATCCGGTCGTACTGGACGCCCGGAACCATGGTGACGCCCCGGTGCTTGAGTTCGGTGCGGTGGATCCAGCCGGTGGTCTTGCCGAGTCCGGCGCCGACCTTGGAGGCCTTGCGCTGGAGGAGGTGGACCGTGCGCGGCGGGGCGGGGCGCTCGGGTGCGGCGAGGCCGCCGGGTGCCTGGTAGTCCATGTCGACGCCCCAGTGGCGGAAGTACGTCGCCGGGTCCTCGCTCGCCTTGTCTCCGCCGTCGGTCAGGTACTCGGCGACGTCGAAGCCGATGCCGCCGGCGCCGAGGATCGCGACCCGGTCGCCGACGTGGGCGCCGTCGCGCAGGACGTCGAGGTAGCCGACGACGCTGGGGTGGTCGACGCCGGGGATCTGGGGGGTGCGCGGGCTGACGCCGGTGGCGACCACGACCTCGTCGTAGGCGGAGACGTCCTCGGCGGCGACGCGGGTGTTCAACCGGACGTCCACGCCGTGCAGTTCGAGCTGGGTGCGGAAGTAGCGGATCGTCTCGTCGAACTCCTGCTTGCCGGGGACCTTGCGGGCCACGTTGAGCTGGCCGCCGATCTCGCTCGCGGCGTCGTAGAGGGTGACGTCGTGGCCGCGTTCGGCCGCGGAGACCGCGCAGGCCAGGCCGGCGGGCCCGGCGCCGACCACGGCGACGCGCTTGCGCAGCCGGGTCGGTGCGAGGACGAGTTCCGTCTCGTGGCAGGCGCGCGGGTTGACCAGGCAGGAGGTGATCTTCCCGCTGAAGGTGTGGTCGAGGCAGGCCTGGTTGCAGCCGATGCAGGTGTTGATGGCCTCCGGCCGCCCGGCCGCCGCCTTGGCCACGAAGTCGGGGTCGGCGAGCATCGGCCGGGCCAGCGACACCATGTCCGCGTGGCCGTCGGCGAGCAACTGCTCGGCGAGTTCGGGGGTGTTGATGCGGTTGGTGGTGACCAGGGGGATGGATACCGCGCCCATGACCTTCTTGGTCACCCAGGTGTAGGCGCCGCGCGGCACGGAGGTCGCGATGGTGGGGATACGGGCCTCGTGCCAGCCGATACCGGTGTTGATGATCGTCGCTCCGGCCGCCTCGACGGCCCGGGCGAGCGTGATCACCTCGCCCAGCGTGGAGCCGCCCGGCACCAGGTCCAGCATGGAGAGCCGGTAGATGATGATGAAGTTCTCGCCGACGGCCTCGCGCACGCGCCGCACGATCTCGACGGGGAAGCGCATGCGGTTCTCGTACGAGCCGCCCCAGCGGTCCTCGCGCTTGTTGGTCTGGGCGGCGATGAACTCGTTGATCAGATAGCCCTCGGAGCCCATGATCTCGACGCCGTCGTACCCGGCCCGCTGTGCGAGCCCGGCGGCGCGGGCGTAGTCGTCGATGGTCCGCTCGACCTCGGCGTCGGTGAGCGCGTGCGGCGGGAAGGGGCTGATCGGGGCCTGCAGGGCGCTCGGGGCGACCAGGTCCTGGTGGTAGGCGTAGCGCCCGAAGTGCAGGATCTGCATCGCGATCTTCCCGCCCTCGCGGTGCACCGCGGCGGTGATCTCGGTGTGCTGCTCGGCCTCCGCCTCGGTGGTCAGCTTCGCGCCGCCCTCGTACGGCCGTCCCGCGTCGTTGGGCGCGATGCCGCCGGTGACGATGAGACCGACGCCGCCGCGGGCCCGGGTCGCGTAGAACTCCGCCATGCGCTCGAAACCGCGCTCGGCCTCCTCCAGGCCCACGTGCATGGAGCCCATGAGTACGCGGTTGGGCAGCGTGGTGAAGCCCAGGTCGAGCGGGTTCATCAGGTGCGGGTAACGGCTCATCGGGCCCTCCGTGCGCGGTGTCGTGTGTCTGTTGTAGACGACGGACAACGCCTTATGCAACTAGTTGCACAATGACGGAGGTCACTCGACGAGGGCCGACCGGGCTCCGTGGCACCGGCGACCCCGCTCCGTGGCGACGGGCGACCCCGCTCCGTGGCGACGGCCGGCCCCGCTTCCGTGGCGACGGCCGGCCCCGTTCCATGGCGACGGGCGGGCCCGGGCGCTCGCCGAGCCCGCCACGCGGGTCAGGCCGCCCGGGACCTGGTGCCGATCACCACGTTCGCGTACAACTCGTCGGAGACGGCCAGCGTGGCGGTCAGGCCGCCGCGGGCGAAGGCCTCGACGGCCGCAGGTGCCTGGCGCTCGCTGGTCTCGACCAGGAGGCAGCCGCCCGGGGCCAGCCAGCGGGGCGCCTCGGCGGTGACGCGGCGCAGGATGTCGAGGCCGTCCGCGCCGCCGTCGAGGGCGACGAGCGGTTCATGGTCGCGGGCTTCCGCGGGCAGCAGGCCGACCTCGTGCGTCGGAACGTACGGCACGTTGGCGGTGAGGACGTCGACACGGCCGCGCAGGGTGTTTGGCAGCGCCCCGAACAGGTCACCCTGGTGGACGTGCCCGCCGAAGGGTGCGACGTTGCGGCGCGCGCAGCGCACGGCGGCCGGGTCGATGTCCGCGGCGTGCAGTTCGGGCCCGCCGAGGGCGGCGGCCAGTGCGGCGCCCACCGCGCCGGAGCCGCAGCACAGGTCCACGACGAGGGAGGCGCCGCGCGCGAGAGCCACGGCCTGGTCGACGAGGAACTCGGTGCGGCGGCGGGGTACGAAGACGCCCGGCTCGACGAGGATGCGCAGGCCGTGGAACCCGGCCCAGCCGAGAACGTGTTCGAGGGGAAGTCCCGAGACGCGCCGGTCCACCATGGCGGTGACCTCGTCCGGGGTGCGGGCGGTGGAGAGGATCAACTCCGCCTCGTCCTCGGCGAAGACACAGCCCGCAGAACGGAGCGCGGCGACAACGGAATCGGAAAGAGGGGGCATGAGAGCCGAGAAGCCTTTCGGTGAGCCGAAGGGCGCTCTCGCGGTCACCTACAGGCGGCGATCCGCAGGGTCCTGAGGTGAGAGCACCCGACCTGACACAGCGGTAATGGGTCTCACCTCCTCGGCAACTCCCGGGCTGGGGTGGTCCGCAGCCAGGACGGTCACCTTACAGGAAGGGCCGGACAGCGAAGGAGGCACTCCCTCGCCTCCGCCGGTCGCGGACCGCCAAGCCTCCGCCTGCCACAGGCCGCCAAGTTGTACTATGCAACTAGAGAGGCAAGGAGCTCCCGTGAATGCAGCCGACGCGTCCGTCGAGACCATCCAGCGCGAGATGACGGCCTTCGCCCGCCGCGCCCGGGCCTCGGCGGGGCGGATGCATCCGGAGCTGTCGCTGGTCTCGTACACCCTGCTGGGTCATCTGGAGGAGAGCGGCGGCTGTCGCGCCACCGACCTCGCCGCGCACTACGCCTTGGACAAGTCCACGGTGAGCCGGCAAGTGGCGGCCCTGGAGCGGGCCGGGCTCATCGAACGCCGAGTCGACCCCGAGGACCACCGGGTGCAGGTGCTCCAACTGACGGAGGCGGGCACCCGCATCCTCGCCCAGGTCACCGACAGCCGTCGGATCGCGTTCCGTGAGCGGCTCGCGGACTGGCCGGCGGCGGACCTGGAGCGGTTCGCCGCCTATCTGGTGCGGTACAACACGGCGGCGGCCGGGGCGCCGCCCGCCGCGAAGGCCTCCGAGGGCTGAGGCTTCACCACCGGAGGCCATTCGGGAGCCGTCAACGAACCCCCACGGCCTGGCCGTCCGTCAGGTGCTCCGGAACCCGTGCCGCCATGAACCGGGTGCTGCGGCGCAGCTTGAAGCCCAGGGACTCGTAGAGCCGGATGGCGTTGGTGTTGCTCGCGGCGGTGTGCAGGAAGGGGGTCTCGCCGCGTGCGCGGATGCCGTGCGCCACGGCCAGGATCAGACGGGAGGCGAGCCCCTCGCCGCGGAAGTCCGGGTCGGTGCAGACCGCGCTGATCTCGGTCCAGCCCGGCGGGTGCAGCCGCTCCCCCGCCATGGCGATCAGCGCGCCGCCGCGCCGGATGCCGAGATAGGTGCCGAGTTCGACGGTGCGCGGCAGAAAGGGGCCGGGCCTGGTGCGCTCCACCAGATCCAGCATCTCGGGTACGTCCGCGGGACCGAGCCGCACCGCTTCGGCGTCCGGCGCCGCGGCGAGCCCGTCGTCGACGAGCTGGACGCCGTCCAGGCTGAAGGTCACCTCCCAGCCTTCCGGGGTCGGCCCGTTGAAGCCGGCCAGCGGGGCCTCGCCGCCGGGGCCGACGAGGGCGGCGAGGTCCGCCCAGTCGTGGTCGGTCGGGTGGTCGGGCAGGGCCAGCCACGGCGACACGTCCACGGGATAGCGCAGGACCCTGCCCCGGCGTTCGGCGAAGTGGGCGTGCGGGCCGGTCAGCGAGGCGAGGGCGGGGTTGTCCAGCGGGTGCGTGGCGCCGGCCGGCGGACGGGGGCTCGTGATGCGACGGTCGCTCATCGGGCGACCTCGATCACGATCTTGCCGCGGGCGTGGCCTTCCTCGACCGTGCGCAGCGCCTCGGCGGCCCGGTCGAGGGGGAAGGTCCGCGTCACGAAGGGCCTCAGCCGGCCGTCGACCACCAGGCGTGCCACCTCGTCGAGGACGGCGGCGGTGCGGGCGCGTTCGACGGGTCCGCCCCCGAGCCGGGCGGCCGTCTCCCGGTCGGCACCGGTGATCAGCTTCGTACGGTCGTCCAGCAAGGTCGCCGCGGCTTCCAGCACCTCGCCCCCGACCAGGTCGAAGACGGCGTCCACGCCGTCCGGCGCGGCGGCCCGCACCCGCTCGGCCAGATCCGGCCCCGACGGGACGTGTACGGCCCCGAGCTCCTCGACGAAGTCCTTCTTGCCCTCGCTCGCGACGCCGACCACGGTGAGCCCGAGGGCGCGCGCGATCTGCGTGGCCGCGACGCCGACGCCACCGCCCGCACCGGTGATCAGCACGGTGGCGCCGGAGAGCAGGCCGAGCTGGTGGATCCCGTCGTACGCGGTCGCCGCGGCGATGGGCAGGGCCGCAGCCTCCGTGAAGGAGAGCGCGGTGGGCTTGTGGGCGGTGACCGCGGTCGGCAGCAGGGCGTACTCGGCGTATCCGCCGGCCACCGGGTTGCCGAAGACCTCGTCCCCCACGGTGAACCCGGTCACGTCGGGACCGAGCTGCTCGACGACGCCCGCGACCTCGTTGCCGAGGACGGCGGGAAGCTCGCGGGCCCCGGCGCCGGGGCGGGCGTATCCGGTCCGCTGCTTCCAGTCGACGGGGTTCACGCCCGCCGCGCGGACCGCCACGAGTACCTGGCCGGGGCCCGGGCTCGGCCGGTCCTGCTCCACCAGGGCCTCGGTCTCCGGTCCGCCGTACCGGGTGAAGACGTACGCCTTGGGCATCTGCTTCCTCACTCTCCTCCGCCGTCACCACCACGGGCGGCACTATCGGCAAGGAAGATCACGGTGCGGCTATTCCCGGGTCCCGGGAGAGTTCATACGGCCGCAATGATCGGGACCGCGCCCGGGCACGGAGCACGGCCCGCGGTCACGTACGGTGTAACCGCCACGTACGGTTGACTGCGTACGCACCGATCACGCTCGGCCGCGGGCCGCCGCACCCGACGGCCTGGAGGCACCACCGCCATGAACGTCACCCGAGCCTTCACCGGGCGCCCCCGCGTCGACAACGCCGGACTGCCGCCCGGCCAGTACGACGCGGGCGACGACTGGCCCGTCCTGTCCGCCGAGGTCACCCCCGACCTGGCAGCCGCCGACTGGACCTTCCGGGTCGACGGGCTGGTGGCCGAGCCGCGTACCTGGACCTGGGAGCAGGCGCACGCGCTGCCCGCCTCGGCGTACGAGGGCGACATCCACTGTGTGACGAGCTGGTCGAAGTTCGGGGTGCGCTTCGGGGGTGTCTCCCTGGACGCGTTCCTGGACACCGTGCGCCCGGACGCGTCCGCCACCCACGTGGTCGCCTACTCGCACACCGGGTACACCACGAACCTCCCGCTCGCCGACATCACCGGCGGTCGTGCCTGGATCGTCTGGGAGTACGAGGGGAGGCCGCTGCCCGCCGAACACGGCGGCCCGGCGCGGCTGATCGTGCCACACCTGTACTTCTGGAAGAGCGCCAAGTGGATCGCGGGCCTCAGGCTCCTGGACCACGACGAGCCGGGCTTCTGGGAGCAGAACGGCTACCACGCACGCGGCAACCCCTGGGAAGAGCAGCGCTACTCCGGTGACTGAGACGATGACCGACACGTTCGTACCCCCCACCCGGTTCGCCGTGCCCGGGCGGATCGCGGTGAGCGACCGGGCCGCCGTTACCTGGCAGACCGCCACGCTCACCGAGATCCGCCGGGAGACGCCGGGCGCCGCCACGTTCCGCTTCGCGGTGCCGGAGTGGGCGGGGCATCTGCCCGGGCAGCACCTGATGCTGCGGCTGACCGCCGAGGACGGGTATGTGGCGCAGCGTCACTACTCCCTCGCGTCGCCGCCCGACGACACCGGGCACGTCGAACTCACCCTGGACCACGTCGAGGGCGGCGAGGTCTCCGGCTGGTTCCACACGGTGGCGAAGCCCGGTGACTCGGTCGAGGTGCGCGGCCCGCTCAGCGGGTTCTTCGCCTGGCCCGGCGACCGGCCCGCGCTGCTCGTCGGCGCGGGCTCCGGTGTCGTACCGCTGATGTCGATGCTGCGCCACCACCGCGCCCGCGCGCTGGACGTGCCGCTGCGGCTGCTCGTCTCCGCGCGCGGCCCCGAAGAACTCATCTACGCGCGGGAGTACGGCGCCGAGACCACGCCCGTCTTCACGCGCACCGCCCCCGAGGGCGTGGCTGTGGGACGACTCGCGGCGGCTCATCTGGCGCCGCTGCTGGCCGAGCGGCCGGCCGGTGGGTGGGAGGCCTATGTGTGCGGCTCCAACGGCTTCGCGGAGCACGCCTCGCGGCTGCTGGTGGAGGCCGGGCAGCCGGTGGACCGCATTCGTATCGAACGCTTCGGCTGAGACGTCCTCACCCGTCGAACCCGGTCAGTCGTGCGAAACGACCGCCACCGGGCAGTCGGCGTGCCGGATCAGCGACCGCGCGGCGCGGCCCGGACCCCGGCCCGTGCGGCGCCCGACGACCAGCAGACCGGCCCGCGCGGACGCCTCCAGCAGACGGGGGCCGGGATCGCCGTCCACGCGGTGCTCGCTGACCGTGGTCCCGGGGAACCTGTGGCGCCACGGCCGCAGCGTGCTGGTCGGCACGGTCCAGGGGTGCACCACGTGCAGCGGCGCCGAGCGGACGGCGGCCGTGTCGAAGGCGTAGCCGATCAGCTCGTCGGCCGAGGCGTCCGGATCGAGTCCGAGGACGACCGGCAGGTAGGGCGCCGTACTCGGCGATGAGCCGTCGGCGACGGGCATCCGTTCGTCCTCGGGGAGTTCGCCCGCGCGCACCAGCACGACCGGGCGGTCGGCGCGGGCCGCGACGCCGAGGGCGACCGAGCCGACCGGGAACCCCGCGCTCCCCGTACGGCCGCGCGAGCCGAGGACCAGCGTCTCCGCCTCGACGGCCGCGGCCAGCAGCGCCGGGACCGCCGGTGTCGCGGTGCGGCGGGCGATGATGTCCAAGGCCGGGTGGGCGTAGGAGAGTTCGATGGCGGCCCGGTCGAGTGCGGCGCGGGTGCGCCCGGCGGGAACGTCGACGTCGCAGACGCGGCCGAAGACGGCCGGTTCGGTCCCCGCGTGCAACAGCCGCAGGGGGAGCCGACGGCGCTGCGCCTCGCGGGCGGCCCAGTCGGCCGCGTCCAGGCTGGGCCGCGAGCCGTCGATGCCCACGGTGATCGTCCGCGTGCCGATGCTCATGGCTCCTGCCTTCCTTGGGGGTGCGACCTCGGGCAACTGCCGTTCGTACGGGGGTCGGTTACGCGCCAGCGCGCGTCGAGTGCTGCTGGATGGGCACAGGTCATGGTGGCTCCTGTTCGCTGTGCGGAGTGGTTCGCGGGTTCCACAGGAGGCACGGATCAGTCACGCCGGGTGAGCCGAATCGTCGTGGTACGGGGGCCCGTTCGGCCCTCCGCGGGCAAGGCCGTGGAGGCGAGGAGGTGAAGATGCGTACCCGGGTACGCGGTTGGCGCTGGCGCCGCAATCCGCTGCGCCGCCGCTCGGACGTCGTCGAGGCGTGGACGGTACTGGCCGTCGCCGTGCTGTTGTTCGTCGGTGCGCCGCTGGCCGGAGCCGCTGTGGGGTGGTGGCGGTACGACAGCGCGCAGGCGCGGGCGGCGGCGCAGCGGGCCGAGCGGCACCGGGTCAGCGCCGTACTCGTCGAGACCGCGCCCGCGGCCGTGCCCTCGCCGCAGGGTGCCAGGCTGCCCACGTTCCGGGTGAAGGTGCGCTGGAGCGAGCCGGGCAAGGAGCCGCGGACCGGTGAGGCCCTGGTCCCCGCGGGCGGGCAGCGGGGCGACCGCGTCGCCGTCTGGCTCGATGCGCGCGGCCGGAACGTCGGTCCGCCGGTGAGCGCCGGCGCGGTCTGGCAACACGCGCTGACGACGGGCGCGTCGACCGCCGCTGGGGTCGTGGCCGTCGTACTCGCCTGGCACTTCGCCGTACGGCGGATCGCCGCGCGTCGCCGGCTTGCCGAGTGGGAGCGGGACTGGGCGTGTACGGGGCCCAAGTGGCGACGGCACACGGCGTGATGGCGGGGGTGCAACCCGTCTTGATGGCGGAGGGGTACCAGCCGTCCTGCGTCTATTTCGCGCACCCCGTACTGCGGCCCGGCGGTGGACGCGCCTACGGTGTCGGCAGCGGCCGGTGCGCCATCGACACGGGAAGGACGCCATGCCCACGCTGATCAACCTGTGCGAGGAGCCCGACTTCTGTCTTCGGTTCGTCAACGGAGGTCCGATGGCCGACCGCGCGGTCGATTCCGTACGCGCCCTGTCCCTGGCCGCGACCGCGGGCGGCTCGCTGGGTGACGTGAGGGACACGCTGGTGGTGATCGGTGACTTCTGGGTTTCCGGGCGGACATCCGTGCACGAGGGGGTCGAGCCGTTGCTGCGTGAGCTGTCGCGGCAGCGGGCCGCCGGACTCGCCGTGGTGGTCGGGCAGCACGGCGCGCAGTCCGTTCCGGTGGTGATCCGCAGCTCGGCCGTCCGCCTCGGCGTACCGCTGCTGACCACGACGAAGGAGCTGCGCGACTGGCACGAACTGATCCCGCGGCTGCGCGAGTACCGCTACCGGCAGGCCGAATGGCACGCCGATCAGCTCACCGCGCTGCTGAACCGGCTTCCGGACCGGCTCGCCGACACGAACAGGGACCCGGACGCGGAGACGGACGCGGACACGGAGGCGATGCAGCGGATCGCGGACTGGCTGGCGGCCGCCGTGGACGCCGATGTGGTGGTCAGTGATCCCCTGCGCGGTGTACTGGCCGCGGCGCCCGACATCCTCACTCGGCGGCCCCCTCGCACCGCCTCCCCCCGGACGCGGACGCAGTCGCTCCCTCTGAGCGCCGCCGGTTCCGGCGCGGTGCTGTCGGTGACCGCCCGCCGTCCGCTCGACGACGTGCGCACCGAGCTGCTGGGGCACGCGGCGAAGGCGCTGGGTCTCATCGACCGGACTCGGTTGCGGGACCAACTGGCGGAGACCCGGCGTGAGGTGCAGCTGAGCGTCCTGCAACTGCTGATGGTGGGTGAGGAGGTGGCGGCCCAGCGCGTGCTGGCCGGCCTCGCGCCGGGGCTGCTGGCGACCGAGTCGGTGCGTGTCCATGTGATCGACTGCGCGCGGGAGGACCGTGAGGTGGCGCTCCGGCGGGCGGAGGACGCGCTCGCCGGACGCGCGCTGCTGGCGCGGTGCCCGGTGTTCAATCACCTGATCGTGGTCGATCCGCTCCAGACGGACGAGGACGCTCCGGGCGGTGTGCGCCGCGCGCTGGAGGCGGTCGTCGCCGCACTGCCCGGGCACTGCATGGGCGGCAGCCGGGTGTACGCGCTGAGCGCTGTGGCGGACGCCTACACGCAGGCGGCCGGCACCCTCCTGACGGCGCGCCGGTCGCCCGGCCGGGTCGCGCTCGCCGAACAGCGTGCCGACCTGTTGGACGTCCTGCCGCCGGCCGCGGCCCGCCGGTGGGCGGGCACACTGCTGCGCCCGGTGCTCACCCTGCCGGCCGGGCAGCGCGAACAGCTCGTACGGACACTGGAGTTGGGTCTCGAGTTCCCGCACACGGCCGTCGGCCGGCTGCTCGGCATCCACCGCAACACGGTGACGCACCGCATCAGCAAGGGCTTCGGTCTGCTCGGGCTCGACCGCGGTCAGGTCCTGAACCGGGTGGTGGTCTCGACGGCGCTCCAGGTCGTCGTGAAGTACGGTCATGACGCGCACTCGGCGGACCCGGGGGCCGACTTCAGCGCGATGGTGTCCGCTCCGGAGGTCCGCGCCTGGGCCGACTCTTTCCTCGAGCCGCTGCGGGCCGACCGCCGTGATCTGCTGCGCACGCTCCGGGTCTGGCTGGAGAACGACACCCACACCGGGCGGACGGCCGCCGCGCTGGACCTGGCGCCGGTGACGGTCCGCAGTCACCTGCGGGCCGCCGCGCCGCTGATCCAGCGCGACCTGCCGGTGGGCCCGGACGAGACGGAGGCGCTCGACGGGAACGAGCACGAGCAGGCGCTCAGCGGCGTACGCCCGTTGGCGTTCGCGCTGCACGCCGGCACCGGCCGTCCCTTCCTGCCGCCCGCCTGAGCCCGCCTCTCACCGGCGGCGGACTGTGCACCGGTGAGGGGGTGCGCCCGTTCTCTTGTGCACCGCAACGGCTCCTGTCCGCCCCGGCGGCGCGTCCGACGGCGCGACTGTGCACACGTGACGTGGCACGGCGGGACAGCGCTTCCTAACGTGGCGCTCGCCCGCCCGACGTCGCGTCGGGGCCGGCGCGAAGGAGGTCGCCGTGAACGCCAACCGCTGGTCGCGCAAGAGTGAGGACGACCGGACCGGCCGCCGTGACTGCGGTTGGTCCGTGGCCCGCGTCCACGGACCCGGCGCCTGACCGAAGGGAGGTCTGGCGGCCCTCCGGCGTCACACGTACGGTGTGATCATCCGCACCCGTGACGTCCAAAGGTGGTCCTTCATGGCCCAGTTCGACCTCCCCCTCGACGAACTTCGCGCATACCGCAGCGCGTCCGTCGAGCCCGAGGACTTCGACACCTTCTGGGCCAAGACCCTCCAAGAGGCGCGTGAGCACGACCTCGACACCCGCTTCGAACCCGTCGAGACGCCGCTCAAGACGGTCAAGGTGTACGACGTGACGTTCGCCGGGTTCGGCGGGCACCCGGTCAAGGGCTGGCTCACGCTGCCCGCCTGGGCGAACTCCCCCCTGCCCACGGTCGTCGAGTTCGTCGGATACGGCGGCGGTCGCGGCCTCTCGCACACGCATCTGCTGTGGGCCTCGGCGGGCTTCGCGCACTTCGTGATGGACACCCGTGGCCAGGGCAGCGCCTGGGGCGGCGGCGAGACCCCGGACCCGGTGGGCAGCGCGCCCGCGTACCCCGGCTACATGACCCGTGGCATCGACGCCCCCGAGAACTACTACTACCGCCGGGTGTTCACGGACGGTGTGCGCGCGGTGGAGGCGGCCCGCTCGCATCCGCTGGTCGACGCGGAGCGCGTGGCGGCCGTCGGCGGCAGTCAGGGCGGCGGGATCACCATCGCGGTGGGCGGTCTGGTCCCCGACCTGGCCGCGATCGCTCCCGACGTGCCGTTCCTGTGCGACTTCCCGCGTGCGACGACGCTGACGGACCGGCACCCGTACCGGGAGATCGGCAGCTACCTCAAGACCCACCGCGGCCGCACCGAGGACGTCCTGCGCACGCTGTCCTACTTCGACGGGGTGCACTTCGCGGCGCGCGGGCGGGCGCCGGCCCTCTTCTCGGTCGCGCTGGAGGACCAGACCTGCCCGCCCTCCACGATCTTCGCGGCCTTCAACGCCTGGGACCACGAGGACAAGAAGATCGAGGTCTACGACTTCAACGACCACGAGGGCGGCGGCCCCTACCAAGAGGCGGCCAAGCTGGCCTGGCTGCCCGCGTACCTCTGACGCCCCGTGGAGAGGTGACGGCCGGTGCTCAGCCCGCCGTCCCGCGCGGTACGACCGTCGACAGGACCGCGGGCAGGGGGTACCAGTCCGCCGAGACCACGCTGGCGTGCTGTCGGGCGAGGAGGGCGACGCGGTCGAGGGCCTGGGCCTGGGTGGGGTTGGTGGCGTCGATGGCCGGGGGCACGTTCTGGCCGTCGGTCATGACGACGAGGTAGTGGCGGTCGTCGTACCAGGCGGTGTCGATGGTGCCGTTCGCGTAGGTGGCGGCGTCGCCGTCGAAGATCACGAACCAGGGGCGGATGGTCGGGTCCGTGTAGCGGGTGCGCGGGTCGCCCGTGGCCGCGTTGTGCACGGCGGGGAAGGCGGCCGCCTCGCGCAGGCGCCCGGCCGCGGCGAGGTCGCGAAGGTAGGTGGCGTACTCGCGGTCGGTCCAGAGCGAGTCGAGGGGGTTGCCCTCCTCGACGGTGCCGGGGATCAGCTCGACCATGAACTTGCCCGCGAGGGCCGAACGGGCGGGCCAGCCGTCGGCGCGTACGGCCGAGTCGAGGTCGCCGTGGGAGCCGACGACGTCGGCGGGGCGCAGCAGGGCGTCGCCGAGCTTCGCCGTGAGCAGGGCGTCCAGCTGGGCGGGGCCGCGGCCGTTGTTGGCCTGGAAGCCGTCCTTCATCTCGATCTTCAGCTGGATCGGCCGGTGGCCCGGGTGTGCGTCGTGCCAGGCCTTGATGTCGGAGAGGCAGCCGGCGAGGTCGCGGTTGCGGGACTTGGTGCGCAGTTCGGAGGCGTTCGCCGCGTTCTCGCAGTTGTTGTCGTTGCCGATCGGATTGCTGTGCGAGACGCGCCAGGAGGCGCCGAACACATTGGTCCACACGTCGAGTTCGAGCATTCCGGCGCCGGAGTCCAGCGCGTCGGCGAAGTACGTGTACTTGGCCTTGTCGTAGGAGTTGTGGACGCCGACCGAGGTGCTGGCGGAGTACGAGAGGTCCACGGCGGTGGCGCCGGGGGCCGTGGTCAGGGCGAGGGCTCCCGCCGTCGCCACCGCGATCCCGGTACGCGTCAACACCCTCACATGTCTGCGCATGTTCCCCCTGCCTCCTGTGTCTTGGTGGTCAACCGACGTGCAGCGTAGGGGTGTTGGGTGACATTCGGAAGATGTCGCGGTGAAGGGACGACGGGCGACGCGACACGTACGGAAGACGGATGCCGTCACACCGCTTCCCTCCAGTCCGACCAGTCGGTACGTTCGGGGCCGGAGTCCCGATGGATGACGGAGGTCCCATGACCCAGCCCGTGCCGCATGTTCACGGCCACTGCGCCGCCCGCTTCGCGGCGGTGCGCACCGCGTTCGAGGAGAACTTCCAGGGCCACGACGAGCTCGGTGCGGCCGTGACCGTCACGCTCGACGGCGAGACGGTGGTCGACCTGTGGGGCGGTTGGGCCGACGCGGCGCGCACCCGGCCCTGGGAGCGCGACACGCTGGTCAACGTCTGGTCGACGTCCAAGGGGCCGACCTCGCTGTGCGCGCACATCCTGGCCGATCGCGGGCTGCTCGACTTCGACGCCCCGGTGGCCGCGTACTGGCCGGAGTTCGCGGCCGCGGGCAAGGAGTCCGTGCTCGTACGGCATCTGCTGTCGCACCGCGCGGGGCTGGCCGGGCTGCGCGAGCCGCACGATCTGGCCCAGCTCTGCGACTGGGAGCTGACCGTCGAGCGGCTGGCGGCACAGGAGCCCTGGTGGGAGCCGGGGACCCGGTCCGGGTACCACGCGCTCACCTTCGGCCATCTGGTGGGAGAGGTGGTGCGGCGCGTCTCCGGGCTGCGGCCTGGCGCGTTCCTCGAGCGGGAGGTGACCGGGCCGCTCGGAGTCGACTTCACCATCGGACTGCCGGAGAAGGAGGCCGACCGGGCGGCCGAGCTGGTGCATCCGCCGGTCGCGTCGAGCAGTGAACAGGCGGCGATCTTCGCCCAGTTGGCGCCCGCGGCGGTGGCCGCCCTCACCAACCCGCTGGTCGGCGCCACCGAGGCCAACACGGCCGGGTGGCGGGCTGCCGAGATACCGGCGGCCAACGGCCACGGCACGGCCCGCGCGGTCGCGGCGCTGTACGGGATCTTCGCCGGGCGCGGGGCGTACGGCTCCCGGCAGGTGCTCTCCCCGGAGGCCGCGGAACGGGTGCGCGAGGGGCAGGGCAGCTGCCGGGACCTGGTGCTCGGCGCCGGGTT
Source organism: Streptomyces sp. NPDC007896 (assembly GCF_042959425.1). Lineage (NCBI taxonomy): Bacteria > Bacillati > Actinomycetota > Actinomycetes > Kitasatosporales > Streptomycetaceae > Streptomyces > Streptomyces sp. NPDC007896. The sequence goes on along the minus strand of NZ_JBIBKX010000015.1, from coordinate 292,480 downwards.
CGAGCACGAGACGGAAGCCGGCCTCGGGCTGTGGCTGAGTGGAGCCAATGGCTCGTACGGCCCCAACCCGAGGGCTTTCGGACACGACGGCTTCGGCGGCTCCTGCGGTCTCGCCGACCCGGAGTCGGGCCTCTCCCTGGGGTACGTCATGAACCGGATGGGCCCCCATATCGCCGACGACCCAAGGAAGATGGCGCTTGTGGACGCCCTGTACAGCGCGCTCTGAGCGCGCCCGCGACGCCCGGTGGGTGCGGGCTGAAACCGGCCGAACCGTCCGACCGCTCTTCCCTCGTGGTTTAGACCAATGCTAGATCTGGTGGCGCACAGAGCCCGCACGGCTACGTCTTGTCACCACGATCAGCACGATCACCCAGCTCACCACGGTCACCTCCCAGGAGGCGCGGACATGGCCCGCACCACCAGTCCATCCAGCACCCACCCGTCCGACCAGGAGCCCCGTTACGCGCGGATCGCCGCACAACTGCTCGGCGAGCTGCGCGACGGGACCGTTCCGCCCGGTGAACGACTGCCGGGGGAAAGGGAGTTGGCCACGCGCTTCGGCGTCAGCCGCGAGACGGTACGGCAGGCGCTGCAGCGGCTGCGGCGAGACGGCCTCGTCTCCACCGACCGGCGCGGCAGCCACGCAACCCTGACCGGCACCACCGCCGAGCACATCCCCTCGCTCGACTTCCCCGTCGGCGCGCACACCACCGAGCCGTGCGCCGTCCACCGCGCCAGCGTCACCTGGGAGGCTCCCCCGCCCGAGCACGCCGAGGCACTGGGGCTCGCGCCGGCCCGGCCGACCCTCGTCCATCGCTACGAGTCGGCCGCGGCGGACGGCAGCGGACTGCGTACGGCCGTCACCTCGTTCTCCGCCGTCGCCGTGACCGAGGTCGAGGAACTCGCCCGCTACCGCGACCGCGCGGACGGCGCCGCGTCGGCGCAGCTGCGGCGGGCGTACGACTGGATGCGCAAGGCCGGACTGACCCTGCACCACCGGGACGCGATCACCCGGCTCCCGCAGTCCGTGCGGGTCACCCGGCGCGTGCACGACCAGTACGACCGGCCCCTGGAGATCACCGAACTGGTGGTGGAGGCGCAACAGGACGCCCTCGTCTACGAGTTCACACTGCCGGCGGCGGGGTGAAACCGGTCCGAGGACGCAGTCGCGTGACAGATCCCGCCGGCGCCGTACGCGACTAGCTTCAAGACATGACCACCAACGACGCACAGCAGATCGAGCGGGCCAATGCCACGGGCCGCGTCCCGGTCGTCTTCGTCCATGGCCTGTGGCTGCTGCCGAGCAGCTGGGACCGGTGGGCCGCGCACTTCGAGCAGGCGGGCTGCGCGCCGGTCTCCCTGTCCTGGCCCGACGACCCCGACACGGTCGAGGAGGCCAACGCCCACCCGGAGGTCTTCGCCGGCAAGACGGTCGGGCAGGTCGCCGACCACCTGGAGACACTGATCGGCGGCCTGGAGAAGAAGCCGGCGGTCATCGGCCATTCCTTCGGCGGACTGCTCACCCAGATCCTCGCCGGCCGGGGCCGGTCCGCCGTCTCGGTGGCGATCGACCCGGCACCGTTCCGGGGCGTGCTGCCGCTGCCGATCTCGGCGCTGCGCTCCGCCGCGCCGGTCCTGGGCAACCCGGCCAACCGGCACCGGGCCGTCCCGCTCACCTTCGATCAGTTCCGCTACGGCTTCGCCAACGCGGTGAGCGAGGAGGAGGCCAAGGAGCTGTACGACACCTTCGCCGTACCCGCGCCGGGCGCCCCGCTCTTCCAGGCCGCCACGGCGAACTTCAACCCGTGGACCGAGGCCAAGGTCGACACCGAGAACCCCGACCGCGGCCCGCTGCTGATCATCTCGGGCGAGAAGGACCACACCGTGCCGTGGGCGATCGCGAACGCCTCGTACAAGAAGCAGCAGCACAACCCGGGCGTCACCGAGATCACGGAGATCCCCAACCGTGGCCACGCGCTGACCATCGACCACGGCTGGCAGGAGGTCGCCGATACCGCGCTGGAGTTCGTCCGCCGCTTCGCCTGACCTCCCGGGACAGCGCGCGGGTCAGCCGGAACCGCAAGCGGCATCCGAAGCGGCGGAGGAGGCGCCGCCGCTTCGGGTGGCCACCACCATCCGGCATCGCGGACTGCCGTCACGCCGCCACCCGAACTCGGGCAGCGCCAGGAGCTCCACCTCGAACCCCGCCAGCCTCAGCTCCCGCTGTACGTCGCCGAGCCGGAACGCCCGGTAGTACATGACGAACGGCGGCCGCCAGACGGCGTTGCGCACCCGCATCGCCGCGTCGAAGCCCAACAGGGCCCAGTACCAGGGCGAACTCGGACGCGGCGGGGCCGTGACCGGGAACGCGAAGTGCCCGCCCGGTCGCAGTACCGAGTGGACCTGGGTGAACAGTCCCGGCAGCTCGCGCGGCAGGAAGTGCCCGAACGCGCCGAAGCTGACGACGAGATCGAAGACGGGGCCGAAGGGCAGAGCGCGCGCGTCACCCCGTACCCACGCGGGGCGCGGCGACGTCCCGCGGTCCACGCCCTCGTACGATCCGGGGCGCGCGACCCCCGGCGCGTCCGCATCCGTACGCTTCGGTTTCCCCGCACCCGCCCGCTCCCGCCCCACGGCCAGCATCCCCGCGCTGATGTCGACCCCGGTGACCCTCTCCCGGCACAGTTCGCTCAGCACCTCCATGCCCGCGCCCGTGCCGCAGCACAGGTCGAGACCGTGGTCGAACGGGCCGATGGGGCCCAGTGCACGGGCCACGGCGTCGAGGATCGCGTCCGGAGTCCGGAACGGCGTGTGGTCGAACTTGGGTGCGAGCAGGTCATAGCCGTGCTCGACGGAGGACAGGGCCTGCGCGGCCAGTTCGCGGAGGGTGGGACCTTGCGGGGTGAACATCACCCTCAGCTTAGGGGCAGCGCGCGCCCCGGGCGCCGGTCTAGGGTCCCGTTCATGACTTCGTTCCGTCCTGCCCCCGCCTGGCTGGCCGACGCCGTCTTCTACCAGATCTATCCGCAGTCCTTCGCCGACTCCGACGGCGACGGCATCGGCGACTTCAACGGGATCGCCGAGCGCCTCGACCACCTCGCGTGGCTGGGCGTGAACACCGTGTGGCTGAACCCGTGCTTCGTCTCACCGTTCCGCGACGCCGGGTACGACGTCAGCGACTACCTGGCCGTCGCACCCCGCTACGGCTCCCTTGACGACCTGGCCAAGATGGTCGACGAGGCGGGCCGGCGCGGCATCCGGGTCCTGCTGGATCTCGTGGCAGGGCACACCTCCGACGAGCACCCGTGGTTCGAGGCCGCCGCGAACGATCCCGCCGACGACCGGTACATCTGGGCGTCCGAAGGCCGTCCCGACGGCTTCGTCCCCTCTCCCGGCACCCGCCCGGGCGCGTACCTGCCGAACTTCTTCGCCTTCCAGCCCGCCCTCAACTTCGGCTACGCGCGGGCGAATTCCGCCGAGCCCTGGCGCCTGCCGGTCGACGCCGAGGGGCCGCGCGCCAACCGGGCGGCGCTGCGCACGATCATGGACCACTGGCTGGGGCTCGGCCTGTCCGGCTTCCGTGTCGACATGGCCGCCTCGCTCGTCAAGGACGACCCGGACAAGACGGAAACCGCCAAGGTCTGGGCCGAGTTGCGCCACTGGCTGGACGACGCGCATCCGGACGCGGTGCTGCTCTCGGAGTGGGGCGAGCCGGAGGTGTCCGTCCCGGCGGGCTTCCACGCGGACTTCTTCCTCCAGTTCGGCGGCCCCACCGACGGCCTCGCCCTGCGCTCGCTGTGGAGCAACGGCGAGGGGACGGTCAACGAGAGCTGGGACCCGCTCGACTGCTTCTTCGACCGCAGCGGCCGGGGTTCGCCGCGCCCCTTCCTCGAGGCCTGGGAGAAGGCGTCCACGGCGCTCGGCGCGAGCGGCTTCATCTCCCTGCCCACCGCCAACCACGACTTCTCCCGCCTCAACTGCGGCCCGCGCACACCCGAGCAACTGCCCGCCGCCTTCGCGTTCCAGCTCACCTGGCCGACGCTTCCGGCGATCTACTACGGCGACGAGATCGGCATGCGCTACCTTCCGGGCCTGCCCGACCAGGAGGGCAGCGTCCTCGGCCCCCGCTACAACCGCGCGGGCTCGCGCACACCGATGCAGTGGGACGAGGGCCCGAACGCCGGTTTCTCCACGGCCGCGCCGGACCGCCTCCACCTCCCCGTCGACCCGTCGCCCACCCGCCCGACCGTCGCCGCCCAGCGCGCCGACGAGACCTCGCTCCTTCACCTCGTACGCCGCCTCGTCACCCTGCGCACCCACACCCCGCAGCTCGGCTCCCGGGGCTCGGTGGAGGTGCTGCACGCCGGCCATCCGTTCGTCTACCTGCGCGGTGGAAGGTACCTCGTGGTCATCAACCCACAGGAACAGAGGGCGAGTTACGCCTACGACGGTGCTCGCGCCGGGACGCCGGTAGAGGCCGACGGGGTCACGGTGAACGGCTCCACGATCACCGCCGAGGGTTTCGCGTACGGGATCTTCGACCTGGGCCCCGGCCGCTAGCCAGCGTCCCTGCCCTCGTCCAGGAACGCGCACACCGCCTCCGTGAACGCCTGAGGCGCCGCGCTGTGGATGAGGTGTCCGACGGGGATCGTGACGACTCGCCCGCCGGGGACGCGGCGGGCGAGCTCGGCGATGCCGTCCTGGGGCACATGGCTGCCCGGTCCGCCGGCCAGCACCAGTGTGTCGGCGGTGATCCTGCTCAGTCCCTCCAGCCACGCCGGGTCGGGCGTGTCGATCTGCCTTCTGATGGCCGTCACCATGTCCCAGTCGAAGGTGAGCTCGCCGTCCGGCCTGGTCGGAGTGGTCTTCTCGCGAGGCCGCGGAACCGGCACGTCCTCCAGGACGAGCCGGCTCACCCGCTCCGGTCGCTCCTGCGCGAGCAGGTAGGCCACGACCCCGCCCATGGAGTGTCCGATCAGGTCCACCGTGCCGAGTCCCAGCACGTCGAGGAACCGGAGCACATCGGCACGCATGAGTTCGAGCGAGTACTCCCCCGGCCAGTCGCTCCGTCCGTGCCCGCGCAGATCGAGGGCGTACACCCGTCGCCCGCGGGCGAGGGCGGGCATCACCTCGGCCCAGTCGGCGCTGTCCTCGCCGAGCGCGTGCAACAGGACGAGCGGCGGAGCGGACTCCTGACCCCGCACCTGGCAGACGAGCCGGACCCCTCCCACATCAACCATAAGACGATCAACCATGCGGGAGAGGATATGCGTCGGTCATCGCCCGCCGGGCCTCGGCCTCGGACGCCCCCGGCCGCTCAGCCGACCGTGAGGACGATCGCGCCGGAGTAGTCGCCGCCTGCCTCGATGGCCGTCTGTGTGCCGTCGACCGTCATGGTCACGGACTTGCCGCTCGCCGCCCGTACCGCCGCGTCGGCGGTGACGGTCAGCCTGGTCAGGTACGAGGTGCCCGTCACGGTCCAGGCCGAGCCGCTGTTCAGCTGGACGATCACGCCGTTGTTGACGGCGGGTTGGACGGTGTTGGTGACCTGGCCCAGCTCGTAGAAGTTCGAGGAGTCGATCGTGCTGACGCGGTGCTCGGCCTTCGTGGCCGAGATGACGCCCTGCACGGTCGAGTCCTCGAAGGTGAGGACCATGTTCTTGCCCGCGCGCATGCCGTTGTAGAAGTCGCCCGCCAGCGCGATGGAGGTGAAGGTGGCGGCGCCGTCGGCCGTGTGGACCGAGGCCGGGTCGAAGGAGGCGTCCTTGGCGGGGTCGCCCGTGGGCTCGGTGTAGACGCCGACGTTCATCATCTTGCCGTCGACGTTCACCGGGCCCGGGTCATCGCTCTCGATCATCTGCAGGATGATCCCGTTGCCGGGGTTGAGCTGCGCACCGTCCGATCCGTCCACCGTGATCGAGGTCTGCTGGCCCTTGTTGAGGAAGGTGGTCTGCGCGGAGGTGATGACCGTGCCGCCGTCCACCTTCAGTGTGCCGGTACCGAAGAACATGAAGCCGAAGTGGCCCGAGTTGACGACCGTGATCCGGCCCGGGATGGCCGCCAGTTCGGCCTTGGTCAGTCCGAGGCCGAGCGAGGAGTTGAGTGCCGCGACGGCTTCGCGAGTGCTGTCCCCGTAGTGGATCGAGGCGGCCGGGCCCGCGCAGATGGTGGCGTAGGAGCCGACATCGAACTGCGAGCCGAGCACGCGGACGGTGGCGTCCCCGATGGCGTAGGTGCCGTAGCCGTACGTTCCCGTGTTGCCGACGCTGCTGTTGATCGCCGTCAGCTGGAGCCCGCTGCCGCCCTCCACCGACAGGGCTCCCCAGGTCTCCGACTGCACGGTCGAGTTGATGTACGTCGCCTTGGTGCCGGCGCCGATGAGGTTGGTGGCGCGGACGTTGCCGTCCAGGCCGAGCATCCACGGCACGGACTCCATGTACGGGGTCTCCACGGTCGCCTGGTAGTCGGCGGGGAGCGTGCCGTTGCGGGCCCGCAGGCGGGAGTTCTTCACGATGACGTTGGCGCCGTCGTCAGCGATGACCGTCGTGCGCACCACGCCCTTGTTGGTGATCCTGGCGCCGTCCACGACGAGCGTCGTGGAAGAGCCGGTGCCGACGACCGCGGCGCCGTATCCAGCGAAGTCGCAACGCCCGTTGCCCGTGAGGGAGATGGCGGGGCTCTTGAGCGTGTAGGCGCCGTTCTTCACGAAGACCCCGTCGAAGCACTCGCCGGTGGAGGTGATCGCGACGTTGCGGGCGAGGGTGTCGGTGAGCGTGCCGCCGACGACGCCGGACAGGACGGACTTGGCGCGGTCCACTCCGTCGGCGCCCACGTAAAGGGCCTGCCGGAAGGGGAAGGTGACGGTCTGATAGGTGACCGCGTTGGCCTCCGCCACGGTGAGCACGATGTCGCCCTGGTAGGTGCCGGCGGAGATCAGCGTCTCGGTCCCGCCCGTCTCGGTGAGGAGCTGCCCGGTCTCGACCCCGTCGACGGTGAGGGTGACGCTGTACCCGTCGGGCGCGGTGACCTTTCCGCCTTCGGCTATGGACAGCTCGCTCACGCGCGTGGTCGCCGAGAGCTGGTACGTCTCGCCGGCCCCCACGGAGATCTTGTCCGCCTTGGTCGTCTTCGCCGCGGGCCCCGCCGCCACGGCGGGGGCCGCCGGGACGAGCAGGGCTCCGGCCGTGGCCGTACCGGCGATCAGGAACGAACGTCGGGTGATCAGCGTCATTGCATGCCTTCCCAGAGATCGAGTGCGCCGTCGCGCAACGTGACCGGCCGGCCGTCGGATTCATGGGGGCGACGGCTCGGGCGGAGGCACCAGAGGTGCGCGTGGGAAAGTGAATCAGCCCTGCGCACAAGGGAGTAGTCGCCTTGCGGACACATACGGGAGGGCGATGTCTCAGATCGTGCGGCCCGGTTCATGGCCGTCACACAGTGTGGTCACAGACGGGCCTGCGGGGAACGCACGACGGTGTGGCGGACAGCCTGGACCGTCCGCCACACCGCGCTCGCCACACCGTGATTGCCACACCGTGCTCCCCACACCGTGCTCCCCGCGCGCCTGGGACTACGCCGGGGCGATCATCCCCGCCGACAGGTCGATGTCCGCCCCGCACAGCCCCGGCATCGCGAGCATCGCCACCAGCGCCCGGGCGACCTCGTCCTCCTCCACGAGCCGGCCCAGCGCGGAGCGCGAGGCGAAGTCCCGCTCGGCGGCCTCGACGCTCGTCCCGGTCAGCTCGGCCGTCAGCCGGAAGTTGCGGTCCATGCGCGGACCTCGAACCGGTCCGGGGGAAAGGGAGTTGACCGCGACGCCGTACGGTCCGACCTCGCCCGCCAGCGTCCGGGTCAGACCGAGGAGCGCCATCTTGGAGGCGGTGTACGGGGTGCGGTTCAGCAGCGGCCGCTTCCCGCTCACGGAGGCGATGTTGACGATGTCACCGCGTCCGGCCGCGATCATGGGCGGCAGAAAGGCCCGGCATATCAGGTACACCCCGCGGACGTTGGCGGCGAACACCTCGTCCCACTCCTGCGGCTCGATGTCGGTGAGCGGCCGCACCGGTCCCGCGACTCCGGCGTTGTTGACGAGCAACGACACCTCCTCGTCGGCGAGTTCGAGGGCCAGGGCGCGCACCGACTCCGGGTCGCAGACGTCACACACCGCCGTACGGGCCCCTGCGCCCTCCTTGGCCACCAGCGCCGCCGCGTCGGCGAGGGCCCGCTCGCTCCGGCCGACGAGGACCACCCGGACCCCGGCTCGCGCCAGGGCGAGCGCGAAGGCCCGCCCCAGCGGTCCGCCGCCGCCCGTGATCAGCGCCGTACGCCCGTGCAGGGTCATGCCTGGTTCCACGGCAGTTCGTCGCCCGCGGCCTTCGCCGCCCGTACGTCACCGGAGCGGGCGTGCCCCTCGAACAGCTCGACGCGTGAGGCGCGCCCGCACAGCCGGCCGAGCAAGGCCCCCGAGCCGGTGTCCGTGACCTCCTGGTAGGTGACCGTCTTGAGGTACTTCCCCACCCACAGGCCGCCCGTGTAGCGGGCGGCGCCCCGGGTCGGCAGCACATGGTTCGTGCCGATGACCTTGTCGCCGAAGGACACGCAGGTGCCCTCGCCCAGGAAGAGCGCGCCGTACTGCGTCATCCTGCGCAGGGCCTCGCGCGGCTCGGCGGTCAGGACCTCGACGTGCTCGAAGGCGAACGCGTCGGCGAGCGCGTACAGCTCGTCGAGGGAGTCCACGACATGCACCTGCCCGTGATCGCGCCAGGCGGGCTCCGCGAAATCGCGTGTGGGCATGCCCGGCAGGAGCCGCTCGACCTCGGCGATGGTCTTCTCTGCGATCTCGCGGGAGGTGGTGATCAGGACGGCCGGGGAGTCGGGTCCGTGCTCGGCCTGGGAGAGCAGGTCGACGGCGCACACGAAGGGGTCGGCGGCGCTGTCGGCGAGGACCAGGATCTCCGTCGGGCCCGCGAAGAGGTCGATGCCGATCTCGCCGAACAGCTGGCGCTTGGCCTCGGCGACATAGGCGTTGCCCGGCCCGGCGATCAGGTTCACCGGCTCCATCGTGTCCGTGCCGACGGCCATCGCGGCCACGGCCTGCACCCCGCCCAGCAGCCAGATCTCGTCCGCGCCCGCGAGGTGCGCGGCGGCGACGGTGGCCGCGGGGATCTCGCCGTGGATCGGGGGCGTACAGGCGACGACCCGTGGCACGCCCGCGACCTTCGCCGTGACGATGGTCATGTGCGCCGACGCGGTGAGCGGGTAACGCCCGCCGGGGATGTACGCGCCGGCCGCCCGCACCGGGATGTGCTTCTGCCCGAGCCTGACGCCCGGCAGGGTCTCCACCTCGAACTCGCCCATCGAGTCGAGCTGGTGGCGGGCGAAGGAGCGCACCTGGTCCTGGACGAAGCGGATGTCGTCGATGGCCTGTCGCGGGACCGAGGCGACGATCTTCTCGATCTCCTCGGCGGAGAGCCGGAAGGCGTCGGGACTCCACCGGTCGAACTTCTCGGAGTACGCGCGCACGGCCGCGTCACCGCGCTCGCGGATGTCCGCGATGACGCCGGCCACGGTCTCGCGCACCTGGTCGAGCGAGGCGGTGACCTCCGCCCCCGGTACGGCGTGCTTCAGGATCGTTGCCACAACTGGGGCCTTTCTGAGGGTGGTTGACGGCGGTCGACGGCTACACGGGGGGTGCGACGAACAGCACGTCGGGGTCGTTGAACTGCTCCTTGGCGACCGACTCGCTCATCGGGTCGGCGGTGCCCCACTGGTCCTGGGTGATCGGATCGTCCACGTCGTGGCGGCCCGGGTGCCACAGATCCTCCTCCAGGACCGCGAGTTCGGTCGTGTACTCGACCGTGTTCCCGTGCGGGTCGTGGAAGTAGGAGAAGGTGTTGTCGCCGGCGAGATGGCGGCCGGGACCCCAGGTGAGCCGGGTACCGGCGCGCAGCGCCCGCCCCGTACCGCGCATGTACTCCTCCACTCCGCGCATCTCGAACGAGGCGTGGTGCAGGGAGACATGGGGGCCGCGGGCGATGGCGAAGGAGTGGTGGAGCGGGCTGCACCGCAGGAAGTACATGAGGTCGCCCATGTGCGCCGAGTACAGGGTGTCGGTGAGCCGGAAGCCGAGGTGCCGGACGTAGAAGTCCCGCAGCCCCTCCGGGTCCCGGGAGTTGACCACGCAGTGCGAGAGGCGCACCGGGATCGCCTCGCGCTCCTCGATCCTGCGGTGTGCGCGCGTCTCGACGTCGGCGGACACCTCCACGACCCGGCCGTCCGGGTCGAAGAAGCGGAAGCCGTATCCGCCGCCGGGCGTGTCCAAAGCCCCCGGCTCGCCGATGAGTTGGACTCCGGACCGCCCGAGGCGCAGATGCAGCTCGTCCACGGCGGCCGGCGAGACGGCGCCGAAGGCGACCAGGTCCATCCGCTTCCGCTCGTCCTCGCGGATGCGGACGATGTACTGCTCGGGGCTGCCCTCGGCGGCGAAGAAGGCGATCCCGCTGTCGCCGGCGACCTCGGTCAGGCCCCAGGTGGTGCCGTAGAAGGCGCGCTGCCTGGCGAAGTCCGGTACGGCCAGGTCGACATGGCGGAGATGGGTGATGGGCTGGAAGGTGCTGGTCACTGTCCGCTCCTGACGGTGTTGCGCTGGTGGCCAAGGCCCGTGATCTCCGCCTCCATGACGTCTCCGGGCTTGAGGAAGACGCCCCAGTGCGCGCCGTTGCCCGCCGGGGAGCCGGTGAGCAGCAGGTCGCCGGGGCGCAGGGTGGTGGTCGTGGAGACGTAGGCGATGAGCCGGGGAATGTCGAAGATCATGTCCTTGGTGGACTCGTCCTGGCGCACGACTCCGTTGTGGCGCAGGGTGATCCGGACGTCCGCGTCTTCGGTGGGGTTTCCGACGAAGGCGGCCGGTACGAGGAAGGGGCCGGTGGGCAGGAAGGTGTCGGCGTTCTTGGCGGTGAACCAGTCGGTGCCGATGGCCTTGAGGTCGGGCCGGTACAGCCGGTCGCGCGTGGTGAGGTCGTTGCAGATGGTGTAGGCGGCGACGTACGACATCGCGTCCTCGACCAGGATGTTCTTGCCCGTTCTGCCGATGACGAGGGCGAGTTCGAGCTCCCAGTCGTGCTGTTCACCGAGCGCGGGCAGCACGATGTCGTCGTACGGGCCGCAGATCGCGCGGGGCGAGCCGAGGAAGACGTACGGGACGCCGCTGCGGATCCGCTCGTCCATCATCCGCTCGGCGTCCGCGCGGGCCTCCTCGGGCGTGGCGCCGTGCACGCTCTCTTTCTCGGCGGCGACCAGGTCCACCACATGCTTGCGGTAGTTGGCGCCGCTCTGCAGGATCTGGCCGGGCTCGATGGGGGCGAGGACGCGCAGGTCGGCGAGGTCGTGCCAGGCGTCGGCGGTCTCCTGGGCGAGGTCGACCAGGCGCGGGAAGAGGGCCTCCCAGTCCTCGACGACCGCGCGCAGGGACGGGGCCAGGTCGGACAGGTCACGTACCCGGGGCCCGACGACCAGGCCCGGGAAGACCCGGGAGCCGTCCCCGAAGGTGCCGAGGGCGAACGGTCCGGTGAGGGGGGTCCCTCCCTGTTCGAGCGCAGCCGAGAACTTGGGGGAGGGAAGTCGGTCGGGCACGGGCGGTCTCCTCGTACGGCGGGTGGCTTGCCGTCGACGCTAGGCAGCGCGGGGGCGGGGCGGAAATGACGATCCGCGATGCCTGCCATCAGGGGGCCTCAGGCCGTGTGATCAGCGGCCCATCGTCGTACGGGATGGATGACGTCCCCCTTGCCGATGCCTCGATCCGTTGACCCTGCAACGACCCTCCGAGCAGGCTCGGAGCACCATCGGACCTGAGGAGCGAGTGTGATCGTCGAGCATGCCGAGCTGACCGTGGAAGCCGGTCGTGAGCGAGTTTTCGAGGCCGTCTTCGACAAGGCTCGCGAGGTGCTCGCCGAGGCGGACGGGTTCCGCTGGACCGAGCTGCTGCGCTGCGAGGAGCGCCCGGACCGCTATCTGCTGCTGGTCGGCTGGACGTCCGTGGAGGCGCACACGGTCGGCTTCCGCGGCTCCGAGCGCTTCCAGCGGTGGCGCGCCCTGGTCGGCCCGTTCTTCGCCGCGCCACCCGCCGTCGAGCACTACCGCACGCTCGGCGACCGCTTCACCGCCTGACCGCACCCCTGTTCTTCTTCTACGTTCGCAAGGATCGCCCATGCCCGTACACAAGGTGCTCGTCGTCGGCGGCGGCATCACCGGTAGCGTGCTCGCGCTCGCGCTCGCCCAGCGGGGCGCCGAGGTCGAACTCGCCGAGGTATCGCCCCAGTGGTTCGGTGTGGGCCACGGCATCACCGTCCAGGGCAACGCGCTCAAGGCGCTGCGCTCGGTGGGCGTGCTCGACCGGGTGCTCGCCCGGGCCGTCCCGTTCGACGTGATGCGGCTGCGCCGGGCCGACGGCGGACTGCTCGCCGAGCTGCGCACCCCGCACACCGGCGGCGTGGAGCTGCCGTCGACGGCGGGCGCGCTGCGCTCGGACCTGCAGGACGCGCTGTGCGACGCGGTCTACGCGCAGGGGGTACGCGTCCGGCTCGCGCTGAGCGTGGCGAAGCTCGACCAGTCCCTGGGCCATGTGGACGTCACGTTCACCGACGGCACCAGCGGCCGCTACGACCTCGTGGTCGGCGCCGACGGCATCAACTCGCGGATGCGGCAGCTGATCGGGATCACCACCAGGCCCCGCCCGGTGGGTATGTCGATCTTCCGGGTGGTCGCGCGGCGCCCGCCCGAGATGGACTGCGCGGAGGTGTACTACGGCGGTCCGCGCTACAAGGCCGGCTACAGCCCCATCTCGCCCGACCAGTGCTACGCCTATCTGCTCGACGAGAACCTCGACGCCTCGCTGATCGGGCCGCGCGCCCCGCTGTCGCTGCTGCGCGAGCGCGGCGCCGGGTACGGCGGCACCTGGGGCAGGATCCTCGCCTCGCTGCCGGACGACACCCCGGTCGACTACCGGTGGATCGAGGCGATCCTCGTCGACGAGCCCTGGTACCGGGGCCGTACGGTGATCATCGGGGACGCCGCGCACGCCTGCCCGCCGCTGATCGCGCAGGGCGCCGCGATGTGCGCCGAGGACGCGGTCGTGCTCGCGGAACTCGTCACCGGCGGGGCGCCGCTGGACAAGGCGCTCGACACGTTCATGGCGCGCCGGCTGCCCCGGGTGCGGGTGGTGCTGGAGAACTCGCTGCGCCTCGCCGACTGGGAGATCCATCCGGAGACGCCCGGCGCGGACCCCGGCCGGATCATGTCGGAGACCCTGGACTATCTGACGGCCGCCGCATGAACCATCCCGTCGTGGACTTCCACGGTCACCTCGCCGTTCCCGCCGCCGACGCGCTGTGCGCGGGCACGCCCGGCCTGGCCGCCGAGCTGGCAGCCGAACAGCGGGCGCACTCCCCCACGTCACTGGCGGTCAACCGCGCCCAGCTCCAGCGCCTGGCACCGAAGCTGACGGACGTCACGACCAGGCTCGCGGACCTGGACGCGATGGGCGTCGACCTCCAGGTGGTCGGCCCGATGCCGATGCACCACTACTGGGCGGACGCGGATCTCGCCGTACGCCTGGCGCACACGGTCAACGAGGCCGTGGCCGCGCACTGCGCGGTCGCGCCGGAGCGGCTGTACGGCCTGGGCACGGTCCCGCTCCAGCATCCGGACCTCGCGGTCGCGCTCCTCGACAAGGCGGTCACGGAGTACGGCCTGTACGGGATCAGCGTGTCGACGACCGTGGACGGAGCGGAGCTCGCGGACCCGGCGCACGACCCGGTGTGGCAGCGGGCCGAGGAGCTCGGCGCGGTCGTCTTCGTGCACCCCTGGGGCTGCTCGCTCGGGGAACGGCTGGCCACGCACTACCTCGGCAACACGGTCGGGCAGCCCGTCGAGACGACGGTCGCGCTCTCGCACCTCATCTTCACCGGTGTCCTGGACCGCTTCCCGCGACTCAAGCTCGTCGCGGCGCACGGCGGGGGCTATCTGCCGACGTACATCGGCCGTTCCGACCACGCCTGGCACATGCGCGAGGACGCGCGCGGCTGCGTGGAGCCGCCGAGCGCGTATCTGCGCCGCATGTGGTTCGACGCGCTCGTCTACACCCCGGGCGGCCTGCGCCATCTGGTCGAGGAGGTCGGCGCGGACCGGGTCGTCCTCGGCACCGATCACCCCTTCGACATGGGCGTCGAGGACCCGGTGGCCCGGCTGGACGCCGCCGGGCTGTCCCCGGCCGACCGTGTCGCCGTCGCCGGGGGCAACGCTCTCGACCTGCTACAGAATGGACGTACCCGATGAGCCTGGGTCCGATTGAGGAAGAGCTCGCCAAGGCCCGTTCCGCCTACCGGAACTGGGGCCGTTGGGGTGAGGACGACGTGCTGGGCACGCTCAATTTCATCGACGACGCGATACGGGCGCACGCGGCGGGCCTGGTCCGGCGGGGCCGGTCGTTCTCACTCTCCCAGGAGTTCAACGAGAGGGGCCCGCAACGCGGCTTCCGTGGCCGGATCAACCCCGTCCACTACATGAAGGACACCGGTTCGGACGCGGCCGCCGGGACGCAGGGCTTCCCGCACGGCTTCGGGGGCGCCGACGACCATGTCGTGATGCCGCTCCAGGCCTCCACCCAGTGGGACGGCCTCGGACACATCTACGACAACAAGCAGGCCTGGAACGGCCGTCCGTGCACCATCGTCAACGGCGACGGGGACTCGGTCACCGGCATCGAGCACATGAAGGACGCCTTCACCGGCCGCGGTGTCCTGCTCGACGTGGGCCGCGCGGTCGGCGACGAACACGGCGAACTCCCGGACGGTTTCCCGATCCTGGAGGAGCATCTGCGCGCCACGATCGAGGCGCAGGGCGCCACCTCGTCCGTGCGGCGCGGCGATCTGGTCCTCGTCAGGACCGGGCAGTTGGGGCGGGTACGGCGACTCGGCGCGTGGGGTGGGTACGCCGCCGGGGACGCCCCGGGCCTCTCCTTCACCACGCTCGGCTGGCTGCACCGTACGGAGATCGCCGCGATCGCCTCCGACACCTGGGGACTCGAAGTACGCCCGTACGAGTTCGCCCAGCCGGCGATGTCCCCGCTGCACCAGATCGCGATCCCCAACATGGGCCTCCCGCTGGGCGAGATGTGGGACCTGGAGGAGCTGGCCGAGGACTGCGCCGCCGACGGTGTCCACGAGTTCCTGCTGATCGCGGCGCCACTGCCGGTGACCGGCGCGGTGGGCGCTCCCGTCAACCCGATCGCGGTCAAGTGAGTACGAGCGTGCACATCAACCGTTTCTCAGACGCCCTCCACTTCCCCGGCGACGAGGACTTCGAGGAGGCGTGTTTCGGCCGGGTCTTCAACGCCCGCCGCCCGTCGGACCGCACCCCCGCCGCCGTGCTGACGGCCGCGTCCGAACAGGACGTCGTCGACGGCGTACGACTCGCCCTGGAACGGGGCTGGCAGGTCGCGGTCCGCTCCGGCGGGCACAGCTGGGCCGCCTGGTCGGTGCGCGAGGACGCGCTGCTGATCGACCTCGGGGGCCTGCGCGAGATGGCGTACGACCCGCGGACCGGGATCGTGACGGCGGCCCCCGGCGTCAAGGGCGGCGACGAACTCAACCCGTATCTGGGGGAGTTCGGGCGTTTCTTCAACGGCGGGCACTGTCCCTCCGTCGGCATCGGCGGCTTTCTGCTCCAGGGCGGGCAGGGCTGGAACGCGCGCGGATGGGGCTGGGCCGCCGAGAACGTCGTCGCGATCGACGTCGTCACCGCCGAGGGCGAGCTGGTGCGTGCGGACGAGACGCACCACAGCGACCTGTT
The DNA here is from genome assembly GCF_042959425.1 of Streptomyces sp. NPDC007896. Taxonomy (NCBI): domain Bacteria; kingdom Bacillati; phylum Actinomycetota; class Actinomycetes; order Kitasatosporales; family Streptomycetaceae; genus Streptomyces; species Streptomyces sp. NPDC007896. Next base: position 276,634 of record NZ_JBIBKX010000015.1, on the reverse strand, counting down.
CTGGGCGGCGCGCGGCGCGGGCCCGGGGTTCTTCGGGGTCGTCACCCGCTTCCATCTGCGCACCCGCCCGCTGCCGAAGCATCTGGCGCACACCGTGCACGCGTACCCGCTCGCCCTCTTCGACGAGGTCATGACCTGGCTGCACGGCATGCACCACACCGTCTCCGACCTGGTCGAGATCGTCGCCCTGACACAGACCCCGCCCGACGGGGACGGGCCGGTGCTGCTGGTCACGGGCGTGTCGATGACCGACACCGCCGAGCAGGCCGCCGAGGCACTGGCCCCGCTGCACACCAACCCGTACGCGGACCGGGCGCTGTTGCGGATCGAGGCGCAGCCGACGACCCTCGCCGAGCAGCTTCAGGGCCAGCGCCTGGCCAACCCCGAGGGGCACCGCTATCTCGTCGACAACGCCTGGCTGACCGGCTCCGCCGGCGAGGTCGTGCCGGCGATCCGGAAGGCGTTCACCGAGCAGCCGACCCGGCAGACCTTCACCATCTGGTTCTCGATGGCACCGCTGCGTGAACTCCCGGACATGGCCTTCTCCTTGCAGTCCGAGATCTACTGCGCCACCTACGTCATCCACGACGATGCCGGGCGCGATGCCGAGCTGCGCGGCTGGCTCGACGAGGCGATGGCGGCGATGCGGCCGGTGACCGCGGGCCAGTACCTCGGGGACTGCGACTTCACCGTGCGGCAGCTGAGGTTCATGGGTGACGCGCAGTGGGAGCGGCTTCGGGAGATCCGGGCGGCTCGCGACCCGAAGGGCCTCTTCGTGGGCCATCTGAGCGCCGGGACCGTCACCAACACCAACGACTGGGAGCGATAGGGCATGCGGTTCACGACATACGCGTACGAGGGCGTGGAGCGCGCCGGGGTCGTCCGGGAGGGGATCATCCATCCGCTGCCGTCCGGCACCACCGTCCTGTCGCTCGTCGAGCAGGAGGCGCTGCATGCCGCCGGCAGCGAAGCGCTCTGCGTCGAGAGCGACTTGACGGTGGATCAGGTGCGGCTGCTGCCCCCGCTGAAGCCGCCGTCCATCCGGGACTTCGTCGGTTTCGAGGCGCACATCGAGGGTGTCGCCAAGTCGCTGGACGGTCTGGAGCAGGTGCCCGAGGAGTGGTACCGGGCGCCGAACTTCTACTTCACCAACCCGCACGCGGCCTACGGCGCGCACGACGACGTTCCGCTACCGGCGGGCTGCTCGGTGCTCGACTTCGAGCTGGAGGTGGGCGCGGTCGTCGGCCGCGCGGGCCGGGACCTCACGCCCGAGCGGGCCCGCGAGCACATCGTCGGCTATCTCGTCTTCAACGACTGGTCGGCGCGCGATCTGCAGAAACCGGAGAAGAACCTCGGGCTCGGCTTCTCCAAGGGCAAGGACTTCGCGAACACCCTCGGCCCGTACCTGGTCACGGCCGACGAGGTGGCGGACCGGCGTGACCCGGACGGCTTCCTCGACCTGGAGATGACGGTCGCACTCAACGGCGAGCTGATCGGCCGCGACACCCTCGCCAACGTCTCCTGGACCTTCGAGGAGATGGTCGCCTACGCCGCCCGCGACACCTGGGTGCGCCCCGGCGACATCCTCGGCTCGGGCACCTGCGGCTGGGGGGCGCTCGCGGAGTTCTGGGGGCGCGTCGGGGAACGTACGCCGCCGCCCCTGAAGCCCGGGGACGAGGTGACGCTCACCGTGGAGCGCCTCGGCAGTGTCTCCAACCGGATCGTCCCCGGGCGCACGGACGTGTACCTGCCACGGGCCCGCAAGCGCGGCCGTACGCCCCGGCCATAACCCTCCGTACCCCTTTCGACCTGCACACATCCGGGGATCCGATGGCTGCCATCGGATCCCTGTGAGTTGTCTCCCGGACCTTTCCTCGGCGGGAACCCGGTCGTTACGCTCCCGTTTCACCGAGCTTCAACGACGCGGCCGGAAGGAGACACACATGGGTCTCGGAGCGATCGACCTGAATCTCCTGGTGGCGCTGGAAGCCCTCCTGGAGGAGAAGAACGTCACCCACGCCGGGGTGCGGCTGTCCACCAGCCAGTCCGCGATGAGCGGCTCGCTTGCCCGGCTGCGGCGGCACTTCAACGACGAGCTGCTGGTGCGGGTGGGGCGTGAGTACGAGCTGACGCCGCTCGCGGAGCGCCTGCTGCCGGTCGTCCAGGCCTCCCTGCACAAGGCCGAGGAGGCGCTCTCGCTGACCCGGCACTTCGAGCCCGCACGCAGCCGGCAGCGCTTCTCGGTGGTGATGTCGGACTATGTGATGACGGTGTTCGTGGAGCCGCTGCTGCGGGCCATCGCGCAGGAGGCGCCGGGCGTCCGTATCGACTTCCACCCCATCGTGGACGGGCAGCTGGAGACGGAGACCCATCTGCGCTGTCACGACCTGATGATCGTGCCGCTCGGGTACCAGCTGCCGGGCGTCAGCGAGGCCGTGATGCACGACCGGTTCGTGTGTCTCGTCGACCCCGACAACCCGCGCCTGGTGGACGGGCGGCTCGCCCTGCGCGACCTGGCGGAGATGCCGCACGCGGCGTGCGGCATCGGCAAGCTCACACCCGCCGACCGTCAGCTGGAGACGCTCGGCATCACGCCCAGGGTGCAGGTCAGCACGCCCGGCTTCAACGTGCTGCCGTTCCTGGTGAGCGGCACCGACCTGGTCGCCCTGGTGCCCGAGCGGCTCGCCCGCCGCTACGAGGGCTTCGCCCGCTGTGCCGTCGTACCGACGCCGTTCCCGGACGTGCCGCTCGTGGAGGCCATGTACTGGCACCACAACCGGCACGCGGATCCCGCGCACCGGTGGCTGCGGGAGACGGTCCGCAAGGTGGGCGCGTCGCTGGACGATCCCGCGCCCGCGGAGATCGTCGGCGTGGATGCCAGCCATGGCGAACACGCGTTTCCGGAGCTGGCCCCCGTTTCCTAGCGTGGGGAGCGAACCCACGCCCCCCTTGGAGGAAGCCGTGAGCCGCACGCGCCTGGCCGGTCGTACCGTCGTCATCACCGGAGCCGCACAGGGCCAGGGAGCCGTGGAGGTGGCGGCGGCGGCCCACGAGGGGGCCTCGGTGGTCGCCACGGACGTCCTCGACGAGCCCGGCGAGAAGCTCGCCGCCGCCCTGCGCGCCGACGGCCGCGACGTGCGCTACCACCACCTGGACGTGTCGTCCCCGGACGACTGGGCGGCCCTGACTAGCACCCTGGAGGCCGTGCACGGGCTCGTCAACAACGCCGGGATCCCCATGCGAGCCCGCCTCGGCACGGTCGAACTCGCCGACTGGAACCGGGCGTTCGCGGTGAACACCACCGGCCCGATGCTCGGCGTCCAGGCCCTCGCCCCGCTGATGCCACCCGGGTCCTCGATCGTGAACGTCGGCTCGGTGGCCGCTCTCACCGCCCATCACGCGGTCGCGTACACGGCGAGCAAATGGGCGCTGCGGGGCCTGTCGAAGGTGGCCGCGCTGGAACTGGCGCCGCGCGGCATCCGTACGAACGTCATCCACCCCGGCTACATCGAGACCCCCCTGATGGCGACGGCCGACCCGGTCTTCACGCGGGCGCACCTCTCGATGACTCCGCAGGGCCGCCCGGGCAGCTGCGAGGAGGTCGCGCCGCTGGTCGTGTATCTGCTCTCCGACGAGTCGTCCTACGTGAACGGCGCCGAGATCACCGTGGACGGCGGCTACTCGGCGCACGGCGGCGTGAAGGCGATCACGAACGCGCTCGACTCGGTGTGACCGCCCGGTCCGGGGACGGTCGCCGTGACCGCCCGGACCGGGGACGGGTCCTACGCCGATCGGCACTCCGCGAGCCGCTTCTCCAGAAAGCGCCGCTCGGCCGCGTTCTCCACGAGCTCCAGCGCCCGGGCGTACGCCTCGGCCGCCTCCACCGGGCGTCCCATCCGTCGCAGCAGGTCCGCGCGGGTGGCGGGCAGCAGGTGGTAGCCGTCCAGCTCGCCCTCCCGCTCCAGCTCCGCGACGAGCGCCAGCCCCGCTTCCGGGCCCTCGGACATGCCCACCGCCACCGCACGGTTGAGCCGCACCACGGCGGAGGGCACGAAGCGCGCCAGTTCCCCGTACAGCGCGGCGATGTCGGCCCAGTCCGTGTCCTCGGCCGTCGCGGCGGTGGTGTGGCAGGCGGCGATGGCGGCCTGGATCTGGTAGGGCCCCGGGCGTCCGCGGCGCAGGGCGGTCTCCAGGAGGGCGGCGCCCTCGTCGACGGCGGCCCTGTCCCAGGCCGTACGGTCCTGGTCCTCCAGCGTCACCAGCTCGCCGGCCGTGTCCACCCGGGTGGCGCGCCGGGCGTCGTGCAGCAGCAGGAGGGCGAGCAGACCGAGGACCTCGGGTTCGTCGGGCATCAGGCGGGCCAGGACACGGGCGAGCCGGATGGCCTCCGCGCAGAGGTTCGTACGCACCAGATCGGTGCCGGACGTGGCGGCGTACCCCTCGTTGAAGAGCAGGTAGACCACGCCGAGGACGCCGGTGGTGCGTTCGGGCAGCAGATGCGCGGGCGGTACGCGGTAGGGGATGCCGGCGTTGCGGATCTTCCGTTTGGCGCGCACCAGGCGCTGCGCCATGGTCGCCTCGGGCACCAGGAAGGCGCGGGCGATCTCGGGGGTGGTGAGCCCGGCGAGGGTGCGCAGGGTCAGTGCCACCCGGGCCTCGATGGGGAGCGCCGGGTGGCAGCAGGTGAAGATCAGACGCAGACGGTCGTCGCGGACGCCGCTGTCGTCGCCGTCGCACTCCGGGTCGCAGGGCCCGTCGTCCCGCGCCAGCACGGCCACCTCCCTCAGTTTCTGGGCCCCCACCGCCTCGCGGCGCAGCACGTCCAGAGCCCGGTGGCGCGCGGTCGTGGTCAGCCAGGCGCCGGGGCGGCTCGGCACTCCGTCGCGCCGCCACCGGTCCAGGGCCTGCGCGAAGGCGTCCTGCGCGCACTCCTCGGCGAGGTCCCAGTCGCCGGTCACCCGGATCAGGGTGGCGACGACCTGGCCCCATTCCTCGCGGAAGGCGGCGGCGACCGCCGCCTCCACGTCACCGATGTCGCTCACTCCCAGACCGGCCGCACCTCGACCGAGCCGCCGCCCAGCGCCGCCGGGTGCCGGGACGCGAGCGCGATGGCCTCGTCGAGGTCGGCGACCTCGATGAGGTCGAAGCCGGCCACGTACTCCTTGGACTCCACGAACGGCCCGTCGCTGAGCAGGACTTCGTCGCCCTGGACACGGACGGTGGTGGCGTCGGTGGAGGGCCGCAGCCGTGCGCCGCCCTTGACGATGTCGCGGCTTCGGACCTCCTCGATGTACGAGGTGAAGCGGGGGTCGTCGGCGATCTCGGCGGGGCTCAGCTCCTCGCCGCCGACGGGGGTGCAGATGAACAGGACGTACTTCATGACCGGACCTCCTCGATGCCCGCGTCGAACGGGACCGACGCGTGCTCATGGGCGATCAGCCAACGGTCTCCCACGGCACGGTAGCCGGTCGTCACGCGCACGGTGCTGTCCAGCGGCTCGCCCGTGGTGAACGTGCCCCGGATCCGGACGAGCCCGTGGCTGAAGGCGACGCTCTCGTCGACACGGAGCCGGAAGGCGAGCACCTCGCGGCGCACGGGCCCGGTCACGGTGGAGTAGAACCACTCCTGGGCCTTGCGGAGGGCATCGGTTCCGCTTCCCTCCAGGCCGCTCATCGGGTGGAACACCTCCGTGTCCGGCGTGTGGCAGGCCAGCCACCGGTCGACGTCCCGCTCACGGAAGGCCGCCGTCAGCTCGTCGTCGAGTCGGCGGATCTCCCCCTCGGCGTCCTCGTCCTCCCAGAACGCGCGCACCTCCATGGCCCCCACGGATGCCACGGGGTGCTTGGCGGCCGCCTCGACGGCCTCTTGCATGCTGTCGCACTCGAGGATGTCGTATCCGGCGACGTACTCCTTCGTCTCCGCGAACGGCCCGTCGGTGCGCAGCACCTCGCCGCCGCGCACCCGTACGGTGACCGCGTCGGCGGGATCGCTGAGGCGGTGACCGTGCAGCCGCACACCCCGTTCGGCGCCGAGCTCCTCCACCCAGGGTTCGACGGGTGCCATGCCGGAGGCGTCGGCCGTGTCGTCGCCGCAGACCAGCAGCATGTACTTCATGGTTCCTCCCGGTGCTCATGAACTTCCTACACCCCACCGACGAACGGGACCGCGCCGAATCGACACCCCGGGCACGCGAAGAGGCCGGGACCCGGGTCCCGGCCTCTTCGTGAAGATCCGCGCTACGCGGTAGCCGTCCGCGCCGACGGCTCACCGGTGGCGCCGACCGCCGCCCGTGCGGTGTTCTTGCGCACCAGCAGCAGGGTGACCAGCGCGCCGAGCAGGGAGGCGCAGCCGCAGATCACCACGCCGAGGGCCATGCCGTGGCCGAGCGCGGTCTGCGCGGCGGCCCTGGCGCTGTCGCTGCCCGCGTTGACGACGGCGAGCGGGCCCGCGGCGGCCTCCATGCCGGCGTCCGCGCCGTTGAGCTTGCCCACCAGGGCGGAGGACGCGGCGCTCATCGCGATGGTGCTGATGACGGCAGGGCCGAGGCCCTGGCCGAACTCGCGGACCAGGCTGGTGGCGCCGCTGGCCATGCCGGTCATGTGGATCGGTACGGCGTTCACGGCGGCCGAGGTCAGTGAGGAGACGACGCAGATGAAACCGATGCCGAGCAGCAGCACCGGCCCGATGAAGGCGGCGAGGGAGGTCGTGGTGATGGGCAGCGCGGCGATCCAGAACTGTCCCGCGGCCATCGGCAGCAGGCCGCCCATCAGGAGCCAGCGGGCGTCGACGCGGGTGAGCATCCTGCTGAGCACCGGTGCCAGGAGCAGCGGGATCAGCTGGAGGATCACGAACGGCATGCCGGCGCGCAGCGCGCTCAGATGCATCACGGCGCCGAGGCGGATGGAGACGCAGTACGCGGTGCCGATGAAGCCGAACATGCCGGCCAGGGCGACGACGGCCGCCGCGGCGAAGGACGGGATCCTCAGCAGGTCCAGGTTGAACATGGGTGAGGCGGCGCGGGTCTCGGCGACGACGAAGCCGACGAGGGCCACCGCCGCGAGGGCCAGCGCGCCGACGATCGCCGCGCTGCCCCAGCCGCGGTCGCCGCCCTCGATGATGCCCCACAGCAGGGCGGTGAGGCCGACGGCGATGGTGATCTGGCCCGGCCAGTCCAGGGCGCGGCCTTCGGGGGCCTTGGAGTCGGTGACCAGTTTCCAGCAGGCGACGGCTACCGCCAGGCCGAGGACGACGGGCGGCACGAACGCCCAGCGGAAGTCGGCGACGGTGGCGAGCACACCGGAGGACAGCGGTCCCACAGCGGAGGCGAGGGAGATGCTGAGCGCCCAGGTGGAGACCGCCTTGGCACGGTCCTTCCCGTCCGGAGTCGCGGCCGCGATGACCGCGAGGGAACTGGGGAAGAGCGCCGCGGCGCCGATACCGGCCAGCGCCTGCCCGGTCCACATCATGGTGATGTTCTGGGAGGTGGCGTTGAGGAGTTCGCCGAGCGCCAGGACGAGCCCGCCGAGCACCAGCAGGCGCTTGCGGCCGAAGAGGTCTCCGACCACACCGAAATTCAGTTCAAGAATGGCGGTGGGGAGAATGAAGGCGGACGTGACCCAGGCGACCTGGGAACCGGACGCCCCGAAGGCGGCCTGGATTTCGCCATTGATGGGGGACGGAACGGTAATGCACAGTTGCGCGGCGGCTACTGCGAGACAGCAGGCTATGAGTGTTCCGAGGTCCAGTTTCTTCAAAGAGCTCGTGGAGATCGAATCCGTCATCGTGCGTGCCCTCACTCTGCGTTTTTCTCTATGAGTTCGATGAGATTTCCCTCGGGGTCGGTGACCCAGGCCATGCGAATACCGGGTTCGGGGGAAGGACCCGGTTTCATGGCCTCGCCCGCTCCGTGCGCCACCAAAGCCGCGTAGAGGGGGTCGAGTTCGGGGGTGGTGACCGCGAAGTGTCCGTATCCCTCGGTGAGGGCGGCGGTCAGCGGGTCCGGGGCCCGCAGCCCCGGCGCGGATCCGGGCCTGGCGAGGAGTTCGACGCGCCAGCCGTGCGGATGCTCCAGGACGACGGCGCTCAGATGGGGTCCTTCGAGGGTGAACTCGAAGACGGTCCTGAGCCCGAACGCCCCCTGGTACCAGATGGTTTGGGCGGGCAGATCGCGTACGTTGACGCCCACGTGGTCGAGTCGGACGGTCACCGGCGCTCAGCCCGCCATCGCGCTGTCGCCACCGTCGACCATCAGGTTGGCGCCGTTGACGAACGCCGCCTCGTCGGAGCAGAGGAAGGCGGCGGCGCGCGCGATGTCCTCGGGCTCGCCCACCCGGCCCACCGGGATCCGCGCCTCCAGCTGCGCCTTCGGTCCGTCGGGGTCGTCGAGGAAGGGCGCGGTCGCGGACGTGCGGGTCATGCCGGGGGCGATGGTGTTGACCCGGATGTGGTGCGGGGCGCCGGCCGCGCACAGGTGCTTGCTCATCGCCAGCACCCCGCCCTTGGCGGCGCCGTGCGGGACCATCGGCATGAAGGGGGCGCCCCGGACGGCGGCCACCGAGGCGACGTTGAGGACGGCTCCGCCACCGCGGGCGATCAGGTGCGGCCAGGCCGCCTGCGTGCAGAAGTAGGGGACGTCGAGCTCGTTCTTGATGGTGAAGTACCAGTCCTCGGCCGGCATGGTCGCGAACGGCCCGTTCCGCAGTGCGGAGGCGTTGTTGTAGAGGATGTCGATCCCGCCGAGGGCCTCGATCCCCGCGTCGATCCACTCGCGGGCGCCCGCCTCGGTGGAGAGGTCCACCGGGGCGAGGGACCGCATGACGCCGCCGGCCTTCTCGACGAGTTCCACCGTTTCCGCGGCGGCGTCGGCATCGAGGTCGCAGCCGAATACGATGGCGCCTTCCGCGGCGAATACCTGGGCCGCGGCCCGCCCTATTCCGGCCCCCGTTCCGCTGATGAAAGCGATTTTTCCGGCCAGTCGACCCATGATTGCCATGTCCCTTGTCCAGTACCGCCGGTGTGCGGTGCTGGCAGCGTAGGGACGGCCATTGCCCAGAACAAGAAAAGGGTCGGCGCAGGGGCATCGCGGTGTCGTATGGCTGGTATGCGGCGCGGTGTCGTACGGCGGTATGCGCGCGGTCAGCCGTGGGAGGTGCCGAGCCGTACCGGAAGTGCCCGCACGCTGTTGCCGACAAAACTGGAGTGCCGGGAGAGTTCCGCCTCCGTCACGGCGAGGTCGAGGTCGGGGAAGCGGGTGAACAGCCGCTCCAGGGCGATGGTCGCCTCCATGCGCGCCAGCGGGGCACCGAGGCAGTAGTGGGCGCCGTGGCCGAGGGAGAGGTGGCGGGCGGCGCCGGGCCTGCCGGGCCGGGTGACGTCGAAGCGGTCGGCGTCCGGACCGTGCACGGCCGGGTCGCGCCCCGCCGCCGAGTAACCGGCCAGCACGGGTGTCCCCTTGGGGATCACCGTGCCGTCGACGGTCAGGTCCCGCACCGGATAGCGGAAGGGGAAGTAGCTGACGGGCGCGTCCCAGCGCAGGGTCTCCTCGACCACGTCCGCCCAGCCCACCCCGCCCTCGCCCTTCATGACCAGCTCCAGCTGGTCCCGATGGCCGCAGAGCGCCCGTACGGCGTTGGTGAGGAGGTTGAGCGTGGTCTCGTGCCCCGCGATGATCATCAGTACCAGGGTGCCGATGAGCTCCTCCTGGCTGAGCCGGTCGCCCTCCTCGTCCCGTGCGGCGATCAGCGCGCTGGTGAGGTCGTCGCCCGGCCGCTCGCCCCGCGCGACGGCCACGGCGGCGAGCACGGCGACGAGTTCACGGTTGGCCGCCAGGGCCTTCTCGGGGCCGATGTCGGTGGCGACCACCTGGTTCGACAGGTGGTGCAGCCGGTCGCGGTGCTCCGCGTCCACTCCGAGCAGTTCCCCGATGACCCCCATGGGCAGCGGCATCGCGAAGTGCCGCCGCAGATCGGCGACTCCGCCGTCCCGCTCGGCCGCGGCCCGGAGGTCGTCGAGCAGTCCCGCCGTCAACTCCTCGATCCGGGGCCGCAGTTCCTCGACCCGGCGTGCGGTGAACGCCTTGCTCACCAGCGACCGCAGCCGACGGTGGTCCTCACCGTCCGCCGTCGTCATCCCGCGTACGGTCGCGAAGGTCGCGAGCGGCCACCCCGGCGCTATCCGCCCCTCCCGCAGCTCGGTGAAGTGCTGGGCGCCCTTGGCGACTTCGGGATGCGCGAGGAACTCCTTCAACGCCTCGTGCCCGAGCACCGCCGTCCCCTCCACCTCGCCGGGCAGCACCACCGCCGCGACGGCGCCGCGCTCCAGCAGCCGCGCGTTGTCGGCGTGCGGGCAGCCGCCGGCCGGGTCCATGCGGTGCGGCGTGCCGGGAGAGGTGTCCACCGGAGGTCTCCTTGTGGGGGTGGGGAGTTCGGCGCAGGCGCCGTGAGCCGTTACGACAAAGGATTCTGCCTGCTCGACCGCGTGACCGACAGCGATGGCGTACGCGCCGATCCGCGGTTCCTGCCCCGGATCCACCTCCGTCCGCGGTTGGATGGTTCCATGACCGACGAGCACGAGCGGATGATGCGGGCCAACCAGGCCAACTGGGACGCGCGGACCCCCGTCCATCTCGCCAGCCGGTTCTACGGGCTGGGCGAGAAACTCGACCCGGCGCGCTGGTTCGCCGCCTTCGAGTGGGAGGACCTCGGGGACCTGGCCGGCCTCGACGTGCTGCATCTCCAGTGCCACCTCGGCACCGAGACGATCGCCTTCGCCGAGCGCGGCGCGCGGACCGTCGGCCTGGACATCTCCGAGGCGTCCGTGACGGCCGCGACCGACATCGCGGCACGGGCGGGCGCCGACGTGACGTACGTACGAGCCAATGTGTACGACGCCGTCGAAGCCCTGGACGGGCGGCGGTTCGACGTGATCTACACCGGCAAGGGCGCCCTGTGCTATCTGCCCGACCTGGACCGCTGGGCCACCGTCATCGCGCAACTGCTGCGCCCGGGAGGGCGGTTGTACATCGCCGAGTTCCATCCGCTGCTCAACGCGCTGGGCCCCAAGCCCGCCGAGGGCGAGGGCACCGAACTGCTGCTGCGCCACGACTACCTGGGCGGCCGGGACGCCGTGCACAGGAACGCGACCTACACGTACACCGACGGACCGGCCGTCGAGGGCGCGACCGACAGTTACGAGTGGATGCACGGAATGGACGAGGTCGTCAACGCGTTGACAGGAGCGGGACTGGGTATCCGCCGGCTCCGGGAGAGCGAGGAGCTTCCCTGGCCGCGCTGGCCGCAGATGGTGCGTACACCGTCCGGCTGGTGGCGCCTGCCGGAGGACGAGCCGCGCATTCCGCTGCTGTACGGCCTCCTGGCGAGCCGCTGAGAGACGGATCACAGCCACTTCGACACAAGCCGTGGTAGTCTGCGGTGAGCACTTGTGTACGCCCCGTCTCGGGCGCCGGTGCCGAGTCTCCTTCTTTCGCTGACACGCCCGTAGCTTTTCGGACCGGGCGACCAGCTTCTTCGCATCACCTTCCGAGCACGGTCACCCGTAGCTCCTTCAGGTGATCTTCCCCGCCGCACCGAGGCGTGAGCACGCCGCCTCCTCCGGCACATCCCCTCCCTTCTTCATGACCTCATGAATCCGTCCTCGAAAGGACCCCCTCTCATGACCACCACACTCGAACACCCTCCCGTACAGAAGCAGCTCCCGGCCCACGCCACCGGTGTCCTCGACATCGCGCACAACGGGCAGGGGTACCTGCGCGCCGCCGAGAGCTGCCTGCCCACGCCGACCGACGTCCAGGTCTCCGCCGCGCTGATCCGCCGTCACGGCCTGCGCAAGGGCGACACCGTCGAAGGCGTACGCAGCGGACCCCGCGCCCTCGCCGAGGTCGAGCGGATCAACGGCCGCACCCCCGAAGAGCTGCGGCGCCGCCCGCACTTCGGCGACCTCACCCCGCTGCACCCACGCGACCGGCTCCGCCTGGAGCACCCTGCGAGCGGCATGGCCGGACGCGTCGTCGATCTGGTCTCCCCCGTCGGAAAGGGCCAGCGCGGTCTGATCGTCGCCCCGCCCAAGACCGGCAAGACGGTACTGCTCCAGCAGCTCGCCGCCGCCGTCGCGGGCAACCACCCCGAATGCCATCTGATCGTGCTGCTCCTCGACGAGCGGCCCGAAGAGGTCACCGACATGCGGCGCTCCGTCCGCGGCGAGGTCTACGCCTCGACCTTCGACAAGACGCCGAAGCAGCACATCGCCCTGGCCGAGCTCGTCGTCGAGCGCGCCAAGCGGCTCGTCGAACAGGGCGAGGACGTCGTCATCCTGATGGACTCGCTCACCCGGCTGTGCCGCGCGCACAACAACGCGGCCGCCTCCGGTGGCCGCACCCTCAGCGGCGGCGTCGACGCCGCCGCGGTGCACGGTCCCAAGCGGTTCTTCGGCGCCGCGCGCCTCGCCGAGGAGGGCGGCTCGCTCACCATCCTCGCCACCGCCCTGGTGGAGACCGGCTCCCGCGCCGACGACTACTTCTTCGAGGAGCTCAAGAGCACCGGCAACATGGAGCTCCGCCTCGACCGGACCCTCGCCTCACGGCGTGTGTTCCCGGCCGTGGACGTCATCCCTTCCGGCACCCGCCGCGAGGAACTGCTCCTGCCCGGGGCCGAGTTGACAGCCGTACGCGGCCTGCGGCGCGCCCTGCAGACCCGGGACGCCCAGGCCGCGCTGGAAACCCTGCTGGAGCGGCTGCGCGCCACGCCGGACAACGCGACCTTCCTGCGTCAGGTCCAGCCGACCCTGCCCACCGCCTGACCCCACCGCGAATCCGCCGCGCCGGACCTCCCGAACCTCTCCCGCGTGTGGCATCCGGGTACTGCATCCCCTCGCTCGGGCCTGGCACCCCGGCGCACGGCGACTCCGTTCCTACGTTGACGGTATGACAATCGGATTCCCATCCCGGATGGTCGTCTCGTTGACCGCCTTCTCCTGCTCCGCCCTCTGTGTGGCCGGAGCACTGGCCCTCGCGCCGGGTCCGGCCCTCGCCCGCCTCGGTACGGGCCTGCCGAGACCCATGGCCGCCCAGACGCCCTACCTCCAGCGGGCCGGGACACAGGTACGCACACGGTCCGACGCCCCCGCGCTGCCGGACGTCTCGGCGCTGTCGTGGGTGGTGGCCGACTCGGGCACCGGCGAGGTGCTCGCCGCGCACGACGCGCACCTCAAGCTGCCGCCCGCCAGCACCCTCAAGACCCTCTTCGCGCTCACCGTGCTCCCGTCGCTGCCCGCCGGCATCCAGCACACCGTCAAGGAGGAGGAACTGGAGGGCATCGGCGACGGCAGCAGCCTGGTGGGCGTGGCCGCGGGGCACACCTACCGCGTGTCCGACCTGTGGCGCGGCGTCTTCCTCAACTCCGGCAACGACGCCGTGCACGTACTGGCCGCGATGAACGGCGGCTGGCACCGGACGGCGGTCCGGATGCAGGCCAAGGCCCGCTCGCTGGGCGCCCTCGACACCCACGTCGAGTCGCCCGACGGCTACGACACCCCCGGCCAGGTCTCGTCGGCGTACGACCTCGCGGTCTTCGGACGGGCCGGCCTGCGCAACCCGGAGTTCGCGCGCTACTGCTCCACCGCCGAGGCCACCTTCCCCGGCGACGGCTACCCGTACCAGATCCAGAACACCAACCGGCTGCTGACCGGCGCCGACGGGGTGGCGCCCTATCCGGGCCTGATCGGCGTCAAGAACGGCTACACCACCAAAGCGGGCAACACGCTCGTCGCCGCCGCGCACCGGGGCGGACGCACCCTCGTCGTCACGGTGATGAACCCTCAGACGGGCGGCGGCACCACGGTGTACGAGGAGGCCCGCTCGCTGCTCGACTGGGGCTTCGCGGCCGCCGGACACGTCGAACCCGTCGGATCGCTCCCCGACACCCGGTCCGTCCCGGCGGCGGGCGCCTCGCCCGTACAGGCGAGGACCGGGTCCGCGGACGGCCCCGACGGCGGCTGGCCGGAGACGGCCGGAATCCTGGGCGCCGCGGGTCTGGGCGCGGGCGGCGTGGCCCTCGCCCTGCGACTCAAGGGCGTGCGGGCCACCCGCGACTGACCGGCCGGCAGCCACAGCAGCAGCCCCAGCGTGATCCACGTGTACGTGTTGCTGCCGAGGAATCCGTCGAGGCCTGAGGAGTCGTCGAACCAGAGCCACACCACACTGCTGCACAGCACCGCGTACAGGGCCGCCGCGGCCCGAGCACGGTGGCGGTGCAGCAGTACGGCGAAGGACGGCAGCAGCCAGACGAGGTGGTGCACCCAGGTGATCGGGCTGAGGAGGCAGGCGGCGAGACCGGTGAGGGCGAACGCGGCCGTCCAGTCCTCGTCGGCCAGCGCCCACGAGGTCCGCCACGCCCACACGCACAGGATCAGCAGGGCGGCCGCCGCCCACACGGCCCGACTCGGTTCGCCCGGTGCGGCGAGCCGGGCCAGGACGCCCTGCAACGACTGGTTGGAGACATAGGCGAGACGTCCGATGCGGTTGGTGTCCCACAGCGCCTCGGACCAGTAGAAACGCGAGGCGTCCGGCGCCGCCCAGGCCGCAAGACCGGTGGCCGCCGCGGCGACGGCTGTCGCGACCCCGGCGGCGCGCCAGCGGCGGCCGAGCAGCAGCAGGCCGATGAAGAGCGCGGGGGTGAGCTTGATCGCGGCGGCCAGCCCGATGCCGACGCCCGCCCGGCGTCCCCGGCCGCTGGACAGCAGCCAGGCGTCGCTCAGGACGAGGGCCAGCAGCAGGAGGTTGACCTGCCCGAAGCTGAAGGTGTCGCGGACCGGTTCGAGCAGGGCCAGCAGACAGGCCGCGAGGGCGCAGCCGTACCAGCCGTAGCGGCGCAGCGCGGGCCCGACCAGGATCCACACCACGACCGCCAGCGCCGCGAGATTGAGCACCACGGAGACGGCGATCGCCGTGCGCAGCCCGATCAGCGCCATCGGCAGCATGGTCAGGGCAGCGAACGGCGGATAGGTGAATCCGTACGTGGTTCCCGGCACCCAGTAGTCGTAGATCCGGCCGTCGTGGTGGACCCAGGCGTCGACGGTGCCGTAGTAGACGCGCAGATCGAACCAGTCGCGCAGCAGGGGCACGGTCGCGGTGAACACGCCCACCGCGAGAACGAGTGAGAGCAGGCCGAGCAGCCGTCGGCCGTCGGTGTCCAGATGTCTCATGCCGTGCGCCCCAGCACCGGCGGCCGCGCCGACTCCTCGGCCCGGGCGGCCTGATGGGCCTGCCAGAGCACGACGAGAGCGAGCGCACCGCCGGAGACGGCCAGCACCACCTGATCGACGTCCGGCGGGCCGCCGCTCGGCAGTACGGCGAGCGCGAGTACCGCACTGGCCGCCGCGACCCGGTGCCGCACCGAGCCGTTGGGCGCCGCGGCGGCGATGAGGAACAGGCCCCACAGCGCGTACCAGGGCCGGATCGCGGGGCCGAACACGGCGACCGCGCCCAGGCTCAGGCCCAGCGCGTAGATGGGGCCCGGCCGCAGGCGCAGCCATATGAACAGGACGACCAGGACGGTCACCACCAGCCCGGTCGCGTGCCAGACGGGCATCGCCAGCGGGGCGAGGCCGCTGCCGAGATCCTTCAGCAGGGCGCCGGTGGCGCCGCCGAGCACGCTGGTGGGCGACCAGTTGTGCGGGGAGACGGGGGTCTTCAGGGCCGCGATCCAGCCGTACCCCGTGCCCGCCACGGCGGTCACCACGGCCGTGGTGGCGAGCGCGACCCCGGACGTGGTCAGGACCGTGCGCAGTACTCCGCGACGACCGCGCAGCGCCACCACCGCCAGCAGGCCGAGCACGGCCGGCGCCTTGACCAGTGCGGCGAGGGTGATGAGGACGACGCCCAGCAGGTGCCATCGGCCGCGCGCGGCGACCAGGCCGACGCCGAGCAGTCCCAGCATGATGGCGTCGTTGTGCGCACCGGCCACCAGGTGCAGCAGCACGAGCGGGTTGAGCGCGCCGAGCCACAGCGCGGCGGCCGGATCGGCACCGCTGTGCCGGGCGAGGCGGGGCAGCGCCGCCGCCATCAGGCCGACGCCGAGCAGCGCGACCAGCCGCATGCCGAGGAGCCCCGCCGGTATCTCGCCGCGGGTGAGGCCGGACAGCGCGGAGGCGACGGCGAGGAAGACCGGGCCGTACGGTGTCGCGGTCTGCTGCCACACCGGTGCCACCTCGTCGGCGAGCGGCCCGCCGAGCTGCGCGGGCCCGTTGGCGTACACGTCGATGTGCGCGTCGACCATGGCGCCCTGCGCGAGGTAGCTGTACACGTCCCTGCTGAACAGCGGCGGCGCGAGCAGCAGCGGCGCCGCCCACGCGGCGAGCACCAGCAGCAGTGCGCGCGGCGTCGGCGGCTCGGGACCGCGGACGACCTTGCCGAGCAGCACCCACGCGGCGATCAGCAGGACGACGCCGAAGTAGACCCCGACCACGCCGAGTACGGCACGCGCGGAGCCGGGGTCGAGGAAGTCCCGCGTGGGCAGGGCGCCGGCCGTCTCACCGCCGAGCGCGAGGAAGGCGGTACCGGTCAGGCCCAGGGCCTGACAGCGGTGGAGATCGAGGGGAGCCTTGGCCAACACTTGGCAAGCGTGTCAAGGGCGGGTGGCCGGAAGGCGACGCCGTGCCTTCCCGGCGGGGTCCGTAGAGTTACCTCCGCGTGGTGCTGCGTCGGGTGCGGGTGCATTGTGGCTTGTCGCGCCCACGCGGCGGAGCCGCATATTGTCACAGCCCCGCGCCCCTGACGGGGCGCTCTACCGAGCCGGGATGGGGTGAACCCCGCCCGTACGGACTCAGAACACCGACACGCCCGTCAGTGTCGTGAAGCGGTCCAGAGCCGCCACGCCCGCCACCGAGTTGCCCCGCTCGTCCAGACCTGGGCTCCACACGCACAGGGTGCAGCGGCCGGGGACCACCGCGATGATGCCGCCGCCGACGCCGCTCTTGCCGGGGAGGCCGACGCGGTAGGCGAAGTCGCCCGCCGCGTCGTACGTGCCGCACGTCAGCATGACCGCATTGACCTGCTTGGCCTGGCTCTGGGTGAGCAGTCGGGAGCCGTCGGCGCGGATGCCGTGCCGGGCCAGGAAGCTCGTGGCGAGGGCGAGGTCGGCGCAGGACGCCTCGATCGAGCACTGGCGGAAGTACTGGTCGAGGAGGACCGGCACCGGGTTGTCGATATTGCCGTACGAGGCCATGAAGTGGGCGAGGGCCGCGTTGCGGTCGCCGCGGGTGGCCTCGGAGGCGGCCACCTCCTTGTCGAAGGTGAGGCCGGCGTTGCCGCTCTCCGCACGCAGGAAGGCCAGCAGGGTGCCGGCCGCGTCGCCGGTACGGGTCTGGAGCCGGTCGGTGACGACCAGGGCACCCGCGTTGATGAAGGGATTGCGCGGGATGCCGTTCTCGTACTCCAGCTGCACCAGCGAGTTGAAGGGGTTGCCGGAGGGCTCATGGCCGACGTGTTCCCACAGTTCGTCGCCCTCACGGGCGAGGTCGAGGGCGAGCGTGAAGACCTTGGTGATGGACTGCGTGGAGAACGGCTGCCGCCAGTCCCCCACGCCGTACACCGTGCCGTCGAGCTCGGCCACGGCCATGCCGAAGCGCCGGGGGTCGCAGGCGGCCAGCGCCGGGATGTAGTCGGCGGGCCGCCCGCGGCCGGGCGTCTGCCCGATCTCGGTCGCGATGCGCTCCAGGACCGGCTGGAAGGTCGGGGACGACGGATACGACGAAGCAGCCATGATCACCATTGTGCCGCCGGGCCGGTCCGGGTGCGCATCGGGTCACACCGCCTGCGGGGTGCCGCTGCCCGCGATCACCTCGGGCCGCAGCAGCGCCGCCAGCCGCTCGGCGGGCAACAGGCCCTTCTCCAGGACGAGTTCGGCGACGCCGCGCCCGGTGGCGAGGGCCTCCTTGGCGATGTCGGTGGCGGCCGTGTACCCGATGTGCGGGTTCAGGGCGGTCACCAGGCCGATGGAGTTCTCGACCGCGGCGCGCAGCACCTCCGTGTTGGCGGTGATCCCCATGACGCAGCGCTCGGCGAGGGTCAGGCAGGCGGTGCGCAGATGGGTGATGCTCTCGGACAGGGAGTGCAGGATGATCGGCTCGAAGGCGTTGAGCTGGAGCTGCCCCGCTTCCGCGGCCATCGTGATGGTGACGTCGTTGCCGATCACCTCGAAGGCGACCTGGTTGACGACCTCGGGGATCACCGGGTTGACCTTGCCGGGCATGATGCTCGAACCGGCCTGCACCGGCGGCAGGTTGATCTCGTTGAGGCCCGCGCGCGGCCCGGAGGACAGCAGCCGCAGGTCGTTGCAGCTCTTCGAGAGCTTCACGGCGATCCGCTTGAGCACGCCGGACATCTGGACGAAGGCGCCGCAGTCCTGGGTGGCCTCGACCAGGTTGGCGGCGGTGACCAGGGGCAGCCCGGTGATCTCGGAGAGGTGGCGGCGGGCGGACTCGGCGTATCCGGCGGGCGCGTTGAGGCCGGTGCCGATGGCCGTGGCGCCGAGATTGATCTCGTGGATCAGCTCGACGGCCTCGGCGAGACGGCTGCGGTCCTCGTCGAGCATCACCGCGTACGCCGAGAACTCCTGCCCGAGGGTCATCGGCACCGCGTCCTGGAGCTGGGTGCGCCCCATCTTCAGTACGTCACGGAACTCGAATGCCTTGGCGGCGAACGCGTCCTGGAGCACGGCCATCGCCTTGAGCAGCTCGCGCACCGCGAAGACGGTGGCGACCTTGACGGCGGTGGGGTAGACGTCGTTGGTCGACTGGCCGAGGTTGACGTCCTCGTTGGGGTGCAGGTACTGATACTCGCCCTTGGCGCGGCCGAGGAGCTCCAACGCCCGGTTGGCGACGACCTCGTTGGCGTTCATGTTCGTCGAGGTGCCGGCGCCGCCCTGGATGACGTCGACCACGAACTGGTCGTGCAGCTTGCCGGCGCGGATCTCCCGGCAGGCCGCGACGATGGCCATGGCCTTCTCCGGTTCGAGCAGGCCGAGTTCCTCGTTGGCACGGGCGGCGGCCTCCTTGACGGCGGCCAGGGCCTCGATCAGATGCGGGTAGGCGGAGATCGACGTTCCCGTGATGGGGAAGTTCTCGGTGGCGCGCAGGGAGTGGATGCCCCAGTACGCCTCGGCCGGGACGTCACGGTCCCCGAGCAGATCGTGTTCACTGCGGTGCGCTGCGGCGACGGTCATGACTGAGCGGTCCTCTTTCGGAGGGGTGAGGGTGGGTTGGGTGAGGCGTAGGGGCGGGGCAGGAGACAGAGACTTCGGGGACACGCCCGGCCGGACAGCGGAGGCCAGCCCCTGATCCGGGCCTGAGGCGCACGAACCCAAGGGGCGCGAGGAACTGCGCGACCAGCCACGACGAACCCGCACCCGGCGATGCACCCCCACGACCAGGTCACACGCCGCTCAGCCCGAGAGCGGATCAAGCACCCGGGCGGGGCGAAGCCCGCCCACAACGGCACCGCCCCCGAGCACCGGCACGGAGCCGAACTCCGCAAGCAACGCCGGGGCGACCCCCGCGCGCGCCAGCGCCGCCGCGGCCACCGGCCCCCGCGCCCGGTTCGCACCGTCGGCGATCTTCACGGCGACGGCCCGGCCGTCCGGCAGCGCGGCCATCTGGACGCCTTCGAAGCCGTCCTTCGTGAGCAGCCCCGGCACGGCCCGCATCAGCGCCGCGACATCGCGGCCGGAGCCGGACGCCATCTCGGCGTGCTCACGCATCGCGTCGGCGACCCGCGCCTCGGGGGTGCCGGCCGGTGCGGTGGTGATCCGGGCGGCGGCGCGGGCGAGCCCGTGCAGCGAGACGGAGAAGAGGGGCGCGCCGCAACCGTCGACGGTGACCTGGGCGATCGCCTGCCCGGTGAGGTCCTCGACGATCTCCGCGATGGCCTGCTGGAGGGGGTGGCCCGGGTCGAGGTAGTCGTCGAGGGACCAGCCGTTGAGCCGGGCGGTCATCAGCATGGCGGCGTGCTTGCCGGAGCAGTTCTGCGCGAGCCGGGACGGCAGCCGCCCCTCGCGGATCCAGGCGTCCCGCACGACCGGGTCGTACGGCACATCGGGCACGTTGCGCAGGTCGTCCTCGGTGACGCCGGCCAGTTCCAGGATCCGCCGAGTCCCGGCGAGGTGCCGTTCCTCGCCGGAGTGACTGGCCGCGGCCAGCGAGAGCAGCTCGCCGTCCAGCGGCAGTCCCGCCCGCAGCATCGCCACCGCCTGGACGGGCTTGAGCGCCGAGCGCGGGTAGAACGCGGCCTCGATGTCCCCGATCTGGAGGTCCACACTGCCATCGGCGGCCAGCACGACCACCGAGCCGTAGTGGACGCCTTCGACGACTCCGCCGCGGACGAGCTGGGCGACGGGAGCGTGCAGGGGTTCGCGGATCACCGGGGCGGCGGCGATCGAAGCGGCGTACGTCATGGTCGTGCTCACGCGTCCACTCCGTCACGGATGCCGGAGACCCGGCGGCGCACCCCGTACCACCCGGCGACGAGCGCCACGGCGATCAGCGGCAGACACAGCACGGTGGTGCGCCCCGCTCCCCCGTCGGCGTACATCAGGACGAGGACGGAGACGAGGAAGCCGATCGTCACGATCTCGGTCCACGGGGAGCCGGGCAGGCGGTAGCTCGGCCTGGTCAGTTCGCCGCGCTGGGTCTTCCGCCAGAACAGCACATGACAGAGCATGATCATGCCCCAGGTGGCGAGGATGCCGATGGCGGCGAAGTTCAGGACGATCTCGAAGGCGTCGGCGGGGACCACGAAGTTGAGGCCGACACCGAGGACGCAAATCCCGCTGGTGAGCAGGATACCGCCGTACGGGACCTGGCTGCGGCTCATCACGCCGGTGAACCTGGGCGCGGAGCCCGACATCGCCATGGAGCGCAGGATGCGGCCGGTGGAGTAGAGGCCGGAGTTCAGGGACGACATGGCCGCGGTGAGCACGACCAGGTTCATCACGCCGCCCGCCGCCGGGATGCCGATGTTCGACAGGACGGTCACGAAGGGGCTCTGGCCCGCGCTGTACTTGTTCCAGGGCAGCAGCATCGAGAGCAGGACGACCGAGCCGACGTAGAACAGGCCGACACGCCACATGATCGAGTTGATCGCCTTCGGCATGATCTTCTCGGGGTTCTCCGTCTCGCCCGCCGCGACACCGACCAGCTCGACGGAGGCGTAGGCGAACACGACGCCCTGGATGATCAGCAGCATCGGCAGCAGGCCGTTGGGGAAGATTCCGCCGTTGTCGGTGATCAGGGACGGGCCGGGGGTGGTGCCGTCGACCGGGTGCTGGGTGACCAGCAGGAAGATGCCGATGAGCATGAAGACGACGAGCGCGCTCACCTTGATGATCGCGAACCAGAACTCCAGTTCGCCGAACATGCGTACGGATATCAAGTTCACCGTGAGGACGACGGCGAGCGCGATGAGCGCGATCACCCACTGGGGGATGTCGGAGAACATGCCCCAGTAGTGGGTGTAGACGGCCACGGCGGTGATGTCGGCGATCCCGGTGGTGGCCCAGTTCAGGAAGTACATCCAGCCGGCGACGTACGCGCCCTTCTCCCCCAGGAACTCCCGGGCGTACGACACGAAGGCGCCGGAGGACGGCCGGTACAGCACGAGTTCGCCGAGCGCGCGCACGACGAGGAAGGCGAAGACGCCGCACACCGCGTACGCGACGAAGAGGGAGGGGCCGGCGTCGGCGAGCCGGCCGCCCGCGCCGAGGAAGAGACCGGTGCCGATGGCACCGCCGATGGCGATCATGTTGACATGCCGGGACTTCAGCGACTTGCTGTAACCCGCGTCTCCGGCGTCGACGTGCGCGGCCGGTTTGCCGGCCGATGTGGCCTCGCCTTTGAGGGACTGCTCGCTCACGCCTCGGGTCCGCCTTCCGTGGGGATGTCCATGCGCGCGGGGCGCACGATGTCGGTGAGGGTGGTCTCCACGCGGTCGAGGTGATGGGACATCGCCTCCACCGCGTCGTGTTCACTGCCGTCGATCAGCGCTTCGACGATCGCCCGGTGCTCGCGGTTGGACTGTTCGCGCCGCCCGCCGAGCTCGTTGAGGAAGGCGGACTGGCGGGCCAGCGCGTCCCGGATCTCTTCGATCACCCTGCGGAAGACCGGGTTCTGGGAGGCCTCGGCGACCGCGATGTGGAAGATCGTGTCCATCGCGACCCATGCCGTGGTGTCGGTCTCCCGCTCCATCCGGTCCAGCAGATGGGCCAGGTGGTCGAGGTTCTCCGGGGTGCGGCGCACCGCCGCGTAACCGGCGACCGGGATCTCGACGTGGCGGCGCACCTCGAGCAGGTCGCTCGCCGCGTAGTCGCCGAAGGTGGGGTCCTCGACCGTGTTGGCGACCACGAAGGTGCCCTTGCCCGTACGGGACACGGTCAGGCCCATCACCTGCAGGGCCCGCAGCGCCTCGCGGAGCACCGGCCGGCTGACCTCCAGGCGGCGGCACAGCTCGGCCTCGGAGGGGAGTTTGTCACCGATGGCGTATTCGCCGCGCTCGATGGCGCTGCGAAGGTGGGTGAGCACCGCTTCCATGGCGCTGACGCGCCGCGGCACCGATCCACCTGTCTGGCTGTCTGACAGGTTCACGGGGGTGATCCTGCGGGTGACAAGAGGGAGCTGTCAAGGGGAGTGAAAAGAAAAATTCAGGGGGTGCGAAGCCTGTAAACCGGCTTCGCACCCCCTGTGAGCTGCTGTTTCCGCGATCAGCCGGCGAGGGTCCCGCTCGCCAGCAGCCCGAACAGCGCCAGGCCGATCACGATCCGGTAGATCACGAAGGCGTTGAAGGAGTGCTTGGCGACGAACTTCAGCAGCCAGGCGATCGACCCGTAGGCGACGACGAAGGAGACGATCGTGCCGACCGCGAGCGGCGCGGCGCCCACCCCCGTACCCAGGGCGTCCTTCAGCTCGTACAGACCGGCGCCGGTGAGGGCGGGGATGCCGAGGAAGAAGGAGAGCCGGGTGGCGGCGACCCGGTCCAGGTCGAGGATGAGCGCGGTGGACATCGTGGCGCCGGAGCGCGAGAAGCCCGGGAAGAGCAGTGCGAGGATCTGCGAACAGCCGACCAGCATCGCGTCCTTGAAGGACGTGTCGTCCTCACCGCGCTTGTGCCGGCCCATCTGGTCCGCCGCCCACATCACACCGCTGCCGACGATCAGCGAGCCCGCGACCACCCACAGGGAGCCGAGCGCCCCGTCGATGAGCGGCTTGGCGGCGAGGCCCACGATCACGATCGGGATGGTGGCGTAGATGACCCACCACGCGAACTTGTAGTCGTGGTGCTGCCGCTCCTCGGGATTGCGCAGCCCCCGGCCCCACGCCGAGACGATCCGCACGATGTCCTTGAAGAAGTACACCAGTACGGCGGCGATCGCGCCGACCTGGATGACCGCTGAGAACCCGACGACGGCCTTGTCGTCGACCGGGATGTTCATCAGCCCCTCGGTGATCTTGAGGTGGCCGGTGGAGGAGACGGGGAGGAACTCGGTCACTCCCTCGACGACTCCGAGGACGACGGCCTGACCGACGTTGATGACGCTCATGGGATCCAGTTCTGGGTCAGAGGGGCTGGTGGTGAGGAGGGTTGGTCGACAGTGCTGTAGACAGTCTTACTATGCGCGAGTGACGTCCGGTGCCTACGCCCACAACGCCTGGGCGAACGAGACACCCGCGAACGCCGCGCCGAGCCCGGCCGTGACGCTCACGAGCACGTTGGCCGCAGCGTAGAACCCCGCGCCGGTCTCGGTCAGCCGTAGTGTCTCGTACGAGAACGTCGAGTACGTGGTCAGCGCCCCGCACAGGCCGGTCCCGAGGAACAGCTGAAGGCGGGAACCCGCGGCCCCCGCGGCGACCGCGCCGGTCAGCAGGCCGAGGATCAGACAGCCGACGACATTGACCGCGAAGGTGCCCCAGGGGAAGACGGTGTCATGCCTGGTCTGCACCGCACGGTCGGTCAGATGGCGCAGGGGCGCACCGACCATTCCGCCGACGATCACCAGCAGCCAGTTCACAACTACCTCTTACCTTTCTTGCCCGTTTTGCCGGATTCGGCGTCTCGGCCCGCGTACCTGATGACCTCGCAGTCGTCGAGGATCACCAGCCCCTCCCCGACGAGTTCGTCGAGCTGGGGCAGGAAGGCACGGAGGCGGTCCTCAGTGTCCACGATGACGATCGCCACCGGCAGGTCCTCGCTCAGTGACAACAGCCGTGAGGTGTGGATCAGTGAGGAGGCGCCGAAGCCCTCGACACCGCGGAAGACGCTCGCGCCGGCCAGGCCCGCCGCGTGGGCGCGGTGCACGATCTCCGTGTACAGCGGCTTGTGGTGCCAGACGTCGTTCTCGCCGATGAAGATCGTCACCCGTAGGGCGCTGCCCGTCAGCCGTGTCATCGCTGCCTCCGTACCAGGGCGCGGCGGGTCGCGGTCACCGCGAGCCACACCGCCGTGAGCGCCGCGCACACAGTCGCGACGAGATAGGCGAGGCCGGTTCCGGGGTGGCCCGAGTCGACCAGTTTCTGGATGTCCACGGCGTACGTCGAAAAGGTGGTGAACCCGCCCAGCACACCGGTGCCGAAGAAGGGCCGCACGAGTCGGTGGGCCGCCCACACGTCCGTGATGACGACCATGAAGACGCCGATCACCGCGCAGCCGATGACGTTGACCCAGAACGTGGTCCAGGGGAACCCGCCCGTCTCCACGGGCCACAGCCGCGCGGCCCCGTACCGGGCGGTGGCGCCGATGGCTCCGCCGAGCGAGACCATCGCCACGACCGGGGCCTGGCCGTGCCAGGGGGACGCGGGGCGCGGGGCCGGCCGTGCGGCGGCTGTCGGCGCGTCGACGCGCTCGGGATGCGGGACTGTCATGAGGCACTTCTCCTACTCGCCGGGCCCGGGCCCCCGGGCACACCTCATCGCAAGTAGGGACCGTTGGCGGCATCAGCGCCGCGGTTCGGGTACGGCGGGCCCCACCGCCGCGCCGCGACACATGATCGCGGCCGCTGAACAGGGTAACGCCGACCCCACCGCCCTCGCACACCCGACCGGGTCGCGCGGCCCCCCGCCACCCCTCCCGCGCTTCCCCTCCCCCGACCGCCGGCGGGAACCCTCAGCATCTCGTCCCCCCTGCCTTCGTGATGGTGGCGCTGTGTCACCACTGTCCCGCGGCCCGGGTGGCTCGCACGGGACTTCGGGGCCTTCGCGCGGCCCGGAAGTCCCAGGCACACCACAAGGGCCCGGCTGCCTCGGCGGCCGGGCCCTCATGTCATCGGCGGTGGCTGATCAGCGGTGGCCGAACTGCGACATGGCGGGCAGCGCCTTGTCGTCGAAGCCGAACAGCGCCTGGTTCTCCCACCCGTTGCCGGACGTGGCGTCGGTCGGGTCCCAGCCGTTGCCCGTGACGGCGGTCCAGGTGGCCTCCCAGTAGAAGACACCGAGGCCGCGGCCGTTCGGGACGGCCTCCACGACGTTCATCACGTCCCGTAGCCACGCGGACTGTCCGGCGGTGGTGGCCGGGTAGCCGGAGACCAGCTCACCGGTCGTGTCGATCTGGTTGACGAGCGAGTCGTCGCTGTCGAGACGGAAGGGGTAGGCCGTCTCGGCCAGGAACACCGGCTTGCCGTAGCGCGCGGCCGCGTCGTCCAGGGTCGTCTGGAAGTCGGAGAGCGGGCCGTGCCAGTAGCCGTAGTAGGACAGGCCGATGGCGTCGAACTTCACGCCGTTGGAGACCGCGTTGTCGAACCACCAGCGGGTGCCGGACAGGTCGCCGCCCTTGGCGAGGTGCAGCGCGACGGTCGTCGACGAGCTGACGGCCTTGACGGCGTCGTAGCCGGAGTTGAGGAGCCCGGCGAGCTGCGACCAGTTGTCGGTGGAACCCTCGGACCACAGCATGCCGCCGTTGATCTCGTTGCCGACCTGGACCATGTCGGCGGTGGTGCCCTGTGCCTTCAGCGCGTTGAGGACGTCGTACGTGTGGTTGTAGACGTCCGTCTTCAACTGGCTGTAGGAGTGACCCGCCCAGGCGGCCGGCTTGGTCTGGGCGCCGGGGTCGGCCCAGGTGTCCGAGTAGTGGAAGTCGACCAGGAGCTTCATGCCCTGCGCCTTGATGCGCTTGGCCATCGCCAGGACGCGCGTCTTGTTGTTGTAGCCGTCGGCGGGGTTCACCCAGACCTTCAGGCGCGCGTAGTTCATACCGGCGGACTTCAGGATGGCGAGCGCGTCACCGGTGGTGCCGGAGCTGGTCCTGTAGACGCCGCCGAGGGCCTCGCTCTTGGCGAGGGAGGAGATGTCGGAGCCCTTGACGGACAGCCCGGTGGCGCTGCCGGAGGTGAACGTCAGGTCGTCGACGTTGATCCAGTTGCCCGCGTTGGCATCGGAGTTGATGCTGATCGTGCACTGGTTGCCGGTCACCGCGACGGGGACGACGAGGTGTATCCATCCGCTGCTGGAGACCGGCAGGTCGGTGCGCTGCTCGGTGCCGCCGCAGTTCTTCAGCGCGAGGTAGGCGGAGTTCTGGCCGCCGCCCGAGCGCACCCAGGCGGTGAGCCGGTAGTTCCCGTTGGTCAGTCCGGAGAGGTACTGGTACGTCTCCACCTTGTAGGCGGCGGAGGAGTACTGCGTGAGGCGGTAACCACCGCTGTGGCCCCCGGCCTCCACGTAGGAGGCGCCGGTGTCGCCGTACTCCGACCAGCCGGCGGGCGTGGCCGTGCCGGCGCCGTCGGCCTCGAATCCGGCGTTGGTGAGGGTGCTCGCCGCCCGTGCCGTCTGCGCGGGCAGGGCGGTGAGGGCCAGCCCGGCCGCGAGCGGCAGCAGCAGGGTCCTGAGTGTGCGTCTGGGATGGAACATCTTCGTCCGTCGTCCCTTCGACGTGATGGGAATGGGGGTGCCCCCGGAGTGGCTCTGGGGGGCGACCCCTCCGCCCGCGGCTCTCGTGGCACTCACGGGCGGAGGGGAGTTCGGCTCGGCCGCCGGGTCCTGAGGCCCGGACGGCCGTCGGCTCAGCCGTCGAGTCGTACGACCCGGACGGCCCCCGCGGGCAGCGCGAGGCGGCCCGCGGCGCGTTCGCCCGTCAGCAGCTCGGTGCCGGCCGCGTCCAGGGGCACCTTGGCATCCGACGAGGTGTGGTTGATCGCGAACAGGAAGGTGCCCGACTCACCGCTGCGGCGCACCACTTCGACGTCGCGGGGCAGGTCGGCGCGCGGCGCGATCCGCGCGTCGTCGGACGCCCAGCCGATGAGGGCGTCCAGGCCCTGCGCGCCGAGGCGGGTGGAGACGTACCAGGCGGAGCCCGCGCCGAGGCGGTGGCGGGTGACGGCCGGGTGACCCGCGGTGAGTCCGTCGGCGTACGTCCACACGGTCTCGGCGCCGCGCGGCACCACGAACTCGGTCCAGACGTCGCCGGTGAGCTCGGAGCCGTCGGGGCCAGTGATCCGGACCCGGTCGTCCTTCAGGAGCGGCGAGAACTCCTCGACGGTCAGGCCGAGCACGTCCCGCAGCGCACCGGGGTAGGCGCCCTCGTGCACGGCGTCGTGCTCGTCGACGATGCCGGAGAAGTACGAGACGACGAGGGTGCCGCCGTGTCCGACGTACTCCCTGAGGTTGTTCCCGGCGGCCTCGGTCATCAGGTAGAGGGCGGGGACGACGACAAGGGGATAGGCCGACAAATCGGCTTCCGGGTGGGCGAAGTCGACCGTGAGGTGACGGTCGTAGAGCGCCTCGTAGAACGCGTCGGCGCGCTCGCGCGGGTCGTGGTCCTCGCTGGGGCGCCAGTCGAGGGTCTGCGCCCACCAGGAGTGCCAGTCCCACAGCACGGCGGCGTCGGCGACGGTGCGGCTGCCCTTGACCGAGGTCAGCGACTCGATGGACGCGCCGAGTTCGACGACCTCGCGCCAGACCCGGGAGTCGGTGCCGGCGTGCGGCAGCATCGCCGAGTGGAACTTCTCGGCGCCGCGCCGGGACTGCCGCCACTGGAAGAACATGGCGCCCTCGGAGCCGCGCGCCACGTGCGCGAGGGAGTTGCGGGCCATCTGGCCCGGGGACTTCGCGGGGTTGCGGGGCTGCCAGTTGACGCCGGACGTGGAGTGTTCGAGCAGCAGCCAGGGCGCGCCGCCCGCGACGGAGCGGGTGAGGTCGGCGGCCATCGCGAGGTTGACGTGGGTGCGGCGGCCGTCGGTGATCAGGTAGTGGTCGTTGGTGACGAGGTCGACCTCGCGGCCCCAGGCCCAGTAGTCGACGGAGTCGCACTGGCTGAGGGCGGTCATGAAGTTCGTGGTGACCGGGATGCCGGGGGCGAGGCGGTGCAGGATGTCCCGCTCGGCGACGAAGTTCTCGCGCATGGTCTCGTCGGCGAAACGCTTGTAGTCCAGGGCCTGGGCCGGGTTGCCGACCGTGGGGGTCACGCGCGGCGGGTTGATCTGCTCGAAGTCCGCGTAGCGCTGGCCCCAGAAGGCGGTGCCCCAGGCCTCGTTGACCGCGTTCACGCTCCCGTACGTGCGGGCCAGCCAGCGCCGGAAGTGGGCGGCGCAGGACGCGCAGTAGCAGGCGGAGACGGGGACGCCGTACTCGTTGTGGACGTGCCACAGGGCGAGTGCGGGGTGGCCGGCGTACCGGGTGGCGAGCGCGGTGGTGATGCTCGCCGCGACGGCGCGGTAGTCGCTGTTGCTGTGGCAGATGGCGCCGCGCGAGCCGAACTCGTAGCGGGTTCCGTCGGCGGCCACCGGCAGCGCCTCGGGGTGCTCGCGGTAGAACCAGGCGGGCGGCGCGACGGTCGGGGTGCCGAGGTCGGCGCGGATGCCGTTCTCGTGCAGCAGGTCGAGCAGTCGGTCCAGCCAGCCGAAGTCGTGAGTCCCCCGGGTGGGTTCGAGCAGCGCCCAGGAGAAGATCCCGACGCTCACCATCGTGACACCCGCCTCGCGCATCAGCCGGACGTCCTCGCGCCAGACGCTTTCCGGCCACTGCTCGGGGTTGTAGTCCCCACCGAAGGCGAGCCTGGTGAGGCCCTTGGGTGTGGTCTCCGGCATGGATCTTCTCCCGTTTAATCGATCATTTGGGAACGTGCACACACTCGATCAGCGGCGCGAGCCCAACATAACCGCACAGCAACAACCATTGACAAGTGTCCAGGATGTTTCTCTACTGTGAACGCTCACAGAAGCATGGCACGGTCGCCGCAGCAGGCGGGGGCCCAGGTCAGGGGAGAAAGATCCATGCCAAACACGAAGCTGCGTCGCCTCGTGGCCACCTCCATCGCCGTCACGCTCGGCGGCACCGCACTCGCCGCCTGCGGCTCGTCGGACGACAAGAGCTCGTCCGAATCGGGTCCGGCGTCCCTGACGTACTGGTCCTGGACTCCGGGCATGGACAAGGTGGCCGACCTCTGGAACAAGGGGCCGGGCAAGCAGCAGAAGATCACGGTCACGGTGAAGAAGCAGGCGTCGGGCGACACGCTGGTCACCAAGATCCTCACCGCGCACAAGGCGAAGAAGGCCCCGGACCTGGTCCAGGCCGAGTACCAGGCGCTGCCGACCCTGGTCAGCAATGACGCGCTCGCCGACATAGCGGGCGAGTCGAAGGACGCGAAGAGCAAGTTCGCCGACGGGGTCTGGCAGCAGACGACGCTGGGCTCGGACTCGGTGTACGCGATCCCGCAGGACATCGGCCCGATGATGTTCTACTACCGCCAGGACCTCTTCAAGAAGTACGGCCTGACGGTTCCCACGACCTGGGCGCAGTTCGCCGAGACCGCCCGCGCGCTGAAGAAGAAGGCCCCGGACAAGGACCTGACCACCTTCTCCGCCAACGACTCCGGCCTCTTCGCCGGTCTCGCCCAGCAGGCGGGCGCCAAGTGGTGGACCGCCTCGGGCGACAAGTGGAAGGTCGGCATCGACGACTCGGCGTCGGAGAAGGTCGCCAACTTCTGGGGCGGTCTCGTCAAGGAGGGCGCGATCG
Organism: Streptomyces sp. NPDC007896; assembly: GCF_042959425.1. Classification (NCBI taxonomy): domain Bacteria; kingdom Bacillati; phylum Actinomycetota; class Actinomycetes; order Kitasatosporales; family Streptomycetaceae; genus Streptomyces; species Streptomyces sp. NPDC007896. The sequence goes on along the minus strand of NZ_JBIBKX010000015.1, from coordinate 246,637 downwards.
ACAACCAGCCGATGTACACGCCGTCCTGGAACAAGGCGCTGGACACCGGCAAGCAGATCGCCTGGGTCAGCGCGGTCTGGGCGCCGGGCACCCTCACCACCGCGGCCCCCGACACCAAGGGCAAGTGGGCGATGGCCCCGCTGCCGCAGTGGGACAACAGCACGGACGTCACCGGCAGCTGGGGCGGCTCCTCGACAGCCGTCACCACGGACTCGCAGCACAAGGCGGCCGCCGCGAAGTTCGCCACCTGGCTGAACACGGACCCGCAGGCGGTGGCCGCGCTGGCGAAGGAGGGTGGCATCTACCCGGCCGCCACCACCGCGCAGACCAGTGACGCCTTCTCCCAGCCGCCGGCGTTCTTCTCCAACCAGCCGGACTTCTACACGAAGGCCGCGGAGATCGCCAAGACCACCGCGCCCTCCGCCTGGGGCCCGAACGTGAACGTCGCCTACACGACCTTCAAGGACGCGTTCGGCGCCGCCGCCAAGGACAAGTCGGACTTCACCGCCGCTCTGAAGAAGATGCAGGACGACACGGTCGCCGACCTCAAGAAGCAGGGCTTCGGGGTCGCTCAGTGACGACGGCACGTCGGAAGTCGTACGGGGTCAAGGGGGCCCCGTACGCTTTCCTCCTCCCCGCGACGATCCTCTTCGCCCTCTTCTTCGCGCTGCCCATCGGCTACGCGCTCTGGCTGAGCCTGCACAAGGTGCAGGTCAAGGGCCTGGGCCTGGGCTCGGGCGCCCGCAAGGAAGTCTGGGCGGGGCTGGAGAACTACAAGGACGCCCTCTCCGACTCCGAGCTGCTGAGCGGCGCGGTGCGCGTGGTGGGCTACGGCGCCATCGTGATCCCGGTGATGCTCGGCCTCGCGCTGCTGTTCGCGCTGATGCTCGACACGGACAAGGTGCGCCTGGCCCCCTTCACCCGGCTCGCGATCTTCCTGCCGTACGCCATTCCCGGCGTCGTCGCCGCGCTGCTGTGGGGCTTCCTGTACCTCCCGGACGTCAGCCCCTTCTACTTCGTCCTCGACAAACTGGGGATGCCGCAGCCGAACCTGCTGGACGGCGGCCCGCTGTATCTCGCGCTGTCCAACATCGCGGTCTGGGGCGGCACCGGCTTCAACATGATCGTCATCTACACCTCGCTGCAGGCCATCCCGGCCGAGGTGTACGAGGCGGCGAAGCTGGACGGCGCCACGCCCCTGCAGATCGCGCTGAAGATCAAGATCCCGATGGTGGCGCCCTCGCTGGTGCTCACCTTCTTCTTCTCGATCATCGCCACACTCCAGGTGTTCAGCGAGCCGACCACCCTCAAACCCCTCACCAACTCCGTCTCCACGACCTGGAGTCCGCTCATGAAGGTGTACCAGGACGCCTTCGGCAAGGGCGACATCTACTCGGCCGCCGCGGAGGCGGCCATCATCGCCGTCGTCACCCTCGTCCTGTCCTTCGGCTTCCTGCGGGCCGCGAACTCCCGTAACAAGCAGGAGGAAGCACGATGAGTTCTCTTGCCGTACGCAAGGCCGCACCGGCCGCGGGTACCACCCCCGGCACCGCCCAGGGCCCGCCGCTGCGCCGTCGTATCGCCTTCGTCCCCACCCTGACGCTGCTGCTCGGCGCGCTCTACTGTCTGCTGCCCGTCGCGTGGGTGTTGATCGCGGCCACCAAGTCGGGCCGTGAGCTGTTCTCGACCTTCACGTTCCTGCCGGGCTCCGGCTTCACACAGAACGTCAAGGACCTCAACGCCTACCGCGACGGGATCTACTGGAAGTGGATGGGCAACTCCGCCCTCTACGCGGGCCTCGGCGCCCTCCTGTCGACGGCCGTCTCGGCGCTCAGCGGCTACGCGCTCGCGATCTACCGCTTCCGGGGCCGCGAGACCGTCTTCAGCGTCCTGCTGGCGGGCGTGCTCATGCCGCCGGTGATCCTGGCGATCCCGCAGTACCTGCTGCTGGCCAAGGCGGACCTCACGGACTCGTACGCGTCCGTGCTGCTGCCCCTCGTCCTCTCCCCGTACGGCGTCTACCTCGCCCGGATCTACTCCTCCGCGGCCGTGCCCGGTGACGTGGTCGAGGCCGGACGGATGGACGGGGCCAGCGAGTGGCGGATCTTCACCCGGATCGCGCTGCCGATGATGGTGCCCGGACTGGTGACGGTGTTCCTCTTCCAGTTCGTCGCCGTGTGGAACAACTTCCTGCTGCCGTACATCATGCTCAGCGACGACGAGAAGTTCCCGATCACGCTGGGGCTCTTCACGCTGCTCGAACAGGGCTCCAACACCCCGGCGCTGTACACGCTGGTGATCACCGGCGCACTGCTCGCGATCATTCCGCTCATCGCTCTCTTCCTGGTCATCCAGCGATTCTGGAGCCTCGATCTGCTCTCGGGAGCCGTAAAGTCGTGACCATGACCAACGCGGGGGGCAGGCGCAGACCGCCGACGATCCATGACGTCGCGCGCGAGGCCGGCGTGTCCCGGGGCACGGTATCGCGGGTGCTCAACGGTGGGCACTACGTGAGCCCGGCGGCACAGGAGGCGGTCAACGCCGCCATCCGCAGAACGGGCTACGTCGTGAACCGGCACGCCCGCTCGCTGATCACCGGCCGCTCCGACTCCATCGGCTTCCTGCTCACCGAACCTCAGGAGAGGTTCTTCGAGGACCCGAACTTCAACGTCCTGCTGCGTGGCTGCACCCAGGCGCTGGCCGGGCACGACATTCCCCTCCTGCTGATGCTCGCGGGCACCGAGGACGAACGGCGGCGCATCACGCGGTACATCACCGCGGGCCACGTCGACGGAGTGCTGCTGGTCTCCAGCCACTCGGGCGACCCGGTCGCCGAGCAGCTGCGTGAGGCGGGCGTGCCGCTGGTCGCCTGCGGCAAGCCCATCGGACTCGGCTCCAAGGTGAGTTACGTCGCCGCGGACGACCGCGACGGCGCCCGGGACATGGTCAAGCACCTGGTCTCCCTGGGCCGTCGCCGCATCGGCATGGTCACGGGTCCGCTCGACACCCCCGGCGGTGTCGAGCGGCTCGCGGGCTACCGGGAGGTGCTCGCCGAGGCGGGCATCGAGGCCGACGACCGCCTCGTCGCCTCCGGCGACTACAGCCGGGCCAGCGGTGAGGCGGGCGCCGAGCAGCTCCTCGACCGCGCTCCGGACATGGACGCGGTGTTCGTCGCCTCCGACCTGATGGCCCAGGGTGTGCTGGCCGCGCTGCACAAGGCCGGCCGCCGGGTCCCCGAGGACGTCGCCGTCGGCGGCTTCGACGACTCCCCCGCCGCCACCGCGGTCACCCCCGCCCTCACCACCATCCGCCAGCCCTGGGACCGCATCAGCAACGAGATGGTGCGGGTGCTGCTCGCGCAGATAGGGGGCGACGACCCGGCGGCGGTGATCCTGCCGACGGAACTGGTACGACGCGACTCGACCTGAGCCGCACCCGTGCAGAGGGGCGTGCCGGACCCCGCGTCTGCGGCATGATCCGCCGGACAGGCCCTAGGGGCCGGGACCGGTCAGGATTCGAGAAGCCTCCAGGCACTCCCCCGCCCTACCGTGAAAGCACCGGAACACACCACGGAGGAGTCACCATGACCGCAGGGCTGAAGACCATCATCTATCCCGTCAAGGACCTCGCGCGGGCGAAGGCCCTGTTCGGCGCGCTGCTCGGAACGGAGCCCTATGCGGACACCGCGTACTACGTCGGATTCAAGGACTCCGGGCAGGACGTCGGCCTCGACCCCAACGGTCACGCCAAGGGCATGACCGGACCGGTCCCGTACTGGCACGTCGACGACATCCGGGCGACGCTGGCCCGCCTGCTGGAAGCCGGGGCCGAGACGCTCCAGGACGTCCAGGACGTGGGCGGCGGCAGGCTGATCGCCTCGGTCAAGGACACGGACGGGAACCTCGTGGGGCTCCTCCAGGACGGCTCCGGCGAGTAGCCCCGCCGGGTTGTTGCAACCGCACTAGTTGCACACTCAATAAAACCCCGGACCTCTGTTACCGTGCACATATGGCAGTGAACACGGCGAGCGAGGCCCCGCTCGAGGACCGGTGGCGGGACATCCTGTCGGTGCACGCGCGCACGATGTGCGAGATCGACCGTGCGCTGCACCCGCACGGTCTCGGGGCCAGCGACTTCGAGGTGCTGGACATCCTCGTCTCGAGCGAGCTCGCGCACGAGGGCGAGCACTGCCGGGTGCAGAACATCGCCGATCGTGTCCATCTGAGCCAGAGCGCCCTGTCCCGCCTGATCGGGCGGCTGGAGAAGGACGGCCTGGTGGAACGCACCGTCTGTCTGGAGGACCGGCGCGGCGTGTGGGTCGCGCTCACCCGCAAGGGACGCGACCTGCACACCGAGGTACGCCCCCTGCAACGCGCCGTACTGGCGCGCATGCTGAACGCCTAGCGTCGCCCCTCCACACCACGCCCCTCCACACCCCGGGTCCTCCACACCACGAACGCTCTACACCACGAGCTCCGCCCCGTCCGGCAGCACTTCGACCCCCGCCGCGCTCACCCGCGCACGGGCGTCCGAGTCCGGGTCGAGCAGCGGGTTCGTGTTGTTGAGGTGGGTGTAGATCCGCCGGGGGCCGGGGTGGTGGGCGAGGGCCGCGAGGCTGCCGCGCGCGCCCGCCACCGGAAGGTGCCCCATCGCGGCCTGCCGCCCGCCCCGCGAGCGCACGGCCGTGCCCATCTCGTCGGCCGCGTAGAACGTGCCGTCGAGCAGTGCGCAGTCCGCCGAGGCGAGCAGGTCGTCCAGCTCCGGGGTCCAGGCGCCCAGACAGGGCGCGTACAGAAGCACTCCGCCGCCCGCCAGGTCCTCGATCCGGTACGCGGTCACCCAGCGGTCGTCCACGGCGGGGCCGGCGACGTACTTCGGGGCCTTGGGACCGACAGGGTGCGCGGTGACGACCAGACCGCCGGACAGCACGAACCCGCCCTCGGTCAGGCTGTCCGCCCACTCCCAGGGGGCGTAGCGGTCGAGCAGGTCACGCAGTGGGGCCAGGGTGGCGAGGACGGGCGGTGCGGCGTAGACCTTGAGTCCGGCGCCGCCGCGCAGCACGGTCAGCCCGGCGACATGGTCGGCCTCCGCGTCGGTCAGGAGCACGCCCCGTACGGGTGTGTCCCGTGGCCCCGGTCCGGGTGCGAGCGCGGGGGTGGTGGTCAGCTGCGTACGGATGTCGGGCGAGGCGTTGAGCAGCCACCAGTCGCGGGAGTTGCCGCTCAGGGCGACGGACTCCTGGGTCCGCGCGGGCAGCTTTCCGTCGCGGGCGGACGCGCAGAGCGCGCACGCGCAGTTCCACTGTGGGAAGCCGCCACCGGCGGCCGTACCCAGCAGGACGACTTTCAAGGGAACCCCCATCCCTGCGCATCGAACCGTACCCGGGGGATCTTCCCCACTCGGCGGCCAGAACTACGCGGCAGCCGGGGGCAGTTCGGGACGATCTTCGCCCGGGCGCCGGTCCGCGGGGCGCGCGGGCGGGATCGGTGTCGAGGGGAAGTCCCGCGGCCCGGTCCACAGCGCCGGGACCGCGTCGCCGCGGCGGCACAACTCATGGGCGATCGTCTCGTAGTTGACCCGCCAGCCGCGGAAGTGCGGCCACGCCTGTTCGGCCGTCCGCTCGGCGGGGAATCCGGCCGCCTCCACCATCGCGACGGCGGCGTCGAACTCCAGGTGGGTGAGCTGGATCGGGGTGTCGGGTGCGGGGTCGGTGTCGTACGGGAAACGCAGGGAGCGGGCGATGTCGCGCAGCGCGGTGAATCCGGCGCGCAGCATCAGGCGGGCCTCGGGCGGGGCGCTGCTCGGGGTGAGGGCGAGCTGCATGGCGGCCGCGTCCATGACGGCGACGAGGGCGACGATCCAGCTGCGGTAGGGCCGCGGTGAGCGGAACGCGAGCAGGACGGGGTACGTGGAGTGGCTCTCGCCGATGTCGGAGGCGAGCCGTTCCCAGGAGCGGTACAGCTCGGGCAGCGCGGTCTCGGTGTCGACCAGCCACTGCCGGGCGAGGATCTCCGGTCCCCAGGCGGGTTCGCCCGCGCGCGACTGGAGCAGGGTCACCTCCAGCTCGCGGCGGCTGTAGGCGGCGTACAGGGTGGGCAGGTACGCGATCTGGAGGGCGATCACGACCGGTCCGGTGGCGGCCGCGATGAAGTCCACCACGGACAGGTGCAGCCGGTCGCCGCTGGCGAAGCCGAGCGTGAACAGGCTGGAACCCGCCTCCCGGATCGACTGGGTCCAGGTCAGCGAGGAGATGGCGTGCAGCAGCAGTCCGAAGCCGATCAGGACGCCGCCGAGCCAGCTCACGAGCATGCCCATCAGCATGAGCGGGGCGAGCCAGGTCTGCGCGCGGTCGATGGCACGGTAGCCGCCGCCGGGGGCGGCGAGGCGCAGCAGGAAGCGCAGGGAGCGCCACCAGCGGATCACCATCGAGGAGTACAGCCCGCGGGGCACGACGAGGGTGCGCAGGATGCTGGCGAACACCAGCACCAGGAGCAGGCCGCCGGCCACGCCCGAGATCCATTTCATGCGGTCATTCTCACGCCCGGCACGGACGTCTTCAGCGCAACAGATCCCGTACGGCGTCGAAGGCGGCGGTGACGGTCGCCGGGTCGGCGCCTGGGCGGGCCGGCGCGCTCATGGGGATGGGGGTGACCGGGGGCAGCCGGTCTGGGCGCCGTCGACCCGGTGCTGCGGGAGCGCGGCGCGGCCCTGCTGCTGGTGCAGTGCGACGGCGCGGGCGCGGCGATCGAGGCGGAGGCCGTCTGCCGGCTGCTCGCCCCGCCGGCCACGACGGTCGAGACGACGGCGGACCCGGCGGAGGCGCAAGTCCTGCTCGCCGCCCGCCGTCTCGCGCTGCCCGCGCTGGAGCGCCTCGGCCGTCCGCTGATCGAGGACATCGCGGTGCCCCGCTCCCGGCGTGGGGGGGGGGGGCCCGGGGGGCGCGCCCCCCCCCCCCCCCCCCCCCCCCCCCCCCCGACCCCCCCCCCCCCCCCCCCCCCCCCCCCCCCCCCCCCCCCCCCCCCCCCCCCCCCGCAC
>NZ_JBIBKX010000015.1:0-239597 GCF_042959425.1 Streptomyces sp. NPDC007896 | reverse complement strand
GCGCCCGGCCCGCGCCCCCCGGCTCCGCCGCGCCCGCCGTGCCCGCGCCGCCGCTCGGCTCCCCCCCCCCCCCCGGGGGGCGCCCCCCCGGGGGGGGGGGGGGGGCGCGCCCCCCGGGGCCCCCCCCCCCACGCCATGACGTGCCCGTCTTCACCCTCGCGCACACGGCGGACGGGAACCTCCACCCGATCACCGTCGTGGACCCGTCGCTGCCCCGCCTCCCCGACGCGGCCTGGGAGGCAGCGGGTGAGATCTTCGCGCTGGCCCTGCGGCTGGGCGGCACGCTGACCGGTGAGCACGGTGTGGGCGTACTCACGCGGCAGTGGGTGGCGGACGAACCGGGGCCCGCGGCCCACACGTTGCAGCGCCGGCTCAAGGAGGCGTTCGACCCGCGGGGCATCCTCAATCCGGGCAAGTGTCTCCAGGACCGGACGGCGGTCAGGCCCGTGGCCGGACCAACAGGGTGCGCACACCCTCCGAGGTGAGGGTCAGGCCGTTCGGCGAACTCGGGTCGATGGTGAGCGACAGATCACCGGTCGGCCATTGGGAGGCGAGCGCGCCCAGCGGAACCAGGCGGTAGCGGGAGACGAACGGCAGCAGTTCGGCCATCGCCGGCTCCGAGGTGAACACCGGCACCACCTGCTCCCCGCCCGGCTGCTCCAGCACGGGCAGCGCCACGGCGGTGGGATCGCGCACGTCCTCCTCGCTCGCGTCGTCCGGCACGGGGACCAGTACCTCGCTGCCGGCCAGGGTGTCCAGGGCCAGCGGGTTCTCGGTGTTCTCCGCGAGTGCGTTCAGTGCCTCCTGGGCCGGTGTCGTGGCCGTCGGCAGGTAGTGGTGGTTGTTCGAGGGTGTATCCATTGGCAGATCCCAGGTAGTGACGGACAGGCCGCCCGGGGCGGGACTCGCCCCGGGCGCGGCTCCTGTCGCGCGTACCCACTCGCCGCCGGGGCATTCCCCGCAGCCGCCCGCCGGCGCTCAAGAGATCAGGAAATGCAGGAGATCGGCGGGGTCGGCGGGGTCAGCGGGGTCAGGAGATCAGCGGGATGTCGTCCGACGGCAGGCCGAGGCGGTCGCGGCCGACGCGGCGGGCGAGCGGTTCGGCCATCGTGGGGCCGAGGTGCGACCAGATCGTGGCGGCGTCCCGGAAGTAGCGCTGCATGCGCGCGCCGTCGCGGGCATGCCGGGAGCCCGCCGTGCGGAAGAGGATGCCCTGGAGCGCGTCCCAGGCCAGGCGCCCGGCGGTGACGAAGACGAGCGCGAGCCGGTTGTCGACGGCGGTGGTGAACGGGGCCCGGCCCGACACGTTGTCACAGCAGGCCTCCATCCAGTCGTCGGCGGTGGCCCGCAGCGCCGCGTCCGCCGTGCGGATCGCGGCCAGCGCCTCCCCCAGGTGGCGCTGGTAGTCGTGGAGGTCGGCGCGGGTGCGGCCGGGGTCCAGGACCAGCGGCCGTTCGGCAATGATCCGGGCGTACTCGTCGGCGGCCGCGTACGCGGTACCGATCATGAGGGCGGCCAGCTCGCCGTGGAAGAAGCTCGCCGCGCGCCCCGCGTACATGGGATGGCCGTGCAGCTTCGAGCCGAGGGAGCCGCCCTCGACGGGCAGGTCGAGCAGGCTCGCCTCCCGGGTGAAGTGCGCGGGGACGCGCGCCTCGTCGAGACGGATGCTGTGGGAACCGCTGCCGCGCAGGCCGAGGACGCCCTGCCAGTCGTCGAGCAGGGTCCAGGCGGAGCGCGGCGCCACGAACAGTACGAGCGGCCCCGGCGGGTCCTCCGGCTTGTCGGGGGCGCGCAGGGTCTGACCGACGTAGTGGGTGGAGTACGGGGAGCCGGAGGAGTAGGACCAGGTGCCGTCGAGGATCACGTGACCGTCGCCGTCGGGGCGCGCCACCCCGACGGGGGTCGCGGTGGAGGCGGCCCGGAAGTCGCCCTCGTCGCCGAAGAGTTCGTCCTGTGTCTTCTCCTCGAAGACCGAGGCGACCTGGAGGACATGGGCGGCGGTGAGAGACAGGGCCCAGCCGGTGGAGGGGCAGCCGCGCGCGACCTCGGTCACGACGCGGTAGAAGGTCGGCAGGCCGAAGGCGTACCCGCCGTATCTGCGCGGTTGCAGCATCCGGTAGAAACCGGCGCGCAGGAAGTCCTCGTGGGTGTCCTTGGGGTAGATCGTCAGCCGCTCGGTCTCCGGCTGCCGTTCGAGCAGCGCGGGCCGCATCGCCACCGCCCGCTCGATCACTTCGCGTTCGGTGAGTTCCGGTTCGGGAACGGCGATCACGGGGCCTCCTGACGGGTGGGACTGTCCGTACGTGTGGCAATACCACTGATTGAACACGCAGATCCGCCACGGTGTACCACCGGATAACGCCAAGTACGCAGATCCGCCCACCGGTTGAAGCGCGTGCCCGCCCGCCCGGGGCGCGAAGGGAGCGCCTTTCCCACCCGTCGGCCGGTGCTTCAAGGCGATGACCAGGGTGAAAACGAACCAGTAATGGTGACCGGAGCCCACGCGCCCCGCGAGCCCCGCCGCCTACCGTGGGCGCATGCCGATGCGACCCTGGTTTCCCGACGCCAAGCTGGGCGTCTTCATCCACTACGGCGTCTACGCCGTGGGCGGAGCGGCCGAGTCCTGGTCGTTCTACACGGGCGAGATGACCCACGAGCAGTACATGAAACAGCTCGAAGGCTTCACCGCGTCGAAGTACGATCCAAACGCCTGGGCCGAGCTGTTCGCCCGCATCGGCGCCCGGTACGCGGTCCTCACCACCAAACACCACGACGGCGTCGCCCTCTGGGACACCGACCACCGCAGTCTCGATGTCGTCCGGGACACCCCGGCCGGCCGGGACCTGGTCACGGGCTTCGTCGACGCGCTGCGTGAACGGGGACTGAAGGTCGGGCTCTACTACTCGCACTCCGACTGGAACCACCCCGACTACCCCAGCATCCGGCACGTGAGGCCAGGTGAACCGCCGAGCCCCTACTCGCATGCCGAGCCCGGCAAGGAGGACCCGGCCGCCTGGGAGCGCTACCTCGCCTACCGCGACGGCCAGGTCGGCGAGCTGATGGACCGCTTCCGCCCCGACCTGCTCTGGTTCGACGGCGAGTGGGAGCGCACGGAGGAACAGTGGCGGACGGACGAGCTCGCCGAGCTGATCCTCGCGGGCAACCCCGACGCCGTCCTCAACGCACGGATGCTCAGCCACGGCGACTACGCCACCCCTGAGCAGGGCACCCCGCTCCAGGCCCCGGAGGGCCCGTGGGAGCTGTGCCTGACGATCAACGACTCATGGAGCTACCGGCCGCAGGACCGCGACTTCAAGTCGGTGCGCCAGCTGGTGCGCTACTTCGCGGAGACGATCGGCATGGGCGGCAATCTGCTGCTCGGAGCCGGGCCCCGCGAGGACGGGACCATCCCCGAGGAGCAGATCGAGCGCCTGGAGGGGCTCGGCGCCTGGATCGGACGGCACACGGACGCGGTGTACGGGACGGTCGCCGGGCTGCCCGCCGGGCACCACTACGGTCCCAGTACCCTCTCCGCCGACCGGCGCACGCTGTACCTGATCTGCTTCGACGCACCCCGTGACAACGTCTCGCTGCGCGGCCTGCGCAACGAGGTCAGGCGCGTCACGGTCCTGGGCACCGGCACCGAACTGGGCCACCACGTCACCGGCGGCCTCGACGCCGTCCCGGGCGTGACCTGGATCGACGCGCCCGCCGCGGCCGACCTCGACGAGTACGCCACCGTCCTCGCCGTCGAGCTGGAGGGCGAGCTGGACCTCTACCGGGGCACCGGCCGCGACTGACGACGCGAACGCGTCAGGGCAGTACGGCAGCAGAACCGGGTGAGCAGCGGTAGAGGTGTGACGTCGGGAGCGGTACGCGTGCGCAATGGGCTCGCACCCAGCGGGCGTTGGTCTGGCCGGGGACGGTCACCGCGCCGCCGAGGACGACGTAGTGCAGACGGCCGGTGGCGACGAGGTGACGGAACTGGGCTCCGGTGGGCGTGGGCGCGGCCCCGGTGAATCCGCCCATGGGAAGCACCTTGGCGCCCGCGTAGAGGATGTACGCGGCGGCGGACCGCCAACTGGTCGTCGCGAAGAGGTAGGTGGCTCCGTCCTGGTGGGCCCGGGTGTAGGCCAGCAGCCGCTGCTGGTCCTCGTCGAGTCCGTCGGTGGACTCGGGGGCTTTACCACCCGCGTTCCGGGCGGCGGGCGGTGCGGAGAAGGTCCGCTGCCGCGCGTTGTGGTGGTGCCACATGGACACCGGCCCGGCGGAGCCCATGCCGGAGTGCCCGTACGCGGGGTCCAGGACCGAGGAGGCCCAGGCCGCGGAGGGCCCCAGCATGGCCGCGACGGCCAGGCCGAGGCCCAGCACGGCGATGCGCCGTCGCGCCCCTTCGGCGCCATCAGTACGGGACAGTGCCAGCAGTGCCAGCGCGCCCGCTGCGAGGATGATCGCGGCCGGGGCCAGCCACGGCAGGAACGTCGGGTACTGTCCCGCGACCACCGCCGACCAGGCCACCGTGGTCACCACGGCGACGGGCAGCGCCCACGTCCGCGCCCCGCTCCCCTTGCGCCAGGCACGCCAGAACTGCACCGTCCCGGCGCCGAAGAGCGCCGCCAGCGGTACGGCCACGACACCCATGTAGTACGTGTGGCCGCCGACCGCTCCGGCGCTGAACACCAGGAAGTACGTGGCCAGCCAGACCGCCCAGAGCAGGAAGCCCGCCCGCAGCGGGTCCGTACGCGGCCTGCCGCGCAGCCACACCAGACCGCACACCGCGGCGAGCGCGGCCGCCGGGTACAGCCAGCCGACCTGCGAGGCCAGTGACGGGCCGACCATCTTGGCCCACTGCGTGGCGGCGTGTCCGTGCCCGGGCACCGTGGGGGCGGTGCCCGCCATGGTCTGCGCCGCCACACTTCCGGTGTCCTTGGCGTCGATGCCGAGGCTGGAGAAGCGGGTGAGGAAGTTGTATCCGACGACCTGGCTGATGGCCGAGTTGTTCGTCGTCCCGTCCACGTACGGACGGTCCTTGGCCGGGGTCAGCGTCACCAGCAGCACCCATGAGGCCGAGACCGCCAGGCACACCGCACCGGCGGCGGCCAAGTGGGTCAGGCGGCGGCGCAGCACCGCCGGTGCCGAGACCACGTACAGCAGCCCGAGCGCCGGGAGTACCGCCCAGGCCTCCAGCATCTTGGCCTGGAAGCCCAGGCCGACCCATATCCCGGCCGCGAGCAGCGGGCGCAGCCGGGCCTCGCGGGCCGCGCGCAGCGTGGCGTCGGCGGCCAGCAGGACGAGCAGGGTGAACGCGGGGTCCTCGGCCTGCGTGCGGAAGAGCCCCGCGACCGCCGGAGTGAGCGCGAACGCGCCCGCCGCGAGCAGGCCCGCGCTCTCCCCGGCCCAGCGGCGCACCGCGCGGTACAGGACGGCGACGCTGAGCACGCCCTCGATGGCCTGGGGCAGGGTGAGCGCCCACGGATGGAATCCGAAGATCCGCGCGGACAGCGCCTGGGGCCACAGGAAGCCGGGCAGTTTGTCGATCGTGATCGAGTTGCCGGGGTCGAAGGAGCCGAACAGGAAGCCCTTCCAGCTCTCGGACATGCTGCGTGCGGTCTGCGCGTAGAACGCGTGGTAGCCACTGTGCTGGATGTCCCAGGTGAACAGCAGGGCCGCCACCGTGAGGATCGCGAGCAGCGCGGGTCCGGCATGGGCCGGTCCCCCCACCGGGCTGCGGCCGGACGTCCCGGGACGGGCGAGCAGCCGCCCGCCTGTCCGCTGGGCCGACGCGAGGATCGCTGCGGTGGTGCTGACCATGGACGTACCTTCCCGGTGTGCTCGCCGTTCGCTCGGAAAGAGGGCGGAACGGCCCACCGGGATGCCTGGGGGCGGTGACTGTTCAGGTGACGTTCAGGTCGTGGGACGGACGCCGCGGCTCACACCATGGGTCGCGGCCGGTGCGCTGCCGGACTCAACTCGTCTCCGCCGCGCGGCAGGAGCCGCAGGTGATGTGGCGGGCCGGCTTCTCGTGGGTGGCCCGGCCGGTTCCGGTGATGTCCTGGGTCGGCGGGTGGCTTTCGTGCACATGCGTGCGACAGAGCGCCGCGCCGCAGCGGATGCATACGGCGACCGCGGGACCGGGGGTGCCGAGGCAGTCGTAACAGTTCATGTCCTCACCTCGTTCTTTGGTGAGCACGGCCCTGTGGGGGGCTCTGCGATCCATCCTCCATCATCCTTGCGAACATCGCCCGGCAAGAAAACCCGGCCACGAGCCGTGCGCGCGGGCGGGCCGGAGACGGTCACCGTGTCGCATCGGACGAGGGGGCGGAGTAGACATGGGACATGAGTGACAGTGATGCGCCGACCGAAAGAGGCGGCCGGGGCATCGGCATCGACTACGCGGAGGTCTTCCGGGCCCTGCCCAGTCCCGTGCTGCTGCTCACGCCCGAGATGGTGGCGGTCGACGCCAATCGGGCCTACGAGAGGGTCTCCGGACGGAGCCTCGCGGAGTTGGTCGGCCGGTGCGTCTTCGACGTGTTTCCCGACAACCCCTCCGACCCCCGGGCCAATGGTCCTCAGGCGCTGCGCGCCTCGCTGGAGCGGGTACTGGCCACCGGCGGGCCGGACAGCATGGCCCTGCAGAGGTACTCCGTGGACGTGCCCGACCGGCCCGGCGTGTTCGAGGACCGCTACTGGAGCACCGTCAACATCCCTCTCCTCGACGCCGACGGCCGGGTGTCACTCATCGTCCACCGCGTCGAGGAGGTCACCGCGCTGATACGCGCACGGCGGGCGCTCGGCGCAGCACCGGAGGTGCCCCTCACCGCCGAGGACGCGATGACCGCCGATCTGCTGAACCGCTCCCTGGAACTGGAGGAACTCAACGAGGAGTTGCGCAGGGCCCACGCCCGCGCGCACGAGGTCGCCGTCACCCTGCAGCGCGCCATGCTGCCGAGTACGACGCTGCCGGACCGGCCCGGGGTGGCCGTGCGCTACCGGCCCGCGACCAGCTTCCTCAACGTGTGCGGCGACTGGTACGACCTGATCGACCTCGACGCGCAGCGGCTGGCCGTGGCCGTCGGTGACGTGGTGGGGCACGGTCTGGAGGCGGCCGGGACCATGGGGCAGCTGCGCAGCGCCCTGAGCACGGCGATCCGCGCCACCGGGCGGCCCGCCACCGCCCTCACCACCCTCGCGGCGCACGCCCACACCGTCGACGGCGCGCTCGCGACGACCGCCGTGCAGACCGTCATCGACCGCGCCGCCCTGACCGTCACCTACAGTCGCGCCGGCCACCCGCCGCCTCTGCTGGCCCACGGCGACGGCGCCGTCGAGGTGCTGGACTCGGCCACCGACCCGCCTCTGGGAGCGGGCGACGACTCCCTACCCCGCTGCGAGGCGACGGTGGGCTACGGTCCCGGCAGCACCCTCGTCCTCTACACCGACGGTCTGATCGAGCGCCGGGGCGAGGACATCTACGCCGGTCTGGACCGCCTCGCCCACAGCGTCGAACACCATCATCTGCTCGGCCCCGAGGCCCTCGCCGACGCCGTGCTCGCCGATCTCGTCCCCGCGCCTCGGCGCGGCCCCGACGACGACACCGCGCTCGTCGTCATCCGGCTGTGAGCCGTCCGCTCCCCGGTGCGCCCGCGCTCAGGTCGTGGGGTCGAACCACGTGGGCGCGTCCGACAGGGCCTGCTTGATCCGGAACATCCCGAACTCGTTCAGCTCGGGCAGGGCGTCGACCGCGAACCAGCCGACGTCCAGCGACTCGTCGTCGTTGACCCGCGCCTCGCCGCCGACGGCCCGGCACCGGAACGTGGTGTCCATGAACTGGCAGGTGTCGCCGTTCTCGTAGGTGACCGGTGCCAAGGCCTGGACCAGCACCACGCGCTCGACGACACAGCGCACGTTGGTCTCCTCGAAGACCTCCCGCACGGCGCAGGCCGCGGGCTGCTCGCCCGGGTCCGGAATGCCGCCGATGATCGACCACTTCCGGGTGTCGCTGCGCCGGCCCAGCAGCACTCTGCCCTCGTCGTCGAAGACGACGGCGCTGACTCCGGGAAGCCAGAGCAGCTGGTGGCCTGCGGAGGCCCGGACGGTGCGGATGAAGTCAGGGGTAGCCATGGACCGACCCTAACGGCCGGATTCCGTCACCCGGCCGAGGTCAGGCAAGATCCCCCGGGACGGCGCCGTTCCGGCGCCCGCGGACCACCGTCGTACCCGCCCAACCGAGACCGCCCACCGCGACCGCCACCAGCAGCATCTCCGGCAGGATGCCGAGCCGCGTGGCGGGGGTCTCGGAGGAGCGCAGCGGCACCTTCTGGACCAGCGAGTCCGCCACGAACATCCCGGTCCGCTGGGTGATCCTCCCGTCCGGCATGATCACGGCGCTGACGCCACTGGTCACCGGCACCGTGACGGTCCGGCTGTGCTCGACGGCGCGGACGCGGGACATGGCGAGCTGCTGGTAGGTCATCTCGCTGCGGTCGAAGGTCGCGTTGTTGCTCGGCACCGAGATCAGCTGCGCGCCGTCGGTGACGGTGCTGCGCACGGCCCAGTCGAAGGCGGCCTCGTAGCAGGTGACGAGTCCGACCCTGGAGCCGTCCATGGTGAACACGCCCGGCTTGTGGCCCCGGCTGAAGTCCTGGCGGACCATCGAGGTCCAGTTCTTGTTGATCGCGCCGAGCAGGGAACGCAGCGGAAGGTACTCGCCGAAGGGCTGGACCTGTCGCTTGTCATACGTGTCGAGGGGGCCCTTGACCGGGTCCCACAGGATCTGCTCGTTGTAGAGCTTGCCGTCGCGCTCGACGACGCCGCCGACCGAGATGGGCGCGCCGATGGCCTTGGCGGCGTTGTCGATCACGAGGCGGGCGTCGGCGCTGGTGAAGGGGTCGACGTCGGAGGAGTTCTCCGGCCACAGCACGAAGTCGGGCCGGGCGACCTTGCCCGCCTTGACCTCGGCGGCCAGCCGCTCGGTCTCCCGTGCGTGGTAGTCGAGCACGGCGCGCCGCTGGGAGTTGAAGTCGAGCCCCGCACGCGGCACATTGCCCTGGATGACGGCGACGGTCGCCGTGCCGTTCTCGGCCTTGTCGCTCACCAGCGACCGCGCGGCGAGCGCCCCGCCCACGGGGACGGCCACGCTGAGCAGCGCCGCCGCGGCGGCCCCTCGGCGTACGGCACCGGTGCGCCGGCCCTCGACGACCTGGCGTACGACCTCGTACAGCCCGAAGCCGCAGAGCACGACCGCGAAGCCGAGCACCGGAGTGCCGCCCACCGCGGCCAGCGGAAGGAAGATGCCGTCCGCCTGGCCGAAGGCGATCTTGCCCCAGGGGAAGCCGCCGAACGGCGCACGCGCGCGTGCCGCCTCGCCCGCGATCCAGACCGCCGCCGCCCACAGCGGCCAGCCGGGCAGCCGGGAGACGAGGGTGATGCCCGCGCCGACGAGCGCCACGTACACCGCTTCTACGGCGACGAGTGCCAGCCACGGGCCGGGGCCGACCTCGACACCGGTCCACACGAGCAGCGGCAGCAGGAAGCCGAGGCCGAACAGATAGCCGAGCCCGAGGCCCGCCTTCCAGGAGCGACCGCGCAGAAGCCAACCGAGGACCGCGAAGGCCGGCAGGGCCAGCCAGGAGACGGTGCGCGGTGGGAAACTGACGTAGAGCAGCACTCCGGAGAGCGCCGCGGCGGCGGCCGGAGCGTATCGCCGAGCCAGTCTGGCCCCGCGCGATGCGGGCGCGGCCTGGGGTTCGAGCTGATCCGGCTCGTCTACGGAAGTTGCGGTGGCGGTCACCCGGGGAGTGTACGGCGCGTGACCTGGGCGCCGACAGCACGGTCCGCACCATGAACCTCCCGGCGCCCGGGGGTGCTCCGTCCGCTCCACAGACCGTCGCATGCCCGCCTGATGCACCGTTCCTGCGCAACTCATCCACAAACCGGCGCAACAGCCGTTACGGTGTGCCCGAGCCTCTGACGTGCGGCCGGATGCGGCCGTGGCGGTCGGGGTCCGGCACGGGTCGGGGGGCGACGGGGTGGGGTCCACGGGGATGAGGTCCGCGGCCGGTTCGGCGGCCGAAGGCGAGAGACGAAACGTTTCGGACGCCACGGGAGTGATCGTGCTCGGGGCCTGCGCGGCGTGGGCCCTGCTCACGGCGACCGCGCACGAGGGGCGGCCCGAGGGCGTGCTCCTGGCCGTGCTCGCCGTGGCCGCCGGGTACGCCTCGGGCCGGATCCTCGGCGCTCTCCTGCCGGTCGCGGCGCCGGGTGCCGGGGCCCTCGCCGGACTGGGCCTCGCGCTGACCGCCGCGCACACCACCCCGGGCCCGCAGCTCACGGCGCCGCTCGGGCACGACGGCGCCACGGCCGCGCTGCTCGCCCTGTCCACCGGTGCGGCGTGCTGCGCGGCCTGGGCGGCACGCAGGCCGGCACAGCGGCTCGCACTGCGTCTGCTCGCCGTCGGGATCGTGGTGAGCGCGGCGGTGCTCGGCTCGACCACGGGATGCGCCGCCGGCGCCGGAGTGCTGCTGTGCTCGCTCGCCGCCGACCACGTGCGCCGCCGCGCCCTCGGACTCGGGGGTCTCGCTCTCACCGCGGCGCTGGTGGCGGGCACGACCTGGGCGATCGCGGAGAACGTGCTTCCGGACGGTCTGACCGCCTCCCTGGAGGGGCAGCTGACCGAGCACCGGATCCTGCTCTGGCGCGACGCGCTCCACCTGGCCGGACACCATCCCGCCCTGGGTGTGGGGCCCGGGCGGTACGCAGAACTCAGCCCGACGGTCACGCAGTCGCTGCTGCCCGACGGCAAGCCCCACTCGGCACCGTGGCAGCAGGCGGCCGAGCAGGGTCTGGTCGGCGTCGCGCTGCTCGCCGCGGTCTTCTGCTGGGTCCTTTATTCACTGTGGCGCTCGCCGCGGTCCACGACGATCGCGCTGACGGCGGGCGCGGCCCTCACGGCGCTGGCCGTGATCGCCTCGCTGGGCAACGCGCTGAGCTTCACCACGGTGACGGCGGGTGCGGGGCTGCTCGCCGGGCTCGCATCGGCACAGCCCCTGGTCGACGAGGACCTGGAGAGCGTCCTGAACGCGGGAGACCAATCCCTGAGGAACCGGCTGGAGCCGTGAACCGCGCGACGGTCAGATGACCGCGCCGGGCGTGGCCGGTCGCAGCCGGTCCCGGATGATCCGGACCATCGCCTCCGCGTTGTCCACCGTGATGGTGAACGTGTGTCCGTCGCCGAGCCTGAGCACCACGCCCTCGCCGCGCCGGACGATGACCGCGGTGCCCTTGTCGGGACGCCAGCGATAGCCCCAGCCGCCCCACTGGCGCGGGGTGACCCGGGGGGCGAAGTCGGCGCCGACGACGCTCGAGAGCGGAATACGTCGGCGGGGCAGACCGATGTGGCCGCAGCGCACCTCGAGGCAGTCCTTGTCGACCTTCACGGCGACGTGCACGAAGGCGAGCGTGCCGAACATGATGAGCAGTCCCGCCGCGATGCATCCGACGACGGACATGGCGAGCGCCGCGACACCCGACGTCCACGTCGAGTCGACGGCCAGTTCGACGCCCAGCGCGATACAGGCGGCCCCGCCTATGGCGGGCAGCCACTGGACGCGATTGGTCGCACGCCCGGTCCAGACATCAGGGTGCGAGAAGTTTTCGCCGCGGGAATGGTCCCTCATGTTTACGAGACTACTCAGGTTCCGCACCGCGGGCACCGGGTCGCGGAGGGTCGCTGCTCCGGGTGGGCGCGCGGCGCACGCAGGGCGCTCGGGCGGTGACGGGCGGTCCCCGTTCGGAGGCCTCCGCCCGGCGACAGGCTCAGCGGGCGGGGACGACCGCCTGAAGAAGGCGGCCTTCCTCGTACGCCAGCGCGGTCGTCGACAGACCGCCCTCGCTGCCGCTGAGGAGCACGGTGAGGGAGCCCTCGGCGGGGGCCGCCGGGTCCGGGAGCTCGCCGATCCTGCGCAGTGCCTGCGCGGCGACCGCCCCGGCGGAGCCATGCAGCGCGAGCGGCGGGAGGCCGGGCTGCCGCACGGCCGTACGGATGCGCTCGGCGACCAGCTCGTAATGGGTGCAGCCCAGGACAACGGCCCTTACATCGCCGGGGGTGCGCTCGGCCGCCGCGGCGATCGCGGCGTCGATGCCCTCCTGGTCACCGTGCTCCACGGCGTCGGCGAGCCCGGGGCAGGCCACTTCGGTCACGGACACCCCGTCGGCGAACTCGCCGATGAGTCCGCGCTGATAGGGGCTGCCGGTGGTGGCGGGCGTGGCCCAGATCGCGACGGGTCCCCCACCGGCCGCGGCCGGCTTGATCGCCGGGACCGTGCCGATGACGGGCACCTGCGGCTCCAGCAGGGCCCGCAGCGCCGGCAGGGCTCGTACGGAGGCGGTGTTGCAGGCGACGATCAGGGCGTCGGGACGGTGCTGCGCGGCGGCCTCGGCGACGGCGAGGGCGCGGGCGGTCACATCCTCGGGCGTACGCGGTCCCCAGGGCATGCTGCCGGGGTCCGAGGAGAGCACGAGATCGGCGTCGGGCCGCAGTCGACGTACCGCGGCGGCAGCAGCGAGCAGTCCGATTCCGGAGTCCATGAGCGCGATCTTCACCCGGTCACCATAGACGATCCGCCTCGGCGGACCCCCGGGGTGGGGCAGACTGCGGCGGGTGAGTGCCGTCGCGTGGATCACCGTGGGATCACTGGCCGCCTGGCTGTGGCTGCTGCTCGGCCAGGGCTTCTTCTGGCGTACGGATCTGCGGCTGCCCCCGCGTCGGGAACCGGACGACTGGCCGTCCGTCTGCATCGTCGTACCGGCACGCGACGAGGCCGCCGTGCTGCCCGAGAGCCTGCCCTCGCTGCTCGCCCAGGACTATCCGGGGCGGGCCGAGGTCTTCCTCGTCGACGACGGCAGCTCGGACGGCACCGGGGAGCTGGCCCGCGAACTGGCCCGTACGCACGGCGGGCTGCCGCTCACCGTCGGCTCGCCCGGGGAACCGCCCGCGGGCTGGACCGGCAAGCTCTGGGCCGTGCGTCACGGCATCGGACTGGCACGCGCGCGTGGCCCCGAATACCTGCTGCTGACGGACGCGGACATCGCGCACGCGCCGGACAGCCTGCGGACGCTGGTCGCCGCGGCGCGCACCGGTGGCTTCGACCTGGTCTCGCAGATGGCCCGGCTGCGGGTGGAAAGCGGGTGGGAGCGGCTCGTCGTCCCCGCCTTCGTCTACTTCTTCGCACAGCTCTATCCCTTCCGGTGGATCGCGGTGAAGGGCTCACGGACGGCGGCCGCGGCGGGCGGCTGCGTACTGCTGCGCGCGGACGCCGCGGAGCGGGCGCTAATCCCGGACGCCATCCGGCACGCCGTCATCGACGACGTGGCGCTCGCGAGGGCGGTCAAGGGGAGCGGGGGCCACATCTGGCTGGGGCTGGCCGAGCGGGTCGACAGCGTGCGTCCCTATCCCCGGCTGCACGACCTGTGGCGCATGGTCTCGCGCAGCGCGTACGCCCAGCTGCGGCACAACCCGCTGCTGCTCCTCGGTACGGTCCTCGGCCTCGCCGTGGTGTACCTGGTACCGCCGGTCGCCCTCTTCACAGGTCTCTTCTCCGGGCATACGGGGATCGCGGCGGCCGGAGGGCTCGCGTGGCTGCTGATGACGGCGACGTATGTGCCGATGCTGCGCTACTACCGGCAGCCCCTGTGGCTCGCCGCGTCCCTGCCGGTGACCGCGTTCCTGTACCTCCTCATGACGGTCGATTCAGCGGTGCAGCACTACAGGGGGCGCGGCGCGGCCTGGAAGGGCCGCACCTACGCGCGCCCGGACACCGCGCTCGACGAGCGCTGACCGGTCACTTCCCGCGCATCGTTTCCTGTGGGTCACTTCCTGCCGGGGGTCCAGTTCATGCCCCACCCGTAGACGCGGTCCACCGTGCGCTGCGGGCTCACGCCGCGCTCGGGGACGAGGTAGCGGGCTTCACGCTGGACGATCAGGTCGCCGCCGTTGTTGGTGATGAGGGCCAGGGCACAGACCGTCGAGGGCACGGTGCACTCGTCGAGCGAGAAGTCGACGGGGGCACCGTTCAGCGGTTGCAGGGTGACCGTGGCGTGCAGGTCGGCGAACGAACGCGCCCCTTCGTAGATGGTGACGAAGATGAGGATGCGCCGGAAGCTCTGCTTGTGGTCGAGGTTGACGGTGAGGTTCTCGCCGCTCGCCACGGCACCGGTGCGGTCGTCGCCGTCGAGGTGGATGTACGGCGGTTGGTGCAGCGCCCCGAAGGCGTTGCCGAGCGCCTGGACGACTCCCTTGCGGCCGTCGGAGAGCTCGTACAGGGCGCAGAGGTCGAGATCGAGGTCGCTGTGCGCCGCGACGGCCCGGCCCCGCTTGCTGCCCCACCCCGAGAACTGCTTGCGGACCTGCCAGTTGAGGTTGACGCGCATGGCGCCGGACGTGCCGCCCTGCTTGGTCAGCGAGACCGAGGGCGCCTCCTTGGTGAGCGTGACCTTGGAGAGGCGGACCGGGGCCCCGGGCCGGGCGGGCGGCGGAGCCATGGTGGGGGGCGACACGGTGACGGGCGGGGCGGTGACGGGCGGGGCGACCGGCGGGGGCATGTTCACCGGCGGCCCGACCGGTGGCGGACCGGCCACACGTGTACCGGGCGCGGGCGGCACGGCGGCGGGGGGTGTGGACCCAGGCGATGCGGGGGCATGGGGTACGGGGGCGATCCGCGCGGTGGCGGGCGGGGCGGGCGGGGGCGGCGCGTGCTGCGGCTCGTCCACCGTGATTCCGTAGTCCTTCGCCAGCCCTTCCAGTCCGCTGCTGTAGCCCTGTCCGACCGCGCGGAACTTCCAGGCACCCTGCCGCCGGTAGAACTCGCCGAGCACGAAGGCGGTCTCGACGGTCGCGTCCTTGCTGTCGAAGCGCGCGATCTCCGTGCCCTGCCCCGCGTCGAGCACGCGGATGTACAGACCGGGCACCTGCCCGAAGGTGCCGCCGTCCGCGGAGGCGGCCAGCACCACGGTCTCGATCGCGCCCTCCACGCGCGCGAGGTCGACGAACAGTGTGTCGGTCACCTGACCGCCGTCGCCCCGCTTGCCCTCGTGCCGCACGGCGCCGGAGGGGTGTGCCGGCTGGTTGTAGAACACGAAGTCGCCGTCGGAGCGGACCTTTCCGGAGACCAGCAACAGTGCGGAGGCATCCGCGTCGGGCACCCCGGGCCCCGAACGCCACCCCATTTCGACGCGCAACGCACGCGTCGGCACAGGAACATTCGAACCTTTAGGCATTGTCATGTCCGCCCCCATCACGTGTCACCGCGCCAGGCCGCGCCTCGGGCCGTCCCTCGGGCCTTTTCCCGACCAACCTATTCCCCCGAGGCGGAGAACTCCTGTGAGGTGCCGCGGAAGATCGCACGAGGGGCTTCGAAGACTGCTGGCCAACCACCGGTAACCCCCTCGGAACTCGGCCTTTACACGATCTGAACCCGGTTTGACGCCCTTTTTTGCCGAGTTCGCTCGCATTGGGGATCCCGCGTCACTGCCGACACGAAAAACAACCCTCTTATCGGTCTCCCCAACCAGCACATCGTGGGCTTAACTTATGTGCCATGACCTCCCCCCGCTCCACCTATGGCGGCGGTTACTACTCCGCGCCGTCCTTCCCGGACACCCCGATCTACGACTCCCTGGTCGCCGAGCGGGGCACTCCCCAGATCGCCCCGATCCGGGTTCCCGCCGCCTACGACACGGGCAGCAGCTACCTTCCCGCGCTCCCCTCGGCGCTTCCCGCCCTGCCCGCCGGGCCCTCGCAGCAGGCCCCCATGTACGGCGGCTACCCGCAGGCCCAGCAGCCCGCACCGCTGCAGCAGGCCCCGGCGCCGTACATCCCGCAGCAGGCCGGCGCCCCGCGCGGCTACCCGGGACCCCAGCAGCAGCCGCAGCGCCCGATGGCGGCCGGCACCGGCTACGAGGCGATGCGCCCCGCGGCTCCCCGCCCCGCCCCGGCTCCGTACCAGGACCCGTACAACAACCAGCAGTACCGCGGGTACTGAGAGGCTGAGGTACGCGGGCACCACGGCGTTCGGACCGGAATGTCGGTGCCCGCTGGCACGATGGAGTCATGGGGAATGCGGAGCTGCACTCGATCCATGTCCATCCGGTCAAGGCCTTCCGGGCTCTCTCGCTCCGGGAGGCCGTCGTGGAGCCCTGGGGGCTGGCCGGAGACCGGCGCTGGGTACTGATCGACGACGGGGGAAAGGTCGTCACCCAGCGTCAGCAACCACGGCTGGCACTGGCCGCCGCCGAGCTGCTGCCCGGCGGCGGCATACGTCTGTCCGCGCCCGGCCGTGAGCCGCTGACCGTCCTCGTGCCCCGGCCGGCCGGCACGACGCCGCTGGACCTCTTCGGCGACAAGGTGGAGGCGGTCCTCGCCGACGCGGGCGCGCACGCCTGGTGCAGTGACTATCTGGGGACCGAGGTCCGTCTCCTCCACATGGACGATCCCGCCACACGCAGGCCCGTGGACCCGGACTACGCACGTCCGGGCGAGACCGTCAGCTTCGCCGACGGCTACCCCCTGCTGGTCACCACCCTCGCCTCCCTGGACGCGCTCAACTCCTTGATCGCACGGGGCGACCACGCAGACGAAGGCCCCCTGCCGATGAACCGTTTCCGGCCGAACGTGGTGGTGGCGGGCACGACGGCGTGGGCCGAGGACGGCTGGCGGCGGATCGCCATCGGCGAGGTCGGCTTCCGGGTGCCCAAGATGTGCGGCCGCTGCGTCGTGACCACCACCGACCAGGACACCGCCCGGCGCGGCAAGGAGCCGCTGCGCACGCTCGGACGCCACCGTCGCTTCGGCTCCCAGCTCGTCTTCGGACAGAACCTGGTGCCGGAGTCCCCCGGCACGGTGCGGATCGGCGATCCGGTCACGGTCCTCGAATGACCCGCCCGCGGGGAACCCGGGCCCCGGGCACGGTCGTTGAGACTGCGTGAGAAGTTCATGAAAGACCCGTGGGAAGGGTGATTTCGCTCTCTCTTTCCCGGGGCTCGCCTATGAACGGCTCCGCCGGGGGTTATCACGGAGGCGAAAGGGGGTGCGGGACGGTGCGAGTTATCGGCGGACTCTGGCGTTGGCGGCACAATCCGCTGCGCCGCACGACCGATCTGGTCGAGGCGTGGCTGGCCCTCCTGGCCGTCCTGCTGATCCTCGCTCTCGCGCCCCTGCTCGGCGCCCTCACCGGAGCGACGGCGCAGGACGCCCTCCAACAGGCCGTTCGGGACCAGCACCTGGCCCGCCACGAGGTGACGGCCACCGTGGTCGGCAAGGCGGACCGGGCCCCGCTGGACCCCGATCCCGAGGCCTCGTCGGCGCAGGATCCGCACAGCCGTGTGCTCGCCGACTGGATCGCTCCGGACGGCACGCCGCATCACGGCAAGGTGATAGCCGCCCTCAAATCACCGCACAAGGGCGACCACTTCACGCTCTGGACGGACGCGCACGGTGACATGGTCGCCCGCCCGCTGGATTCGGCCACCGCGACGACGCACGCCGTGCTGGCGGGTATCGGCGCGGCCCTGCTCACCGCCGGGCTCCTCGACAGCGGCAGACGTCTGATCGTGTGGCGCATGACCCTTCGCCGGTACGCCCGTTGGGATCAGGCATGGGACAGGGCGGGTCCGGACTGGGGCAGGACGGGCACCGGCAGCTGACCGCCTTCCGGCTCCGGTCAACCCACCGTGCCCGCGCACGCTACGGTGGACCGACCGAATCGTTCGGCGCCGTCGTGAGAAGCTGTTCTTGATCGCGACGGGGTTTCAGCACGGCCTCGCAGGACCCGCGTACGACGAGGTGGGGGCACGACAGCGCCATGGCACAGGGCACGGTCCAGGTGACGCACACCGGCACCTCGCGGTGGCGGCGCCGCACAGGAGAGTACGCATCGCTGGCCGCCGCCCTGGAGGCCGCGGCCGACGGGGACGTGCTCACCGTCGCACCCGGCACCTACCGGGAGAATCTCGTGGTCCAGCGCGCGGTGACGCTGCGCGGTCCCGAGGGCTCCCCCGGCTCCGTGCGCATCGCGCCGGTGGACGGAGTGCCGCTGACCGTGCGCGCCTCAGCCGTGGTCCAGGACCTGCACGTGGAGGGCCAGGACTCGGCGGCGCCCGCGCTGCTCGTCGAGGAGGGCACCCCGGAGCTTCTCGACATGCGGATCGTCACGCGCTCCGCGGCCGGCATCGAGGTGCGCGGCGGCGCCCGTCCGACCGTGCGGCGCTGCACGGTCGACAATCCGGCGGGCATCGGCATCGCCGTACTCGACGGCGGCGGTGGCGTGTTCGAGGAGTGCGAGGTCGTCGCGGCCGGACAGTCCGGCATCGTGGTCCGCGGTGGCGCGCATCCCCGTCTGGAGCGCTGCCGGGTGCACCACGCCTCCGGCGCGGGCCTGTCGGTGACCGGCGAGAACTCCTCGCTGGAGGCGGTCGGCTGCGAGGTGTACGAGGTCAAGGGCTCCGGTGTACAGATCACCGCGCGCGCCGCGGCCCATCTCACCGACTGCGATGTGCACCGCACGACGTCGGACGGCGTCACGCTGGACACGGACGCCGTACTCACGCTCGCCGACTGCCGCATCCACGACATCCCCGAGAACGCGGTGGACCTGCGTTCCCGCTCGGTCCTCACCCTGACCCGCACCACCGTCCGGCAGTTCGGGCGCAACGGCCTGTCGGTCTGGGACCCGGGCACACGCGTGGACGCCAACCAGTGCGAGATCTTCGACAGCACGGGTGACTACCCCGCGGTGTGGGTCAGCGACGGCGCGACCGCGGTGCTCGAGTCCTGCCGGGTGCACGACGTGCCCGACGCCCTGTTCGTCCTCGACCGCGGTTCACGCGTGGACGTCGTCGACAGCGACCTCTCCCAAGTGCGCAACACCGCCGTCTCGGTGAGCGACGGCGCGACCGCGCAGCTCGACGACTGCCGCATCCGCGACGCCGCGACGGGCGCCTGGTTCCGTGACCACGGAAGCGGCGGCACCCTGTCCGGCTGCACCGTGGACGGCACCCAGACCGGCGTGATCGTCACCAAGGGCGCCGACCCCACCATCGAGCGCTGCACGGTCGAGTCCCCCGCGGAGGCCGGTTTCTACGTGTCGGCGGGTGGCCGCGGCAGCTTCCACAACTGCCGGGTGACGGGCAGCGGGGGCTACGGCTTCCATGTCATCGACGGCTGTCGGGCGACGCTGAAGAAGTGCCGTACGGAGCGCTGTGCACGCGGGGGTTACGAGTTCGCCGACGGCGGCAACACCCCGGGCGGCGGCCCGGTCGTCGAGGACTGCACGAGCGACGAGAGCGCCGGAGTGCGCCCCCCGGCGCACGAGACGGCCGTCCAGACGTCCAACCCGTCCACGGGCCTGCTCGGCGCGATCCCGGGCCAGCGCGCCACCGAGCAGGAACCGCTCGTCACCGCCTCGGAGCCCGAGCCCGCGCAGCCGGCGCGTACATCGAAGGTCGTCCTCGGTGAACTCGACGGGCTGGTGGGCCTGGAGAGCGTCAAACGCGAGGTGCGCGCCCTCACCGACATGATCGAGGTGGGCCGTCGCAGACAGCAGGCGGGCCTCAAGGCGGCCTCCGCCCGCCGCCACCTGGTCTTCACCGGCTCCCCCGGCACCGGCAAGACGACGGTCGCCCGGCTGTACGGGGAGATCCTGGCCTCGCTCGGGGTCCTGGAGCAGGGGCACCTGGTCGAGGTGTCCCGCGTCGACCTGGTGGGCGAGCACATCGGCTCCACCGCGATCCGTACCCAGGAGGCGTTCGACCGGGCGCGCGGCGGTGTCCTGTTCATCGACGAGGCGTACGCGCTGTCGCCGGAGGACTCTGGCCGCGACTTCGGCCGTGAGGCCATCGACACGCTCGTGAAGCTGATGGAGGACCACCGGGACGCGGTCGTCGTGATCGTCGCGGGCTACACGGCCGAGATGGAGCGCTTCCTCACCGTCAACCCCGGTGTGGCGTCCCGCTTCTCACGGACCATCACCTTCAGCGACTACATCCCCGAGGAACTGCTGCGGATCGTGGAGCAGCAGGCCGAGGAGCACGAGTACAGCCTGGCGCCCGGCGCGCCCGAGGCGCTGCTGAAGTACTTCACGGCCATCCCCAAGGGCCCGGCGTTCGGCAACGGCCGCACCGCGCGGCAGACCTTCGAGGCGATGGTCGAGCGGCACGCGGGGCGGGTCGCCCAGCTCGAGGAGCCGAGCACGGACGACCTCACGCTGCTCTACCCGGAGGACCTGCCGGAGCTGCCCTGAGCCCCGCCCGTGGACGGGCCGTCGCCCTCAGGTCGTGGAGTCGCCGTCGGGGCGGGGGCCCGGCACCGCCTCCGGCCGCAGCCGCGCCAGCAGCCGTTCGCGTTCCTCGGCGAAGGCCGGGTCCGCCTGGTAGTCCCCGTGTCCGAGGATCGGCGCGGGCAGCGGATGCTCCTGGGTGCGTCCGTAGGCGAGCGGGTCCTTCAGGGGCGCGCGGTCGACCTGGGGGCCGCAGTCGCCGGGCAGCCGTACGGGGCCGCCGATGGGGTCGGTGAGGCGGTACAGGTTGCGCCAGCAGTCGACCTCCCGGTGCAGGGAGGTGAGGGCGGCCGGGCCGAAGTGGGCCGGGAACCAGCGCCCGTAGAGCCGTTCCAGGGGTGAGCCGTAGGTGAGCAGCGCGACCCGCCTGCGTACGGAGGGTTTCAGCTGCCAGGCCGCGGCGGCGGCCAGCACACTGCCCTGGGAGTGCCCGGAGAGCACCAGGCGCCCGCCGGTGGCGCGGGTCCAGGTGACCATGCGCCACGTCAGGTCGGGCACGGCACGCTCGGCGTAGCAGGGCGGCGCGAAGGGGTGGGCGGCGCGCGGCCAGAAGGTGCCGACGTCCCAGAGGATGCCGATGGTGCGGCGGGCCGCCGGGTCCTTGTAGGCGCGCCGCCCCGAGGTGACGAGAAGTATGAAGCCGAGGCCGATCAGCCAGGACCCGAGCGCCTGCGCGGTTTCGGCGGCGCCTCGGACTAAGGCGTACGACCCTCGCGCGGCCTCCGCCGGGGCGTCACCGGTGGCCAGCACGCCCACGAGGGCTCCGGCGCCGAGGAGCAGGGTCACGAACGAGATCACGCCGACCATGAGGGGCGCCCGGTCGGTGAGGGCGGCCATCGCGCGTGTGCTCGCGATACGGCCGGTGCGGGTGGTGTCCTTGGCCTCGCCCCGGTAGTCGAGTTCCACCTCGCGCGCCTCGAGACCGCGCAGCCGCCAGGTGCGCAGGGCCAGTCGGCCGCACAGGCCGAGGAGCACGAGGAGCGTCGGCGGGATCACGGACGCCTGCCAGGTCAGCAGGACGGGCGGGCCGGGCAGCGAGCCGCGCGTGCCGTCCAGCCAGTCGGCGACGCGCTGGGCGACTCCGCCGGACATCACGCCGCCCAGGGCGCAGGCCAGCATCGCGACGGCGGGTCCGGCCAGACCACGCAGGGCGGTGCGCGGGTCGGGCCGGGTGCGGTACAGAACGCGGGCCACCACGCCGAGCGCGATGACGAGCACCCCCTGGGCGAGGGCGAGGCCTCCGAAGGTCGCGTCGCCCGGCAGCCGCCCCGTCGAGTGCCAGCCGGGCCGTGACCATCCGGCGTACAGCAGGGTCAGGGCGAACAGGACGATCGAGCCCAGGGGCAGCAGACGCACCAGGGTGGCGTCCAGTTCCTGGTCCAGCCGGTGTTCGCTGCGCCCGCGCCGGCAGACCACCCACAGCACCACGACGGCGCCCACGACGAGCGACGCGTACAGCAGCAGGCCGAGGAACCCGAGCACGGCGGGTCCCCCGGTCTCCCGGTCGAAGCGGGCCGCGGGGCCGCCGACGGCGGCGGTCACGGTGAGGAGTCCCGCCGCGGTGTGCGCGGCGCGCAGCCGGGCCACCAGACGGCGCCCGTACCAGAAGCCGGGCCTGCCGAGCCCGGTGCGACCGGTCTCCTCGGCGGGCTCGGGCCTGCGGGACACGGGCTGCTGGGACTCGTACGCGCTCCAGGTGCGGTGCGAGAGGTACCAGAGCAGGCAGGTGAGACCCGCGGGCACCAGGCCCGCCAGGGCCAGGCGGCGGCCGGGCCGGCTCCACCAGCCGTTGTCGGACAGGTCCGGGGAGAGGAAGTCCAGCCAGGAGTGCGCCTCGGCGCACGCGCGGGTGCCCGCGCACTGCCAGGCGGTCAGGTCGAGGGCGACCTCGCAGGCCGCGGCGACCAGCCGCACGGTGAGGGTGAGCCCGGCGAGCCGGACGAGCAGGCCGTACAGGCGGACCGTCCGGGTGCGGCCGCGGGTGGCGGGACGCATCCAGTGCGCGAGGTTGACGACCATGAAGGGCAGCAGCAACAGCCACAGGGCCCGGGTGCCGTTGCCGGAGGTGAGGTTGCACCACACATAGGCCTCGGGGACCGGTTTGCCCCGGTAGTCGTCGGGGCGCCGCTCCGCGTCGGCGTCGTCGACGCGCCGGTACACGGCCGCGGTGTCGTCGCCGCTGATCCGGACCGTCCGCGGATCGTCGAGCATCTCCTCGGGCGTGGTGCCGCCGACTCCGTGGACCAGGAGTTCGAGGGCGGTATCGGCCGCTTCGGGCCGCTGTGCGGGGCCGCTGAGCTCTCCCGCCGAGGCGTGTTCCCGTGCACGTTCCACTTTTCTGCACTTCCCCCGTGCGCGCGTCTGGCATGTGTCATGTGCAGGCACAAGGATCTCCGTTCAGGGGTGCGCGCGCACCTGTGGTCACGGAATCTCCCCGATACGTGTGACAGTGACGCGACGGGCGGGACGCGGTGTCCTTGCGGGGAGTGGCGCACGTGTCGGTGGCCCGTGCGAGGATGGGTCGTCCTCCAGGCCTAGGACAAGGAGAATGTCCACGTGGGAGTGGGTTCGGACGGAGTGGCGGGCAGCTTGTGGCGCGAGGATCGGAGCGGACGTGAGTGAGAATCAGAACCTTCTCGCGGAGCAGCGTCGCGCCCTGATTCTCGACGAGGTACGGCGCCGGGGCGGCGTCCGGGTGAACGAGCTGACCCGCAAGCTCGGCGTCTCCGACATGACGGTCCGTCGTGACCTCGACGCGCTCGCCCGCCAGGGCGTGGTGGAGAAGGTGCACGGCGGCGCGGTGCCGCTGGTCGAGGCGAGTACGCACGAGCCGGGTTTCGAGGCCAAGTCGGGTCTGGAACTGACCGCCAAGGAGGACATCGCGCGGGCCGCCGCCGAGTTGGTCGCGCCGGGCACGGCGATCGCGCTCTCGGGCGGTACGACGACGTACGCGCTGGCCCATCAGCTCCTTGACGTGGCGGACCTGACCGTGGTCACCAACTCGGTGCGGGTCGCCGATGTCTTCCACTCGGCGCAGCGCCTCTCCGGCCAGCGGCAGGGCGCGGCCACGGTCGTGCTGACGGGCGGGGTGCGCACCCCGTCCGACTCGCTGGTCGGTCCCGTGGCCGACCAGGCCATCGCGGCGCTCCACTTCGACGTGCTGTTCCTCGGGGTGCACGGGATATCGGTCGAGGCGGGCCTGTCGACGCCGAACCTGGCGGAGGCCGAGACCAACCGGCGGCTGGTGCAGTCCGCACGGCGGGTCGTCGTGGTCGCCGACCACACCAAGTGGGGCACGGTGGGGCTGAGTTCGTTCGCCGCGCTGGACCAGGTCGACACGCTGGTCACCGACGCCGGGCTGCCGGCCGAGGCACGGGCGGAGGTCTCCGAGCATCTGCGGCGCCTGGTGGTGGCCGGAGAGCCCGAGGACGGTACAGACATCTGACGGTCCGCCAGCTAGGGTGACGCTGCCCGCGGCTCCGATCCCAGGTGGGGGTTTCGTCCATGGCACGCCGTCTGCGCCCGGTGGAACTCGACTTCGCCGAGACCGCTCCCCTGCGTCTGGTGTTCGCCCGCGAGGTGGCGGCCCCTCCCGAGGTGGTCTTCCGCGCGCTGGCCGAGGACGTGCCCGGCTGGAGCGAGTGGTTCTCGGCGGTGACACTCGCCCGGCCGACCGGGGACGGCGCCGGGCGGGAGGTCCGGCTCCGGGGCGGTACGCGCTTCCAGGAGACGGTCCTCGTGGCCGAGGCCCCCGAGGTGTACGCGTACCGGGTGGACGTCACGAACGCGCCCGGACCCCGGGCCCTGCTCGAGGAGTGGCGGCTGACTCCGGCCGGGAAGGGCACCCGCGTCCAGTGGACCTTCGCCGCCGACGGCGCGGCCCCGTTCCGGCTGGCCCTGAAGCTGGGCCGGGCGGGGCTTGGCCGCGCGTTCCGCCAGGCGGTGACGGCGCTGGACCGACGGCTGACGTCGACACACGCGTGACGGCGCTGGACCGAGGGCTGACGTCGACACACGCTCGGCGGCGAGATCCGCCCGTGGACGCGCCCCGTGAGCCGCGTCCCAACGGTCAGTCCGGCCAGACGCCCGTCTGGAGCAGGGCCGCGATCGCCGCGGTGTAGGGCGCGATGTCCAGCCCCTGTTCGGCCAGCCACGCGTCCGAGTAGTACTTGTCGAGATAGCGGTCCCCCGGGTCGCAGAGCAGCGTCACCACGCTCCCCTTGCGCCCCTCGGTCACCATCTCGGCGACGATCTTCAGCGCGCTCCACAGCCCGGTGCCGGTCGAGCCGCCCGCCTTGCGGCCGATGGCCTGTTCCAGTGCCCGTACGGCCGCCACGCTCGCGGCGTCCGGCACCTTCATCATCCGGTCGATCGCGCCCGGCACGAAGCTCGGCTCCATACGGGGCCTGCCGATGCCCTCGATACGTGAGCCGCAGTCGCAGGTGACGTCCGGATCGCCGGTGGTCCAGCCCTCGAAGAAACACGAGTTCTCCGGGTCGGCGACGCAGATGCGGGTGTCGGCCTGCATGTAGTGGACGTAGCGCGCGAGGGTCGCCGAGGTGCCGCCGGTGCCGGCCGTGGCGACGATCCACGCGGGCTCCGGGAAACGCTCCAACTCCAGCTGGCGGAAGATGGATTCGGCGATGTTGTTGTTGCCGCGCCAGTCCGTGGCCCGTTCCGCGTAGGTGAACTGGTCCATGTAGTGGCCGCCGGTCTCGACCGCGAGGGCGGCGGACTCCTCGTACATCCTGCGGGAGTCGTCCACGAAGTGGCACTGCCCGCCGTGGAACTCGATCAGACGGCACTTCTCGGCGCTGGTGGTGCGCGGCATGACCGCGATGAAGGGCACGCCGATCAGCTTCGCGAAGTACGCCTCGGAGACCGCGGTCGAGCCGCTGGACGCCTCGATCACCGGTCGGCCCGGCCGGATCCAGCCATTGCAGAGCCCGTACAGGAAGAGTGAGCGGGCGAGGCGGTGCTTGAGGCTGCCGGTGGGGTGGGTCGACTCGTCCTTGAGGTAGAGATCGATACCCCACGCCTCGGGCAGCGGGAAGCGCAGCAGGTGGGTGTCCGCCGAGCGGTTCGCGTCGGCCTGGACCTTGCGGACGGCTTCTTTGAGCCAGGTCCGGTATCGCGCGTCGCTGTGGTCGACGTCGAGGGTTTCGCCGGTCCGGATCTGCTGAGGGGTGCTCACGGCGGGGCTCCTTACGCATCGCGCCGACGCCGGTTCAGATGGTCGGACGCCTCGATCATAAACACCTTGCGCACGCTTCTCACCTGCATAAACACTCCTTTGAGCACCTCAAAGGCACCCCTGGAGCAGGGGTGTCCGAAGCGACGGGGGCGCACCCGGGCGAGTGCTCCCGTCCCCGCCGTCACCTCGTCGTGCGCACTGGTGCTCGCCGCTGCCTGCGGGCAGACTGCACCGCAGGGGACGCGGTCCGCGTCCGACCGCGCCGCGCGGGATGACACCCCGGAGCGGTCGCGCACACCGGAGCACGACCCGCGCGGGATCCGGGGCCGGGGCGCGGAACGCAGCGACGCGGGACAGAGCACAGCCGACGCGCACAAGGGGGCGGAGCATCATGGCGGAGCCGGAGTTCACGGCCACGGGCGTGCGGATCGGGAAGAGGCTGCGGTCGCTCACCCGGGCCGGACAGGTCCGGATCAGCGACGGCAGGCTGGAGTTGCTGACGAGTTACGGCAGCGAGATAGACAGTGCGCCGGTGCAGGCGGTGCGGGCGTCGAAGCCGTGGTTCGCGCCCGAGGACCGCGCGTTGGCCGACGTCAACGGCACCCGCTATTCACTCACGCTCGGCGAGCACGACCCCGCGCCGGGCAAGCCGGGGCCGCCCTCCGCGCGCCGGTTCATAGAGGCGGTTCGCAGGGCGGCGGGGCGCAACGGCTGAGTCGGCCGCGCGGCAACCGACACGGGAGCCTTCGGTTCGCCACCGGCAAGGGCCGACACAGGCACCCACGACTCGCGACCGGCGATGCCCTACGCGCAGGCCTTCGGCCCCCGGCCAACGGCCGCCCGCAGGGCACCCCCGAGCGCGCGACCAGCGACGCTCGCGGCCCGCGGCGGTCGGCGCGCGGGACCCGGGTCCGCACCCCCCGGTCGCCTGCCCGAGCAGATCCGGCCCGCAACCGGCGACGGCGGCCGGGCAAGCCTCGGACGTCCCACCGTCGACGTCCGGCACGAACGCCCGCACCACAGCCGACCACAGCCGTCCGGCAAGGCCTGGGCTCGCAGCCGGCGATCCCCGGACCGGGAGCCCCACGCTCGCGCCCCCTCCGTCGACGAGAACCGAAGGCACACCCCGAACTCACCTCCGGCGAAATCCGACGTGGGACCTGGCGTGGGACCTGGCGTGGGAGCCACCCGCTCGCAGTCGACGGCGGTCGGTGACCAAGCCCTGGCCGGCTTGTGGCCGGGCGTGGTCCGAGGTGGAGACTCCGGGGCGCGTCCCGCCAGGGGCGGTGCCGGGGGCCTCGGTCGGCCGCGGCCGAGAGGAACCCGATCCCGGATCGGCGCCCTCGACACGGCGACCCGCGCTCGCGGTCGGTGACGGCCGGCGCGTCAGCGATCCGCCCACGGCCCGCGGCGGTGAACGATGAACCCCGGGCCGCCGGACGCCGCCGCTCAGGCAAGACCCCCGCCCCGCGACGGCTCGGGTCGGAGTGGACCGCACCGCGAGTTGCAGGACCGCACCCCCTGAGTCACGCTGTTCTCACATCATCACTCTGGGTTTACCGGCGATAACGCTACGAAGCAGCCCGCCGGTCACCACAGCAGGCGGCCGTTCCACTCAGCCACTCTGCTGGATCCGATCTCCGTCTTCTTCCGGACCTCAATTCGGGGAGTCGCAGCCGTGATCAGCCAGCCAAGCAGGCATTGCACGGTGGAGCTCCAAGCCCTGCCGTCGCGGATCGGCCAGGTCCGCAGAATCCTTTCTGCGCAGTTGCGCTACTGGCATCAGGACCCCTTGATAGACCGGGCCGCGCTCGGAGTGACCGAGCTGCTGACCAACGTCCACCGGCACGCCCAGCCGGACAAGGTGTGCACCGTGGAGATCGAGCTGCTGCTCGACCGGCTCACGGTCTCGGTGCACGACCACGACCCCCGCCTGCCCGAGGTACAGGACGTGGACCCCACGGCCACCTGCGGACGCGGTCTCGCGATGATCGCCGCGGTGAGCGAGAGCTGGGGCGTGCGTCCGGACGGCGAGTCGGGCAAGGTCGTGTGGTTCACCCTGCCGACGACCTCGCCCGCGGTGGCGGAGCCCGTGCTCGCGCCGTACGAACCGACTCGCGAGACCACGCGCCGACACGCCGTCGACCCGCTCGCCCCCCTCGACGAACGCCGGCCCGAACACGCTCCCGCCCGGTCCGCCGTTGCCGGCTGACCGGGCGGTGACCCCCGTCTCGTACGTCATTCGGTGGCGATGGCGCGCAGCACGTCCAGTCGTGCTGCCCGCCGGGCCGGGCGCAGTCCCGCGAGGGCTCCCGCCGCGAGGCCCACGAGCGCCACCACGACGAGCCGCACGGGCGGGATCGCGAAGGCGAAGGCGCTGTCCGACGCGCCGTCGGAGGCCTCGACGAGCACCCAGCCCAGGAAGGCACCGAGGGCGAGTCCACCCGCCGTTCCGAAGGCGGCGACGAGGACCGACTCCCAGCGGACCATGGCGCGCAGTTGCGCCCGGGTCTGCCCGACCGCCCGCAGCAGACCGAGTTCACGGGTGCGCTCGTGGATCGCGAGGGTGAGCGTGTTGGCGATGCCGAGCAGGGCGATGAGCACCGCGAGTGCGAGCAGCGCGTAGACCAGGGTCAGCATCATGTCGATGCCGCCGGCCGAGGACTGCGCGTACTCGTCGCGGGTCTGCACCTCGGGACTGCCGTACTGCGCGGCGACCTTCTCGACCGCCGCCTTGCCGTCGGCCGCACTGACACCGCTCTTGAAGGTGACGGCGACGAGCGAGTCGGAGTCCTGGGTGCGGTGCGGGGCCCAGGCGGCGCGGGTGATGACGTAGTCGCCGGCGAGTTCGGAGCGGCCGTAGACCGCGCGGACCGTGAAGTTCTCCCGTTCGCCGTCGGTGAAGGTGAGCCGGGCGGTGTCACCGGTCGTGAGGTGCTGTGCGTCGGCCTCCTTCCGGGTGAGCGCGATGCCGTCGGTGCCCAGGTGGTCGAGGGAGCCGCGTACGTCACCGAGATCGAACACCTTGCCGAGTGCGACCGGGTCGGTGACGGTCAGCGCCCGCCCCTTGCCGTCGACTTGGGCGACCCCGCGGCCGAGGCCGACCGCGTACTCGACGGCCGGCTGCCGCGCGATCGCGGGAGCCAGCTTGGGGCTGAGCCCGCTGCCGCCCGCGCCGAAGGACGGAGTGCTGACGGCGACGTCACCCGCGAAGGACCGGGAGACCGTCTGGTCCATGGTGGCCTTCAGCGAGGCGCCGAAGACCGTGAACAGCGAGACGACGGCGACGCCGATCATCAGCGCGCTCGCGGTGGCGGCGGTCCGCTTCGGGTTGCGCAGCGCGTTGCGCCGGGCCAGGCCGCCGGTGACACCGCGCAGCGTGTCGAGGGGGGCGCCGAGGGCTCGTACGGCGGCCGACGACGCCACGGGCCCGAGGACCACGAAGGCGGCGAGGGCGAGAACGGCACCGAGGCCCGCGAGCCACAGCGACCGGCTCACCAGTACGCCGGTCAGGGTGGCGCCCACCGCCAGTACGGCCAGCGCCGCACCCGTGATCGCCCGCCCCCGTGAGGCTCCGGACCGGTCGACGGCCGTCTCGCGCAGGGCGGCCAGCGGCGCGGTGCGTCCGGCTCGCACGGCGGGCAGCAGCGCGGAGCCGAGGCAGACCACGATGCCGACCGCGAGCGGCAGCAGCATGGACAGGCCGCTGATCACCAAGTCGCCCTGGGGGAAGGGAAACCCGATGGCCGGGAACAGCGCCTGCAGCCCGGCAGCGATCCCGATGCCGCCCGCGAGACCGACGGCCGACGCGGTCACCGCGACCACGCTCGCCTCGACCAGGGACGAGGCGGTGACCTGGCGGCGGGAGGCGCCCAGGGCGCGCAACAGGGCGTTCTCGCGGGTGCGTTGGGCGACGACGATCGCGAAGGTGTTGTGGATGGAGAAGGTCGCGACCAGCAGCGCGATGCCGGAGAAGACGAGCAGGAAGGTGGTGAAGATGTTCAGGAACTGGCTGGAGATCATGTCGGTGTTCTCCCGCGCCGACTCCTGGCCGGTGATCGCCTCGACTCCCTTGGGCAGGACGGGAGTCAGGTCCGCGACGAGTTCGGTCTGACCGACCCCGGGGCCGGCCCGCACCCGGATGTTCGCCGCCTCGCCGGGCTTCGCGGTGAGGTACTTCTCGGCGTCGGCCTGCGTCATCCCGGTGAACGTCACCTGCGCCATGCCGTCCTCGCCGCCGAAGGTCGCGAGACCCACGATCGTCACCTTGACGGGATCGGGGGTGCGCAGGGTGGTCGTGTCGCCGATCTTCAGGCCGCCCTTCTTCGCGGCGCCCCGGTTGACGACGACCTCGCCGGACTTCGACGGGGCGTGGCCCGCGGCGAGTTGGTACGGGTTGAGCTTCGGGTCGGTGATCCAGTTGCCGGCGAGGGTGGGCGGGCCCTGGCCGCCGACGGGCTTGCCGTCGCTGCCGACGAGCTGGCCCGCGCCCTGGATGTCGGGGGCGGCGGCCGCGACGCCGGGAACCCGCTCGACGGTCCGCACCAGGGCGGTGTCGACCGGTTGGCGCACACCCTGGCTCTCACCGGGCGTCGTGATGGCGTCGGCGCTGCGGACGACGGCGTCGGTGCCCTTCGTGGCGTCGCCGAACAACGCGCTGAAGCTCGCCCGCAGTGTGTCGCCCATGACCAGCGTTCCGGCCAGGAAGGCGACACCGAGGAGCACCGCAAGGAACGTACCGGCGAAGCGGCGTTTGTGGGCGCGCAGGGAGGACACGCTCAGGCGCACGGAGGCGTTCACGACCGCGCGCCTTTACCGTCGAACGCCTTCATCCGGTCGAGGACCTTGTCGGCCGTCGGGGACTCCATCCGGTCCACAAGGCGTCCGTCGGCGAGGAAGACGACCTCGTCGGCGTGGGCGGCCGCCACCGGGTCATGGGTGACCATGACGACGGTACGGTCCATCCGGTGCACCGCGCGCCCGAGGAGGTTCAGGACCTCTTCGCCGGAGCGGGAGTCGAGGTTGCCGGTGGGTTCGTCGGCGAAGACGACGTCGGGACGGCCGGCGAACGCGCGGGCCACGGCGACGCGTTGCTGCTGTCCGCCGGAGAGTTCGGCGGGGCGGTGGTGGAGCCGGTCGCGCAGGCCGACGACGTCGACGAGCGCGTCGATCCACTCGCGGGAGCCCTTCGTCCCTGCGAGGTCCAGGGGCAGCGTGATGTTCTCGGCGACGGTCAGCGTCGGGATCAGGTTGAACGCCTGGAAGACGAAGCCGACACGGTCGCGGCGCAGCAGGGTGAGGCGGCGGTCGTCCAGCGTGCTCAGTGGGGTGTCGCCGATGAACGCGGCGCCCGAGGTGAGCGTGTCCAGGCCCGCCGCGCAGTGCATCAGGGTGGACTTGCCGGAGCCCGAGGGGCCCATGATCGCGGTGAAGCGTCCGGCCGGGAACCCGACGCTCACCCCGTCCAGGGCCCTGACGGCGGTGTCGCCGCTGCCGTACACCTTGACGGCGTCGGTGACACCCGCGGCATGACGCGTCGTGGTGGCGGTCGTCATGCCGCTTCTCCCTTGCCCGGGCGGCCGAACTGCTCGTCCAGGACGGAGAGCCGGCGCCAGTACTCGTCCTCGTCGATCTCGCCGGTGGCGAAGCGGCGGCCGAGCAGCGCGATCGGCGAGTCGCCCGTCGGGCGGGAGTCCCGGAGCGGGCCGAAGTCGCCCATGGCGCGCCACGGTCCGCGGCGCCCGCGTCCCACGGTGCGGCGCAGGACCGTCACGACGGCGATCACGACGGCCGCCCAGATCAGCGGGAAGAACAGGATCCACGGGCCGGGGCCGCCGTCCCAGTTCGCCAGAGTCTGCATCTCGGGTCATCTCCTAGGTGGGTGGGAGCTGTTGCGATGCGTCGAGACTCGCTCCGGGAGGGGGTCCGAGTCGTCGTACCGCCAGCGGCCGTTCCCGTACCTCCGCGGGAGTACGCGGGGCGCCACCGCCTGCTTCCTCGGCCCGCTCCTCCTGCCCTCGATTCTGTACCTACTAGTATGTACAGTGAGTTCATGAGCACTCCGGAGCGGCTGATCGAGTCCACGCGCGAGCTGTTGTGGGAGCGCGGTTACGTGGGCACCAGTCCCAAGGCGATCCAGGAGCACGCGGGCGCCGGACAGGGCAGCATGTACCACCACTTCAAGGGCAAGCCCGATCTCGCCCTCGCCGCGATCCGACGCACCGCCGAGGAACTTCGGGCTACCGCCGAGGACGTACTGAGCACGCCCGGTTCGCCGTACGAGCGCGTCGAGGCGTATCTGCGCCGGGAGCGAGACGTCCTGCGCGGCTGTCCGGTCGGTCGGCTGACGATGGACCCGGACGTGATCGCCAGTGCGGAGCTGCGCGCCCCCGTCGACGAGACGATCGACTGGCTGCGCGAACGACTGGCCCACATCATCGAAGAGGGCAAGGAACAGGGGCAGTTCGCGCCATCAGTGGACGCCGAGGAGATCGCCGCGACGATCCTCGCGACCATCCAGGGGGGCTATGTGCTCGCGCGCGCCTCCGGATCCCCGGCCGCCTTCGACACGGCCGTCCGCGGACTGCTCGCCCTGCTCTCCCCCACCCGTCGGGACCTCGGCCGAAGGACTGAAGGCCTGAAGGCCTGAAGGCCCCTCAAGGAGGCATGCGATGCACGCGATGCAGTACGAACTGACGTTCCCCGCCGACTACGACATGGGGATCATCCGCGCCCGGGTCTCCCGCATCGGGCACCTCCTCGACGACTGGGCGGGGCTCGGTTTCAAGACGTATCTGATGCGTGAGCGCGGGGTGCACGGCTCGCCGGTCAACCAGTACGCGCCCTTCTACCTCTGGAACACCGTCGAAGGCATGAACTCCTTCCTGTGGGGCGGTGCCTTCCAGGGGCTCGTCAATGACTTCGGGCGCCCGGTGGTGCAGAACTGGACGGGCCTCGCGTACGAGGAGGGCGGCGCCACCGGTGTACCGGCCCAGGTCGCGGTGCGGCGACGGCAGCCCGCACCGGAGGGCGCCGACCTGGCCGAGGTGATGGCGGAGGCCGCGGCGGAGGCGGAGCGGCTGGCCTCGCTCGACGGCGCGGTGTGCGCGGCCGCCGCCGTCGACCCGCGCCACTGGGAGCTGGTCCACTTCTCTCTCTGGGACCACGACACGCCCAAGGCACCCGGCGAGGTCTTCCAGGTGCTGCATGTGTCGGCGCCCGGGCGCGACCTGCTGCCCCGGGGCCGGCAGTGGTGAGCCCTGCCCCCACGAGCCTCGGTGTCGCCGTCCCCGTGAGGGTCCGTACGGTCCTCGGGGACGTGCCGCCCGAGCGCCTAGGGGTGTGCGACGCCCATGACCACCTCTTCTTCGGCAGTCCCGCGCTCCCCGGCCAGGAACTGCGCGACGCGTCCGCCGCGCGGGCCGAACTGGCCGCGTTCCGCGAGCAGGGCGGCGGGAGCGTGGTGCAGTGGACGCCGTACGGGCTGGGCCGGCGCGCCGCGGACCTGCCGCTGCTCTCCCGTGACACCGGCGTCCATGTGGTCGCCGCTACGGGCCTGCACCAAGCGGTCCACTACACACCGGAGTCACTCTCCGAACTGCGCGGCAGGCTGACCGACGTCTTCGTCTCCGAGCTCACCTCGGGCATCGGCACGTCCGGGGTCCGGGCCGGACTCGTCAAGGTCGCGGGCGGCTTCCACGCGCTCGACGCGCACGCCCGCTGGACGATGACGTCGGCGGCCGAGGCGCACCACGCCACGGGCGCGCCGATCGCCGTGCACCTGGAGCTGGGCACGGCCGCGCTCGACGTACTCGACCTGCTGTGCGGCGAGTTGGAGGTGCCGCCGCACCGGGTGATCCTGGGCCACCTCAACCGCTCCCCGGACCTCGTGGTGCAGCGTCAGGCCGCCGAGGCGGGCGCCTACCTCGCCTTCGACGGCCCTTCCCGCGCGAACCACGCCACCGACTGGCGCATGCCCGACGCCGTACGCGCCCTGGCCGACGCCGGTTTCGGCCACCGCCTGCTCCTCGGCGCCGACACGACGACCGCCGCGGCGCGCTCGGTCAACGGCGGCCCCGGGATGCCGTATCTGCTGCGCCGGGTGCGCCCGCGGCTCGCACTGGCTCTGGGTGCGGAACTCGTGGAGCGCGTCTTCACGGAGAACCCCGGCCGGGCGCTCGCCGTGGAGTGGCGCGGTACATCACCCCGTCCGCCCCGGCTGCCGGACGCCGCCCAGGCCCTGTGGGACCTGGGCACACCAAGGACGTGAGAGGGCCGCTACCGCCTCGACGGCCTCGTATCAGGTCCGGCCTCGGGTGCGACCGGGTTCGACCTCAGGTGCGGGCCAGCGCCGCCGGGGGGTCGTCCAGGACCGGCTGCCAGGCCAACTCCGCAGCACCTACCAGGGTGTTGTGGTCCAGGGTGCAGGCGAGGATCGGTACGCCGCCGCTCTGGCCCCACAGGCTGCGGTCGGCGACGACGGCGCGCAGGCGGTCGGGGTCCGCGTCGAGGAGGGTGCGGTGCAGGCCGCCGAGGATGATCCGGTCGGGGTTGAGGATGTTGACCAGTCCGGCGAGGCCGAGGCCGAGCCGGTCGATCAGCGCCTCGGTGGCCGTGCGGACGGAGGGGTCCTGGTCGTACCGGGTGCGGATCAGGTCGTTGGCCTGCTGGAGGAGGGACACCTCGGGGCCGGGGTCGCGGCCCGCCGCCGTGAGGAACGCCAGGGGGTCCGCCTCGACGTCGAGGCAGCCGCGACTGCCGCAGTAGCAGGGGCGGCCCTCGGGGTTGACGGTGAGGTGGCCGACTTCGAGGGCGAGACCCGAGCTGCCCGTGTGCAGCCGCCCGTCGAGTACGAGCGCGCCGCCGACGCCCCGGTGCCCGGTGGCCACGCACAGCAGGTCGCGGGCGCCGCGCCCGGCGCCGTGGCGATGCTCCGCGAGGGCGGCGAGGTTGATGTCGTTCGCGGCGAACGCCGGGCCCTCGATGCCCGCCGCTCGCACCCGCTCGGCGAAGATCCGGCGAACGGGGGCGCCCGCGGGCCAGGCGAGGTGGAGGGGGTTGAGGGCGAGCCCGTCCGGCTCGGCGACGGCGGACGGTACGGCGAGTCCGGCGCCCACACAGCGCCGCCCGGTCTCACGGAGCAGCTCCGCGCCGGTCTCGACGACGGCGCCCAGCACCTTCGCGGGGTCGGCGTCGACGGTCTCGCAGCTGGGCGCGGTGGCGACGATCCGGCCGCCGAGCCCGACCAGTGCGGCGCGGAACCCGTCGGCGTGCACCTGAGCGGCCAGCGCGACAGGACCGTCCTCGGCGACCTCCAGGCGGTGCGAGGGCCGTCCCTGC
Source organism: Streptomyces sp. NPDC007896 (assembly GCF_042959425.1). Classification (NCBI taxonomy): domain Bacteria; kingdom Bacillati; phylum Actinomycetota; class Actinomycetes; order Kitasatosporales; family Streptomycetaceae; genus Streptomyces; species Streptomyces sp. NPDC007896. The sequence continues at coordinate 204,737 of NZ_JBIBKX010000015.1, read as the reverse complement.
GAACCGGCCGCCGCGCCGGGCCGCGCGTCGACCCGGATCAGCCCCAGCGCCTCCAGCTCCGCGGCCACCGCGCCCGCGGTCGCCCGGGTGACGCCCAGCTCGGCGGTGAGTACGGCACGCGTCGGCGCACGTCCGGTGTGCACGAGTTCCAGCGCGGGTCCGAGCGCCCCGCGCCCCCGGTCCAGCCGTGTCCGCGTGTTCCCTTCCCCCGCCGTCCGGGGGCCCGCCTTGCCGTTCATGAGGGCGAGTCTCCCATGATCCGCTCGTACGGTGCCCCGCCCGAAGGCACCTGGAAGCCACTCACCCGTAGCGTCACGTTCAGACGGCCGGTCAGGCCCAGTTCGGGCGGCGCCGTATCGGCGTGCACTCGGGGAACCCCGTGGTAGGCGAGCCGGGAGGCCCCGCCGAACACGAACAGGTCTCCGCTGCGCAGTTCGACATCCGTGTACGGGCGCGAGCGCGACTCGGTGTTCCCGAAGCGGAAGACACAGGTGTCGCCGAGGCTCAGCGACACCACAGGCGCGTCGGACTTCTCGTCGCTGTCGCGGTGCATGCCCATACGGGCGTCGGCGTCGTAGAAGTTGATCAGTGCGATGTCGTACGGGGCGGTGGCGGCCTCGGGGCCCAGGGTGTCCGCGACCGCGCGGCGGCCGAGCTCGTCCAGCCAGGCGGGGAAGGGCTTCACCGGGGCGCCGTCACCGTCGGCGACCGTGCGCGCGTACCGGTACGGGTACCAGTGCCAGCCCAGGCACACCTGCCGTGAGGTCATCGTGCCGCCGCCGGGTGTGCGCACCGTACGCAGCCCGGCCGGAGGGCGGGCCCACGCACGGCAGGCATCGAGAAGCTCCCGCTGGGCAACCGGGTCCAGCCAGTCCGGCAGATGCACCGCGCCCGGCGCGATCTCCGCCCGGCTCCGGGGGAACAGCTCCTCATCCATGGACATGCCACCATCCTCGCGCACCCCGCCCGTCCCGTGCCCGCACTTGATCAAGACCCGGCCCGGACCTGGCTGAGCTGCGGCTCGGCTAGCCTTGACCCACGATGAACGACCGGATGACCGCGCCCTGGGCCGAGTACGCGCTGGCCCGCTTCCCCGAGGACCCCCGCGACCAGCTCCGTGCCTGGGACGCCTCCGACACCTATCTGCTGCGGCACCTCGCGGAGAGCGGAACGCCGCTGTCCGGGTCGGTCGTGGTGGTCGGCGACCGCTGGGGAGCGCTCGCCACGGCGCTGTCGGCGCACCGGCCGACGCAGATCACCGACTCCTTCCTCGCGCAGGAGGCGACCCGGGCGAACCTGGCCCGCAACGGGGTCGAGGCGGCCGCGGTACGGCTGCTGACCACCCAGGACACGCCCCCCGACCGCATCGACGTGCTCCTCGTCCGGGTGCCGAGGAGCCTCGCCCTGCTGGAGGACCAGCTGCACCGGCTGGCGCCCGGCGTGCACGAGGGGACCGTCGTCGTGGGCACGGGCATGGTCAAGGAGATCCACACCTCGACGCTGCACCTCTTCGAGCGGATCCTCGGCCCGACCCGGACCTCGCTGGCCGAGAAGAAGGCCCGGCTGATCTTCTGCACCCCGTACCCCGGGATCGCCCGCGCCGCCAACCCCTGGCCGTACAGCTACCGGCTCCCCGACGACATCGGACCGGTTTCCGGCCGTACCGTCGTCAACCACGCCGGCGTGTTCTGCGCCGACCGTCTCGACATCGGCACCCGCTTCCTCCTCCAGCACCTGCCGCGCAGCCGGGGCCCCGAGCGGATCGTCGACCTGGGCTGCGGCAACGGAGTCGTCGGTACGGCGATGGCGCTGGCCAACCCGGAGGCGGAGGTGCTGTTCGTGGACGAGTCGTACCAGGCGGTCGCCTCGGCCGAGGAGACGTACCGGGAGAATACCGACGGCGTGGGTGCGGAGTTCCGCGTGGGCGACGGACTCGCGGACGTCCCCGCCGGGAGCGTGGACCTCGTCCTGAACAATCCGCCGTTCCACTCGCACCAGGCGACGACGGACACCACGGCCTGGCGGATGTTCTCGGGGGCGCGGCGCGCGCTGCGGCCGGGCGGCGAGCTGTGGGTCATCGGGAACCGCCATCTCGGCTACCACCTGAAGCTGCGCCGCCTCTTCGGCAACAGTGAACTCGTCGCGAGCGACGCGAAGTTCGTCGTCCTGAGGGCCGTCAAGAAGTAGCCCCGCGCAGCACGCGGGGCGAGGCACCGAGTTCGCGGCGGCACGCCTTGTTGAAGGCCTGCAGGTCGGGGATGCCGACGGAGGCGGCGACCGCCGGGATGGAGAGCGTCGAGGCCCGCAGCAGATGGTGGGCGCGCTGAAGTCTGCGGTGGCGGATGTAGGCCACGACCGTGGTGCCGGTCTCGGCGCGGAAGAGCCGGGTGAGGTGGTTGTGGGAGATCCCGGCGGCGCGGGCGATCTCCGGGATGGTGAGCGGCGCCGCCAGCCGGGCCTCGATGTGGGCGATGGCCGTGCCGACCGCCGGGTGCGGGCCGCGGCTCGTGACGGTGGGCGGGGTGAGCCGGGCGATACGCCACAGCGCGGTCCAGATCTCGGCCCGGGTGTGCTCGGGTGCCCCGGGGACCGCCGCGATCGCGTTCAGCAACAGGCTGGAGAGGATGGGGAATTCGGGTCCCGCGTCCTGCGTCACGGGGACGGCGCGGGGCGGTCCGGCGGGGGCGATGCGCAGATGGGCGTAGAGATGTTCGGAGCGGCCCTGGTAGCGGTAGCGGACCGTGGTGCCGGGCGGTACGAGGCTCACGCTGCCGGGGCGGATGGTGTGCGCGGTGCCGTCGACGGTCAGCTCGGCGTCGTACTGGTAGAGGTGCAGTTGCCACAGCTCCGGCAGCCGGAAGACGTCCGTGCGGCTCGCCACGCCGTGCACGCCGACGCCGATGTTGACGACGGCGGGCGGCTCGCCGAGGTGCAGTTCCGTCTCCCGCATGGTGAAAAACTACCAGCAGTGGTGAGCCGCGCCAACGCGCCGTCGGCGGCGCCGATCCTACGTTGAGTCGCATGACCAACACGCTGGAGCACACCACGGGCACCCCACTCCTGAGTTCGGTCCGGATGGCGCACTTCGTGGCCCACGGCTCGCTGCGGCTGGACGCCGTCGTGCCGCCGGAGATGAACGCCGAGGGCATGGAGGTGCTGCGCGCAGGCGTGCCCGAGGTGCCCTACGGCAGCTCCGTGCCGGCCGCCTACCCGGCGGGTTCCTTCGTCCGTCGGCTGCTGGAACTCCCCGCCGTGGCCGGGGCCCTGCGGAGCCTCGTCGGGCCCGGCCCCGCCGTCGACCACCACTTCGTCCACATCCGCGAACCGCGCGAGGGCCGGGCGCAGCCGCTGCACGGTGACGCGATCATCGATGTGCGCACCGACGCCTTCGACGTGCAGCTGATGTACTACCCGCAGGACGTCACCCTCGACATGGGCGGCACGCTCAGCGTGCCGGGCAGCCATCTGCGGCGGACCAACGAGTCGGACACCGGGCGCTACCAGAATCTGCGCGGGCAGAGCCGGCTGGTCTGCCCGGCGGGGACCGTGGTGTTTGTGCACCATGGCCTGTGGCACGGCGGGCGGCGCAACGACAGCGACGTGGTCCGCTATATGTTCAAGATCCGCTTCAATCCGACCGTGCGGCAGCGGCGGCTGTGGGACACCTCGGATCTCGGCGACCCGCGGGTCGCCGGGGAACTCTCCACGATGTTCCCCTGGTACGAGCCCGCCACCGGCCGCCTCGAGATCTACCACCGGGTCCTGCTGTGGCGCGCGCTCACCGGGGACGACTCCTTCGACCTGGACCACTGGGTGACCCGGGTCTCCAACCGCCCTCAGAGGGAAGCCGTATGAGTGTCCGTCAGCAGGTTCTGGTCCTCTACCTGGCCACCTCCGCCCTGGACGCGGAGGTGGTGGGCTGGTCGGTCTACGACGGCACCGGCCGCACGTCCCCCACGACCGGGGACAGCGACGAGCCGCCGTACGCGTCGGGTGTGGACGCCCTGAAGGACGGCTGGCGGCTGTTCCAGGCGGCGCAGCTGATCCCGCCGTATCCCGGGGGCGAGTACGACGTGTCGTTCCTCAAGCACGAGTTCTTCTTCGAGAAGCTGGTCGACGTCGGGGGCCGCTGAGGTCAGGCGCTCAGTACACGGATCAGGCGCGCCACCGTCCCCGCCATCGCCTCCCGCCCCACGCTGAGGTACTTGCGGGAGTCGACGGCTTCGGGGTGGGCGGCGAGGAACTCCCGGATGGCGCCGGTCATCGCGATGTTCAGGGCGGTGCCGACGTTGACCTTGGCGATGCCGCCCGCGACGGCCGCGGTCAGTTCGTCGTCCGGCACTCCGGAGGAACCGTGCAGGACGAGCGGCACGCCGAGCGCCGCGGCCAGCCGCTTGAGGCGGTCGTGGTCGAGGGCGGCGGTGCGGGTGGTCATCGCGTGCGAGCTGCCGATCGCGACGGCCAGGGCGTCGACGCCGGAGTCGGCCACGAAGGCACGGGCCTCGGCGGGGTCGGTGCGGGCGCCGGGCGCGTGCGCGTCGAGCGCCGGCTCACCGTTCTTGCCGCCCACCGCCCCCAACTCGGCCTCGATCCACAGGCCTTGGGCGTGTGCCCAGTCGGCGGCGGCCCGGGTGGCGGCGAGGTTCTCCTCGTACGGCAGCCGGGCCGCGTCGTACATCACCGAGCTGAATCCGGCGGCGGCCGCCTGGCGGAGCAGTTCGTCGCTCTCGACGTGGTCGAGATGCAGCGCGACGGGCACCGAGGCACGTTCGGCGGCCGCGGCGGCGGCGCGGGCCAGGGGCAGCAGCCGTCCGTAGCGGAACTTCACGGCGTTCTCGCTGACCTGGAGGACGACGGGGGCGGCCACGGACTCGGCGCCCGCGATGACGGCCTCGACATGCTCCAGGGTGATGATGTTGAACGCGGCGACGGCGGTCCGCGCCCCGGCCGCGGCGGTGACCAGGTCACCGGTGGCTGCGAGTGGCACAACTTCTCCTTCTGGGTGCGCGGCCCGCCGGCTCAGCGGGCCGACGGGGCGAGGACGACCGAGCGGGTGAGGTGGCGCGGCCGGTCGGGGTCGAGTCCGCGGGCCGCGGCGACGGCGACCGCGAGCCGCTGGGCGCGGACGAGCTCGGCGAGCGGGTCGAGTTCACCTGCCACCCACCGTCCCCCCGTGGCCCGTACCTGCTCGGCCAGCCCTTCGGGGGCCTCGCCGAGCATCCAGGTGGCCGTGCCGGCGGTGGTGATGCTGATGGGCCCGTGCCGGTACTCCATCGCCGGGTACGCCTCGGTCCAGGCCAGGGAGGCTTCACGCATCTTGAGCCCGGCCTCGTTGGCGAGCCCGACGGTCCAGCCGCGGCCGAGGAAGGTGAACTGGGCGCAGTCGACCAGCCCTTCGGGCAGCGGGGTCGCGAGCGCGGTGCGCGCGTCGGCGACGACGGCGTCGGTGTGCAGTCCGAGGTGGGCGCGGAGCAGGGTGAGCGCGGTGGTCGCGAACCGGGTCTGCACCACGGAGCGTTCGTCCGCGAAGTCGAGTACGACGAGCTCGTCCGCGAGGTCCGTCACGGGGGTCGCGGGGTCGGCGGTGATCGCGGTCGTCCTGGTACGCCCGCGCAGCCGCCCGAGGAGTTCGAGCACCTCGGTGGTGGTGCCGGAGCGGGTGAGGGCGACCACATGGTCGTAGGAGCGGCTGCCTGGGAACTCCGAGGCGGCGAAGGCGTCCGTCTCGCCCTGCCCGGACCCTTCACGCAGAGCGGCGGCGGCCTGCGCCATGAAGAAGGAGGTTCCGCAGCCCACGATCGCGACCCGCTCCCCCGCTTCCGGCAGTGCGCCACCGTGCGCCTTGGCCTGCTCGGCGGCGCGGATCCAGCACTCGGGCTGGCTGTTCAGCTCGTGCTCGACATGGGTCATGCCGTACCCCTCCTACTGACGTCCTCCATGCAAGATAGTGCAAGTTAAGGCCGACTTTCGAGCACAATCAAGCATTTCGACGTCGGAAATGCCAGGGAATGCGGTATGCCGGGGGTGCGCTAGGGTCGCGAAGGATCGAGGAACGGAGTGTGCGGATGTCGCGCGACGCCCGCTGGAAGGCGCTGCTGGAACTGCTCGTGGAGCGGGGCCGACTGGAGGTCGAACAGGCCGCGGCCGAGCTGGAGGTGTCGCCCGCCACGATCCGGCGCGACTTCGACCAGCTCGCCGAGCAGCAAATGCTCGTACGCACCCGGGGCGGCGCGGTCGTCCACGGCGTGTCGTACGAACTGCCGCTGCGCTACAAGACCGCCCGGCACGCCTCGGAGAAACAGCGCATCGCGAAGGCGGTGGCCGATCTCGTCGCGCCCGGCGAGGCGGTGGGCCTGACCGGCGGCACGACCACCACCGAGGTGGCCCGCGCACTGGCGGTACGCCCTGATCTCGCCTCGGGGTCGCCCGCGCTGACCGTGGTGACGAACGCGCTCAACATCGCGGGCGAACTGGCCGTGCGGCCCCAGTTCAAGATCGTGCTGACCGGCGGGGTGGCCCGCCCGCAGTCGTACGAGCTGGTCGGGCCGCTCGCGGACGGTGTGCTCAGCCAGATCACCATGGACGTCGCCGTGCTGGGCGTGGTCGCCTTCGACGTGACGCACGGGGCGGCCGCCCACGACGAGGCCGAGGCGGCGATCAACCGGCTGCTGTGCGAGCGCGCCGAGCGTGTGATCGTCGCCGCCGACTCCAGCAAGCTGGGCCGGCGTGCCTTCGCCCGGATCTGCGCGGCCGAGTCGGTGGACACACTGGTCACCGACTCGGCGGTGGACGAGGAGACCGTGCGGCGGTTCACGGAGGCAGGGGTCGAGGTCGTCGCCGTCTGACGGTCCCGAGCCCCGCCGGCTCGACGCCGGTTTCACGAACCCTTTCGGTGCGGCGCAGTGACCGTGAGCGTGCGGACGTCGCGGCTGGTGGCGGAGGCGTCGGGCGCGACGAGCACCGTCCTGGGGCCGCCCGGGCGGTGCACGACGACGCTGGGGAAGGCCGGGTCGGCCAGGGCGAGTTGCCCGGTGCCGGCGGCTTGCGGGTACATGCCGAGGCTCGCCCACACGACCCAGGAGGACATCGCGCCGAGGTCGTCGTTGCCGACGAGGCCGTCCGGGCGGTCGCTGAACAGGGTGGTCAGGGCGCGGCGGACGGTGTCGCGGGCGCGGTCGGGGCGGCCCGCGAAGTCGTACGCCCAGGGGGTGTCGAACGACGGCTCGTTGCCGAGGTAGGCGTAGGGCTGGGTGCCGCCCGCGTTGAGCTGGGTGAAGAAGGTGTCGAGGCGGGCGGTGACGGCGGCGTTCCCGCCCATCAGGGTGAAGAGCCCGGGCAGGTCGTGCGGGACCATCCAGGTGTACTGGGCGGCGTTCCCCTCGACGTACTCCTTCGTCTGCGCGGGGGTGAAGGCCGGCCAGGTGCCGTCGGCAGCGCGCGGCTGGAGGTAGCCGGTGGCGGGATTGAAGAGGTTGCGCCAGTTCCCGGAGGCCTTCAGCAGGGTGTCGTAGGCGGAGGTGTCGCCCAGACGGTGGGCGAGCTGGGCCAACGCGTAGTCGCAGACGGCGTATTCGAGGGTGGTGGCCGCCGGGCCCCACACTCCCTTGGTGCCGGCGGGGATGTAGCCGAGGGAGTCGTACTGCGCGTGTCCGGGCCGCTGGCGCCCGTCGTTGCGGCCCGCCATGGCAGCGCGCAGCAGGCCGCGGGCGTCGAAGTCGGTGGCGCCGAAGGCGTAGACGGCGGAGGCGATGACGGGCAGCGGGTCGCCGACCATGACGCCGGTGCCGCCGTTGGCGAGGGTCCACCGGTCGAAGTAGCCGGCCTGGACGCCCTGGTTGAGGACGGACTGCGCGATGTCGGAGGCTTCGTGCGGGGCCAGCAGGGCGAGCAGCTGGACCTGGGAGCGGTAGACGTCCCAGCCGGAGAAGTTCGCGTACTGGACGTGTCCCGCGGGGGTGGTGTGGATGCGGCCGTCCATGCCGGGATAGCGGCCGTCGGCGTCGCTGAAGGCACTGGGGTGCAGGAGCGAGTGGTACAGGGCGGTGTAGAAGACCCGGCGCTGGGTGTCGGTGCCGCCGCCGACACTGATGCGGCCGAGCCAGTCGTTCCACCGGTCGCGGGCGGCCCGCCGGATCTGGTCGTACGGGTCCGTGTGCTGCTCGGCGGCGATGTTCCCGCGGGCGCCGTCGACGCTGACGAAGGAGACGCCGACGCGGACGGTCACCGTGCGTACGTCGGGTCCGAAGGAGACCTGCGCGGCGCCCGGTCTGCCGTCGGGGTGGACGACGTGGGCGAAGGGGTGGTCGAACACGGCGTGGAAGTAGAGCCGGTAGCGGTTGGCGGACTTGCAGAAGCCGCCGCTGTCGGTGAACCCGGACAGGGTGTCGGTGCCGATGTCGACCGTTCCGGTCGCCGCGTTGAACGCCTTGCCCGCGTCGACGCTCAGCGCGGCGGGGCGGTCGTCGGTGGCCGGGTAGGTGAAGCGGGCGATGCCGGAGCGCTGGGTGGCGGTGAGTTCGCTGCCGATGCCGTTGTCGAAGACGACCCGGTAGCTTCCGGGTGTCGCCAGCTCGTTGGCGTGCGAGAAGGTCGCCCGTCCACTGGTGTCGCCGGCGAGCATCGGCATGAAGGGCACATTGCCGTAGTCCCTGCAGCCGGCCCCGGAGATGTGGGTGAGGCTGAACCCTCTGATCCGGTTGTCCCCGTACGCGTACCCGCCGTGCTGGTAGGTCACCGTGTCCGGGCTCCACTGCACCCCGCCGAGCGGCGCGGTCGCGCCGGGGAAGGTGTTTCCGGCACCACCGCCGTGGCCGAAATCGGCTCCTCCGGGCGCGGTACCGACGAAGGGGTTCACGTACTGGGCCGGGTCGGCCACCGTGTCGTTGGCGGCGGCTGGTGCGGCCGGGGCGGACGACACGAGGAGCACGGCGGCGCCGGCCAGCGCGGCCCGGCGGAAGGGGAATCGCAAGTGAGTCTCTCCGGGCTGTGGCGGGGACAGGCCCTGTCCCCGGGGCGGCAGGGCATGAGGGCGACAGTCTCCCCGGGGATGCCGTCGCTCCCGCGCCGCCACGCCCGGAGATCACCCGCACGGCGGAGCGCCCGCTCTCACCCGACCGGCTCGTGCGACGCGACGGCCTCCACCTGCGCACCCTCCACAACCGGCCAGCCCGCGGTGCCCGAACACACGCGCCAACTGGCTAGACTACGCAGCCTCGTGCATGTGATCCGGTCACGTCCGATCACAGCCGTTCCCGAAGGGTTTCGACGCTTGATAGCCATCGAAGATGTCAGCAAGCGATATGCCGACGGCACGGTGGCCGTCGATCGCCTGTCCCTCCAGATACCGAACCACTCGATCACCGTGCTCGTCGGGCCTTCGGGGTGCGGCAAGACCACCACACTGCGGATGATCAACCGCATGATCGAGCCCAGCAGCGGCACGATCCGCGTCAACGGCGAGGACATCCTCCGCAAGCCGGTCAACGCCCTGCGCCAGTCCATGGGTTACGTCATCCAGAACGCGGGACTCTTCCAGCACCGCACGATCCTCGACAACATCGCCACGGTGCCGCGGCTGCTCGGCTGGTCCAAGCAGCGCGCCCGCGCCCGCGCGGCGGAACTGATGGAACGGGTGGGCCTGGACCCGGCCATGGCCCGCCGCTACCCCTACCAGCTCTCCGGCGGCCAGCAGCAGCGCGTCGGTGTCGCCCGCGCACTCGCCGCCGACCCGCCGATCCTGCTGATGGACGAGCCGTTCTCCGCCGTCGACCCGGTCGTCCGGCGTGGTCTGCAGGAGGAGTTGCTGCGCATCCAGGGCGAACTGGGCAAGGCCATCGTGTTCGTCACCCACGACATGGACGAGGCCATCACGATCGGCGACCGTGTCGCCGTACTGCGCACCGGTGGCAAGCTCGCCCAGTTCGCCGCCCCCGACGAGCTGCTGTCGGCGCCCGCCGACGCGTTCGTGGAGGAGTTCCTCGGCGGCGACCGGGGCATCCGCGGGCTGTCGTTCCTGTCCACCCGCGACCTCGCACTCGACCGCTCCCAGGTCTTCCCGGTCGGCAGCGACTGGCAGCAGCTCGCCGGGAAGTCGGGCGGCGCGGGGCCGGTCCTGGTCACCGACGCGGACGGAAAGCCGCTGGGCTGGGCCGACCTGACGGTGTGGGCCGGTGACGTCCAGGCACTGGAGCCGTACGGGCAGGCCTTCGAGGTCGGCAAGGACTCGCTGCGGGTCGCGCTGGACCGGGCGGTGCTCTCGCCCACCGGTCAGGCGGTCGCCGTGGACGGGGCGGGACGCGTGCTGGGGCTCGCCGGTCAGGAGACGGTCGCCGCGGCGATCCGCGCGGCCAGGCAGCGCCGCGCCGCGGACTCCGAGGGTGTCTCCACGGTGAAGGCCGCGCGATGAACGGCTTCTTCGACATCCCGAGCGACCTGCAGAGCAGCTATTTCGGCCTGATCTCCACGCACATGCAGGAGGCGCTGGTCCCGGTTCTCGTCGGCCTTCTGCTGGCGCTGCCGATCGGCCTGCTGTGCGTCCGCGTCAACTGGATCTATCCGCCGGTCCTCTGGATCACCACGGTGCTGTACGCGATCCCGTCGATCGCCTTCTTCGTGGTGCTCATCGACTACACCGGGCTGAGCAAGACCACCGTGATGATCCCGCTGACCCTCTACAGTCTGGTGGTTCTCGTCCCGGCGGTCGTCGACGGCGTCCGCTCGGTCCCCGAGGAGACGAACGCCGCCGCCGCGGCGATGGGCATCGGTTCGCTGCGGCGCTACCTCCAGGTCCAACTGCCCATCGCCGTACCCGCGATCATGGCCGGGCTGCGCGTGGCGACCGCGTCCAGCATCAGTCTGGTCAGCGTCGGCTCGCTGATCGGCAACCAGGGGGCGCTCGGCAACCTGCTCACCACCGCCATGCTCTACCACCGCCCTCTCCTCGCCGTGAACTCGGTGGTCACCACCGCCGTTCTCGCGGTGCTGGTCGACGCCGTGCTCGTCCTGCTGCGCCGCGTGCTCACCCCCTGGCAGCCGACCTCCGGCCGCAAGGCCGCACGCCGTACGTCCACGATCGCGGGCGCCGCCCGCACACCGGAGAGCGTCTCGTGAACGTACTCAACTTCATCCAGTCCTTCTTCTCCGACGGCTCCCACTGGCACGGGTACGACGGCATCCCGCAGCGTGTGTGGGAACACCTCCAGTACACCGCCGGGGCGCTCGCGATCGCCGCGGCCGTCGGCCTGCCCATCGGCCTGGTCACCGGACACACCGGCCGCGGCGGCAACGCGCTGGCCTTCGTGTCGGCGGGTGCCCGGGCGCTGCCCACCTTCGGGCTGCTGGTGCTGATGTTCGTCTGGCTCGGCCTCGGCATCGTGCCCGTGATGATCCCGCTCGTGGTGCTGGCGGTCCCGCCGATCCTCATCACCACGTACGAGGCGATCCGCACCCTGGATCCCTCCCCCGTCGACGCCGCCCGCGGAATGGGCATGCCGGAGGGGAAGGTCCTGTTCCAGGTCGAGGTGCCGGCGGCGCTGCCGCTGATCCTCAGCGGTCTGCGTTCGGCGGCGATCCAAATCGTGTCCACGGCGACCATCGCGGCCTATGTGAGCCTCGGCGGGGTCGGCCGTTACATCCTGGACGGCCTCTACCAGCGCAACTACGAGAAGGTGGTGGGCGGCGCGGCCCTCACCGCGATCCTCGCGCTGCTCGTGCTGGTGCTGTTCTGGGCCATTGCCCGGGTGGCGGTGTCCCCGGGGGTACGCAGGCGCCGTACGGCCTGAGGAAAAGGAAAGAGGGGGGACGAGCCACAAGGCCCGTCCCCCCTCTTTCCTTCGTTCACTGCTGCGCGGTCGCCAGGGCGTGTTCGAGGACGACGAGGAGCGCGTCCCGTACGGACCCGCGCTCACGGGCGTCGAACACGGTGAGCGGCACGTGGTCGCCGACGTCGAGGGCCCACCGTACGTCGTTCAGGTCGTGTTCGACCTTGCCGTCGAAGGCGTTGACGGCCACCGCGAAGGGGATCTCGCGATGCTCGAAGTAGTCGACGGCCGCGTAGCAGTCGTCGAGCCGGCGGGTGTCGACGATGACGAGCCCGCCGAGGGCACCCTCGACCAGGTCGTCCCACATGAACCCGAAGCGCTCCTGGCCGGGGGTGCCGAACAGATAGAGCTTCAGGGTCGGGTCGAGCGTGACACAGCCGAAGTCCATGGCGACGGTGGTCGTCATCTTCTCCGGGGTGTGGGAGAGGTCGTCGATGCCCGCGGCGACCGAGGTGATGGACGCCTCGGTGGTGAGCGGCTCGATTTCGGAGATGGCACCCACGGTGGTGGTCTTGCCCACGCCGAAGCCGCCCGCGATCACCATCTTCACCGGCATCGGCGGCCGGGGACCCTCGGTGTCAGCGCTCACGGATCGCGCCCCGGGAGTCGGGGATAGCTCGGAGACCATCGATAACCCTTCGCAATACGGTGGCGTCGCGGGCGGATTCGGCCTGCGGTGCGTACAAGGCCAGTTGACCGTCGGCGCGCAGATCGTCGGCGAGCACCCTGATCACATTCAAATGCATCCGCAGTTTCGCCGCGATCTCTGCCAGTGACTGCGGCTGGCGGCAGACCGTGATGATGTCGCGGTGCTGGTCGAAGACGAAGGCGTCCAGCGTGGCCAGACCGAGATCCGTCGCGACGACCTGCGTCTCGATCGGAATCGTCGGCACCAGACTGTCACCGCCGGCGATCCGCCCCGCGGTCAGCAGGAATGGCCTGACGATCGACGGGGGGTGCTCCGCTCCCCATGCGTCGTCGTCGGCGGCTGATGGCTCGCCGGCCGTCATCTCGTCCTCACCCTTCACCTCGCGGGTCGTCCCGGCCTTCGTGACGCCCCCGCCGACCGTCAACCGGTCGGCGCGATCCCCACGGTGTTCTTGAGCTCCATGACCAGTTGCGGGCTCAGAGCGGCACCGGCGCGGTTGGCGAAGAGGGTCATCTCGTACGCGATGTTCCCGAGCTTCGCCTCCTTGGAGGCGACCACGCCGAGCACGGCGCCCGCGCCGAGCGCGGACACCAGGACGTGCCCTTCCTCGAGGTCGATGATGACCTTGTTGAGCCCGCCGAGGCCGTAGTTGCCGGACGCGCCCATGGCGAGGCTGGTGATCCCGGAGACGATGGCCGCGAGCCGCTCCGAGTCCGCCTTGCCGCGCAGTTGGGACACCGCGATCAACAGACCGTCGGAGGAGACCCCGATCACGTCGACGACGCCGGCGGTCTCGGTGGCGAAACGATTGAGCAGCCAATTGAAGTCGGCAGCGGCGGCCTTCACGTCCGTCGCCTGTTCCACGGCTGCGGACTCCGGTCCACCTGTCCACATGGTCACTTGCTCATGCCTTCCGGGAATGAGGGTCTGTTGTTCTCTGTGCTGGAATCGCCAGAGGTGTCGGGACGGCCCCCTGAACGGGCCGACCCGAAGCCGGTACCACGGACCTCTGTCGCGCTCTCGCGCTCGGCCCGCAGGACGGCTTCCTCGAACTCGTCGATCTCGGATCGTGCCGCTTCCGCGTCGGCGGTCTGCCAGGCGGGCGGCCGTGGGTTGGTGATGGTCTGTTTGGGCAGCCGGGTCGAGGCGGTGGTGGCCTGCAGGGTCGCACCGCGCACCCGCCGCCTGAGCGGACTGGGGCCGCCCTCGCCCGGTCGCGCCGGGGCGCTGCCGGGTATCGACGGGGCCGTGCCGGAGCCGCGCGCGGTGTTCGCGCCGCGGGGCGGCTGGCCGAGCCCGCCGCTCGTGCCGGTGTTCGGGCCGCGCGGCGGCTGCCCCGCCGCACTCCCCGGGCCGGTGCTCGCGCCGCGTGACCTCTGCACGAGCCCGCTGTCGATGCCGCTGCCCGCGGCGCGCGACGGCCGGCCGTGTCCGCTCTCCATGCCGGTGCCGGTGCCACGCTGGTGACCCGGGCCGCCGACCGCGTCCTGAGGCGTGCCTCGTCGCGCTGTCTCGCGCTCCGCGGGCTGCCTCGCCCCCGCAGGCGTGGTGCCCGGTGTGCCGCCCGGCCTGGGCCTGGAGGCACCGGCATAGCCGCCCATGGCGCCGTCGCCCGTCGGTTCCTGACGGCCCGTGTGGCCGTCCGCTCCCCGGCCGCGCGCGGGGATCCTGCGGGGCAGGGACGAGGGGCCGGGTTCCGGGTCGACCGCCGCGGGGCGCGGTTCGGTCCCGCCGGAGCGGCGTGGCGGCGGCAGGATGTGCGGGGCCCTGGCCGCGGCCCCCGTGGGGTCGGCGAGCAGCAGTTGGGAGCCGGGCACCGCGACGGTGACGGTGACGCCGCCGCCCGGGGTGCGGGTCAGGACGACCTCGATGCCCCAGCGCCGGGACAGACCGCCGACCACGAAGAGGCCGAGGACCTCGGTCGGGGCCAGGTCGAGCCGTTCGCGGCGGATCAGGCGGGCGTTCTCCTCCTCCAGCCGCTCGGCGCTCATCCCGAGTCCGTGGTCGATGATCTCGATCAAGGCGCCGCCGCCGGAGCCGTGCCGGGGCCGCAGGACGACTTCGACGCTGCTGGACGCCGGGGAGAACGTCACCGCGTTCTCCAGCAGTTCGGCGAGCATCAGCGTGAGGTCGCCGACGATGTCGGGGGCGACGGTGACATCGCCCTCGGCGTGCGGGGTGACCCGCTGGTAGCCCTCGATCTGGCCGAGCGCGGCGCGGACGATGTTGCTGAGCCGCATGGGCCCGGTGTTGAGGCCCGTCTCGCGGATGCCGGCGAGCAGCATCAGGCTGTCGGCGTTGCGCTGGAGGCGTACCGCGATGTGGTCGATGCGGTAGAGCCGGTCCAGTACCTCCGGGTCGGTCTCGCCGCGCTCCACCGAGTCGATCAGCGCGAGCTGACGAGCGGTCAGGTTGCTGACGCGGTGGCCGACGTTGCCGAACATCTCGGCGATGTTGCGGCGGCTGATGACCTGGCGCTCCAGCAGGGCGGTCGCGGTGACCTGCACCTGGTTGAAGGCTTCGGCGAGTTCGCCGAGTTCGTCGCGGACCGGCACGGGTACGGCTTCCAGGCGCGGCGGGCTCGCGTCGTCGGCGTCGTCGTCGGCGACCCGGGCGAGCTCGGTCTCGGCCGCGTCGGCCACGTGCTGGGCCGCCTCGGTGAGGCTCCGCACGGTCCGCACCACGGAGCGGCGCACCAGCACGGAGAACAGGATCCAGGCCGCGAAGGCGGCGAGGTTGGCGGCCACCAGCCACAGCACCTGCCACCAGGCGTCGCTGGACGCCTTCTGGGTGTCGGCGGCGATCTGGTGGATGAGCGACTCGGTGATCTTCAGCCGGTTCTCCGCCTGACGCTGGTACGTCGGGTCGGCGGCCAGGGCGTCGTCGAGCGCGGCGCGCAGCTGCGAGGCGTTCCCCGCGACCAGACCGCTGGGGTCGACCTGCAGCGCGGCGTAGTGCTGGGCGACGACGCTCTGGTACGGGCTGTGCTCGATCGCGGCGAGCTGGGCGCCCTGTTCCTGGCTGGCGAACCGGGTGAAACGCTCGGCCTGGTAGGTGTACTGCTCGTAGTCGCCCACGGCGCCGGTGTACTCGATGAGCGCGTTGGGGTCCCGGGTCCGGGCCGCGAACACGCTGGTCTCGAAGGACGCGTGGGCGGTGTCGGCGCGCAGCAGCGCGTCCAGCAGATTGCCCGCGGACTCCGAGGACTCGCCGCCCGACTGACCGAGCCCGAGGCCGTTGATGAGGCCCTCGATGACCGATCCGTACGCCGGGTCGATGTTGTCGGCGGGGATCGGGCCCTCTTCGATGGTCTTGCGGAGGCTGTCGAGGCCCTCCAGCTCCTTGAGCGCCTGGGCCTCGGCGTCGGGCAGCCGGTCCCCGTAGGTGGACCGCACGGCCTCCGCCTGGGCGGCGACCTTCTGCTGCGCCTGGAGGAAGGCGGAGGTGCCCGGCGCCTTGTCGCCGGAGCGGGCGGCCTCGTAGCGCAGGGAGACGAGGAGCGCCTGCCGGTGCTCGGTCTGTACGCCGTCGATGAGCTTGGTGACCTGCGCACTGTCCCGCACGAGCTGGGCGGTGGAGGCGGCGGAACGGGCCGAGTCGATCTCGGCGTACACGACATAGGCGATCATCGCCGAAACAACGGCGAGCGGGACAATCACCAGGACGTTGAGTTTCCTGCGGAAAGGCCAACGGTCCAGGAGGGAAGGCGTCCGGCCTATTCGGGGAGCCGTGGTCTGCGGCCCCCGGGCGGCTTTCCTGTGCGCGGGCACCAAACCTCCTTGACTTCATTCCCAATTGGAAGCCCGCAGCCCGGGCTGCGTGGACTGGGTCAAGCCAGCACGCTCGGGCCGAGCAAGTGGAACCAGGTCCCCCGACTCGGCCAACATTAGCGGCTGCCGCAAGAGTACGGCCATGATCAACCAAAAGCTGACATGACGATACGTCGGATTCGCGCACGTTTCGGTCAGGTTGCGCCCACGCGGCGAAGCCGTGTGATCTCCATCGGTGATCTATTCGTGTCTTGACGGTGCGTTACTGGGCTCGATTGGATCGTCATCACGCCATGCCTTCCGGCCGCCGACCGCCCATGCACAAGTCTGGATGACCAACGTGACTCACGCCAGAAGCACCAGAACGACCGCAACGTACGCTGTATCCCTGCTGGTTGTGGCTGCGGCCGCCCTCACGGGCTGCGGTTCCTCCGACAACTCCGACAGCAAGGACCCGCTGAAGGGCGACACCGCCAAGGGCGGCACGGTCGTGGTCGGCTCCAACAACTTCCCCGAGAGCATCCTGCTCGCCGACATCTACGGCGAGGCCCTGAAGGCCAAGGGCATCAAGGTCAGTTACAAGTTGAACATCGGCAGCCGCGAGACCACCTACGGTCTGATCAAGAACGGCACGATCACCGTCCTGCCCGAGTACAACGGCGCGCTGCTGGCCTATCTGAACGCCAAGGCGGCCCCGACCACGGTCGAGGACACCAGCAAGGCCATCACGGCCGCGCTCGATGCCAAGCTGACCCTGCTCGAGCCCTCCAAGGCGGAGGACAAGGACGCGATCGCGGTCAACGAGGCGACCGCCAAGAAGTACAAGCTCACGACCTCGTCGACGATCGCCGACCTCTCCGCCTCGGCCAAGGACGTGGTCATCGGGGGTTCGCCGGAGTTCCAGACGCGCAAGCAGGGATTGGTGGGCCTCAAGTCCGAATACGGCCTCGAATTCAAGTCGTTCAAGGCGCTGGACGCGGGTGGACCGTTGACCGTGGCGGCCCTCAAGGGCAACAACATTCAGGCCGCAGATATTTTCACGACCGACCCCGGAATCACCAAGAACAAGTTCGTGGTCCTTCAAGACCCGAAGAATCTCTTCGGTTTTGAGAACGTGACGCCGCTGGCCTACAAGAGCGGTCTTTCCGCCGCCGGAGTTTCCGCGCTCAACGCCGTATCGGCGAAGCTCGACACGGACACCCTGGTCAAGCTCAACGCCCAGGTGCAGAACGACAACAAGGACCCGCTGGACGTGGCCAAGAGCTGGCTGTCGACGGCCGGCCTGTAGTTCTGACGCAGGTGCGCAGGCCGGAGCGGGAGTCCGCCGCTCCGGCCTTTGCCGTGCCGCGGGGTCACCGCGGCACGACGGCTCGCCCGTCCGTCGCGAGATCACCGGCGGCCTCCCCCGCATCCACGCCGATTTCGGCCTGGGCCCCCGCGCCCTGCGGGACATCGAGAAGGGCAACGCCTCCGGCCGCTTCCAGGTGGACAGTCCCCTCGTCGCCCTCAGCGCCGTCGGCGGCTCCCTCCTCGGGCTGCTCCAGCTGAAGTCGTCCGCCAAGTCCGAGCAGTCGGGCCCCGGCACCGACGAGGAGATGGCCTAACTCATCCTGCGCATGCTGGGCCTGCCCCCCGAGGAAGCCCACGAGGTCGCCCGACGCCCGCTGCCGGTCGCTCGGCCGGACAGGTCCTGAGGCAACCTCGTAGGCTCGCGGGCGCCTCAGGGGCGCTCGGTCAGGAACCGGTCGATGGTCGAGGTGAGTTCCTCGGGCTTCTCCACCGGGAGTTCGTGGCCGGCGTCCAGGATGCGCACCTCCGCGTCCGGGTACGCCTTCGCCATCCGCAGCATCTGGGAGACGGGCAGCTGGATGTCGTAGTAGCCGTGGATCATGAGGGTGGGGACACGGATCTCCCCGACCCGGTCGAGGACGTCGAAGGACCGCATCGCGCCGTAGCAGGTCATGACCACCTCCCGCGGTGTGTTCGCGGAGGTCCGGATGTACTCCTTGATCTCCTCGCGCGGGTAGCCGGGGGCGAAGGCCCGCTGGATGTTGGCGGCGACGAACAGCTTGAACGGCACCCGCGTGGACACCGCCATCAGCAGGCCCCTCCCCCGGCTGTACGTCATCCGGCTGATCGAGTTCACCAGGACCATGCGCTCGATCCGCTCGGGGTGGCCCAGCGTCAGGGTCTGGGCGATCATCCCGCCCATCGAGTGACCGACGGGGACGAACCGGTCGACCTTCAGGTGATCGAGGACGGCGAGGACGTCCCCGGCCAGCTCCCCGATGCTCCGCCGTCCCGACCCGTCGCTCTCGCCGTGGCCGCGCAGATCGACACGTATGACCCGCCGCGTGGCGGAGAAGTGCGCCAGTTGGTGGTCCCAGCGGTGCCGGTTGGCGGTCCAGCCGTGGATGAACACCAGGGGCGCGCCCGCACCGTCGCGGGGGCCCTCGTCGTCGTACGTCAGTCTGGCGCCGTCGACTTCGAGCTGCGGCATGGGTGGCCTCCTGCGGTGCGGTCCGGTTACTGACGGGTACGGTAACCGGCCGCCCGGGCCGCCGTCACCGTCGTTCGCCGAGGAATTCGAGGATGTGTCCGAACACGTCGAGGGCGGCGCCCTTGCCGAGGAACGTGTCCAGATGGCCGTAGCCGGGAATCTCGGTGTACGCGACGTCCAACTGCGGCTGTCTGCGGGCGAGTACGTCGTGACAGAGCCTCTGGGAGTCGAGCCACAGGCCGTTCTCGCTGCCGGCGAGCAGCAGGACGGGGGTGTCGATACGGGCCGCCGCGTCCAGCGCGTTCTGCGGCAGCGCCCGGTAGCGGTGATCGCCGTCGTGCCAGCGCACCACGGTGCGGGCCAGCTCGATGCGGCGCAGATGCGGCAGGATCCACAGCGGGGCGGGGCCCAGCAGCTCGGCGAGCCGGTGGTGGGTGGCCTCGGACAGGTGCTCGTGCACGAACAGCGAGGCGCCCGTCCCCCACGCCGAGTTGTGCAGGATCTGGCAGGTCGGATCCGGGCAGCTCGCCCCGCGGGAGGCGAGGGCGAACAAAGGGGTGTACTTCGACCACAGGCCGGCCTTGCGGATGTCGACCGGTATGTGATCGATGCGGGACCTGAGCAGCTCCCCCGCCAGCGACATGCGCAGCGAGGTGCGGCCCGCGAGCTTCGGCGTCAGGAACACTCCCTGGGACACCACCCCCGCGAGGCCCGGGACCAGCCCGGCCGTCATGCTGAGCGACAGCGTGAGGGAGCCGACGCAGTGGGCGATCACGAACAGCGGCCGGTCGCCGACGCGGCGACGGATCTGGGAGACGGCCGCGGGGATGTCGTACAGGGCGACGTCGTCGTACGTGTACCTCTGGCCGGTCTCGTTGTACGGCAGGCGGCAGCTGCCCCGCCAGTCGAGCAGCCAGGGCTCGTAGCCGTCGTCGAGCAGGACGTCGACCAGGTTGCGGGTCTCGGGCAGCAGGAACATGTCGGCGGACGCGGTGTGCCCGTGCAGGAGCAGCACGGCGGGGCGGTCCGTGTCGCCGCTGTCGACGCGGGTCAGGCCGAGGCGTACGCCGTCGTCGGCACGGAGGGGGATCTCCTCGACCCGCGCCGGGTCGAGGCGGTGGTGGAGGGGACGCAGGGTCGTGGTGCTCCTGACCTTGCGGAGCGTCGGCCTGGTGCGGGAGTCGGTGCTCCGGAGGATCATCGGTGGTGCTCCGAGGGGGTCGGGGTGCGGCGCAGGTCGAGGAGGTCGGCGGCGGCCCGGGCGAAGGGGCCGAGCAGACCGCGGCCCATCTCCAGGCCGAACCAGGCGAGCCAGGTCAGCTTGGCGGCCCGCTTCTCCTGGCTGGTCAGGCGCGGGTCGACCTTGATGCCGTCGACCTGGTCGCGCAGATAGGTGTCGGCGGGCACGACGAGTTCGCCCGCCAAAGCCGCCGGTGCGCCCTCGCGGCCGATCTCGACGGTGAGTGCCCGGGTCTGGCGCCACACGTCACGACGGGCACGGGCGTACTTGTGGCCCTCCAGCCACCAGCGGCCGCCGTCCGCGTCACGCAGCGCCAGCCGGTAGCTGAGGAGCCGGTGGCGCATACCGTGCCGCTGCGGGATGCCCTCCTCGGGCCGGATCCAGACGTCGCCGCGCTCGACGACCAGCGGTTCGCGATGCACCGCCGCGCACGTCAACTCGCCGGTGACATCGACCCGGCGCTCCTTCACCAGCTGGTACATGCTCGCGAGGGAGAGGGTGAGCGCCATCGAGCAAGGAGTGTCGGCGGGGGCTCCGACCGGACCGACACCACCCTCGGTCGTCTCGGAGAACCACAGGTAGGGCTGGTCGTCCTTGTGCGGCAGCCGGGCCAACCCGTCCTGGGCGAGCCGCTCGAACGTCCTCAGCTGGGCCTGGGCGTCGTAGCGGGCGGCGGGCCGCAACCCGAGCGCCTCGACGAGCGTGGCGGTGCGCTCGGCGGTCGCCGCCGGACCCTTCAGGGTCGCCTCGCACAGTCTGAGCGCGGTGGGGCTCTGCAACACCCTGGTGAGGAAGCCCAGTTCGGGCACCGGTTCGGCTTCCAGCCGGGCCAGGGCATCGGTCCGCCACTCGTCCCAGTCCTGTACGCGTACGTGCATCCCGCCGAGTGCCATGTCCCGTACGACGTCGTCGAGGGTGTTGGATACGCCGGTCAGGTTGTAGTCGTAGCCCCACGCGTCGGGTTCGCAGACGACGCCGACCGCGACCCGGCTCACCCAGTCCACCGGAGCCGCGTTCAGGTGGTTGAAGGCGGGGACCGTGCGGAAGCGGCCGAAGGCCGAGAGGAGACCGCTGCTGAGGTCCTGCGGGTTGTAGGCGCCGGTCCTGGTGTGGCCGCCGATGCCGCCTGGGCGCAGGGCAGTGACGATCAGGCCGTGGTCGCGGGCCCTTCGCAGGGCGACCTCCGCCGCCCACTTCGTCTGGTCGTAGCCCGCGACGAGGCGGTCGACGTGGGCGAGCGGGTCGTCCTCGCCCATCGCGGTGATGCCGACCTCGTTGAAGACCGCGATGGAGGAGATGTGGTGCAGCGGCTTCGGCCGGCCGGTCGCCGCGAGTTCGGCGAGGGTCAGCGAGCCGATGACGTTGCTCTGCCGCAGCGACTGGTAGCCGCGCAGGAAGTCCACGGCCGCCGCCACGCCGACGACGCTGTCCAGCTCGTGGGTGAGCGTGGTCCACAGTTCGTCGGACAGGCCCAGGTGCGGGCGCCTGATGTCGCCGGGGAGCACGGTCACCCGGCGGCGGACCTCCGACGACCAGGGCAGCTCGTACCTCTTGAGCGCCTCACCGAGCCGCCCGAGGGCCGCCTCCTCGTCGGCGGCGCGGACCAGGCAGTGGACATGGGCGTCGCTGTGCCGCAGCAGGTCGAGGAGCATATGGCTGCCGAGGAAGCCGGTGGCGCCGGTCAGCAGGATCCGACGGGGCGGCAGCGGCTCGGGGTCACCGGTCCAGGGCAGCCGGTCGGCGAGCGCCAGGTCGGCCAGGATCTGGTCGAGGTCCTCGGGCCGGGCCCTGGAGTACGGGGCGGGGGTGACGGGCACCGCGGGGACGGTGCGGGGGGCCGGGACGGGGACGGTGCGGGGGGCCGGGACGGGGACGGTGCGGGGGGCCGGGACGGGGAGGGTGCGGGGGGCCGGGACGGGGAGGGTGCGAGCCGCCTCGGACGTCCGCGTTTCCGAGGTGGTCGGTGCCGAGAGGGTGGCCGTGGTGTGTGCGGTGGACAGCCAGCGGTGGGCGAGGCTGGTCGGGCGGGCGTCGGCGAAGACGTCGTCGAGGGCGATCTCCATGCCCAGCTCGTCCTCCAGCGCCGCGACGAGTTCCACCGCGCCCACCGAGGTGCCCCCGGCGTCGAAGAAGTCGGCGTCGGGCGACAGATGCCCCTCGGGCAGGTGACGGCCCGCCACGGCGGCGACGGCGGCCGCCAGACCCTTCACGTCCGGGACCACGTCCGGAACCGCTGCCGCCGCAACGCCCCCGTCGGAACCGGTCGGCACGGGCGCCGCGGCCGTCCTCACCTTCGCCAGCAGGGCGTCCACGCTCAGCCCGCCGCCATCACCCCGCTCGATCGCCTCGGCCGTCGCCCGCTGTCCGGCGTACGCCGACGCGCCCTCGTTCATCTCACGCATGAGAGTCCTTCACCCCGTGACTTGTCCTTTCGCTCACTGCCACCACTGCCACCACTGCCACCGCTTTCACCCGTCGGTGCCGCCGGTTCACCCCCGCCTCCAGGACCGGAAGGCCCGCAGGTGTTCCGGCGTGACCACGGTCTCCAGGCGTTCGTCTTCCTGCTCTCCGCCACCGAGCGCGGCCAGCAGCCGCCGGGCCGGTACGTTGCGCGCGGTGCGCTCCGCCGTCATCCGGACCTTGACGCAGCCCAGCTCGTCGGCTCGGTCGGCCAGCCACCGCAACAGCCGTTCCTCGACTCCCCGGCCGAGCGCCCGGCAGCTCATCAGCCAGGCCAGTACGTCGAGTTGGTCGCCGTCCGCACGGAGGGCGAGCAGCCCGATCTGGCCGTAGTCGCCGAACCGGTCCCGGGCCGCGGCCGTCCACACCTCACCGCGCTCCCGCCACCGCCCGAGATCGTCCCCGTCGGCGGACCGGGCCCGCAGAGTGAACTGGTTGGTACGGCGGACGAGTTGTTCGGCCCGCTCGACGTCGGCCTCGGACAGGGCCCGGATGTCGACCCCGAGTTCCAACTGGGCGAGGAACTCCTCGAATCCGGCCTGCGCGCGCACGGCGTCCCGGTCCCGCTCCTGTTCGTAGAACCGCGCCCGCAACGCGTCCTCGGCCGTCGCCGCGGCCGGGACGAGCGGCCACAACCTGCCCAGGAATGCGCTCAGTCCGGCCGACGGCGGGCACGTCACCGACAGCACCTCCGGCAGCGCGGACCGCACTCCGGCGATCTCGACCGGGTTGTCGTCCAGGAACAGGAAGCTGTCCGGGCCGAGGCCGAGCGCCCGGGCCGCCTCGGCGAGCCGACCGGACTTCGGGCCCCAGGTCGCGGAGAGCACGCTGAAGTGTTCGGCCTTGAGCAGACTGTCCGGGCGGTCCAGTACGGCCCGTACCGTGTCCTCGTCGTTGTTGCTGACCAGTGCCAACAGCGCGCCCGCCGCACGCCACTGAAGGAGCCGGCGTGCGAGCAGCGCACGTGGTCCTGTCAGGTCCACCGCCTCCGGGCCGATCTCCCCGGCCACTCCACCCCACAGCGTCTCGTCGCCGTCCACCGCGATCACCTTGGGCGCGGGGCGCCGTACCGCACGTACGACATCGGCGAGGCAAAGCGCCACCGCCGCCTGGAACCGCGGGGTGAAGGGGAGGTGGGCGATCCGCTCGGTCCGCTCGTCGAAGCGTTCGGCGACGGCGTGGCGCCGGGTCCAGTCGTCGGGTCGGAGCACCGCGATGCCGGGCACCTCGGCCAGTTCGTCGGCGATCTCGCGCTCCCACCGTGCGAAGCGGTCCTGCGCGTGGGCGGACGGAAGGAAGCCGACGATCAGCGGCTTGCGGGTCCGTTCGGACAGGGCCCGCAGCGCGGCCGGGAACGCGGTACGCAACTCGGCGAGCAGCGCGTCGTCCACCGGGCCGAACCGTTCCAGGTCCGCCGCCCGCAGCAGCGCCACGCCCACCGCCGCGGTGGGGTCCGCGAAGACGCCGGAGGGGTCGCGCAGGGCGGCGAGCACCTGGTGGTACGGGGCTTCCGCGACTGTCAGGCCGCCGTCCCGCGTGCCCTCCTCGACCGCGGCCTCGCACAGCGGGGGCAGATTTCCGAGGGCGAAGGTGGCGGCGAGGGCGAGCGACCGGCGCGGGGAGCGACGGGCGTCCTCGGTCGCCGCCTCGGGCACCTCCACCGCCGTGCCCGTCGTCGTACGGACCGCCGGGGTCGCCTCGGCCGTCGTACCCGGCGTCGAACGGACCGCCGGGGTCGCCTCGGCCGCCGTACCCGGCGTCGAACGGACCGCCGCCGTCGGATCGTCCGCCGCCTCCGCGAGCAGCCGCAGGAAGTCCTCCCCCAGCTCGACGGAGGTCGCCGCGTCCAGGATGTCGAGGTTGTGGTCGAGCCGGATCCGGCCCGCGTCGGGGGTCATGGTGATCATCAGGTCGAGGTCGGAGTACCCCGTCCCGGCGGGCAGGACCTCCAGGTGGGCGAGGCGGCCCGCCGAAGAGCGTACGTAGTTGAAGTACACCTCCACCAGCGGCGCGTTCGCCCGGTGCAGCCCCTGTCGGGCGAGGGTCGACAGCACGTCCGAGAACATGGCGCCCTTCGCGAGGACCCGGTCGAGGCGGCCGTCGGTGCGGCGCAGCACCCGCTCGATCCGTTCGCCCGCTCCGGCCTCGGCCGGGAACGGCACCGGCACTCCGAAGAAGCCCACCGCGTCGTACGCGTCGGCGTGGATGCGGGTGTCGACGGGCACGGCGAGAACGAAACGTTCCCTCTGCCGCATCCTGGCCAGCAGCACGGTCAGCGTGCCGAGGCAGAAGGCGGCGGGCGTGATGGCGAGCCCGCTCGCGGCGGTCGACACCCGTTCCATGAGCCCGTCGGGGATCGTCACGCTCACGCTGCCGGCCCGGTACGAGCGCGTCGCCGGGCGGGGCCGGGCGAGCGTCAGGTCGAGTCGGGCACTGCCCTGGAAGGCCTCGCGCCATGCTGTCGCGCCCTCGTCGGGGGTGTCGTCCGTCTGTTGCGCCTCGATCAGGAGGTCGATGTCCCGGTTGGTGACGGCGTCGCCGAGCGAGGTGCCGGACAGTTCGGCGTCGAGTTCCCCCGCCACGAGCAGCAGCGACTGCAGATCGCTCACCGCGTGGTGCGCGCCGAACGCCAGGAACTGGCCCCGGGCACCGGCGTCGAGCAGCTCGAACCGCCACAACGGAGGGTTCGCCAGGTCGAACCGCGGTTCCAGCAGCAGGCGCAGTCGGTCGGCCGCGTCGAGTGCGCCGTCTGCGGGCACGTCCGTCCAGCGCAGCACCGGCCGTGCGACCTCCCGGTCCACCCGTAGCAACCGCGCGTGTTCACCACCCGCACCCGCACCAGCACCAGCACCAGCACCAGCACCAGCACCAGCACCGGTCACGATCGCGGTGCGCAGTGCGGCGTGCCGTCCGGCGAGGCGGGTGAGGATGTCGGTGAGCGCCTCGCGGGTGGTGGGCGTGGTGAGCCGGAAGGCCAGGCCGACGGCATGGGCCGCGTCCGGCATGCCCGGCCGGGCGCTGCGCAGCAGTCGTACGACATCGCGGGTCGCTGGCCGCAGTTCGCTCTCGGGCACCTCGACGGCGGCCACGGGCCGCCGCGCCTCGGACCGCCGTTCCCCGGCCCGCGCGACCGTGTCCCGTTCGGGCAGCGCCTCGCCGAGCGCCCGGGCCAGGCCGCGGATGTCGGAGGCGGAGAACACGGTGGCGGCGGGGAGTTCGGCGCCCAGCTCGCGGGCGAAGGCGTTGCGCAGCCGGACGAGCATGAGGGAGTCCAGGCCGAGTTCCTTCAGGGCCGTGGTCGCCGAGACGTCCACCGTGCCTTCGGAGACCTGGCCGACCCGGGCCCGTACATACGCTTCGAGGCGGTCCGCGCGGTCCCGTTCCGTCGTCGCCGTGAACACCCGCGCGACGAGGTCGTCCGCGTCGCCACCGCCGGTCGGTACGGTGATCAGGTCGCCGAGGATCGGGCGGGCGCGGGCCGCGTCCGGGTCGAGCGCGAGGGTCTCCCAGTCCAGGGCGAGGGGGGCGAGTTGGCGGCGGGAGGTGGCCAGCACCCGTTCGAGGAGTTCACCGCCGTCCTGCGGGGAGAACGCGAGCAGACCGGACCTGCTGGTCCCGGCGGCCCGGGTGCCGGACTCGGCGACCATGCCCACGCCCGCCCAGGCGCCCCAGTCCAGGCTCAGCGCCCGGCGGTCGGCGCGCGAGAGGTGGTGCGCCCAGGCGTCGAGGAAGGCGTTCGCCGCCGCGTACGGGCTCTGCCCCGCGGAGCCGAGGAGACCGGCCGCCGAGGCGAACAGGACGAGGCTCTCGGCCTCCGGGATCAGTTCGGTGAGCAGCGTGGTGCCGAGGACCTTGGGGGCGAGTACGCGCAGGACGCGCTCGTCGGTCAGGTTCGCCACCGTCGCGTCGTCGAGGACACCGGCCGCGTGGACGACTCCGGCGATCGGCCCCGCTTCCCGTCGTACGGCGTCCAGGGCTGCCGTCAGTTCCTCGCGGTCGGCCACGTCGGCGCGGGCGAGGTGCACGGTGGCCCCGTGCTCTTCCAGACCCTTGATCCAGCTCGCGGTGTGCGCGTCGGGCTCGCCCCGGCTCATCAGGGCCAGTCGGCGGGCGCCGCGGCGGACCAGTCGTTCGGCGACGACTCGGCCGAGGCCGCCCAGACCGCCGGTGATCAGATACACCCCGTCGGGGGTGACCTCACCGTTGCCGCCGTCGTCGGGACGGGTGCGGGCCAGGCGCGGGACCAGTCGGCCCGACTCCCGCAGCGCGACGAGCCGTTCGTCGTCCGCGTGCCGCAGTTGTGTCCACAGGGCGTCGACACCGTCGGTGGGCGGCAGGTCGATCAGGGTGGCCGACAGCTCCGGGTACTCCTGCGCCACCGCGAGGCCGAAGCCCCAGGCGAGGGCCTGCTGAGGGTGCGTCACCCACCTGCTGTCACCGGCGGCCTGGCTGCCCCGTGCGACGACGAACAGGCGGGGGGTCCGGCCCCGCGGCCGGTCCGCCAGCGCCCGTACCAGGTGCAGCGTGCTCAGGCAGCACAGCCGGGCCGCCTCCTCGGCCGTACCGGCATCCGTGATCGCCGGGGCGTCGAGCGCGGACAGCTGGACCACCCGCTCGGGCGGCCCGTCGGGGAAGGCCTCGTCCAGGAGGCGGGCCAGGTGCCGCGGATCTGCGGGGTCGAGTACGTAACGACCGGGTCCCTCGACCCCGAACGACTCACCCCTGCGGGCGATCACCCGCGGCACGGTCGAGCCGAGCCGCTCGCCCAGTTCGGCCGCGACGCCCGTGTCGTCCGCCAGGATCAGCCAACTGCCCTCGGCGGGCTGCTGCTGCGCGGCCGGGCGCGGCTGCCATTGGGTCTCGAAGAGCGCGCCGTCCAGCGGAGACAGTGCGGCCAGCTCGAAATCGCTTGCTTCCAGTACCAGTTGCTCTCTCTCGTCCCACAGCCGCAGGTCCACGGTCGCGGTGTCGCCGTCCACGGAACGCAGTCGGCAGGTCGCCCACACGGGCGCCGTGCGCAGTCCGGTGAACCTCAGCCGCCCGACGGCCGCGGGCACGAACGCCCGGCCCTCGGGCGCGCCGCCCGGCAGGGCGGCCGTGTGGAAGGCCGCGTCGAGGACGGCGGGATGCAGCAGATGACCGGCGGCGGGCGTCCGGGCCAGACGGCCGAGGGCGGCCACGTCCGTACGGCGGCCCTCCTCCAGCCCCCGGAAGGCGGGGCCGTAGTCGATGCCCAGGGCCGCGAGCCCGGCGTAGACGGCCGACAGATCGACCTGCTCGTCACACCGTTCGCGCACGGTGTCGAGCCGCTCGTCGTCATCGGCGGCGGCTTCCGCGGTGACCGCGAGGCGTCCGCTGACGTGCCGCTTCCACGGCACGCCATGGCCACCGGCGGGTGTCGAGGCGATGGTGAAGTCCCGCAAGCCGTCCTCGGCGGGCCGCACGACCAGTTGCAGCCGTACGGGCCGGTCCACGTCCAGCGACAGCGGCTGTACGAACCTGACGTCGGCCAGCCGCACTTCGCCTCCGCCCCGCAGCGCGGACGCGGCCTCCAGGGCCATGTCGAGGAAGGCGGCGCCGGGCAGCCAGACTTCGCCGGTGACCCGGTGGTCGGTGAGATAGGCGAAGCGGCTGTCGTCGAGGTCGATGTCCGCCTGGAAGAGATGCCGGTCGGGTTCGTCGCTGGCCTCCAGGTGCGTGCCGAGCAGCGGTGATCCGCCGGCCGAGGCGGTGGCCGGGGCGGGCGCGAGCCAGTGGCGTTCGCGGGCGAAGGCGTAGGTCGGCAGGTCGGCCCGGTGGCCCTGCGGGAACAGCGCCGGCCAGTCGGGCGTGTGCCCGGCCGTGTACAACTCTCCCAGCCCGCGCAGCAGTACGTCGTGTCCGTCGCTCTGCCGGCGCAGCGAGCCGACGCCGACCGCGTCGATCCCTGCCTCCGCCGCCACCGCCTCGATCGACGAGGTGAGCGAGGGGTGCGGGCTCAGCTCGACGAAGTAGCGGTAGCCGTCGTCCAGCATCCGTCGGATCGTGTCCGCGAAGCGGACCGGCTCCCTGACGTTGGCGTACCAGTAGTCGGCGTCCAGCCGGTCGCCGGGGACGGGTTCGGCCAGCACCGCCGAGTACAGCGGGGTCGGTGTCCGGGCGCCCCTGACGCCGGAGAAACGGTCGAGCAGCTCCGCACGGATCGGGTCCATCAAGGGGGTGTGCGAGGCGAACGGTGTCGACAGCGGGCGTGCGGTGATGCCCTGCTCGTCGAGGCGGTGGCGCAGCTCGGCCAGCGCGTCGGCCTCGCCGGAGACGGCCGTGGACCGCGCGCTGTTGACCGCCGCGACGAACAGCCGGCCCGCGAACGGCGCGAGCAGTTCCGCCACCCGCGCGGGCGGCAGTTCCAGGGACAGCATGCCGCCCTTGCCCGCCAGCGGTACGACCGCCTGCCCGCGCCCGGTCACCACGGTCACGGCCTCGTCCAGGGTGAGGGCGCCCGCGCTGTACGCGGCGGCGATCTCGCCCAGACTGTGCCCGACGACGGCGTCCGGGCGGACGCCGAGCGCGCGCCAGGCGGCGGCCAGTGAGGCGTTGACCGCGAACAGCACCGGTTGCAGGAACTCCGTGCGGCCGAGCGGGGCGAACTCCTCCGGCGCCCGCAGCACGTTGAGCACCGACCAGCCGACCTGCCGGCGAACGGCCTCATCGATGCGGGCCATCTCCTCGCGGAACGCCTCCGAACCGGCCATCAACTCGACACCCATGCCCGGCCATTGACCGCCGTGCCCGGCGAAGACGAAGGCCACCTTGCCCGTCCCGTCGTCGCGGGGCGCGGCCAGGGGCGCCCGCCCGCTCGCCAACGCGCCGAGCCGTAGCAGCAGTTCGTCCCGGTCACCCGCGACGAGGGCCGCGCGTCGTTCGAAGTGGCTGCGGTGCCGGGCCAGGGTGTGGGCGACATCGAGGAGAGCGATGTCCTCGCCGGCCTCCTTGGTCAGGTGGGTCGCCAGTCGCGCGGCCTGCCCCCGCAGGGCGGCATCGCTGCGCCCCGACAGCACGAACAGCCGCTTCCCCGGCGGGACTTCGTCCTTGCGATCCGCCTTCTCGACCGGCGGGGCCTCCTCCACGATCACATGCGCGTTGGTCCCGCTGATCCCGAAGGCGCTCACTCCGGCGCGTCGTGTCCGGCCGGGCGACGACGGCCAGGCCGCCGTGTCCCGCACCAGCCGCAGCCCGCTGTTCTCCCAGTCGACGTGTCTGCTGGGCGTGTCGGCGTGCAGGGTGCGCGGCAGGGTCCGGTGGCGCAGCGACTGCACCACCTTGACGAGCCCGATCACACCCGAAGCGGCCTGCGCGTGACCGATGTTGGACTTGAGCGAGCCCAGGTACAGGGGGCGGTCCCGCGGGCGTGAGTCACCGAAGACCTCCGCCAGGGCGTTCGCCTCGATCGGGTCGCCCAGCGTGGTGCCCGTGCCGTGCGCCTCCACGTAGTCGATGTCGGCGGGCTCCAGCCCGGACAGCTCCAGTGCCCGCCGGATCACCTGTTCCTGCGCCGGACCGTTCGGCGCGGACAGCCCCTGGCTGCGGCCGTCCTGGTTGACGGCCGTGCCGCGCAGCACGGCCAGCACCTCGTCACCGTCGCGCCGGGCGTCGCTCAGTCGCTTCAGTACGACCATGCCGGCGCCCTCGGCCCAGATGGCGCCGTCGGCGTCGTCGGAGAAGGAGCGGCAGCGGCCGGTCGGGGACAGGCCCCGCAGTCGGCTGAACTCCACGAAGGTTCCCGGCGTCACCATCACCGTCACGCCACCGGCGAGGGCGAGGTCGCACTCTTTGGACCGCAACGCCTGCGCCGCCAGGTGCAGTGCCACCAGCGACGAGGAGCAGGCCGTGTCCACCGTCAGCGCGGGGCCGCCCAGTCCCAGCGTGTAGGCGAGCCGCCCCGAGGCCACGCTCAGCGCCGAGCCCGTACCGACGTATCCGTCCAGTTGGTCGAGGCGGGACCCCGCCAGGTAGTCGCTGCCGAACATGCCGACGTACACACCGGTGGTGCTGCCCGCGAGTTCGGCGGGCACGATTCCGGCGCGCTCCAGCGCCTCCCACGCCGTCTCCATCAGCAGCCGTTGCTGCGGGTCCATCGCGGCCGCTTCCTTCGGGGTGATCCCGAAGAAGCCCGCGTCGAAGGACTCCAGATCGTCGTGGTTCAGGAAGCCGCCCTCACGGGCGTAGGACTTGCCGAGGGCGTCCGGGTCGGGGTCGTACAGCGCCGCCGCGTCCCAGCGTTCGGCCGGGAAGGGGCCCACCGCGTCGCGCCCCTCCGCGACCAGGCTCCACAGGCCTTCCGGATCGCTCACACCGCCGGGCAGCCGGCAGGCCATGGCGACCAGGGCCACCGGTTCGTCGGAGGTCGGGGCCGTGGCGCGCGTGGGGCGCGTGGCGGGAGTGGTGCGGTCGCCCGTCGCGAGGGCGGTGGACAGCAGATGCGCGGCGAGCCGGGCCGCGGTGGGGTGGTCGAACAGCAACGTGGCCGGGAGCCTGGCACCGATCCGGGCGCCGATGCGGTTGCGGAGTTCGACCGCCGTCACCGAGTCCATGCCGAGTTCGCGCAGCGGCTGGTCGGGGCGGACGGACTCCGTCGAGCGCAGGCCGAGGGCGCGCGAGACCTCCTCGCGGACCAGGGCCAGGACGCGTTCGGCGCGTTCGGCCTCGGGCAGCCGGGCCAGGCGGTCGGCGAGACTCTCGCCGCCGCTTCGGCCGGTGCGGGGCGCGGGCAGCAGCGAGCGCCACACCGCCGCAGTACCGCCGCCCGTGGTGGCCGCGGTCTCGCGCAGGCGTGGCAGGTCCAGGGCCCAGGCGACCAGGTGCGGGGCGCCCTGTCGCAGGGCGAGTTCGACGAGTTCGCGGCCCTGGTCGGGGGTGAGGGCGCGGTGGCCTAGACGGGCCATCCGGTCCAGGTCGGCGTGTGCGGCGGCGAGACCCTCGCCCACCCAGGCACCGAAGGAGAGGGAGACGCCGGGCAGGCCCAGGGCCCGCCGGTGGTGGGCGAGTTGGTCCAGGAAGACGTTGGCCGCCGCGTAGTTGCCCTGGCCCGCGTTGCCGACGACTCCGGCGGCCGAGGAGACCAGCAGGAACAGGTCGAGTCGCGTGTCGGCGGTGAGCCGGTGCAGGTGGGCGGCGCCGTCGACCTTGGGGCGCAGTACCTGTGCGAGCCGTTCGGGCGTCAGCTCGGCGACCACCCCGTCGGCCAGGACTCCGGCGCAGTGCACGACACCGCGCAGCGGCGACTCCTCGCCGATACGCCCGAGCAGCTCGGCCAGGGCCGCCGCGTCCGCGACGTCGCAGGCCGCGACCTCGGCCTCGGCGCCGAGCGCGGTCAGTTCGGCGGTGACGTCGGCGGCGCGCGGATCATCGGGTCCATGACGCGACGTCAGGAGTAGTCGCGGAACGCCGTGTTCGGCGAGGAGCCGGGCGATGTGCCGTCCGACGGCACCGAGACCTCCGGTGATCAGCACCGTGCCGTCGGTGGGTACGAGGGTGGGGCGGCCGACCAGGTCGAGGACGACCGGGGTGCCGGTCGCGTTCCGCCGCCGTATCGCCTCGTGCGCGGCGGTGACGGGCAGGACCTGGGGGTGCCGGGGGCGGTCCGGTCCGGCGGCCGCGGCCGTGAACGGCAGGTCGTCGGGCAGCACTTCGACCGTCCCCGCGTCGGCGATCAGCTCGGAGCCGAGCGGGGTGTCGGAGAGGACGGTGACCCGCAGGCCGGGGGCAAGAGCTTCGACGTCGGTGCCGACCTCGGTGAGCACACCGGCGCGCGGCGTCTCGTCGCCGGGGGCGCCGGGCAGGGCGGCCGCGTGCACCCGGATCCTCACCTGCCCGGGAGCCAGGCCCTCCCGGGGCGCCACCGCGCGCAGGGCCGGGTTCGCCGGAAGGCCGGTCAGCTCGTACTGGTCCCCCGCCGGTATCCGCGGCACGTCCCGGCTGCGGACTCGGACGAGCCGCGGTGCGAGCAGAGCGCCCGCGCGGGAGGCGAGTTCGGGCTCCTCGGCGTGGGTGGCGGCGGTCAGGAGCGGATCGGCCGGGTCGGAGTCCTCGAGGTCGAGGAGGGTCAGGCCGAGGTCCGGGTGCTCGGCGCGGGCGCTGCGGGCGAGCCCCCACAGCACGGACTGGGCGAGGCCGGGCACGGTGTCCTCGTCGACGGCCCCGACCGCACCGCGCGTCACCCACACGGTCCGGGCAGGTGTCTCGTCCTGCGGGAGGGCGATCAGGGCACGCAGTTCGGCCAGGGCCGCGGCCGCCGACTCCTGTGCCGCGGCGGCCGGTTCGGCGTCCGTCGCCGCGCGCGGCCAGAACCGTACGAGCACGTCGGCGCCGCCCGTCCCGCTCACGTCTGCGTCGCCCGTCCCGCTCCGGACGTGGATCCCCGCCGCCGCGAGGCCGCGCAGGGCCCCGGCGACCTCCGGGTCCGAGGGGTCGCCGACCACGGCCCACTCGGTGCCCGGCGCCTCGGCGGGCTGTTCGGGTACGGCCGTCCAGACCACCTCGTACAGGTGCCGGGCGTTCTCCGAGGCGCCGTTCAGGTCCGCCGGGTCCGCGGCCCGCAGTCGTACGCCCTCCAGACGACCGGCCGGGAGACCGTCGGCGTCCCACAGCGTGATGTCCAGGGTGAGGTCCGTGTCGGAGCCGCCCGTGCGTCGTACGGCCGCGGTGAGGTCCCTCGCGCCACCGGGCGGCAGGACGCACCGGCCCACCGCGACCGGGAGCAGCACCCGGCCCTCGGACGCGTCGATCCCGGCGACCACATGCAGCGCGGCGTCCAGCAGGGCGGGGTGGAGGGGGTACGGCTCGGCCGCGTCGCGGGCCGTGGGCGGCAGCGAGAGCCGGGCGAGCAGTTCACCGTCGCCGGTGGTGACCGCCGACCGTACGCCCTGGAAGGCCGGGCCGTAGCCGAGGCCCAGCTCGGCGAGCCGCTCGTACGTCCCCGGGGTCCAGGCCGGTTCGGCCGCCTCCGGCCACACCGGGGGCCGATCCGCCGTCGGCGCGACAGGCGCGGACGCTGACGCGGTGGCGTGCAGGGTCCAGCCCGTGGCCTCTTGGGCGCGCGGGCGGCTGTGCACGGTGATCTCCGGTACGGGACCGGCGGTGACCACCTCGACGGACACCTCGACCGTTCCGGAGCCGGGGAGGGTGAGAGGGCTGAGGAGGAGCAGGTCGGTGAGGTCGTCCGGGTCGTCCGGGCAGGCCACGGCGAGCGCGGCGCGGCACAGTTCCATCAGGGTGGTGCCGGAGACGACGGTCCGGCCGAACACGGTGTGGTCGGGCAGCCAGTCGGCGGTGTCCTTGGACCACTCGCCCCGGAAGGTCCAGCGGGTCTCGTCCGGCGACTGGAGCTGGATGCCGAGCAGGGGGTGCGCGGCACGGTCGAGGAAACCGGGGGCACCGGTGGCGGACTCGGGCTCGATCCAGTGGCGCCGCGGGTCCCAGGCGTATGTCGGCAGGTCGACGGGGGCGGTGTCGGGGACCAGCCGGCGCCAGTCGATCCGCCGCCCGTGGACGTGGAGTTCGGCGGCGGACCGGTCCAGGCAGGCGGGTCCGTCCTCGTCGCGGCGCAGCGAGCCGACGGCGACCAGGTTCTCGTGGCCGGAGTCCTCGGCGATGGTGTGCAGGGCGGTGACGAGGGAGGGGTGGGGGCCGAGTTCGACGAACCAGCGGTAGCCGTCGGCCGCCATGCGCTCCACGGTGGCTGCGAAGCGGACGGGTTCACGCAGATTGGTGTACCAGTAGTCGGCCTCCATCTCCTCGGTGACCGGCTCGCCGGTGACGGTGGAGTACCAGGTGACGGAGGTCGGGCAGGTGGTGACGCCGTCGAGTTCGTCGAGGACCGTCGCGCGGACCGGCTCGACCCGGGGGCTGTGGGAGGCGTAGTCGACGTCGAGGCGGCGGGCGAAGACCTGTTCGCGGTCCAGGTCGGCGAGCAGGGCCTCCAGCGGCTCGACGTCACCGGCGATCACCGTCGAGCGGCCACTGTTCACGGCGGCGACCGAGACCCGTCCGTCGAGGTCGGCGAGGCGGTCCTCGACCTCGGTGTGCGGGAGGGCGACGACGGCCATGGTGCCGGTGCCCGACAGCCCGGTCAGGGCCTGACTGCGCAGCGCGACCACCGCGGCGGCGTCGCTCAGGCTGAGCGCGCCCGCGACGCAGGCCGCGGCCACCTCGCCCTGGCTGTGCCCGATCACGGCGTCCGGCCGTACGCCCCGGGCCCGCCACACCGCGGCCAAAGACACCATCACGGCGAACAGGACCGGCTGCACGACGTCCACGCGGTCCAGGGGCGGGGCGCCCGCGGCACCGCGCAGCACGGCGGCCACCGACCAGGTGGTGAAGGGGCGCAGGGCGGCGTCGCAGCGGTCGAGTTCGTCCGCGAACACCGGGTCGCGGTCGAGCAGATCGCGGGCCATGCCGGTCCACTGGGAGCCCTGGCCGGGGAAGACGAAGGCCAACTTGCCTGTGGGAATGGCCTGTTGGTGTCCGACGACCGTATCGCTACCGCTGTCGGTACCGATGGCGGTACCGCCGTCGGTGCCGCTGTCGGTTCGGCCGTCGGTGCCGCTGTCGGTTCGGCCGTCGGTGCCGCTGTCGGTTCGGCCCTCCGCGAGTGCGCGCAGGGCGGTCAGCAGGTCGTCGCGGTCGGCCGCCCGCACGACGGCCCGGTGTTCGAAGTGCGTGCGGTGGTGGGCCAGCGTCGCGGCCACGCCGGGCAGCGACGGCCGCGGCTGTTCGTCGAGCGCTTCGAGGAGGCGGGCGGCCTGGCCCCGGAGGGCGGGGAGGGTACGGGCGGAGAGCGGGAAGAGGGCCGCGCCGGGGAACTCCGCCGGGGGTGTCCCGGTGGCCGGCCGTACCAGGTCCCGCGGCGCCTCCTCCAGCACCACGTGCGCGTTCGTACCGCTGATCCCGAACGCGCTCACCCCGGCCCGCCGCACCCGGTCGCCGCCCCGCGGCCAAGCCCGGGCTCCGCTGTGCACCCGCAGGCCGCCGCCCGCCCAGTCGACGTGCTCGGTCGGGGTGTCGGCGTGCAGCGAGGCCGGGAACAGTTCGTGGCCGAGGGCCAGGACCGTCTTGATGACGCCGCCGATGCCGGCCGCGGCCTGGGTGTGACCGATGTGGGACTTGAGGGAGCCGACGCCGAGCGGCCGGTCGGCCGGGCGCCCCGGCCCGAAGACGGCGGCGAGCGCCCGGCCCTCGATGGGGTCGCCGAGCCGGGTACCCGTGCCGTGCGCCTCGACGTGGTCCAGGTCGTCCGGGCGGAGTCCTGCCGCGTCGAGGGCGGCGCGCACCACCCGTTCCTGCGCCGGGCCGCTCGGGGCGCTCAGGCCCTGGCTGCGGCCGTCCTGGTTGATGGCCGACCCCTTGACGACGGCCAGGACCCGGTCGCCGTCGCGGCGCGCGTCCGCGAGCCGCTTGAGCAGCACCAGACCGCAGCCCTCGGCCCACACCACGCCGTCCGCGTCGGTCGAGAACGGGCTGCACCGCCCGGTCGGCGACAGCCCGCGCAGCCGGCTGAACTCGACGTGTCCGCGCGGGGTGACAAGGAGCGTCGCGCCGCCCGCCAGCGCGAGGTCGCACTCGCCGCTCGCCAGCGCCCGCGCGGCCAGGTGCAGCGCGACGAGGGAGGAGGAGCAGGCGGTGTCGACGGTGACCGCCGGGCCCTGGAGGCCGAGGGTGTAGGCGATGCGTCCGGAGGCCACGCTGGACGCGGAGCCGGTGCCCACGTGCCCGTCGAGCCGGCCGAGCGCGGCCGAGGCCAGGTAGCCGCTGTCGTACAGCCCGATGTAGACGCCCGTGGAGCTGCCGTTCAGCGTGTCCGGGACGATCCCGGCGCGCTCGATCGTCTCCCAGGCGGTCGCGAGCAGCAGCCGCTGCTGGGGGTCCATGGCCGCGGCCTCGCGCGGTGAGATCCCGAAGAAGGGCGCGTCGAAACGGTCGATGTCGCAGAGGAAGCCGCCGCGCAGGGTGTACGCCTTGCCGGGGGCCTCCGGGTCGGGGTCGTAAAGGCCCCGGGTGTCCCAACGGCCCGCGGGCACCTCGGTGATGGCGTCCTCGCCCGAGGCGAGCAGCCGCCACAGCGCCTCGGGGTCGTCGGCGCCGCCGGGGTAGCGGCAGCCCATGGAGATGACGGCGATGTCCTCGTCGCCGCGTAGGGGCGCGGCCGCCGGCACCGGCGCCGCCGCACCGACGGGCCCTTCGCCGAGGACCGCCGCGGCGAGCGCCGCGATGGTGGGGTGGTCGAAGACGAGGGACGGCTCCACGGGGCGGCCGATCCGGCCGGAGAGCTCCGCGGCCAGGGTCACCAACTGGCGTGATCCCAGGCCGAATTCGGCGATCGGCCGCTGGGGGTCGACAGCCGACGGGGCGAGCCCGGCCGCCTCGGCGACGGCCGACGCCAGCCAGGCCCGCACGTCCTCGGAGGTCGTGACGGACATCTCGGGGAACTGCTTCGGGGACTCGCTCGCAGGCATCGGGGAAAGGTGTCCTCGTGAACTCGGGTTCAGACGGATTCCGTACGACGGGTACGGCGACCGGTGGACGGCGACCGGTGGACGGCGGAGGCACCGGCGCGCGACTGAGGAACCCCTGGTGTACGGCCGGTACGACCGGGGTGCCCGTCGGCGCGGGTGTCCGCGCCGACGGGGGGGTGACCTCGTCTACCTCATCTCGCGGCGGGCGCGCCGACCACCGCGAGGGCGTCGGCGAGGTACGCCGCCCGGGAGGCGTGGCGCTGGATCTTCCCGCTGGACGTCTTGGGGATGGTGCCGGGGTGGACCAGCACGACGTCACGCACCGCGAGGCCGTGGGCCTCGCCGATCGCGCTGCGGATCACCTCGGTGATCCGCTCGGAGTCGGCCGCCGCGTCCGGGGCCGTCTCGGCGACGATGACGGGCTGTTCGCCCTCGGCACCGCCGTCCACGGAGAACGCGGCGGTGCAGCCCGGCCGGAGCGCGCCGTGGGACATCTCGGCGGACAGCTCCAGGTCCTGCGGGTAGTGGTTGCGTCCGTCGATGACCATCAGGTCCTTGAGGCGGCCGGTGACGAACAGTTCGCCCTCGCGCAGGAATCCGAGGTCGCCGGTCCGCAGGAAACGGTCCGGACGGTCCTGCAGCGTGGCCCGGAAGGTCTCGCGGGTGGCGAGGGCGTTGCGCCAGTAACCCTTGGCGACGCTCGCGCCGCTCACCCAGATCTCGCCGACCTCCCCCTCGGGCAACTCCTCCCGCCGCTCGGGGTCTGCGATCACCACGGTCGTACCGGGGATCGGCCGCCCGGAGCCGACGGCGGCCGCGTCGGCCGCGCCCGCGTGCGGACTTGACCCGGGGGCCGCGGCGAGGGTGGGCGGGGTGTCGGCCGAGCCGCCGGTGACGATGAGCGTGGCTTCGGCGAGGCCGTAGCACGGGTACAGGGCTTCATGCCGGAAGCCGGCCGGGGCGAAGGTCTCGGTGAAGCGCCGCAGGGTGGCGGCCCGTACCGGTTCGGCGCCGTTGAAGGCGACCTTCCACCGGGCGAGGTCGAGTCCGTCGAGGAGTTCGGGGGTGGCGTGCTTGAGGCACAGCTCGTAGGCGAAGTTGGGGCCGCCGCTGGTGTGCGGGCGGTAGCGGCTGAGGGCGGTCAGCCAGCGCGCGGGCCGCTGGAGGAAGTGCAGGGGCGAGAAGAGCGTGGCGGTGGCGCCGAGGTGGACGGTGTTCAGGACCGGGCCGATGAGGCCCATGTCGTGGTACACGGGCAGCCAGCTGACGAACAGTTCGTGGTCGTACTCCGCGAGCGTGTCCGGGGTGTGGCCCATCCGCTCGGTGATCGCCCGCTGGTTGTCCAGCAGGTTCCCGTGCGTCACCATCACGCCGCGCGGGGCGGAGGTGGAGCCGGAGGTGTACTGGAGGAAGGCGACCGAGTCGTCGGTGAGGTCGGGTTCGCGCCAGGAGTCGGCCGCCTCGTCGGGTATGTCCTCGGTGGCGACGCAGGTGATCGCGTCCAGTTCGGGCAGGTGCTCCCCCTGGGCGGCCAGGGTGGCGAGCACCTCGCGGCCGCCCAGGATCACCTTGGCGTCCGCGTCGGCGATCAGGCGCTTCATGCGGGTCAGGGCGCGGTGGTTCTGCGACCGCCCCTGCGGGGGAACGCCCGGCACGGCGACGACCCCGGCCGAAAGACAGCCCAGGTAGCCGGAGATGAACTCCAGGCCGGGCGGGTACAGCAGCAGTGCGCGGGATCCGGCCAGACCGCGTTCCTGCAGCCAGGCGGCGACGGCTCGGGACCGACGGGCCAGACGTCCGTACGAGATGTCCTGGATCTCTCCGTCGCAGTCGCCCGTGACGAGGTAGCGGTATGCCGTCCGCTCCGGCTGTTGCGAGGCATGCGTGGTCAGTAAGTCGACCAGGGAACGAGCCATATGAGGAGTCTCACCTGTTCGAATGAGTGAGCGAGAAAACTGGAGTTCGAAGGCCGCGGGGTGCGTATGCGCAGGCGCCGTGGCCGCCCAGCCCCCTTGCCGGACAGTCCGTCTCGACCAACCCGCCCGAGGAGCAGCGGCGATGCATACGCCGGCCCCTCGTGACCCTCGTTCGGCTTGCTACCAACGAGTAACACGATAGCAAGTCTTGTCGGCCAGGTGGATGTAACCGCGGGTATTCAATGAGTAACTGGCCAATCTGGCCAATCGGCGGTCCTGCACGCCTTCATGACGGGCCGGGAGTCGCGGGGTGTTCGAGGTGCGCGACGAAGGCGGCGAGGTCGGCGACCACGCGGTCGGGCTGCTCCCAGTGGACGTCGTGCCCGGCGCCCTCGTAGGCGATCAGGCGTGAACCGTGGATGGCGTCCAGGATGGTCTGCTGGTCGCCGCGGGGCAGCAGGTCGTCCTGGTCACCCCAGATGACGAGGGTGGGCACCAGGATGCCCGCGAGGGTCGCGCGCAGATCGGTGTCGAGCAGTCCGCGCAGGGTCTCCTGCCAGACGTACGCGGGGACCTTGAGGTTTTCCTCGATCATCGTCTCGACGAGGCCCCTGGCGACGGGCCGGTCCACCGCGCCGGAGACGAACTCCTCGACGAACTCCCGGGGTACGGGGTCGCAGAGCCCCTCGACGGCCTCCCGCATCCCGGTCACCGCCGACTTGTCCTCAAGCGTGCCGGGAACACCGATCAGCACCAGCCCCGCGATCCGGTCGGGGTGGCTGCCCGCGACCATCCGGGCGGCCACTCCGCCGCTCGAGGACGCGACGAGCACAGCGCGGTCGATGGCGACGGCGTCCAGGAAGGCGACGAGGTCGGCGGCGTAGTCCTCGGGCGTGTAGCCCTCGGGAGGGCGGTCGGCGTCGCCATGGCCGCGCTGGGTGGGCGCGTAACCGCGCAGGGCGGCCGGAAGGCGTCTGAGGAGGGGCTCGAAGGCCCACCAGGAGTCACCGAGCCCGTGCACGAAGACGACCGGTGTCCCACTGGGGTAGCCGGCCTCGGCGTAGGGCAG
The DNA here is from genome assembly GCF_042959425.1 of Streptomyces sp. NPDC007896. NCBI lineage: Bacteria > Bacillati > Actinomycetota > Actinomycetes > Kitasatosporales > Streptomycetaceae > Streptomyces > Streptomyces sp. NPDC007896. Next base: position 164,825 of record NZ_JBIBKX010000015.1, on the reverse strand, counting down.
CGTGAGGCCTTCCCGCACCTGGGCGGACTTCAGGGAGATCACGGTCACGACACCCTGCCTCCTTCGCTCCGCCGCCCGGTCGGGGAACCAGGAGCAAAGAGCGAGCGGCGATCACTTCCGACAGTAGCGACGAGCGGCGGGGCCCGCGCCTCAGGACGCCCGGACGAAGCGGGTGAGGGCGGCGGCGTACCGCCGCGGATGGGTGACGTGGGGAATGTGTCCCGCCCCTTCGACGGTCTGCCGCCGCGCCCGTGGCAGGGCCGCGGCCAGCCGGTCGAGGATCGTCGCCCACCACACCGGGCTCTGGGTGCCTGCGCTGAGCAGTACCGGTGCGGCGCACCGGGCGAGGGCGTCGGTATCGATCTCCGCCCAGTCGGGGTCGGACTGTTCGTCCAGCCAGGTGGGCGCGTTGTGCACGAACGTCTCGCGCACGGCGGCGGGCAGCCGGTCCCAGGTGCCGGGTCCCATGGCGACCTCCTCCACGAACTGCCGTGCGCCCTGCCGGTGCTCGCCCTTGCGGAGATGGGCGAGCACGGCGTCCATCGAGGCTTGCGTCGGGCGCAGTTGTCCCGGCGCGTCCGGATCGTCGGCCACGATCGCGATGAGCGGGGGCTCGTGGACCGTGATGCTGCGGAACAACTCCGGCCGGCGCGCCGCGAGCCCCAGTGCGATCGACCCGCCGAAGGAACTGCCCGCCACGTGCGCGGGCGCGGGTCCGAGCCGCTCGATCAGGGCCTCGAGGTCGTCCTCGTCCTGTCGGCGGGTGCCCGGGCCCGGCCCCGCTTCGCTCTTCCCGTGACCACGGCGGTCATAGGTGACCACCCGGAACGACGCACGGAGGTCGGCCTCGATCGCGGGCTGCCACGAGGTGTGGTCGCTCCACGAACCGTGGACGAGGACGAGTGGGTCGCCCTCTCCGACGACCTGGTGGTAGAGGTCCAGGTCGCCTGTACGCAGCAGGGGCATGCGTGACTCCTGTGGGTGGAGGGCGGGGCGGGAGCGGCCCGCCGCGAGCATGCCTTCAGTGTGCTCCGCAGGCACCGGTCGCGATGTCAGGACACGGTGCGGTAGCGGTGTTCGGGACGGCCGGTCGCGCCGTAGCGGAGCTCCAGTCGGACCATGCCCTCCCGGACGAGGTAGGACAGGTAGCGCTGGGCCGTGGCGCGGGAGACGCCGGTGAGTTCCGCCGCCTCGGCCGCCGACACGTCCCGGCGGGCGGTGCGGACCGCCTCGTGGAGCAGGGCGAGGGTCGGCGCGGAGTGGCCCTTGGCCGGTACGGCGGGCAGGGCGGTGGGGCGGACGACGCTGAACAGGGCGTCCACGTCGGCCTGGTCGGTCTCCGCCTCCGGACCCAGGACGTCCACCCGGTGCTGGAGCGCGCGGTAGGCGGCGAGCCGCTCGGCCAGGGCGTCGGCGCCGAAGGGCTTGACGAGGTATCCGACGGCTCCGAGCTTCATCGCGGTCCGTACGGAGGTGATGTCCCGGTCGGCCGTGATCACGATGGCGTCGGGGCGGGCGCCACCCGCGTCGCCGGTCAGCTGTCGCAGCACGTCGAGGCCGCTGCCGTCGGGCAGGAAGATGTCGAGGAGCAGCAGTTCCGGGTGGAGCGTGTGGACGGCGTCCAGCGCCTCGGCCACGTTCGCCACCTGGCCGACGACCTCGAAGCCCTCGACGCGGGCCACGTATGTGCAGTGGAGTCCGTTCACCCGGAAGTCGTCGTCCACCACCAGGGTCCGTATCACCAGCGCTCCCCTCCATCGGCCGCGGCCAGGGCGCCCGCCGGTACCAGCGGGGCCGTCGTGAACAGTGCGCCCTGCGGCGCGGGCGCGACGTCCGGCAGGGGCAGCGTCACGGTGAAGACCGCCCCGGGCCCCTCGCTGACCGTGATGGTGCCGCCGTGCCGCTGGACCAGCCGGTGGACCAGGGCCAGTCCGAGGCCGCGCCGGGCGGTGCCACGGTCCGGCCGGGTCGACCAGCCGTCCTCGAAGATGGACTCGGCCGCGCCCGGCGGGATGCCAGGTCCGGTGTCGGCCACCCGCACCAGTACCTCCGTGGTGGCCTCGACGACCGTGAGCCGCACCTCCCGGCCGCCCGCCGGGGCCGGTCCGCCGACCGCGGCGTCGAGGGCGTTCTCCAGCAGGTTGCCGACGATGGTCAGCAGCCGGTGCAGATGCGGCGGCTGCTCGCCGAGCGCGGAGTCCTCGCCCAGCACGATCCGTACGCCGCGCTCGGCGGCGACCGTCGTCTTGGCCACGATCAGACCCACCATCAGGGCGTTGCCGATGTGCTCGCGCACCGACTCGGTCAGCTCCTGGTCGGCTCCGGCCAGCTCGACGGCGTACTCGTACGCGGACTCGTACTCCCCCACGTCCAGCAGCCCGGCCAGGGTGTGCATCCGGTTGGTGAACTCGTGCTGCTGGGCCCGCAGCGCGTCCGTCAGCCCGCGCACCGAGTCCAGCTCCCTGAGCAGTCCGACCAGTTCGGTACGGTCACGCACGGTGACCACCGCTCCCAGCGCGCGGCCGTGCAGCGTCACCGGCATCCGGTTGACGGCGAGGCAGTGGTCGTCGGTGAGGACCGTGATGTCGGTCCCGGTGAGGCTGCCGTCCAGGGCCCGGCGCAGCCGACCCTCGGGCAGGAGTTCGTCCAGCCGGCTGCCCAGTGCCGTGCCCAGACCGAGCAGATGGCGGGCCTCGTCGTTGATGACGGTGACCCGGCCCTCGGGGTCGAAGGCGACCACGCCCTCCCTGATGCCGTGCAGCATCGCCTCCCGGTCCTGCAGCAGGCCGGCGATCTCCTCCAGCTCCAGCCCGAACGTTGTCCGCTTCAGGCGTCTGGCCAGCAGGAACGCGGCCGCCGAGCCGAGCGCGGTGGCGATCGTGGCATACAGGCCGAAGGTGGGCAGCTCCCGCCACAGCTCGCCGAGCACGTCGCGTTCCGGGATACCGACCGACACCTCGCCGACCAGCGTGCCGGTGGGCCCCTTCAGCGGAGCCTTGCCGTTGGCGGACCGCCCGGTCGCGCCCTGGTCGGAGCCGACGTGGGGATGGCCGTCGAGCACCGCGATCGGATCGCCCACCGGTTCGCCGATCAGTGCCGGGTCGGGGTGCGAGTGGCGGATGCCGTGCAGATCGATCACGACCACGTACGACGCCTTCGACGCGATCCGGATCCGTTCGGCCACGGTCTGCACGATGTCGCCGCCACCGCCGTACTCCATGGCCTGCTGGATCTGCGGCTCGGCGGCCGTGGTCTGTGCGATGGCCAGCGCCCGCTGCTCGTAGGAGCGGTCGATCTCGGCCCGCTGAGCGAACGCGAACAGTACGAAACCGATGGATCCGGACAGGGCCAGGATGACCAGCTGGTTGGCCAGAATCCGCGCGGAGAGCCTTCCCTTCCTGGCGCGGCCGATCCGGATTCGGATGGGCATCACAGGTGCCTTCGCCCTTGTCTTGCTGCCGGGCCCGGCCCCTTCGCCGTAACCCGTGGTGGCGTGATTGTGCCCCACCAGGGACATCCTGCCCACCCCTGGCCCGCTGAGCAGAACGTGCAGAACCCCGGTTAACACAACTAACGCGAGATACGTCTGAAACAGCGACGTAATACGGGGCGGCCTCTAGCGTCTGCCTTCCTCGACCCCGAGGTTAGGAAGGAGACGACCTCAGATGGCTTCGCGAAACGATGCCGCGTTGAGCACGGTCGCCGACAAAAGCGGCCAGGACAGCGCGCGAGTCGAGATTTCAGGGCTCACCAAACGATTTCTGACTCCCGCGGGTGAGGTGTTCACGGCGCTGCAGGACGTTTCGTTCACCGTGGAGCCTGGCCAGTTCTGTGCGGTGGTGGGCCCGACGGGCTGCGGCAAGTCGACGACCCTGAGCATGGTCTCCGGGCTGGACCGGCCCAGCGAGGGCTCGGTCAAGGTCGGCGGCCGTGAGGTGGACGGTGTCACCGACGGCGTCAGCTTCATGTTCCAGACCGACGCGCTGCTGCCCTGGAAGACCGTCCTCGGCAATGTGCTGATGGGCCCGGTCTTCCGCGGCGTCCCCAAGCAGAAGGCCCAGGTCTCGGCGCGCGACTGGCTGCGCCGGGTGGGCCTGTCCGGGTTCGAGGACCGCTACCCGCACCAGCTCTCCGGCGGTATGCGCAAGCGCGTGGCGATGGCCGCGGCGCTGATCAACGAACCGAAGATCCTGATCATGGACGAGCCGTTCGGCGCCCTGGACGTGCAGACCAAGGCGATCATGTCGACCGAGCTGCTCGGCCTGTGGGAGCAGATCCGTCCGTCGGTCATCTTCATCACCCACGACCTCGACGAGGCCGTGGCGCTCGCCGACCGGGTCGTCGTCATGACGTCCAGCCCCGGATCGGTCAAGGCGGTCTTCGACATCGACCTGCCCCGCCCGCGCGGCGCGGTCCAGGAGATCCGCTTCCAGCCCCGCTTCATCGAACTTCAGCACCAGATCTGGGAAACGCTGCGCGAGGAGGTGGAGCGCGCCTACGCACGCACCGCAGGAGGTACGGCATGAGCACGACGTCCGCAGTTTCCGCCCCGCCGGTCAAGGACGGCGCACCGTCCTCGGTCGCGGCCACCGCGAAGCGGGCCGCCCGGCGGCGCACCGCGCTGGTGTGGGCGGGCCGTATCGGCCTCGCGGCCTTCGTCATCGGCGGCTGGCAGGCGTTCACCACCTGGGGGATCGTCGACCCGTTCTTCTTCGGGCAGCCGTCGGGCATCGCCAAGCGGCTGGTCGACCTCTTCCGGCACGGCACCGAGTTCGGGTCCTTCTACTCGAACATCTGGACAACGATCCAGGAGGCCCTCGTCGGCTTCGCCCTCGGCGCCGTCACCGGAGTGGTCTTCGGTGTCGCGCTGGGCCAGAGCCGCTTCCTCGCGGACGTGCTCGGCCCCTACATCAAGATGGTGAACGCGATCCCCCGGATCGTCCTCGGCTCGATCTTCATCGTCGCGTTCGGCATCGGTGTGCTGCCGAAGATCCTGCTCGCCGCGGTGCTGGTGTTCTTCATCGTCTTCTTCAACGCCTTCCAGGGCGTCCGTGAGGTGGACCGCAACATCCTCGCCAACGCCAAGGTGCTCGGCGCCTCGCAGTTGCAGATCATCCGGCACGTCATCGTGCCGTCCGCGCTCACCTGGATCATCGCCAGCCTGCACAGCGCCTTCGGCTTCGCCATCGTCGGCGCGCTCGTCGGCGAGGTGCTCGGCGCGCAGAGCGGGCTCGGCCTGGTCATCAAGACCGCGCAGAACAACTTCGACCCCAACGGCGTGTTCGCGACGATGCTCGTCATCTCGGTCATCGTGCTCGGCGCCGAGTGGCTGATCGGCAAGCTCGAGCACCGGCTGCTGTCCTGGCGCCCGCCGGCCCCGTCCGAGGCGAACTCCCTCTGACTCCCCCGCGCTTCCCCCCACTTCATCTCAGAACCCTCAGCAAAGGAATGTGATCAGCCATGTCCAGACGACCCGTCGCCGTCGCCGCGTCCGTCCTCACCGTTCTCGCCCTCGGCGCCGTCAGTGCCTGTTCCAGCAACTCGTCCGCCGCGAGCGGCGGTTCCGGCTCCACGCCGACCGTCAAGCTCATGGCCGGCGGCCTCGACAAGCAGATCTACCTGCCGTACCAGCTCGCCCAGCAGCTCGGCTTCTACAAGAAGTACGGCGTCAACGTCGAGCTGAGCACCGAGCAGGACGGCGGCGTCGGCGCCGAGGACGCCATGGCCTCGGGGCAGGTGGACATGTCAGGCGCCTGGTACAACCACACGATCGACTTCCAGGTGAAGGGCAAGGCGGTCGAGGACGTCGTCCAGCTCTCCGGTGCCCCGGGCGAGCGGGAGATGTGCACCACGAAGAGCGGCGTCAAGTCTGCCGCCGACTTCAAGGGCAAGACGCTCGGCGTCACCGACCTGGGCTCGGGCACCGACACCCTCACCCAGTTCCTCGCCGCGCAGAAGGGCCTCAAGACCAAGGACCTCAGCCGGATCGCGGTCGGCGCGGGCTCCACCGCCGTCGCCGCGCTGCAGAACGGCAAGGCCGCCTGCGTCATGACGACACAGCCGACGGTCGCCGCCATCCAGAAGAAGGGCGTCGGCTCCTCCGCGATCGACCTGGCCACCACGGCGGGCGCCAAGGCCGCGATGGGCGGCGCCTGGCCGGCCGCGAGTGTCATCGCCCGTACCGACTGGGTGAACTCGCACAAGGATGCGGTGCAGAGGGTGGTCAACGCGCTCGTCGCCACCATGCACTGGATCAACACCCACAGCGCGACCGACATCGCGAACAAGCTCCCGCAGTCGTACGTGCAGAACCAGCTGGTCACCAAGGCCGACTACATCTCGGCCCTGACCCAGGACAAGGGCCAGTTCCTCCCGGACGGCATCATGCCGGCCGGCGGCCCGAAGACCGTCCTGGCGACCGAGGAACTGGTCGGCCATGCGACCTCGAAGGTGAACCTCGCCACGACGTTCACCAACGACTTCGCCATCAAGGCCAACAAGACCGAGGGCTTCAAGACCACCACGACCCCGGCGGGTCCGAACGGCTGAGCCTTCGCCGATCACGGGGCCGCCCAGATGCCTGCCACCTGGGCGGCCCCGGGCCGTGAGCACGAGCCCTCGGGCGGGTACCTTCTGCGCCACGCCCGCATGTCCCCGCCCACCCGCTCGCGAAGGAGACCAGTGATGAAGCCGGTCACCACGTCCTTGCTCGCCAAAGCCGCCTGCGTCGCCCTCGCACTGGCCGTGCCCGCCTGCAGCGGAGGGGGCAGCTCCAGCGCCGCGGTCGCGTCCGGGAACGGAGACGGCACGCCCACGGTGCGGATCATGACCGGCGGCCTCGACAAGCAGATCTATCTGCCGGTGACGCTCGCCCGGGAGCTCGGCTACTACAAGGCGCAGGGCCTGGATGTGCGGTTCTACGACGAGCCGGACGGGGTCGAGGCCGAGACCGCCATGATCTCCGGACAGGTGGACGCGGTGGTCGGTTTCTACGACCACACCGTCGACCTGCGGTCCAAGGGCAAGTCCACCGAGTCCGTCGTGCAACTGCTCCGTGCCCCCGGCGAGGTCGAGATGGTCCGCACCGACGAGACGGGCAGCGTCAAGAGCCCGGCGGACTTCGGCGGCAGGCGCCTGGGCGTGACCGGCCTCGGCTCCTCCACCAACTTCCTCACCCAGTACCTGGAGGAGAAGAACGGCGTCAAGGCGGGCAGCGCCACGTCGGTCGCCGTCGGCGCGGGCTCCACCTTCGTGGCGGCGATGCAGAACAAGCAGATCGACGCCGGTATGACCACCGAGCCGACCGTCTCGCTGCTGGAGCAGAGGAAGCTGGCCAAGCCGCTGGTCGACATGCGCACGACGGCGGGCGCGAAGGCCACGCTCGGCGGCACCTACCCGGCCTCCTGTGTCTACCTCACCACCGGGTACGTCCAGAAGAACCCGGAGGTGGTGCAGAAGCTGGTCAACGTCTACGTCGAGACGCTCAGGTGGATCCAGGCCCACTCCGCCGCCGAGATCGCCGACAGGATGCCGGCCGACTACTACGCGGGCGTCGGCAAGGCCGTTTACGCCAAGGCGCTCCAGAACGAGAAGGGCATGTACTCCCCCGACGGTCTGATGCCCGCCGACGGTCCCGAGACCGTCTACAAGGTCCTCTCCGCCTTCGACCCGACGGTCAAGGGGCACGCCGTCGACCTGTCCAAGACCTACACCGACGACTTCGTCAACAAGGCCGAGTAGCGGCCCGCGCCGCCGTCACGTCGCCGGTCGCGCCGAGAGTGTCGAGGTGAACGGGGTGACGGGGCGCTCCAGGCGTTCCCCGTCCACGGTGATGTCGACCGCTTCGTTGTAGAAGGCGAGGAGGCCTTTGACGGCGCCCACCGCGGGCAGTGGCTCCGGGTAGCTCCACACGAGGTTCGCGGGGATGTTGCCGCCGCCCCGCCACGACCAGTACTCGGCGGTGCCCTTGTAGGGGCACCCCGTGCTGAGGTCGCTGGGGACGAACAGGCCGAGGCGGACGTCCTCACGCGGGATGTAGTACCGCGTCGGCAGGCCGGTCTCGAAGAGCAGCACCGGCCGGCGGGTGTCGGCGACCACCGTGCCGTCGATCTCGATGACGACGTGGCGGCTGCTGGAGAGGGCGTCCACCCGTTTGTGCGGATCACGGGGATGGACGAAGATCTCTTCCTCCTCCTCGTACCAGTGGTCGAGTCCCCGGCCGCTGCGGCAGAACCACTCGAAGGCGATGTGGCCGGCCAGGTCTTCGGCGGGGAACGTCCAGGCCGCGTTCTCCAGCAGTTCGCCGTCCACTTCGAGGTCGTAGAAGATCCGCGATCCGCTGTGTGCGCCGGTCCGGGGGTTCTTCGCCGGGCGGAGCAGGTCCGCGCGGACCTCCTCACGCGGGAACGCGTACAGCGGAACGGGCACTTCGGGCTCCCATACGAGGACGGGGTGCCGGCTGTCGACGACCGTGACCTCGCCCTTGCGCCCGCGTACCCAGCGCTCACTGGGCTCCCACAGAAGGCCTTCCGGAGTGGTGAGGTTCATGGACCCTCACTACCCAAGGATCCTGCGCTTCTGCTCCTCGAATTCGGCCTCGGTCAGGACGCCCTGGGCCTTGAGATCACCGAGTTGCTTCAGCTGATCGATCCTGCTGCTCATGTCGTCGGCCGACGGGGCGGGCGGCGGGGGCGGCGCGGCGGGCGCGGGCTGCGGCGGGGCCTCCTGGTACTCCTGCTGAGCCCATCGCCCCTGCTGACGGCGTGACACACGGTTCGACACGGCGGTCGCGGTACCGGCCACCACGGCTGTGCGGGCGACCCCGCGAAGGAGACCTGGCACGGCGGTTTCCTTTCTGGAAAAAAGCGGCCTGCGAATAGACACGCTCCCTTGACCGACGGGCAATTCTCGGCGCATCGGGCACCCCCATTGGAGCACCGCACGGATTCCCCCGCACATCGGCATCGGCGCCGCCTCCCGGGAATTCTGCCGTTCTGCCGGTAGGTGACTCTCATGGCAAGCTGAAATGTGGACCACCGACCGGTCACAGGTCAGTGGTGAGGTCTACGTGGGAGGAGCTCGATATGACCACGACTGGAATGCACCAGCGACACGAGACCGGGAGCGGCGGACCGTGGGCGTCCAGCTGGACCGCCTTCGCCGCAGTCATGATGATCTTCGGCGGAGTGATGGCGATATTCGAGGGAATCTCCGCCATCGCCGAGGACGACGTCTTCGTCCTCACCCGCAACTACGCCTACAACTTCAATCTGACGAGTTGGGGCTGGATCCACCTCTCCCTCGGCGTCCTGGTCGTCCTCGCCGGCGCCGCCCTGTTCACCGGAGCGATGTGGGCACGCGTGGTCGGAATCACCCTGGCAGGCCTGTCGATGATCGCCAACTTCATGTGGCTGCCGTACTACCCCGTCTGGGCCATCGTGCTGATCGCCGTGGACGCCTTCGTCATCTGGGCGCTGTGCGTCGGAATCAGCCGGCAGCCCCGCACCGAGTAGCCGAGCGCGCCGTCCCGGGCGACCCCGCCGGTGCATTGGGCCGTTCAGTCCGGGTCGGCCCCCCGACCGGCTGACAGCGGACGTGCCGACGAGCCGTCCCGACTCACCAGTGTTTTCGTTGTGGTGCGAATTCCTCCGAAAAGCGGATTCCCCCGATGATCCGCGTCGGCACCCACCGGGAGACACGAGTGGAAACCAGCGGCAGTGACGGTCGCCAACCCCTTGCCTTCCCTCTCCTCAAGGGGCAGAAGGCGCTGGTGACGGGCGCGAATTCCGGGATCGGCAAGGCCACGGCCATCGGCCTCGGCCGGGTGGGCGCCGACGTGGTGGTGAACTACGTGTCCGGGCGGGACGCCGCGGAAGAGGTCGTGCGCGAGATCGAGGGCTTCGGGGTGCGCGCCTACGCGCACGAGGCGGACGTGTCGCAGGAGGACCAGGTCGTCGACATGGTGTCCCGGATGGTCGAGGAGTTCGGGACCATCGACGTCATGGTGGCGAACGCCGGGCTCCAGCGCGACGCTCCCGTCACCGAGATGACCATGGCCCAGTGGCAGAAGGTGCTGGACGTCAATCTGACCGGACAGTTCCTGTGCGCCCGAGAAGCGACCAAGGAGTTCCTGCGGCGGGGCGTCGTCCCCGAGGTCTCCCGTTCGGCCGGGAAGATCATCTGCATGAGTTCGGTCCACCAGATCATCCCGTGGGCGGGCCATGTGAACTACGCGTCGTCCAAGGGCGGGGTGCAGATGCTCATGGCGACCCTCGCCCAGGAGCTCGCGCCGCAGGGGATCCGGGTGAACGCCGTCGCTCCGGGCGCGATTCGCACGCCCATCAACCGCGACGCCTGGGACACCCCCGAGGCCGAGGCCGACCTCCTCCGGCTCATCCCCTACCGCCGCGTGGGCGACCCGGACGACATCGCGAACGCGGTGGCCGCGCTCGCGTCCGACCTCTTCGACTACGTCGTGGGCACCACGATCTACGTGGACGGCGGAATGACGTTGTTCCCCGGATTCGCCACCGGCGGCTGAAGCGCAGGGCCCCTCAGCCATCCCGCACGAACCACCGAGGTCATGTGAACAGCGCAGTCGGCCACCTTCTCGCGGACGGTCCACCACAACTCCTCCCCGCCCGGGAGCTGATGGCCTTCACCCTGGCCTCCCACATCCTGCTCGTACCCTTCGGTGTGGCCCTGCCCGCCATCACGCTCCTGATGCACTACCGCGGGCTGCGCAAGGGCGACGCCGTCGCCCTGTTGCTCGCACGGCGCTGGTCGGCGGTCATGGCCGTGCAGTTCGCGATCGGCATCGTGACGGGCACCGTGCTGTCCTTCGAGTTCGGTCTGCTGTGGCCGGGGATGATGGGCCGGTGGGGCGATGTCTTCGGCCTCGGCTTCGGGATCGAGGCCTGGGCGTTCTTCCTCGAGGCGATCCTCATCGCCATCTACCTGTACGGCTGGCGCCGGCTCAAGCCGTGGACGCACTTCTGGCTCGGCCTGCCCCTGCCGCTGGCCGCCCTGATGGGGGCGTTCGGCATCGTGGCCGCGAACGCCTGGATGAACACCCCGCGCGGCTTCACTCTCGACGCGTCCGGCAAGCCGGTGAACGTCAATGTGCGGCAGGCGGTCTTCACACCGATGTTCGGCCCCGAGTACTGGCACTTCGTGGTCGGCGTGGTCCTGACCGCCGGATACGTCGTCGCCGGGGTGTACGCGGTCGGTCTGCTGCGCGGCCGCCGGGACCGCTACCACCGGCTCGGCTTCACGGTGCCGTTCACCGTCGCCGCGATCCTCACCCCCGTCCAGTTCGTGCTCGGGGACTCCATCGCCCGCTCCGTCTTCCACAAACAGCCCGTGAAGTTCGCGGCCACCGAACTCGTGTGGAAGACCGACACCCACGTACCGGAGTACCTCTTCGGACGTCTGCATGCCGACGGGTCGGTCTCCGGCGGGATCAAGATCCCCCAACTGGACTCGATCCTTGCCGGATTCAGATCGTCCACCGAGGTGACCGGACTGACATCCGTCCCGGCGAGCGACCGCCCGACGGTGATTCAGGCCACGATCGCCCACTGGGCGTTCGACATCATGGTGACCGTCGGAAGCCTGCTCGTGCTGCTCGCGCTCTGGTACGGCTGGTGCCGGCTGCGGCGTCATGAACTGCCCCGGTCACCCTGGTTCTTCCGGTGTGCCGCCCTCGCCGGCGCCGCCTGTCTGCTGACCGTGGAGTGCGGCTGGATCACGACCGAGGTGGGCCGACAGCCCTGGATCGTCTACCAGAACATGCGGGTCTCGGAGGCGGTCACGGGCACCCGCGCCGCGTCCCTGTGGACGATGTTCGGCATCGTCGTGGTGGTCTACGTCCTCGTCCTCGGTTCCTTCCTGACCCTCCTTGTGAAGATGAGCCACCGCTGGCGGCTGGCCGACGAGGGCGCGTCCGCGGATGCCGCCGCCGAGGACCTGGAGAGCGACACTCCTTATGGGCCCCGCCCGTTGTCGACCACCGCGAGCGGGGACAGGGGAGACGAATGATCGAGGACGTCGTCGCCTGGGTGCTGCTGGCCGCGGTGGCCGCCTACGCGTGTGCCGGTGGCACGGACTACGGCGCCGGATTCTGGGACCTCGTCGCGGGCGGCGCCGAACGCGGCAAGCGCCCCAGGTGGCTCATCGACCACGCCATGGAACCCGTGTGGGAGACCAACAACGTCTGGCTGATCTTCGTCCTGGTCATCATGTGGACCGGGTTCCCGGTCCTGTTCCAGACGGTCTTCTCCGCCATGTGGCTCCCGCTGGCACTCGCGGCGGTGGGACTCGTCCTGCGCGGTGCCGGCTTCGCCCTGCGCAAGCCCACGCGGCGCCTCGCCCGGCGCAGGGTCTACGGCGCCGCCTTCGCCGTCTCCTCGCTGCTGACCCCCTTCTTCCTCGGCGCGGCGGTCGGCGGGATCGCCACGGGCCGGGCGGCTCCCGGCACGCAGGCGTCCGCCGACGCCTGGTCCAACGGGACCTCCGTGATCGCCGGGCTGCTCACCGTCGCCGCGACCGCCTTCCTCGGCGCGGTGTTCCTGACCGCCGACGCCCGCCGCTTCGACGCCCCCGACCTCGTCGGCTACTTCCGGCTGCGGGCCTGGTGCAGTCTCGTCGTCCTCGCCGTGCTGGGGATCGTCGGCCTCGCCGTGACCCACGACGACGCGCCCTACGTCCACGACGGGCTCACCGGCGGAACCGGTCTCGTCCTCGTGTTCATCGCCGTCGTCTGCGCGTTGACCACCGCCTGGCTGCTGTACCACGTCGCGACGGGATGGGCGAGGGTCACCGCGATCGGCAGCGTGGCCCTCGTCGTCGTGGCCTGGGGACTGGCCCAGCGGCCCTATCTCATCCCCACCTCACTGACCGTGTCCCAGGCGGCCGGCGCGTCGACGACGCTGCGCTGGCTGATGCTGGTCACGGTCATCGCGGTGGTGCTCGTCGGGCCGCCGCTCGTCCTGCTCTACCGGCTGGACACCCGCGGGGCCCTCCAGCCCCTCACCGAGGGGGACCTGCGGCAGACGGCACCGGGCCGGGAACCCGAGAACCCGTGACAGGGGGCGGCGCCGGACGCGGCGAAGGGGACGGGGAAAGGCCGCCGATCATAGTGGTCCTGGGCGTGTCGGGTTCCGGGAAGACCACCTTCGGCCAAGCGATCGCCGTGAAGCTCGGCCTGGCGTTCGTCGAGGGCGACGACTTCCACCCCGCGGCGAACATCGCGAAGATGACCGCGGGCCACGCCCTGGACGACGCCGACCGCGCGCCCTGGCTGCGTGCCCTCTCCGACCGCATCCGTCGCTCCGCCGAGGCCCGCGAGGGACTGGTCGTCGCCTGTTCGGCCCTCAAGCGCGCCTATCGTGACGAGTTCCGGGAGGCCGGGGGGCCGGCGTTGCGGTACCTGTACCTCGCCCTGGACCGGGCGACGGCCCGGGACCGCGTGTCCCGGCGCACCGGCCACTTCATGCCCGCCCGGCTGGTCGACTCGCAGTTCGAGACGCTGGAGCCGCTGGAGCCGGACGAGCCGGGTCTGACCCTGGATGCCACGGCCGCCCTTCCGACGAACATCGCCCGGGTGCGGGCCGCCGTCGAGCACTGCGCCGAGCGCCCGGGCCCCTGACGGATCAGGCGCTCACAGGTACGGCGGCGATGTCTCCCGAACGCGCGGGCGGCGGCCGTGTGCTACTCCGTCGCGTCCAGCGCCGCGAGCACGGCCGGCACCGGGATGCGCCCGGAGGCCACCATCTGCGCACCACCGCGGCGCAGGGCGGTGGCGAAGGGGGCGGCCCACAGGTTCTCGTAGACCAGGATTCCGGCGGAGTTGCCGGGCTCCAAGACACTGGCCGCCTCCTCGATGTCGTCCTCGCCCAGCAGGCCGGAGGAGGCACCCTCGAAGACGGCGAGGTCGAGGGCTCCGTCGCCGGTGAGGTCGGCGATCTCCAGGCCGACCACGGATCCGTCCTCGTCCTTTCTGACAAACATCAGATCGAGGATCCGGATGAGGCCGCGGTCCACCAGGTCGACCAGCAGGGGAAGGCCTTCGCCGGTCATACGGTTGCCGGGAAACTCGACGACTATGTAATCGATAGGGCCCATTTCAGCGAATTCATCACTCACGGAAGAATCGCTCACGGCTTCACCCCTGGATGGTCTTGGAATTCCCCCTGTCCCCGAATGCCTGCGCATCCACGGGCCCCGGATTCCATTGCAGCATCGGACGGAAGGCACCGCACCTCGGTGTGACCTTCACCCGCCGGGCCGGTCCGGGTCGCGGGATCGGATCCGTACCCCTCTGCTGTAATCATGACGAGCAGCCCGCCTCCACCGGACCCGGACGACAAGACCCCAGAACCGTCCGGCGAGCAGCGGCTCTCGGCGCGGGAGCGCAACGAGCTGGACGAGCTGCGGCACCGGGTGAGCGCTCTGGAGAGCGGTGGGCCGGCGGGTGCCGCGCGGCACCACTGGCTCCGCTCGACGGGCTCGGTCCTGCTGATTCTCCTCGCCTCGCTGCTGTCGCTGCTGGCCGTCGTCGCGGTCTGGGCGAACAGCATCGTCCGGGACACGGACCGCTATGTCGCCACCGTGGGACCGCTGGCGAGCGATCCGGATGTGCAGAAGGCGGTCACCAACCGGGTCACCACCGCGGTCCTGGCGCAGATCGACGTGGACGCGCTGGTCAAGGATCTGGAGCAGGCGGCGGCGGAGAAGGGTGCCCCGCCGAGGGTCGCCACGCTCCTCGGCGACCTGGGCGGCCCGATCACCAGCGGTCTGAAGAGTCTGGTCGCCGACACCGTGCAGCGGGTGGTCTCCAGCAAGGCCTTCGAGACCGTCTGGGTGGACGCGAACCGCCGGGCCCACAGCGCGCTGGACAAAGCCCTCACGGGCAACGCCACCGGCGCGGTGGCCGCCAAGAACGGTCAGGTCACCATCGACGTGGCGCCGATCGTGGCCCAGGTCAAGGACCGACTGGTCAGCGCCGGCTTCAAGCCGGCCGCTCGGATTCCGGCCATCCACACGGACTTCGTGGTGTTCGCGTCGAAGGACGTCGGCAAGATCAAGACGTATCTGAGGGTGCTGGACATCATCGGCGGCTGGCTCCCCGTCATCGCCGTGCTGATCGCCGCCGTGGGCGTGTATCTGGCCGCCAACCGTCGCCGGGCCCTGATCGGGGCCGCACTCGGGGTGTTCGCCGCCATGGTCGTGCTCGGCATCGTCCTGGCCCTCGCACGGGCGATCTACCTCGACCATCTGCCCGTCGGGGCGTCCGAGGACGCCGCCGCCACGGTGTTCGACTCGCTGGTCAGGTTCCTGCGCGCCGGTGTACGCGCGGTCGGCGCGCTCGCGCTCGTGACGGCCGCCGGCGCCTTCCTCGTCGGGCCGTCCCGGATCGCCGTCCTCATCCGTACGGGCTGTCGCAGGGGCATCGGCGCCCTGCGTGACGTCGCCGTGTCGGCGGGGCTCCCGCTGGGTCCGGTCGGCCGGTTCGTGCACCGCTTCAAGCGGTGGATCGGCGTCGCGATCCTGTTGGTCGCCGCGATCGTGCTGTTCACCTGGAGCTACCCGACCACGTGGGTCGTCGTGTGGACCGTGGTGATCGTGCTGGTCGCCTTCGCGATCCGCGAGTTCCTGGACACCGGGGCTCCCTCGACCACGGCCGCTTCGACGCCGTCCCCTCCGGCGCCGTCCGCTCCTACGCCGTCCGCCTGACCTCGCGCCGGTGCCGGCGTTCGCCCACCCGCCGCCAGATCGCCCGCTGGCACTTGAGCGCGCCGGTCCCGACCAGGATCAGTACGACGATGTTGAGCAGGAGTTGGAGCAGCGACCCCCAGGCCTCGTCCCAGCTGCCGAACGCGCACGAGACCCCGATGTCGGCCCCGGCCGGAATGGTGGTCACCGAGATGAAGACGCCGAGGAGTGCGCTGGTCCGGGCCTCGGCCAGCGAGACGATGCCGACGACGCCGGCCAGCACCGCCACCACGGCCGAGAAGAAGTTGGGGGTGTTGATCAGATTCGAGACGGGCCTGACACCCAGTTCGAAGGCCCTCGGCTGGAGCCCGAAGCCCCGGACGAGCAGCGAGAAGAGGAAGGTCGCGGCAACGGCCAGTACGAAGCCCACCAGCAGGGCCGACAGGCCCTGCCGGATTCTCGGCCGGGAGCCGCGGTCGATCGCGAGGGCGACGCTGGTGATGGCCCCGTACTCGGGTCCGACCACCATGGCCGCGACGATGAGGATCTGGGAGTTGGTGATGATGCCCACCGCGCCGATGAGCCCGGCGATGACCAGAAAGAGGTAGAAGCTCGGGGGGTATCTGCCCTCGGCCCGGATCCGCGCCTCCACCTGCGCCCACACCGGTGCGCTCGGCAGGGCCCCGAGTTGCTCGGCCCCGGTCCTCGCGGCGTGTTCCGAGAACACCGTGTCCACCGGATCGAGGACGATGGAGCCGTGGCGCTCCAGGCCCAGCTCCCGCAGGCCGCGCAACACCTCGTTCGCGGCCCCGGTCAGGACGTCGCACTCGATGGCGTCACCGTCGGGGTTGCGTACGCTGCCCGTCTGGAGGACCAGGTTCAAGGCGCACGGCTCGTCGCCCAGCAGGGCCATGGTGCGTTGCGTGAGATCCGGCGGGCACACCGCGCGGACATGAATCATGTCCATCCGGACCTCCGCGTTCCGGTGCGGTGCGCCGGCTTGTGACGTGGACAGGTCGCTCCTTCATTAACGCGGCGGTGTCTGCCCCCGGCAACTCGGCGTGCCGGAATCCGGCTTCTGTCGGAGGCTGGTGACATGCCGATGCCCGACGAGCTGAGCGAGGCCGAGTTCCGGTCGCTCTACCGCCAACTGCGCGGCATGGCCTCCGGCGGCAGCACGCGCCGGGGCGCCCTGGACACGATCACCGCGGAACAGGTGCTGGCGGCCGTCCGCGAGGTGCGCTCGGGACGCACGGTGTCGCTCGCCGCCCCCGTGGAGACCCGTGTCGAACCCGACGACGCCGATCCGGCCGAGCACCGGCTCACCGCTCCGGCCGGCGGCGAACCGGTCCCGGAGGGCCTGGACTTCGCGCGGGACCGCTTCGCCATGAACGTGCACGGCGATGTGGACAGTCACCTCGACGCGCTGTGCCATGTCATCTACGACGGCACGCTGCACGGCGGAATACCGGCTGCGGACGCGCTGTCGCCGGAGGGCGCGAGCGTCCTGTCCGTCGAGCTGGCCCGTGACGGCATCGTCGGACGCGGGGTCCTCCTCGACATACCCCGGGT
Organism: Streptomyces sp. NPDC007896; assembly: GCF_042959425.1. NCBI lineage: Bacteria > Bacillati > Actinomycetota > Actinomycetes > Kitasatosporales > Streptomycetaceae > Streptomyces > Streptomyces sp. NPDC007896. The sequence continues at coordinate 147,539 of NZ_JBIBKX010000015.1, read as the reverse complement.
GCACGGCGTCTCCTGGCTCGAACCCGGATCGAATGTGACCGCCGAGGACCTGACCGCCGCCGAGACCCGGCAGGGGCTGCGGGTCGGCCGCGGTGACATCCTGCTCGTACGGGTCGGACACCGCCGTCGCCGCGAGGAGCTGGGCCCCTGGGACGTGGCCGCCGCCCGTGCCGGACTCCATCCGACGGCGATGGAGTTCGTGGCCGACCGGGAGGTGGCGGTACTCGGCAGTGACGGCAACAACGACACGGCCCCGAGCGCGGTGCGAGGGGTCGCGTTCCCGGTGCATGTGCTCGCCGTCCACGCCATGGGGCTGCATCTGCTCGACTATCTGCGGTTCGAGGACCTCGCGCCGATCTGCGCGCGGGAAGGCCGCTGGTCGTTCCTGTGCGTGATCGCCCCGCTCCGGCTGCCCGCGGCCACCGGCTCGCCCGTCAATCCCCTGGCGATCCTGTGAGGCGGTCGTCCCCCCGGCGATCCTGTGACGGCGTCCCCTGGGCGGTCCCGTGATGGCCGGTCAGGCCGAGTTGGTCAGCTGGTAGATGCTCTTGCCCACGAGCCACAGCCCCAGCAGCAGGCATACCGTCACGATCGCCTGGTCCTGATGGCCCTCCAGCCACGTCCGCAGCCGCCCGAGCCGTACGCGGGACGAGTCGGGGGCGAAAGTCGCGTAGATCTCCATGGCCAGCAGGCTGGAGCTGGCCAGCAGGCAGTAGCCCATCAGCGCCGCGTACGAGGCGGCGTGGGAGAGGTCCGCCTCCACCACGGTGGCGGCTCCGGCGGCCACCAGCCCCCAGGGCTGGAGGAACAGCGCCAGCCCGGCCGCCGTCCACGGGGACATCCGGTCGAGCCGGGACATCATCCCGGGGGACTTGTGCCGCCTGCCCCTCCTGCGGCGGGTGCGCTCCCCGTACCAGACGAGACCGACGCCGATGGCCAGTTTGGCGGCCAGGGCGGCCGTGGAGGGCGCCGACTTGGGCGGCGGCGGTTTCCCGCCGGTCATGAGCAGCACCACGGCGATGATCGCGACGAAACTGGCCAGCCAGGTGAGGACGAAGGCCAGCCCGTTCCAGATCCCGCCCCGCGCGGACAGCACCAGCACGAACGCGGTGACGGAGAACGGGTTCACGGCGATCGCCAGACCGATGAGGACCAGGTCAAGGACCATCGCTGCCCCCGCACGGCCGCGTGAGGCTCGGGGCGGCGCCGGATGCGCGCATGGCCCCATCGTCACCGCTGCCGCCCGCACCCACAATTCAGCGCCGCCGTCCGGAACTCCTCGGGCGGCCTCTCCCCCGTACGGCGCAACGGCGCTCGCGCCGCAGGCGGGCGGCCGCCCGGGACGGCACCCTGGTGGCGTGGTCACGCCTCGGGGCGTGGAGCCCAGTCCCGACCCGGGGAGCGGAATGCGCGCAGTCAGAGGATCCGGCTCGCCCACCGACAGCAGGACGAGCCGCCTGCGCGGGCGGGCGGCGGAGCTGGGGGCGCGGCTACGGCGGCTGCGCGGCACCACCGAGGAGCGCTTCCCGGTGGTCACCCGCCTCACCTCGCACCTGATCGCGGTGAACCTGCTCGACTCCGCGACCCGGTTGGCGGCCCAGGTCTTCCTGACGGCCGTTCCGCTGCTCTTCGTTGTCGCCTCCTTCGCCCCGCATGCAGTGCGCAGCGAGTTCGTCTCCTCGCTGCACGACGTCTTCGGTATCAACGGCTCCTCCGAACAGGAGCTGAAGAAGATCTTCCAGGCCAATCCCGCGGACCTTCAGCAGAGCGTCGGGGTGGTCGGCTCACTGATGGTGCTGCTCTCCGCCACCGCGTGCAGCCGGGCGATGCAGCGCCTGTGCCAACGCGCCTGGCGGCTGCCGAGCGCGAGCCCGCGGATCGCCGCCTGGAGATGGCTCGTGTGGATCGCGGTCTGGCTGTTCATCCTCGCCCTGCAGGGACCGCTGCGCACCGGATTCGGCGCGGGAGCGTGGCTGGGCGTGCCGCTCCTGCTGGTCGCCCAGGTGGGCGTCTGGTGGTGGACCCAGCACCTGCTGCTCGCCGCGCGCGTCCCCTGGCTGCCCCTGCTGCCCGGTTCGCTCCTGACCGGGGTGGCCATGACCACGCTGACGGTGGTCGCCAAGCTGTACGTGCCCAGCGCGCTCAACCGCAGCCTGGACCGCTACGGGTCGCTGGGTGCGGTCTTCACGGTGTTGTCATGGCTGATCGGGCTCTGTGTCGTCATCGCCGCCGGGATCACCGCCGGCGCGGTCATCGCCCGGGAACCCGCGGTGTCCCGGCGCCTCGGCTCACCCGAATAGTCCAACTCGCCGTAAATATCCCCCAGGGATACCTTGGGTTTTGGGACAGATGCCCACGGCGGGCAGTGGGGACGGTGGCCTGCATGACCGACGCACAGCACTACGCCGTCATCGTTGTCGGCACCGGTGCGGGCGGTGGCACGATAGCCCACCGTCTGGCGGCCACCGGGAAACGGATCCTCCTTCTCGAACGCGGGGACTATCTTCCTCGTGAACGCGACAACTGGGATTCCACCGCCGTCTTCGTCAAAGGGAAATACCGCGCGCCGGAATTCTGGTTCGACAAACACGGAAACCAGTTCCCGCCCGAGGTCAATTACTACGTGGGCGGCAACACCAAGTTCTACGGCGCCGCGCTCTTCCGTCTGCGCCCCGAGGACTTCGGCGAGCTACGCCACCACGACGGCATCTCCCCCGCCTGGCCACTGAGCTACGAGGAACTGGAGCCGTACTACACCCAGGCCGAGCATCTCTACCTCGTGCACGGCCGGCACGGCGAGGATCCGACCGAGGGTCCCACCAGCGCCCAGTTCGCGTATCCGCCGGTCCAGCACGAGCCGCGCATCCAGCAGCTCAGCCACGACCTGGAGAAGCAGGGGCTGCACCCCTTCCACCTCCCGATCGGAGTGAACCTCACCCAGGACGACCGGGGCCGGGCCACGCACACCAGCGCCTGCATCCGCTGCGACCGTGTCGACGGCTTCCCCTGCCTGGTCGGCGCGAAGTCCGACGCACAGGTGATCTGTGTCGACCCCGCCCTGGAACACGACAACGTCGAGATGGTCACCCACGCGGACGTACGGCGCCTGGAGACGGACGCGACCGGCCGCAGCGTCACCTCGGTCGTCGCGACGGCCGGGGACGGGGGCGGCGAAGGCTCGACCGTGGAGTTCAGCGCGGACATCGTGGTCGTCGCCTGCGGCGCCGTCAACTCCGCCGTCCTGCTGTTGCGTTCGGCGAACGACCGGCATCCGCGGGGGCTGGCCAACAGCTCGGATGTCGTGGGCCGGCACTACATGCGGCACAACAACCTCGCCCTGATGGCCGTGTCCAAGGAACCGAACGACACCAGGTTCCAGAAGACCCTGGCCCTGCACGACTGGTACCTGGGATCCGACGACTGGGAGTATCCCCTCGGCGGCATCCAGATGCTCGGCAAGTCCGACTCCGAACAGATCCACGGCGAGGCGCCCCGCTGGGCCGGGGCCGTCTCTCCCGACATGCCCTTCGAGGTACTGGCCCATCACGCGGTCGACTTCTGGCTGTGCGGAGAGGACCTGCCCACCCCCGACAACCGCGTCACTCTGGACCGGGACGGCGGCATCCACCTGGCCCTGGACGAGAAGAACAACATCGCCGGACTGAACCACCTGCGGCACAAACTGCAGGGCATGCTCAGCCACTTGGGCATGCACGAACACCATCTCCTGTCGCGGAGCATCTACCTGCACAAGGGCATGCCCATCGGCGCCACGGCGCATCAGGCGGGCACCGTCCGCTTCGGCCGCGACCCCGCCGACTCCGCCCTCGACGTCGACTGCAAGGCCCACGACCTCGACAACCTGTACGTCGTCGACACGAGCTTCTTCCCGAGCATCGGAGCGGTCAATCCGTCGCTGACGGCCATCGCCAACGCCCTGCGTGTCGGTGATCGCATCGCGGACCGACTGCGATGACCTCACGCCACCCGGCCGACGGCGTCGTCCCGCACCGCACGCCCCGCGAGCGGGCCAAGACCGGCAAGGCCGCCCGGGCCGCCGTACCCCGCTCCAGCCACGCCGAGTTCGCTCCCGCTCAGAAGCGGCCCGACCCCGTGGACGTCATCGAGGCGCAGTCCGCGACCCGGTTGCCCGAGCTCGTACCGATCCGCTACGGGAGGATGACCGTGGGCACCCGCTGCTGGATCGTTCTGCTGCTCGGCCGCGACGACCAGGACCCGCTGCTCCTGCAGGCCAAGGAGGCCGACGAGTCGGTACTCGCGCCGTTCGCCGGGACGAGTGGCTGCCCGACGCAGGGCGAGCGCGTGGTCTACGGTCAGCGGCTCATGCAGGCCACCAGCGACATCTTCCTCGGCTGGGCTCGGGCTGACGGCATCGACGGCGGCCGACGGGACTTCTATGTACGGCAGTTGCGTGACTGGAAGGGCATCGCCGAGCCCGAGTCGATGGTGCCGGACGGGATGCGGGCCTTCGGTGAACTGTGCGGTGCCACGCTGGCCCGCGCGCACGCGAGGTCGGGGGACCGGATCGCCATCGCCGCCTACCTGGGCGGCGGCGAGGTCTTCGACCGGGCGCTGGTGACGTTCGCCGAGCGCTATGCCGACCAGAACGAGCAGGACCACCGGGCACTCGTCGACGCCGTCCGTTCCGGGCGGGTCAAGGCGGAAACCGCCTGACACGCCTGACAAGGAGAGCAGCATGGATCGCTATCCGCCCATCGCCGACCACGGGCTCGTCGGGGACCTTCAGACCGCGGCTCTGGTCTCGTCCCAGGGAGTGATCGACTGGTTCGCGGCACCGCGCTTCGACTCACCGAGCATCTTCGCCGCGCTGCTCGACCACGACGGCGGCGGCTACTTCCTCCTCGCGCCCGAACACCCCGAAGGCACCTGGCGACAGCTCTACTACCCGGACACCGCCGTCGTGGTGACCCGCTTCATGTCGCCCGACGGAGTCGGCGAGATCGTCGACCACATGCCGGTCCAGCCGGGCCCGACGGCGACCGACCGGCACAGCCTGGTGCGGGTCGTCCGCTCGGTGCGCGGCACCGTGCGCTTCGTACTCGAATGCCGGCCGCGGTTCGACTACGCGCGGGCCGCCCACGAACTCGACCTGACGCACGACAGACCGGTGCAGGAGACGGCGACGTTCCGGGCTCCCGGGACGACCGCCTACCTCCAGGGCAGCATCCCGCTCGAACGGGACGGGCAGGACGTCCGAGGCGCCATCACCCTCAACGCCGGGGAGGCGGCGGTCGTGGTGTTCACCGTCTGCGCGCCGGACGGAGAGGAGCCACCGCCCCCCACGGTCGACGGGATCACCGAAGATCTCTGGGAGAACATCGACTTCTGGCAGAAGTGGGTGCGCACCTCGCGCTACCACGGCCGTTGGACGGACATGGTCCACCGCTCCGCGATCACCCTCAAGCTCCTCACGTACGCCCCCACGGGCGCCCCGGTCGCCGCCGCCACCATGGGACTGCCCGAGCAGGTCGGCGGCGAGCGCAACTGGGACTACCGGTACACCTGGGTGCGGGACGGCTCCCTCTCGGTGCGGGCCCTGCTCGACCTCGGCTTCGTGGAGGAGGCGACCCGCTTCACCCGCTGGCTGGGCGACCGCCTGGGCGCCCGCGAGGGCCCCGACGACGAACCCCTCCAGATCATGTACCGGGTCGACGGCGACCCCCATCTGACGGAGGAGATCCTGGAGCACTTCGAGGGCTACCGCGGCTCCTACCCGGTCCGGGCCGGCAACGCCGCCGCCGGCCAACTGCAACTCGACATCTACGGCGAGGCCCTCTACGCCCTGGCCGAGGGCCGCCAGGTCGGCGAACAGGCGGGCTACCACGGCTGGAAGAGCCTCGCCGCAACCCTCGACTGGCTCGCCGACTCCTGGGACCGGCCCGACGAGGGCATCTGGGAGACCCGGGGCGGACGCAAGGACTTCACCTACAGCCGAGTGATGTGCTGGGCCGCGTTCGACCGCGGCCTGAAGCTGGCGCGCGAGTTCAGCAGGCCGGCCGACACCGAGCGCTGGACCCGGGCCCGGGACGCGATCCTCGAACAGGTCATGGAACGCGGCTGGAACGACAAGGAGCAGGCCCTCGTCCAGTACTACGGCGGCGACGTCCTGGACGCCTCCCTGCTGCTCGTCCCCCGGGTCGGATTCCTGGCCCCCCGGAGCCCCGGCTGGCTCAACACCCTCGACGCCATGGACCGCGTACTCGTCTCCGACAGCCTGGTCTACCGCTACGACCCCGGGGCCTCGCCCGACGGACTGCGCGGCTCCGAAGGGACCTTCAGTCTGTGCACCTTCCTGTACGTCGACGCCCTCGCCCGCGCGGGGCGCCTTCCCCAGGCCCGCTATGCCTTCGAGAAGATGCAGACGTACGCGAACCACGTCGGCCTGTTCGCCGAGGAGATCGGCCCCAGCGGGGAGCAACTCGGCAACTTCCCACAGGCCTTCACCCATCTCTCGCTGATCATGGCCGCGACGACGCTGGACGAGGCGCTCGACGCGCTCCATCGCTGAACGCCGGGACTCCCGGCCCCTGCGGCAGCAGTTCGGTGGTCACGAAGGACACCACGGCGGCGAGCACGATCACCGGCACCGTTCCCGAGTTGCCCACCATCAGCACGACGAGCACCACACAGCTGACCGGCAGCCGGAGCGCGGCGGCGGACGAGGCCGCCATGCCCGCCGCCACGCCCGGCACGACGCCGAGCCCCGGCAGCGGCGCGAGCAGGGCGCCCATCGCGCCCCCCAGAAACAGCGCGGGAAAGACCGGGCCGCCGCGCAGGCTTCCCAGGCAGAGCGCGTACGCGACGCCCTTGAACACCAGGACCGCCACGAGGCTGCCGACCGACCAGGCGTGCGGGTCGGTGGCGAGCTGCCCCAGGATGGACTGGCCCGACAGGGCGACGTCGGACGGCGAACGGCCGGTGAGGACCGCGTAGAGCGCCGCGCAGACGGCCGCGCCGAGTGCGCAGAGCACCGTGTTGCGCATCGGGCGCGCGACCACGAGGCGCGCCGCGATCCGTCCACCCGTGATGATCCAGTGGATGGCCGCCCCGATGACGACCGCCATGAGCACCGACCACACCACGTCCCCGGCGTCGAGGACGGAGGGCGCGGGCAGTCCGATCTCCAGGCTCCCGGTCTTCAGTCCGGTCCAGTCTCCGAAGCCGGTGAACACGATGGCGCCGATTCCGCCGGCCAGCAGGACGGGGAGCATCACCGCGAACAACTGCGGCCCGCCCACTCCGGACACCTCCATCAGGAGCACGGCCGCCACCAGCGGACTTCCGAAGATCACGGAGATGGCCGACGCGGCGCCCGCGGCACCGAACAACGCCGTGTTCGCCTCGGTCGCGGGAACGCGTACGAGATCCCGGAACATCAGCGCCAGACCGCCGCCCAGGGCGATCAGGGGCGCCTCGGGCCCGAGCACGGCTCCCAGCGGCAGGCCGGCCAGCGCGGCGAGAACCACGCCGGGAACGGCGGCCTTCGACGCGCCTCCGGCCTGCAGGCCCCCCGCCGGAATGTGCCCGCCCCTGCCGGGAAACCGCAGGACGACCAGAGCGACGAGCGCACCCGACACCAGAGCCAGGGGCAACGGCCACCACCACGACGGATTCGACCACCCGAGACGGTGCGGCCAGTCCACCCAGATCAGGTGTTCCAACTCGTGCAGCAGGACGAGGAACCAGAACGCGACCAGCGACACCGGGATCCCGATCAGGCCGCAGAACAGCAACGTCCGCCGGTACGCGGGCTGCCGCAGCATGTCCCTCAGCTGGTCGGCCTCCCGGGGCAGGTCTCCCGGGGCAGGCTCCGCCTGTGCGGGCTTCGGCTCGGTGATGGGTCTTCTCCTGGGTCCGCTCGGAGCGGTGGCGCCGGTCGGAGCGCGAGACTACCCACCACGCCGTCCACGCCACTCCGAGCCACGCGACACCACCCGGAAACCCTCCGGGTGGACGCGCCCACCGATGCCACCGATGCCGCACGGCCACCCGGACCGCCGGTGAAGAAGGCGGCTCAGCGGGCGCGGGGGCCCGCCGCACCGGAGTCCGGCCGGCCCGAGGTGCGCAGCGTGCCGACCGTCTTCAGCAGCCGATCGGCCGGATCGCGCAGCCTGGGATGGGCCAGGACCGTGTTGCGCAGGCCCCGCACCGGCCTGCGCCAGAGCCGGTGCGCCGTCGCCATCGGGTGGGGGCGGGTGGCGAACCCTTCGCCCACGCGCAGCTCCCGGGTCTTGAGCCAGTCCTTCCACTCCTTGTCGCCACGGCCCAGGTCCATGAGCCGCACGCCCTCCCGCCCGGCGGCCTCGGCCATCCGGAGGTGCATGATCAACCCGGGCGAGTAGTAGCGGAGTTCGGGGTCGTACGCGGTGAACCAGGCCGCGAACAGCGTGCGCGAGGTCGGTCCGAAGTGTGCGGCCACCGGCCGGTCGCCGGCGTACACCACGGACAGCACGCCGTTGAAGTGCTCCTCGCGGACCCGGAAGAGATGGTCCACCAGGTCCACGATCCAGGGCCGCGCGAACCGGTCCATCCGTCCCGTCCTGCGGTACTGGGCGGACTTCCAGCGCATGAGCGTGCGCAGCACCCGCGGGTCGCGCTCGTCGTAGACGAACCGCATCTCGCCCAGGTCGCGTCCCAGGCGGCGTTCCTTCTTCAGCGTCGTCTTGGCCAGTCCCGGGTAGGCGCCGCGCAACCACTCGGCGTAGGTGCCCTCGCCGACCTTCAGGTCTATCACCGGTGAGGCGAACGTCCCGGTGACATGTCTGCCGAAGGGTTTCTGCTCCTCGACGAGGTGGTCGAACTCGAAGACGGACAGCCCGCAGGCCCGCAGCAGTTCCTGCGTGTCCCAGGTGACCCCGGGGCGGTGCACCAGGGCCTGGCAGTCGGAGAGACCGAGGCCGATGGCCCGGCCGACGCCCAGGGAGTTTCGCTCGTACGGGAAGAAGCCGACGGGCTCCCCTCTCTCGTGGAGGACGGCCACGTGCGCCCCGCCTCGGTACCTGTCGATCCCCGCCGCGAACTCCGGGGCCAGGAACGGGTTGGCGTAGTCGGGCGACTCGTCCATCACCCGGTGCCAGGCCAGGAGGAGCGAACCGCTCAGTTCCTCCGGTCTGTGGATCGTGATCTCCACCTCAGATCAACCGCCCTTCCGCGGGCTCCGCGAGGGACGTTCGTTCGCAGCGCGGACCCCTAAGGCGTGAGGATCGTTGTTCATCGATCGCACGGCCGACCGCCCCCCATTCCCCCATGACGCGTCTCGAACTGTTCCGCGAGGCTCAAACGTCGCGAATCAGTACGCAAGCTGTCAAGGGTGTCTGTCGTAACGGAAGAGTGGGAATTGGCTTGCCCGGTCCCCACCAGGCCGTCCGGTGCCCCGGTCCCCACCGCGGATGGGAGGCCGATCCACTCGTCGTTCACCCGGCGCATGAGGCGCCGCAGGGGTGGAAGCCGTCGCGGGAGAGGCCCGGTGGCATACCGCCCGCCCGGCCGAGCGACACCACGCGCCGCACCCCGGCGCAGGCCTCGTCGCCCCAGCGGAACACCGTGATCCCGCCGCGATCACCGGCTCGGCGCGACAGGCACCTTGCCCCACCCCCGCCCGCCACCTACGCTGACTTTGTGCCGCTAATGAACAAATCCCGGTCGCGCAGTGCCGTGCGGGGCCCCGACGACCTCACCCGCCTGCGTGTCGCCATCACCGCCTTCTTCGCCCTCGACGGCTTCGTCTTCGCGGGCTGGGTCGTCCGCATCCCGGCCATCAAGGAGCAGACCGGCGCCTCGGCGAGCACCCTGGGACTCGCGTTGCTCGGCGTCTCCGCCGGAGCGGTGATCACGATGACGCTCACCGGCCGGCTGTGCCGCCGCTTCGGCAGCCATCCGGTGACCGTTGTCTGCGGCATCCTGCTGGCACTGAGCGTGGCCCTGCCCCCGCTGACGCACTCGGTGGTCGCGCTGGGGCTGGTACTGCTGGTGTTCGGAGCGGCGTACGGCGGTATCAACGTCGCCATGAACAGTGCCGCCGTCGATCTGGTGGCCGCGCTGCGGCGGCCGGTCATGCCGAGTTTCCACGCGGCGTTCAGCCTGGGCGGCATGATCGGCGCGGGGCTCGGCGCACTGGTGGCGGGTTCCCTGTCCCCCACCCGGCACCTGCTCGCGCTCACCGTGATCGGCCTGCTGGTGACCGCCCTCGCCGGACGCACCCTGCTGAGCCACGAGCCTCCGGCGCCCCCGGAGCGCGGACAGTCGCACGAGGAGCGCGCCCCGCGTCGCCTCGACGCGCGCACCCGAGGGCTGGTGTTCGTCTTCGGCCTGATCGCCCTGTGCACCGCGTACGGCGAGGGTGCCCTGGCCGACTGGGGAGCCCTCCACCTGGAACAGGACCTGCGGGCCCACCCGGGTGTCGCGGCCGCCGGCTACTCCTGCTTCGCGCTCGCCATGACCATCGGCCGGGCCGGCGGTACGACGCTGCTGGAACGGCTGGGCCGCACACGGACGCTGGTGGGCGGCGGCGCCACTGCCGCCACCGGCATGCTGCTCGGCGCGCTCGCCCCCTCCGTGTGGGCGGCCCTGCTCGGCTTCGCGATCACAGGGCTCGGACTCGCCAACATCTTCCCCGTCGCCGTCGAACGCGCGGGCTCCCTCGCCGGCCCCGGCGGTGTCGCCATCGCCTCGACGCTCGGCTACGGCGGCATGCTCCTGGGACCGCCCGCGATCGGGTTCATGGCCGACTGGTTCTCGCTGCCCATCGCCCTCACCAGCGTGACGGTACTGGCGGCGCTGGCCGCGCTCATCGGGTTCGGGACGCGCCGGGCGGCCGTGAGCTGACGACTCGTCGCCTCTGACCCTGGCGGATGTCCCCGCGGACCAGTCGGGCGTGCCCCACCTCACAGCGGGCGACGGGATCGGGCGGGAACAACCCAGGGGGATCGGCCGTTGATCAGTACGTGGCTGCGGAGGGGACAGTGTCCCCGGGTCTCACCTACAGCACATGGGGACGATCGTCCGGCTGAAGCCCCATGGAGCGTTCCGCCGCGAGGCGACCGCCCTCCTCGGCCACCACATGCCGCCCCGGCTGGTCTCCCCCGTCCAGCCGGGGCTTCTCATTTCCCGCCGCCGGCGGGATGACGGGCCGCGATGTGACGCGATACGCGTCCGCGGCCCCCGGAGCCCACCCCGTCCGGCACACTCGCCGCATGGAGATTCCGGAGTTCGTGGAGACCCTGGACCAGGAGGGCCGGTCGCTCGCCGCGGCGGCCGAGCGGGCGGGGCCCGATGCCAAGGTGGCGACCTGCCCGGGGTGGCAGGTGCGGGATCTGGTGCGGCATACGGGCATGGTGCACCGGTGGGCGACGGCGTTCGTCGCCGAGAGGTACGCCGCGTATCACCCGGACGGCGGCCTGCCCGAGCTGGACGCCGCCGAACTGCTGGCCTGGTTCAGGGACGGCCACCGCCGCCTGGTCGACACGCTCGCGGCCGCTCCGCCCGACCTGGCCTGCTGGAGCTTTCTGCCCGCACCCTCGCCACTCGCCTTCTGGGCGCGGCGGCAGGCGCACGAGACGACCGTGCACCGGGTCGACGCGCAGTCGGCGCTCGGCGAGACGCCGGGCACGGTGACTCGGGGCTTCGCGGTGGACGGGATCGACGAGTTGCTGCGCGGCTTCCACGGACGCCCCAGGAGCGAGGTGCGCACCCCGACACCCCGTGTGCTGCGGGTGCGCGCCACCGACGTGGACGCGGTGTGGACCGTACGGCTGTCGCCCGAGCCGCCGGTCAGCGAGTGGGGCGCGGGGGCCGGCGGGGACGTCGACTGCGAGATGGCGGGGCCCGCGGCGGGGCTCTATCTGGCGCTGTGGAACCGGCTGCCGTTCCCGGACATGACCGGTGACGCCTCGCTCGCCGCGCTGTGGCGGGAGAAGTCCGGCATCACCTGGGGCTGAGGCATCCGGGACCGACCGGTTCGGGCCGCGTTCGGTGGCGTTCCGCAGTCTGCGTTCCGTTCCGCGTTCCTCGGGCTGCGGACTGCGGGCTGCGGGCTGCGGGCTGCGATGTCAGTCGCCGGTGGCCGTCCCGCCCGCCAGCATCCGCGTCAGCACCGCCCGCTGCACCGGCAGCACCTCGCCATGGAGCGTTCGCCCCTTCGGGGTGAGGCAGACGGACACCCCGCGCCGGTCCTCCGGGCACATGCCGCGCGTCACGAGACCGTCCTTCTCCAGGCGGGCGATCAGCCGGGACAGGGCGCTCTGGCTCAGATGGACGCGGTCGGAGATCTCCTGAACGCGGTAGGAGCGGTCACCGCCGGACGCGGCGCCCCCGGCCAGCACGTCCAGCACCTCGAAGTCGCTTGCGCCCAGGCCGTGTCGGTGCAGCTCGCGGTCGAGCTCGCACAGGGTGCGCGCATGCACCGCGAGGATGTCACGCCACTGGTCCACGAGCACCTGCTCGGCCTTCTTCGCCGCCATGGTCGCACCGTAGCAAAGAATCGAGTTTGTTGCATCGGAATTAAATGCATTTGCATTCGATGCATGCGCATGTACTGTCTCCCGCATGACCTCTCCGCTCACCACCCCCACCACCGAGGGACGCTGGACCCCGCGGCTGTGGGGCACCCTGCTGGTGCTCTGCGCCGCGATGTTCCTGGACGCGCTCGACGTGTCGATGGTCGGCGTCGCCCTGCCGTCCATCGGCTCCGAACTGGACCTCTCCACCTCGACGCTGCAATGGATCGTCAGCGGCTACATCCTGGGCTACGGCGGACTGCTCCTCCTCGGCGGCCGCACCGCCGACCTGCTGGGCCGCCGCCAGGTCTTCCTGGTGGCCCTGGGCGTCTTCGCGCTCGCCTCGCTGCTCGGCGGGCTCGTCGACTCGGGCCCGCTGCTGATCGCCAGCCGCTTCATCAAGGGCCTGAGCGCGGCGTTCACCGCCCCGGCGGGCCTGTCGATCATCACCACGACCTTCGCCGAGGGCCCCCTGCGCAACCGCGCCCTGTCGATCTACACCACCTGCGCGGCCACCGGCTTCTCGATGGGCCTCGTGCTGTCCGGCCTGCTCACCGAGGCCAGTTGGCGCCTGACCATGCTGCTGCCCGCGCCCATCGCGCTGCTCGCCCTGCTCGTCGGCCTCAAGCTCCTTCCGCGCAGCGAACGCGAAAAGGACCACAACGGCTACGACATCCCCGGCGCCGTCCTCGGCACGGCGTCGATGCTGCTGCTGGTGTTCACCGTCGTCCAGGCCCCCGAGGTCGGCTGGGCCTCGACCCGTACCCTCCTGTCCTTCCTCGCCGTGGCCGTCCTGCTCACCGTCTTCGTCCGTGTCGAGCGGCGCTCGGCGGGGCCGCTGATCCGGCTCGGCGTGCTCCGCTCCGGCAGTCAGATCCGCGCCCAGCTCGGCGCGATGGCGTTCTTCGGCTCGTATGTCGGATTCCAGTTCCTGGTGACGCTGTACATGCAGTCGCTGCTCGGCTGGTCGGCCCTCCACACCGCGCTCGCCTTCCTGCCCGCCGGGGCGCTGGTCGCGCTCTCCTCCACGAAGGTCGGCGCCGTCGTCGACCGCTTCGGAACCCCGCGGCTCATCGCGGTCGGCTTCGTGCTGATGGTCGTCGGCTACGCGCTGTTCCTGCGCATCAGCCTCGACCCGGTGTACGCGGCCGTGATCCTGCCGACCATGCTGCTGATCGGCGCGGCCTGCGCGCTGATCTTCCCCTCGCTCAACATCCAGGCCACCAACGGTGTCGACGACCACGAGCAGGGCATGGTCTCAGGTCTGCTCAACACCTCCGTCCAGGTGGGCGGCGCCCTGTTCCTGGCCGTGGTGACAGCCGTCGTGACCGCGAACTCCTCGGCGGGTTCCTCGCCGCAGGCCGTCCTCGACAGCTACCGGCCCGGTCTGATCGTGGTGACGGGGATCGCCGTGGCGGGGCTGCTGATCACGCTGCCGGGGCTGCGGACCCGGCAACCGAGGCAGACCGTCGTGGTCGCACGGTCCGCGGAGAAGGACTCCGTACGGGAGGACTCTGTACGGGAGGACTTCGTACGGGACGACGCCGAGGAGCGGGTGGCGATCAGCGACTGATCCGGTTCGCCGGTGGCCTCAACTCACCGCGTAGGCCCGCTACTTCGACCCGACACCTCGACCCGACGCGCCCGGCAGGCAGCCCCTTGCCCGCCGGGCACGCCGTCGTGACAGACTCGCACCATGGGGAGACGCACGCAGGAGCAGCGGGACGCGATGACGGTCGAGATCGGGTACGCGCTCCTCAGCGCGACCTTCGCGGCGGGCCTGGCGCTCGGCGCCGTATCCGGCCCCGCGCTGCTCTTCCATCTCCCGCTCCCCGTCGAGAAGGTGCTGATCACCGCGGGGGTACTGCTGGCCACCGCGCTCTTCGCGGTACGCGTGGTCACGGTGCTCGTCCGCTTCGGCCGCGCGGCCGGCACTCACCCGAGCCACCCCGGCCGTACCAACCCCGACTCATAGGCCAGCACCACCAGTTGAGCCCGGTCACGGGCGCCGAGCTTCACCATGGTCCGGCTGACATGGGTCTTGGCCGTGAGCGGGCTGACGACCAGACGCCGCGCGATCTCGTCGTTGGACAGTCCGATGCCGACCAGCGCCATCACCTCCCGCTCCCGCTCGGTGAGCCGGACGAGCGACTCCGCGGCCGCGGGCTCCTTGGAGCGGGCCGCGAACTCCGCGATCAGACGGCGCGTCACGCCCGGTGACAGCAGTGCGTCGCCGCCGACCACCGCCCTTACCGCGCGCAGGAGTTCGTCCGGCTCGGTGTCCTTGACGAGGAAGCCGGAGGCACCGGAGCGGATCGCCTCGAAGACGTACTCGTCGAGCTCGAAGGTGGTGAGCATGACCACCTTCACGTCCTTCAGGTCCGGGTCGTCGGTGAGACGGCGGGTCGCGGCGAGGCCGTCGAGCAGCGGCATGCGGATGTCCATCAGGACGACGTCGGGGCGCAGTTCGCGCACCTTGCGCACCGCCTCCTCGCCGTCCGCCGCCTCACCGGCCACCTCAAGGTCCGGCTGTGCGTCGAGCAGTGCCTTGAAGCCCGCCCTGACCAGTGACTGGTCGTCGGCGAGCAGGACGCGGATCACCGGTCCTCCTTCGCCGACCACTGGTCCCCCTTCACCGACCACCACTCCCCCTGCGCCGTTCCCGGCTCTCCTTCACCGTTCACCGGCTCGCCTTCACCGTTCACCGGTCCTCCTCGACCCTCAGCGGGAGCACGGCCAGCACCCGGAAGCCTCCGTCGTCGCGCGGGCCCGACTCGATCGTGCCACCGAGGGCGACGGCCCGCTCCCGCATGCCGGCCAGCCCATTGCCGCTGCCGCCCGCGTCGGTGCCGGTCGCGGGCCCGTCGTCGTCGATCCGCAGCCGCAGCGTGCCCTGCGCGGATTCGAGCCGCACGCGCGCGTGCCGCGACCCCGAGTGCCGTACGACATTGGTGAGCGCCTCCTGGACGATACGGAACGCGGCGAGGTCGGTACCCGGCGGAAGCTTCGGAACGCCGCCGGGTTTCTCGATCTCGACCGTCAGACCCGCGCTCGCCGCCTGTTCGACGAGCTCGGGGAGCCGGTCGAGCCCCGGCGCCGGCGCGCGCGGCGCCTCCCCCGGCGTACGGAGCGTGTCGAGCACCTGGCGGACCTCGCCGAGCGCCTCCTTGCTGGCCTCCTTGATGGTCGTGAGCGCCGTACGCGCCTGTTCCGGGTCGGAGTCGAGAAGCGCGAGGCCGACGCCCGCCTGGACGTTGATCACGGAGATGCTGTGGGCGAGGACGTCGTGCAGTTCACGGGCGATCCGCAACCGCTCCTCGTCGGCGCGCCGGGCGGCGGCCCGCGCGCGTTCGGCGCGGTCGCGGGCCCACTGCTCACGGCGTATCCGGGCCAGCTCCGACGCCACCAAGATCACCACACCCCATGTGATGAAGCCGAGTTCCTGGTTCCAGGAGCCGGCCCGGTCCCCCGCGGGCGGGAGCCGGCGGTAGAGCCAGTGCCCCACCAGCAGATGGCCGACCCACAGCATGCCGACGGCCGTCCAGGCGGCCCAGCGGTGCCCCGCGACGACCGCGGCGAAGCAGCCGACGGCCACGGTGACGAAGACGGGCCCGTACGGATATCCGGCGCCCAGATAGACCAGCGCCGCCGCGGCCGTGCCGAAGGCGACGAACACCGGGTACCGCTGCCGCCACAGCAGCAGGCCGGTGCCGAGGATCAGCAGCGCCCTCGCGAAGAGGTCCAGGGGGGTGCGTTCGCCGTCCTGGACGTGCGCCGCGAACTGGGAGCCGCCCAGCACGAAGACGGTCAGCAGCAGAGTGGAACGCCACGGCCACCGGTCACCGCGGCCACCGTGGCCGCCGTGCCCGCCGTCGGCCTCGTCGCTCCATCGGTGCCACCCCGGCGGCCCGTGCCGCCACCATGGCGGTACCCCGCCCCACACCGGGGACCTGGGGATTCGCTGCTCTTCCATGACGGTCACGCTAGACGGCACGGGCCGCCGGGGGCGTCAGCCGGACGAGGTGATCACGCGTACTCCCCACGGAGTACCACCCGGTCTCTCCACTGAGTACCACCCGGTCGCCGTCAGGGGCCGGCCGCGCCGTTCCTCTTGCCCGGGGTCCCGGTCGGCTCGGGGTACACCAGGCCCACGCCGTGGGCGAGTTGGTCCACCGCGTGCCGGAAGAACGGCTCACGGTCCTCCACGAGCCGGTTGAACTGGCCGAAGAGTTCGAACCCGATCAGCCCGAAGAGCTGGGCCCAGGCGGCGACGAGCCCCGCCACCGCCTCGGGCGGCAGGTCGGGGGCGAGGTCGGCGGCCATCCGCTGCGCCTCGGCCTTCAGCTCGGGCGACAGCGGGGTGCGGGCCACCCCCTTGCCCCGATAGGCGTCACGCACGATGCCGACCAGCAGCAGCCCCACGCGGGAGGCCGCCGGGATGGTCGTGTCCGGCGCGGCGTAACCGGGCACGGGCGAACCGTAGATGAGCGCGTACTCGTGCGGCTGCGCCAGGGCCCAGCGGCGCGCCGCCACGCACACCGCGATCCAGCGCTCGCGCGGCCCGGCGCCCGAGACCTGCGCGTGCGCCGCCTCCGCGCTCTCGCCGAGGGAGTCGTAGGCGTCGATGATGAGCGCGGTCAGCAGGTCGTCGCGGCTGGGGAAGTAGCGGTAGAGCGCGGAGGAGACCATGCCGAGCTCGCGGGCGACGGCTCTGAGCGAGAGCTTGGCCGCGCCCTCCGCGGCAAGCTGTCTGCGCGCCTCGTCCTTGATGGCCGCGGTGACCTCGATCCTGGCTCGGGCGCGTGCTCCGCGTGCGGTACTCATGCGGGAAAGTGTGCCACGTTTTCAGAGCAGTGCACACAAACGAGAGCGGCGCACACGAATGAGAGCACCGCTCTTGCTTTGGATCACCGATCTCATGCAGACTGCTCTCAAGCGAGAGCAGTGCTCACAAAAGAGAGCGGCGCTCCCACTCAGAGAGCGGCGCTCTCGCAACCGATGGGGGTCATCATGTCCACGCACGTCCAGAAGCCCGGCTGGTTCACCGTCAACGTCTTCAACCGCTGTGTCGCGTTCATCACCCGCCGCGGTCTCAGCATCTGGGGCTCCCGGGTCCTGGCCGTCCGCGGCCGCAAGAGCGGCGAGTGGCGCACCACCCCGGTCAATCTGCTCACCGTGGACGGGCAGCAGTACTTGGTCGCCCCGCGTGGCCACGTCCAGTGGACGCACAACATGCGGGCCGCGGGCGGTGGCGAGCTGCGCCTCGGCAAGAAGGTGGACACGTTCACCGCAACCGAGGTCGGCGACGACGACAAGGTTCCGCTGCTGCGTGCCTACCTCAAGCGCTGGATGGCGGAGGTCGGTGTCTTCTTCGGTGGCGTCGGCCCCGACTCGTCCCCCGAGGAGCTGCGGCGCATCGCCCCCGACCACCCGGTCTTCCGGATCACGGTCACGAGCTGACCGGCCAGGAGCCGACGGGCACCCCCGTCAGCCACCGGCCACTCCACGGTCACGGTCACCGCACGGACACGGCTCCGCGACCACCGACCACCGATCAGTTCACGGACACCTACACCGGCACCGGCACGGCTCCGCGGCCGACGGTCACTCCGTGGTCGGAGTGCCCTCGGCGGCCGTCGGTGCGACGGCGGCCGATCGCCGGTCGAGCGCGGACAGGGCACGCCCGGCCATCGGGTGGGAGCGCACCATCTCGCCCAGCGTGGTCGAACCGCGGGTGATCCCGGCGAACGCCTTCCAGGCGGGCCGGAAGCTGGTGATCGCCGCGTGGAGCATGCCCGGCCGGCGCTCGAAGGCCGCGAGCATGCTCTTGCCGACGGCCATCTCGACGCCGAGGCCCGCCTTGATGGCGAAGGCGTAGTTGAGCGCTTGGCGCCGGGTGTCCACCGCGTCGTGCGCCTCGGCGACCCGTACCGCCCACTCCCCCGCGAGCCGCCCGGAGCGCAGCGCGAAGGAGATGCCCTCACGGGTCCAGGGTTCGAGCAGCCCCGCCGCGTCGCCGCAGACCAGCACGCGCCCTCGCGACAGCGGGGAGTCGTCGGCGCGGCAGCGCGTCAGGTGCCCGGAGGAGATGCTCGGCTCGAAGCCGGCGAGTCCGAGCCGGGCGATGAAGTCCTCCAAGTACCGCTTGGTGGCGGCGCCTTCGCCGCGCGCGGAGATCACGCCGACGGTGAGCGTGTCCCCCTTGGGGAACACCCAGCCGTAACTGCCCGGCATGGGGCCCCAGTCGATCAGGACCCGTCCCTGCCAGTCCTCGGCGACGGTCTCCGGCACCGGGATCTCCGCCTCCAGGCCGAGGTCGACCTGGTCGAGCTTGACCCCGACGTGCGCCCCTATGCGGCTGGCGCTGCCGTCCGCGCCGACCACCGCCCGCGCCAGCACGGTCTCGCCGCCCTGGAGGACGACGGCGACGGTGCGCCGGTCGGGCACGGCGGACCCGTGCTGTTCGACCCGCGAGACCGTGACGCCCGTACGCAGCTCGGCGCCCGCCTTCTGGGCGTGCTCGACGAGCTGCTGGTCGAACTCGGGCCGGTTGATGAGCCCGAACAGCATCTGCTTGGAGCGCCGGGTGCGGGTGAACTTGCCGTCGAGCGAGAACGTGACCGCGTGCACCCGGTCCTGGAACGGTAGCTCGAAGCCGGGTGGCAGGGCGTCGCGCGAGGGGCCGATGATGCCGCCCCCACACGTCTTGTAGCGGGGCAGCTCCGCCTTCTCCAGCAGCAGGACGCTGCGTCCCGCGACCGCTGCCGCATAGGCGGCCGAGGCGCCCGCCGGCCCCGCGCCGACCACGACGACGTCCCACACCCGCTGTTCGTCGTCCGCCGAAGAGTTCT
Organism: Streptomyces sp. NPDC007896; assembly: GCF_042959425.1. Classification (NCBI taxonomy): domain Bacteria; kingdom Bacillati; phylum Actinomycetota; class Actinomycetes; order Kitasatosporales; family Streptomycetaceae; genus Streptomyces; species Streptomyces sp. NPDC007896. The sequence continues at coordinate 128,152 of NZ_JBIBKX010000015.1, read as the reverse complement.
CGCTGCTCACGATGGTCTACTGCTCCCAGTCCAGCCGTCTGCCGCACCTGTCCCGAGCATCCTACGGCGGGCATCGCCGCAGGCCACTGTGGGAGGATCGGGGGCGTATGCGCCCTGCACACCAGGACGCGCGTACGCACCACCCGATCACTTGTACACAGAAGTACAACGTCGCACCTACAAGGAGCGTGCCCATGTCGTCGAATCCGGTCGCCGAGACCGTCACCTCGCTCATGCCCAGGGCGCAGGCGGAGCTCACCGAGCTGGTGGCCTTCAAGTCGGTGGCGGACTTCGACCAGTTCCCCAGGAGTGAGAGCGAGGGCGCCGCGAACTGGGTCGCCGACGCGCTGCGCGCCGAGGGCTTCCAGGACGTGGCGCTGCTGGACACCCCCGACGGCACACAGTCGGTCTACGGCTTCCTGCCCGGGCCCGAGGGCGCCAAGACCGTGTTGCTGTACGCGCACTACGACGTGCAGCCGCCGCTGGACGAGGCGGCCTGGACGACCCCGCCGTTCGAGCTGACGGAGCGCGACGGCCGCTGGTACGGGCGCGGCGCCGCCGACTGCAAGGGCGGGTTCATCATGCACCTGCTCGCGCTGCGCGCACTGAAGGCGAACGGTGGCGTTCCGGTGGGCGTCAAGGTGATCGTCGAGGGTTCGGAGGAGCAGGGTACGGGCGGTCTGGAGCGGTACGCCGAGGAGCACCCGGAGTTGCTGACCGCCGACACCATCGTCATCGGCGACGTCGGCAACTTCCGGCTGGGTCTGCCGACGGTCACCTCGACCCTGCGCGGGATGACGCTCGTACGCGTTCAGATCGACACGCTGGAAGGCAACCTGCACTCGGGCCAGTTCGGCGGGGCGGCGCCCGACGCGCTGGGCGCGCTGATCCGCGTACTGGACTCGCTGCGCGCCGAGGACGGTTCGACGACGATCGACGGGCTGACCGGGGACGCGCGCTGGGAGGGGCTGCAGTACGAGGAGGAGGCGTTCCGCAAGGACGCCAAGGTGCTGGACGGGGTCGAGCTGACCGGTTCGGGCACGGTCGCCGACCGCATCTGGGCGCGTCCGGCCGTCACCGTGCTCGGCATCGACTGCCCGCCGGTCGTCGGCGCCACCCCGTCCGTGCAGGCGGGCGCGCGGGCGCTGGTGAGCCTGCGGGTGCCGCCGGGCGTCGACGCGGCCGAGGCCTCCAAGCTCCTGCAGGCCCATCTGGAGGCGCACACGCCGTGGGGCGCGCGGGTGAGCAGCGAGCAGATCGGCCAGGGCCAGCCGTTCCGTGCCGACACCTCCAGCCCGGCGTACACGGCGATGGCCGAGGCGATGGCGGTCGCCTACCCGGGCGAGGAGATGCAGTCCGCGGGCCAGGGCGGCTCCATCCCGCTGTGCAACACCCTCGCCTCGCTCTACCCGGACGCGGAGATCCTCCTCATCGGCCTGAGCGAGCCGAAGGCGCAGATCCACGCCGTGAACGAGAGCGTCTCCCCCGACGAGTTGGAGCGTCTCTCGGTCACGGAGGCCCTGTTCCTCCAGAAGTACGCGGCGAGCTGACCACCCGGCCACGAGCACGAGCGCACGAGCGGAGAGGGTCCTCGCCACACGGCATGGGCCCTCTCCGCGCGCCGGGGCGGTAGCTCGGCCCGGTGAACGGCCCTGAAGCGACCGGCGCGTTACGCGCCGAGACGTTCGCGTTCGCGCACGGCCAGTCGCCGGGTACGCTCAACGGCCGCCGCTCCGGGCGCCGTTGACCATCGGCGCCGGATCACCCCCTGGCTGTACACCATCGACGTCGGCCAAGGGGTGGCCCGGCATCGACGTCAGCCGAGTGGGATACCGGCCTCCAGGTAGAGTGCGGCGCCGCGCTCCCGCGCCCGCAGGGCCCAGCGCAGCCGCTCATAGCGCACCGGTGGCAGCAGGTCCGCCGCCTCCCGCTCGGTGACGAAGCGCCAGGCGCGCAGTTCGGGGCCGGGGAGCAGCAGCCGGTGTGCCTCGTCGGAGTCGAGGCGGCCGCCGTCGAAGAGGAGGCGCAGACCGCCGTAGCCGGGGGGTGCGGGCGGCTCCCAGTCCACCACCAGCAGAGCGGGTACGTCCTCGAGCCGTATGCCGGTCTCCTCGGCGACCTCGCGCATGCCCGCGCGCGCGGGAGCCTCCCCCGGTTCGACGACACCGCCGGGAAACTCCCAGCCCGCCTTGTAGGTGGGGTCGACGAGCAGCACCCGGTCCTCCTCGTCGAAGAGGAGGACTCCGGCGGCGAGGGTCTCGGAGGTGGGTTCGGGCGTCTGCACGATGTCGCACGCGGACGCGTCACCGGTGCGTACGGCTTCCGCGACGCGCAGTGCGGTGTCGTGCGGGGTGAGGGCGCTGGTGTCGACGGGGTGGGCGTCGGCGGTGAGCCAGGAGGCGAGCGCCGCGCGATAGGGCTCGATGTGGTCGTAGGACCACTGGCGCACCCGTATCTCGCCGTCGGGGAGGTCCTCGGGTATCTCCCGGCCGGCTATGCGCGCCCGCAGGATCGTTTCCGCCGGGGCGAGGAGCACGTGGCGTACTTCGATCCGGCGCGAGGCGAGGCCGCCGAAGATCTCGTCACGGTACTCCTGGCGCAGCAGGGTCATGGGAACCACGAGAACGCCGCCGAGCTCCGCGAGCAGGGCGGCCGCGGTGTCGACCACCAGGCGCCGCCAGATCGGCAGGTCCTGGAAGTCGCCGACCTCGGCGAGGCGTTTGGCGGGCAGCAGGTGCGCGAGCTCGCCGCCGATCACCTCGGGGTCGAAGAGCGTGCTGTTCGGGATCAGGTCGATCAGTTCCCGTGCGGTGGTCGTCTTCCCCGCACCGAACGCACCGTTGATCCAGACGATCACGGTTCCCCCTCTTCTGTTGGCCCCCTGAGGCTTGCCCGCTTCACCCTGCCACGGAAACCAGCCGCAGATGAGGGAGCCGACGGCGCGGCGCCGGTGCCCCGTCCCGGGGAGCACCGGCGCCGCGTGTCCGTCCCCGCGCCTCAGCCGTTCTGGCCGAGCGCGGTGTCGTCCACGGCCAGGCTCTCGCTGCTGAGCGTGTGGTCGAGGCTGCTGAGCGTGTCCTTGACGGGCAGGTCGCCCGGGGACTCGCCGTCGACGGCGTGGGACGGGGTGATCGCCGCGACGACGAACCCGGTGGCGAGGGAGGCGATGGCCAGCATGCTGCGCTTCTTCATGCCCGGTTCAACTCCGAACACGACGAGGAGTCACGGGTCGGTCACACAACTCCCACTCCTCCCCTTCGGACACATCAGGAGCACTACCGTCATCCCACTCGAAACACCTCAGGGGGACGACATGACCAACCCGTACACGGCACCACCCGCCGGATCGGCCCGCACCGCCCCGGGCTGGGCCCGCAAGCGCTACGTACTGCCCGCGCTGGCCGTGGCCCTCTTCATCGGCGTCGGCATCGGCAACAGCGGCGGGGACACCACCGAGTCCGCCGCGGCGAAGCCCGGTCCGACCACCACCGTCACCGCCACGGCGACCGCGACGCGGACCGCCACGGAGACGGTCACGGCGACGCCCGCCGCCACCGTGACCGTGCGGAGCACGAAGACCGTGCGCGCGACGGTCACCGCGCAGCCCGCCGTCGCGGGCGGTGGCGGCAGCGACGACAGCGGCGGGGGCTCCGTGTACTACGAGAACTGCGCCGCGGCCCGAGCGGCGGGCGCCGCGCCCGTCCACGTCGGAGACCCCGGCTACGGCCGCCATCTCGACCGTGACGGGGACGGCGTCGGCTGCGAGTGACGCGCGGATCAGCTGAGTGTCCGGGAGTTCCGACAGCAGCGAGCCCCGCACCGGGCGCTGTTCCGGGCGGGGCATCAGCAACAACCCGACTGGATCGTTGGGATGTTGACGACAATGCTAGGGGCGGCCACTGACAACGCGGCTGGCTACGCCGACGAGCCACCAGCACACGGATGATCCACTCGGCCCGGCCACTACGTTGCTCGTCCCGCGATGCCACGGCAACGATGCGGACGAAAGCGGTCAGGACGGGCAACTGTGGCTGTGCTGCACGGCTGGGCTCGGACCCGACCCAGTGACCCGCTGCGACGGGGATACCCGCACCCGCGGCTTCCTGAGCGATCATGGTGTGCGGGTCCGGGTGGGTGGGCCATGGTCTGCCCTTGGTCACTCGTAGCGCTTCCCAATCTCTCCCTGGGTGACTTCGCGCTCATCGAGCTCGCAGTGCTTCCGGACGCGGACGCGGGCCATGTCGTCGAGGTGGACTTGGTGGAAGTGGACCGAGTGATCCGCGGTGGCGCCCACAACCTGAATCGGCACCGTGACCAGGGAAAACGATATGGCACCCGACCAGACGTTCGGGGCGTGACAGACCTCCACGACGTGCCCCGAGAAGGCAGCCCACGAGCGCCCACGCCGTCCGGCACGCGTCGTGCGAGGCGCTCTGATCCAGCGGTCCGGATGCGCATCCGGGCCAGCCGGGTGAGCCTGAAACCATGTCCGGAGAGCTGCACGTGATTGTGTACCCACCATCCCCGACCGACGGCAGCCGACAGGTGCGCGTCAACGGAGAACTGCTCACCGCACACTCACTGCGCGACCTGGCCGCCTTCCTCCGCTACGCCGGGCTGGAAGGGATCGACGAGGTCGATGTAGCCAACTCAAGGGTGATCGAGTGGCACGGCGGCGGGCCTGAAGCATGGTCGCCACCGACGTGACGAGTGTGACGCGGCGAACACCGTCGACCCTCACCCGGCTGCTCGGAAAGGCCGTACCGGTCTCCCTGGATCTCCGGTCGCGTCAACGGGGCGCCAGTGTCTACCTGACACCCCGTAAATCCGCAGGTCAGGGCCTAGCCCTTGGTGGACCCCAGTGTCAGACCCGCGACGAAGTGCCGTTGCAGGAGCAGGAAGACCAGGATCGTGGGGAGGGCGACGAGGACGGAGCCCGCGGCCAGCAGGTTGTAGTCGGTGAAGAACTGGCCGCGGAGGTTGTTGAGGGATGACGTGATCGGGAGCTTGTCGGGGTTGGAGATGAAGATCAGGGCCCAGAGGAAGTCGTTGTAGACCCAGGTGAACTCGAGGGTGCCGAGGGCCGCGAGGGCGGGGCGGCACAGCGGGAGGGTGATGCGCCAGAACTGGGTCCACACACCCGCGCCGTCGACGATGGCGGCCTCGAGGATCTCCTGCGGCAGCGTCCGCATGAAATTGGCCAGCACGAAGACGCAGAAGCCCATCTGGAAGCCGATGTTGACGATGATGACGGCCCAGTAGGAGTCGTACATCGTCAGCGAGTCGGACATCCACCACGGCAGCGGGATCTTGTTGAACAGGACGTACAGCGGGGTGACGATGACCTGCTGGGGCAGCAGGTTGCCCGCGGTGAAGAACATCAGCAGGACGAGGCCCCCGCGCAGCCTCAGCCGGGACACGGCGAAGGCGACGAACGAGGCGAGGAAGAGGGTCACCAGGACGGCGGGCACGGCGATGAGCAGGGTGTTGGTGAAGTACTTGCCCATGCCGGATTCGCTGTAGGCGCGACGGTAGTACTCGAAGGACAGGTGTTTCGGGAAGGAGAAGTAGCCGTTCTGCGCCGTCTCCTCGTACGGGCGCAGCGAGGCGTAGACGGCGAGCAGGAGCGGCGCGAGGAAGGCGAGCGAGACGCCCATCAGGAAGATGTGGACGCCGAAGCGGCCGGGGCGCGGCCTCCGGCGGGGAGCGGGCGTCGGCTCCGGAGCGGGTGCCGGGCGCACGGGGGCGCCGGCGCGGATGTCGGCGGTCATCGTTCGCGCGCACCTCGCAGCTCTTGGACCAGGAACGTCACGATGAACCCCAGGGAGACGGTGAGCAGGACGACCGCGATGGCGGAGCCGAATCCGATGCGGCTGGCTTCCCCGATGATGTTGTCGGTGATCAGGACGGAGAGCAGTTCCAGGCCGTTGCGGCCCTTGTTGACTGCGTAGACGATGTCGAACGCGCGCAGCGCCTCGATGACGGTGATGACACCGACGATCACGTTGACCGGGCGCAGGGTCGGGAAGACGACGCGGAAGAAGGTCTGGCGGGCGTTCGCGCCGTCGATCGCGGCGGCTTCCTTCAGCTGCGGGTCGACGGACTTGAGTCCGGCGAGGTAGAGGATCATGACGTAACCCGTGTGCCGCCAGCTCGCCGCGATCATCATCATCCAGATGTTGAGGTGCGCGTCACCGAGCCAGTCGATCGGGTTCTCGTGGTTGTTGAGGATCGTGTTGACCACGCCCTGGTCGGTGCCGAGGATCAGCTGGGCGATGAAGCCGACGATGGCGAGCGAGAGCACGACCGGCAGGTAGATGACGGACTGGTAGAAGCGGCTGAAGCGCACTCCGCGGTCGATGAGCACCGCGAGGAACAGTCCGAACGGGGTGGCGATCAGGCCGAGGAAGAGCAGCCACAGGACGTTGTGCCGGACGGCGGGCCAGAACGCCGGGTAGTTCTCGAACACGTTCTTGTAGTTGTCGCCGCCCACCCAGTGGATGTCGCCGACGCCGTCCCAGGAGGTGAAGGAGAGCCCGATGGACGCGAGGGTCGGGCCCCAGACGATGACGATGTCGAGCAGGACGGGTATGCCGAGGAGCACGCCGAGGACGACGGCGTCGCGGCGGGAGAACCGCCGCAGCCTCCGCCGTCCGGTGCGCCGTGGGATGTTGAGCGCCACGGAACGTCTTCCCCCAGTGATCAGCCGACGGGCGACGAGAAGATGGTCTTCTTCTGTCGTTCGATGCTGTTGCAGAGACCGTCTACGTCCTTCGGGTTGCCGATGAAGTCCTGGATCGCCTTGATCATCACGGTCGAGGCGAAGTCCGGACGGGTGTCGCGGTCCATGAACTGCGAGATCTGCTTGGCGCCCGAGACGAGCTGGGCCGACTTCTTCTGCAGGGCGCTGTACTTGGTGGTGTCGGCGCCGTCGTTGACGGCCACGTTGTTGGGGTCGAGGGCGAGGTAGGTGTTCTCGGCGGTGGGGGTGCCCAGCCATTTCAGAAGGGCCTTGGCGCCGTCGAGGTTCTTCGACTTCTTGGCGACCAGGAAGCCGTCGATGGGTGCTTCCACGGCGTCCTGCGCGTACTGCGGGTCGATCTCGGGGAAGGCGAAGAAGTCGATGTCGTCGCGTTCGTTCTCGGGGAACTGGGTGCCCGGGTGCGGCATTCCGAAGACCGCCATCCCCGTCTTGCGCTGCTGCAGACTCTGCCCGGCCTCCTCCCAGGTCCGGCCGAGGGCGCCCTTCTGGTAGTAGGGCATGACCTCGCGCCAGGTGTCGAAGACCTTCTTCACCTTGGCGTCGGTCCATGCCTCCGTGCCGGCCATCAGGGACTTGTGGAAGTCGTATCCGTTCAGGCGCATGTTGATGTAGTCGAAAGTGCCCATCGCGGGCCAGCCGTCCTTGTCACAGAAGGCGACGGGCGTCCCGTCCTTCGACATCTGCTTGGCCAGCGCGATGAAGTCGTCCCAGGTCTTGGGCTGTTGGTAGCCCTTGGACTGGAAGAGGCTCTTGCGGTGGAAAACGGCCCACGGATAGTAGTAGTACGGCACGAAGTACTGCTTGCCGGAGTGGGTGGACTGCTCCTTCAGGGCGTCGGAGAAGCCGGTGAAACCGCTCCAGACGTCGCTGATCTCGTGCAGGAGCCCCTTCTCCGCGAAGTACTGCATGCGATACCCCGCGAACCACATGAAGACGTCGTCGGGCGTGCCCTGGAGATAGCGGTTGATGTTCTCCTGGAAGTCGTTGTGGTCCTTGGTGTTGACCTTGACCTTCTTGCCGGACTTCTTCTCGTACGCCGAGAAGGCCGCCGCGTACGCCTTCTTGGGGACCGGGTCCGAGGCGTTGGACCCCACGGTGACTTCGTTCTTGTTTCCGCCCGGTCCGTTGCCGCAGGCGGACAGCAGGGCGGGGAGCGTGAGCGCGCCGGCCCCGACGGCCGCACCACGCAAGAGATTTCGCCGGGACATCCGATGACCTGACGAGCCTTCGGGCACGACGATCCCCTTCAACGATGACTGTGCCATGTCCCCCTCCTCGGGGTGCCACCCAACACAACCGAACGCGAGGCTTGGATCTCACTCCCATGTCGGAGACTCGTCAAGGGTTCCGACGAGATATCGAACAACCGTTACCACTTCTCTTCCAACAGAGTTGGACAGGTCCTACCGTAAGCGCGCACCCTTGTCGCGGACATGCAGTCATCCTATCTTTCGCGAGTTCGGAGGAACGTAACGATGCGTCACCTTCCCACCCGCACAACCCGCCGAAGAGTGGTCGGAGCACTCGCGACGGCCCTGTTGTGTACGACCGGTCCGACCGCCCCGGAGGCTCTGGCCGCCCCCGCCCCCACCGAAGCCCCCGCGTCCCCCGCCCTGGCGGACGGCCTCGCGCTCACCCCTCCGATGGGTTTCAACAACTGGAACTCCACGCACTGCCGGGCCGAGTTCAACGAGAGCATGGTCAAGGGGATCGCGGACCTCTTCGTGGAGAAGGGGCTCAAAGACGCCGGGTACCAGTACGTCAATCTGGACGACTGCTGGGCCCTGCCGTCCCGGGACGCCGACGGCAAGCTGGTGCCCGACCCCGTGCGCTTCCCGAACGGGATCAAGGCGGTCGCCGACTACATCCACGCCAAGGGACTCAAGCTCGGCATCTACACCAGCGCGGGCACGAAGACGTGCGACAGCGTCGGGTTCCCGGGCGCCCTCGGCCACGAGTACAGCGACGCCCGGCAGTTCGCGGACTGGGGCGTCGACTACCTCAAGTACGACAACTGCAACAACCAGGGCGTGGACGCCAAGCTGCGCTACACGACCATGCGGGACGCGCTGAAGGCGACGGGACGGCCCATCGTCTACAGCCTCTGCGAATGGGGCGAGAACAAGCCCTGGGAGTGGGCCTCGGACGTCGGACATCTGTGGCGAACGACCGGTGACATCAACGACAGCTGGGGCTCGATGCTGTCGATCCTCAAGCAGAACCTGCCCCTCGCCCCGCACGCGGGTCCCGGTCACTGGAACGACCCGGACATGCTGGAGGTCGGCAACGGCGGCATGACCGACACCGAGTACCGCTCGCACTTCTCGATGTGGTCGGTCATGGCGGCTCCGCTGCTCATCGGCTCGGATCTGCGCAAGGCGTCGCCCGCCACCTTCGACATCCTCGACAACAAGGAAGTCATCGCGGTCGACCAGGACCCACTGGGCAAGCAGGGCACCGTGCTCTCCTCCGAGGGCGGACGCTGGGTCGTCGCCAAGGAGATGAAGGACGGCAGCCGGACGGTGGCACTGTTCAACGAGACCGGCAGCCCCCAGCACATCGCCACGACCGCGGCCGCCGTGGGACTGCCGGCCGCCCACGGCTACACCCTGCGCGACCTGTGGCAGCACCGGAGCTACAACACCGCCGGCGCCGTCTCCGCGACCGTCCCCGCGCACGGCACGGTCCTCGTCCGCGTCTCGGCCGACCGCCACTGGGCCAAGAACCCGCCCGCCGTCGAACTCGGCCTGGACGGGAGCCCGTTGGTGGAGTCGGGCAAGCCGGTCTCCCTGACGTCGGCGGTGACCGACCTCGGCCGTACGCCCGCGCGGCGCGTCTCGGTGGCGCTGAGCGGCCCGACGGGCTGGAAGGTCGCGGCCACCTCACCGGCCACGGCGGGCACGGTACGCACGGGACACTCCCTGCGTACGAAGTGGCGGGTCACCGCGCCCGAGGGCACGGCCACGGGATCGTACGACCTGACGCTCAAGGCCACGTACCGCTCACCGACCGGCATACGCGCCGAGAGCGTGCTCCCGCTCACGGTGTCGATCGTCGTCGCTCCCCCTTCGGGCGTCTCCTATCTCGGCGACCTGCCGTGGCTGTCGACGGCCAATGGATTCGGCCCTGTTGAGCGCAACACCAGCAACGGGGAGAGCGCCGCGGGCGACGGTCATCCGATCACTCTCGGCGGAGTCGTATACGCCAAGGGACTCGGTGCGCACGCTCCGAGCGCCGTCGAGTACTACACCGGCAAGCGGTGCCGGACCGTCACCGCGGATGTCGGCGTCGACGACGAGAAGGGCGCCAAGGGCACCGTCGCGTTCGAGATCTGGGCGGATGGCACGAAGGTCGCCTCGACCGGGGTCCTCACCAACGCCATGCCGGCCCAGCCGGTCTCGGCCGACGTGACCGGCGCCCAGGTGGTTCGCCTCGTCGTCACCGACGGCGGCGACGGCGTCGACTCGGACCACGCGGACTGGGCGGACGCCCGACTGACCTGCTGATCCGTGCGCCGGGCCGGGGGTCCGCCTCCGGCTCGGCAGCGGGCGGCGACCCGGCCGAGCCGACCTGGCCGGGGGACTGCCCCAGGAAGCTCCCGCTGGGGGCGTCGGACCCGGACCACGAGCCCGGTCACCGGCTCGAGCCGCGACCGCGCTCCACTCGCCCCCGGCGGATCACTCGCACCACCGGTCGGCACACCCGGCCCGGACACGCGAACCGCGGCTCAAGGCGGCGCTCAGCCCGCGACCCGCTCCGCGGTCGTGCTCGGCTGCCTGCTGAGCGCGGCCGCCGCCGCGCCGACGAGACCGGCGTCCGTGCCCATCAGCGCGGGCGCCACGGTCAGCCGCTGTACGAAGGACAGGGTGGCGTAGTCGGCCAGCGCCTTGCGGAGCGGCTCGAAGAGCACCTCCCCGGCCTTGCCCACTCCCCCGCCGATGACGGCGATGTCGATCTCGACGAGGGTCGCGGTCGCCGCGATGCCCGCCGCCAGCGCCTTCGCCGCGCGTTCGAACGAGGCCACCGCCACCGGGTCGCCCTCGCGCGCGGCGGCGGCCACCGCGGCGGCCGAGGTGTCACCGTCGGGCCCCGGCCGCCAGCCGCCCTCCAGCGCCCGCCGCGCGATGTTCGGACCGCTCGCGATGCGCTCCACGCAACCGCGCGAACCGCACGGGCAGGGGTCACCGTCGAGGTCCACGCTGATGTGCCCGATGTGGCCCGCGTTGCCCGTGGGACCGGGGTGGAGCTGACCGTTCAGGACCAGCCCACCCCCGACACCCGTCGAGACCACCATGCACAGGGCGTTGTCATGGCCGCGCGCCGCACCCTGCCAGTGCTCGGCGGCCGTGATGGCCACCCCGTCGCCGATCAGCTCGACCGGCAGGCCCCCGGTCGCCGCACGGACCCGCTCGACGAGCGGGTAGTCACGCCAGCCCGCCACGTTCACCGGACTCACCGTGCCCGCGGAGGCGTCCACCGGCCCCGCGCTGCCGATGCCGACGGTCCCCGCCCGGCTCCACAGCGGTGACCCGGTCAGCTCGCCGAGCACCTCCTCGACGGCCCCCATCACGGTGTCGCCGTCCTCCTGCGCGGGCGTCGCGCGCTGCGCGCGCAGAAGAATGCGGCCGCGGCCGTCCACCAGCGCTCCGGCGATCTTGGTGCCGCCGATGTCGAGCGCGGCCACGAGGTCGGTGTGCATCAGTGTCAGTTCTCCCGGTGAACCTGGTGAAAGGGGCAGACCGGTCTCGCGATGGGGGGCGCAGGCCGGAGAATGCGGTGGACAGTGTCTCCCGCATCTGACAACGTTGTCCAGGCTCTATGCTCGACGCCACATCCTCATACAACCCCATGGACCGACGCACCCCCGTGGACAACAGGACCCGTGGCCGACAGGGACCGCCGCGTGGACGACGGGAACCATGGACGACAGGACAGGACAGCGCATCGTGGCAGAGACCGCCCGCCGATCCGAGAACCGCTACGGCAACCGTCCGACCATGAAGGACGTGGCGGCACGAGCCGGGGTGGGCCTCAAGACGGTCTCGCGGGTCGTCAACGGTGAGCCCGGAGTCACTCCGGACACCGAGCGCCGCGTCCAGGAGGCCATCGACGCGCTCGGCTTCCGCCGCAACGACAGCGCCCGGGTGCTGCGCAAGGGCCGCACCGCGAGCATCGGCCTCGTCCTGGAGGACCTCGCCGACCCCTTCTACGGCCCCCTCAGCCGCGCGGTCGAGGAGGTGGCCCGCGCCCACGGGGCGCTGCTCATCAACGGCTCCAGCGCCGAGGACCCGGACCGCGAACAGGAGCTGGTTCTCGCCCTGTGCGCGCGCCGCGTGGACGGGCTGGTGATCATCCCGGCCGGTGACGACCACCGCTATCTGGAGCCCGAGATCAAGGCGGGCGTCGCCACGGTGTTCGTGGACCGCCCGGCGGGACAGATCGACGCCGACGTGGTGCTGTCCGACAGCTTCGGCGGGGCCCGTGACGGCGTCGCCCACCTGATCGCCCACGGCCACCGCCGGATCGGCTTCATCGGCGACATGCCGCGCATCCACACCGCCGCCGAGCGGCTGCGCGGCTACCGGGCGGCCATGGAGGATGCGGGCATACCCGTCGAGGACGACTGGATGTCCCTGGGCGTCACCGACCCGCAGCGGGTGCGCAAGGCCGCCGAGGACATGCTGTCCGGCCCCTCCCCCGTCACCGCGGTCTTCGCCGGCAACAACCGCGTCACCGTCACGGTCGTCCGTGTCATCGCCGAGCGCGGCCGGCCGGTCGCCCTCGTCGGCTTCGACGACATCGAGCTCGCCGACCTCCTGGAGCCCGGCGTCACCGTCGTCGCCCAGGACGCCGCCGCCCTCGGCCGCACCGCCGCCGAGCGCCTCTTCCGCCAGCTGGACGGCACCCTCATCACCCCGGAACGCATCGAACTCCCGACCCGTCTGATCACCCGCGGCTCGGGCGAACTTCCGCCCGTGGACTGAGCCGTGGCCGAGCCGGACCCGTGCACCCTCGAAGCGCTAGGGCCTGTCGTTTGGATCAGGTCGTTTCGGGAGACGGCGCTCGATCGGTGCCGGTGAGCGGGGTCTGGTGCGTACAGCTGCAAGGCGGAGGAGGGAGTCATGGCGGAGCCATGGCGACCGACGACAACGCCGCAGATGGGCGTGCCAGACCCCGCGGCCCAGGCCTGATCCAAACGACAGGCCCCAGGCCTCGCCGAGGCGCCCCGTGAGCACCCGCTGAGCTACCCGGGCGCCCGGCCCGAGGAGTCCGTACTCCTCGACGGGGACCGGCTGTTGCCGCTCACGCGCCGGGTGTACAAGGACCGCGTCCCGGTCCTCGCGGTCGGCTCCAACGCCTGCCCGGCCCAACTCCGGCACAAGATGGCGCAGTCCGGGGTGTCGGGCACGATCCCGATGGTGAAGACACGGGTCTGCGGCCTCGGCGTCGGCGTCTCGGCCCAGGTGAGTGCGATGGGGTACGTGTCCGCGTCGCCGTTCCACGCGCCGGGCGCCGTCGGTGAGTTGTTCCTCACGTGGCTGGACGCGGCGCAGCTCGCGGTGGTGGACGCGAGTGAGGGCGTTCCGGTGGCCGAGGGGGCGTACGGCAGGGCGTGGCTGTCCGCCTCCCACTTACGGATCGAGCTGGACTCCGGTGGGCTCCTGCCGGGTGCCTACGTGTACGTCAACCGCCGCGGAGTGCTCCACAACGGCTCCGGAGCACCTCGCCCGCACCCCGGCGAGCGCCCGCTGCTCACCTCGCTGCTCGCCGGGTCGGCGCGGCTGCGGGAGCTTTTCGGGGAGACGCCGGAGGAGTTCTGCGCGCGGGCTCGCGGCGACGCCGCGCTCTGCGCACGGGGAACCGAGCTGTTGGCCGCGGAGGGGCTCACCATGGCTTCCGGGCTTGAGAGGTACACGTAGAAGGTCCGTCGTCAGAGTGCGGGGTGTCCGTGGCTGGTCGCGCCCACGCGGCGCAGCCGCACAGTGTCACAGCCTCGCGCCCCTGAAAGCAGGGAGTTTCACTTCCCCGAGATGGTCAGGTCGCCGCGCCTCGGCACCGCGAAACCCTCCAGGTCGGCCCTCGTCAGGCCCGTCACCCTCGCCACCTCCGCGATGTCCAGGGCACCGCAGTCCAGGCCGCGCAGGAGGTAGCCGCTGAGGGCCTTGGCGGTGGCGGGCTCGTCCATGACGTCGCCGTCGGTGTGGCTGGCGTAGCGGGCGAGGCGGGCGGCGGCCTGTTCGAAGCCCTCGCGGTAGAAGGCGAAGACGGCGGCGTAGCGGGTCGGGATGTGGCCGGGGTGCATGTCCCATCCCTGGTAGTAGGCGCGGGCCAGGGCACGGCGGGTGAGGCCGTAGTGGAGGCGCCAGGCGTCGTGGACCTTCTCGGTCGGGCCGATCGGCAGGACGTTGGTGGAGCCGTCCGAGACGCGTACGCCGGTGCCCGCGGCCGCGACCTGCATGATCGCCTTGGCGTGGTCGGCGGCCGGGTGGTCGCTGGCCTGGTAGGCGGCGCTGACGCCGAGGCAGGCGCTGTAGTCGAAGGTGCCGTAGTGCAGTCCGGTGGCGCGGCCCTCGGCGGCCTGGATCATCCGGGCGACGGTCGCGGTGCCGTCGGTCGCGAGGATGGACTGGCTGGTCTCGATCTGGATCTCGAAGCCGATGCGGCCGGGCTCCAGACCGCGCGCCTTCTCGAACTCCTCCAGGAGCCGGACCATCGCGGTGACCTGCTCGGCGTACGTCACCTTGGGCAGCGTCAGCACGAGCCCCGCGGGCAGGCCTCCCGACTCCATCAGGCCGGTCAGGAAGATGTCGAGCGTGCGGATGCCCCGGTCTCGTACCGGCGCCTCCATGCACTTCATGCGGATGCCCATGTACGGGGCGGCCGTGCCGTTCTCGTACGCCTCGGCGATCAGGCGGGCCGCGCGGGCCGCCGCCTCGTCCTCCTCGGCGTCCGGGCGCGGGCCGTAGCCGTCCTCGAAGTCGACCCGCAGGTCCTCGACGGGCTCGCGCTCCAGCTTGGCGCGTACGCGGTCGTACACGGGCCCGGCGAGGTCGTCGGTGAGACCGAGGACGGCGGCGAAGGACGCGGCGTCGGGGGCGTGCTCGTCGAGGGCGGCGAGGGCCCGGTCGCCCCAGGAGCGGATGGTGTCGGCGGCGAACACGTCGCCGGGGACGTACACGGTGTGGACGGGCTGCCGGGTGCCGGGGTCTCCGGGGTAACGCCGCGCAAGTTCGGCGTCGACGGGGGCGAGGGAGGCGCTGATCTCCTCGCAGACGGCGCCCGCGAGGCTCGTCGCCACGTTCTCCTGCTGGCCCTGACCCATCCCACACCCTCCAGTTTTCCGCTCCACGGAATCAGTAATCCGTAGAGCGAAGTTATCCATGGTGCTTACCGATGGTCAACACCTGTCCACGGCATGGTCCGTCATGTGCACTCCTGCCCCACGCCTTCTTTCGCGTCGCGGGGCACACCCCTCATGCTGGCCCCGAGGGGAGGGGATCACACATGTCGAACACCCGCAGAGTGACGCGACGCATGGGTCTGCGGACGGTGGTGGCCGCCGCGGTCGCCGTACCCCTGCTCACCACGGCGTCCGCCTCCGCCAGCCGGCGCGGCGGCCACCGTCTGGAGGTCATGACGTTCAACCTGCGCTTCGCGAGCACCGCCGAGCCCAACAGCTGGGCCGCGCGCCGCCCGGTGATGCGCGCGCTGTTACGCCGGGAGTCGCCCCACGTCATCGGCACCCAGGAGGGCATCTACCAGCAACTGCGTGACATCGATTCCGACCTCGGACCGCACTACGACTGGATCGGCACGGGCCGCAAGGGCGGCAGCCATGACGAGGCGGTGGCGATCTTCTTCGACACCCGCCGGCTGGCCCCGGTCGAGCACGACAGCTTCTGGCTCTCCGACGCGCCCGAGCTGATCGGCTCGAACACCTGGGGCGCCGCCTTCCCGCGCATCGTCACCTGGGTCCGCTTCCGCGACCTGCGGGACGCACGGGAGTTCTATGTGCTCAACACCCATCTGGACCACGCGAGTCAGTACGCACGCATGCGTGCCGCGAGTCTGATTGCCGAACGCATCGCGCGCTTCGACCGCGCTCTGCCGCTCGTCGTGACCGGCGACTTCAATGCCGTCGCCCACCAGAACCCGGTGTACGAAGCGATGCTGGGCGCCGGGCTCGTCGACACCTGGGACGCGGCGGCCGAACGCGGCACGCTCTACGGGACCTTCCACGGCTACCAGCCGTTGACGCCGGACGGCGACCGTATCGACTGGATCCTGGTCGGCCCCGGGGTGACCGTGCACCGGGCGGCCGTCAACACCTTCGCGGTGGACGGTCAGTTCCCCAGTGACCATCTGCCCATGCAGACCTGGCTGAGCCTGGCATGAGCGAGGCCCCCGTGACCGCGCGGGCGGTCACGGGGGCCTCGTACGGCCGGAGCCGGACTCGATCAGCCCTTGCGGGTCTTGATCTCCTCGGTGAGCTGCGGGACGACCTCGAAGAGGTCGCCGACCACGCCGTAGTCGACCAGGTCGAAGATCGGGGCCTCGGCGTCCTTGTTGATCGCCACGATCGTCTTCGACGTCTGCATACCGGCGCGGTGCTGGATCGCGCCGGAGATGCCGGAGGCGATGTACAGCTGCGGCGAGACGGACTTGCCGGTCTGGCCGACCTGGTTGGTGTGCGGGTACCAGCCGGCGTCCACCGCGGCACGCGAGGCACCCACGGCCGCGCCGAGGGAGTCGGCGAGCGCCTCGATGATCGAGAAGTTCTCGGCGCCGTTGACGCCACGGCCGCCGGAGACCACGATCGCGGCCTCGGTCAGCTCGGGGCGGCCGGTCGACTCGCGCGGGGTACGCGCGGTGACCTTGGTGCCGGTGGCCTTCTCGGAGAAGGAGACCGCGAGGGCCTCGACGGCGCCCGCGGCCGGGGCGGCCTCCACGGCGGCCGAGTTCGGCTTGACCGTGATGACCGGGGTGCCCTTGGCGACACGGGACTTGGTGGTGAAGGAGGCGGCGAACGCGGACTGCGTGGCCACCGGGCCCTCGTCGCCGGCCTCGAGGTCGGTCGCGTCCGTGATGATGCCGGAGCCGATGCGGACCGCGAGGCGCGCCGCGATCTCCTTGCCCTCGGCGGAGGAGGGGACGAGCACGGCGGCCAGGGAGCCCCCGGCGGACACCACCTCGTACGCGGCCTGGAGCGCGTCCACCTTCGGGACGACCAGGTAGTCGGCGTACTCGGCGGCGTCGTGCGTGAGGACCTTGACCGCGCCGTGCTCGGCGAGCGCGGGGGCGGTGGCCTCGGCGCCGGAGCCGAGGGCGACGGCGACGGGCTCACCGATGCGGCGGGCCAGCGTCAGCAGCTCCAGGGTGGGCTTGCGGACGGCGCCGTCCACGTGGTCGACGTAGACGAGAACTTCAGCCATGGGACTTCTTCTCTCCTGCTTACGAAAGATGAGGGGCGGTCAGCGAGTGGAGGTTCAGCGAGCCTCGAACGGGCCTTTAGATGAACTTCTGGCCCGCGAGGAACTCGGCGAGCTGCTTGCCGCCCTCGCCCTCGTCCTTGACGATCGTGCCGGCCGTGCGCGCCGGGCGCTCGGTCGCGGAGTCGACCTTGGTCCAGGCGCCCTCAAGACCGACCTCGTCCGCCTCGATCTCCAGGTCCTCCAGGTCCCAGGACTCCACCGGCTTCTTCTTGGCGGCCATGATGCCCTTGAAGGAGGGGTAGCGCGCCTCACCCGACTGGTCGGTCACCGACACGACCGCCGGGAGGGAGGCCTCCAGCTGCTCGGACGCGCTGTCACCGTCACGGCGGCCCTTGACGACGCCGTCCTCGACGGAGACCTCGGAGAGCAGCGTGACCTGCGGTACGCCCAGGCGCTCGGCCAGCAGGGCGGGGACGATACCGGCGGTGCCGTCCGTCGAGGCCATGCCGGAGATGACCAGGTCGTACCCGGCCTTCTCGATCGCCTTGGCGAGCACCAGCGACGTACCGATCGCGTCGGTGCCGTGCAGGTCGTCGTCCTCGACGTGGATGGCCTTGTCCGCGCCCATGGAAAGCGCCTTGCGCAGCGCGTCCTTGGCGTCCTCGGGGCCGACGGTCAGCACGGTGATCTCGGCGTCGTCCGCTTCGTCGGCGATCTGCAGCGCCTGCTCCACCGCGTATTCGTCGAGCTCCGAGAGCAGACCGTCCACGTCGTCACGGTCCACGGTCAGGTCATCGGCGAAGTGCCGGTCGCCAGTGGCGTCGGGCACGTACTTCACAGTGACAACGATCCTCAAGCTCACGCCGGCTCTCCTACTGCATCGTCATTTCTGGGCTGCCTTCTTTCAGGCAGCATAGGCGCCTGAAGCGGCCGATCCCGGTCGGGGCGGCCCGCGCTCCGAACGAAATATTACTCGCCAGTACACCCAGTTCCTGCCCACTAAGCAAGCGCTTTGAACTGTGACCTTGGCAACGCTGCGTAACCGACGAGTAGGACTCGCCAGTAGGACCGGCGGGTAGCTTCAGTCGCGCAGGCCGTTGAAGCGTCCCTGGTGGTACAGCAGCGGGCGGCCCGCGCCCGACGGATCCCCGAGGACGACCTCGGCCAGCACGATGCGATGGTCCCCGGCCGGCACCCGCGTCACGACCCGGCAGACGAGCCAGGCCAGTACGTCGTCGAGGACGGGAACATCTTCCGGGCCCTTACGCCAACGGGTGGGCGCGCCGAAGCGGTCGGCGCCGCTGCGGGCGAAGGTGGCGGCGAGTTCCTGCTGATGCTCGCCGAGTATGTGGATGCCGACGTGGTCGGACTCGGAGATCGCGGGCCAGCTGGAGGCGCCGACGCCGATGCCGAAGGAGACGATCGGGGGCTCGGCGGAGACCGAGCTGAGCGAGGTGGCGGTGAAGCCCACGGGACCCGAGCCGCCCTGCGCCGTGATCACGGCGACACCGGCCGCGTGCTGCCGGAAGACGGAGCGCAGGAGGTCGGGTGAGGCGGGTTGTGCATCGGGAGAAGCGAGCCGAAAAGTGTCCAGGTCGGGCGTGGCCGTCATGGAGTCGTCCTTCTGCGAGGGGTGACGTGGGGGTCCCCCCGCTCGAACGAAGCCGAGAGTGGGGGAAGGTCCGTCGGTGCTCAACAGACCGGACAGCGCGCACTCGCGGTGCGGGCCAGGTCCACGTGGACACGCTCGAAGAGAAGGAGTTCCGGGGGCATACGGTCAGGTTGACGATAGGTGGTGCGTGCAGTCAAGTACGTCCGGTCATCTGCGAGATGCCTCACCATGATCGCCACGGGTCAGACGGCCTCTCCCAGCGCCGCGATCACATCCGCCTTGCGCGGCTGTCCGGTCGCGCGCCGCACGATCCGTCCGTCGGCGTCGAGGACGAGCACGGTGGGGGTCTTGAGGATCTCGAGTTCGCGGACGAGTTCGAGGCGGTCCTCGGCGTCGATCTCCACGTGGTGCACACCCGGGACCATTCCGGCCACCTCGGTGAGCACCCGCCGGGTGGCCCGGCAGGGAGCGCAGAAAGCGCTGGAGAACTGGACGAGCGTGGCCCGTTCACCGAGCTCCTCCCCCAACTCCGCCGCGCCGAGCCGCTTTCCACCGTCACGCCCGCGCACTCTCACCCTCCCGCTCCGCCGCCGTTGCAGCACTCCGAACGCGCTCGCCGCCGCGAGCACCACCACGCACACCACAAGTCCGCTCATCTCCAGCACAAGCATTCACGAGACCGCAAAGATTCCCGGGTCCATGAACCGCCCTTCATACGGAATGCTTGATTCATGGACATTGACGCAAGAGGGCCGCGGTTCGGTGCGGCCGTGACGACCGTCGTACTGGCGGCCGTTCTGATCACCGGCAGCACCTGGCTGTTGGCCTGGCAGGTACTGGCGTTCGCGCTGGGCGCCTCGGGCGGCGTGGCGCGCTCTCCTTACGGCTGGCTGTTCCGGAAGGTCCTACGCCCCCGACTCGGGCCGCCGACACAGTTCGAGTCGCCTCAGCCGCCGCAGTTCGCGCAGGCCGTCGGGCTCGTGTTCGCGGTGGTCGGGCTGATCGGTTTCACGGCGGGGCCCGACTGGCTGGGGTTCGCCGCGACCGGCTGCGCGCTGGCGGCCGCGTTCCTCAACGCGGCGTTCGGATACTGCCTGGGCTGCGAGATGTACCTGCTCGTACGCCGGTTGACCGTACGCGCCCAGTGACGGTGAGTTAGAAGTGCGAGGTCGATCAGGGGACACGTGACGAGGATCTCGCCGCATCGCGGCACTGGGACTGGCCACTCGTCCGTTCTTGGGGCACGATCTGCGCAATGCCGTAAACCTACGGCTGCGTAACTTTCCCGCCGGGAGACCCCTTCCCGAGCAGAGAGAAAGGGTCCACCCCGTCCATGGCAGAGCTTGTCTACCGTCCCGTCGTCGGTCTCGCCCAAGTGTTGTTCAAGGCCTGGGACCTCAAGATCGACTGCAAGGGATCGGAGAACATTCCGCGCTCGGGCGGCGCCGTGCTGGTCAGCAACCACATCAGTTATCTGGACTTCATCTTCGACGGTCTGGCCACTTTGCCCCAGAAGCGCCTGGTGCGTTTCATGGCGAAGGAGTCGGTCTTCCGGCACAAGATCTCCGGTCCGCTGATGCGGGGCATGAAGCACATCCCGGTGGACCGCAAGCAGGGCGAGACGGCGTATCAGCACGCGCTGGATTCACTGCGGTCCGGCGAGATCGTCGGCGTCTTTCCCGAAGCGACCATCTCCCAGTCCTTCACCCTGAAGAGCTTCAAGTCGGGTGCCGCGCGCATGGCCCAGGAGGCCGGCGTGCCGCTGATCCCGATGGCCCTGTGGGGCACCCAGCGGCTGTGGACCAAGGGCCACCCGCGCAACTTCAAGCGCAGCCACACCCCGATCACCATCCGGGTCGGCGAACCGGTGGAGGCGCCGCAGGACCAGTACGCGGGCGCCATCACCCGGCGGCTGCGCGAGCGTGTCCAGGAGCTCCTGGAGGCCGCGCAGCGCGCCTACCCGGTCCGCCCCAAGGGCCCGGACGACACCTGGTGGATGCCCGCACACCTCGGCGGCACGGCGCCGACCCCCGAAGAGGTCAAGGCGGCCGAGGCCCGCTGAATCGTCACGCCGGGGCGTGGACGGTGTTCCGCGCCCCGGGGCTGAACTTCTCCAGGAGTTCGGCGAGTTCGGCCCCGTCGCACCGCACCGCCTCGCCCGCGTCCGGGTGATGGGTGACCGGTCTCAGAGTGCGCCGGGGAGCGTCTTCCAGAGGTACGGCCGGTCGGGGGCGGCCTTGAGGACGCTCAGCACGACCGGATGAGGTTCGGCGTACAGGACCGGATAGTCCAACTCATCGAATTCGGGATCGGGCGTGAAGGCCAGCCGCTCGCCGTCCAGGGAGAACCGGGCGTCCACGCCCGGCTTGTTGCCGCGGGGGTCCTGCCGGTGCCAGGCGCCGTTGAACCGTACGGCGACGAGACCGTGCACCTCGTCGAACTTCTGGTAGCAGAACGCCGTCGGGATGTCCTCGGCCCGCAACAGCGCGGCCAGGGCGTGGGCCTTGGCGTAGCAGATGCCGGTGCGCCGCTCCAGCACGTCGGAGGCACGCCAGGTGACCCGAAGATCGCCGGAGTCCTGCGAGTGCGGGATGGTGTCGCGCACGAATTCGAAAGCCGCCCGCGCATAGGCATACGAGTCGACGGCCCCCTCGGCCAGCCGCGCGGCCGTCTCCCGTACGAGCGGATGGTGATGGTCGATGACCTCGTCGGCGGCCAAGTAGGCAGACAGGTCGGCAGTGTTCTGGATCAGCTCCATGCCCGGAGAGCATAGGAATGCGGTCACCCGAGAGTCAATGACTTTTCAGGTGACCGCATATCTATGCAGGCACTGGCGCTCGGGTCACGAGTGAGCCATCTCCTCCTTGAGCGCCGCCACGAACCCGTCGACGTCGTCCTCGGTCGTGTCGAAGGAGCACATCCAGCGGACATCGCCCGCCGCCTCGTCCCAGAAGTAGAAGCGGTAGCGCTTCTGGAGCCGCTCGCTCACGTCGTGCGGGAGACGCGCGAAGACGGCGTTGGCCTGGACCGGGTGGAGGATCTCCACGCCGTGCACCGCGCGCACGCCCTCGGCCAGCCGCTGGGCCATCTGGTTGGAGTGACGGGCGTTGCGCAGCCACAGGTCCTTGGCGAGCAGCGCCTCCAACTGCACGGAGACGAAGCGCATCTTGGAGGCGAGCTGCATGGACAGCTTGCGCAGGTGCTTCATGTGACTGACCGCGTCCTGGTTGAGGACGACGACGGCCTCGCCGTACAGCGCGCCGTTCTTCGTCCCGCCGAGACTCAGGAGGTCGACGCCGACCGCGTTGGTGAACGTGCGCATGGGCACGTCCAGGGAGGCGGCCGCGTTGGCTATCCGGGACCCGTCCAGGTGCACCTTCATGCCGTGCGCGTGGGCGTGGTCGCAGATCGCGCGGATCTCGTCGGGCGTGTAGAGGGTGCCCAGTTCGGTGCTCTGGGTGATCGAGACGACCTGCGGCATCGCACGGTGCTCGTCGTCCCAGCCGTAGGCCTGACGGTCGATCAGCTCGGGGGTGAGCTTGCCGTCGGGCGTGGGCACGGTGAGCAGCTTGAGGCCGCCCATGCGCTCGGGGGCGCCGCCCTCGTCGACGTTGATGTGCGCGCTCTCCGCGCAGATCACCGCGCCCCAGCGGTCGGTGACCGCCTGGAGCGCGACCACGTTCGCGCCGGTCCCGTTGAAGACCGGGAAGGCCTCGGCGGTGGCGCCGAAGTGGCTGCGGATGATCTGCTGGAGGTTCGCCGTGTAGTCGTCCTCGCCGTACGCGACCTGGTGCCCGCCGTTGGCCAGGGCCACGGCGGCGAGCACCTCGGGGTGAGCCCCCGCGTAGTTGTCGCTGGCGAAGCCGCGGACGGACGGGTCGTGGTGACGCCGGGCGTCGGTCTTCGCAGGGTTCACGGCTTCTCGGTCAGCCACAGACGGTTTCCGTTCACTTCACCGGCGGGCTGCGACCAGACGCCGGCGATGGCCTCGGCCAGATCCTCGACGTCCGTGAAGCCCGCGAACTTCGCGTTCGGGCGCTCGGCGCGCATCGCGTCGTGCACCAGTGCCTTGACCACCAGGATGGCAGCCGCGGAAGTCGGACCCTGCTCGCCCCCGGCCTTGCGGAAGTAGTCCGCCATGGCCAGCGTCCACGCCTCGGCGGCGGCCTTGGCGGCGGCGTAGGCGGCGTTGCCCGCGGTGGGCTTGCTCGCGCCCGCGGCGCTGATCAGGAGGTAGCGGCCACGGTCGCTGCGCTGCAACGCCTCGTGGAACGCGAGGGAGGTGTTCTGCACCGTGCGGATGAGCAGCAGCTCCAGGAAGTCCCAGTCGTCGAGGCTCGTCCTGGTGAAGGTCTCGCTGCCCCGCCAGCCGCCGACCAGGTGGACCAGGCCGTCGACGTGGCCGAAGTCCTTCTCGACGCGGATGGCCCAGTCGCGGGTCGACTGGAGATCGAGCAGGTCGACCGTGTCGCCGATGACGGTGGCACCGCCGTGCCCGTAGCGGGCCGCGTCCACGGCCTCCGCGAGCCGCTCCGGATCGTTGTCCGATCCGATGACGGTCGCACCCGCGTCGGCGAGCCGTGCCAGCGTCGCGCGCCCGGCGGGTCCACCCGCTCCGGCGACCGCGATCACCGCGCCGCTGAGAGGTCCGTTGCCGTTTCCGTGTGACATCGCCTTCGCCTCCTGAACATCCCCGGTACGAGCGCTCACGCGGCGGCCCGCTCGGCGCTCGTCGCGGTGATGCCCTTGGTGGAGGCGATCACGTTCTTCAGCTTCTTGGAGAGCGCCTCATAGAACATGCTCAGCGGAAACTCGTCCGCAAGCACGTCGTCGACGAGCTTACGGGGCGGCTGGGCCAGATCGAGGGCGTCCGGGCCCTTGGCCCAGCGGGAGCCGGGGTGCGGGGCGAGATAGGTGGACACGAACTCGTACGCCTTGAACCAGTGGACGAGCTTGGGGCGGTCGATGCCGGCCCGGTACAGGTCCTCGATCTCGGCGCACAGCTGGTTGGTGATCTGCGGGGCGCGCTGCCAGTCGATGTGCAGCTTGTTGTCGGTCCAGCGGACGACGTCGTGCTGGTGCAGGTAGGCGAAGAGGAGCTGGCCGCCGAGACCGTCGTAGTTGCGGACGCGGTCGCCGGTGACGGGGAAGCGGAACATCCGGTCGAAGAGCACCGCGTACTGCACGTCACGGCCGTGCTGGTGGCCCTCGGCCTCCAGCTTCACGGCCTCCTTGAACGCGGTGAGGTCGCAGCGCAGCTCCTCGAGGCCGTACATCCAGAACGGCTGGCGCTGCTTGATCATGAACGGGTCGAACGGCAGGTCGCCGTGGCTGTGGGTGCGGTCGTGGACCATGTCCCACAGCACGAAGGCCTGCTCGCAGCGCTCCTGGTCGTGGACCATCGCGGCGATGTCCTCGGGTAGCTGAAGGCCCAGGACGTCCACGGCGGCGTCGGTGACGGCGCGGAAGCGGGCGGCCTCGCGGTCGCAGAAGATGCCGCCCCAGGAGAATCGTTCCGGCGCCTCGCGCACGGCGATCGTCTCCGGGAAGAGGACGGCCGAGTTGGTGTCGTAGCCCGCCGTGAAGTCCTCGAAGGTGATGCCGCAGAACAGCGGGTTGTCGTAGCGGGTGCGCTCCAGCTCGGCCAGCCAGTCCGGCCAGACCATGCGCAGCACGACCGCCTCGAAGTTGCGGTCCGGGTTGCCGTTCTGCGTGTACATCGGGAAGACGACCAGGTGCTGGAGGCCGTCCTCGCGGTGCGCGGCGGGCTGGAAGGCCAGCAGTGAGTCCAGGAAGTCGGGCACCTGGAAACCACCGTCGGCCCAGCGCCGCAAGTCCTTCACGAGCGCCTCGTGGTACTCGGCGTCGTGCGGCAGCAGCGGGGCGAGCTGCTCGATGGCGTCTATGGCACGGCGTACGGCCAGATCGGCATCGGCCGTGTCCGGGGCACCCTCGGCCTCGAAGTCGATCGACCCGTCCTTGGACTGCCAGGGCCGGATCTCCTCCACGGCATCCTTGAGCACGGGCCAAGCCGGGTGCTCCACCACCCTGCCCACGGGAGGAACCCGCTCCTCCACACCCACTGGCACAAGAATTTCCGTCATCTCTCACCCTCCACGGGAGAACCTCGCGTATGCACACCGTATGTATATGAGGTTCCTTCCCGCAAGGGGACACTCGATAGATTATCCTGCACCACCACAACTTCACCGCTCTTTTTCCTGTCAGATACCGCGAAGGCGACTACTTCCGCTATACGGCGCCGGACACACGGGCATCCACGGGAAGCGCCGGGAAGTGGCAGGAGCAACGACCCGGGGGCGCTCGGGGTCAACCGCCGGAAGACTCGCCCACACCCGGGTGACGCGCCCCGGCGGCAACGGCCCGCTCTCCCCTTGCGCCAGACACGCCCTGCCTGGCGTACGAGCGGGTACATCGCGCGGCGGGACGATTAGGCTGCGGCCTTGCCGCGTGGGTGCCGCCGAGACCACGCGCGAGCCGAGCCGCCGTCGACGGAAGCGAGTCGAATCTTGAACTTCCTCACCATCGGTCATCGCGGAGTGATGGGTGTCGAACCCGAGAACACCCTCCGTTCCTTCATCGCCGCCCAGCACGCGGGCCTCGACCTGATCGAACTCGATCTGCATCTGAGCAAGGACGGCGCGCTGGTCGTCATGCACGACGCGGACGTGGACCGTACGACCGACGGTTCGGGGCCGATCGCCGAGATGACCCTCGCCGAGCTGCGCGCCCTGGACGCCGGGCACGGTGAGCGCGTGCCCGTCTTCGAAGAGGTCCTGGACGCCGTCAGGGCGCCACTGCAGGCCGAGATCAAGGACACGGCGGCGGCGCGGGCGCTCGCCGAGGTGATGCACCGGCGCGATCTGGTGGGGCGGGTCGAGGTGTCGTCGTTCCACGACGAGGCGATCGCCGAGATCACCCGGCTCGTGCCGGGGGTCCGCACGGCCCTCATCGCGAGCCGCTACGGCGTCGATGTCGTGGACCGCGCCGTGGAGGTCGGCGCCGCCACCGTCTGTCTCAACATCCGCCGGCTGACCCTGGAGGTCGTCGAGCACGCCCGCAAGGCCGATCTGCGGATCATCGGCTGGGTGGTGAACACCCAGGACCACCTGCGGCTGGTGCGCGCGCTGGAGCTGGACGGTGCGACCACCGACTACCCCCAGATCAAACGCACCGGCCGCTTCACGGCCTGACGATCACTCCGCCGGCTGCGCCAGGGGCTTGACCAGCAGCTCGAACTGCAGGTCGTCGCGCTGCGGAATGCCGAAGCGCTCGTCGCCGTACGGGAAGGGGGTCATCCTTCCCGTACGGCGGTAGCCGCGCCGCTCGTACCAGGCGATGAGGTCCTCGCGTACGGAGATCACGGTCATGTGCATCTCCGCGACGCCCCAGGTCTCGTGGGCGTGCCGCTCCGCCTCGGCGATGATCACCTTGCCCAGGCCGCCGCCCTGGAGTGCGGGACTGACCGCGAACATGCCGAAGTAGGCGTGGTCGCCACGGTGTTCGAGCTGGCAGCAGGCGACGACGGCGCCGTCCCGCTCCACGGTCAGGAGGCGGCTGTCCGGGGACTTGATGACGGCGAGCACGCCCTCGGGGTCGGTCCGCTGTCCTTCGAGGATGTCCGCCTCCGTGGTCCAACCGGTCCGGCTGGAGTCACCGCGGTAGGCCGACTCGATCAGCACGACGAGGGCGTCCACATCGGCGTCGGTGGCATCGCGGAAGGTCAGTCCGGTGGCGGCGGTGTCCATGGAACGGTTCTCCGAAATCTCTGGCGCGGCTCGGGCACCGCTGAGCGTAACGCCCCTGTTGTCGTCGCCCTAAGGCCTGTCCGGCGGATCAGGCCGCAGACGCGGGGCTTGGCACGCCCATCAGCGTCGATGAGGCACCGCCGTTCCCTGCGACCTGATCCGCCGGACAGACCCTAGGCTCCGGGGCATGGTGCATGTACTGAGCAGTCGGATCCTTCTGCGGCCCACCGACCCGGAGCGCTCCCGCGCCTTCTACGGCGAGCGGCTGGGCCTCGCCGTCCACCGGGAGTTCGGGACGGGCCCCGAGCGCGGCACGGTCTACTTCCTCGGCGGCGGCTTCCTGGAGGTCTCGGGCCGCTCCCAGACCCCTCCCTCGCCCGCGCTCAGGCTGTGGCTCCAGGTGGCCGACGCCGACGCGGCGTACGAGGAGCTGTCGGCGGCCGGGGTCGACATCCTGCGCCCGCCGGTGAAGGAGCCGTGGGGGCTGATCGAGATGTGGATCGCGGATCCGGACGGTGCAGAGATCGTGCTCGTGGAGATCCCGGCGGATCATCCGCTGCGCCACCGCCCCGGAATCTGAGCGCACGGCGCCCTGCGCCGGATGGCCACGGCCCGGGCACGGGCATAGCGTGCTGGAAGGGCCTTCTGGCGGAAGGGTGGAGGAACGTCATGAAGCTCGACAAGCCGGTGACCGGCGGTCCGTGCTGGACCGAGCTCGGGACCAGTGATCTGGAGGCGGCCAAGCGCTTCTACGCCGATCTGTTCGGCTGGCGTCCGCAGACCGACCCGCGCCAGGAGGCGGGCGGCTACACGGTCGCGCACCTCGGCGACGCGCCGGTCGCGGCGCTCTCCCCGCTGTACCAGGAGTCGCAGCCCGTCGCCTGGAACGTGTCGTTCGCGGTGGCCGACGCCGACACCGCCGTGGACGCCGTGCAGGCCGCGGGCGGCACGGTCGTCCTCGGCCCGATGGACGTGTTCGACGTCGGGCGTTTCGCGGTGGCGTTCGACCCGACCGGCGCGGCCTTCCAGCTGTGGCAGGCGCGGGCCTTCCCGGGCGCGGGACTGTTCAACGCGCCGGGCGCGCTCGGCTGGGTGGAACTGCTGACGCGCGCCCCGGACCGGGCCGTCGAGTTCTACACCACGGTGTTCGGCTGGACCGTGAACGCCTCCGAGCACTACACGCAGTGGGGCATCGACGGAGCCGACTTCGGCGGCATGGTGGCGATGGACGACAACTTCCCGCACGCGCTGCCGCCGCACTGGCTGCCGTACTTCGCGGTCGAGGACGTGGACGCCACCGCGAACGCCGCCGTCGGGGCGGGCGGCAGCATTCTCATGGAGCCCACGTCCGTGCCGGAGGGGCCCCGGATCGCCGTCCTGCGGGACCCGCAGGGGGCGTTCTTCGGGGTTCATGTGGCGGGCGAGGAGGGCTAGGCCCTGTCCGGACGCTCGGCCGGAACTCAGGCCAGGGGAGTCACCGCCACCTGGTCGATGACCGGCGCGTACGCGGAGCGCTGTCGGTGGGCGTTGGTGGTGTCACCGTCGAAGTCGGGCCGTTCGTCGGCGGTGAAGGTGAGGGTGTTGGTGCCCGCGTTCAGGGTGACAGGGACGGTGAGGTCCCAGAAGTTGTTGAAGTGGAAGGTGGTGGGGAAGAGAATCCGGTGCGCCGGCGCCCCGTTCACGGACAGGTCCGCGTGGCGGCAGACCGGGTCGGGGTTGTAGTGGGTGGCCGGGGGCTGCTCGCCGTTGGAGTAGCGGACGGTCACGGCATGACGTCCGGTGCGTGTCGCCGTGACGGTCAGGGCAAGGGCGTTGTCCGGCCCCCGGCCGATTCCCTCGACCGCCTTCCCGCCGGTGGCGAAGGTGTGGGCGCCCGTCACCCTGGCCTCGCCCGTCACCGTGCCCTCCTCGGCGGGGTACACGGTGGTCCTGAGGCGTCCGGTTCCCGGTCCCACGCGCAGCCGGTCGAGGACGAGGCGTTCCGAAGTGCCGGTCACCGTCAGCTTGTTGATGCCGCCGGCCAGGAACAGCGGGATCCCGTCCCGGTCGAGACCCCCCACCTCCACCCCGTTGACCGTCAACAGGCCTTCTCCCGAGTCGAGTTGATCAACCGTCACCAGTGCCTCGCCGTCAGCGGCCGCGTACACCCAGAACGTGGCGGTGCCTGCGCGCGGCAGCAGCACGGCACCCGGCCCGCAGGCGCCGCGGTGCTCGTACGTCACGCGGGCACCGGCGCCGAGGCCCGCGTACTCGGCCTCGTACAGCGCGGGCGCCCTCACGTGCGCGTCCCGCAGGACGAGGTCGATCCGGTCGATGATCGCGTCGCCCTTGGTGGCGCCGAGGTCGGGGTCCCGCGCGGACAGGGTGAGCGTGTGCGCGCCCGCCGTCAGCTCCACCCGGATGTCGGTGTGCCCCCAGACGACCGGCTTGTAGCCGAGGGGGAGGCGCAGTTCCTGGGGGTCCGCGCCGTCGACACGCAGGAAGACGTTGGTGGGGCCCTGCTCCTGCACGAGTTCGTGAAGGTTGTGGGAGTTGGCGAAGACGCTCAGGTCGTACGTCCCGTCCTGTGGGACCTCGACGGAGAAGGCGACGACGAGGTCGGAGCCGGTGCGTAGTCCGCCGACGTGGTAGGTGCCCGAGGTGGCGAACCTGTCGACGTCGGAGGGGGATCCCTCGGGCCCGTTCCTCGAATGACCCTCGCCCGTGCAGGTCGCGTTCTGCGCGTGGTACGACCGGCGCCAGCCGATCGAGGGCGGGGCGAGGACCCCGTCGCCGCCGGGCGAGAGGATGACCTCGTAGGCGGACATCGCGTCGAGGCCGGCGAGGGGAAGGACCACCCTGCCTTCGCCGACCGGCAGTTCGAGGTCCTTGATGCGCAACGGCTGTGCCGAGGCGCCGACCTGGCCGGTCCACGGGATCTCGTGGAGCCTGGCGTGGACCGTGCCGCCGAAGATCTCGGCGGAGACGTTCTCGAAGACGAGATCCGCGGTGCCGCCGCTGCCGCCGAACAGAGCGCGGGCCTGGCGCTTGTCCCGGTCGAGCGTGGCGACACCCTGGAGGGTGTACTGGACGTTGGGGTGGGGTGCCCGCACCTGGACCGTACGGCCGGTCATCCGGCCGTAGGTGTGGAACAGCCACCACTGGCCGTTGCCCTTGTTCGCCTCGACCGCCGAGTCGTTGAGGTTGCCGTCGATGTTCCAGTACGCCATGTCGGCGTCGATCTTCGACTCCTCGATGGCGGAGATCCACTGGATCATCTGCCCGGGCACGGACAGGTGGTAGTTGTGCGCGTACTCGTTGATGTTGACGGGGAGGGGCCCGATCCCCAAGTCCCGTTCCATGTCGCGGTACTTGGCGACGTTCGTACGGATCGCGGCGGGCGTCGACAGCTCGTGCCAGGTCACCACGTCCGGGAGGACGTCGTGGGCCTTGGCGAACTCCAGGAAGCCCCGCACCTCCTCGTACAGGACGCAGGTGTTGGGGCCCGCGATGCGCGCGTTGGGGTCGAGGCCCTTGATGAGGCGGTGGAGGTCCTTCCAGGCGGCGAAGTAGTGCCGCGGGTCGGTGTGCCAGGAGGTCTTGTCGTAGCTCCACTCCCCCGTGCCGAACATGTTGCCTTCGGGTTCGTTGAACGGTACGTAGACGATGTGGGACCTGCGGGCACCCGTCGTCAGGACCTGCCCGACCTGCTTCTCCACCCTGGCCCGGTAGTCGGCGAGGCGTTCCTCGCCGGTGGCGCCGGGCCACTGGTAGGGGAAACCGCGGTAGATGTCGGTCATGTAGAGGTAGATGTCCCTGCCGCCGCAGTCCACGAAGGAGGGCAGGATTTCGAGGGCGTCTGCGCCGGGGTGCTGGAGGCCGTCCTGGGCCTTGGTCGACACCGTGCGGACGTACATGCCCTCGACCACGTTGCGGCTGGGCACTCCGTCGCCGTACAGGCCGTAGAGCGTGCCGCTCGCCCCGCCGTGGAAGGCGCCGGTGTCGGTGCCGAGGTCGATGGTGAGCGTCTCGGTGTCTGCTGCCACTGCGCCTCCGCGGTCACGCTGCTTGTTCGACATCCCGTACGTCAGCCGGAACCCCGAACCGGGCGAGCCTGAACGTAGAAGCGCCGCGCGGCTCGTGTCAACGGCGAGTGACCACGAAGCATGTGGGCTTCCGGCCCGGCTCAGACCCGTGGCACCCCGAGACGGCCTTCGAGCTGACCGAGCAACTCACCGAGCAGGTCCGCGAGTTCACGTTGGCGGGCGTGGTCGATGCCGGACAGGGCCGTCGTCTCGTAGGCGAGCTGCTGGGGCAGGATGCCGTCGACGAGGTCGCGCCCCGCGTCGGTGAGCCGCACGTGCGCGACCCGGCGGTCACGGGTGTCACCGCGGCGCTCGACCAGGCCTCGCTCGGTCAGTTGCTTCAGGCGTTTGGTGACGGCTGCACCGGAGGAGAACGTCTCGCGGGCGATCTCACTGGGGGTCAGCTCGTGACCGGTGCGGCGCAGGGTCCCGAGGACGTCGAACTCCGGACGGGTGAGCCCGGCCCGGCGCAACGGGGCGTCCTCGGCCTGCTGGAGCAGCGCGGCCGAGCGGTTGATCCGGCCGATGATCTCCATCGGCCCGGTGTCGATCCCGGGATGCACGGCCTGCCACTGCCGCACCACGGCGGCCATGGTGTCGACCGGGGGCGGGGTGCCGGGGGGTGCGGTGGTGGGGGTGCCCGAGGGGGTCTGGGGACCTGGGGCGACTGGGCTGCCCGAGTGGGCCGGAGTACCCGCGTCGGCCGTTTCCCCGGCCCCGTTGTCCGTCGACGCCACTCCTCCGAGCGGAGCGCTCGCCGAGGGCCCCCGTCCGGCCGAGCCGCCTGACGGTTCGCGCCCACCGGCGCGCGCATCCGCCGACGCCGACCGCCGGGCCGCCGGACCGTCCGCACCACCGACCGCGGCACCCACCGAACCCGACCGCCCAGCCGCAGGCTCGCTCATCCGACTCGGCTGCCCGTGCGGCGCGTCGTGCCGAGGTGTCGCCGGGGTCGGAGTGCCGCTCCGGCCGAGTGCCGCGTCCGTCGCGCGACCATCCGCTGCCGTCATGCCTGTGCGCCCTCCAAGGAGTGCAGTCCCTGCCGTCGTACCGTCGCCGCGAGCGTACGGTGTCCGGACTGCTCGGCCCGCATCACCCGCTCCTCCGGCAGGGCGCGTTGCCACCATTCGCCGGCGGCGGCGTCGGCGGTGGCGCGCAGCTCGACGACGGCGCCGGACAGCGCGCGGCGGGCGGACTCCAGTGCGCCGGGTTCGGGACGCTCGGCGTCGAGCGCGTCCGCGGCGCGTGCGCGGGCCCGCTCGACGGCGTCGAGGGCGTCCTCGATACGGTCGCCGGCCCGCCGGTTGGTGACCACGACCGCCGCGGCGAAACCGACCAGCGCACCCACCAGGGTGTCCGCGACCCGGTCGGTCATCAGCTCACCGGGCTGCTGGACGCGGGCGAACTCGGTGATGAGCAGCGCCATGGGGGTCACGCAGATGCTGCCGAGCCAGTAGTTGCGGCCGATCAGGGCCTCGGCGCCGAAGTTGAGGGCGAGGCAGAGCAGGACGAGGACCGTCTGGCTGAGATGGGCCAGCGGGGCGAGCACGGCGAAGAGGAGGACACCGATCAGGTTGCCGACGACGCGCTGCACTCCCCGGCTCCAGGTCAGGGTGACGTTGGCCTGGTAGAGCGAGGCGGCGGTGACCAGCGCCCAGTAGGGACGGCCGACACCGAGGGCGAGCGAGGCGTATCCGGCGAGGGCACAGCCGAGCACGGTGCGCAGGGCGATCGGGGCGAGTGGGCCCAGGCGCCGGAACAAGGGGCTCGGGGGGACGGCGAGTTCGACTTCCACGCCCAGGAGTTCTTCGGCGGCTTCCCCGAGGCCGTCCGGACGAGGTACGGGCCCGGCGCCCCGTACCTCGCGTGCCCACGCCCGCAGCCGCTCGGGCTCCGTGTCGGCGGGCGCGCTGATCGCCACCTCGGCGCGCACGACGAGCCGTTCCAGGGCGCGCCGGGGCGCGCTGCGGGCGCCGGTGGAGAGCAGCGACTGCCAGGCCCCGTGCACGGCGGCGGCCGCGGCGGCGCGGGCCCGTGCGGCCCCGTCACCGCTGCCCGCCGTCTCGGCACAGGTGGCCGCGGCGTTCAGCGCGTGCGCCGTCGCGCGGCGCTCGGGCCCGTGTGGGCGGACGAGCCCGGGTGCCATGCCCACGATCCACGCCCAGCCGCCCGCGGCGGCGCCCAGCGCGAGGTGGCCGGGAACCTGGCCGAGCGTCTGCGGCACGAACAGGGACGCGGAGCTGATGAAGGCCAGGACCACGTGACCGGGCGGCCCGATGCGCGTGGCGTCGCACAGCGCCTTCTGCACGGCGGCCAGCAGCGCGCCGACGGTGACCAGCACGACGGCGTTCGTCGTGAGCGAGGCCGCGGTCAGCGCGACGGCGAGGCCGCCGAGCATGCCGAGGACGACCCAGGCGAGCGCGCGGGCGCGGGCGGCGTACGGACGGTTGTGGGCATAGAGCGCGCAGAGCGACCCGGCCATGGTGTACATCGCCAGGTCCAGCCGGCCGAGCGCGAGAAGCGTCAGATTCGGCGGGGCGACCGAGGCGACCACGCTCAGCGCGGGCTTGAACCAGATGTCGGCGGGGCGGCCGAGCCGCAGCGCACCGGCCAGCGGGAGACGAGGTCCATGGGGGCGCCGGCGTACATGGGGGATCTGCGGGGTCGCACTACTCATACCTTTAAGGTTAGCAGGTGTTTTACTCGTAAAATATATTCTCCCGCCACCACCCACCCACCCGCGCCCACGCCCACCCACGCCCACCTGCGACGCACTCCCGCACGCTCCCCTGTGTGCACCTTTGCGCTCGCTTGCGCACCGCCCCTCCCGGGCATGCCCTGACCGACTGTCCGACATCAACGACTGTCCGACTCCGTCGAGCGGGGAGGTACGCGGTGCACGGACCGGCGTCACCCGGCTGGCTGCTCGTAGCGCTGTGCGCGGCGAGCGGGGCCTATTGCCTGTTGCGGATGCGCAGCCCCGTCGAGGAGCAGCGCCGCACCGCGGGCGCCGAGGCGCTCATGGGATTCGGCATGGCCGCGATGGCCGTGCCCGCGGCGGCGGCCACTCCGCCGCGCTGGACCTGGTTCGCCTACGCCGCGGTGTTCGGTGCCGCCGCCCTGCGCACGCTGTGGTCGGTCCGCAGCAGCCCGCACCATCTGCACCATCTGGTCGGGGCCTGCGCCATGGTCTACATGGCCGCCGCGATGGCCGCCTCCCCCGGGCACCACGGGCACGGCGGCGGTTCCGGGATCCCGCTGGTCACGGGGGCGCTCCTGGTCTACTTCGTCGGGTACGTGCTGCGCTCCGGGGCCCGGCTGTTGCCGGTCGCGGCGGTGGCCGGCGACTCGGGGGCGCTCGGCGGCACCCCCCGGGCCCTCGGCTGGGGAGACCGCCCCGAGCTGTCACAGGCGTGCCGTCTGTCCATGGGGATCGCGATGCTGGCCATGCTGGTCACGCTCTGAGAACCGCTCCGGCCCCGGCCATGTGAAACCGTGGCGTACGTCACTTTGTCGTCGCGGGCCGTATCCCCCGGCGACGCTCCGCTCATAGGCTTCACCCCATGATGGTCCCCGCGGCACTGTTGCTGCTCGGCGCCCTGGCCGCCGTGGTCGCTCCACGACTGCTCGCCCGGGCCAACTGGCCGGACCATGAACCCGTGGTCGCCCTGTGGGCGTGGCAGTGCGTGGTGGCGGCGGTTCTGCTGTGCTGCGTCCTGTCGATGACGCTCAGCGCGGCCGCCGCGTGGGTGGCGGTGCGCGGCCATGTCTTCGCCCCCGCTCCGCACTCCGTCGTGGACGCCTACGCGTTGGGCAAGGGGAGCCCGTGGGCGGCGACGACCGCCGTGGCGCTCGCGTGCGGCGGTGCCTGGACCGCGGCGATGCTGGTCCGCGAGGTGCTGCGGGCCCGGGCCCACCGTCGCCAGAGCCGTGACGAACTCCTCCTGCGCGCACCGCTGTTGCCCGGTGAGGAGCCGGGCAGTGACCGGCTGGTGGTGCTGGAGGGCGAGCGTCCGGACGCCTGGTGGCTGCCCGGGACCGCTCCCCAACTGGTCGTCACCACAGCCGCGTTGCGCCGTCTCAAAGGGCGTCAGCTGGATGCCGTGCTCGCCCATGAGCAGGGACACGCGCGGGCCCGGCACGACTGGCTGCTGCACTGCTCGGCCGCGCTCGCCGTCGGTTTTCCGCAGGTGCCCGTGTTCGCCGCGTTCCGCGACGAGATGCACCGCCTGGTCGAACTCGCCGCCGACGACATGGCCTCCCGCCGCTTCGGCCGCCTCACGATCGCCCTGGCGCTGGTGGAACTGAACGAGGACCGGGGCGTGTTCGGCCCCTGTCCGACTCCGCAGGCCCACGTCCCGCAGCGGGTGCACCGCCTGCTCGCTCCCCCGGACCGGCTGACGCCGTCGCGGCGGCTGCGACTGACGGCGGCGGCCACGCTGGTGCCGGTGGTCCCTTTGCTGGTGGCGTTCGTACCGGGCCTGCGGGCGCTCGGCTAGCCGCAACAGCGGCGGTTCGGCGATACGGGGTTGGCCTGCGGCCCCGTACGTCGGCGAGGATCACCGTATGCGCTCCCCGCCCGTCGACTCACCGCTCCGCGCCCCCACCCCACGGACCGCGGCACTCACCGCGGCGGTGCTCGCCGTTCCGTCGGTGCTGCTCCTCCTGCTGGTCGCGTTCTCCTGGCGACCGCTGCTGGCCCTCGACGGCGCCATCGCGCGCACCACGCACCGCTGGGCGGTCGACGAACCCGGCGTCACCCATGCGTTCCGCGTTCTGACGGACTGGGTGTGGGACCCGTGGACGATGCGCGCGCTGGGTGCGCTGGTCGTGGTCCGACTGGTGTGGCGGCGCTCGACGTGGTGGCCGGCGCAGTGGGTGGCGGCCGCCTGTGTGCTGGGCACGGTGGTGCAGCAGTCGCTGAAGGCGGCGGTCGGCCGGGCGCGCCCCGTCTGGCCCGACCCCGTGGACTCCGCGCACTACGCGGCCTTCCCCTCGGGCCACGCCATGACCGCGACGGTGGTGTGCGGGCTGCTGCTGTGGCTGCTCCGGCTGTACGGCGCCGGGCGCGCGCTGCGGCGCACGGCACTGGCGCTGGCCGTGATCTCCGTCGTGGGTGTCGGGCTGAGCCGAGTCTGGCTGGGCGTCCACTGGCCCTCGGACGTCCTGGGCGGCTGGCTGCTCGGCGCGCTGGTGGTCGCCCTGGCGGTGGCGGCCCATGAGCGCCGGTTCGGCGCGGAGCGTGGTTGACCGGCGCGGAGCGTGGTTGACCCGCACGGAACGCGCCCCGAAGGATGCCCTCATGACGATCAAAGGCGTGCTCTTCGACTTCTCCGGAACACTGTTCCGTGCCGAACCGACCGAGTCCTGGCTGCGCGCGGTGCTCAGGGACGCCGACCTCACCCTGCCGGAGCGGGAGTTGGCCGAGGCGGCGGACGCTCTGGAGGCGGTGGGCGCGCTGCCCGGCGGTGGCGTCGCGCCCCGACTGCCGGAGGGCTCGGAGGACTTGTGGCGCAGGCGGGACGAGAGCGCCGAGCGGCACCGGGCCATGTACACGGCGATCTCCCGCCAGGTGCGGCTGCCCGATGCCCGGCTGCACGACGCGCTGTACGAGCGTCACATGCTCCCGGCGGCGTGGGGGCCCTACCCCGACACGGCCGAGGTGCTCGACGCCTTGTGCGGGCGCGGGGTCGCGGTCGGGGTGGTCAGCAACATCGGCTGGGATCTGCGGCCCGTCTTCCGTGAACACGGCCTCGACCGGTACGTGGGCGCGTACGCGCTGTCGTACGAGCACGGCGTCCAGAAGCCGGACACCCGGCTGTTCGCGACCGCCTGCGACGCGCTGGGCATCGCCCCCGAGGACACGCTGATGGTCGGGGACGACCGCCGCGCGGACGGGGGTGCGGCGGCGCTGGGCTGTGCGGTGCTCTTCGTGGACCACCTGCCCGCGACGCTGCGCCCGGAGGGACTGCGGCCGGTGCTGGACCTGGTCGGCTGACCCCCGCCGCTTCCAGGGAGCGCGCTTGGGCCCGACAGCCGTCGATGTCGGGCCCGAGGGTCCCTCACTCTCAGCTCTGATAGTCCTCGACCTGCGAAGACGGTCGTACGCGCGCCTCGTCCGGGTTCTCCCCGAACTCGGACTTCGCGCGCCGCTGGCGCAGCAGGTCCCAGCACTGGTCGAGCTCGCGCTCCAGTTGTCCGAGCCGCTCGTGTTCCGTGGTGCTGTCGATCTGCCCTGATGTGACGGCGTCGCGCAGCCGTCGCTCGTCGTCCACCATCGCCGTGATCTTGGCCAGGATCTGCTCTTGATCCATCTCCACCCGCCTCCTCGGCACTCCCGCCCACTGTAAGGAGGCCACGGCTGCTGTGCGACTCGCTCGGGAATCCTGCCCGGCCGGGAATTCCGCTCGCCCTGTGCCCGTCCGCCTGAGACGATCCCCCGCGTCGCCCCAGGCGGACGGCAGCCCGAAGCCTCCCCCGCGGTGCGTCATGGCCCGGACGGTCTGAGTATAGTTGGCTGGCAGCCAGTCAACACAGGAGTTCCAGCATGTCCCCGCGCAGCCCGTCGGTCAATGAAGAGTTGCGGCGGCGTTCCCGGGAGCGTCTGCTGCAGGCCGCGGTGGAGCTGGTGAACGAGCGCGGCTACGAGGCGACGACGCTCGGGGACATCGCGGATCGCGCGGGATCGGCGCGCGGACTGGTGTCGTACTACTTCCCCGGTAAACGCCAGCTCCTGCAGTCCGCCGTGCACCGGATGATGCACCGCACTCTGGAGGAAGGGCTGGAGCGCGAGCCGCGCACCGAGGACGGCCGGGAGCGGCTGGCGCGGGCCATCGACGCGATTCTGGGCCTGGCGCGGGACCGGCCCGTGCTGATGCGTCAGCACATGGCGGGGATATTGCAGGGCGAGGGGTTCGTGCAGTGTCCGGAGCAGCAGCGCCTCGCGCAGCTGCTGCGGGAGACCGTCGCCGGGTACGGCTCCCAGAACGCCGACACCGACTACCCGATGCTGCGGGCGGTGCTCATGGGTGCCGTGTACGCGGCCCTGGTGCCGGGTGTGCCGATGCCGGTCCCGAGGCTGCGGGCCGAGCTGTTCGAGCGCTACCACCTCGACTGGGAGATGGGTGTCCCGCCGGACACCGAAGTGCCCGGCGGGACGTGCGACAGCGATCTGTCACGGTTCTTCACGACCGGCGGGCGACCGGACGAGCAACCGCCTGACGATCAGTCGCCCCACGATCAGTCGAAGTAGTCCGGCTGCGTCTGGACGTTGAGCTCGCGCAGGTGGACCCGCTTGGCCGGGTCGGTGCGCCGGTCGCTGAGCTTGAGGACGTCGAAGCCCTTGGTGATGTCGTTCGAGTAGATGTAGCCGTTGTAGTAGTACGCCGACCAGGAGCCGCCGAACGTGAGCTTGTCGGTGGTCAGCGGTCCGCGCTCGAAGTAGGCGATCTCCTTCGGGTTCGCGGAGTCGGTGAAGTCCCAGACGGAGACGCCGCCCTGATACCAGGCCTGGACCATGAGGTCCTTGCCCTTGACGGGGATCAGCGAGCCGTTGTGGGCCACGCAGTTCTCGGTGTCGGCCTGGTGGCGGGGGATCTTGAAGTAGTTCCTGAAGACGAGCTTGCGCTTGTCGCCCTTGCCGACGATGTCGTAGATGCCGTCGGCGCCGCGGTTCGGACCGATGGCCGCGTTGCAGGTGGCCGCCCCACCGCCGCCCAACTCGTCGGTGAACACGACCTTGTTCGCCTTCTGGTTGAAGGTCGCCGAGTGCCAGAACGCGAAGTTGACGTTGTCCTCGACCTGGTCGATGACCTTCGGGTGCTCCGGGTCCTTGATGGAGAACAGGATGCCGTCGCCCATGCAGGCACCGGCGGCCAGGTCCTTGGAGGGCAGGACCGTGATGTCGTGGCAGCCGGTGGTCTTGGAGACGCCCGGGTTGGTGGGCGCGCCCGGGTTGCCGCCGCCGTCCGGTCCCTCGCCCGGGAACAGCACCGGGAAGTTCACCACGGCCGCCTTCTCAGGGGCGTCGCGAGGCACCTTGATGACCGAGATGCCGTCGTGCGGGGGCTGGCAGTCGGGGAAGGTGGCGCTCGGCGAGTACGAGGCGACGTAGATGTAGACGTCCTTGCGCTCGGGCACCAGCGTGTGGGTGTGCGAGCCACAGGCGGTCTCGACGGCGGCGACGTACTTCGGGTTCGCCTTGTCGGTGATGTCGAAGACCTTCATGCCCTCCCACGAGGACTTCTCGGTCGCGGGCTGCGTGGTGCTGTTGCAGGAGTTGTCGCTGCGCGAGGAGTCGGTGGACAGGAAGAGGAGGTTGCCGGAGACGGACACGTCGTTCTGCGAGCCCGGGCAGAGCACCTGCGACACCGTCCTGGGCGCCCTCGGGTTGCTGATGTCGAGGATGCGGAAGCCGTCGTAGTTGCCGGCGAAGGCGTACTTGCCCTGGAAGGCGAGGTCGGAATTGGTGCCGGGCAGCGCGTCCTTGGGGATGTTGGCGAGGTGCTCGATGTTGTCGGAGTGGACGATCTCGTCCTGTCCGGGTATCTCGCCGTTCGCGATCGCCGTCCTGGTCTCGGCGGCGTCGCCGCGGGACACCTTCTCCGGCGGGGCGGGGCCGTCCCCGGGATCAGGGGTCGCGGCCGCCGGGCCGGCCGTGAGCAGCGCGGCCAGTAGTCCGGCCGCGGCCGCGGCAACTCCCAGGCGTCTGCGCCGCGTTCGGGGATCGATCAACAGGGTCACTGCGTCCTCCCTTGTAGCCGTTCGCAGTTGAACGGTTCACGGACCCCAGAAGTATCGTCCGACCCATGCGCTGATCAACAGATGGCAATGCACTCGTAATGAAAGTTTTTGATCAGTAACGTTCGCCGGCGTGCTAGGACGGTCATGAAACACCCGTGAGGTGTCCGGCGATTCATGTGCCCCTGGAGGTCGATGTGTTGCTCCGTCGTACGTCCCGCGCGTCCCGTGCGCTCCTGGGCGCGACGTCGCTGACGGTCGCCGTGCTCGCGCTCGGGGGCTGCGACTCCGGCTCGGCCTCCACACCCAAGTCCGCCGGGACGAGCGGGCCTTCGGTGATCGCCCCCGGCAAGCCGGGCGAGGCGGCCGAGACGCTCTCCGCCGCGGACGCCGCGAAACAGCGCAGCGAGGACGACTCCCCCAACGCGGCGGACTTCGCCTACGCGCGGATGATGATCGCACATCACACCCAGGCCCTGGAGATGGCCGGACTCGCCCCGAAGCAGGCCGTGTCGGGCCAGGTGAAGCGGCTCGCCGCGCGGATCGCGGCCGCCCAGGGGCCGGAGATCACCACGATGAAGGGCTGGCTCACGACCCACGAGGGCGACAAGCGGCCCACAGAACACCGGCACGAGGAGATGCCCGGCATGGCGACCGAGGCACAGCTGAAGCAGTTGCGCGCGGCGCGGGGCAGGGCCTTCGACGCGCTCTTCCTCAAGCTGATGATCACACATCACGACGGGGCGATCTCCATGGCCACGGAGGTGAAGGCCCAGGGCAACAACATCCAGATCGAGGAGATGGCCGACGACGTGATCGCCCAGCAGACGAGCGAGATCAGCAGGATGCGCGAGATGCGGTGACGCTCGACAACACTCGGTGACACGGTCGGCGACCGCTTGAGTGCTCACGGCACGTGCTCATGCCATGACTTCCCGTACGGATGAACACGCACACCTGTGCCGCGCGCCGCCCCCTGTCAGCGGAGCGTCGGTGGTGCGATGCTGGAGCCATCAGCGATCTCCTCGGGCTGTTCGGGTTTCGGATTGGGAGTTCCGCCGTGTTGTATGTCGCCGTCGTCGGCTCGGGGCCCAGCGGGGTCTACACCGCCCAGAGCCTCGTCCAGAGCGAGCTGTCAGAGGTCCGGGTGGACGTCCTGGACCGGCTGCCGTGCCCGTACGGCCTGGTGCGCTACGGCGTGGCACCGGACCACGAGAAGAT
Source organism: Streptomyces sp. NPDC007896 (assembly GCF_042959425.1). Taxonomy (NCBI): domain Bacteria; kingdom Bacillati; phylum Actinomycetota; class Actinomycetes; order Kitasatosporales; family Streptomycetaceae; genus Streptomyces; species Streptomyces sp. NPDC007896. The sequence continues at coordinate 87,551 of NZ_JBIBKX010000015.1, read as the reverse complement.
CAAGTCCCTGCAGAACAATCTGCGGACGGTCCTGGAGGACGAGCGGGTGCGGTTCCTGGGCGGCGTCCAGGTCGGCCCGGGCGGGGTGCCCGTGACCCGGCTGCGGGAGCTGTACCACGCGGTGGTCTACTGCGTGGGCGCCGCCACCGACCGTCACCTCGGGGTGCCGGGCGAGGAGCTGTCGGGCAGCTGGTCGGCGACCGAGTTCGTGTCCTGGTACAGCGCGCACCCCGATTCCGTCACCGACGGCTTCGTGCTCGGCGCGCGCTCGGCGGTGGTCGTCGGCGTCGGGAACGTCGCCGTCGACGTGACCCGGATGCTGGCCCGCGGCGCCTCCGAGCTGAGCCCCACGGACGTGCCGCAGGCGGCGCTGAACGCGCTGGCCGCGAGCAAGGTGACCGAGATCAGCATGATCGGGCGGCGCGGTCCCTCGCAGGCCCGGTTCACCACCAAGGAGCTGCGCGAGCTCGGCTCGCTGCCGGACACCGAAGTCGTGGTGGACCCCGAGGAGTTGGCGCTCGATCCGCAGTACGCCGACCCTTCGGACCTGCCCGCCACGCAGCGCCGCAATGTGGAGGTGCTGCGGGGGTGGGCCGCCGCGGCGCCGCAGGACCGGGCCCGCCGGATCCGGCTGCGCTTCTTCCTGCGCCCGGTCGAACTGCTTCCCGACGAGGGCGACGGCACCCGGGTGGGTGCGGTGCGCTTCGAGCGTACGGCGCCCGACGGGCACGGCGGGGTGACGGGCACGGGACGGTACGAGGACATCGAGGCGCAGTTGGTGCTGCGCTCGGTCGGCTATCGGGGCGTCCCGCTCGAAGGGCTGCCCTTCGACACGGACCACGGCACGGTGCCGCACCGCGCGGGCCGGGTGCTGCGGGACGGCGCGGTCGCGCCGGGCGAGTATGTGGCGGGCTGGATCAAGCGGGGGCCGACCGGTGTCATCGGCACCAACCGGCCGTGCGCCAAGGAGACGGTGACCTCGCTCGTCGAGGACGCCCCCGAACTCGTACGGCGGGATCTGGCCGAGGATCCCCTCGCGGCGCTGCGGGCGGCCGGGGCGGCACCGGTTCCGTGGGCCGGTTGGGAGGCGATCGAGCGGGCGGAGGCGGAGCTCGGGGCCTCGCTCGGACGGAGTGTGGTCAAGCTGCCCGACTGGACGTCACTGCTGGCGGCGGCGCGGACGGCGACTTCGTACTAGAGCCTCTCCGGCGGGGTCGGGCGCGACTCGGTGGGCATGACACATAGCGGCAACGGGCCGGAAATCAACAAACTGTTCAAGCCCCTTACGGTCTCGTGCTGTTCGGACGTTCCTCGCGCCGTCCGGCCGTCCCCGTCCCCACCCGCCGCTCCTGGAGTGTCCATGGCGACCACCGCACCCGCGCATCCCGTGCATCCCGTCGACGAGGTCCCACCCGTACGCCACCTGGCCGCCTTCGGACTCCAGCACGTGCTCGCGATGTACGCGGGCGCGGTGGCCGTGCCGCTGATCGTGGGCGGGGCGATGAAGCTCTCGCCCGCCGATCTCGCGTATCTGATCACCGCGGACCTGCTGGTGTGCGGTATCGCGACCCTCATCCAGTGCGTGGGCTTCTGGCGGTTCGGTGTACGACTGCCGATCATGCAGGGCTGCACCTTCGCGGCGGTCTCACCGATGGTCCTGATCGGAACGACGGGCGGCGGACTGCCCGCGATCTACGGATCGGTGATCGTCGCGGGGCTCGCGATCGTGTTGCTGGCGCCGGTCTTCGGCAAGCTGCTGCGCTTCTTTCCGCCGCTGGTCACGGGCACCGTCATCCTGATCATCGGGGTCTCACTGCTGCCGGTGGCGGGCAACTGGGCGGCCGGCGGCGTAGGAGCGAAGGACTTCGGGGAACCGAAGAACCTGGCGCTGGCGGGCTTCGTCCTGGCCGTGGTGCTGGGTGTGCAGCGGTTCGCGCCGGCCTTCCTGAGCCGGATCGCGGTATTGGTCGGCATCGCGGTGGGCCTCGCCGTGGCGGTGCCCTTCGGGTTCACGGACTTCGGCGGGGTCGGGGACGCCGACTGGGTCGGGATCAGCACGCCGTTCCACTTCGGCACGCCGACGTTCCACGCCTCCGCGATCGTGTCGATGCTGGTCGTGGCGCTGGTGACGATGACGGAGACGACCGGTGACCTCATCGCGGTCGGCGAGATGACCGACCGGAAGGTCGAGCCGCGCACGCTGGCCGACGGTCTGCGCGCCGACGGTCTCTCCACGGTGCTCGGCGGTGTGTTCAACACCTTCCCCTACACAGCGTTCGCGCAGAACGTGGGTCTGGTCGGCATGACCCGGGTGCGCAGCCGATGGGTGGTGGCGACCGCGGGCGGCATCCTCGTCCTGTTCGGTCTGCTGCCCAAGCTGGGCGCGGTGGTCGCGGCGGTACCGGCGCCGGTGCTCGGCGGCGCGGGTCTGGTGATGTTCGGGACGGTCGCCGCGAGCGGGCTGCGGACGCTGGCCGAGGTGGACTTCAAGGGCAACAACAACCTGACGGTGGTGGCCGTCTCGCTCGCCGTGGGCATGCTGCCGGTCGGCGTGCCGACGGTCTACGCGAAGTTCCCCGACTGGTTCCAGACGGTGATGAACAGCGGGATCAGCGCCGGGTGCCTGACGGCGATCGTCCTGAACCTGCTTTTCAACCACCTGCCGGGGAAGGCGGGTTCGGCCGGGGTCGCCGCCGAACGGGAGGCCGCCTCGGCCTGAGCCCCGCCGGGCGCTCAGCCGGTCAGCCGGTCGCTCAGCCGGTCAGCCGGTCGCTCAGCCGGTCAGCCCTTCGCTCAGCGGGTCAGCCCTTCGCTCAGCGGGTCAGCCGTTCGCCCAGCCGCTCGCCCTGCCGCTCGATCGCGGCGAGGACGCTGTCGAGAAGTCCGGGGAACAGGGCGTTCAGGTCGGCTGTGCGCAAGGCGCTCATCTTGGCCGTTCCCCGGTAGACCTGCCGGATCATCCCGCTCTCGCGGAGCACCCGGAAGTGGTGCGTGGTGGTGGATTTGGTGACCGGCAGGTCGAAATGCGAACAGGAGAGCTCGTCGCCGACGGCGGCGAGCTCTCGCACGATCCGCAGCCGCATGGGGTCGGAGAGCGCGTGCAGCACCGACTCCAGGCGGATCTCCTCACACAGGGGGTGCGGCAGGTCACGGCTGCTGCCGGCGGGGTCGGCGGTCGTCACGGTGGCTCCACTTCGTCCAGGAACCTCATTGTCGTCCAGGAACCTCAGTGTACGAGGATTGTTCGACACCTCTCGTAGTTTGACACATCCCGTACTACGGCGCTTATCGTACGAGGTGCAGTTCGGCCCCTCGACGAACGGAGTCCGCCGTGAGCACGCTCTTCGAGCCCTTCACCCTGCGCGAGGTGACCGTCCCGAACCGGGTGTGGATGCCCCCGATGTGCCAGTACTCGGCCGCGCCGGAGGGACCCTCGACCGGCGCGCCGAACGACTGGCACTTCGCCCACTACGCCGCCCGCGCCACCGGCGGCACGGGGCTGATCGTCGTCGAGGCCACCGCCGTCTCCCCCGAGGGCCGGATCAGCCCCTACGACCTGGGCATCTGGAACGACACCCAGGTCGAGGCCTTCCGCAGGATCACCCGCTTCCTCAGGAGCCAGGGCACCGTGCCCGCGATCCAGCTCGCGCACAGCGGCCGCAAGGCCTCCACCGACCGTCCCTGGAAGGGCGGCGCGCCGGTCGGCGAGGACGCGTACGGCTGGCAGCCGCTCGCCCCGAGCGCGCTGGCCTTCGACAAGCGGCACCCGGTGCCGACCGAGCTGACCGGGGCCGGGATCCGGGAGATCGTGGGCCAGTTCGCGGACGCGGCGCGGCGCGCCCTGGACGCCGGTTTCGAGATCGCCGAGATCCACGGTGCCCACGGCTACCTCGTCAACGAGTTCCTCTCCCCGCACTCCAACCGCCGCACCGACGAGTACGGCGGCTCGTACGAGAACCGTGTCCGCTTCGCCCTTGAGGTCGTGGACGCCGTGCGGGAGGTCTGGCCCGACGACAAGCCGCTGTTCTTCCGGATCTCCGCCACCGACTGGCTGGAAGAGGGCGGCTGGAACGCCGACGACACCGTCCGCTTCGCGGGCGAGCTGCGCGCGCACGGCATCGACCTGCTCGACGTCTCCACCGGCGGCAACGTCTCGGGGGTACGCATCCCGGTCGGGCCGGGTTACCAGGTCCCCTTCGCCGCCCGGGTCAAGGCGGAGACCTCGCTGCCCGTCGCCGCCGTCGGTCTCATCACCGACGCCGAGCAGGCCGCGAAGATCCTCGCCAACGACGAGGCCGACGCCGTGCTGCTGGGGCGCGAGCTGCTGCGCAACCCCTCGTTCGCGCGCCTGGCGGCCCGTCAACCGGGCGCGGAGGTCCAGGTCCACGTCCTCGACCAGTACCACCGCTCCGTGTAACCCTGCGCTCCGTGGCACTCCTCACCACCGCTGCGCGTGGACCGTCCCTGGAGCGCGCTGGCGTGCCGCGTTCCGGTGCAACCGTCGCAGGACCAGCGCCAGTTGGAGGCGGAGTCGGCCGTGCGGGTCGTGGACGGGCCAGTCGAGCCAGTGCTCGGCCTGGGCGAGTCGGTCCTGGAGTGTGGAGTGGTGCACGTTCAGCTCCGCCGCGGCGGCGCGCAGACTCGTGCTGAAGGCGATCGCGTTCAGCGTGCTCGCCGCCCAGGGGGCCGTCGCGACGGCGTGCTCCAGGGCGCGGACGTCGGGGACGGGTTCGGTGGTCGGGCCGACCGTGTCCGCGAGCAGTGCGAGACCGCCCAGCTCGTCCGCGTACACCGTCCGGGGGCCGGGGTCCTGGTCGGTGCCCTCAGCGGTGAACCGCAGGGCGGTGCGGGCGGCGGCCCACGACGCCGGAAGGTCCCGTACGGGCACCGCGGGGCCGATGCCCGCGCGACGGCCACCGGTGGTGGGCGTGCTGTCGCCGGTGGCGGGCACCGCTTCGACGAGCGGCCCGCCCTCGGCGGTCGCCACCACACGGGCGGCGGCCACGTCCCGCAGGCCGAGCCGGACGGCCGCCTGACGCCGGGCATGCTCGGTGGCGGAGGCGTCCAGGAGCACCTCGACCGAGGCGGGGTCGGCCTCGCGGGCCTCCGCCGGAGCCCGCCCGCGCGTCCGGTCGAGCACCACCCGGGCGGCGGCCGCGGCGCGCTCGAGGACCATCGCGTGGACCCCGTCGGAGACTCCCGTGCGCTCCAGCCAGAGGGCAGGCGGTCCTTCCGGCGTCAATGGGGCCGAGGGCCAGGCCGGGTCGATGGGGCCGCCGTCGTCCCGGCGCATCCCGTCGGCCTCGACCCGGACGCGGACCCCACGCTCCTCGTCGACGAGCCGGGCCGGGCAGCCGGACAGCACGGCCGCGCCGCGCACCAGGGCTTCCAGACCCGCCCGGCCCTCGATCAGCCGGTCGAAGTAGGAGATCACCTGGAGTGCGGCACCCGCGTCGGGGTCGAGTGCCGCGAGCCTGCCCGCCAGCTCCTTCACCGAACTCACTCACCTCGCACGGACCCACCGGAAAGCGTCGCCCCTCATGCTCCGTCTTCCGGCGCCCGGTGCCAAGCCGTCACCGGCAAGAACGCCTGATGGACGGGGTCAGTTCTCCAGGAGCCGACGCAGCCAGCGCAGACGTGCTGCCTTGGTGTCCTGGGACAGGGCCGCCTGCGGCGCCATCAGGTCGTATCCGTGGAAGCCACCCGGCCACACGTGGAGTTCGGCCCGGCCGCCCGCCTGCCACAGCCGGCTCGCGTAGGCGACGGCCTCGTCCCGGAAGGTCTCGGCCGAGCCGACGTCGATGAAGGCCGGGGGCAGTCCGGACAGGTCGTCGGCGCGGGCCGGGGCGGCGTAGGGAGAGACGTCCGGGCCGCCGCGGGCGTCACCGAGCAGGGCCGTCCACCCCATCTGGTTCGCCGCGCGGTCCCACACGCCGAGACCGGCCATCTGATGGCTGGAGGGGGTGTCGTTGCGGTCGTCGAGCATCGGGCACAGCAGCACCTGTCCCAGGAGCGCCGGTGCGCCGCGGTCCCGGGCGAGCAGGGCGACCGCCGCGGTCAGACCGCCCCCGGCGCTCGCGCCCGCGATGATGATCCGCTCGGGGTCGAACCCCAGTTCCCCGGCATGCTCGGCCGTCCACTTCAGTCCGGCGTAGCAGTCCTCGACGAGGGCCGGATGCGGGTGTTCGGGCGCGAGGCGGTACTCCACCGACACCACGGCCGTGCCCAGCTCCTCGGCCCAGTCGAGCATCTCCCCGACGCCGGTGCGGTTGTCCCCGATCACCATGCCGCCGCCGTGCACGTTGTAGACGACGGGCACGGCCGCGGCGGCCCGGGTCGGCCGACAGATGAGCAGGGAGATGTCCGGTGCGCCCTGCGGTCCGGGCACCGTGCGCTCCTCCACCTCGAAGGCGCCGTCCCGGGTCAGGTCGAGGTCCGCCCCTTCGGACAGTGCCATGCCCTCGCGCAGCGCCGGGATCATCTCGATGCTGAACGAGGACGGCAGCTGTTCGCGGATGATTTCGAGGGCGGCGGCGAGCTCCGGGTCGAACGGCGGGGGCGGCCCGACCCGGGAGCCCTGCGCCTCGGCGGAAGCATTGGTGGTCATCGGCTCTCCCTGCGTCCGGGCCACGTCCCTGTGACCACTGGCTGTCATCGTGCCTCGCGCCCGCGGTCCCGCGGCAGCGCCGGACGGCGGAGAAGTCCCGCCGAACGGCGGGATGCGCGTCGCCGCCCGATCCCCGTCGCCGCTCGATTCCCGTAGCCGTTCAGTTCCCGACTCCGTTCAGTCCCCGACCTGTACCAGCCCGCTCTCGTAGGCGAAGATCACCGCGTGGACACGGTCCCGGAGGCCGAGCTTGGTCAGGATGCGGCCGAGGTGGGTCTTGACGGTCGTCTCCCCGACGAAGAGGCGGCCCGCGATCTCGCCGTTGGGCAGCCCCCGGGCGACCAGGGCGAGGACTTCCCGTTCCCGCTCGGTGAGGGCGGCGAGGCGGCTGCGCTGGGCGGGCGTGGAAGCGGACGCGGGCGCGTGCAGCACGAAGCGTTCGACCAGGCGCCTGGTGAGCGAGGGCGCCACCATGACCTCGCCCCGCAGCACCGCCCGCACGGTCACCAGGATCTCCTCGGCCGGGGCGTCCTTGACGAGGAAGCCGTTCGCGCCGGCCCGCAGGGCCGCGTAGGCGTACTCGTCGAGGTCGAAGGTGGTGACGACGAGGATCCGGGGCCCGTGGGGCTGCGCGCAGAGGTGCTCGGTGGCGGCGAGTCCGTCCAGACCGGGCATGCGTACGTCCATCAGGACGAGGTCCGGCTCCAGGGCGGCGACGCCCGCGATCGCCGCGTCGCCGTCGGCGGCCTCGCCCACCACGGTGAGGTCCGGCTGGCTGTCGACGACCATGCGCAGCCCCATCCGGATCAGCTCCTGGTCGTCACAGATCAGCACGCGGGACGGAGACGGGGTTGGGGGCGGGGTTGGGGACGGACCGGTCATGGGGCCGCCCCGGTGGGCTCGGGCTCGGCGACGCGCAGGGTGGCGGCGACCCGGTAGCCGCCGTCGGGTGTGGGCCCGGCGTCGACACTCCCGCCGTACAGGGCGGTGCGCTCGCGCATGCCGATGAGACCGCGACCGGACGAGGGCAGCGGGGCGGGGAGCTCGGCGGCGGTCACGGCTCCGGCTCCTCCTGCGGCTCCGGCTCCGGCTCCGGCTCCGGCTCCGGCTGAGTTCTCCACCCGGACGCGGACCAGCCGCCCGGGCCCTGGAGTGCCCGTGTCGACCCGTACGTGGATCGAGGCGTCCGGCGGCGCGTGCTTGACGATGTTGGTGAGCGCTTCCTGCACGATGCGGTACGTCTGCGCGGTGAGGTCCACCGGGAGGCCGCCCCGCTCACCGCGCAGGTCCAGCCGGGCGCGCGGGCCGCTCGTGTTGAGGCGGCCGATCAGCCGGCGCAGATCGGACGAGAGGGACTCGGGAGCCGCGTCGGGGCCGGAGCCGGGGCCGGAGTCGGAGTCGGGGTCGGGGTCGGCCGAGGCGTCCGCGTCGGGCGTACGCAGCACCTCCAGCAGCCGGCGCAGTTCGCCCAGGGCCTCGCGGCCGGTCGCGCTGATGACGCCGAGGGTGCGGTCGACGACGGCGGGGTCGACATGCCGCATCAGCCTGCCGCCCTCGGCGTTCACCACCATCACGCTCACGCTGTGCGCGAGGACGTCGTGGATCTCGCGGGCGATGCGCGCCCGTTCCTCGGCGACGGCGACCCGGGCCAGGGCGAGGCGCTCCGACTCGACGAGTGCGGCCCGCCGCTCGAACTCGGCGAGGTAGGCGCGCCGGGCACGGACGTACTCGCCGAACACCCAGGCCCCGGCCAGCAGCAGCCCCACGGCGAGCGGGGTGAGCCAGGCTCCGCGGGCACCCGGACCCACGTACTCCCGCTGCCACGCGGGAATCCACAGCAGTACGCAGACGGCCGCACAGACCACCGTCAGCGCGGCGGCGCGGCGCAGCCCGCGCACGGTGAGGGTGGCCAGGACCGCGGCCAGGGCGACGGCGCCGCGCCCCGGTTCCTGTCCCCACACCTGTCCGAGGTACTGCGCCCAGAACGCCGCCGTCACCAGGGCCGCGACGAGCACCGGCCGCCGGCGGCGCCACAGCAGGGGCAGCACCAGGGCGACGTACACGCCCGCCTGTACCCAGACCGGCCGCCAGCCCGGCTCCGGGCGGATGACCGGGGGCACGGCCACCAGCACGACCAGCAGGACGTCCGTCAGCCACGGGCTGCCGCGCCGCCGACGGGCCAGGGTCTCGATCAGCCGATGCACCGCCTCACGCTATGGCCGGGGCCCGCTTCCCCGCATCGTCCTGCGGGGCGTCACGGGGTCCTCCCGCGGTCGTACGCGCACCGGCCGGCAATACGACGTGCGGCCACCCGGCGCACTTCCAGCATGGCCGCCATGTCGATCACCAGCGAGTTCCTCAGGCGGCCCCTCATGACCGGTGCCGTGACGGCCAGTTCACGTCAGCTGGCTCACGCGATGACCGAGGGCGTCGGTCTGGAGCGGGCCCGGCTCGTTGCCGAACTGGGTCCGGGGACCGGGGTGTTCACCGAAGCGATCCTCGCCCGGCTCGCGCCCGACGCGCGGCTCGTCGCGGTCGAGCTCAATCCGGTGCTCGCGGCCCGGCTGTCGGCCGCACGGCGCGACGAACGGCTGACCGTGGTGCGGGGTTCGGCCGCCGAGCTGGCCGCCGCGGTGAGCGGACCGGTCGACGCGGTGGTCTCCGGGCTGCCGTGGACGGTCATGTCGCGGGAGCGGCGCGGGCACATCCTGGACGCCGTGAGCGAAGTCCTGGCGCCCGGCGGCCGGTTCACCACCTTCGCGTATCTGCACGCGGCCTGGACTCCGCCCGCCCGTCACTTCACCGCCGAACTGGCCTGCCGCTTCGACCGGTTGGAGCGCTCGCCGGTGGTGTGGCCGAACCTCCCGCCCGCCTTCGTGCACCGGGCCACCAGGAGGCCGTGACGCTCGGCGCAGGACGACGTATTCCGTGCCGAGGCGCCTGTGAAGATCCCGCGACGCGATGGAGACCCGACACCGAAGCGGTTGACGATCGGAAACCCTACATACTGTAGGGTTTGCCTCATCGTGAGCCTCTTACATCTCGGGGGACCCCCAAATGAAGGAACGTGACGACGGTCCGGCGGCGCCGAGTGACGGCACCTTCGAGCGGATCCTGGACCGGGCTCTCCACTCCCCCGAGATCATGGCAGCCGTGGAACGCGTCGGCGTGGCGGACACGCGCGAGCGTCTGCGCGCCGAAGCCCTTCAGGCGTGCCCCTCGCTCTCCCGGACCGCCACGGTCGAGTACGACCGGTACCTCCGGCTGCGGGCGTCCCGACGGCATGACGGCCCCTCAAAGGTCTCCGTACGGGTGGGAGATGGCTCCGTGTCCGTCTCGGCGCTGCTCGTGCCGAGTCTTGGTGTCGTCGCCGCGGGTGTGTACGTCCTGAGCGGCTTCGACCTGCACGCCCTCGACGTACGCCCGCATCTGAACGACGGGCTGATCATGGTGGTGGTGATCCTGGCCGCGGTGACGGCGGGCGCGGCGCTGGGCGACCTTCTCTGGTCGCTGGCGACGCGCGACCGCCCCACCCCGGAGGACCGCGATCCCGAGGTGAGGCGGGCCCATGAGGAGTGGCAACTGGCCCTGCTGGAGCGGGGAGTGATGCCGTTTCTGCTCGGCACGCTGGACGGGACCGCCGCGGGTCCGGCCCCGCTGCCGGCCCCGGCCCAACCCCCTCATCACCCTGCGCTTCAGCCCTCGACGAGGGAGCGGCCCAGCCAGTCGGACCTGTCCTTCACCCCGGGCAGCGCGAAGAAGTAGCCGCCCCCGGTGGGGCTGATGTAGTCGACGAGCGGCTCGTCGATCAGACGCGTCTGGGTCGCCTCGAACTGACGGACCACGTCCTGCTGGTAGGAGCAGAAGGCCAGGCCCATGTCGAGGTTGCCCGCCTTGTCGACGCCCCGGTCGTAGTTGTAGCCGCGGCGCAGGATCCGGGTGGTGTCGCTCTTCGCCGTACGGGGGTTGGCCAGCCGGATGTGTGCGTCCAGCGGGATCGCCTCGCCCTTGGGGTCCTTGGCGTAGCGCGGGAGGTCGGTCTCCTGGGCGCCGTCCAGCGGTGCGCCGGTGTCACGGCGGCGGCCGATCATCTTCTCCTGCTCGGTGAGCGAGACCCGGTCCCAGAACTCGACCAGCATGCGGATGATCCGGATGACCTGGTAGCTGCCGCCGACCGCCCAGGACGGTTCGCCGTCGGCCGCGGTGACCCAGACCAGCTTGTCCATCTCGCGGGACGAGGTCGTGTCGGGATTGGCGATGCCGTCCTTGAACCCGAGGAAGTTGCGCTGCGCGCCGGTCGGACGGGACGGGTTCTGGAAGCCGTCGATGCGCCACTTGATCTGCATCGCGCCGCGCGTGTGCCGGGTGATGTCGCGCAGGGCGTGCAGCACCGTGTCGGAGTGGGCGGCGCACAGCTGCAACGACAGGTCGCCGTGGCACTCGGCGGCGTCGAGGTTGTCGTTGGGAAAGGTGCGCATCGGCTTGAGGTGGCGCGGCATGCGGTCGGCGAGGCCGTAGCGGTCGTCGAAGAGCGAGGCGCCGACGCCCACGGTGACGGTGAGGTCGTCCGCCGGCAGGTCCGGTCCCAGCAGACCGCTGTCGGAGGGCGGTGCCCCCACGCCGAGGTCGACCGGGGTGCCACCGGTGGTCAGGAAGCGGGCCCGTTCGGTGATCGTGCGCAGCAGGGCGGCCAGTTCGGTCCGGTCCTCGGCGACGACGTCGAAGGAGACGAAGACGGCGGCCGTGGGCGCGGGGGTGGTGATGCCGGCCTGGTGGGCGCCGTGGAAGGCCACCTTGCCGCTGCCCGAGTCCGCCGCCGCGGCGGGAGTACTGCCCGCGGCCACCTGGGCCCCGACGAGTCCGGCGCCCGCCAGGGCGGCTCCGGCCGCGCCGACGCCGAGGGCGGTCTTGGTGAACGTACGGCGGCCGAAGGGGCAGCCGCCCGGCGCGGCCTGGTCGTCCTGGCTCGGGGTCGTCATCGGGGGAGGTCCTCTCCTGCGGGCACATGGTCCCGGTACTGCGGGGGCGGTGGTTCGGCGCGGGTGGGCCGACGGTCTCGGGTCGGCGCCGCTGGGCCGCTCACGCGGCCCTGGGGTTGCTCAGGCGGACTTTCGGCCGCTCAGGCGGACTTTCGGCCGCTCAGGCGGCCTTGCGGATCTCCAGGAGGTCCGGGATCGGGGCGAGCTCCTCCAGCAACTGGCCGACCGAGCCGTCGAGGCGCTGCCGGTCGGTGTCGGACAGTTTGTCCAGCGGCGTCCAGGTGCCGTCCTCGGCCCGCTGGGCGAGCACCAGTTGCTCGGTGCGCCGCATCCATGTGTCGACGGCCGGGATCACCTCGGCGTTGCGCTTGTCGATCAGCGGGCGGAGCAGGGTGAGCAGTTCGCGGGTGCCGTCGAGGTTGGCCTCGGTGGTGGCGAGCTCGGTGCCGCTGCCGTAGTCCGCGTTGCCGCTCAGTTCGCGGTGCAGGGTGTTCTCGAGGATCTCGTGGGTGCGCAGCGGAAGGTCGGCCGAGTCGAAGTCCTGCTTCGGGAAGTCCTTGCGCAGGGCGTCCACATCGGCGGCGAGTTGCTTGGCGTACGGCGCGAGGGTGGCGGCGGACTGGCCGTGCCACAGGCCGTACTCGATGCGGTGGAAGCCGGTGAAGGCCGGGTCCTCGACTCCGCCCGCGAGTCCGGCCGTACGGCCGTTGATCTTGGCGTCGAAGTCGGCGAACGTTCCGTAGGCGGCGCCGAGCGAGGCGTACTGCGTGTGCGCGGGCAGCCAGTCCTTGCGGGCCTGGTCGAGCTTGTCGGCGTCGAGGTCGCTCTGGAGGGTGCGCGCCTTGGTCTGCAGATCGGCCAGACCCTGGTCGACGTACGTCCGGTAGGCGGCCAGCGGTGCGGCGAGGTCCTTCTCGGAGACCGGCAGTACGGCCTGGACCGAGCCGCCGCCCGCGCTGACGCGTACGGCCGCCGAGGTGACGGCCTTGCCGCCGTTGGGCACACAGCGCCAGGCGTACGAGCCCGTCCCGACGGTGGCTATCAGGGCGCGGGTGGTGCCGGGTGCGATGCCCTCGACCTCGCCGTAGACGGCGTTGCTGACCGGGTCGATCAGATAGATCTCGGAGGTACGGGAGCCGGTGTTGCGCACCTGGAAGGTCTGCCGACCCGGCTTGGGCGCGGTGAAGCCCTTGCCGCACTCGGCCGCGGACACCTCGACCACGGGCGTCCCGGACGCGGGCTTTCCGCTGCTGGCGGCGATGGTGATCCCCGCGATGAGCGCGGGCGCGGCGACGAGAGCGGCGGGGACCGTCCAGCGGGGGAAGCGACGGGGGGTGGACGGCGCGGCCGCGGCGCCCTCGGCGGGAGCGGACGGCTGGTCGGGGCCGGAGGCCGCAGGCTCGTCGGACTTCTCGCCTGCCGCGGCGGGCTCGTCTTCGGAGGCGGCCTCACCTGCGGAGGGGACATCACCGTCGCAGACGGGCTCGCCTGCGCAGGCGGGCGCGGTGGACCGCTCGGCCTCGACGGCGGTCGGCGCGACGGCACTCCCGGCGCCGGGGTCGGCGGGCGTCCCGGCCGCCCGCGCGACGGCGGGCGCGGACGCCGAGGTCGTCGACCCGGCGGGCTCCTCGGCCGTCGCGACAGCGACCCCCGCGGGCGCGGCGCCGTTGGACGTCCCGGCCTGCGCGTCGGTGGACGCCACCGGCGCCGGCTTCGCCGGGGTCGCCCCGCGGACGCCGCGCACGAACAGCGTCATCACGATCGCCAGGTACGCGCCGTAGACGCCGACCTGGAGCCAGGTCATCTGCGGGGTGAGGTTGAGCGTGCCCTGGACGACGGTGACGTACCAGGAGGCCGGGTCGAGATGCGCCGACAGATCGAAGGCGTACGACGTGCCGCCCGGGATCACCGTGGCTTCCTGGAGGTCGCGCATGCCGTAGCCGAGGACGCCCGCGGCGATGACGATGAGCACGGCGCCGGTGATGCTGAAGAACCGCGTGAGATTGATGTGCAGGACGCGCCGGTACAGGCCCCAGCACAGCGCCGCCGCGATCAGCAGCCCGACCGCCGCTCCGGCCAGCGGACCCGAGGAACTGCCCGCGGCCTGCGCGGTGGTCCACAGGAACAGCGCGGTCTCCAGGCCCTCGCGGCCGACGGCGAGGAAGGACGTGGCGATCAGTACGCCCGCGCCCATGCCCAGCGCGGCGGTGACCTTCTGCTTGATCTCGCCGGAGAACGTGCGGGCCGAGCGCCGCATCCAGAACACCATGGCGGTGACGAACACGACCGCGACCAGACTGAGCGTGCCGCCGAACGCCTCCTGCGACTTCCCGGGCAGGTTCGTCGCCGTGAACGTCAGCACCGCACCGAAGCTCATCGACAACCCGATGGCGGCGGCAACTCCGGTCCACACATGGGGAAGTCGGGCACGCTGGTCGGACCGTACGAGCGTAGCGACCAGAACCGAGACGATCAGTCCCGCTTCCAGCCCCTCACGCAGACCGATCAGAAAGCTGGGAAACGCGTCGTCCCACACCTCGGGCCTCTCTCCGATGCAGCAAATACCAGGCCGGACGGCCAAGGGCGGGGCTTAGTGTAGGCATGCCTAACTAACGGTCAAGAGAGCGCGCAAATCGCGACACAGCGGACGCGGACCGCACACCGGGCCCGGGTCGGCCGCATCGAGGGCGGTTCGGCCGATCAGTCGGCGCGAGGGCCGCGCGAGGCGGGCATCACACCCCTGAGCTGCGGTGACGCGAGAGCGGAAGGCAAGAACCCAGGCGTCCGCGTCGGTTCGCGGGGCGCACGGCGACGGCCCGTCGGCGTGCGCCCCGCCTCCGCCACGGACATTCTGTCCGTGCTTCGATTCTTACCAGCCCCTTACCCCGCGACACCGCCGGGACCAGGCAGTCTTTCCCCGCAACACCGCTGACCGCCGCTCGTTAAGACTCTCGGCGGCAATCCTCACCGCGACCACAACTCGCCTTTCCCTTACAGCATGTAGGGTTTCCCCGCTCCGCCCTTCTCAGGGAACACACAGAGTTCCCCGCCCCCGCTCCCACAGCTCTCCCCCCACCGCCCTCTCCCCAAGGTGATGCTCCACGGTGTCTGCACAACAGCCAGTACTCGTCCCGGAACAGAGGAACTCGAAGTCGCGCCGGACAAACCCGAGCGGACGGTCGGCCATCGGCGCCCGGCTGCGACCACGGGCGGCCGCGGCCACGGTCTGGTACCTGCGGCTGCTCGCGCTGCTCAACGTGGTGGCGGTCACGTCCCTGCCGTTCCGGGAAGAGGTGCACGAGCACAACGGAGGTGAGTTCTTCACCCCGTACCTGGCCACGGCCGGGCTGGTCTCGGCCGCGCTGGCGCTGTTCCTGGCTCTGGTGATGCGGCGCCGCAAACGGGCCGCGTGGATCTTCAACATGCTGCTGGCGGGACCGCTCTTCGGGCTGTACGTCCTGGCCCTCACGCAGGAGCAGTACCGACGGCACGGCTTCAACTGGTTCTCGACCCTGTTCACCGGGCTCTTCGTCGTCGCGCTGCTGGTGGGGCGAAGGGAGTTCCAGGCCGTCGGGGACCGCTCCAACCCCCGGCTGGCGCTGGCCGTCGGCGCCGGTGGCTTCCTGGTCAGTGGCACCCTCGGAACACTGCTGGTGAGCGCCACCAACAAGGTGTCCGGGGCGCCGCTGAGCGACCGGATCGCGTACACGCTGCTGCGCGGGGTCAGCGTCGGCCCGCTCGCCGACCGCCTCGACACGGTGGTCGCGCCCCGCTGGGTGGACGTGATCGTCAACATCCTGATCGCGGCGTCCTTCCTGCTCGTGCTCTACGCCTGCTTCCGTGCGCCGCGCGGGCGGGAACT
Organism: Streptomyces sp. NPDC007896; assembly: GCF_042959425.1. Lineage (NCBI taxonomy): Bacteria > Bacillati > Actinomycetota > Actinomycetes > Kitasatosporales > Streptomycetaceae > Streptomyces > Streptomyces sp. NPDC007896. Next base: position 72,103 of record NZ_JBIBKX010000015.1, on the reverse strand, counting down.
CCTCGGCGAGGACGACGAGCGACGTCTGCGCGACCTTCTCGCCAAGCACGGTGAACGGGACTCGCTGGGCTACTTCGCGCTGCGCCGCGACAAGGCCGTCATGTGGTCCCCGAGCGGCAAGGCGGCGATCACCTACCGGGTGGTCGGCGGAGTGACCCTGGCCTCCGGCGACCCGATCGGCGACCCCGAGGCCTGGCCCGGCGCGATCGAGGCATGGCTGCACGAGGCGCGACGGCACGCCTGGACGCCTGCTGTGACGGGCGCCGGCGAGGAGGCCGGCACCATCTACGCCCGGCACGGCCTCGACGCCCTCGAACTCGGCGACGAAGCCATCGTGGATCTCGCCGACTTCACTCTCGAAGGGCGCGCGATGCGCGGAGTGCGCCAGGCGCACAACCGCATCCGCCGGGCCGGGTACACCGTCGACATCCGCCGCCACGGCGACATCCCCGAGGCCGACATGGCCACCCTCATCGACAAGGCGGACCACTGGCGGGACGGCGAGACCGAGCGTGGGTTCTCCATGGCGCTCGGCCGGCTCGGCGACCCGGGCGACGGCCGGTGCGTGATGCTGGAGTGCCGCGACAGCCAGGACGAACCACGGGCCGTACTGAGCTTCGTACCGTGGGGCGACAAGGGGCTGTCGCTCGACCTGATGCGCCGGGACCGCGACTCCGAGAACGGCCTCATGGAGTTCATGGTCATCGAACTCCTGCTGCGCGCCGAGGAGATCGGGGTGCAGCGGGTCTCACTGAACTTCGCCATGTTCCGTTCCGTCTTCGAGCGCGGCTCCCGGCTGGGGGCCGGACCCGTGCTGCGTCTGTGGTGCGCGGTGCTGACGTTCCTCTCCCGCTGGTGGCAACTCGAGTCCCTCTACCGGGCCAACGCCAAGTACCGGCCCGTCTGGGAACCCCGTTACCTCCTGTTCGAGAAGAGCAGCGACCTCCCCCGCATCGGCATCGCCGCCGCCCGCGCGGAGGGCTTCCTCACCCCGCCCGCCCTGCCCGCGCTCGGCCGCCGCCCACTCCTGCGCAGGCCGGGAAAACGCTCACAACCCCCGCACGGAAGCGTGCAGGTCCCCGGCCAGCAGAGCGGTTCTTCGGCCAACGCCTCGTCAACCAGGTAACCCTTCGGGCCAGTTCGAGGTACGGGCGCCGGGGCACACGCACCCGGCGCCCGCCATGTCACAGCCACCCGACGTTCACGTCGTCCGGAAACGATGCGGCCGATCACCGAGCCCGCTCCCGGACGAATCGACGCCCTCATGAAACGCATCGCGGCAGCCCCCGCCCTGGCCCTCACCCTCTGCGCGCTCTCCGTCCTCCTCGTGTCCCCGCTCCCGGCGCAGGCGGCGGGCGGGGCGTCGGGCAGTTACGGGACGAAGGCGCCGTACACGCCGCAGCAGGACGCCCGTACGTACCAGCGGGCACCGAAGGGGTTCGTCCCGGTGTTCACCGAGAACGTGTCCCGGCACGGTTCACGCGCGGCGACGAGCGGCGAGGACGGCGCACTGATCCTCCAGCTGTGGGACAAGGCCGAGAGCGAAGGTGAACTCACCCGCGCCGGTGCGGAGTTCGGCCCGCAGGTGCGCTCGCTGCTGGCGGCGATGGAGAAGGTCGGATACGGCAACCTCAGCGGCCGGGGCAAGCGGGAGATCCAGGGCACGGCGGCCCGCATGGCTCAGCGGCTGCCCGGACTGTTCACACGGATCGCCAAGGACTCCGAGCCGATCGACGTGGTCAGCTCGGGTCAGGGCCGCGCCGTCGACAGCGGCGCCCTCTTCGCCTCGGCCCTCGCCGACGCCGACCCGGCCCTCGGTCCCCTCATCGGCCCGGCGCGCACCGACCCCGACCTGCTCTACTTCCACAAGTCCGCGGGCGGCGCCGCCTACCGCGACTACATCGCCCACGACCAGCGGCTGGCCACCACCCTCAAGAGCATCACCGAGCAGCCTGCCACCCACCGCGCGGCCCGCGACATCCTGAAGAGGATCTTCACCCCTGCCTTCGTCCGGCGGATCTCGGCCGGGGAGTTCGCCTCCCTCGGCAACGAGGTGGACGCGGCCCAGGCGGTCTACAACCTGTACAGCATCGCCCCGGCCATGGCCGACGAGGGCAGCTGGCACCTGGAGCGCTACCTCGCCCCGCGCGACGCCGCCTGGTTCGCCTGTCTCAGCGACGCCGAGGACTTCTACGAGAAGGGGCCGGGCTTCGCGGACAGCGACATCACGTACAAGATGGCGGACGTCCTGCTCGACGACTTCTTCAAGAAGGCCGAGGCCAAGCGCGACAAAACCAGCGACCTCGGCGCGGAGCTGCGTTTCACCCACGCCGAGGAGATCATCCCGCTCGCCGCTCTCATGCGGCTGCCGGGCAGCACGAAGCCGGTGACGACGACTCAGCCGTACACCTATGCGGACAACCCCTGGCGCGGCGGCTCGGTGGCTCCGATGGCCGCGAACATCCAGTGGGACGTGTTCCGCAAGGGCGACACCTACCTGGTGCGGATGCTCTACAACGAGAAGGAGACCGCGTTCAAGGCGGGCTGCGCGCCCGTGGCGAAGGGCAGCGCGTTCTACGACCTGGCCGAGCTGGAGCGCTGCTTCGGGCGCACGAAGTCGTGAAAGATACCTCCGTCCAGGTGACTTGGGAACTTCTTTACCGATGCCGTCAGTTCTGATCACACCGGTTCGGGGCTCGCTCCGAGCCGGATCGGAACGATGAGCGCGATCAGTGAAGGAGCCACACCGACATGGTGTTCAAACGGCTGCTCGGGGCGATGGGTGCGGGCGGCCCCTCGGTGGACACGGTTCTCGACGGCGGCGCGGTGGCGCCCGGCGGGATCCTGTCCGGGCAGGTCCATCTCCAGGGTGGCAGCGCGGACGTGGAGATCGAGCACATCGGGCTCGATCTGATCGCCCGAGTGGAGGCCGAGCACGAGGACGGGGAGAGCGAGGGCGCCGTCGTCTTCGAGCGGTTCACGGTCGGCGGCGGTTTCCGCCTCGCCGAGGAGGAGCGGTACAGCGTTCCCTTCCGGGTGTCCCTGCCGTGGGAGACACCGGTCAGCGAGCTGTACGGGCAGCCGCTGGGCATCGTCCTCGGCGTGCGCACCGAGCTCGCGGTGGCCGGTGCGAGGGACAAGGGTGATCTGGATCCGCTGGCGGTGCGTCCGCTGCCGGTCCAGGAAGCGGTCCTGGAGGCGCTGGGGCAGCTGGGCTTCGGCTTCAAGTCCGCCGATCTCGAATACGGCCACATCGGGGGCACGGGGCAGCAGTTGCCCTTCTACCAGGAGATCGAGCTGACGCCCGCACCGCAGTACGCGCACGTGGTGAACGAGATCGAGCTGACCTTCCTCGCCACCCCGGCCGGGATGGAGATCGTCCTGGAGGCCGACAAGCGCGGCGGGCTCTTCGAGTCCGGGCAGGACGCCCTCACCCGCTTCACGGTGGGCCATCACGATGTCGGGGCCCGCGACTGGAACAGCGAAGTCGACGCCTGGATCAGACAGTTGGTCGAACACCGGGCGTCGTACGGCTCCCACGCCACGTACGGCCACGCCGATCCGTATGCCGCCGCAAGCGCGTACGGGCATCACTCGGCCCATGGGTCCGGCCATGAGCCGGGCCATGAGGGCCACCGCTCCGGGCCCGGCGTCGGTACCGCGGTCGCGGCCGGCGCGGCGGGACTCGCGGTGGGAGTGGTCGGCGGGCTGGTCGCGGCCGAAGTCGTCGACGAGGTGGGCGACTTCTTCGAGGGCGACGACGACGAAGGCGGCGAAGAGGACTGAGTCCTCAGGCGTGTCCGTGTCCGGAGGCGGTGTGCGCCGCCCCCGGACACGGACCCCGTGGGCTCAGTGCGCGGCGCTCGGAGCCTCGGTCGTCGCGCGTGGGGCGGTCTGCTCGGCGGAGTTCTTGATGATCGCCGTGGGGGTCACCGGAGCGGTGCCCTGTTCGGCGGTGGCGGCGGACGCGGGGTTCTCGTCCTTCATCGCCTTGGTCTCGCTCTTGAGGATGCGCATCGACTTGCCCAGCGCACGGGCGGTGTCCGGCAGCTTCTTCGAGCCGAACAGCACGATGAGCACGATCGCCACGATCAGCAGGTGCCAGGGTTCCAGTCCGTTGCGGAGCATCGTGCGCCCGCCTTTCTTCGCTTCGGTCGAGGGCGCGCACCACTGGCCGTCACCCACTTGAAGATTGCCGCTTTGCGCAACAGTACAACCATGGGCTCGGATCGGGCGGCTCCCGGCTCTCCCTTCCGTCCCCCTTCCGTTCCTGTTCCACTCCTGTTCCGCCGCTATTCCGTGCACATGTTCCGCCGCTATTCCGTGCGCAGGGCGACGGCACAGCGGGTCCGGGCGGCCCAGCCCGCGGGCAGCAGCGCGCCCAGGACGGCGATCAGCAGCCCACCGAGGGCGAGCAGGATCAGTTCGGGCGTGCGGTAGACGGCGATGACGGACTCGGGCAGGTTCAGCCCCGCGCTGTGCCCCATGGCCGGCATGATCCAGCCGTGCAGGGCGACGCCGAGCGGCACTGCGACGCCGCCGCCGACGAGTCCGGTCATGACGACCGAGGTGACGACCATGACGACGGTCTGCCGCGGCGTCATTCCGAGGGCCTTGTGGATGCCCAGGTCGCGGACCCGTTCCCGGGTGTCGAGGACGACTCCGTTGAGCACACCGAGTCCGGCGACCGCGACGAGCATCAGCGTGAGCACCGCGGTCAGGGAGTTCAGCACGGCGACCGTGCCACTGTTGTTGCCGACCCGACCGGTCTCGGCGGTGACGCCCAACGGCCGCAGTACGGCGTTCAGTCGGTGGGCGTAGGCCCTCACATCCGTGCCGGCCTTCACCGCCGCCGAGCATGAACGAGCCCGCATCGCCCGCGAGTTGCACGATGTCGTCACCCACAACGTCAGCGTGATGGTCATCCAGGCCGGCGCCGCCCGCAAGGTCATGGACGTCGCGCCCGACCAGGCCCGCGAGGCCCTGCTCGCGGTGGAGGCCGGTGGCCGGGCGGCGATGGCCGAACTGCGGCACGCCATGGGGCTGTTGACAATGGCGGCCGAGGGCCCGGAACCGGCCGCCGCGGTGGATCTCGCGCCGCAGCCGGGCCTGGACCGGTTGGAGTCCCTGGTCGGACGGGTGCGCGAATCCGGTGTACCCGTGGAACTGACGATCGCGGGGCCGGCCCGTGCGCTGCCGTCGGGGGTCGATCTGGCGGCGTACAGGGTGGTGCAGGAGGCGTTGACGAACACGGTGAAGCACGCGGTCGGCGCCAGGGCGACAGTGACGGTCGAGTACGGCACCGACCGTCTCCGCGTCGAGGTCAAGGACACCGGGGGCACGCCGGACGCGTCCGCGACGACCTCCGGAAACGGCCGCGGCCTGCTCGGTCTGCGCGAGCGACTGGCCGTGTACGGAGGCACCTTGGACACCGGACGACGTCCGACCGGCGGCTACCGTGTCATCGCGCTGATCCCCCTGGAGGCGTGATGACGTCACCGCTTCGGGTGGTGGTCGCCGACGACCAGACCCTCGCCCGTACGGGCTTCCGGATGATCCTCATGGCCGACGGCATCGACGTGGTCGCGGAGGCGGCCGACGGTGCCGAAGCCGTGGAGGCGGTCCGCCGCACCCACCCCGACGTGGTGCTGATGGACATCCGGATGCCGGAACTGGACGGCCTGGAGGCCACCCGCCGCATCCTGACCGGCGCTACCGACCCGCCCCGCGTGATCATCCTCACGACTTTCGACCTCGACGACCTGGTGTACGCGGCGCTGTCCGCCGGGGCCAGCGGGTTCCTCCTCAAGGACGTCACCCCCGAACACCTGGTCTCCGCCGTCCGCCTGGTCCGCTCCGGTGACGCCCTCCTGGCCCCGGCGATCACCCGCCGCCTGGTCGAACGTCATGCCCGCCGGTCTCCCGAGACGGCCACGCTCCATCGTGACCTGGCCCCGTTGACCCCGCGCGAGCTCGAAGTCCTGCGTCTGCTCGCACAGGGTCTGAGCAACACCGAACTCGCCGCCCACCTCCACCTGGCCGAGGCGACGGTCAAGACCCATGTGGCCCGCATCCTCGCCAAACTCGGCCTGCGCGACCGCGTCCAGGCGGTCGTCACGGCGTACGAAACGGGCCTGGTCACGCCCGGCACCGCGGCGAGCAGCACCTAGCTCCGACGACTTTCGGCTGGCAACTCCCGCTCTATTTCTACAGTGATGTAGTTTTTTGGTGTCGATCCATCCAGTGCCGGGCGTCCACTCGCCCGGCCGACGGCAGCACGGAGGAGAGCAGCGTGGGAGTTTCCCTGTCCAAAGGCGGCAATGTCTCGCTCAGCAAGGAGGCGCCGGGCCTGACCGCGGTCCTCGTCGGTCTGGGCTGGGACGTGCGGACCACGACGGGCACCGACTACGACCTCGACGCGTCCGCGCTGCTGGTCGACGAGTCGGGCAAGGTCCTCTCGGACCAGCACTTCGTCTTCTACAACAACCTGAAGAGCCCGGACGGTTCGGTCGAGCACACCGGCGACAACCTGACCGGTGAGGGCGAGGGCGACGACGAGTCCATCAAGGTGAACCTGGCCGGCGTACCGGCCGAGGTCGCCAAGATCGTGTTCCCGGTCTCGATCCATGACGCCGACGCGCGCGGACAAAGCTTCGGCCAGGTCCGCAACGCGTTCATCCGCGTCGTCAACCAGGCCGGCGGCACCGAACTCGCGCGCTACGACCTGTCGGAGGACGCCGCGTCCGAAACCGCGATGATCTTCGGCGAGCTGTACCGCAACGGCGCGGAGTGGAAGTTCCGCGCGGTGGGCCAGGGGTACGCCTCGGGTCTGTCCGGGATCGCCTCCGACTTCGGCGTCGGAGTCTGACGCTTCCCACCGGTCCCCCGCCGTCCGCGCCTCGATGCGCATCTGCTGGGCGCGGGCGGCGGGCCCGTTCCACCCCCGTCGCAGGAACACGCCCCCAAAGGCACACGTGACTGTCAGTGCCTTGGTGCACACTCACGATGAGTTGCCGTACGCCTGGGGAGGATGCCGTGTTCACGGGGATGGACGAGGTCGGCTGGGCCTCGATGAAACATGCCTACGGAAGCGCCGAGGACGTCCCGGAGTTGCTCCGGGGACTGGCCTCCGCCTGCCCGGAGGAGCGTGAGAGAGCGCTCGACGGGATGTACGGGGCTGTGCACCACCAGGGCGATGTCTACGACTCGACGCTCGCGTGCATCCCGTTCCTGTTCGAACTCGTCGGGCACTCGGAACTCCGCGACCGGGACGGCGTCGTGGAACTGCTCGTCAGCATCGGCGGTGGGGACGCCTTCGACGACGGTCCGCTCGAAGACGGGGACGGCGCCGAGGGCAACCACGCCATGGCCCGGACGGCGATACGGTCGGGCGCCACTGCCTTCGTCGGCCTGCTCGCGGACCGGGACCCGCAGGTGCGCCGGGCGGCACCGACGGCGCTCGTGCGGTTCCTCGACCAACCGGAGCGCGTCCTGGGGCTGTTGGCCGGACGGCTCGAGGAGGAAGAGGAGGAACAGGTGCGGCCGGCCCTGGCCGAGGGCCTGGGACTGTTCGCACGCCTGCACACCGCGTCCGCCGCTCCCGCGGTGGAGTACCTGGTCGAACTCGCTGCCGCTCCGCACGACCCCGGGCTGCGGCTCGCCGCCCTCGGCCAACTCGCCGGCTGCGCACCCGACCGCCTGCCCGCCGACCTCGTGCCCACCGTCGTCGCGCTGCTCCAGGCCAGATCACGACGGCCCCGAGTACCGGACCAGCCCGAGCGGCCCGACACCGACACCCTCATCGGCCACCTGCGACGCCTGCGCCCCGCCGACGAGGAGGGGGGTCATCTCCTGCGGACCCTGCACACCGCTCTCGGCAGCCGGACCGCCGACCGGATCGCCCTGCTCAAGGGGCAGTTGAGCAGCGATGAACCTGCCGACCGGTGCAATGCCGTGTGGTTGTCGGCAGGGCTCTTCCGCGAATGGCGGGGCTCGTACGAAGAGCTGGTCGCGTTGATCGGCGAGCAGGTCGTCACCGAGGAGCAGCGGTTGCGCGATGCCGCGTCCTGCGTCCTGGAGTCCCTCTTCGGTCTGGCCGCTCCGGCCGCCGACCACCTGGCCGCCCTGGTGGCGGTCGGCCCCGAGCACCGAGTACGCCAGTGGGAGCACGGCACACCGGCCCTCGGCGCCCCGCTCAAGGCGCTGGCCAGAGCCGGCGATCCGCGCGCGGTCGCGGCGCTCGCCGAGGTGTTGCACGGCCCGGTCGTACCCCCCGAAGTCGGTTACGAAGTCCAGCATTTGGGCCCGGCAGCGGCCCCGCTCGCTCCACTGCTGCGCGAGCGGCTCGGCGAGGTCCCCCTCGACGCACTCGACACCTACGACCGTGCGGTGCCGCTGCTGTTCGCGCTCGGCAGGCTGGGACACGCGCCGGCAGTACCGGAGATGCTGCGGCTGCTGCACGGAGCGCCGGAGGGGCTGCGGAGCCGGGAGTGGCTCGTGCGGGCGATCGCCGACGCGCTGGGCAGATGCGGCCCCGACGCGCGGGAGGCGATACCGGCCCTGCGCGAGCTGCTGGACGGGGAGTGCGCGGTGGCGGCGGCCGGTGCGCTCTGGTTCCTGGAGGGCGACGCGGAGGCCGTACTGCCGACGTTGCGAAGGGAATTGGTGGCGGGGCAGCTCCACGCTCGCAACGCGGCCGAGGCCCTGGGCCGACTGGGGCCCGCGGCCCGACCCGCCCTGCCCGCACTGCGCGGCATGGCCGACTCCGGGAAGGTGTGGCTGCGCGCGAGCGCCGCGGGCGCCCTGTGGGACATCGCCGGGGATCCAGGGCCGGTCCTCCCGGCGCTGCGCTCCGCCTGGGAGCAGAACGCGCACACCCGCACCCTCCTCGCCGACTGTCTGACCCGGATGGGGCCGGCGGGCACGCCCACCCACGATCTGCTGCGTACGGAACTCGCCACGCCACGGCGGCACCAGGCGCGGGCCGGCACATACGGGAGCGACAACATCGGCGAGGACGAACAGCTGCTGCGTGCCTGCCGCGCCGCCCTGGACGCCGCGTAGAAACCGCAGCTCAAAGCGGCTTGAGCACAGCTCATCGGGGCATTGTCAGACCCCTCCCCTACTGTGATCACCATCGCCTGCAGGTGGGTTCGGGAGGGGTCCTGTCATGGGTTGGATCGAGACATCCGGTGGGTACGCCGTCACGTTGGACGGCGCACAGGTGCGGTGCCGCAACGCGGCGGGGCGCACGCTGAAGCAGGTGCCCGCGAAGCTGCGGGACGACGTGGAGGTCGTCCGGCTGCGGCAGTTGGCCGAGTGGCTGGAGCGGCATGAGCAGGAGTGCCGCTCCCAGGTGGACACCTGGATCGTCCGCTCCCTGCCCGTGCCGACGGACCTGCTGGCCCGGGTGTGGCCCGATGCCGCCTGGCAGGGGGCGCTGCGGGATCTGGTGGTGGCGCCGGTGGACGCGGACGGCACGGTCGCGCTGGAGCGCGCCGGATTCCTGCGGGACGCGGATCCGGAGCAGGGCCTCGGCGTGGTCGACCTGGACGGCGACTCGGTCCGGCTCGCCGCGCGGACGGTGGTGATACCGCATCCGGTGCTCCTCGAAGACCTGGAGGAGCTGCGGGAGTTCGCGGCGGAGCTCGGTGTCGAGCAGGGCGCGGGCCAGTTGTTCCGGGAGGTCTGGCCGCGGCCGGACGAGAGGGACGGCGCCGCCTTCGAGTGGAGCGCCTACGCGGGCGGGAAGTTCGAGGAACTGCGGCACGCGACCGCGCGGGCGGGTTCGTACGGCTATCGGGTGCGCGGCGGATACGCGGTGTGCCCGCTGATCGAGAACGGGGTCGCGGTGGAGGCGGCCTACTGGATCGGCGCCGACTACCCGGAGTCCGAGACCCGTACCGGCGGCCTGGAGTGGCGGGCCGCGGGCGGGCGCCGGCTGCCACTGCGTGAGGTGGGGCAGGTGGCCTGGTCGGAGGGGGTTCGGATGGCGGCTTTGGTGTACGCGGGGCGCGTGGTGAACGGCGAGGACGAGGAGGGGGAGCTGTGAGCGGGGATCAGCTGCTGGAGTCGGGAGCGGTACTGCCGCTGGGCGAGGGTGCCGGCGATGTGCTGACGGCGCGGACGTACGGGCATCCCGTACTGGAGGGGCGCACGGTGGTGCGGCTGGTGCCCGAGGCCATCGGGCCCGCCGAGGACCTCGCCCTGGAGTACCTGGGCTTCGGCACAGCCGACTCGGCGCCGGTGGGCCGGGTGAGGCGCCAGTCGCTGGGCTTCCCCGCCTGGGCGCTGGTCAACGACCCGGTGAACGGGCACCATGCGCTCGCCGTGGTCAAGGAGATGGAGCGGCTCACCCGGATGGTGTCGAGCAAGCCGGGCCACGCCAAGGACGGCTTCGACGAGATCGGCACCCGGCTGGACCGCTCGGTGCCGCACTTCCTGCCGACGTACTACGAGCAGGTGGCCCGGTTGTTCCTGGCGGCGGAGTCGCGCCAGCACGCCGCGTCGTTCTTCGGCAAGGCCCGGGCGGCCGAGCAGCGGCACGCCCTCGAGGTGGACGAGGACCGGCTGCGGGAGGTGTTCCTGGAGTTCGCCGGGGCGGGCGCGCTGAGCGGCAAGGCGCTGCGCGACCACGCCAAGGGGCTGGCGGCACGACTGTCGGGGGCAGCCGCGTACGAGCAGTTCAGGACACTGTCGTCGCAGCGCTGCGCGGCCGGGATCGCTCCCTATGCGGGCATGCTGGAGGATCTGCGGCGGCTGGCGAAGGGGGCGGGGCTCGATCCGCGTGCCGAGGAGCGTGCGCTGCTCGCCGAGATCCTCCCCTCGGGGGCCATGAACCGGGCGGCCGGGAGCTTCTGGAAGTCCGCGCTGCCCGCTCTGGCGGAGCTGGCGCACGAGGATCCGGCGGTACGGGAGCGGTTGTTGACGCTGATGCCGTCCACGGGCGGTGATCAGCGTGAGGAGTTCGACGCGGCGTGGCTGGCGCTGCTCGACGCCTGCGGGGCGATCGGTCTGCTGCTCGACGGCACGGTCGACGCGGCCGACTGGCTGAGCTCCTGGGACCGGCACCGTCAGCGTGGCTGGCGGCAGCGCAAGCGGCTCGTCGAGGAACTCGCCCTGGTGGAGCGACTGGCGCCCCGGCTGATCGCCGACGGCAAGCCGGTGCGGCTGCTGCGCGAGCGGGGCTGGAACTCCTATGTGGATCTCGACCTGCTGGACACCGCCCTGGCGGCGGGTGTGCCGGTCGCCGACCCCTCACCGGGGACCGAAGGCCTGGAACTGCGCTACTGGACGGACGACGAGCGCCCGGGCCGCCGGGACCTGGCCGCGGTCACCACCGACCCGCGCTTCGCTCCCCTGTTGCGCAGGGCGGTGGAGAGCCTGTCGATCGGGGACGGACCGGGGTCCGGGCCTTCGCCACGTGTGCGGCGGCTCGCGGACCATCCGACGCTGCGCACGGCCGTGGCGGGCTGGCTCCGGGACCGTGCCGACGAACTGGCCGAGCCGGTCGGCCTGCCGGGGCTCAAAGAGCTGCTGACCAAGGTCTCCCGCTTCTCGGCACCCGCCGCACTGGCGACGGCACCGGAGGCCGTCCGGCGGATCGTCGGCTTCGATCCCGCACCGGTCCTGGGCCGCACCCTGCGCACGGGCCTCTTCGACGAACTGGGCTGGCCCGCCCTGGAAGAGGCCCTGGACACCCTCGGCAAGGTCGCCCCGCCGACGAGCGGACAACACCCGTGGCCGCACCAGCACGGCGGGTCGTACCAGTACGCGGACGCCTGGCCCGCGCTGATCGTCCGTGTCGGGACCCAGGTCGCACTGGCCGGCCCCGACGCCCTGCTCGACACGCGCACGCTCACCCTGCCGTCCCAGGGACGCCAGTACGGCGAGCCGACGGTGCGTCATGTGGACGGCCAGTGGCTCATCGCGTCCGGGTACGGGAACGAGCAGCGGGCCGTCTGGTCCGGACGCCCCGCCGACGTGTTCAAACCGACGGGCTTGCCGGGCGGCTGGTACGGCGACCACTCGGTATCGCTCGCGCTGCCCGACGGCGGCCGCTGCTTCGGCGGCCGGCCTGTGCACGCCGGGGACACCGCGTTCGCCGAGCAGCGCCGCGAGATCGCCTCGGACGGCATCTCGTACTGGGTGCTGCACGAGAACCACTGGCACGAGTACGACCCCGCCACCGCCAAGCGCGGCCGGGCGTCGGTGCCTGCGTTCTTCGACTCGGCGCTCGCCGGCGCCCGCCCGGGCGTCGTCCTCGCACAGTCGGACTGCCGGCTGCTGCCGGTCCAGCCGGGTCTGGAGGGCTCACCGTTCGGCAGCAAGGACGGGCTCCTCGGTTGGTGGGTGACGCGCGACCAGAACTCCGGTGCCTGGACGGCCTGTTCGGTCGACGGAAGCCGTAGTCCGGCGACCACCGAGGGCGTTCCGGCCCCGCCCCTGCGCCTGCCGGGCGGAGCCGCTCTGCACCCCGTGCAGGCGGGCTGGAACCCTACGATCGTCGATCTGTGCGACAGGGACGGTCTGTCGGTGGCCCGCGTCCAACTGGGCGACCGCGGCAGCTCACACGCGGCGGGCACCCGCTTCCTGCCGCCGCTGTGGTACTGGCACGCCCTGCGCCCACGCGACGAGCACGGCTCGGCCGCGCTGCGGGCCGTGACCGACGCGGACGCCACCGCCCTGCTGGCCGCCGTCCGGAACGGCGAGAGCCCGCGGGAGGCCGTGGCCCGGCTGCTGCCCGCCGTCACCGACGAGCGGCTCGCGCTCGGGGTGGCCGGATTGGTCGAGGAGACGGCCCGCTGTGCCAAGCGGATCGCCACGCTCGCCGAACGGGCCGAGCGGCCGGTCGCCGCGCCCCAGGACAAGGAGGAGGAAGTCCGGCACGCGTACGACCACGTCCTGCGCGAGGCGCTGCGGGAGCTCACCGCTCCCGGACACTTCTACGGTTACTACGGCAACGAACAGCACGCCACTACCGCCGTCGACCAACTCACCGCGCTGCGCGAGCTGTTGACCCCGGACACAGCGCCCGCGAAGTTCCCGTTCGTCGGCACCGGAGTCGCGTGGCTCTCGCTGACCGGTCCCGGCACGGCGGCGGCCGCCCTGCGCGCCGCCGCGCCCACCACGCCGGATGAGCAGCGCGCCGGGCTGCTGGAATTCCTCGACGTCGTCCTGTCGGTCGGCGACGGCGTGCTCGTCGATCCCCGCGGACGACTGCGGGTCGTACAGCTCAAGGCCTCCCGGTCGGAGCGGCCGGAGCGCGTCGGGGAAGTACTGGCCTCGGGCGACCGGCGGCTGCTGATCCTGTCCTGTCAGGAGGTCGACGCGGACGACGCGTACTGGAACGCCGTCGAGTACGACCCTGCGGGCGAGTTCGGCCCCTGGGAGGGCTTCGCCCTCGTCGAGTCCGAGATCCGGGGCACGTCCGAAGACGAGGCCCTGGCGCCCGCCGTACGGCGGTTGGTGGCACTCGTGAGGGAGCGGGGACCGCTGCCCTACCGGCCGGAGCAGGCAAAGGAGTTCGCCGAGCGGGTGGGGGTGAGCGCGGTGGCCGGAGCGCTGCTGCTCCTCGGGCTGCCCGGGCTCAACTCGTACGGCAAGGACGGGCTCCTGCCCGCGGAGCAGCTTCAGCCGCTGGGCGCGAAGAGCTCGGAGGCACAGGCCGCCCGGAGCGCCCTCGGTGAACTCTCCGTCCAGGAACGGCAGTTGTTCACCGCCGCGCTGCTCCCCACGGATCCCGGACACATGGAGCGGCTGTGGACCGACGGCTTCGACCTGGAGCCCGTCGTACGGATCTGGATCGAGCGGCGGGGGCAGCGGCGAGCGGCGCCGCCCGAGCTGATCGCGCGGATGGTGAGCGAGATCGGTCCGGGCCGGATGCTCGACGCCGTCCTGAACCCCCAGGCGCGCCCCGAGCTGACCGGTCGCACCGAGCAGCGGATGCGGGGCAACGGACTCGAACCGCTGGACGCTGGGGCCCTGTTCACCGGATCCACCCTTGCCGCGTACGTCAGCATGCTGCGCTGGCTCGCCTATCGGCTGCCGTACGGCGATCCGCTGCGCGCGACGCTGCCCGAGACCCTGCGCATGCTCCGTGAGCGCCTCACCGACCCCGGGCTGCTGCTCGACCTCGGGGTGACCTGGGGGCATGACGGCTACACGGTGTCGACCCGGGTACGGGAGACGTTCGGGCTGCCCGCCCAGGGGGGCGGGGACGAGGATGGCCTGCTGCGGGCGGGCCCGGCGATCGTGCTGGCGCCGATGCGGCACCGCTCGGAGTGGGACACCGTATGGCTGCGGCCGTCGGCCGTGCTGGCGCAGGCGGGCGAAGAGGGCGGACCCGATCACCCGGCCCTGAAACTGCTCGCGGGGCTGAGCCGGGACAGCGGGCAACTGCAGTCGCTGCGCGCGCTGTTGAGCGAGGAGTTCACCGCCCTGATCACGGCGGACGGCCCTCCCGGAGCCGCACAGCACCCGGCCCACAGCGTGCCGGAGCTGGTGGCCGAGGCGGCGCAGAGGTGCGGACTCTCCGAAGACGCGGCCGGGCTCTATCTGATGCTGCTCGCGCTCCCGGACCCTACGGACCGCAACCAGGCGGCCTGGACCGGCTGGAAGCCCGCGCGGCTGAAGCGGGCCCGAGCCGAACTGGCCGCCGCCGGGCTGGTGGTGGAGGCGAAGCGGTCCCGGGCCGGTCGAGCGCAGTTCCTGCCCGGCGGCTGGCTGGAACACAAGGCGCCGCGGTTGCCCGTCGAGAGCTGGAAGACCCCGCTGCTGCCGGAGACGACCCACGGTTTCGTGGTGCCGGACCGCCCGGTGCCGGAGTTGTTCGCGCGGGCCTGGCGGAGGGTCGTCGAGGGTGACGCGCCCGGGTTCGAGGAGTTCGCCGGGCGCGGTGGCCGGGGCGGCAGAGGTGGCCGGGGCGGCCGGAGCGGAGGCAGGGCATGAGCGACGGACAGACCACGGCGAGTGGGGTGACGGCAGCGGGTGCGACGAGCAGGACGGACGTGACAGAAGCGGTGGGCGTAACCGGTGTAACGGGCGTGTCGAGCGGGACGGGCGCGCGGCAGATCCAGCTGCCCGAGGACCGATACGCGGAGGAGTTGGCGTTTCTCACGGCGTACGACGAGGGGCCGCGACCGCCGGGCTGGCACCTGACCCCGCGTGCCGTGGTGACGTTCGTGTGCGGTTCGCAGGGCGAGACGCTGAGCGGCGCGGACGGGCGCCGGCTCGTCGTGTCACGGAAGTTCGTGGGCGAGCGGGGACTCGTCGAGCGGTGTGTGGTGACGCTCGCGGGCGAGCGGGGTCTCCTGCTGGTCGGCGAGCCCGGCACCGCCAAGTCGATGCTCTCCGAACTGCTGGCCGCCGCCGTGTGCGGCACCAGCGCGCTCACCGTGCAGGGCACCGCGGGCACCACGGAGGACCAGCTCAAATACGGCTGGAACTACGCAATGCTGCTCGCCGCGGGGCCGAGCCGCGCGGCCATGGTGCCCTCACCCGTGCTCACGGCGATGACCCGGGGAGCCGTCGCCCGGATCGAGGAGGTCACACGCTGTCTGCCCGAGGTGCAGGACGCCCTGGTGTCCCTGCTGTCCGAACGGCGCATCGCCATACCGGAGTTGGCCGGTGGCTCGGACGGGGACGGCACGGTGCACGCCGTGCCGGGGTTCACGCTGATCGCGACGGCCAACCTCCGTGACCGCGGTGTCTCCGAGATGTCGGCCGCCCTCAAGCGCCGCTTCAACTTCGAGACCGTCGGACCGATCGACGACCTCGACGCGGAGACGGAGCTGGTCCGTGGCCAGGCCACGGCGGCGCTCGCCCGCTCGGGTGCCCGTTTCTCCGTGGACGACGCGGTGCTGGAGGCATTGGTCACGGCCTTCCGGGATCTGCGCTCGGGCCGCAGCGCGGAGGGCTGGGAGGTCGAACGGCCCACCACGGTGATGTCGACGGCGGAGGCGGTGCAGGTCGCCACGTCGATGGGCCTGGGCGCCGCGTATCTCGGGGACGGCAGGGATGTCGTGCGCACTCTGCCCGGCCATCTGCTCGGCACGGTGCGCAAGGACGACCCGGCCGATCACGCACGGCTGCTGGGCTACTGGGACGGTCCGGTGCGGCGGCGCGCGGAGCAGGGCGCCGCGCTGTGGCGGACGCTGTGGGAGCTGCGCGATGACCTCGTGTGAGACTGCGGCCGACTCGGCGGCGTCGCCCGAGGCGGCTCTGGAGGCGCTGGCCGAGTGTCGGGAGCCGTTCCTGATCGGCGTGCGGCACCATTCGCCCGCGCTCGCGGCGGGCGTGCCGGGGATGCTGTCGGCGGCGGCGCCGGAGGTGCTCCTCATCGAGCTTCCGGAGGAGTTCGCGCCGTGGCTGGAACACCTGGGGGATCCGGCGACGGTGCCACCGGTGGCGCTGGCGGGGAGCCGGGAGCACGGCGGGGTGGTCTTTCTGCCCTTCGCCGAGTTCTCCCCGGAGCTGGCGGCGATTCGGTGGGCGAGGGGGGCGGGAGTGCCGGTCGTGCCGTTCGACCTGCCGCTGGCCGCGCGGGACGCGGACGAGCGGGCGCGGGTGGTGACGGAGGAGCCGGGCGCGGGAGGTGCGGGCGGCGGCCGTGGGCGGTTGGCGGCCGCCCTGCGAGAGCGCGCAGGGGGCCGGACGGAGGACGACCTGTGGGCCCGGCTGGTGGAGTCGGGCGCGCCGGGCGCCGGGGCAGAGGAGTTGCGGCGCGCCGCGCTGCTCGTCGGCTGGGCGTTGCGGGCGGACACGGGAGAGGACGCCGTGGACCCGTACGACCTGCGGCGCGAGGCCCATATGCGGGGACGGCTGGCCGAGTACTCGGGGCGGCGTACGGCGGCGGTGATCGGGGCGTTTCACGCGCCGGCGCTGCTGCGGGCTGGTTCCGGTCCGGTGGGTTCGGGTGTTGGTCCGTTGGGTTCGGGTGCCGGTCTGGCGGGTTCGGGTGTCGGTCCGGTGGGTTCGGGTGTCGGTCCGGTGGGTTCAAGTGCCGCTCCCGCGGAGGGCGTCCCCTCGGTCATCACCTCCCTCGTGCCCTACTCGTACCCGCTGCTCGACGAGCGGTCGGGGTATCCGGCCGGCATCCGTGATCCGGAGTGGCAGCGGGGGGTGTTCCGGGCGGCCGGGGAGTCGGGGCGGCTGGACGAGTTGCTGACGGCGACGGCCGTACGGATCTGCGCCGCCGTCCGCGAGACGGGGCATCCCAGTGGCCCCGCGGACGCCCGGGAGGTGGTGCGGGTGGCGCGGGACCTGGCCACGCTGCGCGGGCTGCCCGCCGCGGGCCGCGGGGAGCTGGTCGAGGCGGTGCAGACGGTGCTCACGCAGGGCCAGTTGCTGGGTCGGGGGCGGGTGGTGGCCGCGGCCATGGAGCGGGTGCTCGTCGGTGACCGGCGGGGGAGGCTCGCCCCCGGCACGCCACGCTCCGGGCTCGGCCCGGCGGTCGAGGGCCTCCTCGCGGAACTCTCACTGCCGTCCCCCACCGCTCCCGCCCGTCGTGAGCTGCGGCTCGACGCGCTGCGGTCCGAGCTCGACCGCCGGCGCGAGATCTGTCTGCGCAGGATGGCGGTCTGCCGTGTTCCCTACGGTGAGGAGGCCGGCGTCACGGGGGTCGGTGACGGCGCCGCGCTGACCACACGGTGGACGGTGACCTGGACGCCCTCGACCGCTGCGATGCTGGATGTGACCGGCGTTCACGGAGTGACGCTGGAGCAGGCGGCCGGCGGCGTACTGGCGCGGCGACGGGCGGCGGAGCGGCGCGACGGCGGTCCGGCCGCGGCCCAGGTGCTCGCCGGGCTCGAGGACGCGGCCCGCTGTGCCCTCCCGGGGCTCGCCTCGGAGCGCCTCGCGGAAGTCGCCGAACTGCTGCCTGCGTCCGGCTCCCTGCCCGAGCTCCTCGGCGGGCTCGACCTGTTGAGCCGGATCGGCGCGGGGCATGTGCCGGGGCTGCCCGCCCCTTGGGAGAAGGAGCGGATCGAGGCGGCGTACGAGGAGCTGGGCGCCGCCGGTGTCCGCGCGCTCGACGGGCTGACCGGTTCCACCGACACCGCCGACGCCCGCGCTCTGGTGGACCTCGCCACCCGGGTGGACGGCGCGGGCGGCGGGCTCCGGCTCGCGGACGCCCTCGCCCGTTTGGACGAGGACGGTACGCCGCTGATCCGCGGCGCCGCGGGAGCCGCCCGGGTGCTGCTGCGGCTGCGGGAGGCGACGGACTTCGGCACCCGGCTGGCCTCCCGTGTCGACGGTGCGGTGACTCCCGAACTCCGTTCCGACCTCGCCGCGTTCCTGCGCGGCACACTGCTCGCCGCCGGTCCGCTGCTCGAGACGGGCGAGGCCGTGGACCCGCTCTTGGAGCGCGTCGAGTCCCTCACCGACCGGGCCTTCCTCGACCGTCTGCCGGCCCTGCGCGCCGGCTTCGACGTCCTGGCGCCGGCGGCCCGGTCCCGGATGCTCGCCGCGGTCGAGGACCGCACCGGCCGCGCGGTGGGCGAGTTGCCGGACGCGGTGGCGGAGCCGGGGTTCCTGGCCCGGATGGCGGCGGCGGATCTGGCGGGGCGGACTGCGTTGGCGACGGCGGGGTTGGACCCCTTGGGCACGGAGCCGTCTCCGACCTCGCATCAGACCCCTCGCGACAACCCCGCCGTGCCCAAGAGCCCTGCTGTATCCGATAGCCCCGCCGTGCCCAAGAGCCCTGCTGTATCCGATAGCCCCGCCGTATCCGATAGCCCCGCCATACCCAGCAGCCCTGAGGTGCCCGACAGTGTTGCCGTGCCCAACAGTCTCGGCCCCGGCGAGCGCTGGCGGCTCCTGCTGGGCAGGGCGCGGCAGTTGACGGGGCGGCCCGGCCGGATCGCGCGCGCACTCGACGAGTTGTACGGGAGCGGGCGCGGCGAGGGGGTCGCAGAGCCCGGCGAGGCCGGTGCCGGCGGCGGGAGCGAGGCGTCGTTCCCGGATGTGCGGAGCTGGTCCGAGGAGCTCGCGGCGCTCTTCGGACCCGGGGTACGGGAAGAGGTGCTGGCCGCGGCCGCCGACGCCGGACGTGTCGACGCCCTGCAGGAACTCGACCCCGCCTCGGCCCGCCCCTCGGTCGAGCTCCTGCGGACGGTCCTCTCGTACGCGGGAGGCATGCCCGAGCGGCAACTCGCGCGGCTTCGTCCGCTGGTGGCCCGGCTGGTCAAGGAGCTCACGGACGCCCTCGCCCACAGACTGCGGCCCGCCCTCGCCGGTCTCGCGCATCCGCGGCCCACCCGCAGACCGGGCGGTCCCCTGGATCTCGCCCGCACCGTGCGCGCGAATCTCGCGACGGCGCGCCGCGATCCGGCGACGGGAGCGGTGACGGTGCTGCCCGAGCGGCCGGTGTTCCGTACCCGGGCCCGCAAGGCGGCGGACTGGCGGCTCGTGCTGGTCGTCGATGTGTCCGGGTCCATGGAGGCATCGACGATCTGGGCGGCGCTCACCGCGTCCGTGGTCGCCGGGGTCCCGGCGCTGAGCACGCACTTCGTGGCGTTCTCGACGGAGGTCATGGACCTCACCGACCAGGTGGACGATCCCCTCGGGCTGCTTCTCGAGGTGCGCGTCGGCGGCGGGACGAGCATCGCCCGGGGCCTGCGGCACGCGCGCTCACTGGTGACGGTTCCCTCCCGCACGCTGGTCGTGCTGATCAGCGACTTCGAGGAGGGGGGTCCGGTGGGCCCGCTGCTGTCCGAGGTGCGGGCACTCGTCGACTCGGGCTGCCATGTCCTCGGCTGCGCCTCGCTGGACGACGCCGGCAGACCACGCTACTCGACCGGTGTGGCGGGGCAGCTGGTGGCCGCGGGCATGCCGGTGGCGGCCCTCAGTCCGCTGGAACTCGCCCGCTGGGTGGGCGAACGCATGGGAGGTACGCACCGATGACCACGCTTCCCCCGGTGACGGCCGAAGTGGCGGCCGCCGCACTGGAGTCGCTCCCGACCCGTCTGCGCAAACGAGCCGACTCGGCCGCGGCCAAGGCGGCGAACTGGCCTGTCGCCGCTACGGACGCGACGGTCGTGGTGCGGGTCGACGACGCGACGACGGTCACCCTCACCACCACGGCCGGGGTGGTGGCATCCGCCGAAGACGCCGTGTGCAGCTGTCTGCTCGCGCCCGCGTGTCTGCATCGCGCGGCGGTCCTGACGCTGGCACCGCTGGCGGAGGAGACGGACGGCCCTGAAACGGCGGCTGTCGTTCCGTCGGACGCCGACGACTCCACGCCTGTCCCTCCGGAGACCGGGTCCCTCCGCCTCACTCCCCCGCAGTCCGCTGCGGTGCACACCCTCCAGGCGGCCGCGACCGCCGTACTGGCAGCCGGAGTGACCGGCTCCGGTGCCGTGCACCGCGCCACGCTCCTCCATGCCGCCCACTCGGCGCGCGTCGCCGGACTCCACCGTGCCGCGGCCGCGGCCGTCCGGGTGGCACGACGGCTCTCCGAGGCGGGCACCGGGGACCCCGCGTTCCGGCTGCCCGAACTGGCCTCGGAGCTGGCGGAGTTGCTGACCGTCGCCGACGGGCTGGGCCGCGCACCGGACCTGGATCTGATCGGCACCGCACGTCGGGCCTATGTGGCGAACGGTTCGCTGCGGCTGCGCGGTCTGTTCACCGAGCCGGTGGTGACCGCTTCGGGGTATGCCGGGGCGGTCACGTACGCCCTCGCGCAGGACGGTCGGCTCCGCTCGCTGTCCGACGTGGCGCCGGGCGACGCCGACCGTGCTCGGCAGGCCGCGGGCTCCGCGGTCCCCGGCGGCAGCGCCCTCACCCTGCGGGAACTGGGCGACCACGGCGGGGCGATCCTCACCGACCCGACCGTCTCGCCGGACGGGCGGATCGGCGGTGGCGGCGCGGTCCGTTCCGTACAGGCGTCGGGGGCCCGTTGGCACGAGGAGCCGCTCGACACGCTCTGGCGGCGTTCCCCGGCCGACCAGGTGGCCGTCGCGCTGAGGTGGTCGGCGGAGCCCGCCGAGGAGCGGGACGCGGGTGGTGACCTGCTCTTTCTCACCGGGACGATCACCGGCGGAGGGTTCGCCGTGGACGGCGGTCCCACGGTGCGCCTCCTGGCGCCGGACGAGCGTCCCGGACTCCCCTACGTCGAGAACCTCCGGCTTCTGGCGGGGGCCCACGGTCTGTCCGTGCGCCTCGTCGCGCGGCTCGCGGCGGACCGGCCGAGCGGTGTACGCGCCCTCGCCGCGGCCTGGCAGGGTGCGGACGGTGACCCGATCCGCGCGGACCTCGGCCTGCGCCGCCTCAACCGCACCCACCTACCCAGGACGGGGAGTGCCGTCATCCCGTCCACCCCCGCGCCCGCGCTTCCCACGGAACTCGACCTCCTGCGGCGGGCCGTGGACCGCGCGGTCGCGGGTGGGCGCGCCGTCACCGCCGCCGTGGCCGACGACGAACTCCCCCGTCGGCTCGCCGCGGTGGGTCTGGCCACGGGGGCCGCGTGCGCGCGGGCCCTGGTGGACACCGCGTCGGACCGGCGCCATGACGCGCTGGGCCGACTGCGGCCGGCCGACCCGGAGGCGTACGCCCGTGCCTGGCTCGCGTCGTCCACATACGCCTCGGCCGCCACGGCATCCCTCCTCACGGCCGCCTGGGCACCGGAGGGGGACCACGATCCGGCCTGACCCCGGGGGTCTCCTCAGCCCGTCTTCCGCCCCCACAGGGGCCCGACCCGTTGCCAGTCCTCGTCCCACTGCGCCATGCGCCGCCGTTCCATGCGTCCGCGTACCAGCCGTCCGCCGATGAACGGCACACCCGCGACACTCACCCCCACCAGGACGCCCACCAGCGCGGCGCGCAGTTGGGCCTGGGAGGGCGTGGGGGGCTTGGTGACGAGGCGGCCGTCGGCGTCCGTCCATACGGTCACCGGGGTGCCCGCGGGGCTGCCGACGGACACCCGGGCCTGGCCGGCGTGCCGCGAGCCGTCCGCCGCGGTCCAGTGGACCTTCGCCCAGACCATGTCGGCGTCGTTCGCCGACGCGGTCGACTTCGGCACGTCGTCGTTGAGCAGCGCCAGAACGGAGTGCCACTCGGCCCGCTGCCTGGCCAGGCCGTTCTCCACGGACTGCGTCGCCAGCAGACCGGTGAGCACCCCGCCGAGCGCGGTGAGCACCCAGGCGACGAGCACGATCCAGGCCTCCAGCGCGTCACTGCGACGCCGCAGCGGATTGCGCCGCCATCGCCACAGCCACACCTTCGGAGCCTTCGGACCACGGAATGCCGCCATCGATGGCATCCTCCTCACGACCGCACGGACATGCCACATCGCCCTCCCATACGGGATCGGTCCCTCCGATGCTCACAACGAGTCCCACGACCCGTGCGTTCCAGGAATCCGGCCGTCCCTCGCCCGTGGGCGCGTCGGCCGGGACGAGACGTCACCGATGCTCGACGCCACCCCGCTGACCTGCGGCAATGCGGCGTACAGGGGAGACTGTCAGTGCCGGGGTGCAGACTGGCCGATGTCTGAGACGACGTCGTCGCGGAGGTGGTCGGCATGGCCGAAGTACTGCTCACCGTCGGTACACGCAAAGGGTTGTTCATCGGGCGGCGGCGCGGCGCCGCATGGGAGTTCGACGAGAGTCCGTACTTCAACGCGCAGGCTGTGTACTCGGTCGCGATCGACACCCGCGGCGAGACACCACGGCTGCTGGCCGGAGGGGACAGCGCGCACTGGGGTCCCTCCGTCTTCCACTCCGACGACCTGGGGCGGACGTGGACCGAACCGGCTCAGCCGGCCGTCAAGTTCCCCAAGGACACCGGGGCTTCCCTGGAGCGGGTGTGGCAGTTGCACCCGGCGGCGGCCGAGCCGGACGTGGTGTACGCGGGCACGGAGCCGGCCGCGCTGTTCCGCTCCGAGGACAGAGGCGAGTCCTTCGAGCTGGTCCGGCCCCTGTGGGAGCACCCCACCCGGTCGCGTTGGGTGCCGGGCGGCGGTGGCGAGGGGCTGCACACCGTCCTCACCGACCAGCGTGACCCAGGTGCCGTCACGGTCGCCGTGTCCACGGCGGGGGTGTTCCGTACACACGACGGCGGGGCGAGCTGGGAGCCGTCCAACTCCGGTGTCTCCGCGGTGTTCCTGCCGGATCCGAACCCGGAGTTCGGTCAGTGCGTGCACAAGATCGCACAGGACGCGTCGACCCCGGACCGGCTCTACCTCCAGAACCACTGGGGTGTGTACCGCAGCGACAACGCGGGCGGCGAGTGGACCGACATCGGCGCGGACCTGCCGTCCACCTTCGGGTTCGCGGTGGCCGCGCATCCGCACCGCGGCGACACGGCGTACGTCTTCCCGATCAACGCGGACGCGGACCGCGTCCCGGCCGACCGGCGCTGTCGTGTCTTCCGCACGCAGGACGCGGGCAAGACCTGGGATCCGCTGACCGCGGGGCTGCCCACGGAGGACCACTACGGCACGGTGCTGCGCGACGCGCTCTGCACGGACGGCGCGGACCCGGCGGGCGTGTACTTCGGCAATCGCAATGGCGAGGTGTACGCGTCGGCGGACGACGGGGACAGCTGGCGGCAACTGGTCTCGCATCTGCCGGACGTGCTGTGCGTACGCGCGGCGGTCGTCGGCTGAGACCCGGGAGCCGCTCTCGGACGACATCCGGCGTCGGTCACCCGCCGTGGTAATGCCGACCCGACCGGTAGCGAATTCACCGTGCCGAACGGTCCCTTGCGCCGCTGGCGCGCCGATGCGGGAGGCGCGAGCATGGAGGTATGGGGATGGCGGTGAAGACGTGACGCCTGCGACTCCGGAATCAGGCAAAGGTCCCGGCACAGAGCCCAATATCGGTACGGAAGAAGCAGCCTCGGACGCGGCGGCGATCGTCACCCTGGCCGGCACGGTGATCGGCTGGACCAGAAGCGCGGAAGAACTCCTCGGCCGTTCGGCCCGCGAGGTCGTCGCAGGCTCCGTCGGCCGTCTGGTCGCCATGCCCGAAGACCCCGGCCGCGTAGCGGCGATCATGGAACGCTGCCGTGGGGGCGAGCCCTGGAGCGGAGTGGTCACGCTGTCGCATCGCGACGGCCGTCGTGTCGAAGTGAATCTGCGCGTTTCCGCGTCGTTCCAGGTCGGCGACGACGAGTGTTTTCTCGTCTCGGCACGGGAGCGCATCACGCGCTGGGCCATGGGTCAGTCGGTGCTGGACGGGTTCCTGACCCGTTCGCCCGTGGGAATGGCCATCGTGGACATGGACCTGCACTGCATCTGGCTCAACAACACCCTGGAGAGCATCGGCGGCATACCCCGTGACCAGCGTCTGGGCCGGCGCCTGAGCGACCTGCTCCCAGGCCTGGAGGCGGAGACCATCGAGGGCGTGATGCGCAAGGTGCTGCGGACCGGCGAGCCGGTCAGCGACTTCGAGTACCTGGGCTGGAGCTGGGCCGACCCGCATCGACAGCACGCCTACTCCACGTCGTTCTTCCCCTTGGTGGACGTCGACGGCGCCGTCACGGGCATCTGCTACATGGTTCTCGACGTCACCGACCGGTGGAACGCCCGCCAGCTGATCTCCCTGGTCAATGAAGCCGGCGCTTGTGTGGGCAGCACCCTGGACGTCATGGAGACGGCCCAGGAGCTGGCCGACTTCGCCGTACCCCGGTTCGCCGACTTCGCCATCGTGGATCTGCTGGAGCCGGTCCTCAGCACCGAGGGGCACGGAACCTGGCTGTCCGACGCGGGTCCGGCGACGACGGGGCCGGTGATGCGGCGGGCGGGCATGAGTTCTGTCCGGGAGGGGTGCCCGGAGGCGGTCGCCCAGGTCGGCGATCCGGTGGACTTCATCCCTCCCCCGCACGATCTCGGCCTCCTGGTGAACGGCGAGCCCGTTCTCATACCGGTGCTGAACCCCGACAACCCGCAATGGGTCGTGGAACAGCCGTCCAGGACCTCGAGCATGCGCGAGTTCGGACTGCACTCACTCATCTCCGTGCCGATGCGGGCGCGGGACACCGTCCTCGGCCTCAGCACCTTCGTCCGCTCGCGGAACCCGGCTCCCTTCACCCCGGACGACGTACTGCTCGCCCGGGAACTCGTCGCGCGAGCGGCCGTCTGCGTCGACAACGCCCGCCGCTACACCCGGGAGCACCACGCCACACTCACACTCCAGCACAGCCTTCTGCCCCACACGCTGGAGGGTGGCATGGCCGTGGACGTGGCCTCCATGTATCTGCCCGCGGACGCCAAGGACGGTGTGGGCGGGGACTGGTTCGACGTCATCCCGTTGTCCGGAGCCCGAGTCGGCCTCGTCGTGGGCGATGTGGTCGGCCACGGTCTGAGTGCCGCCGCCACCATGGGCCGGCTGCGTACCGCGGTGCAGACGCTCGCCGACATGGATCTGCCGCCCGACGAGCTCCTGGCCCACCTCGACGACCTGGTGCTCCGCCTCAGCGAGGAGGAGTCCCATGACGCGTCGGCCGACCTGATCCGGACCACGGTGATGGGTGCCACCTGCCTGTACGCCATCTACGACCCGGTCACGCGGAACTGCACGCTGGCCCGGGCCGGCCATCCGCCGCCGGTCCTCGTCACTCCGGAGGGCCGGGTCAGCTTCCCGGAACTGCCGGCCGGCCCCCCACTGGGGCTGGGCGGACTCCCGTTCGAGGCAGTCGACATCGAGCTCGCCGAGAACAGTCTGATCGGCCTCTACACCGACGGCCTCATCGAAGGTGTCGATCGGGACGTCGAGGTCGGAATGGCTCACCTCGGGGACGCCCTGTGCCCTTGCGATCTCCCGCTGGAAACGCTCTGCGCCAACGTACGGAGCCTGACCTCCGCGCCGCAGTCCGACGACGTCGCGTTCCTCGTGGCGCGCACGCACGCGCTCAGCGCCGACCACGTCGCCTCGTGGGACGTGGCCTCGGATCCCGCCGCCGTGGCCGGGGCCCGCGCCCTCGCCACCCGCCAACTCCGCGAGTGGGGAATGGAAGCACTGGCCATGGAGACCGAACTCGTCGTCAGCGAGTTGGTCACCAACGCGGTGCGCTACGCCCCGGGCCCCGTGCGACTGCGGCTGCTGCGCGCATCCCGCCTGATCTGCGAGGTCACCGACACCAGCAACAGCTCCCCTCGGCTGCGGCACGCCCGGACCACCGACGAAGGGGGGCGCGGCCTCTTCCTCGTCGCCCAGCTCGCCCACCGCTGGGGCACCCGGTACACACACGAGGGAAAGATCATCTGGGCGGAGCTGGACTCGTAGGCGCCCGCAGCGCGGTGGTGATGTCGGCGAGGTGGTCCTCGACGGGGCCGAGGGTGATCAGGCCGCTGCCCGCACCGGCGAGTTCCCCGGCGGCCGGCAGCAGGCGGGTACGGGCCCGCTCCAGCACGTCCCGGTCACCGACCTCCAGCGCGACCACGGCTTCCAGGCAGCAGCACGCCTCGTACATCAGGTCGCGCGGCGGCTCCGGGAGTGCGCGCAGTGCCGCCCGTGCCTCGGCTCGGCGACCGGACGCCAGCAAGGCGAAGGGTGCGGCCCAAGGGCGGTACGGGCCCCAGTCCGCCCCCAGGTCGATCTCGACCGGCCCTGGACCGGTACCCCCTGGACCGGTAGGCCCTGGACCGGTATCCCCTGGACCGGTGTCGGACCACGTCCTCCTGTGCTCCACCCGCAGGCACAACAGGGCGAGCGGGAGAAGCCCACGCGCCAGGCCCGGCATCCCGGCGCCGTCCAGCCGTGCGGCGGCATCCCGGTAGGCGCTCTCGGCCCCCGCCGGTCGCCCGGACGCGGCCAGCCGCAATGCCCGGTACCACTGGGTGAAGACGCCCGCGAGCGGCAGTTCGTGGCGCTCGGCCAGCCGGTCCACGGCGGCGGCGTGGCGGTCGGCCGTGACGAAGTCGGCGAGCGCGCCGCGTGCCTGGAGCCGGATGAGGTGACCGAGTACCTCATAGGTCACCAGATCGTGCCGGGCGGCCAGTTCGACCAGCTCCGCGCCGATCTCGTCACGCCGTGCGGCCAGGCCGGCGCGGGTGAAGGACTGCATGAACACCCCGTTCAGGGCGAACGCCAGCAGCGAGGGATCGTCGAGACGACGGGCGATCTCCTGCGCCTCGCGGGCGGCCTGGGGGCCGCGTGGCGCTCGGCTGCCGCGTGTCTCCAGGGCGATCGTGGCCAGCAGGCGGCACCGTGAGGCCTCGTGCGCGTTGCCGGGCAGGGCGGTGAGGGTGCGCTCGGCGGCCTCGACGATCCGTCGGGCCAGCTCCGGATCGTCGCTGCGGGTCCAGATCGCGGGGACGTCGTAGGCGCCGATCACCCGGGCGGTGAGGTCCGGGTCGCCGAACTCCTCCGCCGCCGCGATGGCCTCCATGCGGTGCTGACCGGCGGTCGCGAGTCCACCGCCCCCGGTGACCGCGAGGTTGCGGATCAGGCTCACCGTCGTCTCCAACCGGGCCCGGGCACCGGCGGCGACCGTACGGTCGTAGGCCGCCGCCGTCCGTGTCCACAGCCGGGCCGCGGTCGCCGTCGGCCCGGCCGGAGGATCGAGCCCGGGCTCCTGGGCGAGGATGTCCGCCTCCAGACGGCGCAGCCGGGGCCCGGGGTCCACCCCCAGCTGGTCGGCCAGGACCGCCCGGGCTCTGCGCAGCACACCCAGCGCGTCCCCCTGACGGTCCTGCCGGTACAGCGCCAGCGCCAGCAGCCGCCAGGCGTCCTCGCGCCAGGGGTGAGCGGCGAGATGCGCGTCCAGGTCGGGCACCGCCTCGGCGGCCAGACCGAGGGCCAACTGCGTCCGGGCCCGCTGCTCCACCGCCTGGAGCCGCAGCTCGGCGAGGCGGGAGCGCTCGCCCCGGGCCCAGTCCTCCTCCTCGAACTCGGCGTAGGCGGGCCCGCGCCACAGTGCCAGCGCCTCCTCCAGTCGCGGCAGCGCCTCCGTGGCCGGCAGCCGCGCGGCGCCGCCGACGGCTGTCTCGAAGCGCCAGGCGTCCACGGCGTCCGGCTCCGGGCGCAGCGCGTACCCGGGACCGTCCGTGACCAGCAGACGGGCGGGGGTCCGGGGCGGACGGTCCGGCTCCAGGACGCGTCGCAGCGCCGCGACAAAGGTCTGTACGGCGCCCACGGCGCCGGGCGGGGGATCCGTCCACAGGTCGTCGACCAGGTGGGTGACAGGGACGACCCGGCGGCGGGCCACCACCAGCCGCGCCAGCACGGCCCGGTGCCTGGGTCCCTTCAGCGCGAGCGCGCGGCCGTCGCTCTCGGCCACGGTCGGTCCCAGCACACCGAACGCGACCCCCACCCTTCTCACCTCTCCCGGCTCACTTCTCCCGACACCCTCGCCACGGTACTGCGCCGACGACGTGCGGACCGCTTGCCGATCGCTTGCCGATCGCCTGCCGATCGCCTGCCGATCGCCTGCTGATCACCTGCTGATCACCTGCTGATTCGCGCCCGGCAGGCTCGTCGTGTCCCTCACCTTCCGCTTCCGCCTTCCAGAAAGGGCGAACCATGGCACCGACCATCCCCGGCTTCGACTACCGGCGCGTCCCCGTCGCCGACCATGTCGCGCTCAGCGTCGCCGTCGCCGGATCCGGCAGCCCGATCGTGCTGCTGCACGGTTTCCCGCAGACCCACCTGATGTGGCGGCACGTGGCCGCCGACCTCGCGGCCGACCACACCGTCATCTGTCCCGACCTGCGGGGCTACGGCGCCAGCGACAAGCCCGTCGACACCAGCTCCGACGGGAACGCGTACGCCAAACGCACCATGGCCGCCGACGTCGTCTCACTCGCCCGCGCCCTGGGCCACGAGCGTTTCGCGCTGGCGGGACACGACCGGGGCGCGCTGGTCGCCATCCGCGCCGGCCTCGACCACCCCGAGGCGATCACCCATCTCGCCTCGCTCGACGTGCTGCCCACACTGGACATGTGGGACGTGATGCACGGCACCGGCGCGGCCGTCGGCTTCCACCTCTACCTGATGGCCCAGCCGCCGGGTCTGCCCGAGCGGATGATCCACGCCGCCGCGGACGTCTTCTTCGGTCATTTCCTCGACGTCTGGACGCAGGACCCGAGAGCGATCCCGGACGAGATCCGCGCCGCCTACCTGGCGGCCTCCCGCGCGGCGGTCCCTTCCATCGTCGCGGACTACCGTGCCTCGGCCGGCATCGACGTCGAGCACGACCGGGCCGACCGTGCTGCCGGGAACCGGCTGCGGATGCCCGTGGCCGTTCTCCAGCAGGACTGGGGCGCGGCTCTCGGCTTCGACGCCGCCGCGCGGTGGCGCGCCTGGGCACCCGACCTGCGGCACACGACCGTCTCCTGCGGTCACTTCATGGCCGAGGAGGCCCCCGCCGATGTCGTCAAGGCCATCCGGGACCTCCTCGCCGACCACTGAGCGGATCCGCTGCCCCGGCACCTGAGCGGATCCCCTTCCCCGACACCTGAGCCGATCTCCTTGCCCGGCATCGTTTCGCCGCGTGCCGGACCACGCGCCGGGCGAGAATCAGGGGGTGACTGTGCCGGCTGAGACCTCGCCCCTGTCGGGGCAGACCGTGTGCGGCAAGGACGCGCGCGGTCCGCTGCGCTCCTTCCTGCAAACCGAGACCGGCAGTGCCGCGGTCCTGCTGGCCGGCACGCTCGCGGCCCTCGTCTGGGCCAACACGGGGCCGGGCACGTACGAGGACTTCTGGCGCACCGAGCTGTCGGTCCGCCTCGGGGCGGGCGAAGTCTCCCTGGACCTGCGGGAGTGGGTGAACAGCGGGCTGATGACGCTGTTCTTCTTCGTCGTGGGACTCGAGGCGCGCCGGGAGTTCGACCTGGGCGAGCTGCGGGAGCGCAGGAGGGTGACACTGCCGCTGCTCGCCGGGCTCAGCGGCATGGTCGTGCCGATCGCGATCTACCTGGCCCTCAACGCGGGCCATGGCTCCCTGCACGGCTGGGGCGCCGCCATGTCAACGGACACGGCCTTCGCCCTGGGCATGCTCGCCCTCTTCGGGGCACGGCTGCCCGACAGTCTCCGGGTCTTCATCCTCACCATCTCCGTCGTGGACGACTTCCTGGCGCTGGCCGTGATCGCCGTCGCCTACAGCGGCACCCTGGCCCTGCCCGCGCTGCTCACGGCGCTCGGCCTCTTCGCGGCCGTCGTGCTGGTGCGCCGCACACTCGGGATGCGGCTTCCCGCCCTGTACGCGGTGCTGGGCGCGGCGGTGTGGGTCGCGCTGCTCAAGTCGGGGGTGGACCCGGTCGTGACCGGGCTCGCGATGGGCCTGCTCACCTACGCCTACCCGGCCGAGCGCGTCGACCTGGAACGAGCCAGCCGTCTGTTCCGGCGCTTCCGCGAGCAGCCGACCCCGGAACTGGAGCGCTCCGTACGGCGCGGAATCGCCTCGACGATCTCGCCCAACGACCGGCTCACGCGGATGTTCCACCCCTGGACGAGCTATGTGATCGTGCCGCTGTTCGCCCTCGCCAACGCCGGCATCACCGTCAGCGGCAGCCAGTTGGTCCATGCCTTCGCCTCGCCGATCGCCCTCGGCATCCTCCTCGGCTACGTGCTCGGCAAGCCGCTCGGCATCGTCGGCGCCACCTGGCTCACCACACGCGCCAGCCGTGGGCGTCTGCACCCGCCGGTCGGCTGGGGCGCGATCAGCGCGGGCGGCACCCTGACGGGGGTCGGGTTCACCGTGTCCCTGCTGATCGCGACGCTCGCCTTCGACGGGGCCCGGCTGGCGGCGGCGAAGATCGGCATCCTCGCCGCCGTGGTCTGCTCGTTCGTCCTCACCTGGCTGGTCACCTCGGTGATCGGCGCCCTTCCCAAGCGTTCCCGTATCCGGGCCCTGCTCGGCACGGGCACCACCATCGTCGACCTCAGCGACCCCGTGGACGTGGACCGCGACCACGTACGCGGCCCGCTGGAGGCGCCCGTGACGCTCGTCGAGTACGGGGACTTCGAGTGCTCGTACTGCGGCCTGGCCGAGCCGGTGGTGCGTGAGCTGCTCGCCGACTTCGGCGACGTGCGCTACGTGTGGCGGCATCTGCCGCTGACCGACGTCCATCCGAACGCCCAGTTCGCCGCGGAGGCCGCCGAGGCCGCGGCCCACCAGGACGGGTACTGGGAGATGCACGATCTGCTGATGCAGCACCAGGGTGACCTGCGGCCGAAGGACCTGCTCCGCTACGCCGAGGAGATCGGCCTCGACGCCGAACGCTTCCGCAAGGATCTCCGCGAAGGCACGGGAACGGCCCGGGTCGCGGCGGACGTGGAGTCCGCCGACCTCAGCGGTGTCTCGGGCACCCCGACGTTCTTCGTCAACGGCCGCCGCCACCACGGCGCGTACGACATCGCCTCGCTGTCGGCGGCGGTGCGTGCCGCGCGGCAACGGGCGGCGCTTCACGGGGTCGGCCGGCAGGACTGAGCCCCGGTCAGGGCGAGGCCGTACGGTTCAGGCCGTCTCGCGGGCGCCCTCGAACAGGTCGCTCTCGCGTGTGCCGCCGGTCCACGGCGGGTGGGCCCGCACGTACTCCTCGACCCGGACCACGTCCCCGGACAGGCTGAAGAGTCTCAGCAGGGCCGCGGCGTCCGCCTGGCTGGCATGGGCCGCCAGGGCCCGCTGCTTGTGCGGCCAGAGCTCGGAGACATCCACGGCCGCGGTCACGGTGTCGTCGTCGACGGCGACGTCGAGCGGGGGGATCCAGGCGTCGGGTCCCAGGGCGGCCTCCGCCAGCGCCCGCACCGCTTTCAGGCTCGAGAGCGACACGGCGATGTAGTACAGCTTCGGCAGGCTCCGCGGGTGCCGACCGCCCTCCTCGTTCTGATCGCTGTGATCGCTGTGATCGCTGTGATCGCTGTGATCGCTGTGATCGCTGCGAGGGTGAAGTCCGCCGGACCGCTTGATCCGCTCGAAGGCGGCGACGGTCAGCTCGTGCGTACGGACATGATCGGGATGGTTCGAGAACCCGTTGGGCGGGTCGGCGGCCCACCCTGCCCAAGGCCGCCTCCCCCGGGTCGGCCGCTGTGCCGCTCACGACGCGTTCCTCGGCCCGCGCGTCAGGGCCCCGTCGAGGCGTCGGTGGAGTCCTGGGAGGTTCGTCCGCCCGCTTCGATACTTCCTTTGATGCCGAGTTTTCTGCGTGCCCGCTGGTAGAACGTCGTACCGCCCAGACGCACGACATGAGCCGCCGCGGGGCACGCCGTCACGGTGATCCAATCGCCCGCGTCGAGATAGCCGAGCACCTCGCCGTCGACCTCGACCGCCAATCGCCCGGTCGTGGGGAGCAGTTCGAGGGTGACGTCCTCGTCCGCGGGCAGGGCGAGCGCCCGGTCGAACGACGAGTGCGCGCTGGCGGGAACGACCAGGATGGCTTCGACCCGGGGGGAGAGGATCGGGCCGCCCGCGGCGAAGCTGTACGCCGTCGATCCGGTCGACGTGGAGACGACGACGGCGTCGGCGGCGTAGCGGATGAACTCCTCGCCCTGGAGCCGGATCGCGATGGCGGCCATGCCGCTGCCGGGTACCCGTACGAGGGCGATGTCGTTGAACGCACGGACCTCGCGCCCGTCCGGGAGGCGCGTTCGTACGGCCATCCGGGCCTCGGTGGTGAACTGGCCGCTGTCGATCCGGTCCAGCGCCGGCTGGAGCTCGTCGACATCGATCTCCGCGAGGAAGCCCAGCCGGCCCAGGTTGACGCCGAGCACCGGAGTGGCGCTTCCGGACAGCAGCCTCATGGAACGGAGCATGGTCCCGTCCCCGCCGAGACTGACGATCAGATCGGCCCGGGCGACGAGGTCCTGAGCCGGTACGGCCACGGCGCTGCAGTCGATACGGCCCACCTCGTCCGGCAGCCCCAGCACCTCGGCCTCGTTCTTGCGGGCCCACTGCACGACCGACTCGATGACCGGTCCCGGATTGCGCCGGGGATGCAGGATCAGGCCGATCGATCCGATCAGACCCATGAGGGTTCCCTTCCGTCGAGACGCCATGTCCAAGTAGTCCATCATTGCCCCGCGAGGGCAATTTCCGACCGATACGGCACGGAGTGCAGTCTGGACGACTCATACGGAAGGGGTCGGCGGCGGACCGGCGCCGTCCGCGGGGAGCACGGCGCCGTCGACGTACCGCCGCGCCGGTCCCCGCCCCCGGCTCAGGCCTGGTACGGCTGCTGGGGCTGCTGCGGCTGGCCGTACTGCTGGGCGGCGTGGGCGCTCGCGGCCTGCGCCTGCAGCTGCTCCGCCTGCTCCTTGGTCGCCTTCTGCTCCGCGCCGCAGAAAGTGCACTGCGTCGCGTACTTCGACGAGATCGGGAACAGCGGCACGAAGAACAGCGTGAACTTCGTGACACGCTTCCGGAGCGTGTGCGCGGAGGGGTTGCCGCAGTGGCCACACACCAGAGTCAGTATCGCGAGCTGGTACAGGTATCCCCTGGTGCCAAAAATGATCATGCTGTTGGTCCCTCCCGGGTCGGTGCGGACGAGCTGCGGGATGCACTCGCGGAGCACAGTCTCGTGCACGTCGACGCGCTCGACGATGGCGGGGTTGCACGATGCCGCCCGAAAATCCGACGGGAGCCCGGGCGGCCGCCGGCCCTGAGGCGGGGTCGTGGTGACGGCGAGCGGGGCGGCTGACGCTCCGTCACGACCTCGTCGACGACGGTCGGATCGGGTTCGGCGTCCACGACGGTGGCGAGTGCCGTCCTGCGGGCACCGCCGCGCACCGGTGCCCGCCCCGTCCCTGCCCACAGAACCCGTACGCGCCCCGGAACCCGCGCGGGTGGCACGAGATCCGGTGACCGCTCTACGGCAGGCGCCAGTCCACCGGTTGGACGCCCTGCCTCTCCAACAGCTCGTTGGCCCGGCTGAACGGACGCGAGCCGAAGAAGCCGCGATCGGCCGACATCGGTGAGGGATGCGCGGACTCGATCGCCGGGAGATCCCCGAGCAGCGGCCGCAGATTGCGGGCGTCACGCCCCCACAGGATCGACACCAGCGGCTTCTCCCGCGCGACCAGCGCCCGGATCGCCTGCTCCGTGACCTCTTCCCAGCCCTTGCCCCGGTGCGCCGCGGGCTGGCGGGGCGCCGTCGTCAGCGCCCTGTTGAGCAGCAGCACCCCCTGCTCGGTCCAGGGCGTCAGATCGCCGTTGGACGGCCTGGGCAGCCCCAGGTCCGTGTGCAGTTCCCGGAAGATGTTCTCCAGGCTGCCCGGCAGTGAACGCACCTCGGGCGACACGGCGAAACTCAGCCCGATGGCCATCCCCGGCGTGGGGTAGGGATCCTGGCCGACGATCAACACGCGGACGTCGTCGAAAGGCTGCTGGAAGGCCCGCAGGACATTCGCCCCGGCCGGTAGATAGGTCCGGCCTGCCGCTATCTCGGCCCGGAGGAAGTCCCCCATGGCGGCGATACGTTCGGCCGCAGGTTCCAGAGCCTTCGCCCAGCCTGCTTCGATGAGTTCATGCAAGGGTCGTGGTGCCACGACGTGCCACTCTACTGGCACACGCCGTGACGCATTCCTACGGATTCATACGGACGAGCGCCGCGCGCGGACCCGCCTCCCGGCGCTAGTCTTCCTCCTCGCCGAGATCATCGAGCCGGTCCGGCCGATCGCCCGACGATCGCCCGGCCTGCCGGTCAGCAGAGAGGAGGGGAGCCTGTTGCGTCCCTCCCACGCGTCGGCCGGTGTGCTTGCGGTGGACTCGGGCGGCTCGGGGCTGCGGGCGGCGCTGGCCGTACACGGGCATGTCGTCGGCGTTCCACTGACCTCCAGGGAGCCCGTCCGAACGGGCCCGCGCGGCATCGACGCCGGACATCTGCTGGAGCAACTGCTCCCGATGGCCCGGCAGTTGATGGCCGCCACCGGGACGGAGGAACTCGGGGCCGTCGCCGTCGGAGCGGCGGGTCTCGCCACCCTCGGCGACGCACTGCGTGCCGAGCTGCCCCGCGCCCTGGAGCGCGAACTCGGCGTGCGGCGCCTCGCGTTGGCCGCCGACGCGGTGACCGCGTACGTGGGCGCGCTCGGCCCCCGGCCAGGCGCGGTGATCGCCGCGGGCACCGGCATGATCGCGGTCGGCACCGATCTGGGGAGCTGGCACAGGGCGGACGGCTGGGGCCACCTGCTCGGTGACTGCGGCGGTGGGGCGTGGATCGGCCGCGCCGGGCTCGAGGCGGCCCTGCGGGCCTTCGACGGGCGCCCCGGTGGGTCGGCGGAGCTGCTGGCGCGGGCCGAGGAGATGTTCGGGCCGGTGGCCGGGTTGCCCGGCAAGCTGTATCCGCGCACCGACCGGCCCGCCGTACTCGCCTCCTTCGCGCCCGAAGTGGCCGCGTGCGCCGCGTCCGCCATCGGCGACCCCGTCGCACGCGACGTGCTGCGTGCCGCCGCCCGGCGCCTGGCCGACTCCGCGGCCGCCGTCTGCCCGGACACCGGCGAGGACCGAGTCGCCCTCACCGGGGGCCTGTTCAAGATGGGCGACCCGCTCCTCGTACCGCTGCGCGCGGAGCTGACGGAGCGGTTGCCGCACGCCCGGCAGGTAGCGGCCGCGGGCACCCCGCTGGACGGCGCCGTACGTATCGCCGTCGACCTGGCGAGCGACCGGCTCGCGCTCCCCCGCGACGCACACATGCTGTACGTGAGGACCGAAAAGGGCACAACCTCGCCATCCATGCCCCGAAAGGGGGATTCATCCGCCCTGTCGGACAAGTGAAGTTGACTCCCGCACCGGTCGACACAGGAGCATCACAGCACCGGCGAGTCCCGTCACGCCGATCATTTCTGATCCACGCGTAACTCATCAGACAAAAGGGGACGGATACCGCTCACCTGCACCCTCCCCGAACAGGGGAGCCCAAGAAGCCAGTAACATGCGTCGCCATGAGCTCCCCCACTGGGCCCGCGTCCGGCCTGCCAGTACGAATGCCGCGACCTCGCCAGCCCGGGCGGCACCGCCGACCCGAGCCGCTGGCGGCTCCCGAGGGCGCGCCTGCGCTCGTCCTCGCGGTGCCGGGCACCACCAGCGCGGCCACGCGCAGCCTCGCCGAGGAGGTCGTGAGCATCGCGCGCTCCGAGCTGCCCGGCCTCGACGCCCGGATCGGGTACCTCGACGGGGACGACGCCGAGTTCCCCACGCTGCAGTCCGTGCTCACGCGTGCCGCCGAGGAGCGCACCGCCCGCTATGAGCAGGCCCGTGCCGCCGGCGCTGACGTGACCGAGCCCGACGGCCCCGTCGCCGTCGTGGTGCCCCTGCTCGCCGGCCCCGACAACGCGCTGCTGCGCCGGGTCCGCCAGGCCGTCATGGAGAGCCGGATCGCGGCCGACCTGACCGACGTTCTCGGCCCCCACCCGCTGCTCGCGGAGGCGCTGCACGTGCGTCTGTCCGAGGCGGGTCTGGCGCGCGCCGACCGTGCCCGGCTGTTCACCGTGGCGACGGCCGCCGACGGCATCATCCTCGCCTCCGTGGGCGGCGAGGAGGCCGTGCAGGCGGCCGGGATCACCGGCATGCTGCTCGCCGCACGGCTCGCCGTGCCGGTGATGGCGGCGGCGCTGGACGAGGAGGGCGCGATCGCGGCCACCGCCGAGCAGCTGCGCGGCTCGGGTTCCCAGCAGCTCGCCCTGGCTCCGTACCTGATCGGCCCGGAGATCGACGCCGGTCTGCTGGACGCGGCCGCCAAGGAGGCGGGCTGCTCCGCCGCCGAGGCACTCGGCCCGTACCCGGCGATCGGCAAGCTCGCGCTGGCCAAGTACACGACGGCGCTGGGCATCGCCCCGCAGCAGCCGCAGGGCGCGCAGGTCCGCTGACCGCCCAGGCATCACCCCTCGCACGCCGAAGGGCCCGCTCCTCTCACAGGAGCGGGCCCTTCTGTCGTCGGCTCCCTCGTACGTCGGCGGCTCGCGGGGCGGCGGCGAGCCACCGCCGGGCGGGTCAGCCGAGGACCACGCAGGAGGCCGCCGGGACCTCCACCGAGCCGCCCCGTCGCGGCACCCCCGTGTCCGGGTCGACCGCGAACCACGTCACGTCCCCCGAGCGCTCGTTGGCGGCGTACAGGAAGCGCCCCGAGGGGTCGAGGGCCAGCGCGCGCGGCCAGGTGCCGCCGCAGGGCACCGTGGCGACCAGCCGCAGCCCTTCGCCCACCGCGTCGGGCGTGAGCACGGAGACGACGTCCTGGCCGCGGGTGGCGGTCCACACGAAGCGTCCGTCGGGCGACACCACGATGCCCGAGGGGTACGCGTCGCCGTCCGGGACTCCCGAGAGCACCGGCGTCTCCCCGACGGGCCGCAGAGAGCCTTCCAGGGCGCTCCAGCGGCAGACGGTGACCGTGGGAGCGAGTTCGTTGAGCACGTACGCGTGTTCGCCGCGCGGGTGGAAGGCCAGGTGGCGGGGCCCGGAGCCGGGGCGCAGCGCGATCTCGCGGTGCAGCGTGAGCCGGCCGCCGTCCAGCGCGCACACCCGTACGGAGTCCGTGCCGAGGTCGACGCTGACGGCCCAGCGCCCGCTCGGGTCGGGCTGTACCTGGTGGGCGTGTGGGCTCTGCTGGCGCCGGGTGTGCGGGCCGCGGCCCTGGTGCTGGAGCACGCTGGAGGCGGCGCCGACGAGCGTGCCGTCATCGCACACGGGCAGGGCGGTGACGCTGCCCGAGCCGTAGTTGGCGGTCAGGACGTGTCCCGCGAACACGCTGAGGTGCGTGGGGCCGCTGCCTCCGACGGAGACCAACGGCCCGGCGGGCTTCGGTTCGTCGCCGTCCACGCGGTACGCGGCCACCGCGCCGTCGGCCGTCTCGCTGACCGCGTAGAGCATGTCGTGGGCGGGCGACAGGGCGAGGTAGGAGGGATCGGGTACGCCGTCCACCGCGCTCAGGAGAGTCAGCGCGCCGCTGCCGCGGTCCACGGCCGCGGTGAGGACGCCGGGGCCTCCCGCCGCCGTGAACGAGCCGATGAACGCCCGCTGTTCCCGCGTGCCGCCGTCTGTCACTGCCGTTCCCCTCTCGGTCCCGCGCTGTCCGGGGCCGACGGTAGCAGTCGGCGACCAACGGTCTAGACCAAGGTCCCGCCCGTCTCCCCGAGCGCCCGTGCGCGCGCCTCCGGGTGGTGGACGTAGGCGGGATGCCGTTCCACGGTCTCGTAGGTGCGGTGGAAGACGGGTGTGGCGCTGCCGGAGATGGGCGGCACGATCCACGACCAGTCCGCGCCGACCCGGCGCCCCTTGCGCTCCTCGCGGCCGAGGTGGGTCAGGAAGCGCCGGGACTCGGTGTGGTGGTCGGTGACGGTGACGCCCGCGTGGTCGAAGGAGTGCAGGACGGAGCGGTTGAGTTCGACGAGCGCGCGGTCCTTCCACAGCGAGCGGTCGGTGCGGGTGTCGAGGCCCAGGCGGTCCGCGAGGTACGGCAGGAGGTTGTAGCGGTCGGTGTCGGCGAGGTTGCGGGCGCCTATCTCGGTACCCATGTACCAGCCGTTGAACGGGGCCGCCGGGTAGCAGACGCCGCCGATCTCCAGGCACATGTTGGCGAGCGCGGGCACGGCGTGCCAGCGCAGTCCGAGCGAGCTCCACCAGGTGTACTCGGGGTGGGCGAGCTCCACTTCGAGCACCGCGTCCTGCGGCAGCGTGAACCACCGGGGGTCGTCGTCGGGCTTGCCGTCGGCGCCCTGGATCACCAGCGGCAGGACATCGAACGGGGTCCCTGGGCCGCCGGGCCAGCCGAGCCGCCGGGCCAGCGCGGTGAGGCCCGCGTTGCGCGGGTCCCCGGTCACGCCGCCGTCCGGGCGGGCGTATCCGGCGTACCGGATGAGCTGTTCGTTCCAGATCCGTGGCCCGGGGCTGCCCGGCCGGTCGGGCGCGAAGACGGTGATGAGCGCCCTGATCCGGCCCTCGCCCGCGGCCTCCCGCAGATGGTCCGCCGACGCCTCGGCGACGTCCTCGGGCGTGCGTACGTCCCTGCGGTCGCGGACGCACAGGGAGCGCCAGTACAGGCGCCCGATGCAGCGGTTGGCGTTGCGCCAGGCGACGCGGGCGCCGAAGGCGAGTTCCTCGGTGGTGTGGCGGTATGTGCCGGTCTCCGCGATCTCGGCCCGCGCGGCGGCGATCCGCCGGGCCGGGTCGCCGAGGCGCTCCTCGGTGTGGCGGAGGGTGAGGAACTCGGCGGCGGCGCGCAGGAGTGCGTACGGCGGGGATTCGTCGTACGACGTCGGGGCGGCGAGACGGCCCGGCATGGGTATCAGGCCTCCTGCGAGACCCGGGACGAACGGCTCCGCCCGCCGGGGACCGATCGCGTACGGCAGTGCGGTCGGGGTCACGCCGTGCGCCCCGCGACCTGCCGGAACACGGTCCAGCCAGCCGCCCGGCCCCTCGGCCCACGGCGTCGGGTACCGCGCGCTCCCGTCGTCGCCGAAGCGCTCTGGCTGTCCGGTTCCTCGCGGGAAGTCCCGCATGGTGCCACCCCCAAGCGGTTTCGCCCGCGGGCCGCTCCCGCACGGTCCGCGGGTTCCGTGCGTCTGATAGCCGCGGGGTTACCCCGCCCGGGCGGTGATCCACCCTCTACGTGGTCCGTGCACCTGCCTCGCGCGTGTCAGACGCGGACGGCGCTCGAAGCACGGGGGTGCAGAAGGGGCGCGGCGAGTTCGGCGAGCGCCCGCTCGAGCCCGTGCAGGTGTGCGAGTACCGGCTCTTCCAGGGACGGTGCGTCGGCCTGGACCGAGATCCGCCGCGGTCCGGGTGAGGTGAGTGCCTCGACGGCCCTCTCGACGCGCTCGCACGCGACGGTGAGACGATCGTCGCAGGAGGCCACGGGGTCCGACGCGATGGCGGCGAGGCCCCGTACCTCCCGCGCGCAGGTGTTCAGCGCCGCGAGTACCTGGCGCGCCCTCCGGCCACGGGCGCGCAGGGGATTGAGCGGGTGCAGAAGGGGCGTGAGCGAGAGCCGCACCTTGTTCAGCACCGTCTCCAGCTCCGCGACGCGTGCCGCGGGGTCGGCGGTGGCGGAGCCGTTCAGCCGGGCCGCGGCCTCGGTCGTGCAGGCGTGGACGCACTGGATCGCCCGCACGATCCAGGCGTCCGTCGTGGCGTGCGTGGTGATCGGCAGCACGAGCAGCACCGCCAGCGCGGCGCCGATCGCCCCGATGCCGGTCTCCGCCAGACGCAGGACGACCAGATGCTGGTCCAGCACGCCGAACATCCCGTAGAGCAGCTCGGCCATCATCGTCACCGCGAGCATCATCCAGGTGTACGAGACCGCGGCGCTGTAGAAGATGACGAACACACACACGGCGAGCAGGGCCACGGTCGGTACGGGCGCACCGTGCAGGGGGACGACGGCCGAGGCCCCGAGGGCGATGCCGATCACCGTTCCGAGGACCCTGCGGTAGCCGCGGATCAGGGTCTCGCCGCGCGAGGTGGTGTTGACGAAGATCCACCAGGCGGCGCCGACGGCCCAGTACCAGCGCTCCTGGGACAGCAGGCTTCCCACGCCCAGGGCGAAGGCGGCGGCCACGACGGCCTGGACCGCCTGGCGGGTGGTGGGACGGGCGAGGCCCCGGCCGGCCGAAGGGGCGAGCGCCCCGGCGGGCGGCATCCGGCGCTCGTAGCACCACAGTCCGAATCGGACCGCCGAGGACGCGAGGAGGGCGAGCAGTACGGCGACATACAGCTCGGGCAGT
This sequence comes from Streptomyces sp. NPDC007896, assembly GCF_042959425.1. NCBI lineage: Bacteria > Bacillati > Actinomycetota > Actinomycetes > Kitasatosporales > Streptomycetaceae > Streptomyces > Streptomyces sp. NPDC007896. Next base: position 31,514 of record NZ_JBIBKX010000015.1, on the reverse strand, counting down.
CGCGCCGGCACGGTGTGCAGGAACTGCGCCATGAAGAAGGCCATGAACCCGAAGACGCCGAGGGCATGGCCGCGCGCGCCCCAGCGCCGGGCGTACACACCGGCGCCGACGACGAGGAGGAAGGCCGCGCCCCGCGCCGTGGGGTGGTCGTGCAGGGTGGCCGCGAGAGCCAGGACCGGAAGGCCCACCACGGGCAGCAGCGCCGTCGTCGCCAGCTGTCCGCGCACCGTGGCGTCGGTGACCGTGAAGAGGGCGAGCAGCGCCGCGAGTCCTCCCGCGACCGCGCCCGCGAGGGAGGCACCGGTGACGCCGCACAGGGCGACCGCCAGACCGATGCCGAGGACGGCCCGGATGGCGCCGCGCAGCCGCAGCCGGCCCGGGTCCGGTGCCACGAACACCCTCTTCAGCACTGTTTCCCCGCCCCTTGAGCTCAGCCTGTACGTCAGGCATGCAAAAGGCGCCGCGGGGGTCCCGCAGCGCCATCGACCTGCCCATCACAGCATCATCGGAGCTGTTGGCTCAAGTGGGCTCCGGAGCACTGAGCCATTGGCACAGTCACCGAGCGAAGAGGGGAGCCATGTGGATGCCATTGGCATCACTGCGTGTCGATCGGGTGCGGGGGCAGCTCGAAGCGCAGCAGGGCCCCGGTCAGGTGCGTGCGCAGGTCCGTCTCCATCTCGATGTGGCGGACCTCGCCGCTGTCCTCGATGACGGTCTTCGCCAGTTCCCCGATGACGTCGGGGACCTCGCGCAGGGCGTCTCCGCAGAGCAGGCACTGCTCCCCCGTGCGGGCGAGCAGCCCGTCGCGGTCGCAGACGACTCCCGGGACCACGGCCTCCGTGTCCACGGCCAGCGTCCGGATCGCGGCCAGCGACCCCGCCCACAGGGTGTCGTCGAGCCCGACCGTCGCGTGATGCTTGGTCGCGACGGCCTCGAGGATCTCGCCGACCAGCCGCTCCTGCTCCTGGGACGCGCGGTCGGTGACAAGGACCCGTACCTTGTCCCGGATGTCGGCGGCGGTCGCGGCCTCGCGGTCGGCGGTGAAGCGACCGACGAGCCGGTCGTGCAGGTCACGGGGGAGGAACTCGATGAAGGCCGGTACCTGATAGGGGTGCCCGCCGACGGCCAGCAGATCGAAGCCCCCCTCCTTGAACAGGCGCTTGAGCTCGCCGATGAGCCGCCGGTAGTGCCTTTTGCTCAGTTCGTCGGCCATGTCGCGGACCGGGTCCTCGTCGAGCCCGGCGGCGTGCTCGGGCCCCCGCAGCGTACGGTCGCGGATCGCCTCCAGCTCCCGGACCTCGTCGAGGTGGTACTCCCAGATCTGGGCGGTGGCCTCGTCCACGACGACCGCGCAGATGCGGTGGTACTCGTCGAGCACCGCCAGCATCGGACGGACGAAGGGGGCCGCGTCCACCACGACGCGTTCGTGGGCGGCGCGCGGCAGCCACACCTCCTCGTAGACGCCGTTGCCGCTGCAGGAGAAGACGACGACGGTCCCGGGCCGCTGGGGCTCCTCGCTGAGCCTCTGCTCGATCTTCGCGATGTCGTCGCGCAGCGAGAGCCGTGCGGCGTGCTCCAGCGAGTGGTCGTCCGCGAGCGGCCTGATGCGGTCCAGCAGGCCGGCCAGCCGGGCCCGGTACGTACGACGGCCGGGCAGGTCAGGTTCCACCGGAAGGTAGAGGGAGACCAACGGGAGCCCGTTCCCGTCGAGCCGGAGAATTCGGTCGACCTGCTCCTGCGTGATCATCGTCGCTCCTCGCCGCTCCTCGAGCCTTGCGCCACCCCTCCAGGTAACGCGGTGGGCGCCGCACCGGCAAACGCGGCGCGGCGGACAACGGTGAGCACGAGGGGTGTACCTTCCCACCGGACTCGCGGCGGGCTGAGCCATTGGTACGGTCGACGAAGATCACCCCAGGCGGCAGGGAGGCCGGTGGATCATGACCGTGGACGAACTCGACACCCGCATCCTGCGGCTGCTGCTGGAGCAGCCGCGTACCAGCGTGCGCGAGTACGCCCGCATGCTCGGTGTCGCCCGCGGCACGCTGCAGGCCCGCCTCGACCGGCTGGAACGGGAGGGGGTGATCACCGGCACGGGCCCCTCACTGTCCCCGGCGGCGCTCGGCCACCCGGTCCTCGCCTTTGTGCACATCGAGGTCACGCAGGGGCACCTCGACGAGGTCGGCGACGCGCTGGCCGCCGTACCGGAGATCATCGAGGCGTTCTCGATCACGGGCGGCGGCGATCTGCTCACCCGGGTCGTGGCGCGCGACAACGCTCACCTGGAGGACGTGATCCAGGCGCTCATCAGCATGCCCGGCGTCGTCCGCACCCGCACCGAGGTGGCACTGCGCGAGCGCGTTCCGCACCGGGTGCTGCCCCTGGTGGAGTCGATCGGGCGAGCAACCAGAAGCTGACCGGTGACACAGGGGTGATCGACCGCGCTCGGGCCCCGCTTGGCATCCTGGACCCCATGAGCACTCTCGGCCGCACTTCGGTCATCTTCGATCTCGACGGCACACTCGTGGACAGCGAGCCGAACTATTTCGAAGCCGGCCGCCAGACGCTCGCCGAGCAGGGCATCGCCGACTTCACCTGGGCCGAACACGAGCGGTACGTCGGCATCAGCACCCGGGAGACGATGGCGCTCTGGAAGGAACGCTACGACTTGCGGCCCCCGCTCGACGCCCTGCTCGCCGACATGAACCGCCGCTATCTGGAGCTGGCCCGCTCCGCCACACACGTGTACCCGGAGATGCGGAAGTTCGTGGAACTGCTGGCCGCCGAGGGCGCCTCGATGGCCGTGGCCTCGGGCTCCTCACCCGCCGCCATCGAGGCGATCCTGACGGGCACCGGCCTGGCCGCCCACCTGACGACCGTCGTCTCGGCCGACGAGGTCGCGCACGGAAAGCCCGCCCCGGACGTCTTCCTCGAAGCGGCGCACCGTCTGGGGGCCGGTCCGGCGGACTGCGTGGTCCTGGAGGACGCCGCTCCGGGCGCCGCCGCCGCGCACGCGGCCGGGATGCGCTGCATCGCCGTCCCCTACGTCGCCGCGCAGGCCGACGACCCGGCGTTCGCCACGGCGGGGCTGCTGCTGCGCGGCGGTCAGGGCGAGTTCACCGCGCAGGTAGCGTACGACTGGCTCGCGCGCTCGGCCTCGGCCTCCTGAGCCGCGGGCCGCCTCCCGTTGTCTTCCCGAACCGCGGTCACGCCTCGATGACTTGCCGTGTCCGGCGTCGGCTCAGGAGGCGTGCGGCACGTTCTTGCCCCGGCGGTGGCCGCGCACCGCGTGCGCGCCTCTCTCAGGCAGCCTCCCTCGCCCCCGCCGCACCGGTCCCCCGCCCGCCCCCGTCACGGTGGATCGGTGTACCGGAGCCGGTGAGAGGAGCGCCTGTCCCGCCCTCCCGTGCCGCGACGATCTCCGCCGCGATGGACAGCGCGGTCTCCTCGGGCGTACGGGCCCCGAGGTCGAGCCCGATCGGGGATCTCAGGCGGGCCAACTCCGGCTCGCCGAGGCCGACTTCACGCAGCCGACGCGTACGGTCCTCGTGGGTGCGGCGCGACCCCATGGCGCCGACGAACGCCACCGGCATCCGCAGGGCCGCCTCCAGCAGCGGTACGTCGAACTTGGCGTCGTGGGTGAGCACGCACAGGACCGTGCGGTCGTCGGTCGCGGTGCGCCGGAGGTAGCGGTGCGGCCAGTCGACCACGATGTCGTCGGCGTCGGGGAAGCGGACCCGGGTGGCGAAGACCGGGCGGGCGTCGCACACGGTCACGTGGTAGCCGAGGAACTTGCCGACCCGTACCAGCGCCGTCGCGAAGTCCACGGCGCCGAAGACGATCATTCGGGGCGGCGGCACGCTCGACTCGACGAGCAGGGTCACGCCGCCCGGACAGCGCGCGCCGTCCTCCGACAGTTCGAGGGTGCCGGTGCGGCCCGCCGCCAGCAGGGCACGTGCCTCGGCCACCGCCGTACGGTCCAGCTCCGGACGACCACCGAGGCTCCCCTCGTGGGAGACGCCTGGGCCTCCCGCGTACGACGTGGACGGCCCGGAGGAGCCGGACGGCCCGGAGGAGCCGGACGGCCCGGAGGAGCCGGACGGCCCGGAGGAGCCGGACGAGCCGTCGGGGCGGACGAGCAGCACCCTCCCCAGCAGTTCCACCGGCCCCCTGGCCACCCGGGCGACGGCCGCCGCCTCGCCCCGGGACGCGGCCACCAGCGCCGCCGCGTACACCGGCCGCTCAGGCGCGTCCGCGCGCACCGGGGTGACCAGTACCTCGATGACCCCGCCGCAGGTCAGCCCCACCGCGAAGGCGTCCTCGTCGCTGTAGCCGAACCGTTCCAGCACCGTCCGGCCGTCCTGGAGCGCCTGGACGCACAGGTCGTACACGGCGCCTTCCACACAGCCGCCGGAGACCGAGCCGACGGCCGTGCCACCGCTGTCGACCGCGAGGGCGGCGCCGGGGCCGCGCGGGGCGCTGCCGCCGACGCTCACGACGGTGGCGACGGCGAAGTCCCGGCCCTCCTCGGCCCACCGGTTCAGCTCGTCGGCGATGTCAAGCATCCCGGTCCCCTCCCGCACCGGCCAGCAGCACCCGGTCCGGGCGGATCGGCAGATTCCGGTGGCGAACACCGGTCGCGTGCCAGACCGCGTTGGCGATCGCCGCCGCCGCTCCGACGACCCCGATCTCGCCGATGCCCTTGATGCCGACCGGGTCCCCGGGGTCGGGGTCGTCCACCCAGTCCGCCTCGATGTCGGGTACGTCGGCGTGCGCGGAGAAGTGGTATCCGGCGAGGTCGGCGCCGACATGGCCGCCGCCGGCCCGGTCCCGGTGAGCCTCCTCGTGCAGCGCCATGGACAGGCCCCAGATCATGCCTCCGACGAACTGCCCGCGCGCGGTCAGCGGGTTGACGATCCGGCCGGCGGCGAAGATGCCGAGCATCCGCCGCACCCGCACCTCCCCGCTGGTGACATCGACGGCGACCTCGGCGAACTGCGCCCCGAAGGAGTGCCGTTCCTTCTGCTCCAGCGCGCCGACCGCCTGTGAGGTGTCCGAGCGTGCCGTGATCCCCTCCGGCGGAATGCCGCCGCCCAGGGCCAGCCGCTCGCGCAGCTCGTCCGCCGCGACCCTGATCGCCCAGGCCCAGGAGCGGGTGCCCATCGAGCCGCCGGCGATCATCGCGAAGCCGAAGTCGCTGTCCGCGATGCGCATCCGGATGCGCTCCGGCGCCACCTCCAGCGCGTCCGCGGCGATCAGGGTGAGCGCGGTCCTGGCCCCGGTCCCGATGTCGGACGCGGTGATGCGTACGGTGAAGGTGCCGTCCGGCTCGGCCGTCACGGCCGCCGTGGACGGGGCGGACAGCACGGGGAACGTGGACGCGGCCGTGCCGGTCCCGAGCAGCCAGCGGCCCTCGCGGCGGATGCCGGGACGCGGGTCACGGTCCGCCCAGCCGAACCGGCGGGCCCCCTCCTCGAAGCACGCGAGCAGGTTGCGGCCGCTGAACGGCAGCCCGGAGACGGGGCCGACGGCCGGTTCGTTGCGGGCACGCAGCGCGATCGGGTCGAGTCCGCACTTCTCGGCGAGTTCGTCGAGCGCGGACTCCAGCGCGAACGAGCCCGGCGCCTCGCCCGGCGCCCGCATCCAGCTCGGGGTCGGCACGTCGAGCCGTACGACACGGCTCTGCGAGTAGTGCGCGTCGCAGGCGTACATCGCACGTCCGAACTCGGAGCACCGCTCGACGAACTCGTGGACGGTCGAGGTGAGGCTCTCGGCCCGGTGGTCGAACGCGCGCAGCCGGCCGTCCGCATCGGCGCCGAGCCTGACCCGCTGGGCCGTGGGGCTGCGGTAGCCGACCAGCGAGAACATCTGGCGGCGGGTCAGTACGACGCGGACGGGACGCTGCAGGACGGTCGCGGCCATCGCGGCGGCGACCGAGTGCGGGCGGGTGCCCTTGGAGCCGAAGCCGCCGCCGACGTGTTCGGAGCGCACCCGCACCGACTGGGGGTCGAGCGAGAACAGCTTCGCGAGCTCGTCCGCCACGAACCTGCTGCCCTGGTTGGAGTCGACGACCTCGAGCCGGCCGCCGTCCCAGCGCGCGATCGCCGCGTGCGGCTCCATGGGGCTGTGGTGCTCCTCCGGAGTGCTGTACTCGGCGTCCACGACGACGGCGGACGCGGCGAGTTCGGCCTCCACGTCGCCCTTCCGCGCGGCGGGGGCGCTCTCCGGCGCGTACACCCCGGGGAGCCCGGCGGTGAACACGACGTCGTGCGGCTCCTCGTCGTACACGACGACAAGGGACTCGGCGGCCTCCCTGGCCTGTTCGGGCGTCTCGGCGACGACCAGAGCAACCGGCCAGCCCACGAACGGGACCCGGTCGTGCTGGAAGATCTGGGCGATCGGGTCGGGCGCCCCGAAGGCATTCGTGTAGTCGCCGTTGAGACGCGGGGCGTTCTCGTGGTGCAGGACGGCGACGACGCCCGGCATCGCGAGGACCGGCGCGGACTCCACCGCGCGGATCCGGCCACGGGCAATGGTGGACAACACCAGCCAGCCGTGGGCGAGTTCGGGATACGGGACCTCGCCCGCGTAGCGCGCCGCCCCGGTGACCTTGGCCACGCCCTCGACGCGGGTGTGCGCGGCGCCGACGGCCCCGAACGTCGCGGTCGCCGCCGTCGTCGGGGTCGTGGTCGTGGTCGTACCGGTCATCGGGCAGCCTCCTCGGTGAGTTCGGTCAGCACCGCCACGACGAGATTGCGCATCAGGGGCACCTTGTATCCGTTGTGGGGCAGCGTCCTGGCGGCCGCGAGCTCGGCGTCCGCGGCGGCGGCGAAGGCCTCGGCGCTCGCCGGCCCCCCGGTCAGCGCCCGCTCGGCCGCCCGTGCCCGCCACGGCCGGGAGGCCACCGCCCCGAAGGCGAGGCGCACTTCGCGTACGACACCGTCGTGGACGTCGAGTGCGGCGGCGATCGAGCCGATCGCGAACGCGTACGAGGCGCGCTCGCGCACCTTGCGGTAGCGGGATCGGGCGGCGACCGGGGCGGCCGGCAGGGTGACGCCGGTGATCAGCGCGCCTGGCGGCAGGGCGGTCTCCAGGTGTGGGGTGTCACCCACCGGCAGATAGAACTCCGCGAGCGGCAACTCCCCCGGCCCGTCAGCCGTTTCGTACGAGACGACGGCGTCGAAGGCGGTGAGGGCCACGGCCATGTCCGAGGGGTGCGTGGCCACGCAGTGCGTGGAGGCGCCGAGGATGGCGTGGTTGTGGTGCTCGCCCTCGACGGCCGGGCAACCGCTGCCGGGGACCCGCTTGTTGCAGGGCTTCGCCAGGTCGGTGAAGTAGCCGCAGCGGGTGCGCTGGAGCAGGTTTCCGCCGACCGTGGCCATGTTGCGCAGCTGACCGGAGGCCCCGGCCAGCACGGCCTGGGTCAACGCCGGGTAGTGGCGCCGCACGTCGGGATGGGCGGCGAGGTCGCTGTTGGTCACGGTCGCGCCGATCCGCAGCCCGCCGCTCTTTGTGAACTGGATTCGGTCGAGGGGGAGTTCACGCACGTCGACGAGCCGGGCGGGCCGCTCCACCCCGCTCTTCATCAGGTCGACGAGATTGGTACCACCGCCGAGATAGCGCGCGTCGGGGTCGGCGCCCAGCAGAGCGACCGCGCCGGTGACGTCGAAGGCGCGCTCGTAGTCGAACTCCCTCATGCCGCCGCCTCCTTGGTCTCGGACGACCGCGTATCGGACGACTGCGCCGCCCGCGCGACGGCCTGGACGATCGACACATACGCGCCGCACCGGCACAGGTTGCCGCTCATCCGCTCACGGATCTCCTCGGGCGTGAGCTGCGGAACCCCCGCTTCGGGCCGCACGTCGGCGGTCACGGCGCTCGGCCAGCCCGCCGCGTGCTCCTCGATCACCGCGAGGGCCGAACAGATCTGGCCGGGCGTGCAGTAGCCGCACTGGTAGCCGTCGAGGTCGAGGAAGGCCTGTTGCACAGGATGCAGCCGCTCACCGTCCGCCACACCTTCGATGGTGGTGATCTCGCGTCCCTCGGCGGCGACGGCGAGTTGCAGACAGGAGACGGCCCGGCGTCCGTCGAGCAGCACCGTGCAGGCGCCGCACTGGCCCTGATCACAGCCTTTCTTGGTACCGGTGAGATCGAGACGCTCACGCAGCGCGTCGAGCAGGGTGGTGCGATGGTCGACGGGCAGCGTGTACTTCTCGCCGTTGACGTGCAGGGTGATGGCGCTGGACGTCGAGGTCGTACCGCTGGACGTCGTGGGGGCCATGATCAGCCTTCTTTCGCCTGTCTGAGGAGGAAAGGAAGTCGCGAGAGGGCCGGGAAAAGGGAACACCGATGGTCCACACTGGCCGGATCCGGCGGTATGGTGAACCTAAGCGGACAGCTGTCCGCTAATCCTGAACCTATCGGACAGCTGTCCGGTTAGCAAGGCACCCGCCGGGCAGGGCGGAGGACGAAGGAGGCCCGAGTGCAGCAGAAGAAGGCCACCCCGCTGCGCTCGGACGCGCAACGCAATCGCGAGCGCATCCTCGATGTGGCCCTGGCCGAGCTGACGCGGTCGGCGGACACCCCGCTCAGCGCGATCGCCAAGAAGGCGGGAGTCGGGCAAGGGACGTTCTATCGCAACTTCCCCAATCGCGAGGCACTCCTCCTGGAGATCTACCGCCACGAGGTGCAGCAGGTCGCCGACGCCGCGGCCCAGTTGCTCGAGACGCGTGCGCCGGACCGGGCCCTGCGGGAGTGGATGGACCGCCTGGCCCAGTTCGCCATGACCAAGGTCGGCCTGGCCGAGGCCCTGCGCGCCACCACCCTCGCGCACGGCACCCTGACCCGGCTGGGACACGGCGCGATGTCCTCGGCCACCGCGCTGCTCCTGGCGGCGAACGACAAGGCGGGCACCATCCGCCCCGGAGTGACGCCCGAGGACTTCTTCCTCTTCATCGCCGGTCTCTGGCAGATCGACGCGGACGGCGACTGGCAGCCGCGCGCCACCCGCCTCCTGGACCTCGTGATGGACGGTCTACGGGTGGGCGCGCCGGGTTCCGCGCCGCCGGAGTGAACCGGTCCGCGGCCGGCGAGCAGCCGCTCGTCTTTGCCCAGCAGCTTCCCTGCGCGCACGACGAAGCCGTCCGCCTGTTCTCCCCCGTGGCGGACGGCTCGTGTCGCGGTGTTCAGAGATCGGGTTCGGTGTCGGCGACGTAAGTGTCCTGGGCCGCTGGACGACACCCGCCGGGGCGGGCGACGGGATTCGAACCCGCGTCTCTCTCTTGACAGGAGAAGTAGCCGAAACCTTCGCACCTGAACGAGTTCACCGTAGTGGTGGACGCCGTCGCGGTCACCTGGTTTCCGGCGTGCGGCAGACGCGTACCGGGGCGTTGTCAGTGGTGGCGTGCAGGATGGCGGGTATGACAACACCAGCCGCAGTGATCGTGGATGCCGCCGCCTACGCGCAGGCCGTCGAGGACGCCGTGAAGGCTTCGGCCGCCTACTACGCGGGCGGCACGTCGGTACTGGACGACGACACCTACGACCGGCTTGTGAGGGGCATCGCGGCGTGGGAGTCCGCTCATCCCGACGAGGTGCTGCCCGACTCACCGACCGGGAAGGTCGCCGGTGGCGCCGTGGAGGGCGATGTCCCGCACACGGTACCCATGCTGAGTCTGGACAACGTGTTCTCGCCGGAGGAGTTCACCGCCTGGACCGCGTCGCTGGCCCGGCGGATCGGCCATGACGTCACACGGTTCGGTGTCGAGCCGAAGCTCGACGGGCTCGCGATCGCCGCCCGGTACACCCATGGTCGCCTCACCCGGCTGATCACCCGTGGCGACGGGACGGCTGGGGAGGACGTCTCGCACGCCATCGGCACCGTCGAAGGCCTCCCGGCCGAGCTCGCCGAGCCGGTCACGGCGGAGGTGCGGGGCGAAGTCCTGATGACCACCGCCCAGTTCGAGCACGCCAACGAGGTGCGCACCGCGCACGGCGGGCAGCCGTTCGCGAACCCGCGCAACGCCGCGGCGGGCACCCTGCGCGCCAAGGACCGCGCCTACACCGTGCCGATGACCTTCTTCGGCTACGCCCTGCTGCCGCTGCCCGGCACCGAGGAGGCCCTCGCGGCGCGGCTGGGTGAGGGCGCGCACAGCGAGCTGATGGCGCGGTGCGGCGAGCTCGGCGTGAACACCACCGCCGCCACCGCCGTGCCCGGGACCACGGCGGAGACCGCCGAGCAGGTCCTGGCCCGGGTGAAGGAGATCGCGGCGCTGCGGGCGGAGTTGCCGTTCGGGATCGACGGGATCGTCATCAAGGCCGACCTCGCCGCCGATCAGGAGGCCGCCGGATCCGGTTCGCGCGCACCGCGCTGGGCGATCGCCTACAAGCTGCCGGCCGTGGAGAAGATCACCCGGCTGCTGGAGGTGGAGTGGAACGTGGGCCGCACCGGCATCATCGCTCCGCGCGCGGTCCTCGAACCGGTCGAGATCGACGGCTCCACCATCACCTACGCCACCCTTCACAACCCTGCCGACATCACCCGTCGCGACCTGCGTCTGGGCGACCATGTGATGGTCCACCGCGCCGGGGACGTGATTCCCCGCGTCGAGGCCCCCGTCGCCCATCTGCGCACCGGCGAGGAGCGGCCGATCGTCTTCCCCGAGGTGTGCCCGCGGTGCGGCTCCGCCATCGACACCAGCGAGCAGCGCTGGCGCTGCGAGAACGGCCGCAACTGCCACCTGGTCGCCGCCCTCTCGTACGCCGCCGGCCGCGACCAGCTCGACATCGAGGGCCTGGGCCATACCCGTGTCGTCCAGCTCGTCGAGGCCGGCCTGGTCGCCGATCTCGCCGACGTGTTCGCCCTCACCCGCGACCAGCTCCTCGGCCTGGAACGGATGGGTGAGACCAGCACCGACAATCTCCTCGCGGCGATCGGTGCGGCCAAGGGGCAGCCGTTGTCGCGGGTGCTGTGCGCGCTCGGCGTCCGCGGTACGGGCCGCTCCATGTCCCGTCGTATCGCCCGGTACTTCGCCACCATGGACCACATACGTGCCGCCGACGCCGAAGCGATGCAGCGGGTCGAGGGCATCGGCACGGAGAAAGCCCCGTCCATCGTGGCCGAACTCGCCGAACTCGCCCCGCTCATCGACAAGCTCGCCGCGGCAGGGGTCAACATGACCGAGCCCGGCGCCACTGCGCCCGTCTTCGCCGACGACACCGACACCGCCACCGAGGGCGCGGAGCCGGCGGGCGGGCCGCTGACCGGGATGGCGGTCGTCGTCACCGGAGCCATGACCGGCCCGCTGGAGAAGCTCAGCCGCAACGAGATGAACGAACTCATCGAGCGCGCCGGCGGCCGCTCCTCCTCCAGCGTCTCCAAGAAGACCACGCTGGTCGTCGCCGGCGAAGGCGCCGGATCCAAGCGCGCCAAGGCCGAGGACCTCGGCATCCGGCTGGTCACCCCCGACGAGTTCGCGACGCTGGTCGCCGACTACGTCGACCGGCCCATGACGGCCGACGCCGACGTGACGTGACGTGAAGCGACGCGACGCGACGCGACGCGGCAGCGTGCGGTCGCCGTCGAGGGCGACCGCACGCAGGGGGCTTATGCGCCGCTCGCGTCGAGCATGTCCTCGCGCTCGACGATCTTCACGCGTTCCCGGCCCTGCGGTTCGCCCAGCGCCTTCTCCGCGGCGTCCAGGCGGTACCAGCCCTCCCAGGTGGTGAAGCGGACGTCCCGCTCGCCGAGGAACGCGTCCACGGCCTCCGGGTCGGGCGAGCCGGGCGTGTGCAGACGTCCGTTCGCGTGGTCGTCGAGCAGGCTGGCGACGGTCTCGTTGGCGTCGCCCTTGGTGTGGCCGATCAGACCCACGGGGCCGCGTCGGATCCAGCCGGTGACGTACGTCGACCGCAGGTGCTCGCCGGTCTCCTCGATCACGCGGCCGCCCTGGTCCGGGACCGTGCCCGAATCGGTGTCCCAGGGGAGCTTGGGCAGTTCGTCGGACAGGTAGCCCACGGCGCGGTAGACCGCACCGAGGTCCCAGTCCTTGAACTCGCCGGTTCCCTTGACGTTGCCGGTGCCGTCGAGGGCGGTGCGCTCGGTGCGCAGGCCGACGACCTGGCCGTTCTCTCCGAGGATCTCGGTCGGGGACTCGAAGAAGTGCAGGAACAGCTTGTGCGGGCGCTCACCGATGTCGCGGATGGCCCAGTTCTCCAGGGTCTTGGCGACCATGTCGGCCTGCTTGTTGCCGCGCCGGGTCGCGATCGAGCCCTCGTCGTAGTCGATGTCCTCGGGGTCGACGATGACCTCGATGTTCGGGGAGTGGTCCAGCTCCCGCAGTTCCATCGGGCTGAACTTCGCCTGCGCCGGACCTCGGCGGCCGAAGACGTGGACCTCCAGGGCCTTGTTGGCCTTGAGGCCGTCGTAGACGTTCTGCGGGATCTCGGTCGGCAGCAGTTCGTCGGCGGTCTTGGCGAGGATGCGGGCGACGTCGAGCGCGACGTTGCCGACGCCGAGGACGGCGACCTTCTCCGCTTCGAGCGGCCAGGTCCGCGCCACGTCCGGGTGGCCGTCGTACCAGGAGACGAAGTCCGCGGCGCCGTACGAGCCGTCGAGACCGATGCCGGGTATGTCGAGGGCCCGGTCGGCCGTCGCCCCCGTGGAGAAGATCACGGCGTCGTAGAAGGTGCGCAGGTCGTCGAGGTTGATGTCCCCCGGGTAGTCGACATTGCCGAAGAGACGTATCTGAGGCTTGTCGAGCACCTGGTGCAGGGCCGTGATGATGCCCTTGATCCGCGGGTGGTCGGGGGCCACGCCGTAGCGGATCAGGCCGAAGGGGGCCGGCATCCGTTCGAAGAGGTCGATGGACACACCGGGCTCGACCGCAACTGCGGACTTCAGCAGCGCGTCGGCAGCGTAGATCCCGGCGGGGCCGGCTCCGACAATGGCTACCCGCAGAGGGCGAGGCATGATCAGGTTCCCTTCGAACGGTGGCAGGGTGGCTCGTCGGGAAGCCTAAACTAAGGCAAACCTTAGTCAGTAGGCGGGCTGGATCTATGACCCCATAAGCCGATCTTATGACTCGCCGCCCGGGGAGCACAGGCCTCGGAAGCGGGGGCAAAATGGGAAATGTGGGTGTCCGGCGTGTGTCAGTGGACCGCCTCGTGGAGCAGCCGTCGGGCCGCGGACTGGTGGCAATCCCACTCGCGCTGATCGTAGTGATCACCGTGGTGGACCTCCACTCCCCGACCAATGTCCACCTGGGTCCGTTGCTGGTCATCGCCCCCGCCCTCACCGCCTCCCTGGCCGGGCCACGGCTGACCGCGGTGGTCGGGGGGCTGGCCGTGGCCGCCCAGGTCTTCATCGCGGTGTTCCACGGCGGGCTGACCACCGCCAACCACGTCGCGCAGATCATCGCCCTGACCGTGCTCTCCGCGCTGGTGGTCTTCGTCTGCCATGTACGCGAGCGGCGTGCCCTGGAACTGAGCCGGGCGCGGTCGGTGGCCGAGACCGCGCAGCGGGTCCTGCTTCGACCGCCGCCCCGCCGGATCGGGCCCCTGCGCGTGGCCTGGCTGTATCTGGCCGCCGAGGACGAGACGCAGATCGGCGGCGACCTGTTCGCGGTCGCCCGCGCCGCCCAGTCCTCCACGCGGGTGATCATCGGGGACGTACGCGGCAAGGGTCTGGCCTCCATCGGCGAGGCCTCGGTGGTGCTGGGATCGTTCCGTGAGGGCGCTCACCGGTACGCCACCCTGCCCGAGCTCACGGCGGCACTGGAGGTCAGCGTGTGCCGCGACCTGGAGGACGTGGCCGACACCGAGCAGGACCCGGGCGAGCACTTCACCACCGCGCTCGTGCTCGACATCCCCGACGAGGGGCCGGGGGCCTGGATGATCAACTGCGGTCATCCACCGCCTCTCCTGCTGCGCGACCGCGAGGTCACGGTCCTGTACGCGCGCCACCCCGTCCCCCCGCTGGGCATGTGCGAGCTGCCCGCCGCGAGCCACCGCCCCGACCCGTTCACCTTCGAAACCGGTGACATCCTCCTGCTCTACACCGACGGCGTCATCGAAGCCCGCTCACCGTCGGGCGCCTTCTACCCGCTCGCCGACAAGGTCGCCTCCTTTCCCGCCGCCAGCCCCGACGCCCTGCTGCGGCACATCCACGACGACCTCCTCGCGCACGTCGGCGACCACCCCGGCGACGACGCCGCCGTCCTGATCATCGAACGCACCGCCTCCCACCACCCGCATCGACCGCACTTCACCGCCCGCCCCGCCGACGGCCACCACCGGCTCCACGCCGACGGATCGCCCCCGTCGGCGGAACGCTGACCTCACTCCCGGGCCATGTCCGACTCCGCCGCGCTCGCCGCGGAATCGGCGCCGTCGACGAGTTTCCGCAGGTGACCGAGGTCCGCGGAGGAAGTGGGCGCGGGCTGCCGAGTGGTCTGCGTGCCCTGTGCGGTCCCCGTGCCCTGCGTGCCCTGTGCACTCCGCGCGTTCCCGCCGTGGCCGCATCCGGCCAGGAACAGCAGGGCGGCCAGTACCACCGGCACGGTGTGGCGCGCGCGCATCAGTTCGTACGACCGTTGTCGTGGGCGCCACACCACTTCTCGACGTCGGCCAGGTCCTTCTGGCGGGTCTCCAGGGTGGGGACCAGGGAACGCCGGAAGGTGAGCCGGTCGTTCAGGTAGGTCTCGATCTGGGTGTGCCCCGCGGACTTGGCGTTCGCCACCCGCTGCTCGAGACGGGCGATGGAGCCACGCCGGGAAGCGTCCGCGCGCAGCCGGGTGAGGATCCGGTCGATCCGCCGGTCGATCTTCGGCGCGCGCTTGCACAGCGCCGCCGCGCCGTCGCCCGTGGGGGTGCCGGACGGCGCGGGAGTCGCGGCGTCGGCCGTGGCCGCGCCGGCGGCGCCGAACAGCGACCCGGCGGCGACCAACGAGACGACCGAGATCACGGTCTTCCTGGTGCTTGGCATGACGAACTCCTCCGCGTTCAGGGGCGACTGCCCTCTCGCCGGGAAAGCTAGGAGCCGTCTTTGTGGAATTCTTGTGGCCGGTCGGCGGTCGTGATCATCCAGTTGCGCGGGAGCGGAAGCGTGGCCCCCGCGTCCGCGGTGCCGTCGCTCAGCGGCAGGGTGACCTCGACGCGGGTGCCCGGACCCGTGGGCCGGTCCAGTACCCGGATCCCGCCCCGGTGCAGGGCGATCTGCTGGGCGACCAGGGTCAGTCCGAGGCCGGAGCCGGGGCTGTCCGGTCGGCGGCGGAAGCGTTCGAAGACCTCGGTGCGCAGCGCGGGCGGGATGCCAGGGCCCCGGTCTTCGACGACGAGGAGCGCGTCGGCGCCGCTCGCGCGCAAGGTCACCTCGACCTGCGGGGGCTGCCCGTCCGTGTGTCCGTGGACCAGGGCGTTGACGAGCAGGTTGTCCACCAGGCTCCGCAGTCCCGCCTCCCAGCCGTGCACACGCAGCCCCGGTGCGCAGTGGCCGGCCACCCGTGCGTGCGGATGGCGTCGCCGCTGTTCCTCCGTGCTCGCTTCGACGAGGTCGGCGAGGTCGACCGGGCCGAAGGCGTCCGCCTCGACGAGGTCTGCGCGGCCGAGGTCGCGCAGCATGACGAGGACGCCGAGGAGGCGTGCGTGTTCGCGCCTCAGGTCGTGCAGCACTTCGTCGCGGTCGGGTCCGGCGAGTTCCGGATGCTCGGTGAGGATCTCCAGGTTGGTCTGCATGCTCATCAGCGGGGTGCGCAGTTCGTGCGTGGCCGCCGAGGCGAAGGAGCGGGCGGTGGCCAGTGCCTCGGCGGTCCTGGCCGCCTGCTCGTCGTAGCGGGCCAGGACGGTCTGCAGGGTGCGTGCGAGGTCGTCGACCTCGGCGATCCGCGTCGGGGTGTGGTCCAGGCGGGTGGCACTGGAACGGGGGTCGAGGCCGCTCGCCCGGCGTTGCAGACGGCGCAGCGGTGTGCTCGCCCGGGTGGCGACGGTCCAGGCGAGCAGCCCGGACAGCGGTGCGGCGAGCAGGGCGACGGTCACCGCGCGCCGTCGGACCAGGCGCACCTGGGTGTCGGCGGCGGTATCGGACGCGAACAGCCACAGGGTGCCGCGTACTCCCGGGCGCGACCCGGTCACCCGGGTCGACAGGATCCGCCAGCTCCTGCCGTCGGCGCGGAGGGTGACCGGGACGGGAGCCCTGGCGGGCAGCGCCACGTCGGCCGCCGGTTGCGGGCCGCCCGTGAAGGACCCCTCGGGGCCGATCAGCCGTACGCCCACGTCCAGGGCCGAGGTGAAAAGCCGGCGTTCGCGGGCCTGCTCCACCGCCGCCGACCGGTCGGCGGCGCTCGCGCGCAGCAGCCCCCGGGCGTCTTTGGCGACGGCCACCGCGCGCTCACGCAGATGCGTGTCCTGCTGGTCGTGCAGATCCGCGGCGACCAGCCGCAGCAGCAGCCAGCCGGTGGCCAGAACCAGTACCGGCACGGTGGCGCCGACGGCCAGGGCGATCCGCGTGGACAGTCTCACGGCCGCTCCCCCGGGTCGTCGTCGCGCAGGACGAAGCCCACGCCTCGTACGGTGTGGATGATCCGGGAGCGCCCCGACGTCTCCAGTTTGCGGCGCAGATAGCTGACGAAGGTGTCCACCGCGTCGGTGCGCACCTCGAAGTCGTAGCCCCATACGCGGTCGAGGAGCTGGTCCCGGCTGAGCACGATGCCTGCGTTGCGGGCGAGGAAGTGGAGCAGCTCGAACTCGCGTCGGGTCAGTTCCACCGGCCGCCCGTCGAGGCTCACCTCCCGGGCGGCGGGATCCAGGAGCAGCCCGCCGACCCGTACGGTGCCGCTGTCCCGGGGCGGCCTGCGCCGCAGCAGTGCCTCCAGGCGCAGGACCAGTTCCTGCAGGGCGAAGGGCTTGACGAGGTAGTCGTCCCCGCCCGCCTGCAGGCCCGCGATCCGGTCGGCGGTCTCGTCGAGTGCGGAGAGCATCAGCACGGGTACGTCGTTGTCCTCGTCCCGCAGTGTCCTGCACACCTCGATGCCGCTGAGGTCGGGCATCGAGATGTCCAGCACGATCACGTCCGGCGGTGTCCGCCGGGCCACCGCCAGGGCCGGCCGGCCCCCGTCGGCCAGGTCCACGGTGAATCCGCCGAGCCTCAGTCCGCGCTCCAGCGAGCGGCGGATCGCCGCGTCGTCGTCCACGACCAGGACACGGCCGCGCTGCCCACTCATCACCACTGCCCTCCCCGCCACACCCCGGCGCACCGCCGGGGCTCGCCGCCGCCCATCGTGCATCAGCCGCGACGGTCCCGGCCCCGAGGGGTCGACCAAGGGATCGGTGAGAATCGCCCGGGCCGGCCCTGGTTGGCGTGTGTCCTCCCGGAGCGTGGCGGTTGCGCGGGGCCTGACCCGGCGGTTGCATACGACTGTGTCGATGGGTGCGGATGCGAGCGGGCAGGTCGGCCACGGGAAACGGTGGGCGGCCAGGGCCGCGCTGGTCGCGGCGGCGCTGGCGGTTCTCCTGCCGCTCGGTTACGGAGGCGTGGACGGCTTACTGCTGCTCCTGGCCGCGCTCCTCGGCGTGGCCGTCACGGCGGCGGCGCTGTGGTGGGCGCTGACCCGGCGCGGCCCGCTCCGCTGGGTGGCGGCCGTACTGGCGGCCGTCGCGCCCGGCGCCGTGCTCACCCTGTTCGCCGTGGCCGGCCTGCTCTGGGCCGTCCCCGTGTCCCTGGCGCTGTGGACCGTGGCCGTCTGGAGCGGCCGGTACGCCCTGCGGAGCGACCGGACGCGCCCCTCGCGCCCGAAGGAACGCAGGGCACCGCCGCCGCGGCGCCCCTTCCTCCTCATGAACCCGCACTCCGGCGGCGGCAAGGTGGCGAAGTTCGGGCTGCGGGAGAAGGCGGAGCGGCTCGGCGCGCAGGTCGTGCTCCTCGACCCGGAGAAGCACCAGGACGTCACCGCGCTGGCCCGGGCCGCCGTCGCGGACGGCGCGGATCTGCTGGGCGTCGCCGGCGGTGACGGTACCCAGGCGCTGGTCGCGGCCGTCGCCGCCGAACACGGTCTGCCGTTCCTGGTGGTCTGCGCCGGCACCCGCAATCACTTCGCCATGGACCTCGGCCTCGACCGCGACGACCCGGCGACCTGCCTGGACGCCCTCACCGACGGCGTCGAACTCCGCGTGGACCTCGGCTTCGCCGGCGGTCACCCGTTCGTCAACAACGCCTCCTTCGGCGCGTACGCGGCGGTCGTCCAGAGCCCCGCGTACCGCGACGACAAGATCGGCACCATCCTGGACCTCCTGCCCGACCTGCTCACCCGCCAGCGCGGGCCGCGGCTGACCGCCCGCGCCGCGGACACCACACTCGACGCCCCGCAGGCCGTGCTGGTGAGCAACAACCCCTACCGCACCAACGATCCGGCCGGTCTCGGCCGCCGCGAACGCCTCGACTCCGGGCTGCTCGGCGTCCTCGGCATCACGGTGGACAGCGCGGCCGAGGCCGCCGCCCTCGTACTGGACCCCGCGCCGAACGGACTCGCGGTCCTGACCACCCGTGAGGTGGTCATCGACGCCGACCGCGCGGAGATCGAGGCCGGCATCGACGGCGAGGCCCTGGTCCTGCCCGCCCCGGTCCACTGCCACGTCGAACCCGGCGCTCTGCGCGTCCGCGTCCCCAGGGAACGGCCCGGTGTACCCGAGGCCCAACCCCCCTTGGACTGGCGCCGGTTGCGGACGCTCGCGGCGACCATGGGGCGCGCGGCGGTCGTACGACATCCTGGTCGCAGCCGGGACACGTAGACGAAGGTCACAATTACATATCGGACAGTTCGCGCTCCAATCTTCACACCAGGCACACAAATTGGCTAAGTTGGCGGCAGGCCGCACGACTCCCTCCGGCGAACCTCGCCGGGTCGCGCGACCTCCGCCGAATCCGATGCCCCCGCGGCAACCGGAACCAGGACCCAACCGACCTTGGGGTGAATCGGCCCAACTGCCCACTCGGGCAAGGGCCGTAGGGCATGCCTTCCGGAATCTTCCGCCCGAACCCGACGGCCGACCCGGTAGGCGGAGTACGGAAGGAGTACGGCTCCCATGGCGCCGGAACGAACCCCGCGCCCTGGAGGCGGCAGCCTCCCTGGCATGCCCGACTCCGCACGCGCGACGGCCGCCCTCAGTGGCGCGGACGGTCCGAGCCGCGAGGAGGTGCAGCAGCGGGTCAGCTCCCTCTACGACCAGGCCGAGAACGCCGTCGGGTTCGTCAACGGGACCCGCGCGATGACCACAGGGAGCCGAGGCCGCGTCAACCCGGCGCCGGAAACCGCGCGCAGGCGCCGCGACCCCGCCCTCGACGACATCACCAAGACCTGGTTCGACGCGGCGCGCACGCAACTGGGTCCGTCCGCACCGGCCAGGCTGCCGGCCGACCGGATGCCGAACCGCCCGGCCGAGGCGCGGCCCACGGGCCCGGCGAAGCGGCCGGAGGACGGGCTCAGCGACCGTGGGCGGGAGTTGACCGCCCGCCCCGTTCTGGAATTGACCGCAGGCCCCTCCGCCGAGGCGGCCGCCTGGCCCGTGGCCGAGTTGACGGCCAGGGCCGTCGCCGCGCTGCCGGCCGCGCCGGAGCCCGCGCCACAACCAGCGCAGGAGGCCGCCACGGCCCTGCTGCCCGCGCTGCCCGCCGGGCCGGGGCAGTCCTCGTTGAAGACGTCCAAGGAGAAGATCCAGCGGAAACTGGCGCTGGCCCGTGAGCTGGTGTCCAAGCACGCCGCACCGTGGAACCCCGGGCCCGCGGCGATCGAGTCACGTCCGGCCGAGGGTGTCTGGCCCACCCCGGAGGATCAGGCTCGTAACCAGGCGGCGGAGTGGCAGCGACAGCAGCCGACCCCGCTCGGCCCGGACATGTCCCTCGGTACCGGGATGCCACTCGGCGCGAACATGCCCATGGGTACGGGAATGCCGCTCGGCACGGACACGTCCATGGCTATGGGAATGCCACTCGGCACGGACACGCCCCTCGGCGCGGGCATGCCCCTGGCCGCGGGGATGCTTCCCGGCGCGGACATGTCCCTCGGCAGAGGCGTGCCGCTGGCTACGGACATGTCCATGGGTACGGGAATGCCCCTCGGCACCGACACGTCCATGGGTACGGGAATGCCCCTCGGCACCGACACGTCCATGGGTACGGGAATGCCCCTCGGCACCGACACGTCCATGGGTCTGGGGATGCCACTCGGCGCGGACATGCCCTTCGGTGCGGGGATGCCCCTGGCCGCGGGTGTGCCCGTAGGCACCGGCGCGGTCAACACGGTCAGCCCCGTCGGCGCGGTCGGCGCCGCGGAGTCGGCGTACGGCGGGAAGGCCGCCAAGGCCCTTGCCTTCGCCCGCACGCAGATCGGCAAGCCGTGTGTCTGGGGCGCGACCGGACCGGACTCGTACGACTCCGCCAGCCTCGTCCAGGCCGCCTGGAGGGCCGCCGGGGTCGCACTCCCGCGCACCGTGCACGGGCAGGCGACCGCCGGTGCGGCGATTCCCCTGACCGACATCCAGTTCGGCGACCTGATCTTCTTCCACGACAACGTCAGCCACGTCGGCTTCTACACCGGCAACGGCATGATGATCCACGCCCCCAGCCCGGGTGCCTCGATACGCGAAGAGTCCATCTTCTTCGCCGGACAGAAGGCGATCCACAGCGCGCTGCGCCCGGCGTGACGGACTGCGCCACATCGATCAAGACCCCAAAGCGCATATAAGGCACTGGAACGGCCGAAGTTTCGCAATAGGGGATGTACGTGATCCGTGCGGACCTCGCCGCCCGGGTCGCCACCTGCGCTGACCATACTGGGTGCGCACGCCGCCTCCCACCGCAAAGTGACTCATGCCCAAGCCTTCCACCGCCCGCGCCACCGCTCCGGAAACCGTCTGGCTGGCCGGCGGGCGCCATGTCGGGCCCGCCCCGCAGGAGATCCTCAGGGAGAACCTGCGAAGGCTGAAGGCCGACGAGACGATCCACGACTTCCTGGAGGCAGAGAACTCCTCGGACTCCGAGGGGCATGTCTTCGAGGCACGCTGGCAGGTCGACAACACCGTCACGGTTCGCGCACGGCTCACGACGGACGGGCGCGATCACGCCGCCGAGGGAAGCCGCTGGACGCTGGTGGCCGAGGCGGAACGGCCCTGGGACCTCGCGTGGCCCTCTCCCGCGACCATGTTCTGGCCCGAGGGACACGAGATCCCCTGGGACCACGACATCGTGGCCGGGCTCCGCCTGCGGGACATCAACCCGCTGCCGCAGGACGACAAGGCACTGCGCCGCCTGCTCAAGGAGGCCGCGCAGCACAGTTGGAGCATCAACGTCGTCATCCACGAGGCGATGACCACCGACGAACGCGGTCGCCTGCCGCTGGCCCGGCTGCTCCCGCCCGGTCTGCGTCACCGCGTCGTGGAACACCGCGCCGCGCCCGAGCAGTTCCAGACGGTCAACTGGGCGCTGTACGACCTGGGCGTACGGGTGCCGCGCGGTGGCGCCGTGATCCTGCCCGGTTCCCCCGCCCGGCCCGGGTACGACGAGCAGGACTCCACGGTACGCAGTGTCTTCCTCGACGGCTCGGAGCCGACGGAGCTCCTGGAGAAGGTCGTACGGTACGCGGCACTGCCCCGGCCGCTGCCGGAAGCGGCGCAGGACGCCCTCACCGGCCTCCGGGAGGACTGGAAGCTGCTGACGCTGGAGGAGGCACGGGCGCTGGTGGCTGTGTACGCCGAGGCACTCGACGCCATGACGAAGTCGCGCGACCAGTACCGCGAGGCGACCGAACTCGCGCATGCGGCGCTGGCCGACCTCCGAGACCTCCGGACGACGGCGTCCGGTGCGCACGAGGCGTCCGCCGGTCAGGACGGGAACCCGCTGCACCAGTTGACGCGGACGTTCCAGCGGGTCGCGGGCACCGTACGGGCACGACGTGCGGCCCGCGACGACGCACCGGACCGGGGCACCGCCAGGGGCACTGACACCGGAACCGGTGCCGACACCGGCACGCCCGAGAACGCGCCCGGCAAGGGCGAATGATCGCTGCCGGAAACCGGCGCCGGACCGAGGCCACCCGCTGAAACCGGCGTGTCGGCGCGCCCGCTCGCGTCACGCACCTCGCCAGAGGTTGGCGAACGCCGCGTTCTCGATGGACCGGCGCTGGCGTACCGCTTCCAGTTCCATGACCGCGTCGTTGACGGCGGCCAGCACGGTCGTCACCGCGTCGTCGGTCACGAACGGACCGTCGGCGCCCTGCTCGGCCGGAATCCCGACGGCCGCCGCGAGGGAGACGAGGACAGGCTCGTCGGCGGCCCAGCGGTGCAGTGCCCGGCGCCGGGCGGGCGAATCGACCACGACCATCCGGACGGCTCCGAAAAGCAGTCGGCGCTGGCGCTGCCGGGTCAGCTGACCGTCCGCCTCCAGGGCGGCCAGATGGGCCGCGGCCAGGCCGCGCCCCCTGCGCCACAGCCAGTCCTCGACCGGCTCGTAGGGCACCTGGCGTACGAGCGAGGACGCCGCCTCGGCCAGGAGGCGGTCTTCCGTCGTCGGCTCCGGTGCCGGCACGAGGCGGTCGCCGTCCAGGTGAACGGCGTCAGCGGCGAGGAGGTCGATCACCTCGGCTCCGGCGAGTGCGAGGGACAGGTCGCCCTGCCCCACGGGGCGGTCCGGGTCCACGTCCATGGCGGTGATCAAGAGGTCCCTGGCCGTGGTCATAGATGGCTCCCCCACACAGTCTCCGGAGGGGAAAGCCTACGATCTTCGGCGGGGAAAGCCTACGATCCTCGACCGCTCGGCGCCGGTGCCGCAGAGCGGAGCAGGGGGCCCGTCGCTCCATGCGACGAGCCCCCTGCCCTGCGTACGCCGTCCGCCCCATGAGCGGCCGGACGTCAGCCGCGGAAGATGTCCTTGGTCTTCTCCTTCGCCTGGCGCGCGTCGCCCTTGGCCTTCTCCACACGCCCCTCGGCCGTCATGCGCTCGTTGCCCACGGCACGCCCCGTGGTCTCCTTGATCTTGCCCTTGGCCTGCTCGGCCTTCGCCTTGGCTTTCTGGTCGCGAGCCATGGAACTCACCTCTCGGTGCTCTCGGCGTCAGGTGCTCACTGACCCGTGTGACCCTGGACAGATCCTGTAAACATGCCTGGTCCATGGAGTTCGTGGGATCCATGGGATCCATGGGATCCGTGAGGTCCATGGAGATCGCGCACTACCCAGGAACTACAGCCGCCGGAGCACCGCCCCGGCCATGGCCGCCTCGCCCTTGGCGTTGGGGTGTGCGGGGGCGGCGGGTGAAGCGGGCTGCAGCGGCTCGATCCACCGGTCGGCGGGCGCCTTGCACATGTCGTGTCCGACGGTGGGTTTGTACGTGTCGACGTATTCGGCACGGCTGAAGCGGGCCACCGTGCGCATCATCAGGTTGAGCCGCTTCCCGACGTCACGCAGGTAGGCGAAGTCCTTGGCGGCGAACGGGACGGACGGATAGCAGCCGCTGCCGTCGTCGGGCAGGAGGTCCGGATAGCCGACCACGAGCACGCGGGCGTGCGGCGCCCTGTCGTGCACGGCGCGCAGCACCCGCGCGATCTTGGGAGCCGTCTCGATGATGTTCAGCGTCAGCTGGTCGAAGCCCGAGGAGTTGTAGTACTGCTGGCAGGGGTTGCCCGACGGGTCCTTGGAACTCAACGCGGCACAGGTGCCGATGATGGAGCCGAAGCCGATGTCGTTGCCGCCTATCTGCACGGTCACCAGATCCGTGGAGCGCTCGACGGCGTTCAGTTGGGGTCCGTTGGTTCCCTGCGCCTTCCACATGTTGTCGGTCGTCGCGCCGGCGCAGCTCACGTCCGTGAACGTTCCGGTCGACCGCCGCGTCGCGACGAGCGAGGGGTAGTTCTGGTCGGAGCGGGCGCAGTTGGCGTCCACCTGACGAGGGATCAGAGGTCCGGAGGTGTACGAGTCGCCGAGCGCCACGTAGTCGGTTCCCCGGTGGGAGTGCGATCCGCTCGCGACGGCGGGAGACGCGGAGGCGACACCGAGGAGAAGGACACCGCAACCGAGGGCGGCTCCCAGCGCGGAGGCGTGTCGTCGTCTTCGGGTGGCATCGCCCCGGACCACGTGATGGTTCATCATCTCTCCTCCGTCGACACTGACGCGGCGTTCCTTGCACGCTCAACATCGCTTGTATACCGGCCGGTAGGTCGCTGGAGAAGAGATCTGTCACATATGCGGGAAACCCGTTCCGGTAGGGCGACCGGGCGGCGGCCGTCAGCGCGCGTCGGCGGTCTTCAGAGCGGGCTCGGGCTCGGCCTCAGTGGTCACCGGTGCCGTCGCGGTGGTCGCCTGCCGCCCGCGCAGGCCGACCGCGCTGAGCACCGCGCCGATCGCGAGGGCCACCACGGCGCAGAGCAGGGCAGCGCGCAGCCCGGACAGGAAGTGGTCGGAGGTGGCCTGGCCGACGAGGAGGCCCATCACCGCGACCCCTACGAGGCCGCCCAGTTGACGCGAGGCGTTGAGGACGCCGGAGGCGATACCGGCGTTGGCCGGGTCCACGGAGCCGAGCATGGCGTTCGTCATGGACGGGACGACCAGGCCGAGGCCGAATCCGGCGACGACGAACTGCGCGATCATCTGCGCGTACGCCCCCGAGTCGACGACCGGGACCGTGGCCAGGTAGCCGACGACGGCCAGGCTGTTTCCGGTGATCATCACGGTCCGGGCGCCGTAGCGCTTGACCAGCGGACCGCACGACAGGTTCGCGATCATGATGGCTGCCGTCATCGGGAGGAACGCGAGTCCGGCGCCGATGGGCGAGTAGTCCCAGACCTGCTGGAAGAAGAGGCTGAAGACGAAGATCAGGCCGTAGAAGGAGAAGTTCAGCAGTGCGCCGATGAGGGAGGTGGAGCTGAACACCCCCCTGCCGAACAGGTGGAGGGGCAGCATCGGGTCGCCACTGCGGCGCTCCACCGCGAGGAAGCCGATCAGCGCGACCAGGCAGACGACCAGGCAGGTCAGCACGGTGGCCGAGGACCAGCCCTGCGCGTTGGCCTCCACGATCGCTCCCGTGAACGCGCCGAGGCCGATGACGGCGAGCAGTTGACCGGGCAGGTCCAGCGAGCGGCGGACCGAGGCGTCGCGGGCGGGGGCGGGCCGGGCGTAGGCCCGCACGAGCGCGATGCCGACGGCGGCGATGGGGACGTTGACGTAGAAGATCGAGCGCCAGCCGAGCGAGTCCACCAGCAGGCCGCCGACGACCGGGCCGAGCGCGAGGGCGAGTCCGCCGGCCGCGGCCCAGAGGCTCACGGCGCGGGTGCGTTCCGGCGGGTCGGGGAAGTTGGTGTTCACGATCGACAGGGAGGACGGCACGATCATCGCGGCGCCGACGCCCTGGGCCACGCGGGCCGTGACGAGGGCGACCAGCGAGAAAGCGGCGCCGCAGGCCAGGGATGTCACGGCGAACAGCGCGAAGCCCACCATGAAGATCCGCCTGGGGTCGTACCGGTCGCCCATGGCACCGGCGGTCAGGAGGAAGGCGGCGAAGGTGAGCGTGTAGCCGTTGATCACCCACTCCAGACCGGACAGGCTGCCGCCGAAGTCCGCGCCGAGCGCCTTGATGGCGACGTTCACGACGCTGACATCCAGGATGACGACCACAAAACCGAGGCAGGCCGCGAACAGCGTCAGCCCTGGCCGGGCCTTGTGGGGTTGGGTCTGAGGCACGGATTTCCTTCCGACGTGCCGGAGGGCGGTGAGGGGCACGGAGCCGGGCGGTACGCAGCGGGCTCCGGTAGACTGTTCGTCTACGAGCGAACAGTTCGAGTGTACGCAGATCATCGAACACTCTGCAATCCGTGTACGGCACGCGTCACGGACCAAGCGAGTCGGGACGGAGCGACCAGCCATGGCGGCACAGAGCCGAGAGTCGACCCCACGGGGCGGACGGGCGACCGTGGAGAGCGGACAGCCGACCGCGGCCGCGAGTCACCGGACGCCACCGGTCCACACTCCTCCGCACGACGTACCGCTGGAGACGGCGCTGCTCGCCCTCGCCGACCCCGTCCGCCAGACCCTGGTAAGGGAGTTGGCCGGGGCAGCCGACTGGGAACGGGCGTGCGGGAGCTTCGACGTGCCGGTCACCAAGGCGACCCTCAGCCGCCACTTCGCCGTACTGCGCGAGGCCGGCCTCCTGGAGCAGCGCGACGCCGGACCCAAGAGGCTCAACCGGCTGCGCCGCGCCGAGTTCGACGAGTGCTTCCCGGGCCTCCTCGACCTGGTCCTGCGCACCGAGGGCAGGGCCTGAGCGCCTCGCGGGAAGCCCACGCCGGTGTCACCCAGGGATCGCCCGCGGCATCCGGCGTCCTGTCCCGGACCCGCACCTCGAACGCGCCCCTTCGGGACCGCCGACGGCACCGGCCGCAACGAGCGAACCCCGCCTCCGGAGTACCGGGGGCGGGGTTCTGTGGAGCGCCGGGCAGGCCTTGCACCTGCATCTCCCCACAGGAAGCGGGGCGTCTTTCCTTGGACCACCAACGCGAGGCCTGCCGCCGAGACTTCCGGCGGTCTGCTCAAGATCGATCATAGCGTATTCCAAGCCGCCGACGGCGCACATGTCAGGCGGCCGACGGCCGGGCGTACTGGAGAAGGTGGTCGGCGAGCAGGTGCAGAACCGCCTGGCTGTGGTCGCTGTTGCGGTCGACGAGCCAGGTCATGTTGAGGCCGTCGATCACCGAGTGCACGTATCGCGCGAGGATCGGCACGGGCTGCGTCCACTCGATCCCGGCGTTGTCGGCGGCCAGTTCGAGCAGGGAGGCGAAGGCGGCCAGGAAGATCTCGTACTGCCTCCTGGCGATGTTCTCGAAGCCGGGATTGCGCAGCGCGTACTGGGTGAGCTCGTAACTGATCTGGTGCTCGCCGGGGTTGGCCTCGAACCCCTTCCAGAACGCGTGCAGACTGTCGAGGACGCTGTCGCGGATGTCCTTGTGCGGCGCGAACAGGCCCCGGACCTCGGCGACATACCGCTCGGTGAGGGTCTCGGTGACGCGTTCGAGGAGCTGCGCCCTGGAGTCGAAGCAGTAGTGGAACGCCCCGAGGGTCATACCGGCCTCGTTGACGATCGCACGGGTGGTGGCCTTGGCCACTCCGTCACGCGTCATGACCCGGATCGCGGCCTCGAGGAGCTCGGCCCTCCGGTCGCTCGCCGCCATACGGGACACACGATCTCCCCTCTTCACCTGCGGGTTCGTCCGCCAGGATAGCCAGACCCACGGGCCGCGCGTCGGCTCGGAGCGCGGATCCGCCCGAGAAGTAAGTCAAGCGTCCAAGACTCTTGACTTACTTCTTCGCGGTGGGCGACCGTAGCGGCACCTGACACCTGGCGCGAGTCCCCTCTGGAGGCGGAAGTGCGACCGCAAGCCACTGTCGTTCTGGACGGATTCGGCACGCTGGAGTCCCTGCGCTGGCACGACGGCGCGCTGTGGTTCTGCGACTTCGCCCACGGGACGGTGCACCGCTGGGACACCCTCGGGAAGCCGGAGACCGTGGTGGAGGTCCCCGGCCGGGCCGGCGGCCTCGGCTGGCTGCCCGACGGGCGGATGCTGGTCGTCTCGATGGACGGACACCGGGTCCACCGACTGGAGCCGGACGGCTCCCTGGTCGTGCACGCGGACCTCGGGGACATCGCCGGCGGCCCGGTCAACGACATGCTGGTCGACGGGCGGGGCCGCGCCTACGTGGGCAATTTCGGCTTCGACTACCACGGCTTCGTCCGACAGCAGCCCAACGCCATGCTCTACGCACCCCCCGGACCGCCCAGGGCCCCGCTCGCCTGTCTGTCGCCGGAGGGCGAACTACTGGGCCTGAGCGAGCCGTTGGTGTTCCCCAACGGCTGCATCCTCATCGACGAGGGGCGGACCCTGCTGGTCGCCGAGACACTGGCGATGCGGCTCACCGCACTGCCCGTGCTGCCCGACGGACGGCTCGGACCGCCACGCCCCTGGGCTCCTCTGGTCCCGGCCTGGCTGTGGAACTCCCTCAACCGTCCCGGGCTGCGCGGCCGGATCACCCGGCGTGTCTCCTCCCTGCTGGACCACCAGGCGATCGCCGACCGCTCCGACACCCCCATCGCCCCGGACGGCATCGCACCGGGCAAGGACGGCACGGCCTGGGTCGCCAACGCGCTGCGCGGCGAGTGCGTCCGGGTCGGCCCCGGCGGCACGATCCTGGACCGCGTCGCCACCAGCCAGCGCACGCTCAGCTGTCTGGTCGCGGGCCCGCGCGGCGACACCCTGTACGCCGCCACCGTCCCCACCGACGACCCGGAGCGCGCCGCACAGCTCGACGGCGCACGGCTGGAGGCGTACGTCCTGCCGTCGTGACCGCGGACGCACGGGCCTTCTGCGACAGCGGGGCCGCCCTTCCGCCCGCGGACACACGCACTCCGTCCACGGGTCCATCCCCCGCCCGCCTCCTGGGAGTTCACATGCACGGACATCGAACCGGCACCGGCGTCCACGACACCTCGTTCGGCAGCGGCGGCACCCGCGAGGGGAGGCCGCGATGAGCGTGGTCCTGGTGACCGGCGCGGCCAGTGGGATCGGCGCCGCCACGGCGCGCGAGGCGGTGCGACGCGGCCACCGGGTCGCCCTCGCCGACATCGACCTGGCCGGGGCCACCCGTCTCGCCGACCGACTCGGCCCCGACGCCTGCGCTGTCTCCCTCGACATCCGTGACGGGGACGCCTGGGAGGAGGCCTTCGACGCCGTCGCGGCCCGGCTCGGCCCTGTCGAGGTTCTCGTCAACAACGCCGGGATCATCCACACGGGATACGCACGCCAGCTGTCCCTGGAGCAGCACCGCCACATGGTCGAGGTCAACCTGCTCGGCCCGATGGCCGGGACACTGACCGCGCTGCCCCGGATGCGCGCCCAGGGGCACGGGCACATCATCACGGTCTGCAGCATGAGCTCGTTCCTGCCGCTGTCCGGTTACACCACCTACGGCGCGACCAAGCACGGGCTGCGCGCCTTCCACCACAGCGTGGCGATCGAGGAACGGGGCGGACCTGTGACGTTCAGCATCATCCACCCGCCCGGCACCCGGACGCCGATGCTGGAGCAGGAGATGGCCGACCCGAGCGCGGTGATCACCTTCGCCGAGAAGCCGCTCACCCCCGAGAAGGTCGCCTCGGTCATCGTCGACGCGATCGTGAAGAAGCCGGTCGAAGTCGTCCACCCGGCTGTCGGCGGACGCGTTCAGCGGGTCGCCGGGGTGTTCCCCCGGCTGATGCGCTTCGTGATCCCCAAGGTGGCGGCCATGGCGGAACGCCGCAGTAGGAGCATCACCCCGGCCACGGCCGTGGTGCGCGAGCGAGGAGACAGCCGATGACCACCGACACCGCCACCACCCCGGCCCGGTCCGCCCCCGCGGAACAGGGGCACCTCGACCGGTTGCGGGCGGCGACCGCAGGCCTGGAGCCACCCTTCGGCGTCATCGATCTGGACGCCTTCGACGCCAACGCCGTCGACCTCGAACGCCGCGCGGGCGGCAAACCGATACGGCTCGCGAGCAAGTCGCTGCGGTCGCGCGCCCTCATCCGCCGGGCTCTCGCCCGCCCCGGA
Organism: Streptomyces sp. NPDC007896; assembly: GCF_042959425.1. Taxonomy (NCBI): domain Bacteria; kingdom Bacillati; phylum Actinomycetota; class Actinomycetes; order Kitasatosporales; family Streptomycetaceae; genus Streptomyces; species Streptomyces sp. NPDC007896. The sequence goes on along the minus strand of NZ_JBIBKX010000015.1, from coordinate 1,908 downwards.
TTCCAGGGCATCCTCGGTTTCACGCTGCCCGAAGCCCTGTGGCTGGCCGAGGAGTTCGAGGACGTCGTCGTCGGCTACCCCACCACCGACGCCACCGCGCTGCGCCGGCTGGCCGCCGACGAACGGCTCGCCTCCCGGATCACCCTGATGGTGGACTCCGTCGAGCACCTGGACCTCGTGGACGCCGCGACCGGCCCCAGGCAGACCCGTGTCCGCGTCTGCCTGGAGCTGGACGCCGCCCTGCGACTGGCGGGCGGCCGACTCCACCTCGGGCCGCGCAGGTCCCCGGTGCACACCCCGCGGGAGGCGGTCGCGTTCGCCCGTGAGGTCGCGGCCCGTCCGGGCTTCGAACTGACCGGGATCATGGGGTACGAGGGCCAGGTCGCCGGCCTCGGCGACAACCAGCCCGGTTCCCTGCTCAAGCGGGCCGTCGTGCGCGCGATGCAGCGTTCGTCCGTCGAGGAACTGCGCCACCGACGGGAGGCCGCGGTCGCCGCCGTACGTGCCGTCACCCCGCTGCGGTTCGTCAACGGCGGCGGCACCGGCAGCCTGGAGACCACCACGCGGGAGGACGCCGTCACCGAACTCGCGGCGGGCTCCGGCCTGTACGGTCCCGGGCTGTTCGACTTCTACCGGTCCTTCCGGCCGGTACCCGCCGCGTACTTCGTGCTGCCCGTGGTACGCCGACCCTCCCCGAAGATCGCGACGCTCCTGGGCGGCGGATGGATCGCCTCCGGCCCGCCCGGCAAGGACCGGCTGCCCACCCTGGCCTGGCCCCCCGGCCTGCGCGTCACCGCCACCGAAGCGGCGGGCGAGGTGCAGACCCCGCTGCTCGGCAAGCCCGCGCAGGTCCTGCGCATCGGCGACCGGGTGTGGCTGCGGCATGCCAAGGCAGGTGAACTGTGCGAGCGGGTCGGCGAACTCCACCTGGTCAGCGGCGGCGAGGTGGTCGACACCGTACCGACGTACCGGGGTGAGGGCCGGCACTTCCTGTGACGGCCCGCCCCGCGGGCAAGGTGACACCATGACCCGCGTCACCGGCCGCACCGTCCTGATCGTCGGCGCCTCCTCGGGCATCGGCGCGGAGGTGGCACGCCAACTCGCGCACAGCGGCAACCGGCTGGTCATCACGGCACGGCGCGCCCCCGAACTCGCCTCCGTGGCCCAGGAGATCCGTGCCGCAGGCAGCACCTGCCTGGACATCGCCGCCGACGCCCTGGACCCGGGGGCGGCCTGCGCGGTGGTGGCCGCGTGCGTCGCGGAGTACGGATCCGTCGACATCGCGCTCCTCAACGCCGGCCAGGGACCGGACATGTCCATGGACCAGGTCACCGTGGCCGACATCGCACGGATCACCGCCTTGAACTACGACGTCGTCGTCCACTACCTCGTCCCGCTGATCGCACAGATGAAAACCCAGCGCACCGGAGGCCTGATCGCGCACACCAACTCGCTGGCCGGCCTGATGGGCATCCCCCGCCAGGGCCCGTACTCGGCAGCGAAGGCTGCCGCACGCACCCTCATCGACACCGCACGCGTCGAACTCGCGCCCCGTGGCATCCGGTTCACCAGCATCCACCCGGGCTTCGTCGCAACCGACCGCGTCGGCGCCGACGGTCTCCCCAAGCCCTTCCGGATCAGCCAGAACCGCGCGGCACGACACGTCGTACGCGCCCTGGAAAGAGAACCGGCACAGGCGTACTTCCCCTGGACCACGACAACCCTGGTCCGCGCCCTGCGCACCCTGCCCACGCCGCTCTCCGCCCTGATACTCCGAAAACTGGCCTCGCTCCAGTAGCTGGATTCGCTTCAGGGTTCCCTACGTTGTCCTGCGGGACGTGGTGAGCCCTTCGTATGGTTCATCCACCCAGGAGCGTCGGGTGTGGCTTTCAAGGTTCTGCCGTCTGT